>DUNO01000080.1 GCA_012839295.1 Clostridiales bacterium
TCTTTTCCTAAGATTTTTGCAAACTTTAGCAGTAGAGAGCCAGAACCGCAAGCGGGGTCATATACCTTGTTGACTTCAGTTTTTCCTACTAATGTTAAGTGGGTAAGGAGTTCAGAAACCTCCTGCGGCGTATAGTATTCACCACCACTTTTTCCTGCATTGGATGCATACATACCCATTAAAAATTCATAAGCATCCCCAAATGCATCTATGGTATTGTCTTTGTAATCTCCCAGCTTCATTTCTCCAACAGAATTCATTAGCTTAACCAGCTTTTCATTACGCTTTACTACAGTGTTACCTAGCTTATTGCTGTTAACATCAATATCATCAAACAGACCTTTGAAATTATCTTCACTCTCTGTTCCTTGCGCAGATGCTTCTATATTACTGAAAATCTGTTCCAGTGTTTCATTTAAGTTTTCATCGTCCTTTGCACGAGCTCGGACATTTTCAAAAAGTTCGCTGGGTAAAATAAAAAAGCCTTTTGTCTTAACCAAATCCTCTCGTGCTTGTTCTGCTTCTTCGTCGGATAGCTTGGCATAATCAAATTCCGTATTGCCAGCTTCCCATTCTCCGGCGTTAATATAGGCGGTAATATTTTCAGATATGTAGCGGTAAAACAGCATACCTAGAACATATTGCTTAAAGTCCCATCCATCTACACTGCCTCTTAAATCATTTGCCATATTCCATATCGTGCGGTGTAATTCCGCCCGTTCCTGTTCTTTTCTGTTATTTTCCATAACTCTACTCCCTTTCTTCAAGCATATTAGGCACTAATTCCATGATATCTTTAAAATCAACGCCAAGTGCCGTACAAACCTTTACAAGAACGTCCATACTGACATATTCGTTTTTAGAAAGCTTGGAAATTGACGATGGACTTATTCCCGCAGCAGCTTGTAAATCTTTCTTCTTCATATCGCGGTCTATCAACAATTTCCAAAGCTTTTTATAGCTAACGGTCATCTTGGTCACCTCTTTATATCTTTTTTCCATTATAGCACATTTTCTTCAAACATAACATGATAATTCTGTGTTTGTGAAGTAATTTTACAATGTTAATAAAGATAATGATAGTTGTGTATGCCTTTATTTTGATTATTATTTAAATAAATACTTTTAGACAAAAATGTCTTTAAGTCTATTTGTAAAACCAAAGGCAAAGTTATAACATTAATCCTTCTTAAACTAAATATCACTTCCGCTCAAATTTGAGCAAAAGCATAAGCATTACAGCCGTCTTTTCTGGAAAAAAGACAGGCTGTTTTTTTATTTTAGGGGTTCGAATCAATAGAATTCTTCGCTTATAGATGAGGAAAAAAATTTTTTTCTAAAATCCTCAACTAATATGTTCTACCAAGGCTATAAGGTGAGAGGAAAAATAATCCCCCAATGAAAACATAGTTTTTCTCTCGCTGCTCCTTGACAACTGAATACCCCGAAATGCAAGAGATACTTCAAGCAGAATATGCCATGACGATAATTCCGAGCGTATTCCTTGAAAGATAACGAGGTTGTGTCAAACAAGGCAAACCCTCTGGAACAGTAGCGTTTCGGGTCATTTATAACAGGCAAGGAGGTGAAATAACTGAAAACAAAATATGATAACTTGCCACAGGTGCTTAAAGATAAGCCACAGTTTTGCTGCTGGAAATATGAAGAACGAAGTGGTAGAAAAACCAAAGTTCCCTATAACCCAGTAACGAGAAAAAGGGCAAAACCAAATCAACGTGGTACATTTAAAGATTTTAGTTCGGCGGTTGCTGCTTTAAGTGATTATGACGGTATGGGATTTTTGGTGGGTAATGACATTTGTGTTATCGACTTAGATGATTGCTTTGATAGCAGTGGTAAGCTTAAGCCTATTTTCCAAAGTGTTGTAGAGGCTTTTAGTGGTTGCTATATGGAACACAGTCCATCTAGAAAAGGGTTGCACATCTTCTTTAAGGCCACAGGCTATAACTTTGACAAAACAAAATACTATATTAACAACAGAAAGCTGGGAGTTGAGGTCTATGTGGCTGGAGCAACAAACCGATTTGTTACCGTAACAGGAAATATGTTCGCAGATGGTGATATAGCGGAGAAATCGAATGAACTACAGATGATACTAGACAAGTATATGCTGCGTCCTACCCCTGTGAAGCAAATTCTGGATACAGAAAGCCAATCCTATCTGTCTGACAAGTCTGTTATTGAGAAGGCATTAAAATCGGCAAACGGAGAAAGGTTCAAAGCATTATGGCAGGGAGATACATCAGGCTATGCTTCTTCAAGTGAAGCTGATTTGGCACTTTGCGGTATGCTGGCATTTTGGTGTGGCAGAGATATTGGACAGATGGACAGACTTTTCCGAAAAAGCGGCCTAATGCGGGATAAATGGAATAGACCGCAGTCCGGCAGTACTTATGGAATGATAACCATAGAAAAAGCAATCGCAAATGCTACTGAAATATACAAACCAGGTGGTAAGCGTTCATCAGCTACAGAAGATTTTGGTGAATGTTCCCTTGCTGGCTTTAAGCCTGAGAGTAACGATCGTTACCCTTGGACGGATATTGGGGCAAGCAGGCTGTTTGCTGATTATTATAAATCTTTTGCCCGATATGTTCCTGAAAGGAAAATGTGGTTTTGCTATGAGAATGGCATTTGGATTCCTGATGTCGGTAATCTCAAAGTAATGGAAATGTGTAAATCATTGGCTAACCAATTACTAACCTATGCTTTAACGATTCAGGATGAACATCAGAGAAAGGCATACATTGACTATTGCCGAAAGTGGCAGTCAAGAAGATACCGAGAAACGGTGCTTAAGGATGCACAGAGCGTATATCCCATATCAATGGCTGAATTTGACCAAGACCCGCAGGTACTCA
>DUNO01000082.1 GCA_012839295.1 Clostridiales bacterium
CGACGTAATCGACGGTCTTATTATAGGTCGCCCGGGTGGCCTCGCCGTGGAGGGTCATAGGTCCGGTGGCGGGATGGGTGCGGATACCCTGCATCGCTCGGTAGAGTCCGTCAATGGTGACGGGGTCGATCAACCCGGCGTCTCGTTTGGTGGCGATGTAGTCGAGGATCTCCTCGAAGTAATCTACGTGACATTCCCCCGATCCCGGGGTTTCTAAGATTTTGTGGGTGTATAAGAACAGGACATATTTGTGCTCTATCGCAGAGTCAATCTGGGCTTTGATTGTCGCAACATCCTCGGGGGACTGGGCATGGAGTGTCTGTGTTCGCAGACGGTACCACGACACGTCCTGTTGCCACCACCCGACAACCTCGGGCCCGGTCCACACATATCGCCCCGTCGCCCGGTAATCGGACACGATATTTATCGCGTCGTCGTCGATTGCTCCACCGGGGTATGCTATGTGCTCGGGGGTAGCGAGACCTGCCCCTACAAAGGCCGCGTTCACCGCCTGGAGATCGCTTCGGATCACCTCCTCTGTACTTTCCGCGAGGTTTATGTGGTCGTGGGTGTGGCATTCGATACCATACCCCGCTGCCCGCATCTCTCGGATCTGATCCCAGGTGAGCCGTCCAGTATGGCCGACGCCCCCTGTGTTGATGTAGGAGGTGGTGGGTATGTTTCTGGGCGCTCCCAGCCTATAGGCATTAGTGTAGTCGGAAGTATACCCGTCATCAAACGCGATGACGACCATCGGATCAATCAGATTGTGAGAAGTGATCTCAATACCGCGGGGAGTTATGGTGTCGTAGATCGCGTTGTATACTGTTTCTACGTCGCTCGCACTCAACGCGCGATTGTAAACTGCAATGTATGCAATAGTGCCGTTAACATACCTGATGGGGAGGTGTGCATAGCGTCCAATATAGTAATCTCCGGTGTGCTCTTTTATGGTGGCAACGGAAGCGGGAGATTTTGTCAGGCTGGCGGATCGGCCGTTGTGTCCCAACGATAGAGCAGACCCGTCACATCTAGCACACAAGACCTGCCACTCGTTAATACGAGCCTCATCGTACGTTGCCTTAGCATATCCCGGCCCAACTCCGTCAAATTGCCATAGGGTCCAGGCATTGGCTCCCGTTGTTTTCCAGAGATCAAATCCGCCCGAGTCAGTGGATGGAGTTGTACTCCCGACCCTATTGATGATGGTTTGGTCTGTATCGGCGTTCAATTTGACGGCGGCTAAAATGGTGTACCCTTCACCCAGGCTTCCCAGATCGCCCAGGTTTACACTCCCGCTCACGCCATCAAACTGTAAGCCCTCTTCCACCCACGTTGTACCCCCAGAGATCGTGCCGTGGTGTTTGTTGCCGGAGAGGTCGTAGAGGATGCTTTGCGATGGACCCGGCTGGAAATCATAGGCGGCAACAAGACCGTCTGTAATCGGTAGGACCTCATTGGGAGGGACGAATGTGGACGGAACGACCACGGCGCGGGTTGCCATCTCATCGCGGATGGCACTGTATACTGAACCCCACTCCTGGTCGCTCAATTCTCTGTTGTATACGGCAATGTAGCCTACCGTTCCATCGAAATACCATGTGGGAATGTGCGACAGTCGCCCTACGTAATAGTCTCCATCGACCTCTTGTAATCC
>DUNO01000027.1 GCA_012839295.1 Clostridiales bacterium
TATATCCACCTGGGCTTGCCTTTAACATCCCATGCTTACCAAGTGCAGGCAAGCACGGGAGGCCCGGTCTGCGCCCAGATGGATATACATACACTCAGATTCGCCGCGTTAGCTATAAAAAACTTTTGTAGAGAGAATGCTGTAGAGAATATTTATATGAAGGAAGCTTCTTAAGAGGAATTTTGTTTGAGGAAGCGTGCGTGGCGTGGAATATATATGGGATAACACTGGTTAGGAGATTGGGTATAGGGTAGTAGGATAGGAAGCTGATAAAATGAGGGAGGTGGCTTAGGTGAATTACTCAGTGAAAAATTATGTCGGGGATAGACCCTATGATAGCTATGATGAGTATCTTGGGGATTTGAAGATGTATGTGGTTATTTTGTTGAGGGATTATATTGTCCGCACCTATGGCGGCGCTCCTAAGAGGATGGGGCAGAAGGGGGCTGTGCTTCCGGAGTATGGGGAAGTTGTGGCGATGCTTCATTATGAGTTGGCGAAGAAGGGGATTGATGAGGATCAGGAGGCCAGCGACTGGTATAGGGGGCTCCTTTCCAGGAGGGAGCTGTCACAGATCTTTGGGCAAGGGTTTCCTGTTGATGGGATAAGGGAGCGGATGGAGCTGGGGGAATTTGGAGATATCGTGATTCCCTTGGCGCTTCTTGGAACCCTGAGCAGGGGCTTTGAACGTGTATTTTGTTTTCTGGAGAGGGATACGGGGGCGAAGCATCCGACCCTTGAGCTCTGTGCAAGGCTGTATTATAGGGAAGAAGCTTCGGAGCTGCAGATCGACCGGTTGGTGCATGAACATGCCCCAAAGCTCCAGCTTTTATTCCCGGAGCTGGCGGAGGCGGAGAAACTCGTCTTTGGAAGGCTGGTATGTGATGAGCGTCTGACGGATTTGATTTTTGGGAAGACGAGGTATTATACCAGGGGAGTTACAGTCAGGGAGGCAGGGGGAGCCATGGATCCCCTGTATCATAGGGAAGAGGAGTTAAAGAAGCTCCTGAGATTTGACAAGGAAGGGGAGATGCCGGTCTTTGTTCTCTGCGGGGAAAGAGGATCAGGAAAGAAGCACCTTGTGCGGCATTATGCAAAGTCATACCCGAAGGCCCACAGTAAGGGCCGGGAGGATCCCTGGGGAGGCTTTCAGGCTGATCAGGAAAGAAAACAGGGTGTCATATATTTTGATGTGAAGGGATTCTATGGTTCTGGCCCTGCGGATATGGACATGGTTATTACAGCACTCCGGTTTGCCGGGAGGGAAGCCTTTATCCGTTCCTGTCCCCTTGCGGTCACGGGAGTGGAGGTGATGGCCAGGGAGGAGCTGGAGCAGATGGTTTCCTTTATAGAGGCTAATTTAAAGGATGTGATCCGGTCGGTTTTCCTCCTGATGGACGGGGAAGGATACACATCTGGGCTGGAAGGCCTATACATTGTCCTGCTCAGGGCACTAACGGAGCTGGAGCGGATTGAGCTTTGGAGGTATTATACCCGGGACTGCGGGCTGGAAGAGGGGATTAACCTGGAGGAGGTGGCCAATACCTTCCTTATTACGCCAGGCCAGATCCTAGGGGCAATACGCCAGGCCTCACTTTTATCGGAGGGAGGAGCCCCGTTGCAGGAAAAAACCTTGTACCAGGCCTGTTATGCCCAGCTGGACCATAAGCTGGCGGCGAAGAGCAGGAAGGTGAATTCGGACTTCCTTTGGGAGGATTTAAAGCTTCCGGACAGTGACAAGTCGGTGCTCCGGGATCTATGCAATTGTATCAAGAATAAGCACATCGTTATGAATGAATGGAATTTTTCAAAGGTAATCCCCTATGGGGCAGGGATAACGGTACTGTTCTCCGGACCGCCGGGAACCGGTAAAACCATGGCGGCACAGGTCATTGCCAATGAGCTTAAGATGGAATTATATAAGATAGATTTGTCCCAGGTCATTGATAAGTATGTCGGGGAAACGGAAAAAAACATCAGGCATATTTTTGACCAGGCCAGGAAAAGCAACAGTATCCTGTTTTTTGATGAAGCAGATGCCATATTTAACAAGCGTTTGGAGGCATCCAATTCCAATGACCGCTTTGCCAATATAGAATCCTCCCTCCTGCTACAGTGCGTTGAGGAGTACAGCGGTATTTCAATCCTGGCAACTAATAATTTTAATGCCATTGACGCGGCATTCATACGGAGGTTTAAATACTATATCCTGTTTCGGGAACCGGGGGAGGATATCCGCTATGAGATATGGAAATCCGTCTTTCCGAAAGAAGCTCCGCTGTCGGAGGATGTGGATTTGAGGATTCTTGCAAAACAATTCCAGTTTACGGGGGCGGTAATCAAGAATGTGGTAATTTCCTCGGCCTATCTGGCGGCAGAGAAAGGGGAAGCAATCTCCTTAGTAGATATCCTGGTATCAATCAAGAGGGAAATGTTTAAGAATAACCTGATCCTGACAAAGGAGAAGCTGGGCAGTCTTGGATATCTGTTTGAAGACATCAAATAGCATTAGTATGGGATTAATATGAATCGTTGGAATTGTTAATTGGATACCGCTATGCGGCTAAATGGAGGAGGTAGAAGAGATATATGGGATTATTTGATTGGTTCAAAAGTGACCCAAAAAAGGAGATAAAGAAGGCTGCAAAAGCATATGGGAAAATGCGGGGCAGAAGTACGGATGTCTATAAAGGACTGGGGCAGGATAAGGATCAGGAAGTCCAATTTTTTGAGGCTTATGGAGATATCATTGACCAATACCTGATACAGAACCAGGGCGCCCTGGAAGAGGATGAAAGCATCAATGTGCTGAAAGCCGCATACCTGTTGGCTCATCCTGAAAAGCAGTCCCTGGGAACCCAGCCCGGTGCAGGCAGCGGAGCTGCTCCCAGTCCCAGTGGCGGTACTGCTTCCAGTTCCAGCGGAGGTACTGCTTCCAGTTCCAGTGCCAGTACTACGTCCGGTACCAGCGGCGGAGCGGCTTCCAGTCCCGCTACTACGAGTACGGCAACCAGTAGCGGCAGCAGTACTGCTACTAATGCAAGTACCGGTACAGCCGCCAGTACAAGCGCAGCCGGGCAGTCGACAGTGGATGATAAATTAAAAGCCCATTTTAAAAGAACTGAGTTGGCTTTCCGTATGGGAGAAACGGCTCCGGAGACTTTATCAAAAGGAATTGATTCCGGGGCAATGAAGGGGATGCAGGAAATTTCCAAGTGGATGCTGCGAAATTGCGTAAAATCAGGACATTTCCGGAGTGATAAAACAACGGATGAAAAGATTAATTTCATACATACCTTTGTCATGAAGCAGCCTGCGAGGGTTAAGCTGTATGCATACTATATGATTGAAAAAGGGCAGCGAAAGGAAACAGACCCGGAAAAAGTAAGCCAGAACATCACGGAATCCCAGATGAATTATATACCCAATCTGGAGGAATTCAAAAATAAGATGATTGCTACAAAATTTAAATTCTGGAAGCGCTTTACCGGAGATTCAATTTACTGGAATAAACTTGAAGAGGCATTTTATATGGCAAATGGCAGCCAGGGGGCGATAGCGCCATTCGGTGATCTGAGCACTATGGATGTCGCCGGTGGCAGCCAGGCTCCGCCTGCTAGCCAGAGTCCCGCAGCGTCGGGACAGAGTGCGGCTCCTGTTAGCCAAGGCTCAACGGCAGCAGGGCAAAGTGTGGCCCCAGCCAGCCAGAGCTCCGCAGTGTCAGGGCAAAGTGCAGCTCCTGTTAGCCAGGGTTCTGCGGTGTCAGGGCAAAGTGCAGCCCCAGCCAGCCAGGGCTCCGCAGTGTCAGGACAGAGTGCAGCAACAGGCCAGACCCTGTTATCGGACAAGGATAGGATACGCCGGCAGAAGTTAGGGGAGTTTATGCAAAAGGGTAAGGAAATTATGACCCTGAAAAACGAATTGAAGACGGCAGGAACCCCGGACCGGGCGAAGAAGGAAGCGGACATCCGGAAGGCAGCCCAGGAATTAACGGCCATCTTAAAGGAATTATATGAGGCAGACCATGACGTGGGCCAGGTCTGCAGGCAGATGCAGATGGATGTTTCCAATGAAGCTGAATCAAGTAAGACCTCTGATGCCAGTGAATATGTAGGCTATGGATCAACTGGAATTGATATGACCTCCAGTGTTGTGGATAATGATATTACTAACTGGGGACTTGATGCGGAGACCTTAGAGGGGAAAGAGGCGATTGGGAAGGTCCAGATGGCAGGAGATATTATTTCGGTCATATCGGCAGCCGTTTCCCTGGTCAGCTTAGTGGTTAAAACGGTGGATATTGCCCGGCATGGTGCGCAGATGACCACCGGTGCCAAGGTTATGGCTGGGATGGAGATCTTATCCGGTGGATTAGAGGTCGCAAGCGCTGTGACAGGTGCGGCACAGAGCCTGGCAGGTGCGAGCGAGGCAGCGCAGTCTGTAGTTGGGGGAAGCCTGGGTATTGCCTCCGGTACCGTCAGCCTGGCGGCAGGCGGTATAGAGATGTATTATGCCCAAAGGCAGAAAAAGAAGAGCCGTGAGGCTGAAGCCACCTTCCAAAACAGGGCAAATGCTATGGGTGCGACGGAGGAAGAAAAAAGAGATTCCACAAAGGCGGCGAATACGGCAAAGCTTTCCCAAAGAATTGCAAGTGTGAAGCAGGTCAGCGCAGGAGCCAAGATGGTGACCGGTGCTTTGGATATTATCGGAGGAGCCTTAGAGGCCTCGGTTGTGGCAGCTGGATTTGGGGCGATTTTTACCGGATTATCCCTGGCAATTGACCTGGGTGTGTACATTTATAAATTGGTGAAGAAAAGAAAAATAGTTTATCAGACAATTGATGATTATATCGATATGCCTGGCATTTATGCGGATGTTATAGGGAGTGATACTGTTACTCCGGAAAAAGGGGAAGAGATTAAACGGCAAATACGGCTGCAGGCGGCGGCGAAGCTTGGCTTTAGCAGCAGGGAAAACCTATTTAAGGCAATTACCGTAGAATATGCCAAGAATATCTATCAGCATGTATTTTTTAAGAAAGGCTCCAAGACCGTGCCGGCAACCAAGAAGGAAGATGCGGATCCGGATTATATTAATATACTTGATGCAATGAATCTTAAACCGGATTATGGAACAAAAAAGCCAAAAGTTAACACTATTGCATACCAAATGCAGAACCTGTAAAATATAGAATAAAGATAGATTGATAAGAAGTAATTCCATAAAATGATTCGGGTGTCAAATGGGTGAATCATAATAAAAAATCATAGATACAAGGGAGGATAAACATGAATAAAGTGGAACAGTTTCGTTACGATGTATTAGAAAGGTTAAGAAATAATTTTGATGCCTTAGGTGAAGCGGCTATTTTAAGGGATCCGATGAAGGATATTCCGACCCATATGCTCAATGTACTGCATACGGAACTGGGATACGGGGAGGAAGAGGTTATGGGGGAATATTATTTTTTGCCCTTAGCCGGTGAAAATAAATACCACCTGTTTTCCAGTGTCCTGACCTTAACGGAGGAAATGCCGGACAACCGCTACGATATTCTGGGCCAGGCTGCTAATGCACTGAATTTCTTTCTTCCGGTGGGTTCCCTGGTATTTTCCAGGGCTGAGGGAATTATGGCATATAAATATACCTCCCTGATTCCAGTAGAAGCAACCATTGAAGAAGCCTTGAAGGTAATCGATGGCAATATTGGCCTTTCCCTGCATATTGTAGACCAGTATGTGGACCAGTTGATGAAGCTGATGCAGGGAGATATTGAATGGGAGGATTTCCTGGATATTTTGCCAGAAGCTTACCGGAGCTAAGGGCATCAGGGAGAGGCAGGATTTTACTGATGAGAAATCATAAGGAGAGTTATGGATACGATAGCGGCATGTGGATTCCGAAGATTGACAATTGAAGATAAAACCTGGTTTGATAGCTTTTTCCTTAAAATGAATGATAACTGGGCTTCAACTCTTAGTTTTTCCAGTATGATAGCCTGGAATAGCAGCATTCACATATATCATCGGGTGCTGGGGGAATATCTATGGATCCTGGCTCACGATACAACCTGTGGGCATTGGTATACTATCCCCTTACTTGGACATTATGAGCAGGAAAGCCTGGAGGAAAGCATGAGGGAGCTTTTGGGGCAGATGGAAAAATTACAGCTCCCGGTTCATTTTGTCAGTGTGAGCGGATGGATGCTGCCCTATTACAAGAGCTTAAAATGCGTGACTTTCCAGGAATCCTATGACAGCAAGCTCAGTGATTATATTTATGGGGTGGATGATTTTATTAAAGCGGGCAACAGTCAGAAAAGCCGGTATGATTATAAGTATTTTGTCAAAAACTACAATCCGGCAGTTTTTATGATGGATTCCTCGAACGCGGACAGGTATGCTGATTTCACGGCGAAAAGATTCTGCTGCTCCCATGAATGCAGCGTCTGTGTCTATGGCTGCCAATTGGAAACGATCCGTAATATTACGCGGGTGCTGGAGATGACAGGGGCAAAGGGGATTGCAGTCTACCATGAAGGAGAGCTGATCGGTTATGAAATCGTATCCAGGGAAAAAACACAGCTGGTGTATCATTTTAAGGAAAATTCCCGTAAATATCGGGGGCTGGGCGCTTTTCTTAATTGGAAATGCTATGAGCTGTTCGGAGGGGATGCCAGATATATCAATTATACGGAGGATATGGGACTGGAGGGTCTGAAAAAATATAAGCAGCAGCTTGCGGCCTATCATTTATCCCACAAATACGAATTACTGCGTGTAAGATGAGGCCTGGGTTCGGTTTTTAGCTTTTATTTGGCCACAGGATCTGAATTGGTGGAAAAACATATAACAGATAAAGGAAAAGTTAAACATACGGGGGTATAGGGATGAAAAAGAGAAAACTATTTAATGCGGCGGGATTAATTTTACTTACAGCTTGCGCTTGTTATATTCTGCTTCATGGGGATTTGCTGTTTAAAAAATCCTTTTCCGTGGTATATACCGACATCGTATGTGCGGCTCTTGACAGTGAAGGGAATCAGGTCATTGTTGATTCCGGCGGACAGAGGCTGCTAAAGGTAAGCCCTGAAAATGAAGTGGTTTTTGAAAAAAAGTATAGGATGAATTCGGCAAAAGGCCTGAATAAGGTTGCTAAATTGGCGGTAGACCAGGACGATAACATCTTCCTTTTGAATAATATCAAGGAAGAAGGGGGCTTCCGGTACCGGCGGGAGGAAATTGTGAAATATTCTTCTTCCGGGGAATATCAGGGGGTCATTTTTGCTGTTGACCACGAAACACCCACGCTGGCTAAGGACATCACAGGATTAAGCCTATATCATGGGCAGATGGTATATTTTCTTGGCTCAGAAGACGCCACATCCCTATATGGGGAGGATGGCAGGCTGGTACATACCTATGAGGGTAAGGGGATGAAGGAGCTTGTCATCACCTACGCCCTGGATCCTTCCAACGATGAACTGTATTATTCAACCAAGCAGGGGAAGATTTACCGGTATCATGAGGGGGGAGAGCCCTTCCTCTTATATGATGCGGCAAATTATGATTATCTGAGTATCCCCAGGGATATCAGCCTTGACGGGCAGGGAGGGCTGTATTTTACGGATATTGGACTGAGGACCGTATCAAAGCTGGAGGAGGATGGGAGTCTGTCCCATGTCATCTACGATGGTGAGGTGGGAGTGGACACCTCCTACAAATACATCTATACCTACCTGTCAACGGAAAATGGCTTGATCACACAGACCAGCGACTTTACGGTGATGCTCCGGGATGGGGAGCAGGTAAACAGCCAGTCGGCAGGCTATTCTGCCATGGTGTGCTTTTTAATTGTCCTGGGGTGGGTGGCGGTTGTCCTGGCAGCTGTCCTGGCTTTATGCATTCTGCTGGAGCTGTTTTTCTTCCTTATAAAAAAGGGGTCAGGAACCTTAAAGCTCAGCATGGGTGTTATGAGCGGAGCCATGGTGATCGCGGGCATCTTCATTTTCATGGTGATTCCTGATTTTGAAGACCGTCTGCTTGATTCGGTCCTAAAACAGGCACAGGCTATCTCTGATGTGATTCAGATTGTCCTTCCCAAAGAGGAATACAAGAACTTAAATTCTACGGCAGATTTTTTAGGTGAGGATTATAATGCGGTCCGGGGCAGGATTAAGGAGGTGTTTTCCGACAGGAATGATGATATCAATGATTTCTATTGTGTTCTTTATAAGATACAGGACGGGGATATCATTACGGGTACTTATTCCCTGGAGGAATATTCCGGCGCAGTATATCCCTACGACTGGGGATATGAAGGCTCTGACGAGGAGTGGATCATTACCCATAAGGAAGGCAGGGTGTATACGGATAATACGACCAGCGAGGGAAGCTATCTGTTTGTGCTAAACCCCTTGTTTGATAAGGATGATAATGTGATCGGCTTAGTTGAGGTAGGAACGGACCTGCATGCCTTCCATACGGAGACAAACCGGATGATTATAGAGCTGCTGTTAAATGTATTTGCTATTACGGTGATCATTATTCTGGTGGCGCTGGAGTTTATCATTTTCCAGCATGGCAGGCAGACCTATCTGAAGGAAGCAGGGGAAAAGGCGGGGAATGCCCTGGCCCAGGTTCCGAATGAGGTACTTCGGATCCTGGTGTTTGGGATTTTCTTTATCACCAATGTGACCACCAGCTTCCTGCCTATCTATGCCATGAATATATCGGAGACTGGATTTGCCCTCGGGCTGCCTAAGGAGGTGCTGGCGGCTATCCCGATCTCGGCGGAGGTGTTGTTTGGTGCCATTGGCTCCATATTCGGGAGCAGGCTTGTTGACAGGCTTGGGCAGAAGCGGTCGGCCATGATTGGCAGCCTCTTATTCACGGCAGGCTTACTGGTCCGGTTTATGCTGCCGGACATCTGGATCCTTACGTTGGGCAACAGCATCATGGGCTATGGCTGGGGAATCCTGCTCCTGCTGGTAAATACGGCGATTGCCAGTGGAAACGGGGAGGAAAAGAACAAGGGCTTTGCCGGCTATACGGCGGCGGCATTAAACGGAGTAAATTGCGGAGTTGTATTTGGCGGCTTTTTGACGAACTGGCTGGGGCATAGGATGATTTTTCTGGTGGCGGCAGTATTAAGCACTGCAATTGTGGCCCATGCCTTCTCTTATTTAACCAAGATCCAGGTACATAGGGAGGAAGAGACAAGGGGAGAGGGCAGGATCAATTTGCTCCAATTCCTTACGGACCGGAGGGTCTTACGGTTCTTCCTGATGATTGCAATTCCGGTGATTGCCTGCAGCTATTTCCTGAATTACCTCTACCCGATCCTTGGCTCCGAGTATGGCCTCTCAGAAAACAGGATCGGATACTCCTATCTGATTAACGGCCTCTGTGTCATGTTCTTTGGCACAGTGCTGACCAGGTTCTTCTCAAGGAAGGTAAGGAAGGAGTACTCGCTGGTAGTTGCAGCCCTGCTCTACGGAACAGCCTTCCTCTGCGTGGCGGTGTTCCAGAATGTATATTCGCTGCTGCTGGCATTGGTACTGCTGGGCCTGTCAGATAGCTTCGGCCTCCCCTTACAGACCAGCTATTATACAGACCTGGAGGTTGTCAGGAAATATGGCTATGGAAAGTCTATCGGCATCTATAGCCTGTTTGAGAACCTGTCCCAGGCAGGAGGCTCCTTTGTATTTAGTTATGTCTTGATTATTGGGGTTCAAAGGGGTCTTGGCATAGTGCTTGTGGTGGTTGTAGGACTGGCGCTGCTCTTCGGAATCCTCGAGATGTTCAGGAACAGGATGGACAGGAAGAAGGAATATCATATTTGTTGATAACTTTAAGAAAGCATGGTACAATAAATTACAAAGTTAAGAGACCCTCTCCACATGGGAATAGATTTGTATATGGTGCAGCGGTATGGATAAATCACATTTAGAATAGGGAGGAAACCTATATGACAAATATTTATCAGTTATCCAACGGAATTACCGTCGTTACGGAAGAATTACCATATTTACGAAGTGCGTCCTTTGGTATTTGGGTAAAAGCGGGCTCTGCCGATGAGGATGAGACCAACAACGGCATAGCGCATATTATTGAACATATGCTATTTAAGGGAACCAGGAACCGCAGCGCAAAGCAGATTGCTGACGATATGACGAGGATCGGCGGGAATATGAATGCATTTACCAGCAAGGAGTGTACCGCCTATTATGCGACTGTTTTGGCGGAGCATTTGCCGATCGCAATTGATATCATCTCTGACATGCTGACCAATTCCCTCATTGATGAGAAGTCTTTAAAGAAGGAAAAAGGCGTGATTATCGAGGAGATTGACATGTATGATGATTCTCCCGAGGATTTGGTGCATGAGATGCTCCAGCAGCGGATTTGGAAGAACCACCCCCTTGGCTATATGATTTCCGGGACTAAGAAGATCGTGCGCAAGGTGACAAGGGAGCAGATCGAGGAGTTTATGGACCGGTATTATGTCGGCGGAAATATGGTGATATCCGTAGCCGGCAAGATCAACGGGAATGGGATCCTGCAGCTGCTGGAAGAGAAGTTCGGCTCCATAAAGGAGAGGAGCAGCAAGCCGAGGATAAATACGGTCAGGCCGGAGTATAATAAGGTGGTCTGCAAAAGGGATAAGGATATTGAGCAGATGCACTGCAACATTGCCTTTGACAGCATTTCCTATCTTTCGGAGGACCGCTTCCTGCTCACGGTGCTCAATTCCATCTTTGGGGGAGGTATCAATTCCAGGCTGTTCCAGAAGATCAGGGAGAACAGCGGATTGACCTACTCCATTTATTCCTACGGAAGCTCATACCGGGAAACTGGCTTGTTCCATATTTATGCCGCCATGAACCCTTCCCAGACTCCGGTTGTCATTAAGAAAATATTTCAGATATTAAATGACCTGAAGAAAAAAGGGGTTACAGGGGAAGAATTAAGCATGACTAAGGAGCAGATCAAAACAGAGCTGATTCTGGGCAGCGAAAGTGCAAAGAGCAGGATGAATTCAAATGGGAAATCCATGGTTTACAGGGGAAGGATCATACCGGTGGAAGAAATCGTGGCCGGGATCGAAGGGGTGACCCGGGAAGGAATCCTTGAATTTACCAACCGGCATTTTGATATGAGCACGGCTTCCATCTCCTTGGTGGGAAACCTGAAGGGGTTTGATATGAAATTCCTTGAGGCATAATATTAGAAGTTTTTAGGTAATCTAATTAAATATATTATAATAGGGAGGGTGTTACATGAGATATGAAATCGTAGGCGAACCATTGCCCGTTGTGACCTGCTACGTAAATGCGGGAGAAACTCTGATTACAGAGAGGGGCTCCATGTCCTGGATGAGCCCTAACATGAAGATGGAGACCTCCACTAATGGCGGCATTGGAAAAGCCTTAGGAAGGATGTTTTCCGGTGATTCCTTGTTCCAGAACCGGTATACTGCCATGGGCGGAGAGGGTATGATTGCTTTTGCATCGAGCTTTCCGGGTTCTATCAGGGCGCTGGAAATCGGTCCGGGAAATGGGATGATTGTACAAAAGTCCGCTTTTCTTGCGTCGGAAGCAAGCGTTGAACTCTCCCTGCATTTCCAAAAGAAGCTTGGGGCGGGACTGTTTGGTGGAGAAGGCTTTATCATGCAGAGGTTGTCCGGGCATGGGACCGCTTTTATTGAAATTGACGGATATGCTATGGAATATGTGCTGCAGCCTGGACAGCAGATGGTGATTGATACCGGTTATCTTGCGGCAATGACGGAAGGGTGTACGATGGATATTCATACTGTTCCGGGAGTGAAGAATATGCTTCTTGGTGGGGAAGGGATTTTTAATACGGTGGTGACGGGGCCTGGGAAGATTATATTACAGACCATGCCTGTCAGCAGTGTGGCGGCGACGATTCGTCCGTTTATTCCGTCGGCGAAATAAGAGGTGTGGGTTGCTGATTTATATGGGGCTTATGTAGGTTGTGTACACAGGAAGAGGGGCAGGGGTGGTATAACGTATTTGCTTACCTCTACATCCGATACAAAAATGTTCGTGATGGCCGGGACAGATGGAGATGTCCGTCCATCACGAACATTTTTGCACCGGCTGTAACGGTAAAGCAAATACTTATATACCACCCCTGCCCCTCTTCCTGTGGGATATAGGTTATGGAATTATAATTTGGAAGTTATTGCGGTTTTTCGAAAAATCGTGTTATAGAGAACCTTATGTAGATGACGCGACCATGGTTTTAAATTACAACTTGACAATCCTTTTCAGGGTGCTATAATGATAGCTAGCAGTAGTAATTGCAACAGCATTTTTGAGAATGCGATAAAGCGTTGAAGAGACGAGTAATATGTGGGGCCTTTACAGAGAGAGATATGAAGTGGTGTGAATATCTTATGGGGAAGCATATGAAGACTACCTCTGAGCGATCCTAATCCGATCCGGTGATTCCGTTATCAATCGAATGAAGTGGGTGTGATACACCAAAAAGGGTGGAACCGCGACGTAGGAATACGCTCGTCCCTTTCGAATTGCAGTATGGCGATCGAAAGTGAAGGGCTTTTTTATTGCATTTTTTTACTATAATAAAAATGTAGGTGATAAGTATCCGATACCTTAATCCATTTTCGGATGACCGCATATTGCACCTGGTGTTTTATCAATAGGATAGTACCGCAGCGAGCGGAGATTGGAGGAAAGTAATGAAGATTACTTTAAAAGATGGCTCTGTAAAAGAGTATGAAAAGTCGATGACAGTTTATGAAATCGCAAATGACATCAGTGAGGGTCTTGCGAGAATGGCCTGTGCAGGAGAATTGAACGGTAAGGTTGTGGACCTGCGTACTGTAGTTGGCCAGGACAGCGAATTAAGCATATTAACCTTTAATGATGAGGCGGGTAAGGCGGCTTACCGCCATACTACCTCCCATGTGTTGGCACAGGCGGTGAAGAGATTGTACCCGGAAGCCAAGGTGGCAATTGGGCCTTCTATTGATACTGGCTTTTACTATGATTTTGATATTCCTTCCTTTGACCGGGCAGCCCTGGACGAGATTGAGAAGGAGATGAAGAAGATCATTAAGGAGGGTGCTGAATTAGTCCGCTTTACCCTGCCGCGTGCAGAGGCAATTGCCCTGATGAAGGAAAAGGAGGAGCCCTATAAGGTAGAGCTGATTGAAGACCTTCCGGAGGATGCTGTAATTTCCTTCTACCAGCAGGGGGATTTCGTTGACCTGTGTGCAGGCCCCCATTTAATGGGCACAAAGAATATTAAAGCGTTTAAGCTGATTTCTTCTTCCGGTGCTTATTGGAGAGGCTCCGAGAAAAATAAGATGCTGACCAGGGTGTATGGAACTGCCTATACTAAAAATGCGGATCTGGATGCCTACCTGGCACACTTGGAGGATGTTAAGAAGCGTGACCATAATAAATTAGGCCGTGAGATGGAGATCTTCACGACCGTGGATGTAATCGGCCAGGGGCTTCCTTTGATCATGCCCAATGGTACAAAGATAATCCAAACTCTTCAAAGATGGATTGAGGATGAGGAGGAACGCCGTGGTTATGTGAGGACAAAGACTCCTTTTATGGCAAAGAGTGATTTATATAAGATCTCCGGCCACTGGGATCATTATAGGGAAGGTATGTTTATTCTGGGAGATGAGGAGGTGGATAAGGAAGTATTCGCCCTTCGTCCTATGACCTGCCCATTCCAGTATTATGTTTATAAGGCAAGCCAGAAATCCTACCGTGACCTTCCGATCCGGTATGGTGAGACCTCTACCCTGTTCCGTAATGAGGATTCCGGTGAGATGCATGGTTTGACACGTGTGCGCCAGTTTACAATTTCCGAGGGGCATTTAATTGTCAGACCTGACCAGATGGTTGAGGAATTTAAGGGATGTCTGGATTTAATTAAGTATTGCTTGGAGACACTGGGAATCCAGGAGGATGTGACCTACCGTTTGTCCAAGTGGGATCCGGACAATAAGGAGAAATATATCGGAACTGCGCAGGAGTGGGAGAAGAACCAGGACAGCATCCGCGATATGCTGCTTGAGCTTGGAATTCCATTTACAGAAGCGGATGGCGAAGCAGCCTTCTATGGCCCTAAGGTAGATATCCAGGCAAAGAATGTATACGGTAAGGAAGATACCATCATTACGGTTCAATGGGATTCCATGATTGCGGAACAGTTTGATATGTACTATGTTGACCAGAACGGTGAGAAGGTCCGTCCTTATATTATCCACAGGACCAGCGTTGGCTGCTACGAGAGGACGCTGGCAATGCTGATTGAGAAGTATGCAGGCTTATTCCCGACCTGGTTGTGTCCGGAGCAGGTAAGGGTACTTCCGATTTCGGAAAAATACCATGACTATGCAAATAAGGTAAAGGCGGAGCTGCAGAAGAACAACGTGCTTGCAACGGTGGATGAGAGGGCGGAGAAGATCGGGTATAAGATCCGTGAAGCCAGGTTAAAGAGGGTTCCTTATATGCTGGTGGTTGGACAGAAGGAAGAGGAAGAGGGTGTAGTATCCGTAAGAAGCCGTTTCCTCGGGGATGAAGGACAAAAGCCTCTGACAGAGTTTATTGATGCCATTTGTAAGGAAATCAGGACTAAGGAAATCAGAAAGATAGAGGTTGCTGAGAATAACCAGTAATAAAAAATACGGAGGGGATAAAGGCTATGAGCAATTACCATATTGAGACGAAATGTATCCAGGAAGGCTACCAGCCTAAGAACGGGGAACCGAGAGTATTACCGGTCTACCAGAGTACGACCTTTAAATATGATTCCAGTGAGCATGTGGGAAGGCTTTTTGATCTGGCAGAAGAAGGTTTTTTCTATACAAGGCTGGCAAATCCAACCGTAGATGCGGTGGAAAGGAAGATAGCTGCCCTGGAAGGCGGTGTAGGTGCCATGTGCACCTCCTCCGGGCAGGCTGCCTCCTTAATTGCTATTCTTAATATCTGTAGTTCGGGCGACCATCTCGTATCGGCAGGCACAATATACGGCGGTACCACTAATTTATTTGCGGTTACCCTAAAGCGGATGGGGATTGAGGTAACCTTTGTTGACCCTGATGCACCGGCAGAGGAGCTGCAGGAGGCGATCCGTGAAAATACAAAGCTGGTATTTGCAGAGACCATTGCAAATCCTGCTTTGGTGGTACTGGATATTGAGAAATTTGCCAACCTGGCCCATAGCAGCCATATTCCCTTATTCATTGACAATACCTTTGCAACTCCGATTAACTGCAGACCCTTTGAATTTGGGGCGGATATTGTCATCCATTCTACCTCCAAGTATATGGACGGCCATGCGGTGGCCTTGGGCGGGGTTATTGTAGACAGTGGAAACTTTAATTGGGATAACGGTAAATTTCCGGGCTTGTCGACGCCGGATGCTTCCTATCATGGGATGGTTTATACGAGGGACTGCGGGAAGGCTGCATTTATAACAAAAGCAAGGGTACAGCTGATGCGCGACCTTGGATCAACCCCGACCCCCAATAATGCGTTTTTGCTAAATCTGGGGCTGGAGACACTCCATCTGCGGATGGAGCGCCATTGTGCCAATGCCCAGAAGGTTGCGGAGTACCTTGAGAAAAATGAAAAGATCGCATGGGTAAACTATCCGGGGCTTAAGGGCAGTAAATATTATGACCTGGCGCAGAAATATCTTCCGAAGGGCTCCTGCGGCGTAATTTCCTATGGGATAAAGGGTGGCAGGGATGCTGCTGTAAAGTTTATGGACAGCCTGAAGCTTGCGGCTATTGTGGTTCATGTGGCTGATAACAGGACCGGTGTGCTCCATCCGGCCAGCACGACACACCGGCAGCTGTCAGACCAGCAGCTGGTTGCTGCGGGAATTACACCGGATTTGATCCGTATGTCCATCGGTATTGAAAATGTGGAGGATATCATAGCGGATATTGAGCAGGCTTTGGGTTGGCTATAGTTTAGGTTGTGTACACAGGAAGAAGGGCAGGGGTGGTATAACGTATTTGCTTACCTCTACAGCCGATACAAAAATGTTCGTGATGGCCGGGACGGATGAAGATGTCCGTCCATCACGAACATTTTTGCACCGGCTGTAACGGTAAAGCAAATACGTTATACCACCCCTGCCCCTCTTCCTGTGGGATATAGGTATTGATGAGGGTATGCCGGAAAACAGCGTGGGCGGTTTTATGGTATGCCCTCATTTGATTTTGTAATATCCTTGAATGAACTTATGATTGGGAAAATACTGAAATATCCTTGGGTAAGCTTAATCAGGCAGATATGGCTTTCCTTAGAATAAACTTAACTGGGTATAATCATATCCCTTTTTATAGGCGCCTATGATATCAGCCATCCGGTATAGGAGACCCAGGCGGTTACATTCCGTGAGAAAAAGCTGTTGAAGCTCCCGGGCTTTTGGGCTGTTGCAGGAGTAGGAGGAGCCGTACTGCTGTTGATACAAGGAGGAGAGGCCTTGCCCTGGGAATAATTCCTCCAATCTATGATAGAAGTATTCTCTTTGTCCTGAGCGGAGGGATACACCAAACCAGGGATAGATGAATTTTGCACCATTTTCATGTGCTGCATGGATGATGCCCAGAATATTTTCAGGAGTGTCAGTCAGGTAAGGAAGGACGGGCATCAATAAAATACCGGTGAATAAGTCTGCCTCCGATAATTTCCTTATGGCCTGCAGCCTTCGGGAAGTAGGGCATACATAAGGCTCCAGCAGTTGGCTCAGCCTGTCATCAATGGAGGTAATGGTTATTTTACAGATGACAGGGGAGTGCGATTTGATACGTGTCAGGAGATCAATATCCCTCGTAATTAAGTCACTTTTTGTAGCAATGCTGATGCCGAACTGGTGGAGGTCAATGAGGCTAAGTGCTTCTCTGGTAAATTCATGCTTTGCTTCAAAGGGATTATAGGGATCGCTCATGGCTCCGGTACCGATCACTCCGGTTTTTATCCTCCTGCGCAGCTCCTCCTGAAGGATTGTGATTGCATTATCCTTTGCGCGGACCTGGTCAAAATCCTGGATCTGGTAACAGTCACTGCGGCTGTCGCAGTAAATGCACCCATGGCAGCAGCCCTTATAGAGGTTCATATTATAATCCTGCCCGAACCAGGAGGCGTCCTTTTTCTTTGTTATAATGGTTTTGGCAGGAATTAATTGCATGCTGGATCCTTTCGGAGGACAGGATGGCGTAATACCGTTCTCATGGTAGCTGGATTTGCCTTTCTGGGGTCAGAAAGATAGATTTCATGGTGGCGGCGTATTTTGTTATCCGGGGAAGGGTTTCCAATGTCATAGATTAAGTTATTGTCCTGGACATAAATTTCCATCTTTTCCATTGTTGCCGGTTCTGCGTCATAGGGGCCTATGTGCATGCATTGGACGCAGAGGCCTTCTTCAAAGCGTTCGAGTCTGGCCTTTGTAACATCAAGCTCCGGTTTCTTCTTTTGGACAGCCTCCTTTGCTGCTTCGAATGCGGCAGGTGTAACAAAGTCGGGCTGGCGTATCATCGAAGTCCAGCAGAATTTTGATTTTTGGGTGAAATCCATATCGTTCGCATCCTCCAGCCACCAAAGGCCTTCCAGCGGAGGAACTACATAATCCGGGAGGTTCATGAAAGCACTAGTATCTTTTTTATATTTTTGGCTCATCTTGATCGTATAGGACAGAGCGTATAATAGTTCTATGGACTTTTTATAGTCTCCATTTTCTTCATTGGGATCTCCATGACCATCTACCATAATGAAGTTCATTTCAGGCACCTGGATCATGGAGGGCTCTGTTTTGGGTAAATAGAATTCTTTCTCTTTTACTTTAAAATCAATTTTTTCCATCAGCTTATCATCCTTTCCTAATAGAATCTTCTGTTCTATATCAACGATCATAACATATATAATATGACACTAGTGCGTCATATTATAGGAAGCAAATATGGCTTCTCATAACTTATATTCCAGGAACAAAATACATGTTCCTGGAATCGAGATGCACGGCGCAAGTGCGGCGCCTTTTATGAGAAGTAAAGTGCAACTTCTCATAACTTATATTTTCCCAAGGCATTTTTATATTTAGCGATTAATTCATTACGAATATCCACGGGCTCAAGCAGCTCCAACTGGTCTTCATATGACATCAGGTAACCGTACAGCCATACACCAGCAGGCATATGGGTATGGATCAAAAAATTACCGTCACTATCCCGGGTTATGGCGGAAGCAGGGAATTCATCGTAAATACGGTATGCCATGGAAGGGTTGACCTTTAGCAAGAGTTCCTGTGTAGGAGGCAAAGAGGAGGGGAGGGAAGCTTCGCTATGGTTTTCCGTTGCGGCGTCCAAAGGTCTTGGCTCGAAGCCTTCTTCTGTAACGAATAGCTTTTGAATCCGGGAAATTTTAAAATAACGGATATCCTGCTTTTCCCTGCAAAAGCCTAGTAAATACCAGGCCTGTCCCTTGAAGATAAGCTTGGCGGGCTCCAGCACCCGGAATGTTTCCTTTCCGTAGGAGCTATAATAATGGAACTGGATAACTTTATGGTTTAATATGGAATCCTTGATCTGCTGGAATTTTAATTTATCCTCCTCCCTGCTGCTCCAATTGGAAAAGTCAACCTCAATCCAGTCCGTATTCTTGTTACCGAACAAAGAGTCCAGTTTGGAAAGTATCTGGCCGCGGTCAGAAGGGATAGTCGCGTTTAAGCCCTGCAAAGCTGCCAGGATGTCAGCTTGTTCCTGGTCTGTCAAGACAGATTTGTTGAGGACATAATTTTCCAACAGACAAATGCCGCCGCCTTTTCCCTTATTTGTATAAATAGGGATGCCAGATTCGCATAGGATGTCGATATCCCGGTAAATGGTACGGCGGGATACCTCAAAATGCTCCGCCAGTTCCTGGGCGGTGACACTTTTTTTGTTTAGGAGAATGTATATGATTTCGAATAAACGGTTAATCTGCATATGATGGCCTGCTTCCAAAAAATTCAGTTTGTTATCTCTTTTTGTACTATTTTATCAGATATAATATGATGGTTCAATGTCATATTATATACTGGTGGAATTATGCCCTCTTATATAGTATAATTTTAGCTAATACTTTTTGGTGTATAAAATGAGAAGAGAGGTTAATAGTGAAGGAAAAGGTTATAAAACATATTAATCTGCTGTTCCTATTAAAAGTAAGCATCGGCTCCGCCGCTGCAATTTTAATCGCGAACCAGTTTGGCTTATTATACAGTCCCTCAGCGGGAATTATCACATTATTGACAATCCAGAATACAAAAAAGGAAACCCTGACCCTGGCCTTGAAAAGGTTCATCGCCTTTGCCTTAGCGGTAATCATATCCTATCTGGTATTCCAGGGGATTGGATATACGGCGGTTGCTTTTGGCGGTTTTGTATTTCTCTTTGTCGCCCTTTGCCTCGCACTAGGCCTTAAGGAAGCAATCTCGATGAATGCGGTATTGATGACGCATTTTCTGATTGAGAAGCGGATGGATGTACCGCTGGTATTTAATGAGCTGGGGCTGCTCTGCGTTGGAATGCTGCTTGGGATTGTCTTAAATCTTATTATGCCAAGCAAAAGGTCAAGGATAAGGAAGAACCAATTATTAATAGAAGAAGATATCAAGGAGGCATTAAAGTCCCTGGCAAAATTGCTTCGTGGCAAAGAGGCCTGCCTGATCCAGGGAGACGCGGCCGTATATCCACGGGAAGAGAGGGGAGAAGGGCTTTGGAAAGGCATTGATTTCAACCAGCTTGAAGTTAAGCTGGAGGGATTATTAAGGAGTGCATATGAAGAAGCGGACAATACCTTGTTAAATGATACAAAGTATCTGATATCTTATCTTGAGATGAGGAAGCTTCAATTAAGCGTGTTGAAGGATATTAAGTCAAATATCAAAGAAATCCCGGTTATATTAAAACAAACATATCCAGTTGCCGAGTTTATTGATAAGATTGCAGAATCCTTTCATGAGCTTAATAACACAAAGGGGCTTTTGGAGGATCTAGAAGAATTAAAGGAACATTATCGAAAAGAAGAGCTGCCGCAAACGAGGGAAGAATTTGAATATCGGGCGACTTTATTTCAGATATTAAAGGAGCTTGAGTATTTCCTATGGATAAAAAGAAATTTTATAATAGAAATTAAGAGGAAAAATATTCAATCTTACTGGAATGATGAATACGATAAAGATATAAAAATTAACGATAAACATTAAATATAAATTGCAATCTCTATTATTTGGTGTTATAATAATCTCAACGAATAATAATGGAGGTTATTATATGAACAGCATACAAAATAAAATTCAAAAGAGTAGTAAAGCAATGGCTGTTATTTTGAAAATAATGTATATATCCATAATTGTCGGGTTATGCATTCCTATAGGAACCCTAATCTGGGTTTCTGCTGATCCAAATATTAATTTCAATTTAATAAGGGGAGTTCATTTTTACTCGGCGGTTGGAATGGCAATAAACTCGAGGGGTGAAGTTATTGCTGAAATGTGTATAATAATCCTGATGGGAGTATGGATGTGTTATATCTTTATGGTTGCATATAAAATGTTTAAATCAATAAGCAAAGATATGGCGCCATTTTCCATGGCAAATGTTAAAAACCTTAAAAAAATAGGGAGTCTTTTATTGATTTATGCATTCGTTACACCAATTGCAAAAGTAGGATTTTATCGTACCTTTGCTTCTGCAACCGATATTCAATTTTCCTTTGATTTTTCTTTTATCGTACTTTCTTTATCATTCTTTTTTATTGCTACAGTATTTGACTATGGTGCGGAACTACAAAAAGAGACAGATGAATTACTATAGGAGGCCTATTAAATGTCGATTATATTAAGATTAGACCGTGTCATGGCTGACAGAAAAATATCACTAAATGATTTGGCGGAACAAGTTGGCATCGCGAATGTAAATCTTTCAAAGATAAAAACAGGAAAAATTAGCGCGATTCGTTTTTCTACATTAGAAGCTATCTGTGATATCCTGGATTGCCAACCAGGAGATATTCTTGAATATAAACGTGAAGATAAAAAACGAAACAACAGTGATGAACAGGATATGAATAATAAAGATGAATAATCCTTTAACATATAAATCTTCCGGCAAATAATCTTATCAATAGAATAAAATAAATAACTTGATCAAATAATAAAAAGAGGAATGGTTTCAGTAATTCCTCTTTTTATTATAGAAGAAATGAGGGCGTTACATGCATAAGGATATATCAATGGAAAATGACCAGCAGAATAAACTCTATCGGGAGCATCCACAGGACAGCCAAAAAAAGAAGGCTGGTAATAGCGGTGAACAGGAAGCGGGATCCCAGGGAGCAAATCCCCCAGGAGAAGGTTCCCAGGAAGAGCAGGAAAAGGAAAAGGTAATTAAAGAAAATGAAGATTTAAAGGACCAAAAAATCAGTGAATACGGTCAGACTGTCCTGGAGAACGGAAACCGGGAGCATAAAATACATTTATTATCAATCATTGGCGAAATCGAGGGTCATGAATGTCTTCCCCAGCATAATAAAACGACAAAATATGAACATGTATTGCCCCAATTGGCTGCGATTGAAGACAGCAGTGAGATTGACGGACTCCTAATCTTAATCAATACCGTCGGAGGGGATGTGGAAGCCGGGCTGGCCATAGCTGAAATGATAGCTTCCCTCAGCAAGCCCACCGTAACCCTGGTTCTTGGAGGCTCCCATTCCATTGGCGTCCCATTGGCGGTTTCTGCTGATTACAGCTATATTGTCCCGACGGCGACGATGATCATCCATCCGGTGCGCATGAACGGCACCGTAATCGGAGTGACGCAGACCTTTGAGTATTTTGAGAAAATCCAGGACCGTATTATTAATTTTGTCGTGTCCCATTCCAAAATAGATTATAACAGCTTCAAGAATCTGATGCTGGATACAAGCCAGCTGGCAAAGGACGTTGGATCCATCCTTGTAGGTGTGGAAACAGTTCAAAAAGGCATTATAAATGAAGTGGGCGGTATCAAGGAGGCATTACGCAAAATCAATGAAATGATTGATGAAAGAAAAGGAGAGTGATGCTGGCCATGCTATATACAGTCAGACCGTTAGAACGGATCTATGCGGATCCAAATACTTTCCGCCCTGGCAGGAAGGAGTCCGGGAAGGACGTAAGCTATGGGGGAATTCATTCAAGGGATCAGGGAGAGCCGGAGTATCGGGAGGTAATATTGCCAAATGGAAGGATAACGACACGCCGTGAGGGGGAAGACTTCATTGTTGAGCGTATCAATTCCACGGATATGAAGGACTACCTGAATGCCGACTACTCGCCTGGAAAGAGCTTAAAGGACCAGGGGGGAATATAAATAAATACGATAGGATTCTTAGCCCATTTATATTATTATAGATGGGCTTTTTTGTGTGGTTTATAGTAGAAATGCATCGATTCAGCAAACGAAGTTAGAGTATAATTGTTATTGGCAAAAGGATAAAAATTAGGAAGTAGAGAAAATCCCTACTTCCCAAATCATACAGTTTTTCTTAAAATGTTAATTGCTGAGAAAAACACGAAAGAAGGACTGTATGATGAACACTATTGTAACTGAAAAGATGATGCCATTCAAGGAGTTAGAGAAAAAAGTTTTTGATTCTGTTTGTGAAATGGGTAGGATACTGATAAAAACCATTCTGGAGAGTTATGATGAACAGCTTCAGGAAACCCGTAACAAGAAAGAGCTCCGGTGCAAAGGGACCCGCCAGACCACTATAAAAACAGTCATGGGTGAAGTTGGGTATTCCCGGAATGTCTATCAGACGATGGATGAAGCCGGCCATAAAGCATGGGTATATCTGTTGGACCAGGAGCTGCAGATGGACAAAATCGGCTTCTTCTCAACCAACCTGGCAGAAAAGATAGCAAAGGTTGTGACGGATAATTCCTATCATACAACAGCGGAAATCATAAGCAGTACCTGCGGTCAGAGTATCAGCCACGGTGGCGCCTGGCGCCTGGTGCAGAGGATTGGGGAGCGGATTTCGGGGGAAGAAACAGCCAGAGTGAAGGAAATGGACGCAACCGGAGGAAAAGGAACAAAGGAGCTGAAGCTTCTTTTCGAGGAAATGGACGGGGTATGGCTTAAGATGCAGGGAAAAGGTCATAAAAAGGCACCGAAGCAGGAAATGAAGGTTGCCACCATATATGAAGGCTGGGAGGATGACGGAGGCAGCTGCAGCCGGTTACTGGGAAAAACCCTGGTTGCCGGGATGGAAAGGAGCGGGGAGTTTCACGCAAAGAGAGAAGCCAGAATCCGCAGCATCTATAATGCGGATGAAATAGGGGTAAGAGTGTTAAACGGAGATGGAGGAAGCTGGATTAAAGACCCATATGAGCCGGAAACGGTGTTCCAACTGGACCGCTTCCATATCCGGCAGTGTATCAAGAAAAAGATCGTACCACAGGATGTGCAGAAACAAATAGGCCAATTGTTTGAAGAAGGCAGATATGATGAAATGTTTGAATATATCGGCATTTACGCAGACAGTGTAGAAAGCAGTGACGAAAAAGACAATAACGGAAAAAAAGCCAGAGAACTTTATGAATATCTGGATAATAACAGGGAAGGCCTTGTGCCGTGGCAGAAACAACGTAACGATTATCCCGGTGCTCCTGAGGGAATGGTATATAAAAACATGGGAGTGCAGGAAAATCAGAATTGTACAACCATAACCCTACGGATGAAGGAAGGGCGCAGACGCTGGTCAAGGAACGGAGCCAACAACATGGCAAAACTGCTTACCTGCCGTGAGAACAAGGAGCTGGTAGAAACGATAGGACGATATACAGATGGGACCATAATGGCGGAGCCGGTACAGGAAATACTAAGAACCTTAAGTGCTGCAAAAGCACCAAAGAAAGACGGAAAAGGGAATGCGTATATCGACTTGGTGAACCATCATATGCCGATGCTGAATGCAATGCAGACAAATGCAAGGAAGGTGTTTCGAAAGGCGTTTGCAGTGTGAAAGATGCTACGGCTTAATTGTGATACGCTAAAAACAAGAAAAAATGGTTAAACCATGCGGAGAAAGACTGTAAACTAAGACAAAAGAGGCCCTCATGTGCCTGGCTTGGTTCAGCTCCTTTCCCTGCATATGGCTGGAGATCTTTTAATGTAAAAAAACGTGATAAAACAGGTCTGAGAAAAACCGAATGGGAGATTGCCAATAATCGCTTGACACAAACGCAAACGAAGTTTGACTTGCATATCATTTTTAATAAAGGTATAATTAATTTAGGAATGTTTTGGCATTGGAAGGCGCGGAAATGATGACGGACTTATTAAATGCAATTATTATGGGCGTTGTACAAGGGATAGCAGAATTTTTGCCAATCAGCAGTGACGGACATTTGGCATTAATGAGTAATATTTTACATATGAATGCGGATACAGGATTGTTATTCAATGTAATGCTGCATTTCGGAACACTTGTGGCAGTATTCATCGCATTTTGGAAGGATATTCTGGAGCTGGTTTGTGAGGGCTTTCGGCTTATTGGTGATGCTCTGGTCAATGTGGGGCGTTTCATAAAGCATCCGGGTGCAAAAGAGAACCGTTATAAACAGGTGATTTCAACCCCTTACCGCCGGTTTGTAATGATGGTGATTGTATCCACCATTCCGACCGGGCTTCTTGGCGTTATATTCAAGGATGTGATTGAAGGAATCAGCAATAATATTCTAATTACAGGTATCTGTCTGATCTTAACGGGAATGTCGCTTATCATAGCTGACCGTGCGAAAGAGGGAGCCAAGACCGATGCAGATGCCGACTACGCGGATGCCGGGATTATAGGTATGGCTCAGGGGCTTGCAATTTTGCCAGGCTTATCAAGATCCGGATGTACGATTGCCGCATCCTTGCTGCTGGGCTTTGACAGAAGCTTTGCAGTGAAATATTCCTTTATTATGTCGATTCCGGCTATTCTTGGGGCAGTCGTACTGGAAGTAAAGGACTTCTCCATGGATATGGTAACGCAGAACCAGCTTATGAATTACCTGGTAGGAACTGTAATAGCAGCGGCAGTAGGGTTTTTTGCGATTAAAACAATGCTCGTTATGGTACGTGGAAAGAAGTTTAAATATTTTGCCTATTACTGCTTTGCGGTAGGAGCAGTTGCAATTATCTGGTTTTTAGTATAAAATATCCCAAGTATGACAGATGAATTAGTTTACCGGTTCATCTGTCATTCAGGCTAGGGGGTACAAGGAGGAAAAGGTAACAAATGGCTTCCAAACAAAACAGGAAAAAAAGTTCAAATACACGGAAGAAACGCACCAACAGGCAAGCACAGGCAAGAGTGAGGGAAAATGGCGCCATTCAGGATGAGATTATCCTGATCATAGCGCTGGTGATCTCAATCCTGTTATTTTTGAGTAATTTAGATTTATCCGGGATAGTCGGAAAATATATCAGCAGTTTTTTCTTTGGAATGATCGGGCTGGAGACGTACATCTTCCCCTTTATTCTTTTTTTTCTGACCGCTTTTTATCTGTCAAACCTGGGAAACCGCAGGGCATTGACCAAAATTATAAGTGCAGTGGTGTTTTTTCTTGCCCTTGCCGCATTCATTGAATTATTGACCAACCCGTATGACGGGGAGAGAAAGTTTTTTGATTACTTTCTGAAAGCCAAAGAGCACCGCAACGGCGGTGGGCTATTTGGCGGAATTTTTGTGATTATTTTTTGTAAATTATTTGAGGAGCTAGCGACCTATATCATATTAATTGCAATGATGGTCATCTCGGTTGTCGTCATATCAGGAAAGGCAATCCTATCCTATATCGCGAAAAAAAGTAAGGCGTCCTTAAATGAAAGGATGGAATACCAGAGGCTGAGAAAGGAGCAGCTGGAAGCGGAAGCCGGGGCAGGTGATACAGGGCGCAGGCCTCCGAAGACCTTCATACTGGATAAGTCGGTCCAGGATGTACCGGCCGGTGTAAAAGCACCGCTGTCCCTCCAGAATTCCAAGGGAGCGTTTGCTGGACAGGAAGAGGGGACGGAACCAAAGGGAAGGAAGATGAAAAAGCAGAGAGGGGTGGAAGAAGAGGCACTTCCGGTGCTGGATTTCCACCATTTGTTTGAGGAGGAAAAAGAACCTGCTTCTGAAAAGCAGGAGGCTGTAACTACATATGAAGAAGAACTTCGTAATAAATTCGGACATGCCTCACAAAACGAGGATGTACAAGAGCTGGTAATGCCGGAAATGGCACAGGAAGCAATACCGGAAGCGCAGCGGCCTTCCCAGGCTGAGGGGATTCCGGAGGCTGGGACTACACAAGTGGAAAGAAAGCAGCAAAGCCGGGAGGATGGATCTACGGGTGTAGAAAAGCTTGAAATTTCCCAGGAAACACAACAAAAGGAATATGTTTTCCCTTCACCGAAGCTGCTGAACGCCCCTAGGAATAGGAATGGCAAGGGCGGAATGACGGAGAAGGATTTAAAGGATACGGCAATGAAGCTGCAGACGACCCTGGATAGCTTTGGCGTACATGTGACGGTTACAAATGCAAGCGTGGGACCGGCGGTTACAAGGTATGAGCTCCAGCCGGAGCAGGGAGTAAAGGTCAGCAGGATCACAAGCCTTGCAGACGATATCAAGCTGAACCTGGCCGCTACGGAAATCCGTATTGAGGCTCCGATTCCGGGAAAGGCTGCCGTCGGTATCGAAGTGCCGAATAAAGAAAATACTATGGTATTCTTCCGTGAATTAATCGAGAGCAGGGAGTTTACGGAGAGCAAATCAAACATTGCCTTTGCCGTGGGTAAGGATATCGGCGGGCAGACTGTAGTAGCGGATATCGCGAAAATGCCCCATATGCTCATTGCGGGTGCAACCGGTTCAGGTAAATCCGTGTGTATCAATACTTTAATCATGAGTATTTTATATAGGTCCAAGCCCTCGGATGTCCGTTTGATTATGGTGGATCCCAAGGTAGTGGAATTGAATGTATACAACGGAATACCCCATCTTTTAATTCCTGTCGTGACAGACCCGAAAAAGGCTTCTGCTGCCCTTAATTGGGCAGTGGTTGAAATGACGGAACGGTATAAGAAATTTGCGGATGTGGGAGCAAAGGACTTAAAAAGCTATAACGATAAAGCGGCTAAGGTGGAGCACCTGCAGGATGAAAGCGTCCAGAAGCTTCCGCAGATTGTCATAATCATAGATGAGCTGGCAGACCTTATGATGGTGGCTCCGGGTGAGGTTGAGGATGCGATCTGCCGTCTGGCCCAGCTGGCCAGGGCTGCCGGCATCCATCTGGTAATCGCTACCCAAAGGCCCTCAGTTAATGTAATTACCGGTTTGATTAAGGCAAATGTTCCGTCGAGAATCGCCTTTGCCGTTTCTTCACAGATTGATTCCCGCACCATCCTGGACGGCTCCGGTGCTGAGAAGCTGCTGGGCAAGGGGGATATGCTGTTCTTCCCTGCCGGGTATCCCAAGCCTGTCCGTATCCAGGGAGCCTTCGTCAGTGAAAAGGAAGTAGCGGCAGTAGTTGACTTTTTAAAGCAGAACAATACGCAGGCAAATTACAGCGACGATATCCATGAGAAAATCAATAATGCCAGCTCCGGGGAAGCTGCCACACAGGGCGGTGGGGATGACCGGGATGAATATTTTGCAGAAGCAGGTAAGTTCATTATCGATAAGGACAAGGCATCCATCGGCATGCTGCAAAGGGTCTATAAAATCGGCTTCAACCGTGCGGCCAGGATCATGGACCAGCTGGCAGAAGCAGGGGTTGTGGGACCGGAGGAAGGTACGAAGCCTAGAAAGGTTCTTATGTCCTTGGAACAATTTGAGCAGTATCTTGAGGAATATTGACCTGGATGGACGGCATAGCTTGGTAAGATAAGCAATATGGCTTGCTGGGATATGCAGTGTAGCTTAATAAGACGGAATATGGCCCGGTGTGATATGTACCTGATGATATAGGTGGCATAGCCTAAAGCGGTTAATAGGATGGGGTAGAATGAACGGAATACTGGTTGTTAATGAATTTTTGCATTCGAATAAATTTAATGAAATCCACGCATGGCTGGTTACGGCGGCTAAAAAGCAGGGGATTGAGCTGCAGGTCAGGACAAATGCGGAGCTTTTGATCGATATTCCAATAGGCAGAAAGGACATTAATGCAGATTTTATCCTGTTCTGGGATAAGGACGTAAAGCTGGCTTATTATTTGGAGCAATTGGGATATCCGGTCTTTAATTCTTCAAAGGCAATCGGAATCTGTGATGATAAGGCGCTGACACATTTGACCCTGATGAATGCGGGGATACCGATGCCGAGGACAAGGATCGCCCCTATGACCTTTGATAATATCGGATATACAAATTATGATTTTCTGATGGAGACAGCAAAAAGCCTGGGCTTTCCAATGGTGGTTAAGGAAAGCTTCGGCTCCTTTGGACAGCAGGTATATCTGGTATCTGATTATGGGGAGCTGGCCCGCAGGGTGTCGCAGTGCGGGGCGAAGCCGGTTATTTTCCAGGAGTTTATCCGAAGCAGCGAGGGAAGGGACGTCCGCCTGCAGGTCGTCGGTGACCGGGTTATTGCAGGTATGTACCGGTATTCAGAAAATGGGGATTTCCGTGCAAATGTGACGAATGGCGGGAGGATGAAGCAATATGAACCGACACCGGAACAATGTGGGCTGGCTCTTCAGTGCTGCAGGGAAATCGGCCTGGATTTTGCCGGTGTGGATCTGTTATTTGGTGGGAAGGAAGAACCCATCCTCTGTGAGGTCAATTCCAATGCACATTTTAAAAATATATTTGACTGTACCGGGGTTAATGCGGCAGATGCCATAATTTCATATATTCTAATGCGTTTGATACCATAGTATTAACATAAAATTCAAGGGGAGGTGTTTTTATGCTTGCATGGATGGTATACTTTCGGGAAGCTGCTATTTATAATAAAAAGTATATCAACTTCTATATCGAGGAGGGCATCAGGCTGGGAGTGGAAGTAAAGCTGATCTTGGTGGAGGAACTGGAATTTGGGGTCAGGAACAACTGGTGGTTTATCAAATACCAAAAGGAGGAGACAGAGTATCCCGATTTTGTCATAAACCGCGCTGCCTATCCTTTGCTTAGCAAACAGTTTGAGCTGATGGGAATCAGGGTATATAATAATTCCTTTATTTCCGAGATATGCAATGATAAGGCAAAGACCTACCAGTACCTGGCAAAAACCGGGATAACCATGGTGGATTCAAGCTTTTACCGGAATTCCCAGGTAAAGGAGGTACTGTCACAGGTGGAAGCACCAACAGTGATCAAATCCGTAGGAGGACATGGCGGACAGCAGGTATTTCTGGTGGAGCCGGAGGACGTGGTTTTTGATGAGCCCCATTCTGAATCCGAGGATGATATTGTTAATTTCAACAGCATTAAAAATATAAATAACGTTATGAGCGGTTTAAAATGTACGGATGTTGTGGTTCAGCCCCTGGTCGGGGACAGGCATCAGGATTTAAGGGTCTATGTGATCGGAAAAGGAATTGTAGCTGCAGTGTTAAGGACAGCAAAGGAAGGCTTTAAGTCGAACTTCTCCCTGGGAGGGGAAGCCCGGCTGTATGAGCTCTCCGAGGAGGAGAGGGAGATTGTCCAGGTTATCATTAAGCAGTTTGAATTTGGGTTAGTCGGGATTGATTTCATCATCGGCAACCAGGGGGAATTGATTTTTAACGAAATAGAAGACGTAGTCGGCTCCAGGATGCTGTACAAATGTTCGGGAATTAATATTGTGGAGCGGTATTTAAGGCATATATTAATGGAATTATTAGAGAACGAGGAATAATATTTCTCTGTATCCTTATTTATTTTATGGAATAAATATATAGCAGCAAAAAATAAATGCTATTATACTTGACAATAAGATACTTCGGATGTAGAATTAAATTACTTCGGTAGGAGAAGTAAAAAGGTGGATGCTATGAATATAACAGATGAACAGTTTGAGAAAGAAATAATTCAATATGCAGACCATATAAAGAACCTGTTATCAGCACAGCTGTGGCAGAATGTCCTTCTTGACTGTTCCAAGAACGAATTATTTATCCTATGGCTCCTGTTCCGCCAAAAAGAGGCAAATATGACGCAGATAGCGGATTACATTAATGTTCCGTTAAATACGGCGACCGGAATAATTAACCGCATGGAAAAAAAGGAGCTGATTGTAAGGGAAAGGGATGTACAGGATAAGCGGGTCGTGATTATCCGGATGGGGGAGAAGGGCTCCACGCAGATGCAGGCGGTCATTGGAGAGTTTATGTACTACGCTAAAAAGGTAGTGGAAGCATTTACCCCACAGGAGATGGAATTGCTGTTTCGGATGTTTGGCAAGCTCTCCGATATTATGGGGGAGGAAAAAAGGAAAGAGACAGAAAAGCCGAAGGTCGTAAGAATAACAATTGATTAGCAAGCTGTTGGTTATAGGTGGTTGCCCATAGGGCGGCAAAGGGATGTGGGAATGTAGCTGTTACATTCCCTCAAATAAAACAAATAATTCGGATAAAGAAATATTCGAAGTGTGAATTATATGGTTTTAAAATTGATAAATATATTCAATGATGGGAGGATACGATGGAGAGAATTTATATATTTACAGGAAAAGGCGGCGTCGGCAAGACCAGTGTGGCGGCAGCCCATGCCATCAAGAGTGCCGAGGAAGGAAAGAAGACACTTTTGGTCAGTACCGATATGGCGCATAATTTAGGGGATCTGTTTGAAATCCCGATTGGAAAGCGCCCAGAGGCAATTATGGAAAATCTGGATGCCTATGAAATCGATCCGGAATATGTAATGGAGCATGATTTTAACGATATGATGCTTAGCCTCTTAAAATTATTGCCCCAAGGCAGCCCCAGGGCAATGGAGGGTTATGGAATGCTGCCGGGTATGGAGGAGCTCTTTGCCCTTTTGAAAATCAATGAAATTTATCAGGAGGGAACCTATGAAAGAATCATAGTGGATTGCGCGCCGACAGGCGAAACATTATCCCTGCTAAAATTCCCGGAGCTGCTTTCCTGGTACATGGAGAAGCTGTTCCCTGTCGGCAAAATTGCAGTAAGGGTATTATCACCTATTGCCAGGCAACTATATAAGGTTGAGCTTCCAAGCAAGGCTGCCATGAGTGATATTGAGAAGCTGTACCTTAAGCTTTATCATTTACAGGAGCTCCTTAAGAACAGGGAAGCAACAAGCATCAGGCTGGTGACATTGCCGGAGAAGATGGTAGTGGAAGAGACAAAACGCAATTATATGTATATGAATCTTTATAACTTTAATGTGGATGGACTTTACATTAACCGTATCCTGCCGGAAGATATAGCAAATCCATTTTTTGATGAATGGTTAATGATCCAGAGAAAATATAGGGAACAGCTGCAGGAAAGCTTTGCAGCCATACCGATTTATGAGATTCCCTGGTATGATGAAGAACTGCGCGGAATGAAGGCAGTGAAAAGGATTTGTAAAGATGCGCTTACTGAGGATGGGATATTTGACGGGAAGATTATCACACAGAGGGAATGCTTCGAGCAAAATAGCAAGGGATACCTTATGACGGTTAACCTGCCCTTTGCTGACAAATCCGGTGTCGACCTATATCAGTCGGACAGTGATATTATTATTAAAATCAATAATTTTAAAAGGAATATCCCACTCCCTAATGTACTTAGAACCTACCGGGTAACAGGAGCAAAGATGGAAGGGGAAATATTAAGCATACAGTTTGAAAAAGGAGATGCTGCTTATGAATAAATCAATGATGGAGCGTATCACAGAAGCAAAAATGTACCAGATAAAGGCATTGCAGGCGCTTCTTCCGGAAAGTGTAACGGAGCATATGGAAGTGATTGGACGGGAGCTGGTGGCTATTTTTATGGAATGTGCGAAGGAAATGACGGAGCAGGACCAGGGCAGGGCCATGGAAGGTGGAAAGGAAAGCTGCCACCAGGGACATGGGAATGGAAAACAGGCAAAAAGGGTTACTATTGAATGAAGCGGGGGAGAATATGAGAGTAATATTATATACGGGTAAGGGCGGCGTGGGAAAGACGAGCATAGCAGCCGCAAGCGCATTGAAGCTGGCAGGGGAAGGAAAAAAGGTCTTAATTATGAGTACGGATATGGCACACAGCCTGGGGGATTGCTTTGACCGAAAGCTGGGGAAGGAGCCGGTTCCGGTGGCTGAACACCTGGACGCCATGGAAATTGACGTAGTATATGAGAGCGAGAAGAGCTGGGGCCATATGAAAGACTATGTGAAGCAGATGCTCATGGTAAAGAGTGAGGGAGGGATTGAAGTAGAAGAGCTTCTGGTCTTTCCGGGACTGGAAGAGCTGTTTTCCTTATTTAAGCTTCTGGATTATTATGAACAGGAGCAATATGACGTGATTATCGTGGACTGTGCACCCACGGGAGAAACATTGTCGCTATTAAAATATCCACAGATGCTATATGGTTTTATTGAAAAAGTACTTCCGGTAAAAAGAAAAAGCGCAAAGCTTGCCGGTCCCGCAGTTGAGAAATTGTTGAAGATACCTATGCCGGAGGACTCTGTCTTTGATGATATTGAGTATGTCATGGAAAAAATGGAACGGCTGCAGAAATTAATGCTAAACCAGGAGGTTCTCAGCCTACGGATCGTGACCACACCGGAAAAAATAGTAATACAGGAATCAAAGAGGAATTTTACCTGCCTGCATCTATATAATTACAATGTGGATGCCGTCATTGTAAACCGGATTTACCCCGACTGCGCAATGCAGGGCTATTTTAGTAAGTGGATGGAAATGCAGGAAGAAGGGATGCGTGAAATAAAAGAGAGCTTTTCCGAGGTGCCTAAATTCTACATGGAATTACAGAAGACAGAGCTCCGTACGGTTCCCATCCTTACTGAGGCTGCAGGGGAATTATTCGGGGATACTGATATTTCAAAGGTATTGTTCCAGCAGGAGATCTTTGAAGTGGTCCAACAGGTGGATTACCGGGCATTAAAAATCCTGCTTCCCTTTGCAGAAAAAAGTGAAATGGATTTGATGCAGAAAGAAAATGAAATTATCCTGTCCATAAAAAATGAAACGAGACGTTTCATGGTGCCAAGGGAATTTGTGGGGGCGGAGATTGAAAGGGCAAAATTTGAAGGGGGATACCTGGTTATAATATTTCGTGATACGCAGAAAGTCTAAAAACGGTTAAGTATATTATAAAACACCGGCACTAAAACAGCTGTGGATGAAATGCAGTCGCTTTAGTGCCGGTGTTTTTCGTTATGGACTAAATTAAATGGATGAAAGCTTATGGATTAAATCAAGGTTAACAGCTCACGTGGGGTATCGATAAGGAAATCAGCGCCCTCTTCCCTTAATACCTCCCGGCGGCGGAAGCCCCAGGTTACGCCGATACAAGGGATGCCGGCATTTTTCGCTGTCTGGACATCTGTTTCGGAATCCCCGACTAAAATGGCGGAATCGAGGGTGGAGCCCAGCTCCTGTATGGCAGTATAGATGCTGTCCGGCGCAGGCTTTCTTCTGATTTCACTGGTTTCACCGATAGCAACAGGAATGAGGTTGCCAAAATAGGTCTGGGCCAGCTCCTTAACGGCCGCATCATATTTGTTTGAAACGATAGCCAATTTATAATTAAAACGGTTCAAATCGAGTAAAAGCTCCATGATGCCATTGTAGGGTCTCGTCTTATTCTGCATATTCTTTTTATAATGGGCCTTAAATTCCTCCATGATCCTTGTGACTTCCTGGTCTGGGCAGCTGTCCGGAAGGGATCTGCGGACCAGGTTCCATACACCATTTCCGACAAAGCGCCTTACATCCTCCAGCCTCTGGGGAAGGTAGCTGTGCTGCATCAGAACTTCATTTAAGCTGTCCCGGAGGTCATCAAGCGTGTTCAATAAGGTTCCATCTAAATCAAAAATTACAGTATTATATTTCATTGAGAACATCCTTTCTTACTAAGACGTGCCTGAAAACTCATTGTACCGTTCCAAAGCCCCCACTTTGCGGTACGCCGTGTCGCAAACCGGAGCATTCAGCCCGGCACAAGCAATTTTCAGACACATCCTGACAAATTCATGATAAGCTCGGAAAGGAAAGCTGTTGTCTGGCTTAGGCTTTCCAGTGTGTAATTATTAGTACTATATGCTTGTTTCATTAGAAAATTTCATAAATTATGAAACACCAAGGATAGTATATACTCATTATGTCGCATAAGGCAAGAGAATTTTTAGTATATGGGTCGAAAAAGAGCATTTACTTATAAAATAGGTATAAAAGCCTGTACTTGGATATTTTTAACTTGTAAAAGGGGAAACTAATTTGTATAATAAATCAAAAATCAATAATGTGAAAGGCGGCACACGAATGAAATCAGATATTCAAATTGCTCAGGAGGCGAAGCTTAAAGCTATTGGGGAGATAGGGGAACAGCTTGGCATTTCAGAAGACGACTTGGAGTTTTACGGAAAATATAAAGCAAAGCTTTCGGATGAATTATGGGAAAAGGTAAAGGACAGGAAGGATGGCAAGCTGGTGCTGGTAACTGCCATTAACCCGACACCGGCCGGCGAAGGCAAGACGACAACAACCGTCGGGCTTGGACAGGCTCTTGGCCTGATGAAGGTAAGCTCCGTAATTGCACTCCGTGAGCCTTCCCTGGGACCCTGCTTTGGCATTAAGGGCGGAGCAGCGGGCGGTGGTTACGCGCAGGTGGTGCCTATGGAGGACTTAAACCTTCATTTTACCGGGGATTTCCATGCCATCACTTCGGCGAATAACCTGCTTGCCGCTATGCTGGACAACCATATCCAGCAGGGCAATACCTTGAATATAGATACGAACCAGATTGTCTGGAAGCGTTGTGTGGACATGAATGACCGTGTCCTGCGCAATATTGTGGTTGGTCTTGGGCGCAAGGCGGACGGTGTCGTAAGGGAAGACCATTTCATCATTACGGTAGCCTCTGAAATTATGGCGGTGCTCTGCCTGGCAGAGGATATGGCGGATCTGAAGGAACGGATTGGGCGTATTGTAGTTGCCTATACCTGTGACGGACAGCCGGTAACTGCAAAGCAATTAAAGGCAGTAGGTGCTATGGCGGCCTTATTAAAGGATGCATTAAAGCCTAACCTGATCCAGACCCTGGAAAATACGCCGGCCATTATCCACGGGGGACCCTTTGCCAATATAGCCCATGGCTGCAATAGCGTAAGGGCCACAAAGACAGCCTTAAAATTAGCGGATGTGGTTGTAACGGAGGCGGGCTTTGGGGCGGACCTGGGAGCTGAGAAGTTCCTGGATATCAAATGCCGGATGGCCGGATTAAAGCCGGATGCCATTGTCTTAGTGGCAACCGTAAGGGCATTAAAATATAACGGCGGTGTTCCAAAGACGGAGCTGTCAGGGGAAAACCTGGAGGCCCTAAAGCTGGGTATCGTAAACCTGGAAAAGCATATAGAAAATCTGCATAAATTCGGGGTTCCTGTGGTGGTAAGCCTGAACCGCTTTGTGACGGATACGGACGGGGAATTAGCCTTTGTAAAGGAATTCTGTGAAAGCCTGGGCTGTGAATTTTCACTCTGCGAGGTATGGGAAAAAGGCGGGGAAGGCGGCGTGGAACTGGCAAAGAAGGTGCTTTCCACCCTGGAAACAAAGGAAAGCCATTACAAACCCCTGTATGATGAGAAGCTGCCCGTCAAAGAAAAGATTGGGACCATAGCAAGGGAAATCTATGGTGCGGACAGCGTAACCTATGATCCGGCGGCCGAAAGTGCCATCAGGACGATTGAGGCTCTCGGTTTTAAAGAGCTTCCGGTCTGTATGGCCAAGAACCAATATTCCCTGTCTGACGATGCCACGAAGCTGGGAAGGCCAACCGGCTTTAGCATCAATATCCGTGAGGTATATGTATCCGCAGGTGCAGGCTTTATTGTGGCAATTACAGGAACTGTGATGACAATGCCCGGTCTTCCCAAGGTACCAGCCGCGGAAGGTGTTGACGTGGATGAGGATGGCAAAATCACAGGACTTTTCTAAATGGGAAATGAGATTCGATTAGGCTATGGGATCGAATAGGAATATGGATTTAATAAGGAATAAGCTTGGGTTATGAGGGTGTTGCAAAAAGAAAATTCCATACCATATATTGCAGGATTATCCTATGTTATCTGCAATATATGGTATGCTTTTTCCATTTTGCAACACCCTCAAATGTTTTTTTGGAAAATTGTGGAACTATCTTAATTATTTTTCGTCTATTTATTATAAACAATGAAAATACTTTTAATGGGTAAAAATCTTTTAATCTAAAGGAGGGTGTCAAAATGAAAAGGATTAATCTTATGCCGGCCTTGCTGCTGGTCATTTTTGGTCTGGCAGGATGCGGTAAAGGGGAACAGCCCGCGGGGCAGTCTGTGGATCTCATTCCTAAGGAAGTTAAAGCAGTAACCGTAACGCATATCCTTAGCGGGGAGATAAGAGGATTTACAGTGGAGGGAACAGACCTGGACGGTCTGAGAACCTGGGTAGATAATTTGTCCCTGGGCAGCCGTGTAACCTTTGAGGTAGGCGAAAAGCCAGGGGAAAATGAAGAGGGAGGAGAAATTTACGATTTTGACCTGGGTAAAGATTATATGCCGCTGTCATATCGGGATTTTGGAAAAGACCGGTGCTATTTTACGGTAGGTGATGAATGGTATTCCGTTTTGGTTCCAGCAGCCCCCTTTGGGGAGAGTGCGGAGGATATCGATAGTACGGACAGGATGGTGATAGAATGCTCCGCAAATAACCCTGCTGATAATGCCCCGGATGATCTTTTAGGCATACAGCTGAGTGCGGCTGATGTAACGCCAACAGGCTTGACCTTAATCTGTGACCAATCCGGTGGTCAGGCAACCGGCGAATTATTTACGGGCAGCAGATACTGGCTGGAGAAGAAAATCAATGGGGGATGGGCATCTGTAGAGATGGTACAGGATAATATAGGCTGGGATGACATGGCACTCACTATCAAGATGAATGGAAGTACAACATGGGACATTGATTGGAATTGGATATATGGTGTGCTTCCGGCCGGAAGTTACCGGATAGGCAAAGAAATTTTTGACTTTAGGGAAACAGGCGATTATGATACCTATGCCTATTATGCAGAATTTGAGATAACGGATTAGATGAATTTGGGCGTCAAATGGTTTCCTTTTCTTTAAAAAAATCAGCATATAATTCGTATATACGTCGTATGATTATAGAAAAAGTACAAGTTTATCCATTATAATTTATGGGAGGGTTGCCTCCCGGAAGAAGGAAGGACATGAGGATATGATTGAGAAAATTCCATTTACTTATACCAATGATATCACGGTAATCAACCAGGAGCAGTTTGATGTCCATATGCGCCTATACGAAGGTTATGTAACAAACATTAACAAGATAGATGCGATACTGCAGGGGGGCGATGCCCAGAGGGATCAGTCGAACTCGACCTTCAGCTATTACAGGGAACTGAAAAGAGGGGAAACCTACGCCCTGGACGGTGTAATCCTGCACGAGCTATATTTCGAAAACATAGGAGGAACCACACCGGAGCCGGACCGTTCCGTCATGGATCAGATTGCAAATGATTTTTATTCCTTCGAGGACTGGCAGGAGGATTTCATAGCCACCGCACTGGCGAGCAGGGGCTGGGCAGTGCTGGCCTTTGACCAGAGGAGCAACCGGCTGCGGAATATCAGCCTGGACGCACATGATCTTGGAAACATCGCCTATTCCGCCCCGGTGTTGGTGCTGGATATGTATGAGCACGCATATTTTCTCGAATATGCGGATAATAAGGCGGAATATATTAATAAATTCATGGCAAATATCAATTGGGATGTCGTCGCCGACAGAATGAGGTTCTAACCTGGGAGGGACAGAACCTTGCTGTACAGGGGTATATAGGTCTCTATGGAAGAGGATATTTATGTTCTTAGGAGGATGGTTAAAGTGGCTGTCAGTCCTGCTAAGAAATAGATATCCTTTTTAGTTATGGGTCTTCACTCAAATTAATGTGGTCAAATTCCGAAATTTGATGTAGTATTATTTTCAGAAAATCATTTGATATAATAGAGCCGTGATATTTTTTGGGAAGAATATTATGGAAGAGATATTTTGGATGAAGATGAAATAGGGGGAATAACACAAAAGAAAAAAGGAACCAGATATGCCTGGGCAAATCCAACCCTAACTAATTATTTGTCCGATTAGTGGACCGTAATTGGTAAATGGGGGGCAGTTGATAAATTGTAGTGGAAATTCAAGTTCGAAAGAGATATAATAACAAAAAATCGAGGAAAATTTACCAGCAACTGAAAATCAATCTTTCATCAAGGCAGCAGCAAAGGCTGCAAGGAGGAAACATTCTTTCCGGAATGAATAGTGTGAAAGAAAGTCACTTTCAAACTATTTATTAAGGCCTATTCACTTTTTGAATAGGTCATCA
>DUNO01000028.1 GCA_012839295.1 Clostridiales bacterium
AAATTTTTATTTTTGCTGCATCATCACCAAGGGATTCGGTCAAGGCTTGTAACTGCTCATCAACAACTGCAATTGCTTCGTGAAACTTTTTAATTTCCTCCGCTTTTATATCCTGTGTCACATAAGCTTCTTTCACACTTGCCTCATAGGGCTTATAAATGTATACCTTACCCACAGCAACACCGGAAGAAACAGGATTACCTTTCAAAATCATATACCTGCCCTCCCTCTTTTAATCATAATGCCGGTAAGATCACCATTGTAACATACGGAACTCATCTTACCGGCATTATATTATTCTCCAAATCCTGTCTCTACCAGTGCCACTAATTTGTCCACTGCCATGGTTTCATCCGGCCCATCAGCTGATATTTCGATAGTATCTCCCATAACAATCCCTTCACTTAATAATCGGGCTATTGACTTTGCATTCACTGCTTCCGAGTCATTCTCCATTTTACGGATATAAATCTTAGATTTATATTTTTTTGCCTCTAAAATAAAGTCAGATGCCGGACGGGCATGCAACCCGGTTTTATTTTTGATTGTTGTTTGTTTTAAATACATGCTGTCACCTCCGATCACTCAACATCTGCGCCATTTGACGCAATCACCTTTTTATACCAATAGAAAGAATCCTTTCGAATACGCTCATACGAGCCGTGTCCCTCATCGTCTAAATCCACATAAATAAAGCCATACCTTTTTTTCATTTCGCCTGTTGATGCACTAATAATATCTATGCACCCCCATGCTGTGTAACCGATAAGATCAACTCCATCAGCAATCGCTTCTTTCATCTGTTTTAAATGCTCCCTTATGTAGTCGATTCGATATTTGTCATGGATATGTCCATCCTCTTCCAGAATATCCTCAGCACCGAGCCCATTTTCCACAATCATAATAGGAATACGATACCGGCCATATATTTCGTTCAAGTAATATCTTAGTCCTTTGGGATCAATATGCCAACCCCATTGTGTTTTTTCCAAATAAGGATTATCAATGCCTATAACCAGGTTACTTATATTTTCTTTTTCTTTCGTTTGATTAGTCACACAATTTGAAGAGTAGTAGCTGAACGAATAAAAATCTACACAACCTTGTTTCAGTATTTCTTTATCTTCTGCAGAAATGTCTAGTTCTACATTCAATTCATTAAGAATGCGTGTAGAAAAGGCAGGATACTCCCCACGAACCATCACATCACTTACATAGTAGTTAAATTGCTGCATATACTGCTGTGCATAAAGAATATCGTCAGGAGCAGAAGTTGCCGGATACGGGCAAACTCCGGATAGCATACAGCCTACTTTATTGTCAGGATTAATTTCATGTGCTTTTTTTACAACAAGTGCACTGGCCAACAGTTGATGATGGAGGGCTTGCAATGCTTCTTTTCTATCCAGCAAAGCATGATTTTTTTTGTGGGAAAGTTCTATGTCCTCACTTCTTGCGCGAAAGCTGGCATGCATTGATGTAAAGAATGGCAAGGTCGCCCCGTTTATTTCATTGAACGTAAGCCAATACTGAACCAACTCTTTAAATTCAATGAAGACTGTCGTACAATAGTGCAGGAAGAAGTCAATTGTCCGTCGGTCACTCCATCCATTAAAACGTTCAATCAGGCTATAGGGTATCTCAAAATGGGAGAGAGTCACAATGGGTTCTATTTGATATTTCCGGCATTCCTCGAAAACGGATTTATAATATGCCAATCCTTGACTATTTGGCATTTCATCATCGCCATTAGGATAGATTCGCGACCAGTCAATAGACATACGGTAACATTTAAAACCCATTTCAGCCATCAGCGCAATGTCACCTTTATATCGGTGATACATATCAATGGCATTATGCGAAGGGTAATAGGCATCCTGCCGTATCTCTTTCGTCAGGACACGGGCCTTGGTACGGCTGCCCGCTGTTATATGATCATATAGGCTGGCTCCCTTTCCGCCTTTATCCCATCCGCCTTCGCATTGGCAAGCCGCTGTCGCACCTCCCCAAAGAAAATTTTTCGGGAAACTCGGTTTCATATACGTGCTCCTTCTAATTCCTGTTTATTTTCGGTCTTTTCCTTATCAATAAGCTGCTTTTCATAGGTCTTAACAAATGGGTACCAAATGATCATACCTACGAATATCATGGCAATGTCCCAAATAAGATTGATCGGGCTCATCGTAGAAAAGAATGACAGCAGCCCTACCGGCAATGGCGTTTGGATCAAAATATAAGGTGGTGTCAATAATCCAATAGCATAGCCAATATGATAAAGCACCATCAGTATGAGCGGATTAAGTATAAATGGAATAGCCAAAATGGGATTGTAAGTTATCGGAAAACCGAATATGGCAGGTTCATTAATATTAAACAAACCCGGAATAAAACTAGCACGGGATACCGCTTTAAGTTGAGATGATTTGCTCCTTAATGTCAGGATAATAAGCGCAAGAGTATTTCCTGTGCCTCCAAGTATACCAATAACTGTCCTCAGCAGCAACGGGTTATAAACCGGGTCATTTCCAGCGGCGACAAGATCCGCATTTGCAGTAATTACCTGCATGTACGGTACCATTAATACGAGATACGCCAACATACTGCCGTGGATACCTACGGCCCACAATAGGAGTGCAAACACAGTAACGAGCAATATCCCCCAAAATGAAGTCAATCCCTGCAAGGGATAAGAAAGCAATGTAGTTATAGCAATTGGCAGACTCATACCCGTAAAATTGTTTACCGCTATGCTGACCCCCAAGAACAAAATCGTATTAATTGCAAACGGCAGAATTGATTTAAATGCCTCTCCAAGGAATCCGGGTACAGAGTCAGGCAAATGAATCACAATTTTTTTGTCCAAGCAGAACTTTGTAATACGGACAGAAAGCAAGGCCACAAGAATAGCGGTAAAAAGCCCGACTGCGCTCAAATTACTGGTGGGAATTGCTGAGATCCCACCGCCTCCCTCTAATTTATAGCTTGTTGATGGTGCTGCTACCATCAGGAAGATGGATGCAGATACTATGGCATTTGCCAAGGGATTAATTTTAAGTGATCGTGCCAGTACATAGGCGATAGTGAATGATGTGTATAGAGATATCATACCCATGGTCATATTATAGGGCATCATCAATGTCGAGTAAATCTGGCTGGCAGGAGTGATAAGCTTTAACATCTGCAATATTGATGTTAGAATCATCATAACGGCACCAATCATTGTAATGGCCATAGTGCCCATAAGCCCCCCTGAAATTGCTTGCAGATATTTATTATTTCCCATTTTCCCGCCAAGATTTTGTATTCCGGTAAAAAACTTGCTGTTCATTAGTTTATCCATGTTTTTCCCTCCAATATTCTTAATTTCTAAAACATTTCATTTACTTACAAGGATTACTGTGCCATTACTTCACTAATTAATTTAAAAATGTTATCCGCCTTGCCCAATGCATAATCAAGCTGCGGGATAACCGCTACCGGTTTTTGTGTGATGTTCCTGATATCATTGCATTTATAGGAAACCTGAGGTCCTAATAGAAGCACGTCATACTCCGTAAATACATCAACATAGTCCCCAAGCCCCTTTGCTATAACATCAAAGTCCATTTCTTGCTCTTTTGCATATGTTTTTAACTTTTTCATTAGAATACTTGTGGACATGCCACCTGCGCAGATCAATAACACTTTCAACCCTTTTTCCTCCTCTTAATAAATATTTATTTAAAAATACAACGTGGTACCAAAATAATATTACTATTTACCAAAATCTTCACGCAAAGCAATAATTTCAGCAATAAGCTCAATAGCCAACTGTGCTGTCATAACATGATCCTGCGCATGTGAGAGCAAAAGATCCACCCCTTCTACTTCACCACGGGAATCCATTTTTAACAATTGGCTGTGTGCCGCATGGGCATTATCTCCATACTGATTTGCGTGTTCCATTTTCATTCTGGCTTCTTCAAAGTTCCCCTTTTTGGCAGCCGCCAAAGCCTCGAACGCACACCCCCTTCCAGCACCAGCATTCGATATAATCAACATTGCTTGATCCTCAAGTTTTTCGTTATTAAGCATTTTGAACCTCCTATAATTTATATATAATCGTAATTAACAGTGCCAACTCATCATCAGAAAAGATGACGTGAAAAGCGTTTTCTAATGGCTTTAAGATTTTTAAAAGTTTTTTATATGCCCTTCCATATTTTCTGATAATCTGCGTTTTCTGGATACAGACAGGCGTCTTACCCTTTGCAAGAACACGCTCAATGCTGCATGGAATATGCAAAAACAATCCAACCCTTGTATCGGAAGACAGTTTAAGAACATTTGAGCTGATTTCTTCAATAACTCCGGGCAGGTACTTTCTTACCTTCGCAATACTCACATATTCTAAGTGTTCACCAAGATATTGATAAATGGACTCATAGTCCTCTAAGCTAACGTTCCCCTTTTTATAATGGGAAACATTCTTCAGAAGGTGTGGCAAGTCACCTTTTTCACAATTGAACAATTCCACTGATGAAATAAAGGCCAAACCAAACATGCCAGGGTCATAAGTCCCAACAACGCAACTAATATTGGCACGTTCCATCACTTTTACCAATTCCTCCCGCAATTGCTCCCGGCTTGCCGCTGCCAAAGGGATAATGCGTGTTTTATCATCCCCCCCATGCTGTTCGATATACTCTTTCAATCTTACTGCGCCGCCCATACCTGTTGCACATAAAGTGATTATTACATTAGGCTTTGGCTTTGTTTGATAGTTCACCACCTGGGCTAATTCTTGAAATATCGAATCAAGATCATTATCTGTAGCAGCCTTTCTCGAAAGTGTCAAAGCAATTTCTGTGTATGGCATTAAGGTTTTGCGGATGTCTATGCCTGTTTCTAAAGCTGTTACTTCAAGTACGTTTCTCATAAAATCTGCATCATATAGCGCCAAGATGCCTTTGCCCCGATGTATTCGCTTGATATAGCTGCAAAACGCATCAAAGTATTCAGCAGGTTCTTGTTTCATAGGCACTTCAAAATAAAATGCATTGTCGAGTTGCAATGACTGATTAACAAGTGTCGCAAACGCTTGAGCTAACCCGCTCCCTCGAAATGCAAACAATAGCACCGGCTTATCACTTGTGTCAGACGGAACAGCCTGGAAGCTGATAAACATCGCAATTAGAACAGCCTCCTCCATAGGAAGTTGAACTCCAAATGTTTCGTTAATCGTCGTAGCAAGCAACAAAGATAAAGTATATTCTTTGTTGTAATTTTCAATGATCTCACGAATCTGCTCGTTAGAAATGTCAACCTTTTTATTTCTATTTTTTAACGTAGAATCTAAGTGCAGACAAATCCCATAGAATACAGAGGGCGGATATCTCTTCATCAGGACAACAGAAGTATTTTCAAGAAAATCTTGCACTAATGGAATGATTCGGGAATCTATCAGATTCTGAAGCTGTGAAGTGCTTATCTCCTGGCTTGAAAAATTTTTTTCATATATCTGGTTCATGGATTCCAGTTCTGTTGCAATGATGACGCTGATCTCATCGCGGGGGACACCCCGCTTTGCCAACTGCTGTGATCGTTGTTCAATCATAGTGTATTGAGTGCCGTCTTCGGAAGTGTCTTGCTCAACAGCTTGCACTTGTACACCACTTCCATCAAACCGGTAATTGTAATCATACGGTATAATGCGTTCAATCTCCTCGCGATGAGCCCGATAATACAGGAAACCTTTGCGCACGTAATTTTCAAAATCACTCACGTAGAGATTCATGAATTCAGACGAGATTGCACGTTCCCGCACATAAGCATTTGCGCATCCAATCTTGATATCATGCTGTAACTGTGTTACATTTAAGTCCGTATCATATAACAAAAGACAACGCAACAACTCTGAATTGATGGCAATAGGACGCTTTACATGAGCAGCTTCCAAAGACAAGAAGTTTTGTACAAATGCAAAGCGTTCATCCATGGGTCGTTCCCTCAGAGTTGGCATCTCGATGGTTATTGGGAACCGCTTTTTTAAGTTACTAAACCCCCCGCATTCACCATTCAATAGCAGAATCACAATTGGAGCTTCATCGGCACTGGATTTTGCTTCAAGGGCATCAAGAATGTGTGTACAAAACGCTGTGCTTATTACTTCTACGCCATCCAAAATCAAGGCGCAATTTCGCAAATCCTGATATATCCCCCCATCGTTTGCTGTACCAAACAATTCCATATAAATCTGCTCATTCGTTTTTGACCTTTCGCAATAATAAATATGGCAGGGCGAATGTGGTGGCAATACGCCATTTTTACATGCATATTCCAGCATAATGCCAGCTAACATCTTTTTGCCTGTGCCATGTGCACCTACTATCAACGTTTTTAAACTGCTCTGTGGGTACAAAATTGCAGCTTTTGCCAGCTGTACAGCATGTTTTAGGCTACCTTGGCTACCAATCATCTTGCTAAAGCATACATCATCTTGGATACTATTGTTTTTTGCAAAGTACAAAACCGGACGGCCTTTTTTCTTTACTACAAGCCCTTCGGAATCTAAAACCGTGAGAATTGCACTTACATTTGTTCGTTGGATCGATAAAGCATCCGCTATTACTTTTGTTGATGCACCTGCAGATTGTCCCTCAATAAACTGCAATTTTAGTAATTCGTAAACTCTTTCTTTATTTGTTTTCATACACACCTCTGATATGTACAGCACTTAATGCCTGTACATATAATACAAATTATACAGCATTTCGTCAAAATCAATTAATATATCGCTCCAGGCATTCTTTCATACACTAAATTGTATAAAAACTACAATACATTATATCATTTTTTAGTATATTTCACTTATGTAGACGGAGATATTCTCATTTTTTTTGACAGTGTATACATTTTACCGCATATTATGTGAATGTGTATACCCTCTGCAACAAAATCTATAAATTTTCTTTTATATTCTAAATAATATCTGCTCAGCAGGTGTCGTCTAAGGCAGCGACACTACGGCATATATTTTTATCCGGTTTTTTTCTGTTTTTCCTGATATTGAACCTGGTGCAGAGGATTGGGGAGCGGATTTGGGAGGAAGAAACAGCCAGGGTGAAGGAAATGGACGGGGTATGGCTTAACAGGGAAAAGACCATAAAAAGGTACTGAAGCAGGAAATACTAAGAACCTTAAGTGCTGCAAAAGCACCAAAGAAAGACTGTAAACTAAGACACAAGAGTTCCTCATGTGCCTGGCTTGGTTCAGCTCCTTTCCCTGCATATAGCTTGAGATATTTTAATGTAAAAAACGTGATAAACAGGTCTGAGAAAAACCGGATGGGAGATTGCCAATAATCGCTTGACACAAACATTTTTATAATGAATATTTACTGACAAACTAATAATAGTAATTCGTTCTGAAGATGCAAACAAGTTTGGTGTAAACCTCTATGATATTAAAGATAATTTAAATCAATTGCTGCTATCTTAATTATCTTTAATAATAATCAATAGAATTCTAAAAAAGCCGCTACACGACTCAAGTGAAATCTTTCACTTTCGTCATGTAACAGCTATTTTCAATTCATATTCGCAAGTCGTGTACAAGTCATGTAAATCGACTTTCACAACCGCTGGAGCCCTAGTAAAATAAGGGCTTAATCCATTGTATACGGCATAAGCGCGATATGCCTAGCCCTCTTCACAGACACGGTCAGCGCTCTCTGGTGCTTTGCGCAGTTACCGGTAATTCTTCTGGGAAGGATCTTACCTCTTTCAGATACATATCTCTTTAACTTGTTCACATCTTTATAATCAATTCCTGTGTGGTTCTTGTCCGCACAGAATACGCATACTTTCTTTCTTCTGCGTCCGAAGGTTTTTCTCTTCATCGGAGAATCGCCCTTATCATCATTTCTCTTGAATGGCATTGTATGACCTCCTTATCCGATTTCATCATAGCATCATAGTTGATATGATTACTCTTATTTATTAGTTGAATGGTAATTCTTCGTCAATACCATCAGGGATGTTCATAAATCCATCCCCCATCGCTGAGCTGGGTTCAGGACGGAAGTTGTTGCTCTGGTTATTGCTATTGCCCTGATAACCGGAGTCTCCGCCTCCTGGATTGCTTCCCTTGCTTTCAGCAAATTCTATATCTTCCGCTACCACGTCGGTCGTGTACACTTTCTGTCCGTCCTTATTGGTGTAGCTTCCGGTCTGTATTCTTCCAGAGAGAACCATCTTCATTCCCTGCCTGAAATACTTCTCCACGAATTCCGCCTGCTTGCCAAAGGCAACGCAGCTGATGAAATCCGCTTCCTGTGTCTCGCCGGCTCTTTTGAACCTGCGGTCAACTGCTAAAGTAAATCTTGCGATGGCCATGGAGTTATCGCCCTGACTGTACCTCACTTCAGGATCTCTGGTCAAACGGCCTATTATAATTGCTTTATTCATAAGTTAAATACCTCCCTTTCGTTTTATGCCTTAGGGTAGTATATCCACACAAGTCGATTGGTAAGCCAACCCCTGTTATTCAAACGTAGTAAGCGTTCGTCTTAATGCAGGCACTGCTTATCAGTAGCCTGTCATTCATTAGGCATCTTTTCTGATGCACAAATATCTGATTACATTTTCCATGATACGAACTCTTTGCTCGATTTCGTTTGGAACTGTTGAATCAGATTCGAATTGGATGAAATAGTAATAGCCTTCCTTCATTTTCTGAATTTCATAAGCTAATCTTTTCTTTCCCCAGTCATCAACATTAGTCACTGTACCACCGAATCTGGCAATCAGTTCTTTTGCTGCTTCTAATGTAGCTAATCTGGCTTCATCCTCGATTTTTGCGTTTACAACTAAGGCTAATTCATATTGATTCATAGTTGCGTAGCACCTCCTTCTGGTCTCTGGCCCTTATCGAATGCAATCCGACCGACGAAGAATCTGGATCACATTTAAAGAGCAAGGAATTTTTGTATAACATATCACAATTAGGTATTGTAGCATAGGTCTGTAAATATTACAACCTATTTTTTCAACCCTTGCTTCGCATTGTTTAATTTGTATATATTTCAGTACTGTTTTGTACAAAACAGTGCTAAGCTTTATTCATACAGGCTGCTGTAATCGGAAAGCCTTTTTTGCAACAGGGACAGGATATCCTCCGGCTCCATGTCCTTGGCCTTATTGACAAATATGGTGACCGGCGGAAGGCTCTGGTTTAAATTACGGTTCATCATCCTCTGCTTCGTTGTGTTAAATTTTAATAAAAAGCTACTGACATCCTTGGGGATCACTGCAATGGCATCCTTTTTGTTCACAGTTATAACCATGAATTCCTTAATGTCATCAAAGGAAATATAGCCTATACCGCCGATTGTGGAGTTATCAATGATTCCGTCATGGGTAATGGTTAACAGCTTTTTAATCTCAAAGGCCTTTATTAGTGCACCGGCAAATGCAATTAAAAGCATCACGCTGATTACGACCCCCGGCAGCCAATAACCGATAACATGGCGGTAAATGCCAAAGCCCACCACGCCGATCCCTGCCACCAGGAATAAAAAATTAATAAATAATGTCAGCATTGCCTTATAATTCACTTCCTGAATTATGATATCTCCCATGAAAATCCCCCTATCAGCCATAGCCCAACTATCCATATTGTAGCGGTTTTTTCCTTATATTTCAAGGGAAAAATATATTTCCTAGCATTTAAGCAAGAAAATATGCCTTCTGTATTCAAGCAAGAAAATATGCCTTTCACATTCAAGTAAGAAAATATATCCTCCATATTCAAGCAGGAAAATATGCTTTCTACCTTTCATGCAGAAAAGCACCTCCTCCTTTTGCGGCCATAGGAACCTCAAAAATCATTTCCCAGGGGCAAAATATTCCATCAATACCGGAATCGGTGCTGCAGCCCAGGCATGGCACAGGCTCGTATTCCATTTCTGATCCTTTCCCCAGGCCTCATAGGCCGCTGTTGCACCTTCTTCCAGCATATTGTACCAGGAGTGCTCTGTTGTATTTGTAATCAGCTGATATGCGGTTTCTGCCTCCCCCATCCGGACCAGGGCGTATAAAACAAAATATGAGACATATACACCGCAGCATAGCCCCTTCCTTTTAATCAGCTCCACTATCTTATTTCCTTCCGGCTCCAAGCCGTAGAAGCTTGCAAATACGTTTGCATGAAGCGAGCTGTGGGTGCTTACTGAAGAGTCTACAAACAGCCCTGTTTCCGGGCGGTAAAAGGTGTGGACAAAGGCCTGCTTCAATTGTTCAAATTCAGCTGCGCCGTCAACGCCCAGAATCCCCCTGATCTCTTCCATGCACTTTTTCATTCCTACATATAGTGCGTTAATCACATTATGGCATCCGTCCCCGACAATGGGCTGCGCCAGCTCGAAGTCATAATCATCCCGGAGATTTTCCGGCCAGTCTACCAGATTCCATTTTGTTTTTACATCCTCAAGCATGCCTGATTCATTCCTAAACCGGTCAAAATATCCTTCGATTCCTTCTGCAACGTCAAGCATTTCCCCTAAAAATTCCTTGTCCTTAGAAAACCGATAATACAGCAGCAGCTGGTATGGAAAGAGCAGCGAAAAATCCGCTATTTCCTGCATGAAGCTTCCCGGTGCCACAGCCATCATTCCCTCACAGATTGCGGTAGAATTCGCAAAATCCTGCAGGGCTTTTTTAAAGAGCCTGTCATCCCCTGTCAGATAATGAAAGGCATGTGCCGTAACTGTCAAATCCCCCAGATACTGCCCCTTTTCCCGGTGGGGGCAATCTAAAAAGGCTTCCTGGGCGCAATTGCGGACTGCATTTTTGCAGATCTCCCAGATCCGGTTCACCAGTTCATCCTCAGAATGAAATTTATAGAAGCCCTCATCAAAGGGATAATGCCTGTAGTCCACGCGGAACGCACTGGACTCTATCCCATTTTGCATCACCAGCTGTATGTACCGGAAGCATTTGTACTCAAATTGCTCCAGCTCATTTTCTCCTTCCGCCAGAATCCATTGATCCTCATAATAGCAATTGCACCGCATATCGTTCCGCACCTGATTTTCACTCTGAAGTTCTTCCCCAAAGAGAATTTTCACCTTATCTCCTGCGTGTCCCACCGCTTTCATATAAAAGGTTCCTGTCAGCTCCTGTCCAAAATCAAGCAAATATCCGTTTTCCAATTTCTTCACTTCCACCGGTTCCCGGTATTCCATCTGCAGGTTTGGCGTCTGCTGCAGCACCAGCACATGGTCATCCTTCTCCTTGATTGCTGCCTGCTCCCATCCGGAATCATCATAATCATATTCCTTCCACCCCGTCAGCTTCCGGTTGTTGTCGATCTGTTCATCAAACTGGGTGTCATATGCTATGGTCCGGCTGGCCCCATACTCCTTTGCCTCCGCGCATTTCCAGCTGTCATCCGTCACCAGGAGGCCGTCGGCCCATGCCTCTGCAATCATTCCCTGCCTGTAATCCCCGCTGTTGTATGCCCGGTTCACCAGCCCCTGATAATAGACATGTACCGCAAGGATATTGTCCCCTTCCTTCATCAGCCCGGTAATGTCAACCCGGTTATAGTTGTAGCAAAAGGCATAGGAATTCGCCGGCCCCTGGGTCACATATTTTCCATTAATATATAGTTTGTAATAATCATCCGCGGAGATATCCAGGATAATCTTTTTTGTACCCTTTTCAATATTTATCTTTTTCCGGAACAGGGTATGGTTATTTTTCAAATCCTCCCTGTGCTCCGCCATTTTAAAGGCAGGATCCAATTGCTTATGCAGCAGCTGCAGCGGTTCCAGCACCTCATATCTGGGATTACAGATCCATCTGTTTTTCCATGCTTTCTCGCCCATTTTCTTCTCCATCAATAATCCTCCTCCTTCAACATTATTTTGTACTCTGTGGGTGTGCAGCCATAATATTTCTTAAAGCTGCTGGCAAAATAGCGTTGGTTGCTGTACCCGCAGGCCTCTGCCACATCCTGGATCTTTAAATCTGTCTTTCTCAGGAGGCCTCCCGCCTTTTCCATCCTCTTGCGTATCACGTATTCCATGATGCGCTCCCCGGTCTTTTGCTTAAAAATCTGCCTTACATAGGTGGAACTAAAATGTATTTTTTCCGCAATCCACTCCAGGGTCAGCTCTTCCATTTCCAGATTGCATTCGATCAGGTTCTTGATATGCTCCACAATCACCTCCGTCTGCCGCCTGTCCTTACTTTCCATAAAGGATCTATGGCACATCTCAAAATAACTTCTCAGCAGCTCCCTGATTTCCAGCAGGCTGGCATTCCTCAGCTGTTGTCTCAGCCGGCTCTGTATCTCTTCATTTGTCCGCTTCTTATCAAGCCGGATGTCATTCTGCTCAATTTCATTAAATATCCCATAAACCAGCTCCTGGGCAGAAATAGCCACAAAATCCGTCTTTCTCGGTGAAATTGATGCATAAACCTGAATCAGCTCATCCAGATGTTCTACGGATTCCTTCCCCTTCCCCATCCGGACGGACAGCAAAATCTGTTCCTTAAGGTTTTTAATCTGTTTTGAAGAATCCACAATTCCCTTTGACGGGGTCTCCATTTTCTCTTCCCCGCAGATAATCAGGCTTTTGTCAGTGGAGGTAAGGCCCTTCCATACCTTTAATGTTTCCTCATAGGATTCGCTCAGCTTCCTCCATTCAACGTAAATACCCCCAATGATGCAGATGAGGCGCACATCATAATACTTTTCCATGCTCCGTTGCAAATGCTCCATGCTTTCTCTTACCTTATAGAAAAACTGCTGCTTTTCCAAAGCCCTACCTGCCAGGATTAGGATTGCCCCGTTATCCTCAAGTCCCAGACCCTGTACCTGGATATCCTTGTGTATGCAGCCGCCGCTTAAAATTTTCACCAGCTCTTCTATATTGTCCCGCTTTTCCATATTCCAGCCCGACGCAGTGAAATATAGGGGCAGCTTTAGCAGGCAGATACAATAATAATCCGCCTCCGTATCCAATATATCCGCCTTCGGCTCAGGAACCTCCTTCTTTCCCAAAACAATGTCCCGGAGAATCCTTTCCTTTAGAACAGTCTCGCTTCCATCCACTTTTTCCTTCAAAAGCTTCATATTATCGAGCAGTGTGTTCTGCCGCTCTAATTCTTTTTTAATTTTTTCCAGTACCTTTTTTAATTCCAAAGGCTCAAAGGGCTTTAATAAATACTCTGACACCCCTAGCGCAATTGCTTTTTTAGCGTATTCAAATTCGTCATGGCCGCTGATAATAACCACCTTCAGGGGGATATTTTTCTTCGCCGCTTCCTGTAAAAACTCAAGGCCGTCCATCACCGGCATGGCGATGTCCGTAATCACGATATCCGGGCGATGCAGCTCTGTCAGCCTGAGGGCTTCCTTCCCGTTCACAGCGCCTCCTATTACTTCCATATCCGGTTCTTGCTTTTTTATGTATTTTACAAGCAGGTTTCTCATCTCTGACTCATCTTCTGCAATCAGTATTTTATACATTAGTATGTCCATGCCTTTTACCGCACAAAACGCCATAAAAGCGCTGGCATGGCCCCGGTCCCCCCTTCATTCATTAGTATTATTTCTTTTAACCTTCCTCCTTCACCCTCATAGAGATTGTAAGGATCGCTTTTGTCCATTCCCCTTCCCGGCTCTCATAGCAAAGCCCGTAGCCCTCTCCGTAATAGAGTTTGATCCTTTCATTCACATTGAAAATACCATACCCGTCCCGGTTGTCAGTGGTCCCTTCCTCTAGTCCACGGTTGATCTGCTCCAGTTTGTCCGGCGGGATTCCCTTTCCGTCATCCTCAACCACAAACCGGATCCATTCTCCTGCCGCCGGATCTGTTTTCTTTTCAGCCCAAATCCGAATCCGTCCCATCGCTTCTTTTTCTTTGATACCGTGATAAATTGCATTTTCTACAATCGGCTGCAGTACCAGCTTCAAAATCGTGTACTCCATCAATTCCTCCGGCACATCAATTTCATACTGCATCACCTCCGAATACCGGATTGCCTGTATGGCGAGATAGCTTTTTACATGCTCAAGCTCATCCTTTATGGTAATGACCTCCGCTCCCTTACTGAGGCTGATGCGGAAAAAACGTCCAAGGGAGTTGGAGAGGATGCTGATTTCATCCATCCCCTGGTCCGATGCCAGCCAGGTAATTGTATTCAGCGTATTATATAAGAAATGCGGGTTAATCTGCGCCTGCAGGGCACGGAGCTCCGCCTTCCGCTTCTGCCTCTGGACCTGCTCCACAAAGTCCCTTTCTTCCTTTAAGACAGCGATATACTCCTCCTGCTTTTTCATCGCCCTCTCAATCTTGTCCGCCATATAGTTAAATGTCCTTGCAAGGCTGCCTATTTCATCCTTATGGGGGTAATAATACCTGGCTTCCATCTCTCCGTTCCTCATCCGGTTCATCTGGACTGCCAGGCGATGGAGGGAGGATGTCAGCTGCCGGGATAAGAGGGCAACGATAACAAGGCAGATTCCGGCGATTACAGCTGTTAATCCCACAATAAGCCTCCCCATGTTCCCTATGCTGTTCAGCAATTCGGATTTTGATTTCAGCATATAGATCTGCCAGTTATTGATATCCACCACACCTTTGTACATGAGATAAACTTCCCCGTTGTACTCAATCTCCCCGCCATATTTTTTATCCTCATGGTTTTCATTGACACCAATGAGGTTCTTTAAATCCTCATTCCGGGCATCCATTGTTCCCGCAATATAGCGCCCCTCGCTATCCGTGATTAAAATTTCTCCCAGCTTTTTTGTATTTCCTATGATCTCCTCAAGAAGTACCTTCTGGTCCAGCTGGATAATCAGATAGGCCGGTGTTTTCCTGTTTTTCGTTGATGCAAAACGGCGCACATAGGGAATCACCATATCCCCGCCACGGAAAATCTCATCCCGCATGGTCGGCATCCACTGGATTGAGGGCGCCCCCTTATCTCCAAAAAATCTTCCAAATGCAGATTCCCCAAAGTTAAACTCCCAATTTCTTGCCTTGGTATAATCATCCCAGCTTCCCCGTTCCGTATAAATCAGCGTGGAATTTACCAATGGCTCTGCCATGCTGATATCCTTAAGCCAATAGGCCGCCTCCGTGCTGATGATTACCTCCTTCCTGGTACTGGGCGCACTCATATAATCATCGAAGGGCTGGATAAAGGAATGATTGGTAAGCGCCGCAAATGCCCTCCGGTTAACGGCTTCCAGCCTGGTATCCAATGTGTTTCCCAATTGGCTTACCAGGCTTTCTGCATTCGCTGTAAAATTGTCTATAATTTCTTTTTCTGCAAATTTATAATACAGGCTTCCCGCAACACTGGTAGAAAATATGCACACAATAGTGAAAATCCATGTCATTTTCCTCCGAAAGCTGATGCCTCGTATTCCTCTTAGCTTCATGTGTGTTACCCCGTTTTTCCTTTCAGTATAACACAGTTTGGTAAATCCATACCACATGATATGATTTCCTGTTCCAGCACGCTCTAGCCCTTCACCGCACCGGCAGTCAGACCCTCGATAAACTGCTTATTGCATAGAAGATATACAATCAGAATCGGAATAATGGCAATGGATGCGCCGGCCAGCATAATATGCCATTCCGCTGCCGCATTCACAGAGTATTTCAGCTGTACTACTGCCACTGTCAGTGTCTGCAGCTTTGGGTTGCTGATTGTCATGATCAAGGTTGTAATATAGTCATTCCAGGTATTTCTGAATACGAACAGGGCCACAACCGCCAGGATTGGTTTCATGAGCGGCAGGATAATTCTCGCAAACACACCGTAAATCGTACATCCATCAATCGTAGCCGCCTCATCCAGCTCCTTCGGAATGCCCCTGACAAATCCCATGACTAAGAGCACATTCACCGCCTGTCCGCCGGTCAGGGCAATCACCAGTCCCACCATGCTCTTGCTCAGCCCCATAGTCCTCAGGAGCTGGTAGATCGGATACAGGGTAACGGAGCCAAGGCTGATAAACATCATGGAGGTATACAGGGCAAGGAACAGCTTCTTTCCAATGAAATTCCGCCGTGCGAAGATAAAGCCGGCCAATGCGCAGGTCACAACTGCCAGGACGGTCGCTGACACTGCCAGGATCACACTGTTTATTGTATATTTTACAAAATCAGCCTGCACAAAGGCCTGATAATAATTCTTAAACTGCCACTCCCTGGGAAGGAAGGAGCCCCCGGAGGTCAGCTCCGCATTCGTTTTTAAGGATCCAAATACCGTATAAATAATCGGATAAAGCGTAAATACAATCATAATAACAAGAAAGAGGACTGCGCACATTTTTCCTGCTTTTATGGATAAACTATTGCTTTTTGTCTTGATTTCCATTGCAAATCCCTTTCTCTTAATAAATATCATCTAACTTCTTCGATGCCCTCAGGTACAAAACCGTAACCAGGCCCGCAATTACTGCTGAAATCACGCTGACTGCCGCACCATATCCATATTGGGAAATGACGGATTCCGAAGCGGAGATCGGGAAGAAATATTTATATCCATACAGAGCCATTACCATGGTCGCATTATTGGGCCCTCCTTCTGTGAGGACCATGACATTTGTAATGTCATTAAAGGCGGAGGTGATGGAGAGCATTAGGATGATCTTTAAAATCGGCCCCATCATTGGAATTGTGACATACCACAAGGTCTTCACCGCTCCGGCCCCATCAATCCTTGCGCTTTCTAAGGCATCCTTTGCAACCTGCTGAAGTCCTGCGATAAAATATACCATATAATTTCCGACTCCACCCCATATGGCTGTAATTACCAGGGTTTTCATGGCATGCTTTTTTCCCAGCCAATTGATGGGCGCATCAATAATATGTAAATTCATAAGGTACTGGTTAATTTCACCGTTGTAGGCATTAAAGAGCAGATAGAATACCAATCCCATGACTGCCGAGCTCATAATGGTAGGCAGAAAAACCATGCTCTGGGCCATTCCGTTCCATCTGGTCTGCCTGCTCAAAAGCAGGGCTAGAAAAAATGCCAGGGGAATGATAATCAGTACCTTCCCGAACCCGTATACAAATGTATTCCTGACACTTAACCAATACACCTCATCATGGAATACGCGGATCAGGTTGTTTAGGCCAACCCATTTAGGTGCAGCCGTCCCAATTCCTCCATATTGATAAAATACGTATTTCAATGTCCAGATGACCGGATAAATTGAGCACAAAATAAACAGGATCAAATTAGGAAGCAAAAACGAGTACGCTTCCAGCTGCCGTTTTATGCTTTTCTTCCTGTATCCCTTACTCATTTCCACCTTTTTCATAACTTCATTCTCTCCCTCATTCCCATAGAACCAGATATTTTTGCTACAGAAAGGGAGGAAGATAACTCCTCCTCCCCTGCATCATATCTTATGGATTCATCGGATCATAATTTTCTATTTTGAACTCTTTTCCTATTCCGTCTTCGATACCCTGCTTATAGGCTTTGTTATAACGTTCTGCCAGATCCTGTAATGTACTTGTCATATCCGCATTGCCATAATAAATGGTTTCAAAGGTTTTATAATAATCCTCACCCTCTACAATAACGGCCTGCCCGTTCGCTTCCTGCGGTGTCAAAGGAAGCACATCATCAATGTCCTGCATCTGAAGCCATTTTTTATCCCTAATTTCATCATTCAGCTTGGCTTTTGCTACAATGTCCGGGATAATGCTCACACCGTAGCCGCCTTCATGGTATCCAACCAGAAAATCTTCGCTTGTAAAAATCTCTTTATATACTTTAAAGGCCAGTTCTGTATTCTTACTTTGTGCGTTTATCAAATATGCAGATGTAAATGTAATATTCTGTTTTCCAGCCTCTACACCGCTTGCCGTTGGAATTGGTGCCGCATCCCATTTTTCAGAATCCATTGGAAACTGATCCCTATAAACACCGGGCTCTGAATGTGTCCAGGAAATGTACATACCAATTTTTCCATTTGCAAACTGAGTTCTTAAAGGATCTATATCCAGTGACTCACATCCTGGGAAAGCGCAATCCTCAGAGAGTAATTCTGTCCAATATCCCAGCAGCTCCTCATAACCGCTAAAGTCATATTCGCCCTTTTTAAAATCAAATCCTTTTTTAATCCCAGTCTCACGTTCCATCTGTAAATCAAGGGAACGCTCCAAGGCAGAAGAAGCACTCTTCATATGCTGGGCATAACCGTAAATTCCTTCGCCTGAAAGAGTGGAGGTAATCAGCTTCGCATCTTCAACCATCTCCGCCATTGTAGCCGGAGGATTTTCAATTCCAACTCTTGCAAAAATCTCCTTGTTATAGATGAGGCGCCCTGTTGTTCCACAGGTCGGGATATAATACAGCTTTCCATCAATCTCATTGATTCCGCTGTACACTTCATCTTTAAAGTACTCCTTCATGTCAGCATCCATATATTCATATAAATCCAGCCACTGACCCTGGTTTACATACTGGTTATATACCTGATCCTGTAATTTGAGAATGTCCGGAAGCTCATCGCTTAGTACTGCCAGGTCAACTGCCTGCTGAAAATTGTCTGTATACAGTTGATAATCAACCTTTACATTGTCCGTATTGCTTTCATTGTAAGCATCAATCTTTTCTTGTATATACTTTGCATCATGCCTATCCTTTGACCAGATTGTTATAACTGTCTTCTCACCCTCTGTGTTTCCTGAGGTTCCAGCATTGCTGTCATTATTGCTTGTCCCTGTAGTGTCTCCCCCGTCCTTTGCACCGCTGCAGCCTGCCAATGCAGTAATTGCTATCATTACGGCCAAAACCAGGGATAAAAATTTCTTTCTTTTCATCATCGTTCCTCCTCCTATATGACTTGCATAAGCTTTGTATTTATAATCATATCTGTTTTCCCTTGATCCGAAAATCCAATTTTCGTTGTTGCAATGTCTAAAATACGCTGACTATACCGGCTAGCATGCTTAAAACATGTTGACTATACCCGTTAACTTGCTTAATATATGTTGACTATGCCCGTTAACTTGCTTAACATATGTTGACTATACCCGTTACCATATTTAAAAGGCAGATTAAGGAAATCACAATGGCTCCCCTTAATCTGCCTCCGTTTTCATTCACTCAATACTTCCTTAATTCATCCTCCCCATTATCCTCCAGCTTTTCTATCTTTCTGATGACCACCTCATAAAAGCTGGTATCATTTGCCTTCACCGTAATCTGATCGGATACCTTATGGCGCAATAAGGCCTTTCCCAGGGGCGAATCGATGCTTATCCTGCCTTTTAGGGAATTTGACCTGACAGTGGTCACGATTTTCACCGTCTCCTCTTCCTCGTCCGCCGGGTAATAGATCGTCACCCTGTCATTTAGCCCCACCTCGTCTGAGATGGAATCCTCGGGAATAATCCTGGCCGTTTTTATCATCCGCTCCAGGTACCTTATTCTGCTCTCATTTTGGTTTTTGAATTGCTTTGCCGCCTTATATTCAAAATTCTCGCTTAAATCCCCATGGGCCCTGGCTTCCTTTACATCCTCAAGGGCTTCCTTCCTTACCACCAGCTTACGGTATTCAATCTCTTCCTCCATTCGTTTTACATCCTTCTGCGTTATCCTGTCATACATAACCCTATCCCTTTCTCCTGCTCCTATTCTCTATTCTTCGCTTACTTTCTGAAACTATGATTCCCCTATTCCTATTCCTATTCCTATTCCTATTCCTATTCCTATTCCTATTCCTATTCCTATTCCTATGTATCATTATTACCCAGAGAAGATTTTTTGTAAATGGCCGATTTTCAATTTCCAAGCAATAATATCCACAAAATAATATGATTCAAGCAACAAAAGTCTTCCCATAAACTAGCGCGGTGAATGCGGGGGCATATCGGGGCATCTGGCGCAGACCGGGCATCCCATGATTGCCTGCACTTGGTAATCATGGGATGTTAAAGGCAAGCCAGATGCCCCGATATGCCCCCGCATTCACCTCACAACCTAAAACTCAAAATTTTTTCAAAAAAGTACTTTACCTGTCGTAGTAATTATGCTATACTCATATTACTACGACAGACGAAGTACGATAGATGGAGTAGAAAGGAGGAAGCTATTTGATCAGCAGTGATGTTATCAGGGGTTACAATGATACCATCATCCTTTACCTTCTTCTTGGCGGAGAATCTTATGGGTATGAAATATCAAAGAACATCAAGGAGCTATCCGAGGAAAAATATATCATGAAGGAAACAACCCTCTATTCTGCCTTTGACCGGCTGGAAAAGAACGGATATATTGAATCCTTCTACGGCGATGAGACCTTCGGAAAGCGACGTACTTATTATAGGATCACCCCCAAAGGCCAGGCTTATTACAAAGAGAAATGCGAAGAATGGGAGCTTACAAAGGATGTTATTAACCGATTTATAAAGGAGTGGAATGTATAATGGAGACTATCAAAAGCTATCTGGACAACATGTTTGCCGGCCTGCCTAAGACAGCCCGGGTATTAGACCTTAAGGGCAATATCCTGTCTAATATGGAAGAAAAGTATTATGAATTAAAAAATCAGGGAAAATCAGAAAACGAAGCAATTGGCATTGTTATATCGGAATTCGGGAACATCGATGAGCTGGTCACTGAGCTTGGAATCCGTCAGGATGAGCAGGCCGCTAATGAGCCGGTAGTTACAAGGGAAGAAGTGGAGGCTTACTTATCCATTAAAAAATCCATGGGTCAGCAGATCGGCATTGGCGTCTTTTTATGTATACTGGCAGCCGCAATGCTGATCCTCCTATCCAGCGCATTGGAGGTTATCCCGGGCATCTCCGAGGCTGCCGCTGATGCACCCGGAATCATCGCCCTCTTAGTCCTCGTAACGATTGCCGTGGGCATCTTCATCTACTCCGGCATGAAATTTGAACAGTATAAGTATATGGAAAAGGGCGTGCAATTACCCACATACCTGGAGGTAGAGCTAAAGCAAAGATACGACCAATACAACCCTGTATTCTATCTCCACCTCATTATAGGTGTGGGTATCCTTATTCTTTCCCCTATTTCATTATTTGTATCTTCCCTCTTTGGTGATAGGGCGGAAAACTATGGTGTGGTCATTTTAATGTTTCTTGTTGCCTGTTCCGTCTACCTGTTCATTTCCTCTGGCACAGTCAGGGAAAGCTACTCCCGCTTGCTAAAGCTGGGCGATTATTCGGAACAGGAAAAGCATAAAAAGGAAGACAAAGTCATTGGTGCCGTTGCTGCCATTGTCTGGCCTTTGGCGACCGCTGTGTTCCTGTTCTGCGGATTTGTATATGGGCTATGGCACATCGCATGGATTGTATTTCCGATCACCGGTATTTTATTTGGCATGTTCAGCGCGGCTTACAGCATTATCACTGACAAGAACTAAGCTTCAACATTAGAAGCACAGCATAAGGCACCATTTTTAAAGGGGCGGTGAAAGGAAGTCAAAAGGGCTTTCCTTCAGCCGTTCCTTTTTAATTTGCAGCGGGTTAATAGTGTATTTTATCAATGCCTATAATAAAAAACGGAATGCTCCAAGTAGACATCCGGCAATAGGTAACCCTATCCCTGGACACTGCTTTGAAGCATCCCATCCTGTTTTTCCAGTCTTTAAAATCCCATTATACCACTATTTCGTAAAGATCTCTTTGTAATTTTCAATACAATGCTCAATAATCTTCACTGCTTCCTCCGGCCCGCCGATCTCATTCACCGCCGTCTCCTTGTGCTCAAGCTCCTTGTAGACACTAAAGAAATGCCTCATTTCTTCAAAGATATGGGATGGCAGGTCGCTAATACTATGGTAGGAATTGAAGGTGGGGTCGCTAAAGGGTATCGCAATAATCTTCTCATCACCCATACCATTATCGATCATGCTGATTACGCCAATTGGGTAGCATCGGACTAATGTAAGCGGTTCCAGGGATTCCGAGCAAAGTACCAGCACATCAAGGGGATCCTTATCGTCGCCATAGGTCCTCGGAATAAAGCCATAGTTAGCCGGATAATGGGTCGAAGTATACAAGATACGGTCAAGGACAATATATCCGGTCTCTTTATCTAACTCATATTTCTTTTTACTTCCCTTGGAAATCTCAATTACTGCCATGAAATCCTGGGGTTCAATCCTATCAGGATTCATATCATGCCAAATGTTATGCATTCATGCTTCTCCTTTTCCTTGTCTGATTCCTCCGAGGCCAATGCCCCTTGGTGTCTCAGAATTTGTTGAAATGATTGTAGCATATTATTTTAAGAACTACAATTTTTTCTTTTCAAAGATTAGAATTGACGCAATCAGACATGATAGGATTAAAACAACCGTAATACTTACGGTAATTGTAAGGTCGCTTACGGATTTTGCACCTTCCAGAAGGGCTGTATTAACAGAGGCAAGAGTAACCGGGTTATACCGCCCCGCCTTTGGAACCATGCCGAGCATCAGCATAACAACCAAAGCTACTGCCGATAAAATAAGTCCCCCGAAGCTTCCCGGTGCAATTGTACTGGACAGCAAAATCAAGGATATTACAAAGCAGACGAACAGCCATAGGCAAAACAGGCTGAAGAAAAGGTTGGCAACACCCCCGTTAGGAAATAAATAAACCGTATAGCCATAGTCTGTTGCAATAGCCAGTGCATAGCCTGCAGTCCAAACCAGCACTGCTGCCGCATATTTTGATAAAAGTACCGTTCTTCTGGGAAGTCCCTTTGCTAAGATATTAACCAATGTGCCCCTTGCTAATTCATTGGATAGTGTTCCTCCGAAAACCAAAAGTACACCAAGGATCCCCATCTGGGTAAGGTTCTTAAAAAACTGCGCGTAGGCGTCGTAAACCGTCGGTTCCGGCACCTGGATTACCAGCCCTTCCATATCCAGGGAAGAAAATATCTCCGGCATTAGCTTTGCCATCAATGGGCTCATCATGCCAATTACTAAGAATACCGCAAATAGAATCCATAACCGGTAGGTTCGCACCTGCTCTAACAGTTCCTTTTTTATAAAAACCATAAAGCCTCTCATCCTATCACCTCCAGGAAGACATTTTCTAACGAAGGTTCCAATAGCTCATATCGAAGAACGGGTATTCTTTGCTGGACCAAATAGCCTAAAATATCCATCCCGGCCTGCCCGGCATTCGTTATCTGGATGTCAAGCTTATTGTTATTTATCTTTATCTCTGACACAAAATCCATTTGCATCAGTTCCTTAGAAACCTGCTCCACCTTACTTTCTATGGCCACCTCAAGCCGGATTACATCCCTTCTATGGTTATTCTTTATTTCCGTAACACTGCCTTGCACAACTATTTTTCCCTGGTCGAGCATTCCGATACTGTCGCAGATACGCTCAACATCGGACAGGATATGGGTTGAAAAAACAATGGTGGTCCTGGCCTTCGCCAGGGAAAGAATGTCTAAGATCTCTTTTCTTCCCACTGGGTCAAGGGCTGATGTGGGCTCATCGCAGATCAGCAGCCTCGGCTCCCCAAGGAGTGCCTGGGCAATGCCAAGGCGTTGCTTCATACCCCGGGAAAAGCCCCGGATCCTCCGGTTTACTCCCTCCAGCCCGACTAAACCCAACAGCTCCTTTGTCCGCTCCGTAATAATGCCCTTTTTTAAACCACTGACTTCCCCGCAAAGCTTCAGATATTCCTTCGGACTCATATAGCCGTAAAACTCGGGAACATCCGGAAGATACCCAATATGCCGGTTTGTCTTCGTATTTCCATAGGTCACCCTTTCACCAAAGATGCGGATTTCTCCCTGGTCCGCTGCCAAAAATCCTAAAATCATTTTCATGGTTGTCGTCTTCCCCGCACCATTTTTTCCGATAAAGCCAAAGACACAATGCTCCGGTACGGAAAAGGACAGGTCTTTAATAACCTCCAAATCACCAAAACGCTTTGAAACATTTTTCAGCTCTAATATTTCCATATTTCCTACTCTTCTCCCCTTCCGACCGTAAAGTAAAGAATGGGTCCCACATACCCAAACACCACCACAATGATAATCCAAAGGATACGGTTACCAAAGCGGTACCTATTATGCCTTAATACGTGGACTAACGCTGTTAGCATTAAGGCCACTTCTATAATCACCAGCGGTATAAAAAAAGGTAAGTACTGCATTATATCATCCATATATCTCCATCCTCCCTGGCAACTTTTAATTTTAAATACACATCAATCACCTTGCATAATGCTCCACCTGCTTTTTCATACGGATAAACCGCTCCTCCTTCTCCAGGCTTTCAAATATCGGATTATGAAGAAGGAGATTGACCAGGTCTGCCCAAACTGCCTTTGAGCTCCTGGGCAGGTCTGTCTCTTCCACCTCGGAAGCTAAATACCGGTCCAGCACATCAAAAATACGGTTCCCGTGTAAGGAAAAATCCCCATGGTTGGATTTTAAAAGCAGCTCCGTATATTTTTCCAGCGCATTCAAGGCCTCTTCCTTATTGCCCTGGGCAATATAATTCATAGCAGCCGACAGGTGGATTTGAATTAACATAACCGGATGCAGTTCCTCCACCTCAAAAAGCTTGCCTAAGCCGGTGAATAAATCATAGTAATGCCCCATCCTCTCCGGCTGTCCTGCATACATGGCCAAATAGTCCGTTGCTGAGCCCAGCATGGTGACCAGGTTCAAATAGGTAGAACCCTGCAGGTATTCCAAGGCCTTCTGCTGATCCCCCTTCATCTGATAGGCTTTTACTAGCATACTTTCCACCGGGAGGGGTAATTCCTTTATATTCTCAAGGATATCAATTGCTTCGGAAGGCCGCTGCAGCATGATATGGCATATTGCCTGCATCTTTAACGCCAGCTTTGCCATTATGACCTCATTACAGGATTGCTCTACCCTTTGATAAAGCTTTAGCACCCTTTCAATTATTTCTGCCGCCTTCTCCTGGCTTCCCGCAAGGCTTGCATGATTGATTAAGAGTAAGCCCATCCGGTATTGCAGCTCCCAACAGGAGAAGTATTTCTTAATGTAGCCCTCGCACTCCTCATATACCTGTGAAAATGGCTTCCCGGTGAAGTCATTTGCCAATCTGTGGTATAGCTTTCTCACATCCTCCTTCGACATCTGCGGTTCATATCCTATTAATTGGTCAATGGTAATGTCGAAATAAGCCGCCAGCTCCGGTAAAAGCAAAATGTCCGGATAGCTCTGCCCGGATTCCCACTTGGAGACCGCAGGCTTTGAAACACCGAGGTGATTCGCCAATTCCTCCTGGGTAATTCCTTTTTCTTTCCGGTGGGCTGCGATAATTCTACCTATCTGAATTGTGCTCATGCTTGCTCCTTTCAATCGTCCATTACTGTATTTTCTATCTATGATTCTAAAACTAATCTCCTCCACTTACAATGGATTAACAGTAAACTTGTGTTAATTTAATTAACTGTTAGTTAACTCTCCCCTCCAGTAATACTACACAGTTGACAGGGGTTGCGTTAAATCATAAAATAATAAAATATAGGAAGAACAAGCAATAAAATAATATAAGAGTACTGGAGAGCCCCGGCCATGATTTATAAGCTGACAAACGGAAAATTAACAAAGATATTAATTATACTGGAAACCTTAATCAATATAGCCTGCTACAGATTTCTGCCTGATAATGTAGGTATTCAATTTAATGCTTCCGGGGATATTAGTAGGACAATACCAAAGCTTCTATTTATATTTTTTATTCCACTGATTACCCTGCTGCTGAATTTTTATTATAAAAGAACAAATTCTTCTCCCGAAATTAAAACTACCCTATTCACGGTTATTTTTTTCGTAATAAACCTCGTTACCCTTTTTCTGAATTTAAGATAAAGCGGCATATTTAAATTATAAAAAAATAAGCAATAAGTATTGATTCATGGGAATATTTATAGTAATATGTAACTCACTGGGCAAAGCGTTTGGTGACATATGCAATCTGTAAACAAAACAGCCATGATATAGCTTTGGTTCTTCATCGAAACAAAATATATGTACGGGTTTTGGTTTTAGATTCTTGTGGCATCCAATCAAAGGGGATTGGTGTGATTTTATGAAAATCATATACAGTCCTTTTCATTTGCTTCAAAAAGACTTGTCTTAAAAATACTAAAATGTGCACTTTATTCATTCAAATGAATTTATATGCATTTCATTGGCCGAAGGGGAAATTTTTGCTATAACTTGTTATAATAGCAAATATATTGTAAAGTTATGACAAATCCGCTCTAAAAAAGCGGAAACTTTAAAAACCGTATGGCACGGACATTTGTTTCCACTTGACAATTGCTTGATTTTATAATATCCTTTTTAGGATGATATATACTATTATTATACATTTTTTGTATGCTTTAATATTTATGCACTGCAATGCATAAAATTACGCGATAAAACAGGTGATTTTTTGTATATTTGTATATCGTGCCACTTTACAGGAAGTTGTATAAAGGATATCGTTTTTGCATTCCAGGCAAAGATGCCTATCCGTATATCATCCTTTTTTGTCACTTTGTGCCGTACAATCCTTGTGCGGTATAATTAGCCGCTTCGTTGGTCTCTCATTCAAAAAGGTGGGTTATTTATGATAGATGTTTCCTGAAAAATGAGTATACTAAGTTAAATCTAAGAAATTATAACGAGCAGGCAAAGGTGTCACTTATTTGCCATTTTTATTTTAAAGGAGTAAACCTATGATTAAGTATATCTTAAAACGACTATTGCTCGCAGCTGTTACCATATTTGTTGTGGGCACCCTTACATTCTTTCTGATGAATATGGTTCCCGGAGGACCCTTTCTTTCAGAAAAAGCTATCAGCCCTCAGGCACAGGCAGCATTAGAAGCAAAATACGGTCTGGATAAGCCCTTGTTTCAGCAGTATCTTACATATATATCAGATGCTGTTCATGGTGATTTTGGAGAAAGCTTAAAACAAAGAGGACGTACCGTTTCCGGAATTATCTCTTCAAAATTCCCGGTATCCGCAAGAGTCGGCGGCTGTGCGATCCTGCTGTCATTGCTGGTGGGTATTCCCTTAGGCTGCTTTGCGGCCCTTCACCGCGGGAAAGTCCTTGACAGTTTTATCAGCGTCATATCAACCTGCGGTATCGCAGTCCCAAGCTTTGTAATCTGTACATTGCTTATGTATTTCCTTGGGCTGCGCTTGAAATTATTGCCAACCCTCGGGTTAGCCTCCTGGAAGCATTATATCATGCCTGTTGTTTCCTTATCCTTTTATCCTACTGCCTATATCATGAGATTAATGAGGTCTTCCTTATTAGATGTTCTGGGCCAGGACTATATCCGTACAACAAAAGCAAAGGGTGTATCACAGTTCATGTCACTATTTAAGCATGCCCTCCGGAATGCCGTTCTTCCCGTTATTACCTATATCGGGCCAATGGCAGCATATACACTGACCGGTAGCTTTGTTGTGGAAAAAATCTTCACGATTCCGGGTCTGGGCGGGGAATTCGTCGGCTCCATTGGCAGCAGGGATTACACGGTTATTATGGGAACCACCATATTCCTTGCAACTATTATGGTCTTCATGAACGTAGCCGTTGATATTGTTTATAAACTGGTAGACCCTCGAATTAAATTGAAATAATGAAATTATTTTTCGAGAAAAATAGTGAAATTATTTCCCAAGAAAACAATTTAGGAAAGGATAAGTGCAGACTGCTTTTGGTATTATATGCTTAATAAAGCAGTATTGCAAAGGTATTTGCAATATGCATGGACATGAAATATGAAGAAAAATCCCCTCACATTACAAAGGAACTGGAACCCGGATGACTTTTTGCCGGCATCCGAGGAAGAAAAAGAAAGTCTGGTCATCATGCGCGAAAGCGTCAGCTTCTGGAAGGACGGCTTCCGCCGTTTAAAAAAGAACAAAGTAGCAATGGTAAGCTTAGTGGTAATCATAGTTATTATGATCATCTCCTTTATCGTACCAATGTTTTATCCATATACTTATGAACAGCAGATAAGAGGATCTGAGAATTTACGGCCTATGGCCTATTCCGTAAAGGAGCTGGAGCGGATCGATGCCGGTGAAAAGGTATTTCCCCATATCCTTGGAACAGATAAATTGGGACGTGATTATGCTGTCCGGGTAATGATGGGCAGCCGTATCTCCCTGCTGGTCGGTCTGATTGCAACTGGAATTATCCTTATCATCGGTTCCGTCTACGGTGCGGTTTCCGCCTTTTTTGGCGGTAAGACGGATATGGTTATGATGAGAATTGTCGATATCATTTATACAATTCCCGATATTTTGCTCATTGTCCTGTTGTCCTTCGCTTTGAAGGCTCCGTTGAATTCTCTGGCGGCAGTGCCTGCCTTTAAATGGATACAGGTTGTGGGTGTCAATTTAATCAGTATATTCATTGTATTTGCTTTATTATATTGGGTTGGTATGGCCCGTATGGTCCGCAGCCAGGTTCTTATGCTGAAGGAAAGCGAGTATGTTACGGCAGCAAGGGCACTGGGTGCCTCCAATGCGAGAATCATCCGCAAGCATTTGCTGACAAACTGTATCGGAACCTTGATCGTAACCACTACCCTGCAGATCCCCTCCTCAATCTTTACGGAGAGCTTCTTAAGCTTCCTTGGATTAGGTGTGGCTGTACCCCTGCCATCCCTGGGCAGCCTTGCAAGCACTGCCATCAACGGATTAAATACCTATCCATATCTGTTATTTGCACCTGCGTTACTCATAAGCTTGATTATTTTAAGTTTTAATTTATTAGGTGACGGATTGCGTGATGCATTCGACCCTAAATTGAAACACTAAGGAAAGGAAGCGGTAAAATGGGAAAATATTTAGTTGAGATAAAAAATGAAAAGCTTTCTTTCTTTACACCGGCAGGTGAGGTGAAGGCCCTCAATGACGTCTCCTTCCATTTGAATGACGGAGAGGTGCTCGGTATCGTTGGAGAAAGCGGTTCCGGTAAGTCCGTAACAGCCTACAGCCTCATGGGATTAACGGCCCATCCCGGAAAGATCATTGGAGGAACGCTGGAATTCAACGGGCACAAGGTTCACGAAATGAACGATAAGCAAATGAATAAAATCCGCGGAAATGAAGTATCTATCATTTTCCAGGATCCTATGACCAGCTTAAACCCGGTTTTTACAATCGGAAACCAGATCATGGAAGCAATTCTGTTACACACGGATTATAATAGAAAGCAGGCTCATGCAAGAGCCGTAGATTTATTAACCCTGGTAGGTATTAATGAGCCACAGAAGCGTTTAAAGCAATACCCCCATGAATTATCCGGCGGTATGCGCCAGCGTGTCATGATTGCCATGGCATTGGCCTGTGAGCCAAAGCTGCTGATTGCCGATGAGCCCACCACTGCACTTGACGTTACGATCCAGGCACAGATCCTGGAGCTTATGATGGACTTAAAGAAGCAGCTGGGCATGGCAATTATTATGATTACCCATGACCTGGGTATTGTAGCAAGCATGTGTGACCGTATTGCCGTTATGTATGCCGGCAAAATTGTTGAATATGGCACAACGGACGATATTTTTTACAATCCAAAGCATGAATATACGAAGGGTCTGCTCGCCAGCATCCCTCGTGTTGATGCAACGGAGCATGAAAGACTGGTGCCCATTGAAGGTACACCGATTGATATGTTAAATCCGCCAAAGGGATGTCCCTTTGCACCCAGATGCAGTAATTGCATGAAGATCTGCTTAAAAGAAATGCCCCCTGTATCCAATATTAGTGATATTCACTATGCCCAGTGCTGGATGAACCAGAAAAACGAGATGGAGGGTAATAATGGCACTGCTCGTATGGAATCAGAGGGAGGTAAAGCCTCCCAGGAAGAGATAGGAGGCCAAGCCTCCAAAAAGGAGGCTATAAAGAATGAGTGAAAAATTGATACAGATAGAGCATTTAAAGCAATATTTCCCCTTAGGCGGCTTTGGTAAGAATAAAAGATTTTTAAAAGCCGTTGACGATGTATCCTTATATATTAATAAGGGTGAGACCCTGGGTCTTGTTGGCGAAAGCGGCTGCGGAAAGACAACGACGGGAAGATCCCTTTTAAGATTATATGAGCCCTCCGGCGGACGCATTATCTATGATGACAAGGTTATTTATGACCATGATAAGAAGATCGCTGTTGACATGATGCCCTACCGCCGTAAAATGCAGATCGTATTCCAGGATCCTTACGCAAGCCTTGATCCCCGTATGACCGTCGGCGATATTGTCGGGGAGGCAATTGATATCCACAAGTTAGCCTCCAGCAAGCAGGACAGACATGATAGGATTATTTCCATACTCCAAAGGGTTGGCTTGAACTCAGAGCAGGCGAACCGTTATCCCCATGAGTTTTCCGGCGGCCAGCGCCAAAGGGTCGGTATTGCCCGCGCACTTGCCGTAGAGCCTGAATTCATTGTATGTGATGAGCCTATCTCGGCTCTTGATGTTTCCATCCAGGCCCAGGTAGTGAATATGTTTGAAGATTTACAGGCTGAATTTGGTCTTACCTATTTGTTTATCGCACATGATTTATCCGTTGTAAAGCATATATCCAACCGGATCGGTGTTATGTACCTGGGCAAATTAGTGGAATTGGCAGACAGCTATGAACTGACCTTCCACAACATGCACCCTTATACCAGGAGCCTTATTTCAGCCATTCCTGTGGCTGATCCAAAGACTGCACGCTCCAGCCAGCGTATCATGTTAAAGGGAGATGTCCCAAGCCCCTTAAATCCTCCCTCCGGATGCCGTTTCCGGACACGCTGCCCTTATGCATCAGAATTATGTGCGGAGCAGGAGCCACAGTGGCAGGAGGCTAAGCCGGGACATTTTGTGGCATGCCACCATTTAGATAAGTTAAACTAAAGCTTGATGTATGGCAGTTTGTATGAAAATGTACAGATTGTTTATATATAATACAAAAAAATACTCATTAAAAGGAGGAAGATTATGAAAAGAAAAGTTGCCCTTTTACTCGCAACTGTGTTCGTTATTAGCACTCTTGGGTTAGCTGCATGCTCACCTAAGGGAAACGATAGCGGAACAACCCCTACCAAAGCACCTACTACTGATACTGATGCCGGCACAACAGGCGCACCAGCAGGAGAGAAACAATTGGCAGTACAGATCGGTCCGGATCCTGAGACCATTGACCCTGCATTAAACACTGCTGTTGATGCAGGTAATATGCTTCTGTATTCACATGAGTGCTTATTAACCGTTGACCAGAACAGCCAGATTGCTCCTGGTGCTGCAGAGGATTATAAGGTTTCTGATGACGGTTTAACCTGGACCTTCTATTTACGTGATGGTTTAAAATGGTCTGATGGTTCACCTCTTACAGCAAATGATTTCGTATACAGCTGGAAGCGTGTATGTGATCCTAACGTTGCTGCTCCTTACGCAGAGACCGTTCTTTCTCCTGTAAAAGGCTTCGAGGAAGCTATCGCAGGTAATATTGACGCTCTTGCAGTATCCGCTCCGGATGACAAGACCTTTGTAGTAGAATTATCCGGTCCTTGTACTTATTTTGCAAGCCTTGCAGCATTTGCTACCCTTAGCCCTGTTCAACAGGCAACCGTTGAAACAAACGGTGATGCATGGGCTACTAAGGCAGAGACCTATATTGGAAATGGTCCCTTCTACGTTACTGACTGGGTACCTGGCTCCCATATTATTATGAGCAAGAACCCCAATTACTGGAATGCAAGCGCTATCAAGCTTGACAGCATTAAATTTGCATTAATCGAGGATCCCAATGCTTCCTACACTGCATACCAGAATGGCGAAGTAATGATGATTAAAGACGTTCCTACAGAGGAAATTCCAAGCCTTCAGGGTAACCCGGAATTCCATGTTGAGCCTATCATCGGAACCTACTATGTAGATTTAAATAATGGTATTGAGCCATTTAACAATCCTCTTGTCAGAAAGGCATTAAGCCTTGCAATCGACCGCGAGTATGTTGCTAATGTCTTAATGCAAGGTACCTACACTCCTGCTTCCAACTTTATGGGACCGGGCTGGGTTGATACTGACGGCAGCAGCTTTATGGCTAATGCAAACGGCGGAAAGCCTTACATTGATACAAGCAATTTTGAAGCAAACCTTGAAGAAGCTAAGAAGCTGTTAGCAGAAGCTGGCTATCCTAACGGAGAAGGCTTCCCTACTTTCAATTACTCCATTAACCCTGCAGGCTATCACCAGGTTGTTGCTGAGTATTTACAGCAGGCTTGGGCTGAGCTTGGCATTACCGTAAATGTAGAGGTTGTTGAATGGTCCAGCTTTACACCTATGCGTCGTGCAGGTGATTACCAATCCTCCAGAGATGGTTGGGTTGGTGACTACAGCGATCCTTCCAACATGTTAGGTATCCTGGTAAGCACAAACGGAAACAACAATGCAAAATACAATAATCCTAAGTTTGACGCTGCAATGGCAGAAGCTCAGTCATTGGCTGATCCGGTTAAACGTTCTGCTGCACTTCATAAGGCAGAAGATATTTTAATGGACGATGCAGGTATCCTTCCGATTGCATACTATAACGACTTCTGGTTACAGAGCGAGAAGATCACAGGCTCCTGGCATTCACCCTATGGCTACTGGTTCTTCATGTATGCTGATATTGCTGTTGATGATGTAGAAGAATAAATGGATTAGATTATAAGAGATTAATTCGAAGAGCTGCTTCCGTGGAAGCGGCTCTTCTTTTTCTGCCTAATAAGTAAACTCACAGGTCTGCTTTTTTGCCCAACAGCAGTTTACTCATGGCAACTATTGCCTTATTGACAAAAAACTCATATGCCAGCCTTCTATTTCTTATTTAACACCTTTACAACTATGATTTAAATGGTATTATTATATTATCATAATTCCAAAGATAGGAGGTATTACACATGCATAACGTATATGAAATTTCACCTGAGATATTCTGGATCGGCGGTAATGACAGGCGTATCGAACGCTTTGAAAATATGTTCCCATTGCCAAATGGGGTGGCCTATAATTCATATCTGATACTTGATGATAAAACTGCCATTATTGATACCGTAGATTCCTCCATCAGTGCCCTATACCTTGAAAATATAAAGCATGTACTTGGAGGAAGATCCCTGGACTATTTAATTATTAACCACATGGAGCCGGACCATTGCGCCAACATTGAAGAAATCGCCCGCCGTTATCCTGGGGTTAAGATCGTCGGAAACAAAAAAACCTTTCAATTCATGGAGCAATATTACAGCCTGGACATGTCCTCCAATTACCTGGAGGTACAGGAAGGAAGTGAGCTTAACCTGGGAAGCCATACCCTGCGCTTCTATCTTGCCCCTATGGTACACTGGCCCGAGGTAATGTTTACCTATGAGGTACAGAAGGGAATCCTGTTCTCCGCAGATGCCTTTGGCTCCTTCGGTGCCATGGCCGGGAACCTGTTCGCTGATGAGGTCGAATATGACAATCAATTTTTGGACGAGGCCAGGAGATATTACGCTAACATTGTAGGCCGTTATGGCTCTCAGGTACAGGCTGTATTCCGGAAGCTGGGCAACCTGCCCATTAACATGATCTGCTCGCTGCATGGCCTTATATGGCGCGGTGAGGACATTGCCTATATTATGGGGAAATACGATCTCTGGAGCCGTTATCTCCCGGAGAAAAAGGGTATCGTGCTGGTATATGCCTCCATGTATGGCAATACGGAAAATGCAATGAATGCCCTGGCAGCCAAGCTGGCACAGCGGGGTGTGAAGGATATGCGTATGTATGACGTATCAAAGACCCACCCATCCTATATTATTTCTGATATTTTTAAATACAGCCATATTGTATTAGGCTCCTGCACCTATAATATGAACCTATACTTCCCTATGGATTCCTTATTAAGGGAGATTTCCGTACTGGGAGTTAAGGACCGTAAGGTAGCCGTCCTTGGGAACCATACCTGGGCTTCTGCAGCCGTTAAATGCATTACTGAGCTGTTAGGCACCATGAAGGGGATGGAGCTTATCACCGCTCCCCTGGATATCCGTTCTACCTTGAAGGCAGGACAGGAAGAAGAACTCAATGCAGTGGCTGACGCAATCTATGCTTCCCTGATGGAATCAGGGGAAGCCCAGTAGCAAAAATTTAGGCTTAAGTCCTCCCATCCAACCATACATCACGGGAAGGCTTAAGCCATTTTTTTAACATTCCTTTATAATTTCACGTTAGCTTATAATTTATAAATTAACATCAGCCAATAGATTACTCCAAAAATCCTATATAAATTACTCTGAAAAATCCTACATAAACTACTTTAGAAAAAACCCACATAAACTACTTTAGAAAAATCCTACATAAACCACTTTAGAAAAATCCTGCATAAATCACCCTAGAAAAAATCCTGCATAATATTTTTTAACACGTCCGGGCTTCTCTCGATGTCAATCAAAGGCACCCCGGCCTTTAACACCGGATTTTTCTGATGATAATCTGCCTTATCCTCCTTATAAAGAATACCAATCGGTATCTTTTCACCAAATTCCATGGATTTCTCCATTGCAGCGATTTTATTGTAAGGGTCATAGCCCTCCCCCAGCTCATAAACACGTTGGTTGTAATACGCAAAGGTATTCAGCTTATTAAAGCTGACACAGGGCTGCAATATATCCACGATTGCGTAGCCTTTATACTCTATGGCCTCCTTCATAACAGAAACCAGATGCTCCTTCCGTCCGCTGAAAGCCCTGGCAACAAAGCCTGCCCCGCAGGCAATGGCCAACAATACAGGATTCAGGGGCGTATTTGCATTCCCATTTACCTGGACATCTGTAACCATGCCTTCCATGGAGGTAGGGGATGCCTGCCCCTTTGTCAGGCCGTAGATCTGGTTATCATGGACAAAATGTGTTATATCCACATTTCTTCTTATGTTATGTATGAAATGGTTGCCGCCTTCACCGTAGGAATCTCCGTCCCCCGTATCTACAATCACCGTCAGCTTCTCATTGGCCATCTTAGCTGCAACCGCCGCAGGCAGCGATCTTCCATGAAGGCCGCAGAAGAAGTTGGCACTGATGTACTGGGGCAGCTTTGCTGCCTGCCCGATTCCGGCAACCATCAGGACTTCATAAGGATCCTTGCCAAGCTCCTCCAGGGCTGTTTTTAAGCTGTCCAGGATCTGAAAGTTACCGCAGCCCGGGCACCAGGCAGTCTGATGGGTTGAAAAATTACTCATAGCTTTACCCCCTTTCTGGTATAGCTTATAATCTCATCCGAGGACATCTGCCTTCCGTCATATTTTAACAGGCTATCGTCACATACAATACCCGTCTTTTCACGGATCAGCTCTGCCAGCTGTCCTGTAGCATTCTGTTCAATATTAATAATCCTCTTTGCCCGGGGTGCCTTTTCCTTCAACAGCTTTTCAGGCAGGGGATAAATATCCCCAAAGAGCAATGCGGCATATTTCCCTGAGGTTTCCCGGTTTAAGCGGTTGACTGCTTCCGTAATCGGTCCGTAGGTGGAGCCCCAGCCCAGGAACAAGGTTTCATAGGTATCTTCTCCTACAAACTCAGGCTCCTGCAGCTCTTCCTTTAGCTTAATTAATTTCCTGAGGCGCTTCTCCATCATCTGGTTTCTGACCTCTGCCGATTCCGTAATCCATCCTCTTTCATCATGCTCATCACTGTCCGAGGTTACAAAATTCTTTGTTTTGCCGGGAACCAGAAGAGGTGAGATACCATCCTCCGTGATCCGGTACCGTAGGTAAGTTCCTTCCTCCACAACAGCCTCCAGCTCCTGCGCAGGCTGTACGCCGTCAAGCTCGTAAGGTTCTATGGAGGCATAGGAATCTGCAAGGTACTGGTCGCTTAAGATGATAACCGGTATTTGATATTTTCTTGCCAGGTAAAAGGCTCTCGCCGTCTGATAAAAGGCATCCCTATGGCTGCGGAGGGCGATTACCAGCCTCGGAAATTCTCCATGGGAGGCAGATATGACAAACTTAAGGTCACTTTGCTCCGTCCGGGTAGGAAGTCCAGTCGCAGGTCCCGGCCTCTGGATATCTGCAACGACAAGGGGGATTTCCGCCATACCGGACAGCCCCAGAGCCTCTACCTTAAGGCAGAAGCCGCCTCCGGAGGTTCCAGTCATGGCCGGTGCTCCTGCAAAGGCCGCACCAATCGCCATATTGATTGCAGCAATTTCATCCTCCGCCTGTTCAACAACAATATCCGCTTCCGTCGCTTTTGAGGAAAGGTATTCCAGGATTGTTGTGGAAGGGGACATGGGATATGCGCTGTAAAAACGGATTCCTCCTGCAATTGCCCCAAAGGCCAGAGCCTGGTTGCCGGAGATAATGATCCGCTCCCCTGGCTCACCTGCCGGCAGCGAGTACCGCTTCCCTACAAGCCCGTACCCTCTCAGAAGGGCGTTCCGGTTCTCCTCCAGGTACTGCTTCTTTATGTATTTCCTCAAGGTATCCTCTATATGTACCGGCTCCAGATCAAATAATTTCAGGATTACTCCCGTCGCTATGCTGCCTATGGTGCGGGCATTCCCAAGCTCTTTCGCAATGCCCAGCAGATCCAGGGGAATAATCCGCTGGTCCTTATCCTTCCACTGGCTGTCACATAGAATAAACCCATCCGGCTTCAAGCTTTTGCTGTGGAGCACCAGGCTGTCTTCATCAAAGGCAATAATCCCGTCAAGAATATCGCTATGGGAAAGTACCTGCTCAGCTCCAAACCGGATCAGGGTAAAATTATGTCCGCCCCTGACCCTGGACATGAAGTCCCTGGTGGTGAACACATATAAGCCTGAGTCCTTTAAAAACTTCTGCAATACTGCTGCCATCGTCTCAATTCCCTGCCCGGCAGCTCCTCCGATTAATATATTAAAAATAACAATCCCTCCTTCACCTAAACCTTCATCCTATTTATCAAAGCATGTGAGGCCAATCATTAATAATCCTCCCTTAAGCCAAACTCGGCGGATTCCACCCATTCCTCGGGCCGGGTAACCAGCTTTACCAGCTCCTCCAATATGATGCAATGTGTGTCCTCCTGCTGGATTAAGTAGTCAAACACCTTCTTTGATTGCTCTTCCTGTGAACTATCACGTAAATCTTTATAAAACTTTAAGCTCTGGATCTCCTTCTCTAAAGCCATCCTATAAGCATCCAGCTGGCTGGGGATCTCCTTTATGTCGGATTTAAAATCCGGAATTTCTTTAAAAATCGGCTGCACCTCGGAAAGAATGCAGCTGTCCTCCAAGGGCAGGACAAGCTTTTCCGAATAGCTCCTTAATATTTCCGTGTGCTTTTCCTCTTCCTTCTCCAGCAGCTGAAAGACCGTCTGCAGACTATTTCCTTCATGTAATTTGGCCTGCTTCTTATAAAAGCTTTGCAAGTCCTCCTCTAAGGAAAGGGCTAAGTTTAATAATTCCATACCATTTTCTCCCTTCATAAATTGATATTAATGCCTTATTTCTTTATTAGATCTCTTTATTATATTTCCTTACTTTGTACAAGATGCCTTTACCAGGTTGGTTTATAAATTATTAGCTTCAGCTAATTGACAACAAAATAACAAACAATTTTGCTAATTTCATGGATAACATTAACTTGTACGTTAATAATTCCATAATTATATAATTCAGCTGTCACTTGTTGTTATTTTACTTCTTATTTCTATTTTTTTCAACCAATAATTACTTAATACCCATAAATTTTTTATTTTATCTCTGCTTTATAAAAGAACAGGCAGGCCATAAGAGAATTTCCCTCCTATGGCCTGCCCATATTTATTACAATTTTCTATCTTTAATCCCTTTCCTTCTTCTGCATCATCTGGATAAACAGCTCTACAAGCTCCGGGTCAAAGACCGTTCCGGCCTCCGCCCTAAGCTCCTTGAAGATGGAGGTAATGGCCTCCTCATCAGGCTGGCCATGCCTGGCAAGCCTTCTTTCATAGCTCTCTACTAAAGAGATGATCCTTGAGATCATGGGGATTTCCTGCCCCTTCAAGCCCTTGGGATAGCCCGAGCCGTCCCATTTCTCGTGATGGCCATAGATACCCGGCGCCAGATCCAGGGTGGCGTCAAAGAGGTTCAAAATACGGTAGCCGATAACCGGGTGCAGGCGCATCTGCTGCTTCTCATGCTCATTCAATTCATCCTTGGATAAAATCGCCTCATCCAGTGCTACCTTGCCGATATCATGGAGATAGCCTGCTTCGCTCAGCTTTTTCACCTCATCCTCCGGCAGCCCCATAGCCTTTCCTATATCGCTGCAGAGCTTTGCCACAATCTCAGAGTGATCCTTTTCCTTTATGCTTTTTTTCTGCAGTGACCGGATCAGGCTTGATATGGTATCCTGGGCGAAGCCCTTGCGCAGGTTAAACTTTTCTTTATACATTTCACCTTCCGCATTTACCATAACCTTTTCAATATCCTGGTAAGTGCTTATTTTCGTATCAAAGCCCAAGGCCATACTGCACTGGACCTCATTTACCGTTTCCTTCATCAGCTCCAGTTTAATCCTGTCGACTATCTGCTGGGCAGCTGCGGCTTCCGTATTTGGAAGCAGTACAATGAATTCATCCCCGCCGACGCGTGCAATGATATCTGATGTCCGGCAGGATTTCTTCAGGATATTTCCCGCACGCCTGATCAGGTTATCACCGGTTGCATGCCCAAACACATCATTAACCAGCTTTAAGCCGTTAAGATCGGCAAAGATGATGGATATTGGCAGCTTTTCCTCCTTATCATTGACAATCAGCGCTTCCTCCAGATAGCTCCGGTTCATCAGCCCCGTCAGCGTATCATGGCAGCTCAGGTACCTTATCTGTGCCTCCGTTTTATTGCGCTCCGTTATATCCAAAAATGTAATTACTGCGCCTATGATTTCACCGTTCTTATATTTCGGATAGGAATAGTATTCTACAGCAATGCTTGTACCATCGGCCTTCCAATATACCTCGTCCGTCACATGTGCCTTTTCCCCAGTGGTTAGGGTACGGTAGGCTTTGGACTTTTCAAAGGGCACCAGCTCCCCCTCCGGGGACTTGTATTGGATTAAATCATGTATTCTCTTGCCCAGGAAATCGCTCTGCCTCTTATAGCCCAGCAGATAGATGCAGCTGTTGTTGCAAAAGGTACACCTTCCCTCCAAATCAATACCAAAGATGCCCTCCGCCGTGGAATCAAGGATAAGGTACAATTCCTCTTTTGTCTTATTTAAAGCGTCATTGGCCCTCTCTAATTCAGAGGTGCGCTCCTTCACCTTTGTCTCCAAATTGTGTACCAGCTGATACATCTTATCTGCCATGGAATTAAATGCGCTTGATATCTTTTTTGCCATATCATCCTCCACTAAGGTAGTCACAAGTCCCTGCACCAGCCTTTTCCTTAAACAGCAAAGCTTAATAGCTTTAATAACCTATCTGTAATTTTGCTTCCTGGAGCAGCTTCTGGACCTCGAGGGAGTTCCTTCTAAGGCTCAGGTAATCATCCTCTGCCTCTCCCCTTACCATCCCCGAAAAGCTCCGGACCAACCGGGAGGCCGTATGGACAAATATTTCAGAATCATTCATCACGCTGTCCGGCATGGATGCCCCGCAGTCTATCATGGACATCTCACGGCTTAAATCCGTCTTTGTCACACCTAACAGCATAGAAATGTTCTTTAACCCGAAGGTAGCCTTATCACATATGATCTCGCTGCCTGCGTAGCCCTGCCCCAGCTTGGACAGCGTAATGACAACGTCAAAGCTTTCGTAGCTAAGGACCAGGGTATCCGTAATGTCAACCTCACCAAACCATCTGGCAAAGGCCTGCAGGGACTTGGGCGCCCCAAACAGGTTAACCGCCAGATGGAGCGGATATACCCCAAGGTCCATGAGAACCCCTCCGCCTGATCCCTTATGGAAGGTAGAGGCTAAAATGCCCTGTTTTGCGGCCTCCAGCTTACTGGAACGCTGTGAGAAGTCAAACCTTGCTATAATAATGTCCCCGCTTTTATGAAGCTCCTTTTTTAAGGCCGGTATTGCTGGTGAGAAATAGTTCATAATCGCCTCAGAGAACCGTTTCCCTTCTTCATCAGCCACCCTGCATACCTCCCCGTATTCCTCCACGGACATGGTGACAGGCTTTTCACAAAATACATGCTTACCTGCCCTTAAACAGGCGATGGAAATAGGCCCATGATGGACATTTGGCGTACAGTTATAAACAACATCAATTGCCGGATCCTTTAGCATTTCCTCCAGATCACCATATGCCCTGGCTCTTCCCCCTGCAAAGGCCTCCGCTTTCTGAAGGTCCCGGGAACAGACAGCATAAAACCTTTCCCCTGCTTCCTCTATGGCTGCTGCATAATGTTTGCTTAACCAGTTGGTACCGATTATGGCATAATTCAGTCTTCTCATGTCTCCACCCGTGCCTTCCACTTTTTGATGACCTACTCAAAAAGTGAATAGGCCTTAATAAATAGTTTGAAAGTGACTTTCTTTCAAACTTACTGATATGCTGCCGTAGGCAGCACAAACATAATTGGGAAGAACGCTGC
>DUNO01000029.1 GCA_012839295.1 Clostridiales bacterium
AAACTTCTTCTGCGAAATACTGAATCCGAGTGTAGGGATATCCATCTGGGCGCAGACCGGGCATCCCATGATTGCCTGCACTTGGCAATCATGGGATGTTAAAGGCAAGCCCAGGTGGATATCCCTACACTCGGATTCACCTCACAGCCTCCCCCTCTGTTACTTTTCTTCACTAAGGGATACAGCCTTCCCATAGCAGGCATCCGTAGCCTTCATAACAGCATTACGCAGCCCATACTCCTCCAAAGCCTTAACCGCAGCAATCGTTGTACCTCCCGGAGAACACACATTATCCTTTAACTTCCCTGGATGCTCCCCCGTTTCAAGAACCATCGCCGCAGCACCAAGTACGGTCTGGGCCGCCAGTGTATAGGCCTTCTCCCTGGGAATTCCATAGCTGACCACGCTGTCTGCTAACGCCTCTATAAACATGTACACATAGGCCGGTGAGCTGCCATTTGCACAGATCACCGCATTCATCAGCTTCTCATCAAACACCTCATATTTACCAAAGGAACGAAAGAACCGGTCAATGACTGTATGCTCCCCGTCGCTGAAAGTATCCTTGGAAAAGCTGATTCCCGTCATGCCTTTATTTACTAAAGCGGGGGTGTTTGGCATAGCCCGTACAATTCTTACGGATTCTGAAATACTCTCTTTAAGGAACCGGATTGTAACGCCTGCAGCAATTGATATGACCACATGCTCCCCAGTCACATATTCTTTAACCTGCTCCAGCACTGGGGAAAAAAACTGGGGTTTTACTGCCAGTACAAGATATTTGCACTGCTTTACAACTGCAATATTGTCCTCTGCAAAATCCACCCCTGTATCATCCTTTACGAACTGGTTCCTTGCAGGGCTGGCATCCGTATATACTACTTCACCGCTCCCAAAGGTATTTACCGCCGCCTTGAACAATGGATACCCCATGTTCCCTACTCCAATAAATCCAAACATTGCCATAATCAAAATCCTTCTTTCTCATTTTTTATCCGATGTTTAACCGATTTTATAAAGCCTTTAACAATGATTGATTCAACAAAAATAACTTATATCTGTTATTTTATCATAGGATATAAAAAATTTCACGTATTACATGATTTTTTTTAATTTACTGTCAAAAGGGGGAAATAAAAATAACAGGCAGTATTTTTACACCATGATGTAAAATACTGCCTGACTTCTTTGGCAAGGATTCATGATAAACAAAGATTGCAGTCATTTGTTTATCATGAATTTACAAGAAATACTTATGAGCGCCTGTGTTACAGGCCTTCATGAAGCATGTTGTCATTATACTAATTTTTCGATTAAAGCCTCAATGCGGTCCAGACCCTTTGTGATCTGTTCCGTTGAAATCGCATAAGAAAGGCGCATATGCTCAGGAGCGCCGAAGTCCCCGCAGGGAATGACAGCCACGTTATAGTCCTCAATTAATATCTTAGCCAGATTATTAACATCACCGATCCTGCTGCCGTTGTATTCCTTGTCGAACAGCCCGCTTACATCAACAAAGGTATAGAAGGCTCCCTGAGGCTTAAGGGAGGAAACCAATTTCATCTTTGAGATCCTCTCATGCATATATTCACGCCTCTTATTGAATTCCGCATGCATTTTATATACGGAATCCTGAGGTCCTGTCAGGGCTTCCAGGGCTGCTTTCTGTGCGATTGAGTTCGGGTTGGAGGTCTGGTGGCTCTGGACACTGGACATCAGGCTTGCGATTTCCTTGGAGGAACCGGTAAAGCCAATTCTCCAGCCTGTCATGGAATAGCTCTTGGCAACACCGCTGCAGGTAATTGTCCTTTTATAAATCTCTTCATTGAAGGAGGCGATGCTGACGGCTTCTCCTTCATAGATCAGATTCTCGTACATTTCGTCAGAAACAACATAGAAGTCCTTTCTTACGGCAACCTCTGCGATTGCTTCCAGCTCCTCCCGTGTATAAATCATACCGGAGGGATTGCTCGGGGAATTGAGGATCAGCGCCTTTGTCTTCTCTGTACAGGCAGCCTCGATCTGTGCCGCGGTCACTTTATAATTATTAGCTTTCTCTCCTTTTACGAATACCGGCACACCGTCTGCCAGCTTAACGATCTCAGGATAGCTTAACCAATAGGGTGAAAGGATAATCACCTCATCACCGGGATTGCAGATTGCTTCAAATACATTGGTCAGGGAATGCTTTCCACCATTGCTCACCACAATCTGGTTTGGCTCGTATTTGATATGGTTAAAATTCCAAAACTTATCACAGACCGCCTTCCTAAGTTCCAGGGTTCCCTCTGCCGGAGTATATTTTGTAAATCCGTCATGGATCGCCTTAATTGCAGCTTCACAGATATTGTCAGGAGTATTAAAATCCGGTTCCCCTGCCCCAAAGCCTACAACGTCAATTCCTTTGCTCATTAATTCCTTTGCTTTTGCTGTGATCGCTAATGTTGATGAAGGTTTTACTGCCTGTGCCTTCTTTGATAATGTTAACGCCATACTTGCACCATCCTTTTTACTTAATTAAATATAGTATCTAAAATAGTTTTCTTAACTATTTAAAGTTTTCATGTTTTAAATCTTTTCCATTGTAATATATAACTCACAAATATGCAAGCAAAATTTATAAAAATTCTAAAAAAGTATTTTCTGTCACTTTCATTTGTCCGTCCATGGTGGAACCGTTGTGCATTTTTACTAATATTTTAATTTAATCAGGGGTCAAGGACAGCCTTTTTCTCCCTTTATACTTTAATGTATCACTTTTTACACTTTTTGGGCACAAAAAGACCTTGTAAACTTTCGTCTACAAGGTCTTTGTTTTCATCGTCGCTATCAGGAATTATTTCGCATAATCTGTTACTCTGCTTTCACGGATTACGTTCACCTTAATCTGCCCTGGATATTCTAATTCGTTTTCAATCTTTTTCGATAAGTCTCTCGCTAAGAGGATCATATCAGCATCGCTGATCTGTTCAGGGACAACCATTACTCTGACTTCCCTGCCTGCCTGGATAGCAAAGGATTTATCTACCCCTTTAAAGCCATTGGTAATATCTTCAAGTTGTTTTAGTCTGTTGGTATAAGTTTCCAGTGTCTCGCGTCTTGCACCGGGTCTCGCTGCTGAAATAGTATCAGCTGCCTGGACAATACATGCAATCAGGGACTGGAATTCAACATCACCATGATGTGCTTCGACGGAATTAATGACAACCGGTGATTCTTTGTATTTTCTACATAAGTCAACACCAATTTGAACATGAGTTCCTTCCACTTCGTGATCAATAGATTTGCCGATGTCATGCAATAAACCGGCACGTTTTGCCAGTCTGACATCCACACCGATTTCAGCGGCTAGAAGGCCTGACAAAATTGCTACTTCAACGGAATGCTTTAAGGCATTCTGTCCATAGCTTGTCCTAAATTTCATCTTACCGAGCAATTTAACCAGCTCAGGATGAATTCCATGAACTCCAACCTCAAGCGTTGCTGCTTCACCAGCTTCCCTAATCATAATCTCAACTTCTTTTTGAGCCTTTTCTACCATCTCCTCAATCCTTGCAGGATGGATACGCCCGTCAACGATCAGCTTTTCAAGCGCAATTCTTGCAACTTCTCTTCTGATCGGGTCAAAGGCTGATAGAATAACCGCTTCCGGTGTATCGTCAATAATCAGATCCACCCCGGTCATCGTCTCTAAAGTCCTGATATTACGTCCCTCTCTACCAATGATTCTACCCTTCATCTCATCATTAGGGAGCTGAACAACGGAAATTGTTGTCTCAGCAACATGATCCGCAGCACATCTTTGAATTGCAGTAACTACATAATCTTTTGCTTTCTTATCCGCTTCTTCTTTTGCTTTGCTTTCCAAATCCTTTATAAGCATCGCAGTTTCATGTTTCACTTCATCTTCAACAGTCTTAATCAGATATTCCTTAGCTTGTTCGGAGGTCAATCCTGAAATCTTCTCCAATTCCTGCAATTGTCTCTCGTGGAACTCTTCCACTTCCTGCCTTACTTTTTCAAGTTCGGCTTCTTTTGCAGTCAGTTTGGATTCTTTCTTTTCCAGTGCTTCAGTTTTTCTGTCCAAATTCTCCTCTTTTGACAGAACACGTTTTTCATAGCGTTGTATTTCAGCTCTACGTTCCTTAGTTTCCCGCTCAAATTCATTCTTAGCCTTTAAGGCTTCTTCTTTGGCTTCGAGCAAGGCTTCGCGCTTCTTAGTTTCAGCTGTCTTTAAGCCTTCATCTATGATTTCTCTTGCCTTTTCTTCTGCATTACCAATCTTCGCCTCATATACCTTAATGCGGTAGGTAATTGCAATTTTCCAGGTAAGAAGAGCAACAACAACCAAGGTTATTAAAACTGCAATCGCAATTTTTATACCCTCATGCACAGGAGCACCTCCTTATTTAGTTTTCATTGTACAACGAAAGGTGAACCAGATAAGTGTCACTTGTATACCTACTAGAAAATATATGTTTTTCACTTATTTTACATTCACTTGTCATAATAATACAACACATAAATTTTATACTGTTTTTACTAATATGTCAAGTATACGAACGAATATTTATCCATTCTGACGTAAAATAATATCAACATATTGAATATTTTTAGTGTACTGATACAATATAAGCCGAAATCCGTGATTTCCAAATCTTTAGCTAAAGAATTCAACTTAAGAATCAGGCTTTCTTCTATGCCACTTAGTGATATTTGCTGCTTAGTGGCATTTATTATTTAGTGGCATTTTGTTACTTGGTGGTCTTTTCTTACCAGGAGGCATTTCGTTACCCGGTGATAGTTGCCGCTGGTGAAATCTTTCCCATGTAATAGAAGCCCTTGCTTTCCTCCAGGCTGACATCTATGATTTTACCGATCAATCCCATGTCTCCCGGGAAATGGACCAGCAAATTATTGCTCAGCCTTCCGGTTAACAGTGAGGGATCCTGGGTATTTACTTCTTCCACCAATACCTTTTGAACCGTATGGACATCCTTGCCCGCGGATCTGGCAGAGCTTTGCTGTACTTCCTTTAACAGACGGTCAAACCGTTCCATGGCTGCAGCCTCCGGCACCTGGTTCTCCATGGCTGCCGCAGGTGTTCCTGTACGCTTTGAATAGATAAAGGTAAAGGCACTGTCATAACCCACCTGCTTTACAACCTCCATGGTCTCAAGGAAATCCTCCTCAGTTTCCCCTGGAAAGCCCACAATAATATCCGTGGTGAGGGAAATATCCGGTACTGCGGCGCGGATTTTACGTACCAGCTCCAGATAGCTTTCCTTGGTATATCTCCGGTTCATCAGCTTTAACAGCCTTGAGCTGCCGGATTGCACCGGCAGGTGCAGATGCTTGCAGATCTTTTTGCTCTTCGCCATAACTTCAATTAATTCATCGGACAAATCCTTGGGATGGGAGGTCATAAAGCGGATCCTCTCAATCCCTTCAATCTTCTCTATCTCAATGAGGAGCCCCGCAAAGGTCATGGGAGTCTCCAGATTCTTTCCGTAGGAATTGACATTCTGCCCCAGCAGCATGATTTCTACTACCCCATCAGCGGCCAGGGTCCTGATCTCCTCCAGGATATCCTGGGGATTTCTGCTGCGTTCCCTGCCCCGTACATAGGGTACGATACAGTAGCTGCAATAATTATTACAGCCAAACATAATATTTACTCCGGCTTTGAAGGGATATTTCCGGTCGTTGGGAAGGTTCTCCACAATCATATCCGTATCCTTCCAAAGGTCGATGACCATCCTGTCCGATTCCAGCCGGGTCTGTAAAAGCTCTGCAAATTTAAAGATATTGTGGGTTCCGAAAATGATGTCGACAAACCGGTAGCTTTTCTTCAGCTTGTCAACAACAATGTCCTCCTGCATCATGCAGCCGCAGAGCGCAATCAGCATTCCCGGATTGCTTTTCTTTAATTTACCAAGATAGCCAAGGCGGCCAAATACCCTGTTATTTGCATTTTCCCTCACGGTACAGGTATTATATAGAACCAGGTCTGCTTTTTCCGAATCGGTCTCTTCGTAGCCAATCTGCTTCAGGATGCCGGAAATCTTTTCCGAATCCCTGCTGTTCATCTGGCAGCCAAAGGTCTCAATATGATATGTCCTGCGCTTCCCGGTCTTTTCGAATTCCTGGTCAAACCGGATCCTCAGTTGATTTATGATATCCAGCTGCTTCGCAGCTTCCAGATCATTTACATTTGCATTGTCACTATTTCCCATGTTACCTCCATATCTTACGGATCTCCCGGATGCTCCCATATAGGGCAGCTTCCATGACGCTCCATTTATCCTGCCTGCAAACAGGCCACGGTTCTTTTTGTTCGGTTTTACTAAGTTTCTTATTATAAATATAACTTACAAATATAACTTACTAATACAACAAATTTCATGCCCGGCAGGAATTCTTCATACCTGGCATGAAATTGTGCTGCCACAAATATTGATTTTATCCTAATCTTCCGCCTTTGTCCATCCTTTTTTGCTTCCTATAAAATCCGGCTGCCAAATTCCAGGATGATCAGCTTCAGCTCATCAAAGGTGCTGTCCCTATACCTGATATTCAACGGAAAGGCTGCCTCCTCATCCACGGTTTCTATTGTCAGGGCAGGCTTTCTAAAATGCTCCGAATAATAATGTACCGTATTTCCTCCCGTATCCCCGGGATCCACCTCTTCCTCCGGCGGAATCAGGACATAATTTGTAACTCCGGCGAGCCGGAGTGCGATTTCATGCTGCTTATTGTTATAGGTATCTGACATTGCTTTACGGTAATAATAGATCTGCTTCCCACGGGAATGGAAATCCAGGAAACCCTTGGAGCGGTATCCGTGGAACAGAAAAATCAGAGCCTTTGTCTCATTTTCACTGGCGGCATAATCCCCCGGATCCTTTGGCCGGTATAATCTGCTGGGGAAATTACGGTTGATATCCACACCCCTGGCATTGCATTTCCATTCCTCGCCCGGTATGTTCTTTGCCTTGCACAGCTCCCTCAACTGGGGATCTTCAATTGCATCAAAGCCATATAAGGAGATCACATAGCCATCGGGATTTAACAACGGGACGAACAGGATTGTGAAGGTTTGGAGAATTTCATAAATACAGGCTCCATAAAGTATGTCCTCATACTCATCCTTATCCTGTACCTTTTGGAAATTATTTTGTTTCTTAAATTCCTGCTTCTGTTCCTTATGTTTATAATAGAGCTCGGCATAATTTTCTATAATGCGCAGAAGCACGATGGGATTAATGTTCTCCCGTGCATGTACCCCGCCGCAGCAGATCATATGCTGCTTTCCAACACCAAGCTTAAGTAAAATGATGTCACGATTGTCATGTGACTTTCCAATCGTGACATACTTAAGAATTTCAGAATATTGATTAGCCAAGCTCTTCGCATCAGCTGTTAATTTTTCGTAGGAATAGCTTCCTTCCTTAAAATCCACTATCATAGTTATGCACCCATATACCATACCTTTTCACATAATCATATGACAGTATCCCGGATTTATGACAGGCAATTCCAGCTTCTTCCTTCCTGCTGCCTATTCCACCTTATAGAAAATCTGGGCAATCGGGGAATCCTCGGACAGGATTAATGTTTTATTATCCCCCTTTAAGGATGCCTTTGCAGCCTCCAGGGAACGGATGAAGGTATAAAAATCAGCCCGCTTTTCATTGGAATAGGCCTCGGACAGGATCCTCATGTAATCCGCTTCGCCTTCCGCAATAATCTTGGCCGCGTCGGCTTTTGCGTTTGAAACGCTGATGGCTACCTGCTTATCTGTTTCATTCTGGATCTTCTGGGCCTGGGCAGCACCCTCTGCTGTGTAGGTAGCAGCAATCTGGGCACGTTCCGATATCATACGGTCAAATACCGCCGCCTTATTATCGCTGGGCAGATCCAGGTGCTTTGTCTCTACGGAAATCAGCTCAATCCCATAGGGGCTCATGCTGCTGCCGATATTCTCCATAAATTCATTGTTTAAGGAACCATCCCTGCCGCTGATTACCTCAGCCTGTGATATGCTGCTGATTACGTTCTTCATGGAGTTATATACGATAGGGTCGATCCTTTGCTCCGCAAGGGCAACATTTGAGCTTAAGGTCTGGGCAAATTTAATAGGATCTGTTATTTTCCAAAGCACATAGCTATCCGCCACCATCGTCTTCTTATCCATTGTTATGACGTTGGACTCCTTCATATCATAAACCTGGATGCTCTTTGGTATCTTATATACATCTTCAATAAAGGGCGTCTTGATTGCCAAGCCGGCTGTATTGATTACTCTTTCAATTTTCCCGAAGCGCTTAATCACGCTATACTGGTTCTCATTTGTCACTACAATCGAGGAGCCCAAAATGATAAGTGCTGCGATTACTATGACAAATACTACAATTCCTCCAATGCCTTTTGCTTTTTTCATTCCTTGGTCCCTCCTTCCATGAGCTTATCCAGCGGCAATAGCTGCTGAACGTTGGAATCCTTGCTGTCTATGACTACCTTCAGTGACGGTAATATGTCTTCCATGGTCTCATAGAACATCCGCTTCTTTGTAATCAATGGATATTTGGCATATTCCTGGTACATCTTATTGAATTTAGCTACCTCGGCGTTTGCCTCATTAATACGCTCCGCCTTTGTTGATTCTGCTTCCTGCAAAATCTTATCCACCTCTGCATCTGCCTTTGGAAGCTGCTCATTCTGATATTTATTTGCATTATTTACCGCCGTATCTGCTGACTGCTTGGCAGTTTCCACGGATTTAAAGGCTTCCATTACCTGGGAGGTAGGCGGTTCCGCATCCTGGATTGTAATATTGACTAACTGGATTCCGATATCCTGGCTTTCCAGCTTCTTTAAGATAGAATCCCTGATTTTAGACTGTATCTCAAATTTTCCGGTAGTAATAACACTATCCACATTATAGCTGCCCACCGTCATACGGATGCTGCTCTGGGCAATATTCTTTAATATGGTACCTGGGGCATCGGAAGCAAAAAGAAACTTGATCGGATCCGAAACCTTATACTCAACAAAGAAATCCACGTTTACAAAATTAAAATCATTTGTGATCATCATGGATTCTGCGTCAACGCTTTCACCCGTTTCCTGGTTATAACCGATGGCAAAGCCATGGATCGTAGTGTCTACCTTCTGAACCCGCTGGATAATCGGCAGCTTCATATGTAGACCCGCTGTATTTACCGCCTTTGCCTTTCCGAAGGTGGTGATTACCGCCTGCTCCTGCTCCTTAATTGTATAAAAGGAATCAAGGGCAAAGATTGCTATAACGATTATAATAATCCCCAGAATGATGAATCTCCCAAACCTCTTCATATAGCTGCCAAAGTTTTTCTTCGGCGGAAAATCATAAATTTTCTGTTCTTCCATTAATAAATAACCTCCATTCTGCCCTCAGGCAGTCCAAGCTCTAAGCAAAAAGTACACTCCATGCTTTTGCAGGTTGAAAGCATATTTTTTCAACCTAACGAACATTTGGCCGCCAGGCCACCGGGTGCCGGATGTGAAATATTCTGTATTCCACATTACTCTCTTTTTAATTAACCTGCTATCCGTGTTAACCTGTCATTCCCTAATCTGGCCGTTGCCAAAGATAATATATTTTGTTGTGGTCAGCTCTTTCAGGCCCATTGGACCTCTCGCGTGGAGCTTTTGGGTACTGATACCGATTTCAGCACCAAACCCGAACTCATTACCATCCGTAAAGCGGGTGGATGCATTTACGTAAACTGCCGCCGAATCAATTTCATTCAGGAACTTTAGTGCATGGTCATAATCCTTTGTGATAATTGCTTCCGAATGCTTCGTGCTGTAATGGTTGATGTGGTCAATTGCTCCCTGGATACTATCCACAACCTTTAAGGAAATAATTTTATCCAGATATTCGGTTCCGTAGTCTTCTTCCTCAGCAGGTACAAAGCCGTTGCAGATGCTGCAGCCTTTTTCGTCTGCCCGGATCTCGACCTCCTTAGCATGAAGTCTTTCGTATAGCTTCGGCAGGAATTCCTTACTTACCTTTTCATGGACCACTAAGGATTCACAGGTATTGCATACTCCCAGGCGCTGGGTCTTTGCATTATCGATAATGTCCAAGGCCATATTAAAATCAGCATATTCATCCACGTATACATGGCAGTTGCCGGTTCCTGTCTCGATTACGGGAATCGTGCTGTTCTCAACCACCGTTTTTATCAGTCCCGCACCACCCCGGGGAATCAGCAGGTCAACATAGGCATTCAGCCTCATAAAATCCTTTGCAACCTCCCTTGAGGTATCCTCAATCAATTGTAATGCATCCTCATTGCAGCCGGCGGTCCGTAAGCCCTGTCTTAAAGCGCTGACAATTGCCTTATTAGAATTAATTGCATCACTGCCGCCGCGCAGGATAACGGCATTACCAGCCTTAAAGCATAGGCCAAAAGCATCTGCCGTAACATTGGGGCGTGATTCATAGATAATCCCGATAACCCCCATAGGGACAACCTTTTTACCAATGGTCAGGCCATTTGGACGCACTGTCATATTCAGGACCTCACCGATTGGATCCGGTAAGGCGCAGATCTGGAGAAGTCCGTCTGCCATTCCCTGAAGACGGTCCGGGGTTAACCTGAGGCGGTCAATCAAGGAGCTTTTGACCCCATTATTCTCTGCTGCCCTTACATCGTCCTCATTGGCAGTTAAAATCTCCGCCTGTGCTTCCATAAGGGACTTTGCACACGCCTTTAAAGTGCGGTTCTTATCATCCTGCAGCATGAGGTTTAAAGCAGTAGCCGCTTTTCTGGCCTTCGTTCCTAATTGCTCCAAATAATTCATATTTCTTTCCTCCTATCCTTATTCTAAAGCACCTTCGCAATTTCCTGTACTTACTTGCTGTTGCCGCTATTAAAACTGTTTTATTAATACTTATCGCACCGGTAGATTTTTACCGGCGTTATAATTACATCTGCACGGATATCGAACTCCTCCGCCGGTACCAGATCTAAAACCTGAAAGTCATAGGCCAGCGCTATTTTATTGAACAGGTCTTCACCCTGCAATAACAAATACCTGTCATAATAACCGGCTCCATAGCCAATTCGGTTACCAGACGGATCAAAGGCTAAACCAGGAAGAATCATCAGGTTTTCCTTCCGGATTTTTTGAAAATCCTTTACAGGAAATCTCTTTTCATGGCCTCCCTCCGGTTCCAGGATACCATAACTGCTCCGTTCCAGTCCTTCCAGATCCTTGATTTCATAAAACTCCATCCCATGGGCTTCCACTTTTGGTATATACACCTGCTTGCCATCTGCAAAAGCCTGTTGGATCACTCTGACCGTGTCTACTTCGGCTTGGAAGGAAACATAGGTAAATATACGTTTACTCTCCCGATACCATTCTGTCCCAATTAGCTGATAGAATATCCTATCATCAAAAAGTTCCTTCTGTACATCATCTAACTGGCTTCTTATCTTTTTTTGATAAATACGTATCTCACCTTTTGTCATAAAGCGTTCCTTTAAAATCTTAATTATTTTAATAACTTTAAAATTGATAATTACTTTAGGTTTTAATATCATTCCAGTCTTTTATATTACTTTAAGATTTCATATTTATTTTAAATTTTAATATTGCTCTGGGTTTTTATATTTGTTTTATCCCTTAATAAATATTACTTTAGATCTCAATACCTGCCTAAAACTGCATGTTTGCTTTAGATTACTATAGATTAGGATGAAATGAAAGGTATTTTTTCTAATAAATTCATTAAAATATAATTAACCCGCTATCCTGACGGTTACTTTCCACTGGATCTATTTCTTCTTTTTTGAATCCGCTGCCTTTGTAACAGATCCATCCGGGTTAACAAAGGATACATTCTCCAAAGTCCCTCTTAAATTGCCGCGTATGGCAGCCACATATTCCTTCCGGAGCTTCGCCTGCTCTTCCTTCTCCTGCTGCGTTAAGCCTTCCGCCTGTGATTTATGGTATAATTCATTAATTCTTGCGATTCTCTGTTCGTTCATAAAATCCTCCTTGTATCTATCTCTTTTCTTAATATCCACCCGGCAAAAGCCCCCATTAATACTAACGCGGTGAATCGGGGTGCATCCATATCCATTTGGGCGCAGACCGGGCATCCCATGATTGCCTGCACTTGCAGTCATGGGATGTTAAAGGCAAGCCCAGGTG
>DUNO01000030.1 GCA_012839295.1 Clostridiales bacterium
TCCACCTGGGCGCAGACCGGGCCTCCCGTGCTTGCCTGCACTTGGCAAGCATGGGATGTTAAAGGCAAGCCCAGGTGGATATAGCTGTACTCATATCCACCTCACAGCCCCCTTGCCCATTTGTCCCTGAAATCACTTCCGAATTCTAGAACAAATAATCATAATCTTCGTAGACAGCCTTCATTAATTTTATTACTCCCTTATCCAGCCTGGAATCCTCCTCAAAGCCCTGATAAGTCATAACTTCATCATCATATCTGACTTTAAATGTAAGGCTGTCTTTATCGGCAAGTAAAAAGCCTTCATTCTTACTATCTTCAAAATCCTCCATTGTATTAAACAACGTAAATTTTTCCTTATAAGGAGCACTGTCCCAAGGGCAGAAGGTTTCACAGTTACCGCACTCATTACACATCCTGTCCACATGGACAATCTGGGCCATTGTCATCTCAGGAACCTTAAGGGTTAAGTTCGCCCTATTCGGACATACGTCCACACAGTTTTCGCAAACTGCAGAACAAACCAGGCAGCGGCCGCACTCCAATAGGTCTTCATTGGCTTCCTGTAAAATACCTCTCTTTTCATATACAGAAGCATCCGGCACGTTATCAACAATGTTCTTCGCAACCTTTTTATCCAAAATTGCTTCAGCCACTATCATACCGTCCCTGATCGCCTCTACTACCGTAGAAGGACCGTACAGCCCGTCCCCTGCCACATAAACACCCTTCTGGTTCGTTTCCAGGGAATCCTTATTTACAACAGGGCGTCCCTTTTTATCTACCTCAATATTGTTATTTTCGTAGAATTCACGGTCTGTCTGCTCGCCAACTGCTGCAATTACAGTATCCGCGGGAACCTTAACAACCTCATCCGTCTCCACCGGGGAACGCCTTCCGGATTCGTCCGCCTCTCCCAGCTTCATTTTATGGCACAGCAACGTATTTCCTTCCATTCGGTAGGGTGCCAGCAATTCAAGGAATTCAACACCGTCATCTAAGGCAAGGATCATTTCCTCCTCATCTGCCGGCATGTAACGCTTTGTCCTGCGGTATACCAGGGATACCTTTTCTACGCCATCCGTCCTTTTTGCCGCCCTGGCAGTATCCATGGCAGTATTTCCGCCTCCGATTACCGCTACATTCCTGCCGATGTCCATATGCCCTTCTGATGTTTTGAATTCCTCCAGGAATACGAGGGCATTCTTTGCTTTTCCCTGCTCCAGCGAAAGATGTCCCGGCTTCCAGGCACCGATAGCAACAATTACATTTTCAAAGCCCATTTCCTTTACCTTTTCAATGGAGCTTACCTTTGTATTCAGCCGGATATCCACACCCATGTGCTTCACAAGGGTAATATCATTTTCAATGGATTCATCCGGGATCCTGAAGCTTGGAATAATGTATTTTACAATACCGCCAAGAGTTTCTTTTTCTTCAAATATTGTAACCTGGGCACCGTTTCTTGCAAGGAAGAAAGCAGCTGCAAGACCGGCAGGGCCGCCGCCGATGATTGCCGTTTTACCCTGTACAAAAGAGGCAGGCGCCTTCAATTCCTTTAACAGGTCCGAAAAACCACCCTTTGCCGCCTCTAATTTGACAGCCCTGATCTGTACGGACTGATCATAAAAATTACGGTTACATTTATACATACAGTTATGGGCACAGATCGTTCCAGTAATAAAGGGCAAAGGATTCTTCTCTGTAATGACCCTCAAAGCCTCCAGGTACTTGCCTTCCCCTGCCAGCTTTAAGTATGTGGTAATATCCTGGTGGATCGGACATGCTTCTTTACAGGGTGCCATAAAGCAATCCAGCAAAGGAACCTTCTTCCTCGTTTTGTGGGAAGAGAAAGGCTTTACAGATTTTACGTGGTGGGGATCCGTTACGGAAGCCTGCCTTAATTTTTCTACCGCATCCGGGTCAATGCCTGTAAATGGAGCGTATTCCACACGGTCAAACAGCCTTGCGATCTGGTAGAACCTGTCATATCCGCCCGGCTTTAAGATGGTGGTTGCCAGTGTAATGGGCCATATGCCCGCATTGTATATCTTCTTAATATTATGCGCATCGGCCCCGCCGGAATACGAGATCCTTAAGCTTCCTCCAAATTCCTTGGAAAGCCTTGCTGCAAGCGCAATGGACAGCGGATATAGGGAGCGCCCTGACATATACATCTCATTTCCGGGAAGCTCTCTTTCTTCAATATCTACCGGGAATGTATTGGTCAGCTTCACCCCAAAGCCCAGGTTCTTTGACTCAGCCAGGGCAATCAGCCTGTGGAGCATGGGGACTGCATCCTCATATTGAAGGTCATCCTTAAAATGAAAGTCCCCGAAGGCTATATAGTCATAACCCATTTCATCCATGGTTTTTCTCGCAAATTCATAGCCAAGAAGGGTAGGATTACATTTGATAAAGGTGTTTAAGTTCTTTTCCTCTATTAAATAGGAAGCGATCCGCTCGATCTCTGCCGGAGGACATCCATGAAGGGTCGACAGGGTAATGGAGGTACATATATTAGAGGAGATGGATTCCACATCCTCCCTTGTTACGTTCTGGAATAAGTCGAGATGGCTTAAGGCATATTCCTTACATTCCTTAAAGATAGCCGTATCCTTTGCTTCCTTCAGGTTCTCTATAAAGTCATCAATCTTCTTTGTTTTAATTCCTTCCAGGTCATAGCCTACGCTCATGTTGAACATGAACCCGTCCATGGCTCCCAGGTTAAATTCCTTGGAAATCAGCTTAAGGGCATACCAACCCTTCACATATTCCTCAAAAGCCTCCGGTACCCTAAGCTCTGTTGACCACTCTACATTGTAGCCCTCATCCTCTGCCAAGATACATGGCTTTGATACAGGAAGGTCTTCCCCGTCAAGGATCTGGACCGTCTTTAATTCAAAGAAACGGCTTCCCGCATAATAGGCTGCTACAATATTCTGGGCCAACTGGGTATGGGGGCCTGCTGCAGGTCCAAAGGGTGTCTCCATTTTTTCATGGAACAAGCCTAATTCCCGTGACTGGTTTGCCGTATAGGGCTTGCGCACACCAAATACGGTATTGCTTTTTCTCTTCTCTTCAAAAATCCAATTCATTAACTGGTCAAATGAAATGGGTGTCATTCTATCACTCATAGTAACCTCCTAAGCATTTATCGTTTTCCAAAGCTTTTCTGCCTCTGTTCTCACATTGTCAATTGCCTTCTCTTCATCTATGCAGGTTAAGATCCTATCCTTCATTAATATCCGGCCATTTGCAATTGTGGTTGTTACCTGGCTGCCGTTCATTCCGAATAAGATATGGCTGTTACAGTTTGCCCCTGTCATAGGCGTAATCGGATTATAATTCATAATAATAACATCCGCTGCTGCTCCTTCTTTCAAGATTCCGAGGGGCTTCTTAAAATAGCGGTTTGCCATCGCTGCATTATTCTTAAATAACATCACAGGCACCTCACCCCATGCTGCGTTAGCATCGCATAAATGGTGCTTGTGAAGGATATTCGCTACTTTGTAGGACTCAATCATATCATGGGTATAACCGTCAGTACCTAATCCCGTTAATACGCCATGATGGAATATCTCCATGGTTGGAGGACATCCACAGGCATTTCCCATATTGGATTCCGGGTTATGTACCACCATGGTATCCGTTTCCTTTAATACTTCCATTTCGTGCGGGTTTACATAGATGCAATGGGCTGCTATGGTTTTAGGCCCTAAAATATTCTGGTCCATTAAACGGTCAATGATCCTTTTTCCATATTTCTTAAGGGAATCATAGAGATCTTCAATTCCTTCCGCCACATGGATATGGTATCCTACCTCTTCCGGCTTATTGGCGGCACAATATTCAAGGGTCTCATCACTTAAGGTAAAGGATGCATGTAATCCCATCATTCCTGCTACCATGTCGGTCTGGTCTGCCAATGCATGCTTTATAAAAGCGGCATTCTCTAAAACAGCTTCCTTCATCTTATCCTTGCCATCCCGGTCAGAAACCTCATAGCATAAGCATGTCCGAACTCCCAGCTCCTTAGCAACATCACCGATGACAAATAAGCTGTCTTTAATTGCTCCATAGCTTGCATGATGGTCGAATACCGTGGTAACCCCATTCTTAATACAATCAATATAAGTAGCAACCGCACTTTGCTTTGTTTGCTCCAAGGTCAGTGTCCGGTCGATTGTCCACCACAATCCATCTAATATATCCAGGAAGCCATCCGGATTATAGCCATTAATGGATAATCCCCTTGCCAGGGCACTATAAATATGCTCATGGGCATTAATCAGACCCGGCATAATGACGCCGCCTTTGGCATCAATATATTCCGCACCCTGATTTTCCTTTCTTAATTCCTCCGTGGAACCCACTTTTATGATCCTGTCATTTTCAATCAGTACCGCCCCATTTTCTAAAAATGGATTGGCCTCATCTCTGGTTATCACCCTGCCATTTCCGACTAAAAGCATTGATTTTCCTCCTTTTTTCCTAAAAAATACATTTGTACTTAACTTACAAGGTCATGCAAATCATCACTCTATACATTTGCCAAAAACTAATAAATTATTCTGTCGATGTTTGGATATTATATGCATTATATCCATATGCTTTTCTATAAGCACAGTTTAACATCTATATAATTGAAATGCAATAGAAAAATACAAAAATTTTTAGCTAACCTAATTTTTTTTGTAAAAAGGTATTGAAAATATAAATTTTTGTGTTATCATGTCCATATAGGAACACAACCTATTCGCGAAGGGGTATCTAAAAATGGAATTAAATTACTTAAAACAAATAGCGCATGGCATCGCACAACAATTTGGCCAAAATTGTGAGGTTGTCATCCACGATTTAACCACCGAAGATTTAGAAAACACCGTTGCTTATATTGAAAATGGGCATGTAACCAACCGCCATATCGGCGACGGACCTTCTCATGTTGTACTTGAAGCATCAAAAAAAGACCCGGCAAAATTAAAAGACCGCTATGGTTATCTCACACGTACACAGGACGGACGAATCTTAAAATCCTCTACCATTTATATACGGGGAGACAGTAACAAAATCCAATACATTATTTCTATTAACTATGATATTACCGGATTATTAGCAGTTGAAGGTGCAATTAAAACGCTGATTTCCACAGAACCTGAAGAAAAGGCTCCCGAAAGAATCACCCAAAATGTCAACGACCTGTTAGACGACCTGATTGAAGAGTCTGTTGCACTAATCGGAAAGCCGGCAGCACTTATGTCAAAAGAGGAAAAAGTCACAGCAATACAATTTTTAAATGATGCCGGTGCTTTTTTAATCACGAAATCAGGTGATAAGGTTTCTAAATTTTTTGGCATATCCAAGTACACACTATATAGCTATATAGATGTAAACAAAACAAACAATAAATAAAGAGGCAGTGTGAAATACAGAGCATTCCACATCCGGCACCCGGTGTCCTAACGGCCAAATGTCCGTTAGTGTGAAATATAAAAAGCAGTTTTCACACGCAGGTTTGTGCTTGCGCACCACAAACCTGTCATGCACAAAAATCGTGCGCAAGAAGGGGATTTTTCTTAACAATGAAAAAAATAAAGTGGGTTGTAAATGAAATGCCTAAGTCAGAGGATAGCCAATTAAAGATTATGGCTACCGATCAAGTAAAAAAGGCCAGGGAATTCCATGAGAGTTTTCCCCAGTATTCAAAGACACCTTTGGCGAAGCTTGATAATATGGCTTCCTTCCTGGGTGTAAAGGAGCTCTATGTAAAGGATGAATCATACCGTTTTGGCTTAAATGCATTTAAGGTGCTGGGCGGCTCCTTTGCTATGGCAAGATACATTGCAAAGCAAACGAACCGTGACGTTGCCGAACTCCCTTATAACGTCTTAACCTCAGATAAGCTGAGGGAAGAATTCGGCCAGGCGACCTTCTTTACCGCCACGGATGGTAACCATGGAAGGGGTGTTGCATGGGCCGCTAATAAGCTGGGACAAAAGGCCGTTGTCTATATGCCAAAGGGCTCCACACAGACAAGATTAGAAAATATCCGCAAGGAAAATGCCATTGCAACCATTGAAGAGGTTAATTATGATGAATGCGTCCGTATGGCTGCTGCCGCTGCAGAAAAAACTCCAAACGGCATCATTGTACAGGATACCGCATGGGATGGCTATGAGGAAATACCTGCCTGGATTATGCAGGGCTACGGAACCATGGCAATGGAAGCCAATGAGCAATTAGAGGATTATGGCTGTGACCGTCCTACCCATGTATTTGTCCAAGCCGGTGTCGGTTCCCTGGCAGGTGCTGTTACAGGATATTTTGCAAACCGCTATCCAGAAAACCCTCCTGCTGTAGTCGTTGTAGAAGCGGATGTAGCTGATTGCCTTTACAAGGGCGCTGCCGCAAAGGATGGGGAGCTTCGTATCGTAGATGGTGATATGCAGACAATCATGGCCGGCTTAGCCTGCGGTGAGCCGAATACGATTTCCTGGGATATCCTTAAAAACCATGTTAGCGTATTTGTTTCAGCCCCGGACTGGGTTGCTTCCAAGGGTATGCGCATGCTTGCTGCCCCGATCAAGGGCGATCCACAGGTTACCTCCGGTGAATCCGGTGCCGTTCCTATGGGATTGCTGGCATGTATCATGCAAATGGATGAATTAAAGAAGTTAAGGGAATACTTAAAGCTTGATGCCACATCAAAAATTTTGCTTTTCTCCACAGAAGGCGACACTGACCCGGAGCGTTTTAAAGAAATCATTTGGGAAGGCAAAGAATTCCAATTAAATTAAATGCGCCGTTAACACGGCAGATGGAGGTAAAAAATGAATTTTGATCAAATCAAAAGTGCTGCACAAGGTTATGAAAAAGATATGACTAAATTCCTCAGGGATTTAGTTCGTATCCCCGGGGAAAGCTGCGGGGAAAAAGGGCATATTGACCGTATTGCCGAGGAAATGAGAGCTGTTGGCTTTGACAAGGTTGAAATCGATCCGATGGGAAATGTCCTCGGGTATATGGGAACAGGAAAAACATTAATCGGTTACGATGCCCACATTGACACCGTAGGTATTGGTAATAGGGCTAACTGGAACTTTGATCCTTACGCCGGCTTTGAATCTGATACGGAAATCGGCGGACGCGGAACCTCCGACCAATTAGGCGGCATTGTATCCGCAGTTTATGGTGCAAAGATCATGAAGGATTTAGGTCTTTTAAATGATAAGTACACCGTACTTGTTACCGGTACCGTACAGGAGGAAGACTGTGATGGTCTTTGCTGGCAGTACATCATTAATGAAGGTAAGGTAAGGCCGGAATTCGTTGTTTCCACAGAACCTACAGATGGAGGTATTTACCGCGGACAGCGTGGGCGTATGGAAATCCGTATCGATGTCCAGGGCGTATCCTGCCATGGCTCCGCTCCGGAACGCGGTGATAACGCAATCTATAAGATGGCTGATATCCTTCAAAACGTCCGTGACCTTAACGAAAACGATGCTGCAGACGACAAGGAAATTAAAGGCTTAGTTAAGATGCTGGATGAAAAGTATAATAAGGAATGGAAAGAAGCCCGTTTCTTAGGCCGGGGTACCGTAACGACCTCCGAGATCTTCTTTACTTCCCCCAGCCGTTGTGCAGTAGCTGACTCCTGCTCTGTTTCCTTAGACCGCCGTATGACAGCCGGCGAAACCTGGGAGAGCTGCTTAGATGAAATCCGTGCACTTCCTTTTGTCAAGAAATATAATGCAGCGGTCAGCATGTACGAATATGACAGACCAAGCTACACAGGACTTGTATATCCCATCGAGTGCTACTTCCCTACCTGGGTTATCCCGGAAGACCATGCTGTAACAAAGGCAATGGAGGAAGCATATAAGGGCCTTTACGGAACAACACGCAGCGGTTCTGCAGACGCGGACGCAATGAGAAAAGCCCGTCCGCTCACAGATAAATGGACCTTCTCCACAAACGGCGTATCCATTATGGGACGTAACGGAATTCCTTGTATCGGATTTGGCCCAGGCGCTGAAGCCCAGGCCCACGCTCCAAACGAAAAGACCTATAAAGAAGATTTAGTAAAATGTGCAGCTGTTTATGCAGCATTACCAACAATGTATTGTAAGTAATTTCAAATAAAAGGAGATCAGGAATATGAAAACACTTCAAACTTATATCGATAAGCTGAACAAATTAAATTTTAAAGAAATGTACAACAACGATTTCTTCCTTACCTGGGAGAAAACTAACGACGAGCTGGAAGCAGTCTGGACCATCGCTGATGCCCTCCGTTACATGAGAGAAAACAACATCTCCACAAAAGTATTTGAAAGTGGCTTAGGAATCTCCTTATTCAGGGATAACTCCACCCGTACCCGCTTCTCTTTTGCTTCTGCTTGTAACTTACTTGGCTTAGAAGTACAGGATTTGGACGAGGGAAAATCACAGGTAGCACATGGTGAAACAGTCCGTGAAACAGCTAACATGATTTCCTTTATGGCAGATATTATCGGAATCCGTGATGATATGTACATCGGAAAAGGTAATGCATATATGCATGAGGTTTCTGAGGCTGTAAAGCAGGGAAATGAAGATGGCATCTTAGAGCAGAGACCTACTATCGTAAACCTTCAATGTGATATTGACCATCCGACACAGAGTATGTCCGATATGCTCCACATCATCCATGAATTCGGCGGTATCGAGAATTTAAAGGGTAAGAAGCTTGCTATGACCTGGGCATATTCTCCTTCCTACGGTAAGCCATTATCCGTACCCCAGGGTGTAATCGGCCTTATGACCCGTATGGGTATGGACGTTGTTCTTGCACATCCGGAAGGCTATGAAGTAATGCCAGAGGTTGAGGAGGTTGCTAAAAAGAACGCTGCTGCTTCCGGCGGTTCCTTCACAAAGACAAACAGCATGGCAGAAGCCTTTAAGGATGCTGATATCGTATATCCGAAGAGCTGGGCTCCATTTGCAGCTATGGAAAAACGTACAAACCTTTATGGCGAAGGCGATACAGAAGGTATCAAAACCCTGGAAAAAGAATTACTTGCACAGAATGCACAGCATAAGGACTGGGCATGTACAGAGGAATTAATGGCAACTACAAAGGACGGAAAAGCCCTTTACCTCCACTGTCTGCCTGCTGATATCACCGGCGTAAGCTGTAAGGAAGGCGAAGTAGACGCTTCCGTATTTGACCGTTACCGTACTCCTCTTTACAAAGAGGCAAGCTATAAGCCATACGTTATCGCTGCTATGATGTTATTAAGTAAATTCGAAGACCCTGCTGCATTATTAAAGAAATTAGAAGAAAAAGGTACACCTAGAAAGATGGATTAATTCATAACCTGCATTCTTCCCACAAACTTGAAGTGAGGTATAATATGAATACAAAAAAAAGAATTGTTATTGCTTTAGGCGGTAATGCTCTTGGTAATACCCTCTCTGAACAGATGGCTGCGGTGAAAATCACCGCACAGTCCATCGTTGATTTAATCGAAGAGGGGCATCAGGTGGTTATTTCCCATGGAAATGGGCCGCAGGTGGGCATGATTAACAACGCAATGACTGATTACAGCTTAAATAACCCGGGCCAGCCCATGATGCCTCTTTCTGTTTGTGTTGCAATGAGTCAGGCATATATCGGTTACGACCTGCAGAATGCACTCCGTGAAGAACTAAAGAACCGTAACAAAGATATCCCTGTTGTTACCATGATCACTCAGGTACGTGTGGAAGAAACCGATCCTGCATTTGATCATCCGACAAAGCCAATCGGACAGTTCCTGACGCAGGAACAAGCGGAAGAAATGGAAAAGAAATACGGATATCCTACGAAAGAAGATGCCGGAAGAGGTTACAGGCGGGTCGTCGCTTCCCCTAAGCCGGTTGAAATTGTAGAAATTGGTGCAATCCGAGCTTTAGTGGATGCCGGCCAGGTAGTGATTGCCGGCGGAGGCGGTGGTATTCCCGTGGCACTGCAAGGAAACCACTTAAAGGGAAAAAGCGCAGTTATCGATAAGGACTTTGCAAGCTGTGTCCTGGCACAGGAATTAGATGCTGATTTCCTTATTATATTGACAGCAGTTGAAAAGGTTGCGATAAACTTCGGTAAGCCGGAAGAAAAATGGCTATCTAATATCAATGTAGAGGAAGCGAAAAAATATATGGAAGAAGGACATTTTGCTCCTGGCTCCATGCTTCCCAAGGTACAGGCTGCTGTGGATTTTGCGTCTTCCAAGGAAGGCCGCAGGGCTCTTATTACACTGCTGGAAAAAGCAAAGGACGGAATTGCCGGTAAAACCGGAACAATTATAACCAAGTAATTAAAAAAACTGGTTTAGGAGGAACTAACATGTCAAGTAATAAAAGCAATAAACAATACGCCTCTATCTTTCAATTAGATGGACGCCCCGCAATGAAGGAAGCAATACCATTGGCTTTTCAGCATGTTATAGCCATGATCGTAGGATGTGTGACACCAGCCATCGTAGTAGCCGGTGTTGCAGGATTAGATACAGGGGATAAGGTTATTCTGATCCAGGCATCTTTAGTAGTAGCAGCAATTACAACTTTTATTCAAGTTTATTCCATCGGCGGCTTTCTAGGATGCCGGCTTCCCGTTATCCTCGGAATCAGCTTCGCATATCTGCCAAGCTTACAGGCAATTGCCTCGGGCTTTGATATGGCGACTATTTTTGGCGCCCAAGTCATTGGCGGTGTCTGTGCCTTTTTCTTCGGACTATTTGTAGAGAAGCTCCGCAAATTCTTTCCGCCTTTGATAACCGGAACCGTTGTATTCACCATTGGTCTTTCCTTATACCCTACTGCTGTTAATTATATTGCAGGCGGTGTCGGCAGACCGGATTACGGTTCATGGCAAAACTGGCTGGTAGGCTTACTTACTTTGGTTATTGTATTAGTACTCAACCACTGGGGTAAAGGAATCGTAAAATTAGCATCATTATTAATAGGACTAATCATCGGTTACATTATATCAGCCTTCTTTGGTATGGTTAGTTTTAGCAATGTAGCTACTGCTGGATTTTTCCAGTTGCCACAGCCTTTGCATTTTGGAATGAAATTTGAGATATCTTCCATTATCACCATTGCTTTATTATTTATCATTAACTCAGTTCAGGCAATCGGTGATTTAACCGCCACTACTTCAGGCGGACTTGACCGTCAGCCTACGAACAAGGAATTAAAGAACGGAATCATGGGCTATGGTATTTTAAATATCCTTGGAGCCTTCCTTAGCGGTATGCCTACTGCTACCTACAGCCAGAATGTTGGTATCGTTGCTACAACTAAGGTTGTAAACAGATTCATTTTTGGCATTGCATCCGTAATCATTCTTATTGCCGGATTAGTACCTAAGTTTTCAGCCCTTTTAACTACGATTCCATACGCTGTACTTGGCGGTGCCGTTATCGGCGTATTTGCATCCATTACTATGACTGGTATGAAGTTAATTGCAACCCAAGAGCTGAATTACCGCAATACTTCCATCGTTGGACTTGCAGTTGCTATGGGTATTGGTATCACATTAGTTCCACAGTCATTGGCATTATTCCCTGCATGGGTTACTACGGTATTTGGAAAGTCTCCTGTTGTCGTAGCAACCATCGTGGCAATTTTGCTCAACCTGACATTACCCGGTAAGAAAAAAGAAGAAGAAGTCCACGAATAAGATCGCACAAACATAAAGAAAAAGAGAGAAGCCTGGTGTGAATACCTTTACACCGGGCTCTTCTTTTCCACTTGATGAATTTGGCTTTGATTTTTAGAAATTTAAGTACCAACAAACTAATACACTTGTAATAATATTGACACGTGTCCTACTTTTTGCTATTATTATATGGTCAGATATACAAAATGTCAATTCTATTATAAAAAGTATGACAAACTGGAGGGATATGTCATGTATAAAGGAACAAACCCTGCCGCAAAGCGTTCACAGGAGTGGATTGCGAATGCTCTTGTTTCTTTGATGCAGGAAAAACCTCTTGAACAAATAACGGTTAAGGAAATCATGGAAAGCAGTGAACTAGCAAGACAAACCTTTTACCAGGTATTTGATTCAAAAGAGGATGTGCTGGATTACATCATGGATACATTATTCATGGAGTATTTAGGGCACTGTAAAACACAGGTGATAGATAATTTATGTGATGCAGCAAAGCTGTTTTTTCAATTCTTTGCAGAAAATGAGCCATTTGTAGAAGCCTTGGCCTTAAATCAGAAGGTCTGCATCCTGCAAAAAAAGTGCAAAGAATACTTGCAGGATGAAAGCTTTCTAAAATTTACACAAGCAGGAATTCATAATTTACAAGAAAAGGATTTTGCTTCTGCTTTTGTAACATCCGGATTGGTAGGAATGCTGGTGACCTGGTTTAAAAGCGGCAAAGCACTCAGTACGGAAGAACTGGCAGATATCGTTTGCAGGCTCACAAATACACCTTCCAGCGACTAGTATCCACAATGCGAAACAATTTTATATCTATTATTTCTATAAAGAGTTCAAAGAACGATTAACATTAATTACTTGGAGGTCATTTATGAAGGTTGGAATTATCCGGTGCATGCAGACGGAAGATTATTGCCCCGGCACCACAGATTTCCGTATGATACGGGAGAAAAAAGGGGTTTTTGAGGGCGTTGGGGAAGACATTGAATTAATTGGCTTTATTAACTGCGGAGGATGTCCCGCTAAAAAGGCAGTGCTCCGCGCCAGAGAGCTGGTAAAAAGAGGTGCCGATACGATTGCCTTCGCTTCCTGTATTCAAAGGGGTACGCCCATTGGCTATCCTTGCCCGTTTGCGAAAAAAATGAAGGAGATTATATCCAGGGATTTAGGAGAACAAGTTAAACTGCTTGATTACACCCATTAATTTCGTTGCGGTTCACAGGCGAAATTAAATGAATGCGTTCATAAGATGCTGTCAAGTAGGGACTAATAATTATTTTAACGTATTTGATATTTATAAATGTTGAGCAAAAAGTCTGCTGTGTTTTCCCAAATGTTCTCAATACCCAAAATTTAATCTGTTCAATTCCGGTTTATCACTTTTTTCCATCTGATAGTCCGCTATTATAAAATATTGCAAAATAGACTAAGCATTATGGCATTCTAAATAATAAACCCTTTTTCCAGTCTTTATAGCGTATTCTATTTCACCTTTTGTACTTTGGCCTATATATCCGTTTTTGTTAATCACATAAATTTCATCAGACATATCAATTTTTCTTTTATGTATATCGTCAAGCATTACTTTAATTTCAGGAGTGATGACATTTTCAAACTCGCCATCAGCATGTCCAAACATTCCTACTGAAATAACTATATTCCCTTCTAGAGTTAATTGTTTTTGTACTTTCAAGAACTCATCTTTAAACCTCGTACTCCCGCACAAAGTTATTACTTTATACTTCCCTACCATAATATCCTCCATTTAATGATTTTCCCATATGTCTTTAAATAAAAAATTAAATTTTACATTAGAATGTTTTTCTTGACCATTAACACTATAGTAAACACTAAAAATTTCATCACGTTCTGATAATTTTTCAATTTTCACAACATACCCATTTTCATTTCTGATATGCTTATCTATCTTGTTTTTACATATCTTAATTCTCCATATTTTTTCATACATTAATAAAAGTATTATAAAGGGAACTACCCATATAAAATCCATTATTACTCCTCGTCCTTCACTTTCATAATATATTGTGACTTATCCTCACATGTAAGACAATACTATTCTGCAAATATGGTTTTAAATGGTTCTTATTTGCCACCGATCAAAATTATATTCTCATCTTTTTCATCCTCAGCAATCTCAGTCAACTCACGAAGTTTATTCTCAAGTAGTTTCTTATTTGGTAGGAGAAGTCGATATTCAGCTACCAAGGCAGGTGACAAACTGCGATGCAATGCATATTCGACTACAGTATCTTCCTGTAATCTATTATCAGCATTAGACCTCCTCGCCTGTTGCATGTGTATATATCATCATAATACACAATGTTACCATAACCTCTGGCATTTGCCAATTGGATAAGCCTCTCTTTCTGCACAAATACTACAAAATTATCGGCTGTGCAGTACGGTAGTAAACGGCTTCAACCTTTTCATGCTGTTTCGTGGGAAACTTTCCTTTTTCTTGTTAGTAACACCCTCAAAAGGATAGCTTGAAAGTTGCCATACAACTTCAATCCGGATACTACCAATCCTTCGACAAGCTCACACGTCAGTCCAGCCGTTAAATCAATGCCTCCGAGTATTTTTTAATTATTACGCAAAAAAAGGACAGGATATAGTTTCTTATACCCTGCCCATATAGGCCATCCACGCTTAATATCTTAACTTATCGATTCGATATTGGTTCTGCAGCACGCCCTTACTCTGGCTCACAAATATGATATTTTACTCATCAAATTTCTTCAGTTCCTCTTCACATTTCATCATCCGTTCCTCGTAGCCATCTATCTTTGTATCCAGATAAGCCAGCGTATTCTGTAGCTCTTCTACTTTCTCTGCAAGCTGCCTTCTCTGCTCCAGCAATAATTCTTTTCTTAAAGTTATTGTCTCGTTTCCCTTCTGGAATAAAGCTACATATTCAATCAGGCTTTCGATAGAAAGCCCTGCACTTCTCATACACTTGATAAACTTAACCCAGCGGCAATCTTCCTCTGTATAATCCCGGTTGCCGCTGCTATTACGATTTACCGGCGGTACAAGCCCGATTCTCTCATAATAGCGGAGGGTATCAGCGCTTAGGCCATATTGCCTGCTCACTTCTGCGATTGTCATCCTATTCCACTTCCTTCCTAGCTAAAGATTCTTCCCTTTTCATCAGCCCCTTTCATGGCCTTGGTTTTTAGAAATAAAGCATGTTCCTCACCTGTCCGTCCAAAATCAAAGAGGTTTATGATGTCTTTGGTTTAAATGGCACCGACAATCTTATGCGGAACATACAGCTCTTCAAGGTAGGTGATATCCTCCTGCGTAAGCCTCACACGGAAGGCTCCCACTGCATCGTCAAAATACTTAGCCTGGGTCGCTCCGATAATCGGGGACGTGCTTCCCTTGGCAAATTGCCATGCCAGGGCAACCTGGGTCATTGTGGCACCGTACTTTTCTGCAAGCTCGTTTACACGGAGCACAATGCCATAGTCTGTTTCCTGTGTGCTGTCGTACTTAGAGATCGCAGTTTTATCAGTCTGGCTGCGTTTCGTGTCAGCATTCCACTCCAGGCGGGACAGTCTGCCTGCGGCAAGGGGGCTGTAGGGAGTACGGGCCACATTCTGCTGGTTGCAGATCGGAATGAGTTCACGCTCGTCCTCACGGTAAAGCAGGTTATAATGATTCTGCATTGATACAAACTGTGTCCAGCCATTTCTTTCGGCGGCGAGCTGCATATTGTAAAACTGGTAGCCGTACATTGCAGAAGCTCCAAGAGCCCTCACCTTGCCCGCCTTAACAAGGCTGTCCAGTGCCTCCATGGTCTCCTCTGCCGGGGTATCGTAATCGAAGCGGTGAATAATGTACAGGTCAACATAATCTGTCCCCAGCCGCTTTAGGGATCCGTCAATCTCACGCTGTATTGCAGCCTTTGAGAGACGTCCCTCGTTAAAGTAAACCTTGGTCGCTATTATCACCTTATCACGGGCAACATTATTCCTGATGGCACGGCCGAAATACTCCTCGCTGGTGCCGCCGGAATAAACATTGGCGGTGTCAAAAAAATTAATGCCCAGCTCAAGGGCATGCTTGATTAATACCTCGCTTTCCTCAGGATTAAGCGTCCACGCATGCATGTTACTGGCCGGATCACCAAAGCTCATGCAGCCTACGCAAAGGCGTGATACCTCAAGGTTTGAATTTCCAAGTTTTGCATACTCCATTTTATTCCCTCCTTAATTACTGCGGACAGCTATTGTTTTATGCGTCCATTGAACCTAATTTTAGCTTACTACTTGGAGCCCACTCCATGTCAAGTCCTATTTCATCTCATTTATCTTCTTACCTTTTGTTTTATCTTTTTCTTAGGATATAGCAGATTTAGTTTTTTTGCTTTCATTTAAGTTTTCTTTTACGCTTGTAACACCCTTAAGCTCTTTAAACTCTGTTGATTTCTTCTTATCAGGTATAATGTATAAAAAAAGGAAAGCCCTTTTAAGAGCTTGCCTCAAAAACCAATTAAATTATTGACATTGTTTTTGACATGCCCTCTTTTCTTTCATTGAGGCATCCAAATACGGAATTATTTTTATCTTCCTATTAGTAGACAGATTTATTTTCTCTGTAAATCCGCCAGACATTTTCAAAAAAATAATCCTCTTCCTTTAACTCTCGTACATTTCGCCAGTGGAAGCTGCATTGATTGTTCTGGAAACGGACCTCCTGAATACGATTGTTTCTACTACCGTTATCTAGCTTAAACTTAAAAGTCTCCGGTAAAAATTCATATGGGCATTCCCCTTCCGGGGTTGTATATAAAACAGAGCCCCTGCTATGTGCACCATGTTCTATATAATCTGCCATGGCAGATAGATATACAAATTGGCAGATAAGAGTATCATATAATCTATGAACCTTCTTTATGTCTATAATCTTATCTATCTTAACGGATGCCGGAAAGCTTTTTAGCTCCTTCAGCACTTCCTTCATTACTTGGTTTATCCTATCTTTATCCCTTATGGCTCCTCCATAAAGGCTCATCCGTTTAGTAGCTTGTTTATACAATGCATCTACCGTATTCTCATTCGATAAGCAGCTTTCTCCCAGCATAATCGTATTCTTAATCATTTCAAGGCTTTTCTTCAGAAACACCTCTGTTGTAACAGAGGTTCCCGTCCTTCTTTCTGTGATATATTGGGCAGCCCGCATAGAACCCACTTGTCCCGCATTCAGGGCTGTACCACCGGGTCTGTACACACCATGGGTTCCACTTACTTCCCCTACAGCAAAAAAACCCTCTATATTAGTTTCCCACCATGAATTAACGCTTAATCCTCCATTATTATGTTGTGCACATAATGCAATCTCCAGCGGCTTGATTTCCAGATCAATGCCTCTTTCTTTATAAAAGTCATACGCCGGCAGATTCATATGCTTTAAGCGTTCAATTGGTGTTTGACATTCTGCCCCTGCCGCCTTAAGATATTCCCTGGACTCTTGAGATAATTGGGCAAAATCTATTGGCTTATTCCCAGGGTTCTCTCTATAGTCAAGGAAAACCCTTCTTTTTTTTATATTAGTCTCAATATAAATCAAAATATCTATAATGGATGAGCCTTGGTTCACCTTCTGAATGTCAAAAGGCCATTGATATCCTTTTAGGAATATTTTTGACAAGAGCACTGATATATCCGGAAAATACTCTAATAGAAATTCCTTCCCGTCACCCCCTTGCATATCCGTAGATATCATTTTAGGAATTGCCTGCATGTAAGTTCCCGATACATTCCATCGTGGCCTGATAGATGCCAGCCCATATTGCCATTCCGTGAGATTTTTGCCCATGACTCCAGCTTCGAATGCCAGCCCGGAGGAACCATAGTGACCAGCCGGATAAGACACATCCGAATAGATGCCCGCTGGACCACCGGTAGCATAAACGATGTTTTTGCAATTAAATATAACATACCGTTCGTCAGGGTCAACCATATTTGTACTAATACACATCAAGCCATAGCTTTTTTGATTATTTGTTAACACCCTGATGCATTGCAGTTTGTCATAAATCCGGATATTTTTACTTCGCACCGACTTTTCCAGGCATTCCGTCATTGTCTTAGAGGTATAAGGGCCTGCTGAGGTTGCCCTATTTCTGGGGTCATGGTCTGTTTTATATCCTATATATTCACCGTATCGGTTTTTGGGAAATGGAATCCCCATTTCAACAAGTCGATAGAAGCACTGTGTGGACGATGCCGCCTCACATATTGCAAGATCCCCGTCCATGCAACCTCCTTCAAATAAAGTTTTTGCCATTTCCCCCACTGAATCAGGTCGATTCCCCGAAAGGGTGAGCTTATAATAGGTCTGTTTGTCCGAACCAGTGTTACGCGATGTACCTGCATTAATATTTTCAGTGACTATTGCAATATCGGTCTGCCCATATTCAAATAATCTATCCGCAGCATTTAGGCCTGCTGCCCCCGTTCCTACAACGATTGTATTATAATTATGTATTTTCACATTAAATCCATTTATTTGGATCGTTTCTGTTCTCATTCTTTACTCCTATAATCTCTGAATATGAAATCCTCCATCGACATCTATATAGTTTCCAGTTGTATACAGGAACATGTCTGAGCAAAAGACTGAAGCAGCATTAGCCACATCCTCTGGCTGTCCCCATCTGGCTATAGGAAACAGACCCGTTTCAATCATTTTAGAATATTTCTCATGGACGCCGTTCGTCATGTCTGTCTCAATAACACCCGGCCTTAATTCATGAACTAAGATCCCTTCCCTTGCCAGCCTGTCTGCATATAATGCTGTAAGCATTGTAATGCCCGCCTTTGATACGCAATATTCTCCACGTGTAGTAGAAGATACCACGGAGGAACAAGATGTGATATTAATGATTGTACCTGTTTTCCTAAATAGCTTCTCCTGCTTCATCATCTGCTTTGCAACAATTTGGGTCATGAACATATTTCCTTTTGTATTTATACCGATCACCCGGTCAAAACTCTCTTCTTCCATTTCCAGCAGGTCTTTCCTCTCAAGAGGTGCCACACCCGCATTATTAACCAGTACATCCACTCTTCCAAAGGTATCAACCGCTTCTTTCAGGAGCCTTTCCCTATCCACTTGGTTGTCAATGTTGCCCTGAACATAGCAATGCGGAATGTTCTCCGAAAGCAAGATCTCCGACGCTTCCTTCGGCAGCTGCAGCCTTGTAGCTAAAATAACTATATTATATCCATCCTTACCTAACCGATGTGCAATGGCAAAGCCTATTCCTCTGCTGCCCCCGGTTATGATTGCAGTTTTATTCATCATCATCTCTCCTAAATTGTTTACACTACTACCATACTGTAACCCTATTTCGTTGTCTTTCTTACGATTATCTCTGTATCAAAAACATCCACCACCGGTTCTACCGGCCCGTTTCCATTAATTATATTGATTAATTTTTTAGCAGCTAAGCTCCCCATATCGTAAAGAGGCTGGGACACTGTTGACAATGGGGGATTCAGTAATTTACTGATCTTTATATTATCAAATCCTAGTACGGAAATATCCTCTGGAATTCTTAAGCCTACATCACTAACCGCCTGCATAGAAATAATTGCTTTATGGTCATTTGTGGCAAAGATGGCATCCGGTCTGTCTGCCGACTTCAGCACATTCATAATCGCCTTATAAAGACCATTGGCACCGCTTGTCTCATGTATAACCAACTGATCATCATATATTATATTTGCATTCTTCAAGGCAGCTTTATAGCCCTCATATCTTTCCCGATAGAGGCTCAGGTCGGTTCTGCCTACTACAATTGCAATTCTTTTATTGCCTGAGTTGATTAAATAATTGGTAGCATCATATCCGGCATGAAAGTTATCTATTACAACCGCATTGATTTTGTCTCCATAATATCTGGCCACTAATACAACAGGAATACCGTCTCTTTGGAGTTGCCTCACATGATCACTATTTTGCGTCATAGAGCATATAACAAACCCATCTACGGCACCCTGGCTCATCTTATTGATAAAATTCTTTTCAATATCTATATCTTCATTCGTGCAGCTTAACATGAGATTATATCCATTTTTTCTTGCATATGTTTCAATACCCTTGATAATAGGAGGAAACATTTCATTTTCAATATCAGGAATAAGCAGCGCAATACTATTGGTTCTTCCGCCTCTAAGTCCCTTGGCATGCATATTTGGAGTATATTGTAATTCTTGAACTGCCTCCAGAACCTTTTCTCTGGTTTCCTTTGCAACATATGCCTGCTTTGAACCCAGAACCCGTGATACGGTACTAGCAGATACACCCGCTTTTTCTGCAACCATCTTAATATTTATCATGTCCTCACCATCCCTCTGATATTATGCATTATTTTATCATTTTTGGTTCAAATACAAAGCATACGACGACACTTTGCACTCCTATTGCCCCCTATCATCAGCAGATTTCTAAGCTGATTATATAAATTGCTTCATGATAAAATAACGTAAAATCAGATCCTCTCATTAATTATATATAATAAGCTTAATTAGGATGCCAAAAGCTGACACCATAGTATTCTGACACCCTAATCAAATTTTATTAGACCAAAAATCATGGCAGGAAATTACATTGCACTTCTACCACCGTCGACAGCTATAATTGTTCCTGTTAAATTGGAGGATTTATCAGATGCGAGAAATTCTATCACATCAACAATCTCCTCCGGTTTTGAAAAACGCTTCATCGGATACATCTGGATCGTCTTTTCCTTCCTATCTTCATCATTACCAAACTGACGGTCCACCATTGGAGTTTCAACCATACCAGGAGCAACTGCATTGATACGGATATTATCAACAGCATAATCAATTGCCATTTCTCTCGTCAAATTATTAACAGCCGCTTTTGATGCACAATAAGCAGCGCTTCTCGGACTTCCCGTCACACCCACGCGGGAAGACACATTAATAATATTCCCTGATTTCTGCTTCTGCATGATAGGAATTACATTATGGCATAACAGATATACACTCTTTACATTACTATTAATGACATTATCCCACTCATCCTCTGAAGTTTCAACTACTGTTGCATTCATATGTGTACCAGCGTTGTTTATTAATATATCAATATGTCCATGTTCTGCTATGATTTCGGCAACAACTTTTTCCACCTGCATTCTATCGGCCACTTCCAGCTTTTTGGTAAAGCACCGGTCTGGATATAAGTCTGCCATTTCGGTAAATGAAGGCTGATCCCTTCGAATCGTTCCAATAACAATCGCCCCTAACTCCAGGAATCGTTCTCCACACAGTTTCCCAATTCCTGAACTGGTACCAGTAATCAATATTACTTTATCCTTGAAGCTCATCCAGTCACACCTCTTTTATCATCTCTTTCACTCCAATATTCCTTTAAGCCCATTGGCCCAGAATTAAATAAGAAGGCAGGCATCTCCTTTAAATCTTTTGCTATTAATGGTTTATATTCCATATTATCTAAAATATCTCGGTCAATGTCAATTCCAGGTGCTACTTCTACAAGCATTAATCCCTCCGGTGTCAGTTTAAATACACAACGTTCAGTAATAAATATTACTTTTTTACCGATTTTTACAGCGTAATCACCGTTAAAGGTTATCTGCTGGATCTCATTAATAAATTTTTTGACTTTACCTTGCTCTTCGACAATTACTTTACCATCTTCGAACCTAACCTTGCTCTTTGCACATAGGGTGCCTCCAAATACAATGAGCTTTGTTTCCTGTGAAATGTCAATGAAGCCACCGCACCCTGTGATGCTCTTACCCAATTTGCTTACATTAACATTACCACGGAAATCAATTTCTGCTGCTGATAAGCATGTTGCATCCAATACTCCACCATGATATAAGTCATGCTGTACAGGGTGATCCAGTATAATCCTGGGGTTAATCATAGTTCCTGCATCCAGCCCCATTACCGGAATCCCACCAGATTGTCCTTGCTCCAAGGATAAAGTAATCGTATCAAGTAAGCCCTCCTCCGCCAGAATGAACGGAACACCATTCGATACTCCTACACCGATATTTACAAGCATATCGGGTCCAAGCTCCATCGCTTGACGTCTTGCTATGAATTTTCTTTCATTGAATTTCTCACCGGGCCAAGTGAAATCAACAGGCTTTTTTATCGCTCCACAATAGGATGGATTATAGAAATACTCATAGGACTGTTTTTGATTCGGATCAACAACAACATAATCCACTAAATATCCGGGTATTTTAGTTTTGGCAAAATCAAGTGTTTCCCTTTTAGCCAGTTGTTTTACCTGAACAATAACAATTCCTCCATTATTCTTTGCTGCAGCAGCCATGGCAAGTACTTCATCATAATGGACTTCTTCTTCATAACTGATATATCCATCCTCATCCGCAGTTGTACCACGAATCAGTGCCACATCTATGGGGATTGGCTTATATCTCATCCACTCCTCCCCGTCTATTTCAATAAGCTCTACCAAGTCATCCTTTGCTGACTGGTTAATCCTCCCACCTGACTGGCGAGGATCGATGTATGTACCAAGCCCAATTTTAGTAATAACGCCTGGGCCTCTTGCGGACATATTACGGATCAGCTGCGCCATCACCCCTTGGGGGAAGTTATAAGCCTCTACCTCTTCTTCCATCGCAAGCTGCCCCATGGCAGGACTCATGGCCCAATGTCCACCGATTACTCTTTTACACATACCCTTATGGGCAAACCTTGCAATACCACCCTTGTCCTTGTCACCAAGTCCTTGGGGATGAACTATTGTCAGGCTCTTCGGCGCTTTCGTTTCAAAGTATCTGTTTTCAACTGCCGCCAACAGTTTTTCAGGCAATATGTTCGAAGCACCTGAACCACTTACAGCCACTGTGCTTGTATCCTTAATAAGGGCTGCCGCCTCTTCAAAACTAATAATCTTCATTTTGACCCTCCTCATAAAAACCATGTATGAAAATGCCCGTTCACTTAACATCCGCCATAAGATCCTTTGATCGAACAGCTGTTGATTTTATAATGATGACATCCCATTGCTTTGCCATGTTATAGCAACAATGCCGGTAACAGCGTGGACATCTGCGGAATTATAATCAATAGAGCCAAGACAATCAACTCTCCAATCAAGAACGGTGCCGTTCCTGCAATCACTGTCTTTAAGGGCTTTTTTGCCACACTAGAAGCGACAAACAATACCTGCCCCACCGGTGGTGTAATCAGTCCAATGGCAGATGCCACAACCACAACAATTGCAAACTGTATGGGATTAATGCCAACAGCTGTAGCAACCGGAAGCAATATTGGGACCATAATCGTAATGATAACAATATTATCTACGAAGCATCCCAGGAAAAGAACAATCAATGCAACAATTGAGAGAACTATGATAGGACTTGTTGTGAAGCCTGTTATGAACGCACTAATAATTGCAGGCATTCCTTCAAAAGCTAAGATCCAGCCCATAGGGAAGCCGATGGAGCAAATCAGTAAAGGCAGCGCCGAAAGAAGTGCTACCTCTTTTAGGCTTGACCAGACCACCTTCATGGACAACTGCCTTGTAGCAACCCCAACGATAAGGGCATAAAAAACACATATGACCCCAGCCTCAGTAGAGGTAAAAATACCTGCTCCAGTCCCACCAAGAATGATAAGGGGAATCATCAGGGACGGTATCGCCTTATAAGCTACCTGTAAGCCCTCCCTAAAATTAAGGTGCTTAGTTTTTGGGAAGTTATATTTTTTCGTCATATAAAGAACCTGAAACATCTGCATAACACCTACGATTAAGCCTGGCAATATCCCACCCATAAACATACCCGCTATAGATACATTAGCAACGGAGCCTAATACCAACATTGGGATACTCGGCGGAATGATGACACCTATTGTAGAAGATGCACATGTAACACCCAGCGTCACTTTAGAGGGATAGCCCTCATCCTCCATTTGCTTAATCATAATGGAGCCGATACTTGCAGTGTCTGCCTGTGAAGAGCCGGACATCCCGGCAAATATCATACTATCTAAAACATTCATGTAAGCAAGTCCGCCCTTAACCCTGCCAAAGAATATCCTGCAGAATTCCACCAATTTTGCCGACAGGTTACCATTATTCATCAATGAACCTGAAAGCATGAAAAGGGGGACTGCCAACAACGTAAAGGAATCTACGCCATAGAACATACGTCGGGCTACCAGCGTTATTTCATTACCCGAAAAGAGGGACCATAGTATACTGAAGCCTCCTAATGAGAATGCAATTGGAACTCCAACAGCCAAACAAATAAAAAATATAATAATGATTGCTGCAAACATAATTAACCTCCTGATCTATTTATTGATCCTCGTCCCTCAGTCTAAATAACTCTCTTCCTTTTCTTTTACTAATTCCTTTCCAATTATGGTTCTGACCGCATGTTCCAACGTAAAGATAAGGCCAACTGCGCTAAAAACAAGAATACTTGAATAAGGAATTGACATCCTCATTCTTAAAACCGGTGAAAGCCTTGCGTCCATTTGCGGAATAAATAATATAGACGTATAAAGAAGAAACCCAAAAAAACCGATCTGCAGGGCAAGAGCAAGAACCGAAATCAGCTTTTTCACCTTAGCCGATTTCACCTTAGCAAATGCATCAAAGCTGTAATGGGACAAACGTCTTACCCCTACAGAACAACCTGTAAAAAGCATATATATGAATGAATATTTTGAAATCTCCTCTGTCCATGCAAGGGGAGCACTAAAAACAAATCTTGTTATAACCTGTGACATTACTGCGATACAAAAAATCGCTAGCAGTATAGATGCTATAACTTCTAATACTATTTCAAGACTTTGTAACATCTTGGACAGGATATCTGTACCTTTTTTCAATTGTCCTTCCTCCTGACTTAAGGAAAAGCAAATCCATCTCCTACTAATCCATGCCAATACATACGTCGGTTTTCCATCCGCAACAGATCATTGTTCCTGCACATTTACATATGTACGCACGACTTTCAAGCAGTAGATAGATGGATTTGCTTTCTTATATTTTTATTTTTCCAAAAATGAGCTATTCTTTCGGTGTGTTTTTAATCATTTCTACAAGCTCAGTACCATATTTGGTATAAACATATTTTTCATAGAAGGGCTGGATCTCTTCGACGAAGGATTCTTTCTCAACCTGATTAACCATAACACCCTCTGCCTCTAGTTTTTCAATAAAACCTGCAGCAGTATCCTCTACCCATGAGCGCTGTTCCTTCTGGGCGATAGCACACGCTTCATTAAACCATCCCTTTTCCTCATCGGTCAATGAGTCATAAAATTTTTGACTAACAAGCGCAATCCCTGTAGCAACCTGTTGGATATGTTCTGTCAATGAATAATACTTACACACTTCATAAAATTTCATCTGATAGAAATTACTCGGATCATTCTCAGCAGCATCAATAACTCCTTGTTGCAACGCACTGTATAATTCCGTATATGCAATAGGGGTTACTAAAGCCCCAAGTGCTTCAAAGGATTTTACGTGGATGTCATTGGGTTGCGTCCTGATCTTAAGTCCCTTCAAGTCCTCAACGGTATTGATGGGACCTTTTGAACTGAATACGCTACGAGTACCTCCACTCCAGTAGCCCATTACACTAACTCCCGCTTCTTCAGAAATTGACGTTGCTATGATTTGCCCAACTTCACCATCCATGGCATTCCATGCCTGTTCCTTTGTTTCAAACAGATATGGGACATCCAACAATCCAACACTCGGTGCAAAGTTACCTAAATCAGCACAACTGGAAACTGCACATTGAACTGTGCCTAACTGCAACTGTTGAATCAACTCTGTCTGGTCGCCCAGCTGCCCTGCTGGATATATCTCTACTTTAAATCTATCATTACTAAGTTCTGCAATTGCCTTTGCAAATGCTTCAAAGCCCACCTGCCATGCGCCGTCTTCTGCCGTATGATGGCCAGCCTTAATCACAATCTGTTCCTTGGTTTTTCCTGCATCTTCTTTGCTGCCATCACTCTCAACCGTGGTATTTTGTGCCTCCTTATTGTCTGTATTGTTGCCGGCATCCTTAGCAGGAGCTTTTCCGCAGGCTGATAATAACAGAGCAAAGCATAATAAACTTGAGACTAATGATACTAACTTTTTTTTCATAATATCCTCCTTTTTCTCTTGGCGCCATCCATAGCGCTTCTTAATATTTTTTTTATTCCTGTTTTATTAGTACACAGCATAAAACACTGCTACCGTTTTGATTAAATACAACCGGAGCCTATTCCCTGTTTTGTATTATTTGTATGTAATGTCACTGCAGTATACCCTTTACTTCTTCTTCCTGCTTCCAAAAAAATCCCTTAGACGTTCCTTCGTAGATTGCGAGCTCATGCACACGCTGGAAGTTGTCGCTTCGAGAAAATCATCTTTTTTAATATTTGTCAGCCACTCATCGTTTATAATATTTTTGATATAGTTAATAACCCGTAGATCATTTTTGCTGATTTGCTGTATCAATTCATTCACACAATCTTCTAATTCATCATTGGTGCAAACACGATTCACCAATCCCCAATCATATGCTGTCTTTGCGTCAATCGACCTACCGGTTGCAAATAATTCCTTTGCCCTATTAGGGCCGACCAGCATCGGAAGCCTGAAGGTTCCTCCCCAGCCTGGCATAACTCCCAAAGATGCCTCAGGTTGCCCAAACTTCGCATCTTCACCTGCAATAATAAAATCACAGGCCATAGCAAGCTCCAGTCCTCCTCCAAGTGCTAAAGATTTTACCTTTGCAATAACTGGTATTGGCAGATTCATAAGCCTGTTAAATACCTGATGCCCGGTATGAACCCACTCAATTATATTCTCGCTATTCAATGTTTCCAAAACAGCAATATTTGCTCCGACAATAAATGACTTCGGAGAAGCACTTTGTAATACGACCACCGAAAACCCTGTGATATTCTGCAGTATTTCAGAAATACATTCATCCAATTCTCTTATGGAGTCCCAATCCAATGTACAGGGCCTGCGTTCTTCCTCCTCAAAAAATGTAATATACGCTGCATAGTTCTCTGCATGCATCCTAACATGCGTTGCCAATTCAATCCCTCCTATTCCTTCTCCAATTATTGATTTGTTGGCCTGCATAAGTGCCTTTACCTACAGTATCTATTATCTTCTGCTGCAAACCAGACCATATGAAATAGTTGCAATAAATATTTCAAAACTGAGAAATGATGTGTTAACGTTTTCATATATTATATTTTGTGCATATTCAATATTATTTTAACTATCATCTCATCGTTTTAACTATTTTATACAACTTTATTGCTTGCTTGTCAAGCACATTTTGCATTATTGAATAATATTTCACTTTTTTATCCTATATTTTTGTATGGCAACGTTTCCACACAAGATGCAGAATTTATCTTGATTTTTAACAATCCATCAAATGGCGTTCCCTGACTCATTCCCTCTTGAACTTTAAAAAAACAAGCTCATGGAAAAGCTTTCCATGAGCTTGTTTTTTCTCTATTAATTCCCGTAAATTTCCTTGGCCATACGAAAGCCCGCCCATGCCTTGAGCCATCCAGTATAAAAGGCGAGGTGGGTCAGAACTTCCACCATCTCGTCCTTCGTGACTCCGTTATCTTTTGCCCTTTTAATGTGGTGTTCCAATGAGCTGTCCAGTATTCATTGAAACCTCCCTTACCGGTATGATTTTTCAAAGATTGCCACGCAATCCTCGTTAGACAACTGGACACGGTCACACCCGAACAGGCCACCCATGGTGTCCCGTGCGTTCTGTGCCATTGCTGGAAATTCATCGGGCCAAATTCCGTAATCAGACATTTTTAAATCAGCAACACCGCAGTCTTCCTGCAATTTCACAAGAGCAGTAATGAAATCCATGGGCTCAGCCGCATCCTTCATGCCGAGAGCCTGCGCCATGCGCACAAAGCGGTCATCACAAGCGTGCTTCTCAATGAAGTGTGTAAAATATGCTTTGGAAATCATAATCAACCCTGCACCGTGGGGTAGCTCGTAATAATAGGCTGTACACACATCAATGGAAGAAAGTAACGTGCCAAGCGAATTTCGTAATGTATGTGAAAAAGCAAAAGGATTGTCAAAAATCAGATAAAAGCATTCAATATAATATCAGATAAAAGAAAGATTCATCTGTTAGCCCAGCTTTACAAAAGGGGGCGTCCGCCCCCTCTTATCATCACCCTTTTAATCACCTTATACTCTCAAACATTTTTGTCGAATATATTTCTATATCCAAAGGATTTATCATATTAATCTTTTCTTTCACCTTCCGAATATCCACCTATCTCGGCCTTATCATTTATTTCATTGTAAGAAACATTGGAGGGATATCCCCTTAATCCTCAGCCATGGTTCTTTCGAATGGGTAAATTCTTCTAAAATCTTTCCGCTGTAACAGCATAGGTTCTTTATAACACTATCTACTATTGCCTTCCCATAAACACTATTTCATATTTACCGTTTCCCTTTTTCCGGCAAGCAGCTCCTCCACGTCTCCGGCGGGGAGAGGCTTACTGTAATAATACCCCTGGATCATGTCACAATTCTTATCCGCCAGATAATCTACCTGCCCCTTCTCTTCAACCCCCTCCGCAATGACCTTCATGCCAAGCTTGTGGGCAATTGATATGATCTCGCTTAAGATCAGCGATTCGGGTGAACGCTTGCCTATTTCATCGATAAAGCTCTTATCGATCTTTACCGTTGCAATCGGAAGATGTTGCAGGTAATTGAGGGAGGAATACCCCGTACCAAAATCATCCAGTGCGATATCAACCCCCAGCCTCCTGATACGGTCCAAGGTTTCAACGCTTGCATGCATGGACTGCATGAAATTGCTCTCCGTAATCTCAATATGCAAATACCGTGGATCCAGGCCTGTTTTTAGCAGGATTTCCTCCAGGTCGGAAATAAAGTCCCTGTCCTCTAACTGGAGCTCCGAAACATTTACCGCGATAGGCAGCTTCCACTGCCCCTTCTCCTGCCACTGTTTATTCTGGCGGCAGACCTGCTCCATTACCCATCTGCCGATTTCCCGGATCAGCCCCGTCTCCTCCGCTACAGGAATGAACTCATTCGGTGATATCCTGCCCTTATGGGGATGGACCCAACGGATTAGGGCTTCCATGCCGACAATATTCTCCTCCGCCACACTATAGTAGGGCTGGTAATAGATTTCAAACTCCTGCCTTTCAATGGCCTTCCGTATGCTCTGCTCAAGATCGGACCTTTGCTCAACCCGATGGAGCATATCCTCCTGGAAGAACTTATATTTTCCTTTTCCTGATGCCTTTGCCACATACATTGCAGCATCCGCGCTCTTTAGGATTTTCTGTACATCCGTTCCGTCCTCCGGCAGTACTGTAATGCCGATGCTGGCGGATACGTAGGTCTCACAGCCTTGGAGGTGCCATTCCTTCAGCAGAAGCTCAAGGATTCTATCGGCCCAAAGCGTGATCTCTTCCCTTCTCTCTATCTTATCCACGATTATGATGAACTCATCCCCACCCACACGGAATACATAATAGCTATCCTGCTTCAACAGCAGCAGTTCTTCGGCGATTGACTGTAATAACATATCCCCGTAGGAATGCCCCAGGGTGTCATTAATGTGCTTAAAATTGTCCAGATCCACATAATACAAGGCTGCCAGGTGTTTCATGCCTGAGACGGTGCTTAGTATCTGCTCCATTGTCTCATTTAAAAATACCCTGTTGGGCAGATTCGTAAGGTAATCATAATATGCCAGGCGGAAAATCCTGTCCTCATACCTCCTATGCTCATTGACATCGCTGATGGAGCCCGCGATACGTATGATATTGCCTTCCTCGTCCTTGACCGGCTTGCCCTTCACGTTCACCCAGATATATTCCTCCTGGTGTGAAATCTGGAACTCGGCAGCAAAACTCTCCTCCTGTTGCGTCTGGCATAATGAAGCCATTTCCTGGACTGAGGCTTCATTCTCCTTCTTAATCATTCCCTGCCATTTCTTTGAAAATTCTTCGACGCCGGTACTCCGGAAGCCTAAGCGGTTACACCATTTTTCAGAAAGATACATTACATCCGTAGTCAAATCCCAATCAAACAGTCCGTCATTTGTGCACTCCGCAATGAGGCGGTACCTCTCTTCGCTGGCCTCCAGCTCCTTTTTTGCCTCATCAATTTCTTCACATTGTGCCTGGATCTCCTCCATCTGAGCCTGAATTTCTTCGTACTGGGCCTGGATTTCTTCATATTGTACCTGGAGAATTTCATGGGCTTCCTCCAATTCATGGTTTACATTCTTTAGCTTAGTATAATTAATGGAAAGCCTCTTCTTTAGAAAATCAATGTACACCTTCATGGCCGCGATAACCAAAAGGATGCTCACCCCCACTATGGAAATAATGGCGATGCTTCTTATCCTCTGGCTTTTCAAGTAATAGTCCGAATGGCTGTAAAAATATTTCATGTAAATTTCATCAAAAACGCCGTTGCCCTTAAGCTCTTTAATTCTCCTGTTCATATATTCCACCAGATCCGGCCTGCTTTTACTTACCGCATAGGCATGGGGCAACGGATACAGATCCTTGATCTGTGCGGTGATGGAGCCTTTATGGTTGGAGGCAACCAGGGCGCTGTCCATCAGCCAATGGTCTTCGAAAATCACATCGATGTTGCCCTTGTCCAAGGCTTCTAAGGCCTGGCTCATATCCTCATAAGCAGTATAATCCTTTATTTTCAGTTCGTCTCTTAGAAGCTCTTCTGTATAGTAGCCTTTTCCTGTACCCATTGACAGCTCCTGCAAATCCTCCAGGTCAATTTCCCTAAAATTCGGGCGCGTATAGACAGATACGCTGGAGTAGAAAATGGTATCCGTAAACAGCAGGTTTTTCTTTCTTTCCTCCGTAACAGCTATAATTCCGGCAATATCAACCTTTCCATCCAGGACTTTTTCATAAACCTTGTCCCAGGTGTCATAGGAATACCTCACATCATAATCCCGGGTATTGAAAATCAGGTTCGTAAAATCCGGGTCAAATCCATAAACACGGTTATTATTGGAATAAGTGAAGGGCGGATAATTCTTATCCACCTGGTAGATTACTTCCTTCCTGCCGGAGGCCGCCGCCACCGGATACCCGGGTATAATAAAAAAGCAGCAAATACTTATTAATATGAATTTCTTTATGAATTTTTTTCCTGGATTTGAGATTCTATTTTTCATAAATTCTGCCCCTTTGATTGTTTGAATAGCCTTCCCTTTGCCTGAACTTTCACGATTAGGAAAAACTTCCATCACTAGATATTATAGAATAATTTGTCGATATTTACAAGCAAAGATATTACAGGATTATTGTCCAGCACATAAAAAGACGCTGCTGTACGCAACGCCATTGTAATATGATCCATAATTTTATTATAAGTCTAATGACCGAAAAATCGGGTACATCATATCTACATTCAAATTCAAGGAAGCATGGCATCCTGTAACCATGCCGGTCCTTCCTGCTTCTATAGCTCTCTTTGCCGCCCGGGCTGTCCCTCCCATAAAGGTCTCTGGGCACAACCTAACAGAAGCCGCCTTTCCTCTGCTAATTGCGACAGCTCCTTCGCTTCCTCCAGATTGCTGGTTTACCCAAGAATTTCAGCTAAGGCAGACGCGCCGAATTCCGCCAACTCCGCATCCACCTCGGAAACCCCTCCGCTGATGCCAAGCCCGCCGATGATGGTGTCCCCATCATATAAGGGAACGCCGCCGCCAAAGATAATCATGCGCCCGTTATCCGCTTTATCAATTCCATAAAAGGTTCCGCCGGGCTGGGCAAGCTCCCCTAATTTCTGTGTGGTCATTTTCACCGCAACGCTGGTATAAGCCTTTTTCATGGCAATATCAAAGCTTGCTAGAAATGCATTATCCATAACATGTACCGCAACCATGTTGCCATCCGGCCCGCAGACGGCAATAACTGCGCTTAAGCCCATGACTGCGGCATGCTCCTCCACCTTTTCAATCAGCTTCTTCGCAGTATCCAGGTCTATCCTGTTGCGGCCCAGGCCTAATTTTTTTACCACAGCGTTAACCAAATCCTCATTTACCATCCTCGGAGCCACCTCTTTATGCAGATTTGCCAAACCTGCTTTCTCTGCATTTATCTTATCCGTATTATCCTTATACCTATTACCCTGTTCCGCCAGGTAATCATTATACCTTGCCAGCATATAGAAATAATCCGCCAGCCGGTTCATGTATTTCTTCGCGCCGGGATCCGCATTAAACTTCTTATCAACCATGATTAAGGTTCTCTCAGCACGCCTTGCAATAGTTCTTGCAATATCAATCTGGGCTGATTTTGGATTGCTGCCCGGGAGGACGAATTCCTTTTTCCTCTCAAAGCCGGCTTCAAGGCGGTCAATCTCCTCCTCTAGGCGGTTGACTTCATTTTCCGGGAACTTATGTTCCTTGTTGAACTGGTCTGCTATGGCAGCCATGATTTTCATCAGGTTTCTCTGAATCCGCTCCAATTCCTTACGGGCATCCCCATCCGTCTCGGAGGCCTTCACTGCCCCAATCTGGCTGGTCAGCTCATCAATTGTCCCAAGACACTGGATACGGTCATCCGTCTTGGATACATTCTGAAGCTTCATTAAATTGGTTGAACCGTTATCGCCTGTTTTCGTATATATGTTCATCTTATCATCCCTCATATGAATGCCATTGTTGTTTCCTTTATCATTTATAGCTCTTTAAACGGAATTCGCTTTACCGCCCTCGCCGCGTTTGCCCCAAGGCACCTGGCCTGGGATAGGGTGGGATTTACCGTGGAAAACAGCTGCTTTCCCTTCGGCAGTAAGCGTAAATGCAGTGCCGCCCGGGAGCCCCGTATTCCGATTCCGGCTCCGAGGATGGAATCATTTGCACTTTCAAAGCACAGATCATCAAAATCCATTGCTGCCTTCCTGACAATCGAAAAGGGTATTCCTTCCTCTTCCATTCCTGCACAGATTTCCCTCAGCAATTCCTCCTGCGGCTCGGTTGCATAGATTAAAATCGTCGGCTTGTTCGTTGTCATGACTATGTCCATGCCCTATACCGCACAAATCACCATGAAAGTGCTGGCATGAATCCGATCCCCCTTCATCCATTAGTCTTATTTCTTTCAGCCTAACGATCATTTGACCGTTAAGTCACGGGGTGCCGGATGTGAAATATTCTGTATTTCACGCTATCCGCCTATATAGGATAGTACAAGCCCCGTTGCCACTGCATTCCTGGGTCCTTGCGTCCCCCTGATATTGCCTCGTCCGCATACAATCTTAAAGCTTATGAATTCCTCCATCAGCATCTCCGGAACCTCAAAATCCTCTGCGGAACCGCCTACTAAGACAATATTCGGAATATTACGTAGATTATTCTCCGGTGCCACTTTTTTTAATGCCCTTACCGCATTGCGGAGAAATACCTTCTTCTTTGCCTCACTCCGTACTGCGGCAATCTTCTCCAAGGGTATGTCCTGCGTGAGTTTAATCATTTCCCCGGGAGCCAGCAGCACCACGCTCCCAAAATACTTGGGATCAACGGCTTCCTCGAAGAAATGGATTGCCCCGCTTTCCAGCCTCATATGGTACAGGCTCTCTATCTTCGCCAGCGGGTATTTCTTTATCTGTTCAGCCTCCAGGCGGCTGGTTAAGCCTAATTCCGTCTGGATCAGCATTGTTACCAGCTCACCGGCACCGGCCTGATGGGTCACTGCCACACGGCCATCCTCATCAATGACTGCCGCATCCGTTGAGCCTCCGCCCAGATCCAGGATTGCAAGGGGCAGCCTCGTACCAGGGGTTGTAATTGCCCCCAGGGAAGCCATCACCGCTTCCACACCGGCCACCTTAACATTTATGTTTAACTGCCTTTTCAGCTCCAGGGCTATCTTTTCCATGGGCAATTGCTGGGTCTTTACCATGGCCGCAATTCCTACAGCCTTTTCCAGACAGGCCTCTCCTGCCAGGGAGCCTGCAATAGGCACCGGTGCCAGTGTGTCCACCGCCAGGATATCCGTTATCCTGATATTCCCGCCGGTTTCCCCGCTCACTTCACCCATGCCGGCTTTAATTCCGGACAGCATGTTACCGATATTCGTATTATCCTGCCCCCGGATGTCCTCCACCTCACCGGCTTCCTCCAGGGTTTCCATGATCTTATCGGCACCGGCGTCAATATTTACCACATAGGTTTTACCTGCTTCCAGATAGATTTCACCTGCCGGAAGGATATTCTCCTTCACATTACCATGGGGTGTCTTAATTACAACTGCACTCCGTTTCCCGATCAGGCTTTTTGCAATAGGTGTAACCTGCTTCGTCTCATCCGCATTCAGTTTGAGTAAGGTAGCTATCCCATAGGGATTCGATAACATCCTGACCGTCTGGCCTGGTAGTGCCACCTCTACCGCCGCAAGCTTACCTTCCGGGATTTGGGATATATTTTTAACCTCATCTACAATTGGTATTTTACGTTCCAGCCGGTTCCATACCAGCACCGCTTCATCTGCCTGTAAAATGATGCCTGTCAGATTCAGCCGCTTACTATACTGGTTGGCCAGCTCTGCAACCTTCTCATAAGAATAGCTGCTATCTGCTATCAAAATGTATGGAAGCTCCTCCCTCCCCTGATCCAGCCTTGCAATATGGAGAATGGTGCCAACGGCCTGCCCCGTTCCTGCCGGAGTAGAGGGATTATGTCCGATCATCGAGGATTCCGTGATGATGGTTTCCGTAATTGTCTCCATGGCAGTATCTCCGATCACCGGCGTTGCCTCATTAATCCGGATCAGGCTCAGGGAACTGACAGGCTTTTGCAGCCGCCCCATAGCCTCCTCCAGTGCTGCCTTTATTCCCGGAACATTTGCCAGGGTGCCCTTTGTCCCGGTGGTCAGCTTGGAAGCAGAAGCCAGAAAAGTGACCTTGCCATCATCATCGAAGCTGCCAATGCAAACTTCCGTTGTTGAATTACCGATATCCACACCTGCAATTAATTTCAAAGAAGGATTCCCCTTTTTTCATAAATTTCTGCTGCTTCTAATACCAGTTTTGCACAGTTCTTTGCTTTGTATTTATCAAGGAGCTCCTGTGCCATCATAACAAGCTCCAATTTGGTTGCCCGGTTCGGCCTGAGCTTATTATACATCCTTAAGATAACCTCATCCGGGACATCAACTAATTCCGAGGCTCTCTCAAAGTTCTTCGCAAGCCCTATATTGTCGTTATCCTTCGCTACCTCCGACTGCTTATAAAGCATCTCCTTCGAGATCTTAATGTCATCAGCAGTAACATTTCCCTTCTTAATCTCTTCTATCGTTATTTCATCCAGCTTCTTACCCGTCTTTGAGCGGATGGAAGCCTTCTCATATTCACCTAAAGGATATTTCATAATTACACCCGTGCCTTTCACTTTTTGATGACCTATTCAAAAAGTGAATAGGCCTTAATAAATAGTTTGAAAGTGACTTTCTTTCACACTTTCTCCTCCCTAGTTCCACTCAATATAAGGAATATCCGAATCCACCTGTTCTGTTTCCTTGATATGCATTAAGGCTGCCTTCACCTGGTAATTGGCTCTTACCATGGGATCGTTTTGCCCCTCAATAGGAGTTACCTTTTCGCCCTTTACATACCTTGCAGCATTTTTTCCGATGGCACGGTAGGTTTCCAGGGTCATAAGCGGTGCCTGCGGGAATAATTCCAGGTTGGATAAGGGATACAGGTCCTTCTGGTGGATTACTGCCGTACCCTTGGACTGTAATCCGATTCCAATGCCGGAGCCGCTTAAACGTGCCGCCTCCAGCCCCATAAAGCATACGTCGGAGGTCTTAAGCACCTTTACCACCCTGGGAACCATCCCTTCCTCTTCCACCCCCGCCTTGATATTCTTTATTACGTCCTCCAGGCTGAGGCCGTTGATCGTCTTATTGATCTGCCTTTGGAATGCAGGTCCGACTCCGATCACAACCTCTTTCGGGTCCGTCCCCTGTCTGGCAACCGGGAACCCTGCATAGGAGGTCTTTTCTGCCATCCGGCTTCCTGCAGCCTTTACGCCCTGTGCCAGCACTTGGACTCCGCCCTTTGCGTTGATTTCTTCTATAACAAGCTTCGTGACGCGTTCAATTAATTTTTCATTAATTTCCATAGGTATGTCCCCCTTTCTCTCTCTAACTATTCTTTCTTCCAAGCTTACTTCTATACTAATACCTAGAAATTGTCCGGGTCAATAATATGGGGAATTGCTTTAATCTCTTCCCATCGCCTGCCATCCACACGGTAGCCTGTACCTGGCCCCATATAATCATTGGGGCAGTTCACACCTGACATTACCTTAAACTCTTCATCCAAAATTGCAGAGGTCTGCATGTAATCACCGACAACCCTTTGCTTAAGCATGCTGAGAATACTCTCCGCCAGCTCCTCGAAACCGGACTCCGCCAATGCCTTAACGATGTCAACGCCGGTAATTCCACGCTTCATCATATCCTCCACTGCGGCCAGATCCGTCGCCACATCACGGGATATGGTATCCTTGCTGCCATGTGCATAGGTAACAGCTTCCACCTGCTCGTCCGTAACCTCGGACAGACCCAGATAACGGAATACCGCTTGAACTGCTTTCCCAGCCGTATACCGTACCCTGATGACATCTTCCTCTTTTACAGGCTTTAATCCGCCGTCCACCTGCATATCTCTTTGTAATACATTATAATCATCAAAATCCTCCGCATCAAAGTTAGATCCGGCGAATAAATTATCGTAATTTGGCTCTCCCGCATATCCGGAGAAAATAAAGTCCGTTCCAGGTAAGAACTGCAGCATTGTTCTTGCAGTACGCCTCATATCGGAATTTGTAAAGCTCTGGTCATTGGAGGAAGCACATTCTAACCCCAGAAGCGCCGCCACCAAATTCTCGCCAAGCACCTCACGGATTCCGGCAGGAACACTTGCCGCCACACCGATACAGCTCACGGAACCATTCTGGATGCCCTGTGAACCCGCACCCTTCGTTACATAGAGACATCTTGTCTCAAGGTAGAGCATGGATTTCTTCTCTGCTGAACCCATTAATACCTCAGAACCCGAGCCGGAGGTAAATCTGGTCTTTAAGCCGCGGGACGAATAGGCAGCATTTAAAAACGCCTTTGAATAGGGGGTATCATCCCCATCAATAAATACCTTTTCCGTACCATAGACCGACATAGTCTCCGCATAGGTAGTAAAGCCTCGGATTCCCAGCTCCAGCTCCGTCGCCTCTTCCACGGCACACTGGGTCAAAACGCCCTTTCTTCCCGCCTGGGAACCGATCAACAGGGCGATCGCATTAAAGGGTGCATACCGTGCAATGCCAACCGTGGTCTCTTCCTCCCGGAAGCCTCTTAAGGCTCCTTCCGCGGCATCGGCAGCAATCTGGACCGGATCATCCTTCAGGTTCGTAATATGTGCCTGATTTGCAGGAGTTCTTCTTGCCCTTATCTTTTGCATTCCCATCATCATCTCAACCACATTAAGGTAGTTTATCACTTCCACCATTTTAGCCGGAGTAATACCGGAAACTATCTCAAGAATTTCTTTTCTGGAAACATTAATATCTACAATCCTTCTTGCAATATCAAGTGAGGAGATTGCCATTGACTGCTCCGCGCGCTCTATACGGATTGCATAATCGGCAATAAACTCATCAATAAAATCAAACTCTTCTCTTTTCTTTCCGTCCAGTTCAACAATGACGCCATTGTGTATCCTGATAGAAGGCTTGGGGTCATAGGGACTGGACATCGCCACAAACCCCATCTCGGGCCATTCGTTGATATAGCCGTCTTTGTTTACCGGGCGTCTGTCCAAAGCTTCAATTCTCTTCGATCGTTTCATATACTGAACCTCTCATCATTTTAACCACGTTTCCTATTCCTTAAATGCTCCGATATAGCTGTAAGCCAGCTGGTGCCGGCTCCTCCTTGTATCCCATATCCATCAAGCATCCATCAAAATGTGGTTTTACTTGGTTTGTTATTGGTTTTGTTTGGTTTTGACATAATAATATCACAAAAAGCAAGGAACGTCAACCTGCATTCCTTGCTTTTTCCCTGTTTTTTGTTTGTTTTATGTTATTTTTAGTTGTTTTTAAAATATGGCCTCAGGCTTCCTGAATTTCATTTCCAGATAATAATTTTGGGACTAATTTGTTTTAAAGATTGCTACTGCCCTACCCAGCTGCTCAGCAATATCCTTGGACTTAACTACCTGGGAAAGGATTTCTGCAGCGTGCATATTGACACTGGAATTTCTATTCGCTATATCCGAGGTTCCCTGTGCTCCTTCCTGTGCAGCAATAGCTACTGCATCAATTCCGGTAATTACCTCCGAAATGGAAGCCAGAAGCTCTTGTGCCGTGGCACTGAAATCTGTTACCATATTATCTACATAGCTTGCATCATCATTGTATTTCTCTGCAACCTCGATCAAGGTTTGATAATCCTGGTTTACATCGTTTGACATGAATTTCAGCAGCTCATTGGAATGCAGGGACAGATTATAGACCGCCTCCGATACTTTCCCGGTAATGCCCTGGATCTCGATTACCGTGTTTTTAGAAGCATCCGCCAGCTTACTGATTTCCTCTGCCACCACTGCAAAGCCCTTCCCGGCCTCCCCAGCCCTCGCGGCTTCAATGGAAGCGTTGAGTGCCAGCAGGTTGGTTTGGGTTGTAATTTGCATGATCGCCTGTGAAAGCACATTGATCTGTTCAACTACCCTGGAATTCTCGATTGCCTTTTCAAGGGCTCCTTTTGTTTCCTCAAATACCTTCATGGCATTGCTCTGGGCACTTTCCACCCGCACTTGTGTATCCTTGGCACGGCGTGTGATTTCGTTTGCCTTTTTTGCACCTTCTTCTGATTTCTGTGCAATGGAGTGGACAGCCCGTTCCATATCCTGGGAAGTCGCTGCCATTTCCTCGGAAGAAGCTGCCGTCTCTTCCATTCCTGCTGCCAATTCCTCCGTTGTTGCAGATACACTCTCAATCTCTTCTGTCAAAATATTCGCATCATCATTCACACGCTGTACAATTCCTTCCAGCTCCGCCGCTTCTGATTTTACCCGCCCTACCAATTGGTTCATGGCATTCTGCATGCTATCAAGTGCGCGCAGCAGCATACCAACCTCATCCTTGCGCTGAAGCAGCTTTCCATCAACAGGGACTGATAAATCTCCTTTTGCCACTTGGTCAAGGGCAGAAACAGTCTTAAGCAGCCCTTTTGTGATATTATCCGAGATGACCTTGCTGATGAAAAAGGCTAGGATCAGCATGACAGCGACCGTGATAACCAGCATCCTGGAATTAGAATTAAACTCATCCTCGCCTTCCTTCTCCATGGCCGCACCCGCTTCCCGGTTATAAACCGTCAGGTTTCTCACTGCGGTATGATAATCCTCCAATGTCGTAATATTGTCATGATAAAACCGGTTCGCTTCGTCCATCCTTCCTGCCCCGGTTAATTCAATAACCTTATCAATAACTGCCCTCCAAGGGATTATCTTCTCTTCCATCTCAGTCATGAGAGCCACTTCCTGATCCGTTTTTAAAAGAGCCTTGAGGGTTGACATATCTTCATCAATGGTTAACTTGCGCGACTTAATGTCTTCTATCGTTGCCTTATATTCTTCCTCCGAAGTGCTCAGGATCAACCCATAGAGATTCGTGCTGTTTACCTGGGTCTGGGTCTGCAGGTCTGCTGCAAAATCCATACATTGCATATTGAAGTTGTACATATCTGAGAATCTTTGATTGCTTTTCCGCAAATACAGATACCCCATAACTGCAACGAACACGGTAACGATCAGTAACAATAGGGTAATCAGCATGATTTTTTTCCTAACATTGAGACGGCTTAGCATAGCTTCTTCCTCCATTCTTTTGTAAGTAACTTAAGCTGTCCAGATCTTGGTTATCCATCCAGCATAATGAGATTCACAGGTCCTGTATACCTTCGGTCCATATTGGGACATAATTTGATACCTTCAAAATCATAGGCCAGCATTTCATTACTATTTACATTTGATTATACTTGGTACAAATGAACTATTCCACTCTTTTTTCGTTTTATTTTATAAAACAAGTTTTTTCAACAGCTAAATTCGACATTTGCGCCTTTTTCCATTGAACCTAAAGAATTTATTTTTTTCTTCCTTACCGTTGAAATGCGGGATGCCGGGATGCCGTGCCGGGAAATTTCCGCAAGGAGGTTGACAAATCCATCCGATCCGCATATGCTATATATAGTTAAACTTTTTCCGTTTCGGTAGGTGAGGCTACCACAGGGATACGGGTTGCTGCCGCAAAGTAGTGGAGACACTATGAGCAGGTCAACAGTCCATGTCGAATCCAAGGCATGGAATAACGCAACTTCACCGCCCTGTGAAGCTAAAACTTGGACGATGGCGAGGAACGCTTTGAAAGCATTAAACGCTGTAGGTATGAGGATATATCCTCTGTCATCGTCATGATACGTTGGCAGAGGATTTTTATTTTGCCTGGAGGTAGGAATATTATGGATAACAGCAATAGCTGTAAACAACATCTAAATGATGGTTTTATGGGGAGCAGGCCTGTTTTTACAGGTGCTTGGCCGCCGCGCGTCCGCGTGCGCCGCTAAACTAAAATGGTATGCCTGCCAATTTCCGGGCCAGCCGGATAAGTCACCCAGCCATCGTTTGAAATTTCTGGACGGTGGTTTTTTCATGCCTTTTTAAGGCCTCAGGATACACGCAACATCCTATAAGGGTTTTATATAAATATTACAAGAATAAGCGAGGTGAATGGAATGGAAACCGGAAGTAAACACAGCCCCGACCCTGACGGGCGACCGAAATATGGCATGGGGAATGGAAACGGGCTTTCCATCCCATCACCATAAAATAAAACGAACGCCCATCAGCTTATGGGTTGTGCTTCCAACGATCTTTTCAAAATTAAGAAATGGAGGTACAGACCAATGCAGAGGACAAAAAACAATCCTAAAAACAATCCTATAGAAACAAAAAGAACACTTGTGGAAAGGGTACGCCGCGAGGAGCTAAAGGGCAGGCTGAAATTCGCCTCCGCCTCCGAAGCTGATTTTTTACTCAGCAAGCTGGGGACGACCCGGGAGGGCTTGAGCGAGATCCTTGTGGACGCTTCCCGGGAGAAGTACGGCAACAACCAGGTTACCCAGGGTAAGAAGGAATCCTTGCTCCAGCGCATCTGCAAGGCATTCATCAATCCCTTTACCGCCATCCTGCTCGGGTTGGCAGCGGTGTCGGCCTTCACCGACATTATCCTGGCAGAGCCGGGAGAAGCCTCCCCCATCACCGTTATCATCATTATGACAATGGTAATAGTCTCCGGCATCCTGCGGTTCGTCCAGGAAATAAGGAGCGGGAACGCAGCGGAGAGCCTGCTGAAAATGATTAAGACCACCACCTGTGTCCAGCGGCAGGGAGCAGGAAAGGAGGAAATCCCCCTGGAGGATGTGGTCGTTGGCGACATCGTGCATCTTGCGGCAGGCGACATGCTTCCGGCGGATATGCGTATCCTCCGCGCCAAGGACCTGTTCATCAGCCAATCGGCGCTGACCGGCGAAAGCGAGCCGGTTGAGAAATTTCCTGACGCTGCAAGTGGCAGCTGCAATACAATGACCGAATGCCCCAACCTTGCCTTTATGGGGTCAAATGTCATCAGCGGCAGTGCCGCAGGCGTGGTAGTAGCGACAGGGGATGATACAATGTTTGGCAGCATGGCAGAAAACTTAGGCAGCAAGCCTGTCCAGACCAGCTTTGAAAAGGGCGTAAACTCAGTATCTTGGCTGCTTATCCGCTTCATGCTGGTGATGGTACCCGTAGTTCTGTTCATCAACGGCTTTACAAAAGGGAGCTGGATGGAGGCCGTCCTATTCTCCCTTTCCATAGCTGTAGGGCTTACCCCCGAAATGCTGCCAATGATTGTCACTACCTGCCTTGCCAGGGGCGCAGTGGCAATGTCGAAGGAAAAGACAGTTATCAAGAACCTGAATTCCATCCAGAACATTGGCTCCATGGATATTTTATGCACGGACAAAACCGGCACACTGACACAGGATAAGGTAGTGCTTGAGCATCACCTTAACATCCATGGTGAAGAGGATCTGCGGGTTCTGCGCCACGCCTTCCTCAACAGCTATTACCAGACAGGCCTTAAAAACCTTATGGACATCGCCATCATTGAGGGGGTACTAAAGGAGCAGGAGGCCAACCCTGAGCTGTGCAAAATCACAGACAGGTTCACAAAAGTGGATGAAATCCCCTTCGACTTTGAACGCCGCCGCATGAGTGTGGTGGTAGCAAACGGAAAAACACAGATGATTACCAAGGGTGCAGTAGAGGAAATGCTGTCGGTGTGCAGCTTTGCCGAGTATGGCGGAAAGGTTCTGCCGCTGACCGACGACATCCGGGAGTATATCCTGGGAAAAGTGGATGAACTAAACGATGAGGGTATGCGCGTCATTGCCGTAGCACAGAAGACCAATCCCTCACCCGTGGGCGCATTTTCAGCAGCAGATGAATCAGAAATGGTGCTGATGGGCTACCTGGCCTTCCTCGATCCTCCGAAGGAATCAACGGCCGCGGCAGTAAAAGCCCTGAAGGAGCACGGCGTAGACGTAAAGATCCTGACCGGCGACAATGACAAGGTGACACGCTGCGTCTGCCGTCAGGTCGGGATCCCGGTTGACCAGATCTTGCTCGGCTCTGATTTAGACAGCATGACTGACGAGACCCTCAGCAAGGCTGCCGAACATGTAAGCGTCTTTGCCAAGCTCTCACCGCAGCAAAAGGCACGGGTTATTACTGCTTTACGGGGGAATGGCCACAGCGTCGGCTATATGGGTGACGGCATCAACGATGCTGCAGCAATGAAAGCCTCCGATGTAGGTATTTCAGTGGATACTGCCGTGGATATCGCAAAGGAGTCCGCCGACGTTATCCTGCTGGAAAAGGATCTGATGGTTCTGGAAAAGGGCATTATCGAAGGCCGCAAGACCTATGCCAATATGATTAAATATATCAAAATGACTGCCGCCTCCAACTTCGGCAACATGTTTTCTGTGCTGGCAGCCAGCGCTTTCCTGCCCTTTTTGCCGATGCTGCCGATCCAGCTGATCCTGCTCAACCTGATATACGACCTGAGCTGCACAGCAATCCCCTGGGACAGTGTGGACAAAGAATTCCTGGCCAAGCCGAGAAAATGGGAGGCTTCCTCCATAGGCCGGTTTATGGTGTGGCTGGGTCCCACAAGCTCAGTGTTTGACATTACCACATATCTGCTGATGTACTTTATCATCTGCCCTGCCATGTTTGGCGGACAGCTGTTCCACCAGCTTACAGACCCGGTGTTGCAGGCACACTATATCGCCGTTTTCCAGGCCGGATGGTTCGTGGAATCCATGTGGAGCCAAACCATTGTCATTCACATGATACGCACGCCGAAGCTCCCCTTTATCCAAAGCCGTGCTTCGCTTCCCGTAACACTGCTTACCCTTGCCGGGATAGCCGGCCTGACCATCATCCCCTTTACCGGCCTTGGTTCGGCAATCGGCCTGGCGGCTCTGCCGACCGTATATTTTGCATGGCTGGTGCTGACTGTACTTTTGTATATGGCGCTGGTGACTATTTTCAAAAATATCTTTGTCAAAAGGTATGGGGAACTGCTTTAATTTTTTATTTCAGGAGCATAAGTTAAACAGGAAAAACGCTGCCTTCCATCTCACTGGAATGCAGCGTTTTTCCTATTCATAATTAATATAAACCAGCTATTTTATCATGTAATTTCATATAGCCTTGATATAAAGAATCATATCCTGCTTTAATTTCCGGCTGATAATAAAAAGTTTCCTTTATTCCAATCCTAGGTAATGTAACCATTTCAAAACCTGTAGCAACCATCACAAGAAGGCATGCACCAATTGTTGTGGCCTCCTCTACGGAAGAACGCTGAACCTTCACACCCATGATATCGGCTTTCAGCTGAAGCCATAAATCACTTTTCGAGCCTCCCCCGATTGCAATTACCCTGTCGAATTCAATTCCTGCATTCCGCCCCAGTTCTGCACACCTTCTGATCGCATATCCATTCGACTCCATAACGGCCCGAAACAGATGCTGCGCTTTATGACGATACTCCAGTCCTACCATAGTGCCCCTCATCTGAGGAATCCAGAATGGTGTTCTTTCCCCGGCAAGGGTTGGCAGGAAAGTGACGCCGTCGCTTCCCGAAGGAATTTCTTCTGCCATTTTACCCATTTCTATCATATCAGAGCTTTTATTCATAATGTTATTTAGCAGCCACTCCAATGTTCCTCCGTACATTCCCATGGGACCGCCAACCAACCATAATCCCGGAAAAACATGGGGATTGATAATCAATGCTTTTGTTTGATCAAAAACCAGTTTATCTTCTACCATAAAAAATACATCCGTGGTTCCCATTACACTTACAGCCAGGCCTGATTCAATTGCACCCGCTCCAAGAATACCTGTTGAACCGTCAACGCTGCCAGCGGCTACCGGAATATTTCCTGTGATCCCTAATCCAGCAGCAATATCCCCCTTTACTGTTCCAAGGATTTCATATGGACGTATCAGCCTGGCCAGTTTTGTACTATCCACTCCGGTATAACCAAGAATCTCCCTGCTCCAATCCTGATTCTTTATATTATATAGCATGGTATAACAGGCACTCGTATGGTCAATTGCAGCTATACCGGTTAGCTTCATATTAATAAAGTCTTTTAATGATATAAACCAGCTCATTTTGTCATAAATCTCTCTATGTTCCTTTTTCAGATTTAAGATTTTAAATACAGACAGCTCAGAGCTGATACACCGGCCGCTGATTGGATAAATCAGATCATCCGAATATTTCAATTTAAACTCTTTACACTCTTCTTCACACTGGTGCATATAGGAATAGCATGGGGTTACAGAATTACCGTGCTGATCCACGCCAATCCAGCCCAAAAGGGAAGATACCGCCATACCGTCAATTTTTACATCACTTGATTTTATGACGGCTTTCATCCTTTGATATATATGATCCCATTCCTCTTCCGCATCAAAACAAACACCGGCACTCCGTTTAACCACTTCTATATTTAATATTTCAAGTTTTTCATTAATAATTGCAACACGTAATGAACTTGTCCCTATATCAATGATTAAAAAGTTTTTCATCCGTCCCTCCATTACAGTGCTTGGAAAGAAACGAAGGTTAAGCTCCCTGTTTCATAACTACCTATTTAATGTCATTGACAGCTCATACCTGTCGGAAACATAATAGCTATCGGAGTATTCTATACATTCGTTAGTATCCAAATATGTTGTTCGATTGACCTTCAGCATACAGGTCAGATCATTTAATTCAAGCAAGGCCGCAATTCTGTAGTTAGCCATGCATGCATGGATCGTCTGTTTGGCATAAGAAATTTTAAGCCCATAATCTTTTTCTATCGTTTCATAAAGTGATACCTTTGCCAGCTTTTTCACATCTAAATCAGGACACAATGCTACTGGCAGATATATTTTCTGATAACACAGCGGATTACTGTTCGCATAGCGCAATCTTTCAATCATATACAGGTCATCGTCTACGGACAGACTTAATTTTTGCGCCAAAAGATTATCTGCTTTTACGATCTCTGAATTCAGTATATAAGAAAAACACATGATTCCGGCTTGAGTAAGCTCCTCATGAAGTCCCCCTAAATGATTTAAGCTTCTGGGCACCGGCGTACTTTTTACCCTGGCTGTCATTCCAAAGCCTCTCTCCAGTACATTCTCCTGGATCAACTCATTAATTGCCCTGCGTATTGTTACGCGGCTGGACTTGTATTCTTCGCACAAACTGCTTTCCGTAGGAAGAACATCACCAGATTTATATTGACCGCTCAATATTTTCTCTTTAATATCTTCCTTAATAACAAAATAAAGGGGTCTCGATTTTTTAATATTATTCATACTGTATCTCCTCCTTTACTAATAGCAAAATACCGCAAAGCTGTTTTTTGATTCCTTCCTTTGTTTTTCCTCAGTTTAATTGTCCGGAATTGTTCCGAAATGATATCTATATTAAATCCAGTGATAAAATACCTTATTTTATTTACTATATATTAGGTAGGAAAATTTCTAGTATAGGTCTTAAAGTTAAATTTTGTCATTATTTTGTATAAAATATTATCACAATCATATTACAAAGTCAACAAGAGGATAACTGCGCATCCTTGTTATCCTCTTCACTAATCCTTTGTTTATGACAGAGCTACCTGGGCAATAGATGAACCCACGGTACCCGCGCCAACAACACACATTCTTTTCATATACAATACCTGCCTGTTCTTAAACTGAGCCTGTTCTTTCCTAAAAAGCTGTTTTAAACCTTTTCTGCCATTCCATAATCAGTCCGTCCCTGAATTTAGGATGGGCTATGTTAATCAAGGCTCTTCCACGTTCTCTCAGCGTCTTTCCCTTCAATTTGGCTATGCCATACTCTGTAACAATATAATCCACGTCATTTCTGCTTGTGGTGACGGCTGCCCCATTCTCCAGCAATGGTACAATCTTGCTTAACTGCCCGTTACATGCCGTTGAGCTTATGGCAATGATTGCCCTTCCGCCCTTAGAGATACTTGCACCCCTGATAAAATCCACCTGACCCCCGACGCCGCTGATCTGTTTTAAGCCTATGCTTTCCGAACAGACCTGCCCCTGCAGATCTACCTGTACGCAGGAATTGATGGCGATCAAATTATCATTTTGTCCGATGATATACGGGTTGTTGACATAATCCACCGGAGCCATGTATACAAAAGGATTTTCATCGGCAAACTCATATAATTTGCGGCTGCCCATGATAAAGGTAGCCACAATCTTTCCCTTATGTAAATTCTTCCTGCTGTTGTTGATTACACCCTCTTTTACAAGGCTCATGACACCGTCAGAAAACATTTCACTATGTATTCCCAAGTCTTTTTTGTCCCCGAGTGACATTAGTACAGCATCCGGCAGCGTTCCTATCCCTAATTGCAGCGTAGCTCCATCCGGTACCAGTTCCGCACAGTATCTGCCTATCTGTAATTCTTCTTCCCCTAATTCCGACCGGTTTAATTCTATTAACGGTTCCGTATGTTCTACGAAGCAGTGGATTTTGCTGACATGTAAGAAGCTGTCACCCATCGTCCTTGGCATGTTCCCATTCACCTGGGCTATGACAAATCCCGCATTTTCTGCCGCTGCTTTCGTGTAATCCACAGAAATCCCAAGGCTTACGTATCCGTTCTTATCCGGTCTGCTTACCTGTATCAGTGCAACATCAACCAGTAATTCCTCTTTAAACAGTGAGGGCACCTCGTAAAAAAAGCATGGTGTAAAGTCTCCTCTTCCCTCTTCGATGGCTGATCTTGTCGCTCCTCCCAGAAATAATGCATTATGCCTGAAATGCCCTTTCGCTTCGGGAGCACAATATTTCGCCTTTCCCATACTGACAAAATGTACAACCTCTACATTTTCCAGCTCCTCCTGCCTATCCACCATTGCCCTGACCAGCTCCTGCGGTTCTCCTGCTGCATGCCCTACTACTACTCTGTCCCCGCTTTTTATATGGTTCACTGCACTTGCAGCATCTGTGCAATGTTCTTTGTAATACTGACTAAAATCCATCTTTTTCCCTTCTCCTCATTTCATTTAACCTGCATTCCACCATCAGAAAGGCATCTGTTTGTTCCAAGGCCGGGATTTCTTGCCTTCCCCCATACCTTATGCTTCCTTTATTCCACAGATTTTCTTAGCAAGTTCTTTCTTGCCTTCTATATTACCCTGCCTTGAAATCATAATTCTCTGGGCCTGGGGAGAACCGGCACCGTGCAGGGATTCTGTCCTGTAACCGACGGCAGCGGCTCCTAAGGTAATATTCTCAATGAGCCTTAATACCCGGACGCGGTCCAACGTAGGTACATTGGCTACGCCCTGCAGATATTTATCCAGATATGGCTTCAGCTTCTCATTTTTAAAATCAGCCTCCGACGGTAGCGTAACCATAAGCCCGCCTGCAATATCTTCAGCAAGGCGCGTTATTTCATAAGGAAATCTCGTGACATTCTGCTTGCATACATTTGCTAATAAGGTATCTACGAAGTAATTTCCCGAAGCCGTCTTTGCGCCTTCGGCAGAGCATGCGATACCGCAGGCATAAAGAGTTTCATTTAAATGTGTCATTTCTATCAGCTTATCCTTGATGTGTGAAGCCTTTGCAGCCCCATTATAATCTGCGGCCAATGCAGCTGCACCTATTAAGACGTCACCTACACCCACCTTACAGCCGCCATAGCTTTGTCTGTGATAGGCTGCAAAGCGCTCAACAAGCATTCCGGAAAATTCAGTTTCCCCATTCATAAAAATCCTGTCATTTGGTACAAAAACATCATCAAAGATTACTAATGCCTCATGTCCTCCATACTGGCTGTTGCCCAAATCAATATCAGCATCCTCCTCCAGCTTTCTGGTATCACAGGACTGGCGTCCATATATCATAAAGACACCTTTCGTATCAACAGGTACTGCAAAGGACACAGCATAATCTTTATCTTCCGGTTTCATGGAAACCGTAGGCATAACTAAAACCTCATGGGAATTAACCATGCCGGTCTGATGCGCTTTTGCCCCACGGACTACAATACCATCAGCCCTTCTCTCCACAACACGAAGAAATAAATCAGCATCTGCCTGGGCTGACGGAGATAACCCCCTGTTTCCTTTTGGATCAGTCATTGCTCCATCTACCGTCAAATCATTATCCTGTACCATAGTCCAGTATTTTATAAAATTTCCAAAATAATGAGTGCCGCAGGCTTTATCTATCTCGTAGGAAGTACTATATACTGCATTGCCGGCATCCATTCCAACACATCTCTGGAAGCAGGAAGCCGTAACCTGTCCAAGAAGCCTTTGCATTTTTACCTTCCTGACCAAGTCCTCCTGGGATTGATGGATATGGTTAAAACGATTGATCTTCTTGCCTGTAAGATTGGAAACTGCCGTCATCAGCTCCTCATATTCCGCCTTCGCAGCCAGCTCATAGGTTGCAGCTACTGAATTCATCGACGGCTTTATGATAGGATGATCCACCGTATTTTCAACCCTCTGGCCAAACAGATAGACAACCGGCTGCAGCTTTCTTAAGCTTGCTATGTACTCTTCTTTCGTCATCATAGTGAGACTCCTCCTGCTTATTATTTTATATTAGTAAAGCTCTTTATAAATCTTATAGACTCTCCTTGCATCCAGTTCTACAAAGTTATTGGCCATCAGCCTTCCCTGGTTATTCATGACCGATTCCGTAAATTCGGATAAGTCCTCCTCCGTTACACCGTAATCACTCAATTTTTTCTTTTGGACCAAATGATTCAGCAAAATTTCCAGCTCTTCATATACATTTTTAACATCGCATCCTAAAATATCTGCAATAAACTGATTCAGTTTTGCTATTTCACCCTCCGATTTGATTTCCATATAATTTTTCATAACACCGGTAAATATTGCATAATTGGATTCACCATGTGCGACATGGTATTTTGCCCCTAAGGGGTAGCTTAGCGCATGGACTGCCGCGCAGCCCGCATTCCCAAAGGCGATGCCGGCATAATTACTTGCTACAAGAAAATCTTCCAGAAGAGGTATTCTTTCATCCGGCCCACCCTCAGCAATTCTTTTATACCCTTTTAAAATCATCTCAATCGCTTTATAGCCAAAAAGCTTCGTCATCCTAGTTCCCTTTGGAGAAAGGCTTGATTCCACTGCATGAATCAATGCATCGATTGAGCTGGTCGCAAAAAAGCGAAAAGGCAGACCACTTAATAATTCCGGTATCAGTACCGCACTGTCTGCATACATTTCCTCCAATGCCAATCCTTTTTTTGTATTCTTAGAATTTAGCTCCAGAATTGCTATGTTGGTTACTTCGCTCCCTGTTCCACAAGTTGTTGGCACAAGTACCAGCTCCTTATCTTTTTCAATCGCAAGCTTTCCATCAAATAAATCCAGAACCGGCGAAACATTCTTCAATGCAAAAATCTTGCTGATATCAATTATAGTTCCTCCGCCGATTGCAATGATTCTCTTGTAATCGCCTTTCCTATCTTTATATATGGCTTCAACCATTTCATCGGAAGGCTCACCAGCTCCATATTTCTCCTGATAAAGTACATCACAGGCTAAGTTTAATTCTGAAAAATAGGGATGATAGATATATTCATTTGTAATAATCAGATCACCCTGTCCGATTTTAAATTCATCCACAAATTCCTTTACGTGGGCATACTGATAAATGGCAGGTTTAATCATTAACTGTTTCATTTTATTCTCCCGTATTATAATATTTTTGTTATATTTATTTTGTTTAATTATTTAATGCCGAGGATCAGCTTTACTTATTGTATTATTATTGTATTTATATTAAAAAGATATCACAGTACAATAATATTGTCAACATATAAATAGTAATATAAAAATACGACTATTTTGCAATTTTGGATTTCAGAATATTAACCTTAATTGTTTTAAAACCGTAACGGCATCCAGTGTGTAGCCATGTTTTAACTTATAAGTCCATAATAAAGATCAGGCGGTACACAATTTTCATGAAGCAAAATTGTATACCGCCTGATCTCTTTATAGCAGCGGAGTCCTTCTATTGACCAGAATTTTTAAAATGAAATTAAAGCTTTGAACAAAGCAGATTATTATGCAAGCTATGCACATATGGTTGTTATACCGCATGTATACAGCTGATTTATCCCTTGAAGCAGTTATTATTTTAATTCCCCAATTTCTTCCAAAATGCCATATGTAACCTCAAGTTCTTTCTCAGTTGCGGGGGCAAGAGGTCCCCTTGCAGGTCCCAGCTTAATTCCTGTTGTTTTTTCAATTGCAGGGCGCAAAATGGAATTTGGCAAGATTCTTCCATTTTGTCCTGTTGATTTGCAGAATTTGTAGATTGGAATAAATAAATCTTTTGCTTTCTGATTATCTCCTTCCGCAAATGCTTTAAAAATAGCCCTGATCTCATGTCCGAAGATATGTGCACCACCGCTTACAAGTCCCATTGCTCCTTGAACAATCGTAGGCAGCAGCATAATGTCATCTCCGTTATACACAGCAAAACCCGGATTAATTTTTTCTGTTGCCAGGAAGAAGTCCGTTACCTGGGTAGGATTGATCCCGGCCTCATCCTTAACTGCAACGATATTTTTAATGGCTGCTAATCTGGCAACTGTCTCAGCTTCCAGATTAACGCCTACGAAAATCGGAATATTGTAAAGCATGATATCGCATTTTGTGCTCTCTGCAATTGCTTTAAAATGGTTATAAATGCCTTCCTGCGTTGGTTTATTATAAAACGGAACTACCACAAGGCATAAATCAATTCCCAGCCTTTCTGCTTCCTTCGTAAGAGCTATCGTCTCCTTTGTTGAGGCACATCCGGTTCCTGCAATAACAGGCTTTCTGCCTTTGGCAGCCTTAACCGCAGTTTCCATTAATTTAACCCTTTCATCAAAGGTACAAAGACTTGCCTCACCAGTAGTACCTGTAACGATCAGGGAATCACATAAATCATTTTGTATGAGGTATTCAATCAGCTCCTCGTACTTGTCATAACAAACTTCTTCCTTTTCATCATAAGGGGTAATCAGGGGTAGTAAAATCTGTCCATACTTTTCTTGAAACTTCATATCAGCGTCTCCTTTTATATTTCGTATTTTTTGGGTTAAAATCTGGCGGAGCCTGCCAAAGCTGCTCTGCTCCTTAAATTTCTTATAGTATAGTAAGCATAAAAAACATAGCTATTATTGTCCTACATAATATATATCTTTCCTTCTGCTTACAAACCACGATTGTCAACCTCCAAAAGCCATTCTTATTTTTTCCTTTTCATTTTCCGGTAAATATGTAATGGGACTTCTGCATAAGCCAGGCTCACGCCCCAGTACCTTCAATGCATATTTCAGGCGGATAGGGAATTGATTACCGCCAAGACATTGCCACTTTGGATAGAGTTGATTTTGTATCTCAAAGGCCAATTCCTTGTTACCAGCTTCAAAGCTATCCCACATCTTTACACATTGTTCCGGAAATACGGATAAAATAGCTGAAATAGCACCCCTGGCTCCAAGATCATAGCAGGTAAAAAGCATGTCATCGGTTGCTGCATAGATCTTACCTTGGTTCCCGCTTGCCATCTTCATTGCATAAAGAGCCTGAACGCCTCCTACGCTCTGTTTAACGCCCATAACATATTCTGTTTCCTCCAATAAACGTTTATAAAGTCCGGGGGATATGGTATTCTGCGGTATCACATTATAAATAATAACCGGAAGCCGTACTTCCTTCGATATCGTATTATAAAAGTCAAACATCCCTTCCTCATTGGGAACCAGCACATTATAAGCCGGCGGTGTTACCATTATAATATCTGCACCCGCTTCCTTCGCTGCCAGTCCTGCTTTTACTGCATCTCTGGTGCAGGTGCGCATTACCCCGCATACTACAGGCTGCCCCTCATTGACATGATTCTTTGCTAATTGAATTAACAACTGCAGTTCCTTATCATTTAAGGTTGGCCCCTCGCCCGTACTTCCTCCAACACTCAGCCCATGCACTCCTGCATTAATACAGATCTCCATCTCCTTTGCAGCTAACCTCTCATCAATGCCGCCATCCTCCTTAAAGGGTGTAACAATCGGTGGGATGATACCTTCAAACCTTTTACCCATGCCTTCCTCCATTCTGATCCTTATTGCGTCACGCCAAATCATATTGTATAATTGTATGATGTGTTATTATTATACAATCATTATTTCTCTGCGTCAACCCCGTCATTTCATTTAATATTGACATTTTGATTAAACTAATGTGATAATAGCTTTGCAAAAGCCTATATTTTCAAGCTGCATATTAACATGCCGATTCATTTAAATAAAAATTAAAAGTCCCCTTTGACAAAATGCAAAAAATCCATTATCATTATATTGTATAATTGTATGATGTCAAATTGCTATAACAGGAGGATTTTATATTATGTCACATAATATGACCGCTTTAAAAATAGGATGCGGTAAATATTATCATGGACAGGGTGCCGTTAACAGGCTTGCTGATGAAATCGTACGTCTTGGTGGACGAGCTTTCATCATAGGCGGAAAAAGCACGCTGGATTTGGTAATGAATGCTGTCGCTAATCAGTTAGACCGTTCCTCTGTCAGTTATTACACATCATACCATACCGCCCAGTGTACTACTGAATGGGCACAACACTATGCTGATATTGCCCTAAAAAATAACTGTACCGTATTAGTTGCCTGTGGCGGAGGCAAATGTATTGATACCGTAAAATGTGCCTCTGTTTATTCAGAACTGCCGATTATCACGGTTCCAACATCCATTGCTACCTGTGTTGCCACTTCAATGGTAGCGATTATGTATGACGACTCAGGCAAAAGAACTATATCCGTTAAGCTTAAGAAGGCCATCGATGTTTGTATCGCAGATGATGATCTAATCGGCACTGCACCCAGAAGGTTATTGGCTGCCGGCATTTTTGATTCCATAGCGAAACTGCCTGAAAGTTTTCATTTGAAACGGGTAAGCTCCTATCTGGATTGTAATTTATGTGAATATATCCAGATTAAAAATGCAGAGATTATTTACGAATTTCTAAAAAATGAGGCTGTTGACTTATATACGAACGGAAAGGACGCCAGGCTCTTTTCTGATTGTATACTGACTAATCTACTACATACCTCTATCGTTAGCGGCTTTGCTGATGGTTCAGGCCAGCTGGCCCTGGCACATGCTGCTTATGATTTTATGAGAAATAATAATACGCAAAACAGTGCATCACATTTACATGGCGAAATAGTAGCCGTAGGCATCTTAATCCAGATGGCATTTAACCAGTATCCCCAGAAGGAAATCGATGAAATATACAACTTGATGAAATATATGGATATGCCGCTTAATTTAAATGACTTGGATTATGATATTACCCCAGACAGCCTTGATCTATTTTTCAACATACTTGCTGCCAGCTCCAATATAACTTCAAAAGAAGATCTTGCTTTATTGAAAAAAGCAATTGAGACTGTGGTATAAATGGCAGTCCCGCTGGCTCTCTTATCCACCTGAATGCTTTATATATAAATAATTAATAAGAGGTGTAATTTTATGAAAGAAATTAAACGTATATCTGTTACGGATTCCGTGGTTGAAAGCATTAAAAGCTCTATTCTGTCCGGTGAATATGCACCAGGAGATAAATTACCGACAGAAAATAGTATGTGTCAGGAAATGGGAGTCAGCAGGACATGTGTGCGGGAAGCCGTACGTGTTCTGCAGGCAATTGGATATGTTGATATACTTCCCGGTAAAGGTGCTTTTGTTTCCAGTAAAATAGGTGAAGGCGATCAGCTCTGGTATGAGATCCCGGACGCACAATTTTATGACTTTATGGAAGTCCGTATGGCTATTGAAACCCTTTCAACCCGCCTGGCCATAAAAAGAGCGGATAGAAAACAAATTCAAAAGCTTGCTGAAATCAACAATTCTTTTATTGAGGCAGTAAATGAAAAAAATCAGATTCAGTTAATCATGTATGATGAGCTATTCCATACTGAAATTGTAAAAATAACTGGCAATAAATTATTAATTGCTATCAATAAACAAATTGTAACTTCCGGTAAAAAATACAGGGGAGAATCCTTCATGGATAATTCAGTATATAAAAATGCTGTCATCCCCCATACCAAAATTTTAGAAGCCTTTCAATCAAATGATCCTGAAAAAGGCCAGGCAGAAATGTATAACCATCTTCAGATAACCGTAAATGATATGAAACAGATCTATGAAAGATCCGTAAAGTAGCTGCATCAATGATTTATAACTATAAATAGGATGCTGCCGCACTAATTGATTGTGCATAGCTTCCCTCCCACAGTATGGATGAAGCAGATATCAAAAACAGGACCGGCTATGGAAAAATAAAGATGTATATGAAGGATGCAGGATATAAACAAGATGAATCAGCAAGAAAATTCACTTGTCATGAATAACGAAAGCTGCCAACTCGCAATTGGCAGCTTCCAAAGCCATATACTATCTGAATTTAACCCATGAAATATTCTCTATTACCATAATCAATCCTGACTGTATCAGGCCTGACAATATAAAAATACATTTATTTATGTTTTTATATTGCTTCAGGCCATACTGTGAAGCTGCCATCCAGTTTTACCTCAATCATATATGGCCTGCCTGATTGTCTTGCCGCTTCCATAGCCTCTTTTATCTGGCTTGCTTTTGTTACAATCATGCCTTCAAAACCAAATTCCTTTGCAACATTTAAGTAATCATAATCTTTAAAGTCAACGCCAATATACCTGTTATTACCCATTTTATACAATTCTTCCTGCCGTATATTTCCGTATGCAGAATCATTTAGGACAATAACAATAATAGGCAGCTCCTCTCTTCCTATGGTTTCCAGATCACCGAGGCTCATACCCAGGGATCCGTCCCCCAGCAAAGCAATAACCTCCCTGTCCGGAATTGCTTCTTTACAACCAAGGGCTGCTCCTAAGGCAAATGCCATATTTCCGAAATTTACAGGCTTCATATAGCAGGTTCCCTTGGGGAAGGTTGTATAATGGGTCCAGGCACCCGGATTACCCGCATCAACGCAGAAAACAGTATTTTCTTTTAATACTTTCTGCAACTCCATATGTAACGCGATGGGAGGAACCGGAGAAGCCTCCGTATCTGCAATTGCTCCGATCTCCAGATTTTTCTTCCATTCTGATTTACGTGCGAGCATATCCTCCAGATAGCCCTTTTCGCCCTTATAATCTCCAAGGGCTTCAATTAATTTATTTAAGGATGCCTTTGCATCACCGATCAAACCTACCTCAACCGGGTATTGGCGGCCTATGTTTTCGGCAATGATGTCCAGCTGTATCATGCTTCCAGGCTTAATTCCCCAGCGGTTCGTGCTGATTGCCGTAAGGGATGAGCCAATACATATTACACAATCTGCTTCTTCAATACATGCCTGCGTAACCCTTGAGCCATGCCTTGAACGGGTGCCCAGGAAGTTTTTAAACTCATTGTCAATGGCACACATGCCATTATAGGTACAAACAATCGGTGCATTTAAAATATCGGATAATATTTCTACCTCTTTACTTGCCTTTGAAAGTTTTACACCATTACCGACCCATAACATTATTTTTTTTGATGACCTGATTTTTGTAACAGCTTTTGTGATTGATTCTTCACTTGCAACCGCATCAAACTTATAACAATATGTCTTAGGATCCATTGGTATATATTCAGCCTTCTGGTCTTCAATCACATCTCTGTAGAAATCCACGACCACCGGACCTGGGCGGCCTGTCTTTGAACTCCTGTAGGCTTCACGCAAAGCCCAGGGTAAAACAGAAATATCCCTGACAGGAATATATTTTTTACAGATACTGTTAAACAAAAGCTCATGGTCACTTTCCTGTGCGTCACCCCTGCCCGCATCCGGCAGCCTGTTTTGAAAAACCAAGGCAATAACCGGGCTTGAATCTCTTAATGCTCCGCCTAAGCCGGTAATCAAATTTGTAGCTCCCGGGCCGGTTGTCGCTAAACATACCCCCGGTTCACCCGTTAAACGCCCCCATCCGTCTGCAGCCGTTGCAGCACCATTTTCATGCCTGGTATGAATAAACCGCATTTCCTTTGTATCCAGAATAGGATCTGTAACAAACAATGTCTGTCCGCCGGGAACACCGAATACTACCTTTACTCCATACTCCTCCATAACCTTTACTGCCAATTGCCCACCTGTTAAAAGTTCTCTCATTCATATTTCCTCCATTAATTAAGTAATTTTAATCCTACAGCTACAGGCTGGATAATACAGCTTGCCCAGCCAGCTGCTGACAAACGATTATCTGATGAACGTCTCACCCACACCTCAAGACCGACTTTCTTTCTACCCTCCGGTAATTCTTCCACTGAGGTCACAATACCGGAAGCTTCAAAGGGTTCAAATACCTTTATGGGAGAAATAAATTTAGCTCTGACCCAGCCGCTGGTGAAAAAGTCTTTTCCAAAAGCACGTGTCAGCAATTCAGCCAAGGAGCAAAAGAACTGCGCCCCCTGTACGATCGGAATTCTCAAATTCCCCTTTCTTGCCGTTTCCAAATTATTATGAATATTAATAACAAATTCACCCACCCTGGAAAATACTGCTGCCTGTTCCGCTGTTATTGTTTTTTTCAGAGGCCTTAATACATCTCCAACTTTTACATCCTCTGTAATGCTGTCTACAAATCTTGCATTGTCAGGGACTTCACCAGTTACTTTTTTCTCCGGGGAAGCAGACGCTCTTCCTGCTATATTTCCCGGAGTCGTTTTTAAAATCTCTATTCCTCTGTAACGGACAATCGTTCTATTATCCTGGCCCTTTACTGCCGCATCCAGTACCACATATCCCTGACCGCGCTTCTCATATGCATCCGTATACTTCCCTTCCAAAGTAACGACTTCATTCATCTTAGCAGGATTCTCAAACCAAAGCTGGGCTTCCGTATGCAGTCCGATTACCTTACTTCCTTTGTAGGCTAAGGTAAATAGCTGCACAATATCATTCGTTAAAAGTCCCGCCTGTGCAATTCTTTCGTTACCAAATGGATTTTCTTTTTCTTCCATTGCCCAAGGCAGGTAATCATCCAGCTCAAAAGCATATCTTTTAATTTTATGGTCATCGATGATTTCTTTTACCGGGCCAAATTGCTCCGGAATCTTAAGATTTTCAAATTCCGGTTCTTTTAAACCAGCTTCTAAATCATCCACATATTCTGCTCTTCTCGGATCAGTGATATCTCTCCATACTTCTTCATTGTTTGTATTCGTTATATTTTCCTTCTCCAAGTCATGCCCTCCTTCATTATTGTATTATTATTGTATTCTATATAACTATAATACCTTTAACTTTAATCAATGTCAATATACAATTTTAATATGATTTCAGTGTATGTGAACTCCGATTACTAGGATTGCCTTTTGTTTATAATCTGTCGGAAACCACAAGGAACGGATGAAGAGCCTATGAGCTAAATACAAGCGCTATATGATCCCAGCGTCTTTTAATCCTTCGATTTTATTTACATCATATCCCAACAGACCCTGTAATATCTCATTCGTATGTTCACCCAGCTTCGGGGCAGTTAAATAAACATCTGGATTTGTATCTGACATTTTGATTACAGGACCATTGCATTTTATTGTCCCTAACTCCTTATCTTCTACGTCCCGTATCATTTTCCTATGGATTAATTGTTCATCCTTCACCATATCCTTTACGCTATTGACCGGTGCACAAGGAATATTATGTTTCTCACATAAGCTTATGACTTCCTCCAGGCTGTAATTCTTAACCCAATTTTGGACCAGCTCATCACATTCTTCCATATGTTTTGCCCGTCCTGAAATATGCCTGAATTCTTCCTTCCCTAAAATTTCCTCACAGTTTGCCAGCTTACAAAAGGATACAAAGGCAGGATCCTGTCCCGCATGGATATAAACCATTCTTTCATCCCTGGTCTTAAAAAATGTTGCAGGCCAGGCAGCCCTATCCTGGTTTCCGTTACGCTGCATCTCGATTCCCAACAGGAAATAATTCATTACGGCTGAAAGTGTAAGGCTGCTGGCACTATCAAATAATGCCACATCCACTATTTGTCCCTTCCCCGTCCTGCTCCGGGATTGCAATGCCGCCAATGTTCCTATGGCACCATATAATCCGGCACTGAAGTCACATACATATGACCCCATCATTACCGGTTCCTCCTCCGGTTTCCCTGTCATACTCATTAATCCGCTCAACGACTGTGCTACCGCATCAAAGCAAGGTCTATTGGCATAGGGCCCATCCTGGCCAAAGCCAGATATTCTTGTAATAATTAAGCCCGGATTTTTCTCTAATAATTTCTGGGGATCCAAGCCCATTTTTTCCAATGTCCCCGCTTTAAAATTTTCCACGAGCACATCGGCGGATTCAATTAATTCATATAATATTTCCAAAGCCTTAGGCTGTCTAAAATCAAGAGTCATACTTTTTTTATTTCTGTTATAGGTCATAAAATAAGTGGATTCTCCCTTATAAAACGGTGCATAACCTCTGCTAATGTCCCCGTCACCGCGTTTTTCGATTTTAATGATTTCCGCTCCCAAATCGCCTAAAATCATTGTACAATATGGACCTGCAATTACCCGGGACAAGTCAATAACCCGTATTCCGCTTAGTGCTCCCTCTTTCATTCTAGTTTCCTCCTTGCGTTCAAATTGTTATTTATAGAAGAATGGATAACTCCTTAACCTTTATAAACTTTTATTTCTTTTGGGCATTCTATTTTACTAATCACACTGCCATCTTTTCTTTCAAGCCTCACCTCAATACTACCATAAGGTGTGGGTATCATCCCCTGTGCATAGCTTAGTTTTTCCGGAAGGCATGGCCGGAAATTAATTTCTGAGAATCCGGGCTTTTTGGGTGTTACTCCTAAGATTTTAGACGGCAGCTGATAGGTTGGTGTTCCTCCCCAGGCATGAGAATAGTCACAATCAAATCCATACCATACTTCTTTTAATGCACTGGCATTTTCATCAATTAATTTTTTCCACCGCTCAATCTGACCCAATCCATATTTTTCAAAAAGACCCACTTTATCCAATGCTTCAAATACAAAATGCATAAAATATGGCTGCGCCTGGCTCAGGCCGGGGTCATTCATAACTTTTTCCATTACATTAAGCTGCTTATCGAACGGCAATATATCATAAAGCACGCATAACACATTCATATGCTGGCTGTAAAAAACCCTGTCACAATCAGCGGGCAGCCATTTAGAATTTACATTCGCATTCTTATCATAGATTCCGTCACAGAATAAACCTCTGTCCTCCTTCCAAAGTAATTCACAGATACTTCCGGCCACTTTATCAGATATCCTTTGATAGCTTTTCCTAGCTTCCACCGGACTGCCGGTTAATTCCATCAATTTCCCAGCTATATTCAGTGCACCGACAAACAGAGCACTCATATAGCCCTGCCCCATACACTTTGGAGGATGATGTCTGTTATATTCCCCTTCGATGACCCAATCCATAAACATATAATTGGGAGCCTTGTCAATCAAATAGTTCCCGCCTAAATAAGATTGGAATAAAGCAATGATTCCATTTACCGTATCCATTAGCCCTGATAGGATTGAAACATCTCCGCTATACATGACATAATCATAGATCATCTCAATATAAATCAGGCAGTAGCTGGGATGGAACATAACAAAATTACGGCTCTTTAAATAATCAGCGATTTTTAGAATATCAAACCTTGTTAGATAATAATCCCCAAAGGTATAATAATTCATTAAGCTTTCTATCGTATAATCGCCCATACATCCCAGTGGTTCCTGATGGATCGGGGAGTCCATATGATAGGTCTGTCTGCAAATCTGATTTGTCCTGATGCCAATATCATAAATCTGCTGCAATACAGGCAGGTCAGAGACAAAGCTTCCCTTCAATTTTGTTGGATAAAAGCTAACATTCAAGCCGCACTTTTCTATTATGATATCTTCCCATAGATTACTTACGGTAACCTGGACATATGCTATGCTGTGCAGCCGCAGCGATTCAAACTCATTGTCCCCATCCCCCAGAATATAGGTTTCCGTGGTGCCTTCCCTTTCGGTTTTTCCCGGAAACTCCTGCATGTGAAGTACCATTTTAACCCCTGCTCTTCCTATTATTTTCATATAGAAAAAGGCCGCATATATTTTTTCAAAATCCAGCCAGAAGGTAACCGGCCTTCCGGCTTTTATAACAATTCTTCCTGACCCGTCCCTGATTACCCTGTCCTGGTCGAAGGGTATTATCATTTTTTCATATTCCATCTTATAATAATTTAAATTAGGAATTGGCGTTTCTAATAATTCAGGATAATTACTCTGCCCGCTTACAACTTCTGCGTCTTCCCAGCATTCATCAACATATCCTTTTTCCGTTCTCCCTAATCTATGCTGCCCATTCCACATTGCCCTGTCCGTATAGCAGTTATCCTTCGTACATTTCCAGGTTTCATCCGTACCAATCACATGGCCATCCATTTCAATATCCGCTATTAATCCTCCCCAACCACAGGAAATTTCGGATAAGACAATGGGACTTAGGCTAACCCTGACCGAAATAATATTCTCACCAGGGTTCAGATAATGTTCTATCCCATACTTTTCATAATATTTCTTACTTACACTCCCGCAATTGGCATAATCCCCGCCTGGCTGGGCCGGTCCTCTTCCTACCGGCTTTCCATTGATAAACACTTTATACGATGACTCCGCTGTTATGAACAGATTCGCATTTTTAATCCTTGTTTCGATATTCCATTTTTTTTGGAATATAAATATTCCATACCGGCTATCTTTATTTTGAAATAAAGTATGGCAGCTTGTCTGTAAATCCATATATTTTTGCTTTGCTGCCCAAATCCATTTTCCCTTCCATTCGTGGGGTTGATCCGGTAACACAAAATTATCCGGATGAATAAGATCGATAATGCCATTTTCCCTGATATAAGCATTGTCATTAGCATATGGTTCTTCTATAAGCCTCATAATGCAGCCATCCTTTCATACTTTAAAATGCAGAGTAAGTAATGAAACAAACTCTGCATTTTAATCCTAATTACTCTTGATTACTCCTTGTATTCATCAAGAACACTCTGGCATTCTTCATTCAATGCGTTAAGTCCTTCTTCTACAGAAGCATATTTCCCTTGAATTGTATCAGCAAGATATTGTGCCATTACAGTCTGGACCTCTGTGAGTCCGCCGTAGGATGGCTTTGGCTTAACGCCTTCCATTAAAGTGCCCTCATCATACATTCTTACCAAATCCGGCTGAACTTCCTCGGTCTGCTTTCTCAATTCGGCATCTTCATAGGAAGCAATGTCAACAGGTGTTCTAGCGCCCACATAGGTAACCCATTCATGCCAGTAGTTTTTGTCAATTAAAAATTGCAGGAATTCTCCAACTGCCTCTACGTTTTTCGTGATCGAGGATATACTAATTTCCTGGTTTGAGCTAACCATGCGGTAGAAAGCATTATCCTTATCAATATTGGTACCGGCATCAGGAACAGGCATATCTGCCATGATATAATTAAAGTCCTCCGGTACGCTCATATCCTCCAGTAAACCATTCAGGTATGTATATCCAATATTAGTTGCCACAACACCTCCGAAGAAATTCTCATGACGGTCCATGTAAGTCTCATTTGCGGCATTTTCTGAAAATACTCCGGCTTCATATAAGGAATTTAAATATTTAACTGTAGTAACTGCATGTTCATCATTCATTGTCATGGTTTTTCCATCCGCACTGATCGGAGATCCGCCAAGCTGCCAGTTCCAATAGTTGAATTCATTATTAACGTCCGAATAATTTCCCATACTCATTGGAATTGTATATCCTACATAACCTGCCTCTTTCATTGCTATCGCAGCATCTTTAAATTCACTCCAGGTCTTCGGTACAGAATTTTCATCCAGACCAATTGCCTTTAATGCTTCCACATTGTACATCATGTAGGGGGATAGATCTACCCAAGAAGGTATCGTCCAGAGAACACCATCCCTGGATGCAACCTGATCTGCAACCTCAGGAAGAAGTAATTTTTTAACCTGGTCTGCAATATCAGGCAGAGCTTCCTGAAGTGGTGATATAATGCCTAAATTCATACCATACTCTTCGATACAAGGTCCCAATACGTACATATCCGGTGCCGTTTCATCTCCACCCTGGAACGCAGTTACTATTTTTTCTTGCCTGCTGCCCCACTCCTGAGTTGTAACTGTCACTTTTATTTTGTCCTGGGATGCATTAAACTCGTCTGCTAATTTTTTGAATACCTCAGGCTCCTTTGACAATCCGCCAAATACCCATAAATCCAAATTAATTACCTCACCACTGGAAGTGTCGGCTGTATTTGTGGGACTTGCATTTTCGGGAGTTGCATTTCCCGTCTCTGCGTTATCCCCTTTTTTCCCACAAGCAGTGAACAATGTAGCGGCCATTGCTGCAATCAAAACTACTGATATTAATTTTTTTCTCATATACCTTTCCTCCTTACTTTTATCGTTACTGATTCAAAGTTTTATCTTCGTCACTTCTATATCCTCTCCTCCTTTAATTTATTTTTATTGATTTTCCTTTAAACCAGCAATTAACTTTTTACCGCTCCGGCAATTATCCTTTTACCGCTCCGGCAGTTAAGCCGGCAATTAAATTTTTACCCAGCAACATAAATATTAACAAGGTCGGTATCGTAACTACGATACTGGCAGCCCCCATTTCATTCCAATAGGTACCGAACTCTGTTATGAACCTTGACAGCCCCAAGGATATGGTGTATTTCGTATCCGTTGTAAGTAAGATTAAGCTATATAAATATTCATTCCAGGAACACATAAATGCATATACACCGACAGCTGCGATTCCCGGCTTAGAAATCGGAAGAATAATATTGACAAATATTTTTAATGCACCGCCCCCATCGATTCTGGCTGCTTCCTCCAGCTCCCTCGGAACTCCTTTAAAATAGCCGTACATCATCCAGATAGAAAAAGCCAGGCTTATTGTTGCATATAAGAGCATTAATCCAAGATGACTGTCATATAAACCGTAGGATTTATAAATTGAGAATAATGGAATAATGATTGATGTACTGGGGAACATCTGTGCAACTAAAACAAACATCAATAATGTTTTTTTAAAGGGAAACCGGAACTTTGCAAAGCCGTATGCTGCCATACAGGAAACTACCATTCCCAGGAATGTTGCAACTATGGATATTTTCAGGGAATTACTGATATAGGTTACAAAAGGTTTATCCACCCATACTGTCCTATAGGCTTCCAGCGTGAAATTCTCAGGTAAGATAGTAGCCGGAATCTTTAATAGCTCCGTCATATTTTTACTGGATGTTAATACCATCCAAAACAGAGGAAACAACGCCATAAACAGGATCAAAGCAAGGATCAGCATTCTTAAAGCACTGAATATATAATATTTTCTATTATTTTTCATATTAAATTTAAGCCTCCTCATTTGTTGCCTTAGTGACCCTCAAGTAAGCAACAGCCATAATTGTAATGATAAGGAATTGTACAACGGAGTACGCTGAAGCTAATCCAAATTTGTAGTTCTGGAAAGCTGTCCTATAAATAATCATGGGCATGGTAGTACTTGCGACACCCGGTCCGCCGGCTGTCAAAATATTAATAATACCAAACGCATTCATAGTCCAAATCATTGCCATCAAGGAACAGATCGATAATACATATCTTAAATTCGGCAGCGTAACATACCAGAACTGCTTGATTTTGTTGCATCCATCAATGGCGGAAGCCTCATATTGTTCCCGGTCAATGCTTTGCAGCCCGGCAGATAACATGATCGTAACGTATGGATAGGTTCTCCAGATATATACAAAGGAAACAGATATCAATGCTAAGGCTTCCGAAAAGAACTGAATCTTATTCGGTATTAAGTGCATATAATCAACTAAAATCGTATTTACTAAACCTTTTTCACCATTTAACATCCAGCGCCAGATTGCACCAACAACAACCTCCGGTAGTACCCATGGCATGAACACTAGTGACCTTACCAGATTCTTGCAATGTCTTACTTTATTTAAAAGAAGCGCAATCATCAAGGATATTACTACCGTCACTACCGTTACGGATAAAGCAAATTGGACCTCATTCTTTATTATTGTTAAAAAGTCTTTATTACTAAATACCTTCCCGAAATTTTTCAGGCCTATAAATTCCATGTCCCAGCTCTTTAAAATATTAAAATTTGTTAAGCTGTAACCAAAACCCTTAACCATGGGTATAAAAAGCAATGATAAAAGCAGAGCCATCGCGGGAAGGATAAAGAGATATCCTCTTATCGCCTCCCACATACTTATTCTTGAAAAACTTCTCTTTTCTTTTACGTTCATAATTACGTCCATGCCATTTACCGCATAAAATGCCATGAAAATGCTGGCATGGACCCGGTCCCCCCTTCGTTTATTAATCTCATTTTTTTCAACCTTCCGAACATGCCGCTTTAGCGGCACAAACAATCAGTGGGAAGAACGCTGCTCTCGCGTTCTTCCAGTGTGAAGCATAGAAGTTGTTAGGCACCGTCTTTTGGTGCCTTAGAACTTCTCTTCACACTTTACCTTCCTTACATTCCGAATTTTACAAAGTGGTAAGCATCTGACCATACATTTCTTTTATCCTCTTTAAAGGGACTGGGAGTTTCGGTAAAATCAGCGGGCCATACTGCATACAATTCTCCATCCGTATGATGATGGGGTCCAAGTAAATTACGGTTAGACGAATATAATTCCCATCTGATCTCATTTACTCCAAACCTGACATAATCGGTGATATCACATTCACATACTTGCCAAAAAATAGTTGTTACCAAATGATCATTTATAAATAATTTTGCAACTGCTGCGTTAGGTCTTTTGAATTTATAAATAACCCGTTTCCCCTCCACACTTTTTATCTGTACCCCTTGTGAATCATCATATTCATGTAGGATGACCTCCTGTTTCATTTCTAATTTTCCTGAGAAAAAGCAGAAACCCTGTGTAGTAAAATCATCACCATATAAATAGTCTGGTTTTTGGTCTAGATAAAAATTATCATTTGCTATAATTTCCTTTCTCCAGGAGTAGGAAAAACTGTCATGATTATAAACTCCAAAATCGCCCAGCAAATATATGCTTTCTATCTCGGTGTTAAATGTAAGCTTATTCTTTTCCGTTTCTAGTACGTTCTCGCCAAACAGGACATCATAAACTTTTTGCGGTTGTTCAAAAAAGACCTTCAAAATAATTTCATTATTGCCTTGCTTCAAATAAGAATGGATGTCATATTTGGCAAAGCCCTTATCCAACCACCAGCCCTTTTGATTGAACTCTACTGATTGGCCATTTATCTGTGCCGATATTTTTTCTTTCTGTTCAGATACCAAATAGAATTCTTTAAATACCTTTGGATCTGCCAGTATTTCAAAATTAAAACGCAGTTCCAGGTTCACATTTTCTCTTTTTGCCAACAGGATATCCATCAGCTTAATCGTATTGGTTTTAGGCTTCCATTCCTCATTTTCTATCCGGTACCCACAATAATCCAATGTCATTGCATTTAATGAGCTATTTACAAGCTCGAATCGTCCGCCGCTTTCTAACAGGATGCTGTCATCTTTTTTCGTCTGCTTAGAATATTCATTTTCTTCATCTGCTGCCCGGGGAACCAGGATATATACTTTACTATCCATTTCCCCAAACCAGGCTTTAAATTCAGTAATACCGTTGGAACAAAGGTTTAACTCAATATCACTGTAGCTATTATTTAACAGGTCATATTCCTGGACATTCCAATCTCCTGACACCCGTATCAGAGAATTACATACCCTGTCCTGATTTAAATTCGTAAAATAAAGAATGGTTTTATCCTCTAATTGCCGTCTGCAGCAATGTAAGCCTTCTATCTCCTCATTATTCTCCGTAACGGAAACCGTAAACTCCAAAGAAGGATCAATCATAGCTTTTAGCCCTGCAGGCGATAAATACGGAACAAGTTTTCTAAGTTCATTAAGCTTATCCTGACAGTTATTGTCCGTTAATTCAGGAAATTCACCGAGAGCATGTATTTTTCCGCCGCTCCGGGCATATTCCATAAGAAGCTCTATTGTTTTCCCTTCCATATAAATCATATCCGGGATAAGAACGACGTTATATCTGCAGCTTCCTACGCAAAATTGTTTACCAGCTGTACTGCCATACTTGCCTAATAAAGTTTCATCACCATAATGATGTAAAATATGTAAGTCCGATAACGTCTGGGATAATCTTTCAAATTTGTCTCCAAACCTCTTTATTTCCTCATTATTTCTAGCATCATATAAGATCCAGGCACTATGCATCGGATGCAGTAAGAGCACCTCCGTCATATCCCTTCCCTCACTTAATAAAACTCCAAGCCTTGCGAAATAATCATTAAATAACTTATACTCCTCCCACCAGGGCTGCTGGTAAAAAAGCGAAGGGGGAAAATCCCTCTTTCGGATTCCGCGTATGGAATAGGCCTCTAAATGCTGGCACATTTTATTAACTCCATTTACATATTGCCACTGCGCTATCCACTTTAATTCCCTGGGACTGCAATCCCATCCGGCCATCGCGAACATTTCAGATATAACAAATTTCTTCCCCATTTGCGCAGCAGCACTGCCTGCTTGCTTGGGAGTTAAGGGGGATGAAATTCTTCTTCTCAGCCAATCAATCCCCGGCATATGCATATATTCATAAGAAGGCATTACTCCTGCAGTTGCGTGCATCTGCAACAGCAAAGAATCTTCTCTCATCAAATGCCCTGTAAGCTTACAATGATTCTCATTGCACCATTCATAAATTGTCTTACAAAACCCTTCCGTGAACATATGGGATACTGTTTTCCAAAAATCATGCCGTATCCGTTGATATCCCGGGGCTTCTGCAAATACCGAAATCAGCTTGGGAATTAAGTCATAACCATTTTCTTTTTCAAAATATTCCGGGAGCAAATAAGAATAGGGGATCACCATTTTAGAATATTGGGGTTCATCCGTAAAAAACCCGGGAATGAGGCTTCCTATCTTTTCTCCAAATATATTTTTGTATTTTTCATGTGTAAGCTCTATAAATTTCCTAATGACGTCGGCATTTAATACATCCACATAATATGGATTAGATTTATGTACAACTACATACACCTCTTCCTCAACTCCATTGCCAAGGACAGTATTCTTATCTCTTCCTAAAAACTCAAATTTTCCCGAGTAAACTCCCAATACTGATTGATCCCAGGCGATATCAGCAGCAGGGCACTTGATACATTCCAACCATCTGGTATGGTATTTATCTCCCAATTTTGTAACTTCCCCACCGGCAAACCCGCTTGGCCACCCCTCCTCATCATACAGCCAGGGTTCCATACCATACTTTTGTGCCTCTTCTACACACACATCGATGGCTGCCATCCACTCATCACTCATATAAGGTGTCTGTAACCCTCCCCGGGCATGCATAAAGAAACCGCCTATTCCAGCATCCTTCATCATTCTAATCTGTTCTTTTAGCTCGCAAGGTTCTAATTTATCGTTCCATGACCAAAATGGTAAGCATCTGTATTTTTCCGGCGGATTGCATAATATATTTCCCATATTTCTCATACAATTTCTCCTTTTTACCAAGATGTGTACAATTGTATTCGTTTTGTTATATCAATATTATCACTCGCTTTGCTTTTTGTCAACTTATTGTTATGTTTTTCTTTTTTATTTATGTATTTTGCATAGGTATGTTTATTTTTATATTATCAATACTTTTATATTGTATTACTTTCTTATAAGTATTCCTATTTAAAACAGAACAATAACAAATAACACTTATTTAGGATTATCCAAAAATCCACGCAAAAAAAAGACGCTGCATTCCCTTATTCCATTGGAATGTAGCGTCTTTCCCTTTTATTCAATTCCAAGCATTATCTGATAATGGTAGTATCCTTTCCCAATCAAGTATTCATCATGGATATTTTTCATCCAGCCGGTATCTCCGCCCAATCCGGCATGAATATAATCCACATTGAGATAAACTCTTCCATCCCTTACCAGACCCTCCTCATAATCCGCCCTATCACAGGCCAAGACAGAATAATCATGGATATCAAAGTGGAAAGGGACTGCACCTGTAACACGGATCCCCTGCCCTTTATTATCTTTGACAAGCAGGTATCTGACATCCTCTTTGCCTCCGCATTCCACTGGCTTAATATAAGGTGTATGCTGGTCTGCAACAGTGCTGCTGTAAAGTCCGATATGAGCTGCAGTTTTACGGTCCGCGTAGTTCTCCCAGGGTCCTCTTCCGTACCAAGTAATATTGCTCTTATCCTCAGGCAGCGCAAAGGTCATGCCAATCCTGGGAATCGTCTTGGTACTGCAGTTGTTAATTACGTTTTTATTAATTTCAATTCCTCTGCCACCGATACGATACTGCGTTGACACAATTAGATTATCCTGATTGTATGATACCTCGGTAAATATCAGGATCTGTGTATCTGTAACAAGTGTATTTATACTTAATACAACCGGCTTCAAATCATTCAGTCCAAGATTCTTCCATTCATCCGCATAGTTTCTGCCCGCATCATGGGTACCCTCGTCAATACCGGTCACAGCCCGGTAGAAATTATCCCCACCCCCGGCAAAACGGTCTTGCCCTTCCAATACAGCCTTCTCAAAGGTACAGCTCTGCTTGTTAAAAATGACATGGGTATTTTCGCCCAGAATTACAAGCTTATCATCGGTTTCTTCCGCCTCCAGCCTTTCACCCGCAATATCGGTGCCTAGCTTCTTCTGCTTCGACTCATCCAGCTGTAGCTGATAGGTTGATATCACATGCCCTGCTTCGGCATATGGGGTTCCTTCCTTCAGGGAAAGCTTGAAGTTAACATAGGCTTCGCCATATACCTTCTCCTGATCCAGCTGGTATTCTAACCTCTCAGACTCCCCAGCCTTTGTAAAATACTGCCTTGTCTCTCCTGAATCAACAATTTTGCCATCACACTGCAGCTCCCAGGTAATCCTGATATTGGATAAATCCAACTGCTGGTAATCATTTTTTACCATATGGATCACGCCCGGAAAATACGGGTGCTCAAAGGTTGTAATCCGCACCGGTGCCTGGCAGTTCTTAATTTCATAAGCCGCAGGCTTTAAGCCCAGATCCGGGAATACTACACCATTCAGGCACATATCCGGCACAGGATCCATTACGGTTTCACCAAAGGCTCCGCCATAGACATATTTCTTGCTTCCATCCTCCCTCGTGACCGTCAGCGCCTTATCCTGGAAATCCCAGATAAAACCACCCTGGAAGCGTGGATATTTATCCACCAGATCCCAGAACTCCTTAAAATTACCGTTACTATTGCTCTTTGCATAGGCATATTCGCACATAATAAAGGGCCGCATGTCCTCCGTATCCGCCATCTTATCCTCTATCCAGGCTTTCATCGGGTACATCGGTACGTTGATATCTGAAATATTTGCCCCGGGGCTTGCCGATTCGTATTGTACATACCTGGTTTTATCATATTCCTTAATCCATCCGTACATTGCCGCATGGTTCATACCGGCACCGGATTCGTTGCCCAGGGACCAAAGGATAATGGAAGGATGGTTCTTATTCCGCAGTACCATTCTGGAAGCCCGCTCAATATAAGCCGCCGTCCATTCCGGTGAAGAGCTCAACTGTCCACCGATTCCATGGGTCTCCAGATTCGCCTCATCTACAAGGTAAATTCCAAGCTCATCACACAAATCATACCATTCACTGGCATGGGGGTAATGGCTGTTGCGCACCGCATTAAAGTTTAACTGCTTCATGCAGATAATCTGTTTCCGCATATATTCGGGAGTTACATATCTTCCCGTCTCCGGGCAAAATTCATGAAGATCCACACCACGGACCACCAACCGTTTTCCATTTACACAGAGCACGCCGTCTTTTCGGATCTCAATTTTACGGAAACCGACTTTTGTACTTTCAATATCAGTAACAGTTCCCTCACCATCAACTGTTTCCAGAACCAAGGTATATAAATAAGGAGCTTCTGCTGACCATAGCCGTGGCTTTTCAACCTTAACAGAAGGAAATGCCACGAACTTTGGATCCAGATAAAATCCACATTTTGCATAAGGCTCGCTCTCAAAGCTTGTCACCAGCTGCTGCCCTGCATCATAGAGGCTTAATTTTACATAGCTCTCACCATAGCCCCTTGCTTTGTTATTCGGATGAAGCATAACCTTTAACTGGGCCTCATCATAGTTATCCCCTGTAAATAAAGTCTCTACCTTATAATCCAGTATCCTTTGCTTTGACTTGGCATAGATTCTCACATCACGGTGGATTCCCGACAGGTGCCAGTAATCCTGGTCCTCCAGGTAGGTTCCGTCACAGAAGCGTAAGACCTTCACCGCCAGCTCATTCTTGCCTGCCTTAACGATTCCCGTTATGTCAAATGCGGCCTCCAACTTGCTGTCCTGGGAATAACCGATTTCTTGTCCGTTTATCCAGAGGTAAAAGCAGGATTCCACTCCGCCAAATTCTATAAATATGTCCTTCCCCTCATAATATTCGGGTACTTCAAAGGTTGTGCGGTAGCAGCCCGTCAAATTCTTCTCCGGAACATATGGTACATTCAGCTCCACCTGATCCTTGGCAATCTCGATCTCGAAATGGGAATCGGCTCCCTCCCGTTCAAAGGGATAAAGGATATTCGTATAAACCGGCTTTCCATAGCCCTGAAGCTCCCAATTGGAGGGTACCGGTATCAGATCCCAGTCCGAATCATCATAGCCCACTGCTTCAAAGCCTTCCGGGGCTTCTAACGGACTATCTGCTATTTTAAATTTCCACATCCCGTTCAAGCTTCTCACATATTTAGAGGCAGAGCGGTTACCGGCCAGGGCCTGCTCCACGGACTCATAGGCTCCGTAAGGCGAATGCATTGGATACCGGTTTCTTTGTGTGACATGAGGATTTTCCCATTCTCTGTTCATAGTAATCGATTCCTTTCTTTTGATAAAATAACAGGCAATTGCAAAATGATATACCTGATGAAGCTTTTCGTACATTTTGCTCAGGAACCTGCAGTAATTGCATTGACAAACAGAATGTCGCCTAAGCTTTGCAATTACCCGGACAAATCAAATATAGATTTGTCTGTTCTGGTAAATGCTCGTTTTAGAATTCTTTAAGCTATTGTCTTATTTTTAATGATATTATAAAATATTATCACAGAATAATAAATGTTGTATTTGGGTGATTTTTTATCCATTTTGGGAGATTAGTTCGCTGTCATGAATGGCTGAGGTTATAATCCGGGCGTTAAATGGGCGAGGGTTAGGTGTAAGGGTTAAGTTATGAGGTTAAGTTATGAGGTTAGGTTGTGAGGTAAAAATGAGTGCCTATCCATCCACCTGGGCTTGCCTTTAACATCCCATGCTTGCCAAGTGCAGGCAA
>DUNO01000001.1 GCA_012839295.1 Clostridiales bacterium
ACAACCCCAAAAACAGTTTTATAATACAAGCATGGGCAAGAACCAGCGAAAAATGGCCTTGCCCATAAGTAACTATTAAAATTTTATATCAGTTTTTTTGTGTTTACACAGACTTTGAAACGGTCTCTATTACCACAAGAAATAAGGACTTAGCCGACACCAAGGGGGAATTGGGTTCAATGGTCATCTTTTTTATCTCCTCACGGCATATGGAGACATGCGTACTTTTGTCCCACAAAAACCCACAAACATCTCCACCGTCTTTATAAACAGGAAAATTGAATAAAATAGACTTTAAAGGCAATTCAGCCTCGTCACATGAGAAAATCTCTATTTCTTTGATTAACGAAGAAATTAGGGATTTTTTCTCTTCATCGTTGATTTTGTCATACATTTTATCAAAGTTTGCCAGTAGGGTATAGATGTTTTCCAGTGTGATAGCATCTTGCGCCACGGCTTTACGGTGCAACTTTACATCCTCAATTTTTTCTTCCAGCTCTACAATAATGTCATACAGTCCATCAAGCCGTAAAGTCATATCATGCAGCTTGCGTTCCCGAAAATGAGTATCTTCCGGAAGACTGTCAATTTCATTTTCAAGACGAGTTTTATTAAGCTCTACTTCTCGCAACTTGGATTCATAATTGCTTAGTTCTCTGTTTAGAGTGGAAGTATCAATTTCCTTGCCTATCCTTGATTTGATTTCTGCTGCAAAATCTTGGTTTTGAATCAGCTCTCGAATTGCTTCAATAACAAGCGGCTCAATGTCAGTTTTTTTGAGCATAGCTTTATAGTCACAGCTCTTTAATAGCGAGGACGAACTTCAAGCCAAGTTGCTTCAAAGTAATAAGACCTGTCACATATGTTTTCAGAGAAAAAAGGGTACAAAAAAACCCAATACGAGAAATTGTTCGAATGGTGTCGAAGAAAAAAGATCACAATAATCTAAGGTAGATTGATATTGTTTTATTAAATGTTTTTTAAAAAAACCTTTTGCTAATAAACATAAAAATACACCTTCCAATTTTGGTAGAAATGGAGGGTGTATTGTAAAATATAAGACACAAGTATAGCTCCGCCAAATCTACTTTTTTTATTTGACGGGTATTGAATTTATTTACTTTTACGAAACTGGTTTGGTGTCTTATAGTATTTGTGTTTGAAAAGTCGTATAAAATGTTCTACATTGTGATAGCCAACAGCATCGGCGATATCTTCAACCCTAAGATTACTGGAACATAACATATTACGGGCTTTTTCTAATCTTATTTCTTGTAAAATAGCACTAAATGATTTCCCTGTTTTGCTTGTTATATACTTTGATAAATATGGTCTGGATAGATGGAATTGCTGTGATAAATCCGTAATTGTAATTCTTTTACAGTTGTTCTCGATACATTGTAGGATTTGAGTAATACGAGAATCAGCTCCTTGGCAAATTTGCTTGATTTCAGTATTGGAAGAATCACATCGTAACAAATGACATAATAAAATTTCAAAAAAGCTATTGATGATAATTTGGTACCGAGCATTCTTATTATAGTTCTCTTGATATATCGTAAAAAAGATACTTTTAATTTCTTCGTCCGAATTCATGTGAAAAACTAAGACACTTCCATGATTTTGTAAATATAATGCATTTAGAAAAAAATCCGAAATCACACTATTTCCCGTTAAGCACCGAAAAAACTCTTGATGAAATGTACTTTTTCGGACAATCATTTGCAATGCTATTGTTTTTTCCATAACGAGCGGACTATGCCGAATTCCAGGGGATATAAAGCAGACATCGCCCGATTTCAAGGGTATGCTTTTTTCTCCAAGGTCAATATCCATGGCATTTTCGACGACATATATAATTTCAAAATAATCATGCACCGCCGCAAGACGAGGCATAAAACGGCAGTATTTTTCAATGTAAATGTCATCTTGATTGTCCCACATAGCGGTTTCGGGCGCAAACACTTCATGGTCGTTGGGCAACATTCCATTGATATATATGCGCTTTTCCCACAAGTCATGGGAATTATATTGATTTAAGAAAAGGTTAAGTGCTTTCTCGTCTGTTTGCAGAGCGGCATACTCCCGATAAAATAACTCCTGCTCATTATATTGCATTAAATGTTGCATCACCTCTCTTTTATTCAATTCATTATCATTCATAGTTTTAATCTCCTAATAATTTATTCACCGCAATTGCCAATGCAAAAGCTGATGCTTTTATAATATCCTTCTCAATCCCTGCTCCCCAGTATAATTTTTCATTTGCATAGATTCCGATATATGCCGAAGCCAATGCTAATGAGTTTTTACCCATAGAATGTTCCTCATATATTTCTAAATCAAATTCTACTGAACAATGCTCTTTTATTGCATTGCTGATTGCATCAAGGCTACCATTACCTTTTACAAGTGTTTGCTTATCATTTTGCGATATCGTTAATATAGCTTCATGTGATTCTTCAATCTCAATTTTGATATTTTCGATTTTGAATTTTGGAAAAAATTCAATGTATTGTTGTTTAAATATTTGATAGATTTCCTCGGTACACAGTTCTTTGTTTTCTCTATCCGATACCTTTTTTACAAAATATCCAAGTTCCTCATTCATCCTATATGGCATTTTAATACCATAAGCATTTTGCAGTATATAACCTATACCGCCTTTTCCAGATTGACTATTGATACGAATGACATCGGTTTCATAGTTACGCCCCAAATCGGCAGGGTCTACTGGAATATAAGGAACCTCCCATTTCTCCATTTTTTTCTGCTCACGATAGCTCATTCCTTTAGAAATGGCATCTTGGTGTGAACCTGAAAAAGCTGTAAAGACAAGTGAACCTGAATAAGGTTGCCGTTCTGGAACAGACAGCTTTGTTAAACGCTGATACGTATCACATATATGGTTCATATTGCTAAAATTCAATTTTGGGTCGACACCTTGGGAATACATATTCATGGCAACTGTAATAAGGTCAACATTTCCGGTGCGTTCTCCATTTCCAAAAAGTGTGCCTTCGATACGCTGTGCCCCGGCTAACATTCCATACTCTGCATCACATACACCACAGCCTCTGTCATTATGAGGGTGAATAGATAATACGATAGAATCTCTATCCAACAAATTCTTATTAATATACTCTAGCTGACTTGCATAAATATGAGGCATAGCATTCTCGACAGTGGTTGGAATATTAATATTTGCTTTATGATTGCGTGTGGGCTTCCAAATCTCTATCACACTGTTGCAAATATCAAGTGCATAGTCAACTTCTGTTCCTGGAAAGCTCTCAGGACTATACTGAAAATAGAAGTTACCCTTGGTTTTTTCAGCCAACTGCTTGAATAAAATAGCACCGTCAACCGCAAGCTGTTTGATTTCCTCTTTTGATTTATGGAATACTTGCCTACGCTGGGCTTCCGATGTTGAATTATACAAATGAACAACCGCTTTGGGAACACCGTCTAAGGCTTCAAAAGTTTTGCGAATAATATGCTCTCTGGCTTGCGTTATAACTTGGATAGTGACATCTTCTGGTATCATTTTGTTTTCAATTAACGTTCTCAAAAAATGAAAATCCGTATCAGATGCAGCTGGAAATGCAACTTCAATTTCTTTAAATCCGATATCTAATAACAATTGATACATTTCCAACTTTTCCTGTAACGTCATTGGTGTAGGCAGGGCTTGATTACCATCTCTTAAATCCACACTGCACCATATTGGTGCTTGTTCGATTGACTGCTTTTTTACCCAATCATAAGACAGAACAGGGGGTAAAAAGAAACTTTTTTCATACTTTTGATGATTAAACATAGTATATTCCTCCTTAATGATAATAAAAAAGTCTCACGTCTCCGGCTATATGCCAAGGAGACGAAAGACTTAATCTTACGCGGTACCACTCCGATTCATAATACCTAAGTATTATGCACTTATTCAGATACGAGCATAAATGCCTTATATCCTCCCCTAGTAACGGTGGGTTTTCCGTTCTTAGCTACTCTCTAATTTCTATAAAGCATAGTTAAATTTGACTAAGACTGCTCAAAGGTGAGTTCACTGTATTCCTTTTATTGCTTCGCATCAACCAGCAACTTTCTGAAACCAGTTTACAGATACTAATCCTTTTCTCAGCATTTTCAATATCTAATTTCTCCTATAATATCAGATGCAAAAGGAACTGTCCAGTGAGAGACGTATCTATATAAATTGATGTTTTATATACCGATTTAACAAACGTGGCAAGCAGGGCATAAGAGTGTCCACCTTATGCTTTTGCTTGTTGGGGAGTATCCCCAATCCCCACTGAAACGGTCGAAGACCATGCGGACAGTACCCTTAGTACACCGGTTCATGAGAAATGCGAGGAATAGCTTTTCGCGCTTAAAAAAGAATGTCAGTAGGGGTCTTGATTCTCTTGAAGAATGCACTGTGTCCATCCGCTGTCCAAGTCTCTGAACTGAGAGCCTGAAAATTAGCATGGGCCCTGCCGATGAATACCGTACGGTTAGTGATCTGAGTTTTGTGACATCGACAGAGCTTGGACTTAAGCTTGCGCTTCAGATTGATATTCCTTGCTGTAAAAAGCCCGCTATCCAGATATGTGTATAGGGTACGGACAGACATCTCTAGCTCAGGATGATTCGTAATGATATGATAAGGGGACTGTCTCTGGACAATCAGAGGAGAGACAATCCTATCCTTCCTGAGTAGCTCCTGCTTGGTCATATTTATACCGCCCGAGTTTAGTAATTAAGAGGTGATATTGAGGGTTGGAGGGAACATCTAAGTGGAGAATTTATGTAACCTATAGGTATTTAGAACATTATATAGGGTATCTAAAACAGATTCACTTGAGTAAGGAAATGAAATGATTTATATTGATCATATAAGGAGGTGTTCCCTTGAAATTAATGTTGCAACATAAAAAGGAATTACAAGAAACAGAGATAGAAATAAAGTATTCTGAGATGACAGAAAGAATTACGCAGATGATACAATATATAAGACAATATGATTTTGTGATAGAAGGATTCAAAGAAGATAAAGTATACAAGATCCCTTTAGAACAAGTTTATTATATTGAAACAACTGATAGAAAAACATTTATCTATTTGGACAATGATGTGTATGAGAGTCGAAAAACTATTCAAACAATTGAAAGTACACTAGAAGGAACGACAATTATAAGAATTGGAAAAGCGTTATTATTAAATATCTCTATGTTGAAAAGTTTAAAACCATATCCGAATCATAGGATTAAGGTGGAACTGCTAAATGGGGAACATCTGCTTGTATCAAGAAGATATATTGCAATCTTAAAAGAAAGGATTAGGAGAGAATATGGTGCATAAGGTATTAAAAACATATCTTCCTGCAATTTCAATGTCTTTTACGGTAATCATTCTATTTGCAGGGATTGTAAAATGGATTTTAGGAGAAAAGCAAGATGTTTTTGTTTTGTTTGCTTTTGAAGTAGTTGCATATTTAATTCTTACCTGCATCTTGGATGAGTTGATTGGAAGAATTAATTTTAGAACCTATATTAGTCATTTCATTACAGAAAGTGTATTGATATACCCTATAACTATGCTTTTTGCTATTAAGTTTAGATGGATCGGGGTGACTGCTATCAATATAATACTCTGCTCTGTTGCATACTTCTTTGTAATGGTCGGAATTCATCTTTATTTTTATTATATAGAAAAGAACAATGTTGCAGAAATGAACCGTTTGCTGGAAGAAGGGAGAGATAAGAATGGGTGATCCATCGAAATTTTCTAATTTAGGCTTATTTTATATATTTCATTCAGCTTTACTACTAATGATAATGGCAGAAATATTTATATTTTTTTACACATACCAAAAAAGTACAGGTACAGAAAAAATTAATAAAACAGATAAAGGTACCAAATGGATGTTGATGATTAATTTTTATATGTGTATCTATATAAGCTTTTATATGGTTGGAAATAATATCCCTGCTAGTTTTCGTGATTTGAAATTACCAATTATAGTTCCGTATTTTGGAGTTGTATTGATGCTGGCAGGAATAATAATTCGCTTATGGGCAGTATTAACATTAAAAAGAGCGTTTACCCTATCAGTGCAGATAGCAGAAGCACAACATCTTATTACAACCGGAATCTATCAAAATGTAAGAAATCCTGCATATGCGGGTAGTATATGTAGCTTATTAGGTACAGTAATCTGTTTAAGAAATGTGATTGCGCTGTTTATTGTGTTTGTTTTATCTTTAGTTTGTTATTCTACTAGAATCTACATTGAAGAAAAAGCATTAATAAAGCATTTTGGCGAAGAATTTATTGATTATAAAAAGCATACATATCGTTTATTACCTTTTATATGGTAATATTTATAATTAAGGCTTTATTACTTCCAATTTACTTGGATTATAAAAAAGGTCGGTATTTAAGCCCCCAAAATAATCTGTACAATAGAAGGCTTTGAGAAATATACCCTGACATCAAGGAAGTATCAGCTCCCGTGGTCATCAATGGTTTTTCATGATGTTTTGTACTTTGGGCGAAGCGAAAGGAAGTGAATACAAATATGAAAATGGAAAAGAACTCCAAGCCTGATGTGATAATTATGGCAACCTTTATTTTTGCTTTGTAATACGCTTTTTTGAGGCTTTACAGCTTCGGTTTGATGAGACCACTCTGAATGAAAGTTTTGTACATAAACTGAGCGGAATACTAGCCTTGGTCATTGTATTGCGGTTAATTCATTTGACCTGGAAAGAGATAGGCTTTGATTTTAAAAGACTTTACATACCTATCTTATTGGGGCTAGGGTTGGGTGTAGTTTGTTTTATAATCGGATATGGAGTAGAGTACGCCACACTTTCGGCTCAGGGCGCCAATCCTTCCTTCTCCTTTTTTCTTAGTAGCTTTTCGGTTACTGGTGATAATACAACATTGCCGGCATATTACATTATACTGTTTTGTATTTTACTAAGTTGGGATTTTGGGAATGTTCCTAAACTTAAGGGTATTCCTTTCGAAACGGCTAATTATGATTTTGCGAAAAATCTTGACGGTCTTATCCCACAACAAAACAGGGTCTCCTGGCATAGTTACTATTCTACGATAGGAGGTCTTTTCGTCATTGTCCTTTTTATAATCTGCAGATGACTATTACGACTTTTAGATAAAGAAAACCGATGGTTTCGACTAAATCAGTCTACACCATCGGTTTATTTAGTTCAAGCTAACCTCTTAACAGTAACCATAGATTTAAGTCAAATAGAAAAAATCGGAAGTATTCCTTTGATAATATCACATAATTTGCTATAATTAAAATGAATTCGCAAGATGTATATAAAATAGTACTTTTAATGCGTTTGATTAAAGGAGACAATATTTGATTTTATGAAAGAGGGAAGCTTCAATGAAGGATTTACAGGCGATCATAATTGTAATGAATAAAGCCTTCAAGAAGTCAATATTTGAAGGTTTTATTGGTTGCAATTTTTAAGGATGTTAATAAAGGAGGGTGATTGGATGCCAACGCTAAAGAATATGGAGATACCAAAACCTAAGGATTGGCAGGATTTTGAGAGATTAGTAGAAAGCTATGCACAAATCAAATGGCCTGGTTGTCTAGTTGCCTTATTTGGAGGGAACGGACAAAGGCAATATGGAGTGGATATATTTATAAGAAATAAAGAAAAAAATTACATTGGGATTCAGTGCAAAAAGGTTAACAGATTATCCTACTCACAAATTGAAAAAGAAATTGAAAAGGCAATGGGTTTTAAACCAGGGTTAAAGCATTACTATATTGCTGCGTCTGTCAGTAGAAATGCCGTATTGCAAGAAAAGGTAAATATTTTTAACTCACAGTGTAATAATGAAAAGATACCATTCACAGTAGATATCATTTTTTGGGAAGATATTATTGAACTTATAATGACCGATGGTAAGGTGTTTGGGCAACATTATCCACAGCTTTCACAGGAAAGCAGGAAAGAGGATCGGTTTGCTGTTTATGCGTTTAATAATGAGAATTCTGTCATCGGAAACAGCATTATAATAAAGCCTACTAAAAAAATGAATATTCAAAAGGGACCGATTCCGGATACTATTGGCAATGATACATATATGAAAAATTATGCGAAATATTTGATTGACCGGTATCTCGATTATAAAAAAGCAAATACCAACTTTGAAGGCGGAAAAATGAAGTATGCCCTGATTTATAACGCTATAAAAAAGGAAACAGGCTTTAAATGGGATGAGACACCTTATGAAAAATTTGATGACTTATGTACATATCTCCAGAAACGAATTGATAATACAATCCTGGGGAAGCTTCAAAAGAGAAAGGGAATAAAGAACTATCGTACATTTAAGGAATATATGTATGAAAAACAAGGGATTAAATCTGAATAAAATGTTTCATTGAGATATCTGATATGATTATTATGTGGCATTATATTCATTCTACATGTTTGCTTAGATACAAAATGAGATGATTTTTATATAACACTTGATGTTTTAAAATCAAAGATAGGGTGTCGGGGCGGCACCAGAAGCAGATTTAAGCACATTATATCAAATTGAAAAAATCAAATTTCAATTTATATTTATACGAGAATTAGAAAAGATTGATAAATAAATACGATAATTTCGTAAATACGATTGATTTTTATGAAATATCGGGTATACTATAGGTAGAAGCAGATTAGCTTGGAGGTAAATATATGTTATTGATGTTTAAGGTGAAAAACTACACATCGTTTAAAAATGAAGCTATCTTGGATATGAGAGCGACTGCTTATGTGCAGCACCCTTCCCATGTTATACCTATTGACGATAAAAATGGATTGCTCAAAACAACGGCTCTCTATGGAGCAAATGCTTCCGGTAAATCCAATTTGATCTCAGCAATGTTCTTTTTTGAGCAGTATATCTTTTCGCAATTTATCAACAAAAAAGAAAATGAAGATTTTGAGTCTTTGGAGAATCAGATGAAGATCAAACTGGAGCCTTTTATGCTTTCGGAGCATAATAATGATGCTTCAGAGTTTGATATCATTTTCTTTTGTGGGGGAAAGCAGATACAGTATGGTTTTGAATGTACATTAAAAGAGGTTTTGAATGAGTGGCTTTTCATTGATGATAAAAAGGTATTCGAGAGAACAGGTACGGAACTCTCATTTGGCAGTAAATATCAAAAGATATTGGGGGCTTATAAGAAGCTGCCTGCAGAAAGATTATATATTGCTGTATTGGAATATTTCCTTGATGATGAAGCGAAAGAAATCATCCTGGGAGACTTTATTTCTTTTTTTCATGAAGAATACAATGTATTTTCGGAAATTCTCTTTGAATCCACAGTAAAAAGATTAGCAAGTTCTATTATGATTAGCAAGAAGTTGGTAAGTAATAGAACGTATCGTCAGAAAGTTGAGAATTATCTGCGCCTGATTGATGTTGGTATTAAACGTCTTGACGTACAGACAGAAACCATATTAAATGAACGAACCGGCAAGAAAAAGAAGGAAAAGGTGGTACGCACTGTTCACAATATTTATGATGAAAATGGAAATGTAGTCGGAGAAAAGTTATTTGACTTACAGCAGGAGTCTACTGGGACACTGCGTTTTCTTGCTTATGTTCAAAACATTATTGAGATGATTGAAGATGGCGGTGTATTTATTGTAGATGAAATGTCTGCAAGGCTTCACCCTCTTCTGACCAAGCTTATAGTGGACATTTTCAGCTCCAGCCAGAATAAAAAGGCACAGCTTATTTTCACAACGCACGATATTTCCTTACTGAATTACAATCAGTTTCGGCGAGACGAAATTGTATTTGTCGATAAAAATGAGCGGGGCGAATCTACACTTTACGCTCTTTCCGATTTGAAAGTACGTGAGGATGCCACATTTAGCAAGGACTATCTGCAAGGAAAATATGGTGCAATCCCCATCTTTAATTACGATGAAATTATAGGTGGTGAAGTGGATGGGTAGAACAATACTATCTCCACAGCGCCGTGCGGAGATTCAAAAAATCAATATCGGCCGCATCATTATTTTTTGTGAGGGTAAGACTGAAAAATACTACTTTGATTATTTTGCAGAAATTATCAATAAAAATAAATATACTGATGTTGAAGTGGTATTGGAAACGGCAAATGGTAATGCTCAGACCGTTTTGAATTTTGCTAACGATTTTTTTATAGATGAAGAAACTGGCCGGAAATTCAGTACCTATGGCAAGTATCTTGTATTTGATTGTGATGATCCTCCGAATATTCAGTCCGTGGTGCTGGCTTCTAAGGACTATGAGTTGCTGATTTCAAATTATCTGTTTGAAACATGGCTTTTGATGCATTTTGAGGAAGTAGATTCAAAGCTTACCAAGCGCCAAATCTACCGTCGCTTATCAGAGCATCTAAAAAGTTCTTATTCAAAAGGCCATAGAGGTAAAACCCGCGAGATTATCCAAAATGGTGAGATTGAAAAGGCAATTGATAATGCTAAAGCTCTTGAATTCCAATATGAAAATCAGGGTAAAACATTGTCTGCTATGTCTGCTAATATTAAGGAAATGAACCCGTATACAAGTGTTTATAAGTTGATTGAGCAGTTTATGATGGAAATTTCATAAAATTAGGATGGGAGGTGACTTGAATGGGCAGAAAAAGAAATGATGCCACACTCTCAAAATTAGGTGACATTTATCAGTATTTTATTGCGTTGTTTGATTGTTTTAAGTTGAAAGCTGGAGAAAAAATTCAAATTGAACTTCAAGGGGATGATACTCTTATTTCGAGTGAAATCAATAGAAGTTTTCAAAAGGAAGTCAAACATCATATTGGAGATTCCAAACTTTCTGATCGTGATCAAGATTTATGGAACACATTAAAAAATTGGATACTTGATTATAAAGACAACGTAGATTTTGGTCAATTAATTTTATTTACTACAGCTGATATTCCTATTTTTGCTTCTCGTTACTATTCCTTCTGAAAATAGGGATAATTATGTTGCTTCGCTTTTAGGAGTTGTACTTAAACAGGTAGTTGATCCACCTCATACATGGGAGGTTTCTTTCGAAACTTTTCAACAATATGCTCAGACTATTGCACCAGCTTATATGCAACCTGGAAAAACTCCTCTTCCATTAGATTACTTAGAATGTGAACCTTCACAAGATGAATGTACTGCAGTTAAAGAGAAAATATTTGTTAAGGCGTTAGAAAGTATTGAGTATAAAAAGATGATTCCTATAGCTATTTCTGAATATGATGCCAAAGCTTATGGACGAGCAAGGGAATATTGAAATATCAAAACTGGATTCATTATTACCTTGGTCAAAAGACCTGCCAGCTAAATGTTATAAACCACGCCGCTGATGAAGCGGCGTTATTTTATTGGCAGGCGGATGATTTGACGTTTACGGATTCAGTCAAGAGAAACTTGCAAAACAGTTAGGAATCACGGTGAAATCGATACAAAGGTATGAACAGGGATATAAGTCAGATACTTATACTTTGGTTCAACTTGCCACATTTTTTAATGTTTCTGCGGATTACTTGCTTGGATTAAAAGGGTATAAAGAGCAGATGGAAGAGCGCAAGCACAAATTAAAGGGAGAAGATGGCTACAACGAATTATATAGTCATTATTTAAAATGTTTGAATAATTATGAAATAGTAGAAGACGCAAGGTATTATTGGATTGAATCGATAGATGATTGTATTGGAGGACAAACCCAATGGGTAGGATGGGCAGACAATGAATATAAATTAGAAATTAGAAGATTACGTCCAGTAAAGCCCAAAAGCGCAATAGAAGCTTGTGGTGGTCAGGCAATTGTACGAGCAGATATATGTGAACAATATTTACCGGAATTTATGGAAGATTTCATAACAGAAAATCCAGAAGTAAAGGTATTACGAGAATTAGAGCAACTATAAGATGCCTTTACTGCCATTATGGTTGCATGTTGATTTTATAAGTGTTTTCTAGGCCTATGTTTTAGCTTATAAAACAATAGGAAAGGGAATAAAATAATATGGGACAAGAAGAACGGAAGCGTATGGGTAAAAAGAAGGCGGATATTATTATTCCACAGTAGCAATGCCTAAAAGGGAATTAGATCACGACTATGAGAGATTTATTAAAGATATAAAACAAAGTATAAAGAAAGAGCGTTTGAATATTGTTATAGCAGCTAATAGGAAAATGATTTTATTATATTGGAGGATTGGAAATAAAATATTATTAAGTCAGAGTAAACTAGGTTGGGGTGCAAAAGTAATTGATCGCATGTCCAAGGATTTGCAAGATGCTTTTCCTGAAATGAAGGGATTTTCAGCGAGAAATTTAAAATATATGAGAAAGCTCGCAGAATGTTGGCAGGATTATAAAATTGTGCAAGAGGTTATTGCACAAATTCCTTGGAGTAAGTACCTCGAATACCTGCAGAAGAAAAATGTACGGTTGATACAGGCGAATGTGTTGAAAAGGATTATATAAGTAGGGTAAAATAGATGTAGGCGGTTGATTTTTTCAGCTGTCTGCATCTATAAAGGTGTATGTTGGTATGTTTTAGAGGGCGAAATTTTAAAATTATTTTTTAGCCCTGACTTGACACCAGCGTTTTTTGCATCCTCAAGAAATGTAGAGAGTGTAGTATTGATGTCAAGGCCGTAAACATTGATTTTATTGGGTTTACAGGACTACATCAATCTTATCTACTCGACTTAAAGTTTATTTTTTACGTTTGGAAAAATATATCTATGGGTAAAAAAAGGAAGATCAATATTAAGACAGCTTAGCTTGCTGGTTGGTGCTGTTCTTTCATATTTAATATATCGCAGCATTCATTGTTTGACTGATAATATTTTTAAGGATGTTCACCTGGATACTGAGAAGGCTTGGAAAATATAAAATCAAATACCTAAATTTCAATTTGGAGGAGCGTAGGATTATGAAAAGAAAAACATTATATATGATTGCAATTATGATGGTGCTTCTATATATCGTTGTTAGTAAACTGATTATGCCCATAAATAATATAATGTCAATTATTTGGATGATTATTGCTGGTTGCATTTTTATTATATCGTTTTTTTGTAAGAAATAAGAAAAGTTATTAGAAATTAGATGGAATAAATACATATAAATACATAACTATTATTTTACTATCTTTTATTTTTAGTTTAGCACATATCCCTTCAATGGAAGTGTTTAATCTTGTCAGCTTACTCCTTTTAATATGTAGCGGTACTTTAGCCGGTATCATGTTTTCCCTTGTTACTTATAGAAATAATTCTATTTGGGGAAGTGCTTTGATTCACACCATATGGAACTTAATAATGTGTGGCGATATATTGCACATATACTTCGGAAAAGACACTTCCACTAAAGCATTATTTTCCATTACTCTTCCAGCTGAGAATTATCTGTTAACTGGAGCGGGGTTTGGCATTGAAGCATCTATTATTGCAATTGTTGGATATACAATTATAGGCATATCTGCATTGCTATCGATTAAAAAATCGAAATAAATATTCGAACTACCTAAAGATAATGAGAATTATTTTAGGTAGTTTATATGTCACATTCTTTATACAATACAGTCACTAAGATGTCACTTTACTTTGCTATGATAAAACTGTTCAGAGAAGAACAGTAAAAAACAATGTCATAGGAGGTCCATTATGGAGCTACTGAAATGTAACGGTGTGGAAAAGGTCTTTGGGAAAGGGAGTAACCATGTTACTGCTCTGAATGGTATTGATCTGTCCATTGAAAAGGGAGAATTTGTCGCGCTCATTGGCTCATCCGGTTCTGGAAAATCAACCCTGCTTCACATTTTGGGGAGCGTTGACCGTCCGACAAAGGGTACGGTTGTGGTGGATGGTGTTAATATTGGAACACTGAATGCTACCGATGCTGCAATTTTCCGACGAAGAAAGGTCGGGCTGGTCTATCAGTTTTATAATCTTATTCCTACCCTGACTGTCAGGAAGAACATCCTAATGCCAATGCTTCTTGATAAACGAAAGCCGGAAGAGGAGTATTTTGATAACATTATCCGCATATTGGGGATTGGAGATAAGCTGGAAGCACTGCCGCATCAGCTCTCTGGCGGACAGCAGCAGAGGGTGGCGATTGCACGGGCTCTGATTTATCGGCCTGCGCTTGTGCTGGCAGATGAACCGACTGGAAACCTTGACCAGAAGAACTCGAAAGAGATTGTTGATCTTCTAAAGCTGTCCAACCGCAATCTGAAACAGACAATTCTATTGATCACCCATGATGAAAAGATTGCTTTGGAAGCAGACCGTATCCTTACGATTGAGGATGGCCGTATTATTGCAGACAATCGCAGGAGGTGACGGCTATGTGGAAGGATTATTCAATCAGCTATATCAAACAGAATAAAGCATCCAGTGTTTCCATCATGGTAGCAGCGCTTGTCTCTACTCTGTTTTTGTCCTTGATTTGCAGTCTGTTCTATAATCTGTGGAGGTATAATATCGATCAGATTATTTATGAAGAAGGCGACTGGCAGGGAAGACTGGTTGGCAAAATAACAGATTCAGACATAGAAACGATTCAAAACTTTGCAAATGTGACAAGGGTAGAAACTTATTTGGATAAAAATGGACGAGCGGTAGCAGATATTTATTTTGAAAATATGAGAGATGCTTACAACGATATGCCGCAGATTGCGGCACTGCCAGGTTTGACACAATCAGTAATCTCCTATCATGATAAACTGCTGTCCCAGTATTTGATTTTTGACCCACAGGATGAACAGCCGCCGCTGTTACTTAGCTTTTATATTTTTGTCATGATGGTGACCTGTATTTCACTGATTTTAATGATTCGGAATGCTTTTGCTGCGTCTATGACGGCACGCATACATCAGCTTGGTATTTTATCAAGCATCGGAGCTACACCCAGACAGATTAAAGTCTGTCTGCTTCAGGAAGCGTTTGCGTTGTGTGGGTTTCCTGTGCTCCTGGGTAGTTTTGGAGGAATCGGGCTTTGCATTTGTTTCCTGGAATTTGCAAAGCAGATTGGCAGAGAGTATCAAAGTATTCCTGTTGTATTGCATTATCATCCCCTGGTATTTGTGGTTACTATCCTTGCCTCTTTGTTGACTGTGCTTTTGTCTGCATGGCTCCCGGCAAGGAGGATGAGTAGAATAACACCTTTACAAGCAATCCATACCGTATCAGAACAGTCATTCAAGAAAAAGAAGCACTCCCTTATTCTTTCTTTGCTTTTTGGAGTAGAGGGAGAATTGGTAGGTAATGCTCTGAAAGCAAGAAGAAAGGAGCTTAGAATTTCTACTATTTCACTTACGCTTTCTTTTTTTGCATTTACCATGTTCCTAATCTTTGTGACATTATCGAATATCAGCACAAAGCACACCTATTTTGAAAGGTATAAGGATTCCTGGGATGTAATGGCAACCGTAAAAAATACTAATATTGAAGAATTCGATGAACTGCCTAAACTGAAAGGGATTGAGGGTGTGGAAAGCTGTGTCGCCTATCAAAAGGCAGTTGCATATACCGTAATCAGGGAAGAACAGCTATCTCCTGAGCTTCAGGCATTGGGAGGCATTCGAGCGGTTGCAGGTTCCGCTGGGATGATGACTGACGGAGCATGGCTTGTAAAAGTGCCTATTGTAATTTTGGATGATAATGGCTTTCAGGAATATTGCGGGCAGATAGGGGTGGAACCGGGGATGGATGGGGCTATTGTGCTGAACCATATATGGGACAGCATAAACAGTAACTTCCGATACCCGGAATATATTCCTTTTATCACGGAAACCACACAGAGTGTATTGCTTACCGACGAGACCGGAAAGGAAACAGGTGGTAAGATTAAGCAGCTCGCATATACGCAGGAAGAACCGATATTGCGTGAAGAGTATGAGGATTATACTTTGGTTCAGATTATTCCGGCATCCCTATGGAAGAAGTTGGGACTATGGGTGCCTGAGGTTGAAGCGGATATCAATTTACGAATTCTGGCATCGGATGATTCCGTGGTGTCTGAGATAGAAAGCGATGTACGAGAGCGATTGTCCGATAGTTATAAGGTAGATATCACAAATCGTATTCAGGATGAGATAGAAGAAAGGAATTTATGGAAGGGATACAAGACTATTGTGGGTGCGCTTTGTACCTTGCTGGCGCTCATCGGAATTGCGAATATTTTCTCTCATACCCTAGGCTTCCTGTATCAACGAAAGCGGGAATTTGCCAGATATCTTTCGGTAGGTGTTACACCGGCAGGAATAAAGAAAATGCTTTGGATTGAAGTACTTATAATTGCAGGTCGACCACTGCTGATTACCGTACCTCTTGCCTTCATATTTACAATATTCGCAATCACAGAAAGCTATCTGAAACCGGCAGAGCTCCTTCCTGTGCTGCCAGTACTTCCTATCATGATATTTATCCTTTTTATCTTTGTATTTATTGGATTGGCATATTATATTGGCGGAAAGCGCCTCTTGCAGTGTAATTTGAGTGAGGCATTGCAGAATGATTCTATGGTTTAGTTAGAATCGGATGGTTTCGTTTGAAGTATCTTAGGCAGCACACTGCAACAAATAAAAGAGTATCGGTATATATAATCTTGCTTACAGAGAATTATATGTTAAAAAAGGAGGAGTATAATAAGGCGATATTATACAATTGAGATATGTTAAAATTAAAAGGCGTGACAAAAAAATATGGAGCAATAGTTGTTCCGTTCGCCAAAAAGGCTTGAATATTTTTTTGACTGGCTATCGTGTAGTTTTTAATGCGAGATGTATTATTAAGCGCCTTTCCGATAAACATTATTGGGATACTGGTAACTACCCTCGCTTGGAGGTTCTTTGAAGGTTTTAATTATGTGGTAATCAGTGATAAAATTAATCGGCGGTATCCAAGTAGGAAAAGATGGCTTAACTGGGGAGCCTTTGTTTGTGCGGTGCTGTGTATCCTTATTCATGGTGCAATCGGCGTGACTGCCGATATTGCGGTAAAACTAAGCTTCATATCCGAAAATCGTAATTTGATTTTTACCTGTCATACAGATTTCAATTTCTACAGCATCTAACTGTACTGTATTTCCAAGACCTAGGCCAGTATGTGTTCCGACAAAGGATGTTTGCAAATTATTGATTACCTCCCAAGGGTCAGGTGCTCCCAATACCATATCTGTAATATCATGTTCAATTGGGTTGGTTAAATAATTCGCAGATCCTATGATAGACAGGCTTATTTGCTGTAATTCAATCCAATTCACCTGGGTATTTGGCCGCCAATAAAGAATCATGGAACTAACACCTACAGCAAGAGTTAGATTAAGGCGGCAATAATATTTTATTATAACCTGTTCAATCTCTAAATACTTGTATTGCGTTGGTAACATACTATAGTCTAAGACAAGCCTTCCCCGGGTTTGAATAAGCAGAGCTGAGTTTAGAGAAGCCAGTGTCCCGTTGGAAAGCCCTATTGTATTATTAACATTAATGAAATCACTTCTACTATTATAGGCAACTTGAGCAGCGGTTACAGCACCGTAAATATTACATGATATTTCCTCATCAGAAGTACTCAGCATAAGAGAATTACCGGTTGTAAGCTTGAAGGCTGAAGGAAAGCCTTGACTTACAGTACTAAAAGGTTGTGTTATTCTAAGAGATAAAAAATTGGTATCATCATCACTTAATAAAATTGATACTGCTAATGGAGCAGATACTTGAACAGAGGTGAGATAAATACTTTTTTGTGGATCCGGTGTCCAAAGAATTGTTTTTGAAGGTTGTATACCTAAGCTATAATAATTAATGATATCAGAACTTTTTTTTATAGATAACAGGATTTGTTGGTTTGCTGCCGGTATGCTATTCTTGACTTGAATATTATGATTCATTATATAGCTCTCCTTGAATTGTCCATCAATGTATTAGAACTCATAGCCTAAAAGGGTAATATTAACTGTTCCTGCAGTACTGGTTGTAATGGAGATTGTCTCATTAGGATTAAATTCAATTGGTGAAGGGAAGCTTATACCATAGGTGGCAAGGGTATTGGTAAGAGCTATTGACATAAAGGCAGCATTATTTCCTCTATTTAATTGGACAACCAGTGGGGCCGGGGCGGAAACCTGTAATGCAGTGAGGAAAATGCTCTTATCAGTGCCAGGTGTCCATATAGGTGTATTGGTTTGAAGTGTGGTAAAGGTTTGAAACAAGATGATATCAGATGGATATTCTCTTGTGAATATGGGATCTTCTAAATTAAAAACGATACTCATCAGTTTTGTATTGCTGCCCATTAATAAACTCCTATCAATATATTTTAAAGTCCATATAATCCCGATTACAGGAACATAGTGCGCATTCCTGTAATCGGGGTGTACAATGCAGATGCGGTTGTTCTCATAACTTATAGTGTAGGGGACAAAAAACATGTACCTATAGTATGGATTGACGCGCAAAAACAATGCCTTTTATAGAAAGCTGCTTTACAGCTTCTATATTATATGAATTTATTTGAAAAATATTATCTGTATATATTTTCCAAAATGATTATTTATTTCTTATATATATAAAGAAACAAATTTTACCAGAATAGGAGATGCTTCCATAGGAGCATATTCAACTGTCAATGTAAGGCTTCCTGGCTCAATGGAATAATTGATACTTGGTTGAAGGACTCCATTTACGAAAAGGTTGCTATATGAAGTTTGTTTAGGATCCAGAATCCCCCGGTCTCCATAAACAGTTAATTCGTCAGCATCGGTATAAGTTTTTTCTCCATTTGACAAGGTATTATACTGATAGGTTTCCGCCTTGATCAGTTGATTGTCCTTGTCTTTGATTACGAAATATTCAAGAATAATGGGTACATTTTTTCTTGGTGGTTCTACTGTGGTTAGGGTTAGAAGACCAGTTTCGACAGAATAATTAGTTTCCGGCTGTAAAACCCCATTAATATAGAGGTTAAAGAAGGATACATCATTTGGATCAGGTATACCATAGTTTCCATATATTAATAATTCATCGGTATTTGTAAATTCTTTTTTAATGCCATTTGAAATGGTATTATATTGATGATTAGAAACATCAAGTATTTTATTGTTTTCCTTATGAAAAGAGCCGGTGATTTCTGCCAGTAATACTACTGTGTTCCTGGAGTTTAAAGTTCCGATATCCCAGGTTATTATATTGTTTTTTTGAAATATAGTACCTTTGGTAAAGCTTATGGGATTAAAACAAGTCAAATCATCTAATAGTAAGGTATCAGTCATGACAATATTATTAACAGGACCATACCCATAATTGGATATTCTAATTTCAACTCTCCAGGTATTAATTTTATTTGCATTAACTTTCAGGGGGCCTGATACAATATACTTCCCAATCGTTAGGTGACCAAATATATCAGGACAATCATTATTTCCATGAATACCAATTGACCTTTTGTAAACAGATAATAAATTTTCCTGCAGAAAGAAATTGAGACAAGTCTTCAGCTCAAAAATGTCATATGCGGGGTTAATAACCGGATTGCTGCAGGCAAAGGACTTTACATATTCGCGTCGGGAAAGAACTTTGACGGGACATCCCGAAGTTATATTGGATATGATACATGAATTTGAATCTGAGCCGCCGGCAATCGCTCTGCTTACTGAGCGGTATCCTGTGGTATTGAATAAACCATCAACTTCAATAATAGCAGTCAAAGTTTCATAGGGCAAAAGCCTTCCGATCTTCCATATAATAGAGTTATCAGAGACCGATATTTTACCCAATGTTATAGAATTAACCGTTATGTTCTTAAATTCATCTAAAAGAATATAGTCTATGACAATAACATCGCTAATAATTTCATCGTCTGTGTTAGTAATATTGAGAGTGAAAGTCCATTTTTTAGGATGGCCTAAGAATGTATTCATAGATTCATTAAAAACATGGGCTTGTAATAATAATTTCTTTTTTGTTATATTCATCTTTGGAGAAACTGCGATTTGAAAATCCTGAGAAAGATTAGAAAAAATTTTTTTGGTATTCACGCTCCCTACGCCTAAGGCAATACCTAGAGTTTTAAATCCGTTCCGGCAGAAGCAGCCTATGATATCTACCATAAGAACTGAGGTATCTAATTCTCTTAGTACATCAATTTTCCAAAGAAGTTCATTGCCTGATATATTTACTGCTCCATGAGAAATACTGATGATTTTTATACATTTGATATGATCAATGAACAGAATATCTCTTATTAGGATACCAGATACAGTATTAGCACTAAGATTAGATATTTTTATCTCTACCCTCCATATATTGGTTGTATTAACATTTACTTTTGTAGGACCTGAGGTAATGGTTTGAGTGAGTTCTAATCCTTGGCTGACATTGATAGGGTTTATGCAAATAATATCAGTGTTTACAGAACCTGAGACGGTACTTCCATATGCCATGCTTCTACTAATACAACGAGTTCCTTCCCCTTGAAAGAAACCCTCTGTTCTAAAATTAGCAGTGGCGGATTCGCATAGGTCCAGTGTATCAATATTCCAGATAATTACCCCGGCCTTTATTAATATACTTCCGCAGGAGACAGAGGTATTTTTAATATTAGTGATTAAATCCAATAGAATTGTATCTGTTATAACAATATTTGTAATGGGTATATGGCTTATATTACTTATTGCTAAGGTGAATTCCCAAGTTCCGTTACAGCCTGAGGGAATGCACTCAGGTCCGCACAAAAGAGTACTTTCCAAATGAAGGTAATTGCTTATGTTATCCTGTACACGAATATTTATGTCTGTTACAGGGCCACAGGAAATTACTCCGGAAGGAAGGATACCTTCAACCAGAGCAGAATTAAGTTTCGTTGATTTTGCACTTTTATCTTCCAAAGTAATGAAAGAGATAATAATAGTAGAATCCTTTATAGGAACGTCTTCCGTTTTAAGAAGGAGAAGGCCTTTTTGGATTTCATAATTTACTTTTGGCTGCAGCACTCCGTTAATAAATAGGCTGAAAAAAGAGACATCATTAGGATCGAGGATGCCTCTATCACCATATTGAATTAATTCATCATCGTTCGTATAAATTTTTTTGATTCCATCAGACAGAGTATTATATTGATAAACATCTGCATCTAATAGATTCTTTTTCTGATTTAAAGAAAGTGTGTTATCTCCAAACATAGTGACCACCCCCAAGTAAATACATATTTTATTATCGTATTTATTGTATAAGAAGTAAGTTATAGATGAAAAGGGATGTGCAAAGGATAACACATCCCAAATTTGATAATTAGGTTGTTACTGTGGTGTCAGAATCAGAGGTTGGAGCAAAGTTAGTTACAATGAGAGTGATTGGAGCTCCAACTGGTATTGTTTCTGCATCATTAACAGTAACCTGGGAACCATCAGTATTAACGGTATATAGGCTGGATTGCTGTAATACACCATTTATAAATAGCAGATAATATCCATTGTCTGTAGTAGCAGTCGTAAGATTAGCGGTCATGATATCGCCGGCATCATCTATAAATTTCGTTGCCGGAATAGTAAGAACACCGCCGGTTCTGTCGTCTTCATTTAGCAGATAGAAATATTTATTGATTTCCGGGTTGATGTCAACATCAGTTGTAGTAGTAGCATCGATTGCGAGTTTAAATAATTGTGTAGCCATTATCTATTCCCCTTTCTTTTTCATTACACTTTAGTATATTGTGCAAGGCGCCGATTTGTTACATATTTCGACTAATATAATGAAAAATATACATTAATTGCAGAAAAATATAAATTAAAGCGCTGGTATGCTGTTAATATCCATCGTAACGGTCTTTTCGCCTGTCGCGTTCTTACCAATATAGAGCCCGGCAGATTTTTCATCCCCATATTCCCGAAAACCTTCCGTGCGAAACGTTCCGCCCAATATGCTCAAAGGGCGGTTTATCGTGTCTTCAATTTCGCTCATTTATGGGGATTCGCCAACCCAGTTTGCGTCAATATCTCTTGTCTGACTTGCCAAGGCAATATAGCCCTGTTCGGCCAAAAGGATTGGATAAAGTTGGAAGAATTATCTTGAAGGAAAAGGGAAAATATGGTATTCTAATGGATGACGGCGTCTAGCATACTTGAAAATACAGCTATAGAAAGGTGAACTTTTTATAGCGATATGCAAATAAAAGAGAAAAGGAGAGGTGGATATAAACATGAAAAATCATATGACACACGTGCGGAAGACAGTGGTAGCGAGGATTATGGTTGTTATCATGCTCTTTGTGTTAGCAGTTCCTAATACAACCATCAGTGCAGCTGCCACACCAACCATACCAAAGCTTACTAAGACCTCGGCGGATATCCTGGAAAAGGCTTCGCTGGATCTTAATGTTAAGAACAAGATAAAGGGCTCTGCCTATACCTGGTCGACCAGTAATAAGAAAATAGCAACGGTTGATAAGAAAGGTATTGTAAAGGGCGTTAAGAAGGGTACGGCTGTTATCACCTGCAGCGTCAAGGCACCGGCCAGAACCTATCAGCTTACCTGCAAGGTGACCATACGGAAAACAGCTACAAGCGTTAAGATCAATAACAAGGTAACTGCCTTGAACCTTGGACAGGCCTACGATCTGAATACAACGTTGAAACCATCTACGTCAAACGATCTGATTACATGGACCGGCAGCAATAAGAAAATCGCTGTTCCGGATAAGAACGGCAGGTTCACCACCTTAAAGACCGGTACGGTTAAGATAACCGCCAAGGCTCTCGGTGGGAAAAGTGATTCCGTAACGATTAAGGTCGTGGATAAGGACGGTACGGTAACCACCCAGGAAGAATTAATGGCGCTCCTCGGAAGCGGTGTTTCGCTCATTACCATTAAGACGGATGCAGCCATTGATTTTACAATCCCCCACGGTACCTATAAGAACACCGCACTGGTTGTGGATGCTCCCAATGCAGAGGTACATAATAACGGTATTTTCGCATCCGTTACGATTAAGAATGTGAAAACAGGAGTAACTCCGCCCCCCACTCAGACGGAGGAAAAGCCGGCAGCAACCCCGGTTCCCGGCACAGGCAGCAACACAGACGGCAACAGCGGCTCTCCGGGTTCCACATCAGATACAACTCCACCGCAAGTATCAGTTGCTGCTACAGGACTTGAGACGGAAAACGGCAATATTCAATTAACAGAGGCCTCTATCACGCTAAGGGGATCTGCAACGGATAATATCTCCTTGAAAAGTGTTTCTGCTGTGAATAAACCCGTTAGCTCGGAGGAACAAGTGTTAAAGGTAGTTGGTACGACTAATTTTGAAGTAACCGTTCCATTAAACATAGGTGGTAATGTCGTCAAAATAACCGCCGTTGACAGTAGCAATAACAGTAATGTTGTGGAGGTTTATATTGACAGATTGAGCGATGCCGTTGAGTTTGTTCCAACAGTTAAAACCTCTGATGTTGAGGACTACCAGCAAATATTTGACAGTATCATAGATGTTTGGACTATTGGTGATGATACCGACACTTATGATGATGATTTTATGTGCGTTCTCTTTACAGAGGATTCGCCGATTGTTACTGGGATAAAGGATACCTCGTTGTCTATTGGTGACACATATATCATTCCTCAGTGTAACCAGTTTGTGACGGGGTTTGCAGGAGAGATTTGCAAGACAGAGGATAGTGATGATGTACACTATCCAACCGCTGATTATGAAGTAGTATACTTCTCAACAGTAACACTTGATAAATTGTTTGACGGCGATGTCCGTATGGATTTTTCGGGTGGAATTGATAACGATAATCCAATATCGTTTATTCTTTTGCCTGACGGTACTGAGTATGTTCCTGCAATCAATAGGCAAGAGGAAGAAGCTACTATCCAATTGTTTAATGAGCCGGTACAAAACGATAGGGCAAGACTACTTAGCACTATCCCTCAAACACTTGCGCAAACAACTGCCCAAACCAAATTCCCGCAACCGGGTTTTCAGCCGCAGGAACTGCTGAAAGCAATAATTCCTACGTTCTCGGAGTCTGCGGATGGAAACAAAAAGACAACCGATTTGTTGGTCAAGCTGAATGATACTGTAATTTACGACCGTGACGGAAATATAGAAACCGAGAATGACCAAATCAAGGTGGGTGGTAAATTTGGTATCGAAAAATTGAAGTATACCGGAGGCATCGAATGGCATCCGGATTTGTTGCCGTGGAGCTTTGACCTCCTTCCACAACAGATAATGTCAAAAATTAGCTATAAGGAAATTTCAGAACTGAAAGCAAAGTACAATGCATCGATAGATACCAAAGACTTTGTTAAGGCGATGAACAACGGTTTTAATAACAAGCGTGAATTTATGGGCTTATCCATTCAAGGCGTGGATTTCAGCGAAAAGGTTGTGCTTGCAACGTTTGGTATAAGGTTATCTGGAACACCTGTTGTTGGACGTATAAAGAGCGTTTCCGACCAATCAATAGCCGTTCCGTTTGACCCGATATTGTTAGTCAATATTATTATGGATTTAGACGGAAGCGTCGAGGGTACATTAACGCTGACATTTAACAAAACCACAGATGTCGAAAAGGGCTTTAATTTGCAGAAGAAAAACTTTTCGGGGGCTTACGGCTCATTAAGTAATAACCTTGGACAGAAAAGTTATAGTATGCCCTTTGACAGACAACTCGAAATTTTTGACAAAGATGAGGCCTCTTTTGAGGTAAAACTTGAAGGCGAGGCTAAAGCCAAGTTGGAAATCGGCGGCGGTTTAGATGCAGGCGTTATGATTGCAGGAATTATGCCTGCTGATATTAGCGGCGTAGTTTTCTATCGCGCTGAAGCCGAACTTAATGGAAGTGCAAGCATTGGGACTACGGGCGTTAGCGTAGATGGTGAAGCGTATTTTGCACAAGGTGTCGGGGCACGCTTAAATGGCGATATCCGCCTACTTGTCAAAGGCTTTAATTGGAGCGGCGGCTTGGAAAAGAAATTCCAGTGGGAGCGTATGTTCTTTGAAGAGGGTGTTTCAAGTGCAAAAGTAGTTGGAACCGTAGCTGCATCTGATGAAGATAGGGATAATAGCAACAATCCCAAGTTACCGGGTGTAAAAGTCACACTGAAACGGACAGACGCAGCTAATTCGACACCCAAGACGGCTACAACCGACCAAAACGGGTACTTTGAAATTGGCAATACGCTTGAAGGTATTTATGATGTGACCTTTGAGAAAGAAGGATATACAACCTATACTGCACGAAATATCTCTGTCAGCGGAAGCAAAGCGACTATTGATGCTATTCTTGATACTTTGTACGAAAATAGCATTACAGGAAAGATAGCCATCGCCGATGCGGATACTAACGATACGAACAATAATCCGTTAAGCGGAGCGTCAGTCAGCATAACGAAAATTACAGGGTCAGATGTAGTTGTGAAGTCCACGATAACCGGAAACGACGGAAGATATACGATTTCCGGGATTCCTGCAGGGCTGTACTATGTGGATGTATCAAAAGATGATTACATTGCTATACGGCAAACTATTATGATTAAGCAGGGGCAAATTAACTACTACAATGCCACATTGGAATGTATACCCAACGAGCTTTCAGGCGATGGTTATGCTTCCGGATTAATCTATGATGCTTTGACTGGTCAAGGAGTTTCGGACTTGACATTGACCATCAGAGCGGGTATTGGGAACATTTCTGACGGGGACATCGTCAGTACGATAACGACAGTATCTGATGGCAGTTATGGCACTGGGCTTCTTCCCGCCGGTAACTACTGCGTTCAGATTACGGACAATCGCACATTAAGCAATGAAAATGAGCGATACCTGTCAAACAGCTTTGACATCAAGGTTCTCGGCAACAAGACGGTAACGGCGCAAAACGGCGCGGTTACTACCTCACTAAACGCAAATCAACTGCGTATTGTACTACGCTGGGGAGAGGTTCCATCTGACCTGGATTCACACCTCGTGGGTCCTGAAGCAGGCGGTGGAAGGTTCCACACATATTATTCGAATAAGTCATATTATTCGAATGGTGTGAAGATGGCAGACTTAGACCTTGACGATACAACAAGCTATGGTCCGGAAACAACGACTATTTACACACCTACAGACGGCGTGTATGCGTTCTATGTCCACAATTATACTGACCGCAACGATTCAAGCGGTGCGAATAGATTGGCAAATTCAGGCGCATATGTTCAAGTTTTTGTCGGGGCATCAATGTTGCCGTTGTATACGTTTGCCGTTCCACAAGGCGAAGGTACGCTATGGAAAGTATTCGAGTATGACAGCGTTTCATCTGTAATTACGCCGATTAATACAATGTCTTACGAGAGTGCCGCGGCTTCTGTTGGTCTTAGGGCATTAAGGTCATCCGATGAAATCAGTGATGTCGATTTGGTTTCTTCGGATATACGCAGCAATCCTAAGCCGATTGACGAAAATACATTGGAGGAAGAACAGCAACTGGAAGATGCTGTAACCATCAACAGCGCAGGAAGTAATGACGCGGGTTTAACCAGTGTGGCAGCCCAAACGGATGGGACACCCGGAGCGCAGACCGGAGCGGATGCGTCCAATGCAGTGGCGTGGGAGGTGAATGTAAATAACGAAAAGGAAGCTGTTGGGCTTGCGGATATCACAGTAGCAGCAGGGGCAGTCAAGAACCTGTACTCCGACAGTGGATTTGGTACAGAGGTAACAGGAACGGACACCATAGCACTTGCGGCAAGCGGAGCCACAACCATATATATCAGGGTAACTGCCCAGGATGCAACCACCATCAAATATTATGCTGTAACCATTACCCGTACAGGGAGCGGCGATACAGGACTGACCAGTGTGGCAGCCCAAATGGATGGGACACCCGGAGCACAGACCGGAGCGGATGCGTCCAATGCAGCCGTGTGGGATGTGAATATAAATAACGCAAAGGCAACTGAGTAGTTTTAGCATATCCAATATAGTTCACGGGAGATGATTCCCATCTCCTGCGGACTTTTCATGAAGGAGGAACAATAATGGTAAGTTTTTCTATGATTATCGGCGCAACGGTTTTATTACTTGTTCTCATTTTGGCTGTGCTGAGTAGATTCGTGCATATTCCCGGAAATCCGTTCGAACGAAGTGTTGAGGTATTGTTATTCAAGTTGCCAGCTGAAATCAATACACTTGATAAATATACTCAATATATGCAAGCACATAACAACCCATTTCATCAAGACTTGGATAATGTCGGTAAGTTTTACCTTTGGAGATTAAGCCGTGAATACTCCGAATTACAGGAACTTCTGAATTGTGCAACTGACGGTAACGAGAACACTTTTGCGTGGAAAACATATCTCTTTTGTCATAAGGTAATGAAGGTTTCTTCGTTTCATCAAGTTCAAGGTGTTATTAGCGAAATAAACGACATTTTAGACAACGGGAACAATACGATGCTACAACTTCGGCGAGATAAAGGAAACACTTAATCCAGCTATTGGCGGTATTTTTTTGGCAATCTCAATGTGGTCCGTAACCAGGAAAAAAAGAAAAGAACATGAAGGACAAATGAAGGCTGTTCAAATAATTAACCAAAAAAGCGATATTGAGGAAGGTAAAAGGGAACTTGAAAGTTTAAAAAGTAAAAAACTGCTAACAATAAAGCCCTCATCGGTACGATGAGGGCTTTATTGCTGGGAGCTTTTATCTTTGCTAAATTAAACATCGATAAATAAGAGTTGCTATGCTATAATCAATATAGCTATTTATTAAAAAAATTGATTGAGCGTCGAAATTATTGAAAATATACCCTGACGCCAAGGGGGTATCAGGTTCGATGGGCATCATTATTGCACATACAAGGCATGTTGAGACGTGCTGTCTGCTATATAAGGTGAAGTAAGAAATAGATAATACAAATAGGGAGAAAAATAATGGAAATTTTAATGAATTTACTGCTTATGTTAGGTGGAGTCGCTGTATTTATGTTTGGCATGAAGCAGATGAGCGCTGGTTTGGAACGAAGCGCAGGATCAGGAATACGAAATCTTTTCAAAAAAATCAATAAAAACAGAGTTTTTAATTACGGAATCGGAATCGGGGCTACCGTACTTGTTCAATCTTCTTCAGCCGCTTCGATCATGACAGTCGGACTTGCTCACGCGGATATTGTAACAGTCAAGCAAGGCTCAGGTTTTATCTTAGGTGCAAAAGTAGGTACCACTCTTACAGCATTTATATTTGCCCTTTCAGGCATCAGCAAAGGCGGCTTTAGCATTAGCTCTGTTTTTGCAGCGGTTGCGTTTGTCGGTGTCATCATTGTTTTTTCCACTAATAACGAAACCCTTAATAAAATTGCGCCATTTTTAATCGGATTTGGAATGCTGTTTATCGGGATGGAAGTGATGGAAACCGCAATCGGTGGATCAGATTCGACGCTGAGCATTCAACTCTCTAAAGTATTCAAATATGAAATCATGCAAAACCCTATCTTGCTGGTGATATTAGGAATTCTCTTTACGGGCATCATACAGTCATCTACGGCAGCAACTGGTGTTTTTATAGCTTTCTTGGCTACGGGAGTTATCCACAATATAGATCAATCGTTTTTCTTAGTGATGGGAGCAAATATAGGAACCTGTAGCGATGGCATTATGGCCTCCCTGTCCACGAACGCCAACGGGAAACGTATCGCATTATTCCATCTGATTACCAGCGTAATTGGCGCGATAGCTTTTTCTATTATTCTGGGCCTTTTCAGAACACCCATTAGCAATATGTTTGAAAGTCTATTCCCCCGAAACCCCCAGTTTAGCCTTGCAACATTTAACCTGATTTATAATACTCTTTACACCTTAGTATTACTCGTATTTATCGACCCGTTAGTCAATTTGGTGACAAGCTTAGTGAAAGATAAGCAACAGAAGTTGGAAGAATTGTCATATATTGATGAGCGTTTCTTGCAAACTCCGGCGGTAGCCATTGAACAAGCATTAAAGGAATTGCACGATATGGCGATTCTCGCAAAGGAGAATATTGATCGTTCCTTTGCTTCATTGGTCAACGAAGATATGAGCGAAAGCAAAAAAATTGCCGATGTTGAATATCGTATTGATTTCTTAACAAATAAGCTCACAAGCTTTTTTATCAAAATTTCATCAGTTACTAAATTTGCTGATGACGAAAAGCTGATCGGCGGATTGCATCATGTAACAAACGATATTGAGCGCTTGGGTGATTACGCGGTACTTTTGGTAAAAGAAACCAGTTACATGAAGGAAAATAATGTGGAGTTTTTAGAACAGACCAAAGATGAGCTTGACCTAATCTACGGGCATATATCCGAAATGTTCGACTTAGGGTTTGATGCGTTTACAAAGCGTAGAACTGAAAATTTTAGAAAAATTTCAAACCTTCACAAGGAAATTAAAAAACTGATATCCTCTACGCGCAACGAACATGTGGTACGCCTAAGTTCCGGAATGTACCCGGTTGAGGTGTCAAAAAGTATTTATTCCGTTCTGTTTTCATTGCAAAGAATATCGGATCATATTGTGAACATTGCTTTCTCGATTCGATCTACCACCGGAAGTAAAACAGAAGCATTGCAAGCCATTGAAAGAGAAAAGAAAAAAACGGAAAATGCAGACCGTAAGTCCTCTATATAATACATCTATGAGGAAAATGAATTGGACGGGCAATCAACTTGTCGGAACTTCCGACAGGTTCGTACAGAGGGCAGGCTCCCTTATAGTAACGAGGCTATCTTAAAGTTTGATGATGAGAAGATACATGAAATTACACCAAATACTGAAAATCCTCCTGGGCTGATATTCTTAAAAATGGAATATTGGTTAGGTGGAGAGTTACAGACAAAGAATTTTGACAGTTATGCTTTGATAATTGCTGTTTAAGCATATCAGTTTATTTCACGCCAAGGCACAGCAACTTGAATTTTCATAGTTACAGACCTGTAAGTCTGAAACTATTTACTTTTTTGTTTTTTGGGTATAATAAAGATAAGAAATTAAGGAGGTGCATTATGCTTAGACTTATCAACCGCCCTGAGTATTTACAACAGCTTATTGAAAATAAAGATGTTAATTTGGTTAAAATCGTTACGGGAATCCGCAGATGCGGCAAATCATCGTTGCTTGACTTATATCATCAATACCTAACAGAGAATAATGTGCTGGATTCACACATTATTCACATGAACCTGGAATCTCTGCGTTATCGTGATCTGACAGTATAGGAAATGTCCTCTCCAATAAAGGGGATATCATGGGGGGCAAAGGAAAAAATATTGCCGGAAAGACTATCGATAAATATATTGCTATGCTGCGCAGTGCCTTTATTTTTTATTCCGTTGGTCGATATGACATAAAAGGCAAACAGCTGCTGAAGACACTTGGTAAGAATTACATTATAGATATAGGTTTTAGAAATATGCTCCTTGGTTATCGTGATGTTGACCGCGGTCATATTATTGAAAACATTGTATTTTTAGAACTGATTCGCCGTGACTACCATGTTTATATTGGTAAGGTTGGTGAAACTGAAGTGGATTTTGTGGCAGAAAAACCAGATGACAAGTTATATATTCAGGTGACAGAGAGTATGCAGTCGATGGAAACACGTGAGCGTGAGCTTCGTCCGCTGCGTATGATACCGGATAACTATGAAAAAATTGTATTATCAATGGATAGAAATTATATCAATTCTTATGACGGAATAAAATCTTTGAATTTGATTGATTGGTTGCTATCCTAAATGAAGGATTTATATGAAGCTGCTGGAAAGAAGGCAGATATTAACACAGGAATAAAGCCGTAAAAATATGAAATCCTACTATCGTTATTAATGGAGTAGGTTTCTACATAACGAAATCGAGGCATATTGATTATATTTGATAAATAGATATTTAAGTACTTAGGAAAGGAAAGTGCAGCTGTGAAAAAATGAACAGATGCGGAAAACCTATAATGAAAAAATTAAATGATTATTTATACTCAGGCGATACTGTTCTTAAGATATTACAGAGATTTACTGAGGATTTGAAACAGTCATCGAAAGAAACTCATAATCAGATTGATCTTGTGCACAGTAATTTTCTACTTCAAATTGCGGAACTTTTACAGCACAACGAATTCCTGACGTCGCAATCTCAGCGGATTCGGGAATTCTATAAATATATGGCAAATGAATATCCTTTTCTTGCATTTACTTTTAAGGGTCGAATTAAATCCCTGATACGAGCGGAAGCAAAATTTAACGGATACATTGTGGAATATATTTACGAGTATTATGTTAAATACGGCAATTATCCTTCTCTTCCTGAACTGAAAAACTATTTAAACTGTTTTCGGGACCTGATTGCATACAGAATCGTGATTTCTCTTCCCAAATGTCATCTGAAGGAAGGTGAGATTTGTGCGGATGAAGAAAATAAATATCTATATGATGTTGCCAACCAGTTGCTTGGTTTCATGGAGGAACGCGGATTTACTGCAGAAATAGCTTCTTTCAAGGGACAGGAAAAATCGCCTTTGTTAAGAGAGAGCGTAAGCCCATATTATAGGGATTACGTTGTAAATCCAGAGTCTAATGGCTATCGTTCGCTGCATATAACATTTTATGATAATATTGCACGTTGTTATGTGGAAGTACAACTTCGTACAAAAGAAATGGATGATTTTGCTGAAATTGGTCCTGCTAATCATTTAGGTTACGAAAAACGACAGGAAAGAGAAAGAGCTAAACGGGATGCAATTCCAAAAGGAGAAAATATTTATTTTGATGATGCTTATGAAAGAGGCATCATGTTGCAGCAGCTTGAATTGTCGAAATTGGATGTAAATATGTTTTCAGCGGTGAATAATTCACTTATTAACGATGGTTGTGGCCTATACCGGGGAAGACTTATTCTTCCGTATGAGCATCTTTCAAGATTCCAAAATGACCTTGTTGATTAATTATTTGTGAAGCAATTTAGACTGAAAAACGTTGTCACATACAGCCTCGTCAGCACAATGCATCTGGTCTAAAGAATATCAAGAAAAATTACCGCACTACAAATTGAAGAAAAGGATTACATTTCTTTGAGGAAATGCTAAAAGCTTAAGATGTTAAAGGGGATCTTTATGCGCGACCCACAAAGACGGATGATTATAAAAAGATTAAAAGACTTTTCCCTTAGGTTGATAACGGAAGTTATTATATTTGTCCATAGTTTGCCAACGAAAGAGATTTTTGATGCAAATTAAAAATAGGAGCTATGTTTTTATAAAAAATGAAAAGCATGGCCCTTTTTTTATGCAAAAGGAAATGGCGTCCTATTACATAAAAAGCTCTACCAGTGGGATGCACATGACGCGCACAAGGAAGAAGAAAGTTTATGAAATTTTAATTAAATTTCTATTACCAGTTTATTTTTTCAAAAGCAGTATTTTATTTTTGGATTGGATAATAAAAAAGAAAACAAACTGTTTATAAGTAATAGAAAGGAAAATACCTTATGATTTCAAATCCTTTATTAGAAACACGTAATCTCACAAAATCGTTCCGCGGTAGAAAAATTGTTGACAATCTAAACCTAAAAGTTATGAAAGGTGATGTATACGGTTTTCTTGGACGTAATGGACAGGGAAAGACTACCACAATACGCATGATTACCGGCCTCATTTTTCCTGATTCCGGGGATGTTATGATTAATGGATACAACTTAAAAACCGACTTCAAACGCGCCATTTCACAAATTGGTGCTATCGTGGAATCACCGACTTTTTATGACTATCTCTCTGGACATGAAAATCTCTCATTAATGGCAAATCTTGTACCAGGTCTTAATAAAAGCAGAATTGATGAGGTGCTGGAAATCGTCAGACTAACAAACCGAGCGAAAGATAAGGTCAAAACCTATTCATTAGGTATGAAGCAGCGCTTGGGGATAGCCAATGCACTTTTGAATAATCCCCAACTAATCATCCTCGATGAACCGACCAATGGACTTGACCCGCAAGGTATGAAAGAGATTAAAGAAATGATTGTTCAGCTTTCTTCTGAAAAGAACATCACCTTCTTCATATCCAGTCATTTGCTCCATGAAATGCAGCAGCTTTGCAATCGTATAGGCATTATCAATGATGGAAAACTTCTTGTTGAAGGCAGTATAAAAGAATTGGTTGGAAATCCAACAGATAATTCGTTGGAAAAGCTCTATTTTGAAGCTACCGGAGAGTGAGGTGTTTAATGATGATAAAGCTATTAAAAAATGAGCTTTATAAGCTCTTTAGAACAAAAAAATTGTATGTTTTTGCGGCAATCATTTTAGCTGTTCTTATGCTGAATTTGTATAACTACCAGCCCGGTTCTGAAAGTACGATCTGGACATTTACCCATGGACAATCCGCACCACTAGTCCTAATCAATATACTTTCGCAATTTATGGTTATTTTTATACCAATATTCATTGGTGACAGTATTGCAAATGAATACAGACAGGGAACATTAAAGCTCTCTTTGCTGCGATCTATTACTAGAAGCCAGCTGATGAAAGCGAAAATTGCTTCGCTATTTGTATTTATATCTATTATGGTACTCTTCTTCATCATCGCTTCTTATGTAATAGGAACCTATTTTTTGGGATGGGGTAATGGAACAGAATATGCAGGACAATTATACACGCCTATAGAGGGGGTATTGCTCACCTTAGGGGCTAATGCTTTATTAATTCTTCCCTATATGGCATATGGAATGTTTGTGATTTCTATTGCGGTATTATCCAGTAATATGAGCTTGGCAGTTATAAGCTCCCTGGTAATTATGACGATTGGGTTAAATTTAAACGTTTTTGAATCAATTGCTCTCTATTCCCTTGCTTATCATATTGTATATTTCCACGAAAGTTTTGTCCATACTCTGGATTGGCAATTAGCGCTTCAAAGCACTGGAATTATCGCAATTTATCTGACAGTATTCTCTGTACTTTCATTCTGCAAATTTAAGAAAAAAGAAATCTTATATTAACATTTCAAAATAAATTTAGGAGGTAGCTTAATGTTAAGATTGGTAAAGAATGAATTATATAAGGTTTTCCGTCTAAGAAAATTCTACCTTTTCATGGGAGCTATTTTAGCGCTTCAATTGGTAGAAATCTTTCAATATAAATTTTTGCCACAAGGGAAAGTTGTCTTTCCGCTTAATGGTCAATCATTTCCACTAGAAATGATTGGAGGTAATTCTATTATCATGGTAATGTTCATCGCTGTACTTGTCGCGGATATGTTTGCAGATGAATATAGAAACGGTTCATTTAAATTGGTGCTGTTACGTCCGGTAAGCCGTATTCAATTTATTAGTGCCAAAGCCATAGCACTGCTGGCATCTATAATGGCTATTGTTTGCTTTACGGTAATAACCGCATATATTACTGGTACCATCGTATTTACTTGGGGTAATCAGCTTCTGTTTCAAGGTGTTCCGATTGACGGGAATAGTATTGCCATAACACTGAAATTGACGATTGCTTCCATACTTCCAAGTGCCGGATTTGGTATGTTGGTCATATTTATCGCTTTGATAACCGAAAATATAGGTATAACCATTGGTTCTGCGTTAGCCTTATTCATTATATCACCCTTACTTGAGAGGTATGGAAACATCAGCAACTATTCCATCATCCATCTGATGAATACCTTTCATGAAATGTTTATAAATAATGCCACGCTGGTTCAAATATATGCTAAGATTGTGGTAATCATAGCATATGTGGTACTATTTTACATTAGCAGCGCAATTTTCATGAAAAGAAAGGATGTGTTGTTATAATAACTTATACAAGGAGGAACTAATGTGCAGAAAATTAGAATTATGGTCGTAGATGATGAGTTGGAAATCGCTGAGCTTATAAAAGATTACCTTGAAGAGGAACAATATGATGTAATTATCAGTACTGATGGAAAAGAGTGCATTAAGCTTTTCAGAGAATACCAGCCACAACTTATTGTTTTGGATATTATGCTTCCGGGCTTAGACGGAATGGAAGTATGCAGAACCATACGGGCTGAATCATCAATCCCTATTATCATGCTTAGTGCAAAGAAAACAGAGGTTGATAAAATTCTAGGTTTGGGTCTGGGCGCTGATGATTATGTGGTTAAGCCTTTCAGTCCGGGAGAGGTTGTAGCAAGGGTAAAGGCTCAACTAAGAAGATATAATCAATTCTCTGTACCTGCCGATAAGAGTGATGTACTATCATTCCAAAATTTAAAAATAAACTTGCAGGCCTATTCGGTTGAATTAAACGATAAGTATGTAGATTTTACTACAAAAGAATTTGAAGTCTTACGGTTTTTAGCTTTACATGCTAACCAAGTTTTGACCCGCCAGCAAATCTATGAGAATGTTTGGGGATTTAATGAGTATGGCGATTTAAACACCGTAACAATCCACATTAAGAAAATCCGGGAAAAAATAGAAGACGATATTTCCGTACCTCAATTTATTAAAACCATTTGGGGAGTTGGCTATAAATTTGGAGGTAGCGGAAAATGAGAATTGGAATTCGGAAAAAGCTGATTATATCCTTTTTTTCCATGTTGATCCTCCCTACGTTTGCAGTGTTGGTTACTGGATTTCATACACAAAATACCCCCGTGGTTTTGATTGCTGTCCAAATCATACTGGCTCTGTTAATTCCATTTTGCATTTGTGCTCTTATTTTAGGCTGGATTATATCCTCTAGCATTTTAAAGCCGTTAAATGAATTAAATCTAGCAACAAAAAAAATAATGGATAGAAATTTTGAATTTGTGTTGAATTATAAAAAAAACGATGAAATGGGCGATTTATGTATTGCTTTTGATTTGATGAGAAAACAACTAAAAACGTCGCTGGAAAAACAGGCAGCTCTTGAATATTCCCGCAAAGAACTGATTGCCAGTATTTCACATGATTTGCGTACTCCGATGTCTTCCATCAAAGGATATGTGGAAGGATTGCAGGACGGTATCATTCATGACAGGGAGAGATTTAACAGGTATATTACTGTCATAAAAAACAAAACACAAAGCCTTGATAATTTGATAGAGAGCCTTTTTCAATACTCTCAACTGGATATAAATGACCAAAAAGATGCGCTCTGTATGCGTGATTCCAGAGAGCTGCTTGAAACTGTAATCAATCCCATTGCAATTGAATTTGCCGATCAGGCGGTGCAGCTTAAGGTTATAGAACCGTTTCCTTCGGTACGCCTCTATGCCAATGAAAATAGTATTGCACAGGTTTTCGATAATTTAATCAGCAATGCAAAAAGGTATGTAGATGAAAATGGAACGATAACAATTCAGGCAGGTGTCGATAGCGGTTACCTGAAGATCTCTGTCCAAGATAATGGGATAGGTATATCACAAGAGGATTTGCCTCATGTGTTTGACCATTTTTACCGTTCTGAAAAATCCCGTTCAAGAAATTTTGGCGGTGCAGGACTTGGACTCGCCATATGCAAAAAAGTAATAGAAAATCACGGCGGCAAGATATGGGCTGAAAGTATGCTGGATGTTGGAACAACATTTTATTTTACCATTCCGGTTGCTTCTTAATCAGCTATTTCCTTACTTAGGTTCCCTTTCCCCAAAATCGAATGTAGGAAACACGAATGACAAGGGTAAATATATTACTTATTTCCTTCCGCGGCTACTGTCTTAAGATTAGGTGTATGAAAGTTTGTGCCGTGTTTGTTTTCCGTTTACCGTCCGTTTACTTTCGGTTTTTATAATCTGCTTGAAACTACCGAAAAGGTATTTTTAATGCCGATAGAAAGGAAATGGATATATGGATCAAATGCCAGTAGTGCAGTTGCGACATGCAACAAAAAGAATTGGAAGTAAAAATATCGTGAACGATCTTTCTTTTGATATTCCAGCTGGGGAGGTATTCGGTTTTTTAGGCCCTAATGGAGCAGGAAAGACAACCACTATTCGCATGATGGTGGGACTGATTAAGATAAGTCAGGGCGATATTCTCATTAAAGGACAAAGTATTACAAAAAATTTCAACAAGGCGATTCAGAATGTAGGAGCCATTGTTGAAAATCCAGATTTGTATAAATATTTGACAGGGTATCAGAATTTGAAGCACTATGCGAGAATGGTTTCCGGTGTCACTAAAGCCCGTATTAGCGAAATTGTAGAAATCGTTGGACTAAAAGACAGGATTCACGACAAAGTAAAAACCTATTCCCTCGGAATGCGTCAGCGTTTAGGAATTGCACAAGCCCTTTTGCACAGCCCCTCGCTTCTGATTTTGGATGAACCGACAAATGGCCTTGACCCTGCAGGGATTCATGAATTGCGTAATTATCTGAAAAGGCTCGCTCATGAGGAAGGCGTTGCCGTTTTCGTTTCAAGCCATCTGCTTTCCGAAATGGAATTAATGTGTGACCGGGTGGGTGTTCTGCAAGCTGGAAAGCTGGTCAGTATACAAAACATAAAGGACTTTGTTCATAAAGGTGGGGCTTCCCGTGTTTGCGTTACTGTGGAACCCGCACAAACAGAACAGGCAAAAAGATTGATTGCTTCTTTGAACAAAATAACTTTACCGGAAGAAAATCCGGGGCAATTACTCATTCAGATGAACAAAGACGAAATCCCGGCAGTCAATAGGCTCTTAATGGATGCGGGCATTCAGGTATATAGTATCCAAATGCAGGAGCAGACCTTGGAAGATAAATTTTTGGAGATAACGGAGGATAAAAAATGAGTGGGTTAATTGCCAACGAAAGCATGAAAATATACAGCCGGAAACTTACATGGATTCTGTTACTGCTGTTAGTTGCCGTCACAATAGGCGCGTCTGTTCTTGGAAAAATGAACACGAAGTCCTCAGAAGATTGGCGGGCTGAAGCAATACAGCTTGCACATCAGTACGAGGAACGCTTAAAAATCACAGAATTATCTCCTGCATTGCGTGCCGACGCTGAAAACAAGTTAAAGATAGCCGAGTATCGTTTAGAGAATGATATACCCACGTCTCCCAACAATCCGTGGTCGGCTCTGTTGACTTTTTCCGGCTTAATGGAAATGGTCATAATCTTTGCCATCGTCATTGCTGCGGATATGGTCGCCGGGGAATACACAGCCGGAACGATGAAGCTCCTGTTGATCCGTCCCCATAGCCGAACAAAAATCCTGCTTTCAAAATATATTGCGGTATCTCTGTTTGCCGTTGTAATGTTGGCACTATTAGTTGTGTTCGGATATGCAACGAACGCTTTATTTTATGGATTGGGTGACATTCATACCACCGATTTATTCTTAAACCGGCAGGGGCAAATTGTTCAGCAAAATGTCTTGATGCAGGTAATAAAGATGTACGGTTTGAGCATTTTCCCTGTCATGGGCTATGTAACTCTTGCTTTCGCAGTATCAACAATTTTGCGCAATAGCGCCCTGGCGGTTGGGATCTCTTTATTTATTATGATAGTGGGCAATTCCATGATTGAAGCGACAGCTAAAATGGAGGGGTTAAAATACCTTCCCTTTGCCAACAGCGATATCAGCCTGTATATATTCCATCTTCCGGCCAGACCTGAAATGACGCTGGGATTTTCAATCTCTGTATTGTTTGCATACATTTTTGCTTTAACTTTTATAAGCTGGATGGTTTTCAAAAAGCGTGATGTGTCCATATGATGGCTATTTTGTAAAATTTGATAGATAATAGAAATTATCAATAACAGGAAAGGAGAAAGGAAGGATGCATCTACAAAAAATATTCATTGTCGATGATGAGCCCGGAATTGTAAAGATGCTGGAAACCATACTTCGCAAGGAAGGATACACTTCCATCAGCAGTGCCTTTACAGGACAGGAAGCAATGGAAAAAATTAGACGGAATCTGTATGACTTGATTGTATTGGACGTGATGTTGCCTGATACAGACGGATTTAGGTTATGTCAGGAAATACGGCAGCATACCGCTGTTCCCATATTGTTTCTTACCGCCCGTTCAAGTGACTTAGATAAGCTGACCGGTCTTGGGATTGGAGGAGATGATTATATTACAAAGCCCTTTAACCCCTTGGAGGTTGCCGCTCGTATCAATGTTCAATTCCGTAGACAAGGACAATATCAAAACGCTTTGCAGGCATCAGGGATTTACCGTTTCGGTTCTATTCTCATTGATAGAAAGGCTGCGCAATTGTGGGTGAATGGGCAAGAAGTAACTTGTCCGGCTAAAGAATTTGAGCTTCTGCTTTTCTTGGCTGATCATCCCAATCAGGTATTTACCGCCGGGCAGTTATACGAGCATATATGGGGCTATGAAAGTATTGGTGATGAAAAAACGGTTTCCATCCATATTATGCGACTGCGTAAGAAAATTGAGCCGGATACAAAACACCCTTCTTTCATTGTCAATTTAAGAGGGATTGGTTATAAGTTTATCCCGCCCAAGCAAGGTGGGACGATATGAAAATAAATTTTATAAATGGTAAGCTAATCGTCCGCTTTACCTTGAATTTTATACTACATCAGATATTGCTATTTTTATTCGCTTCGCTGCCGGCGGTTTTCTATATTGTCGTGCTAAAGCAGCCGATGGAACCCTTTATTGTCAATCTGACAACAGGGATTATTATTACGGCTTACCTCCTATATTGCCTGTTTTATGGCTATTATATTGCGCGTCCAATGGCTGATATTTTAGTAAAAATAAGAAAACTGTCAAGCGGAGAGTATCTTATTTCTGTCAATAAAAAACGATTTCGATCTCCTTCTAACCGCCTATACAGGGAAGTCTATGCGAATCTTGAATCTCTTTCCGTGACATTGCAAGAGAATGAGCGGAAACGAAAAGAGTTTGAGCAATTGAGGCAGGAATGGGCAGCTGGTGTCACCCATGACCTAAAAACTCCATTGTCCTATATCTCCGGCTATACTGACATGCTTTTGTCGGAGGAACATGAATGGAGCGCAGACGAAAAGAAAGAATTCCTGAAACTTATCCGGGACAAATCCACCCATATGGAGGAACTTATCAATGACCTTGGAATTGCCTTTCGTATGGATCAGGCCTATGGCATTGAATATTCCTCACAAAGAATCGAGTTGGTTGAACTAATCCGCAGAGTGGTTGCGGAAACAGCAAATATGCCTTCGGTTAAAGATAATACCTTTGAGATACTTGGAGAGGAAGAATCCCTTTATGTAATGGGTGATGCCGGGTTGCTCAAAAGAGCCTTTTCAAACCTGTTGGTCAATGCGGTTGTGCATAATCCTGCTGGTACGGAAATTACCATTCAGGTATACAGTAATACACATATAGAAATGCAGATAACGGATAATGGAAAAGGAATGGACGAACAAAGCATCAGCCACCTGTTCGACCGCTATTATCGGGGAACCACGACGGATGTTCCCACAGGAGGGACAGGGCTTGGCATGGCTATTGCCAAGCAGGTTGTAACGGCACATCAGGGAACAATAGATATAAAAAGCAAAATAGGACATGGAACATCAGTAACAATTCGACTGCCGGCTTATCGAAACAAATGAGCTGAAAATGGTAGTTTAGTATTCCTAGGCCCGTGAATACAAAAATAAGAATATAGAGGACTGTATCTGGTGACAGTAGTAGCGTTATGGAACATATCAGTTATTTCATTCGTCTAATCATAAACGGTAAAGAAAGGAGAGTTTTTATGGATTTTGCTCTCATACTGATTATAATATTCATAGCAGCGATTATAATAACTTTTATATTAAATCTATTGTTTAAAAAAATAAGATATGTAAAATATATACCTGCAATTGTATTGTTTCCTTTTATGATATACAATTTTATTACCATGTATAGTGTAACAAGCGAGGGCTTTGCGTCATTAGGCAGATTTATAATGGGAATCTTATTGCTGACTGCATGCGCAAGTTCCCTTATTGCTTCGATCGCTTTTGATGTTACTCATAGAATTATCGGTCGAAAGAAATAAAGTTGGCGAGTTCACGATATCGTAACTATAAATAAAAATATAATTGAAGTGAAGGTTGAAAGAAATAAAAGTAATGAATGAAGGGGGGAACCAGGTCCATGCCAGCACTTTTATGACATTTTGTACGGTAAATAGCATGGACATAAATATGATGATATTCGAAAAGATCAAGCAAGAAATTATGGCGGACCCAATGAACGAAGCCTATACAAAAATGGGAATCCCACCATTATTTAAAGCTTCTGTAGATGCCCGCATTGCCATAGTTGGACAAGCACCGGGGCGTAAAGCAGAAGCAACCAGGTTGTTTTGGAATGATTTAAGTGGTGATCGATTAAGAGAGTGGATGGGGGTATCCCGCGAGATATTTTATAATACGGATCGCATCGCTCATTTACCTATGGATTTCTATTATCCAGGAAAAGCGAAAAACGGTGATGTCCCACCTAGAAAAGGCTTTGCAGAAAAATGGCATCCACGTTTACTGGATGAGATGCCAAATATTGAAACCATAATTCTAATCGGTAGCTATGCGCAGAAATACTATTTAAATAAAAGACGTGAGAAAAGTTTAACTGAAACAGTGAGAAATTTTCAAAAATATTTACCGGAATATTTTCCATTGGTTCATCCTTCTCCTTTAAATCTTGGCTGGTTGAAACAAAATCCATGGTTTGAAAAGGATGTTTTACCTGTTCTGAAAGAAATGGTGGATAAGAACTTATAAGGAATCATTAGCTAATTTATTGGCAAGTACCAATGACATCAATTCCATCGACTGGGGCATATGGAGTGCGTGGTGGAAATACGTCGGCCAGAGGCAGTACGGGCGGAGTGCAGAAGGTAATCATCTGAGATTGGCTATAAATTATAGTCAGTCTCTTTTTGTTTGCAAGGCATCCCGATGTAAACCAATTACAATTAGGCATCGATATACAAAATACTTTTTAATTTTATAAAAGTTGATATATAATGGAAGGAAAGACGGATATAAGAACATTAAATTATAGTCTATAACTGAAGGAGTCATATATGAAATCATTAGTAATCGCTGAGAAACCCTCCGTGGGCAGAGATATAGCAAGAGTTTTGAAATGTACCAGAAATATGAATGGTGCCCTGGAGGGAGAAAGGTACATTGTCACTTGGGGTCTGGGACATCTGGTTACGTTAGCCGACCCGGAAATGTATGATGAAAAATATAAAGAATGGAAAATGGAGCATCTTCCAATGCTGCCCCGGAAGTTTGAATTAGTTGTAATAAAACAGACAGGTAAACAGTATCAGGTTGTAAAATCACAGCTTCATCGCAGTGATGTATCTGATATTATCATTGCTACGGATGCCGGCCGTGAAGGTGAGCTGGTAGCAAGATGGATACTGGAAAAAACGAATAACAAAAAACCGGTTAAGAGATTATGGATTTCTTCTGTTACGGATAAAGCAATCCGGGAAGGCTTTTCCCACCTGAAAGATGGCAAAGAATATGAGAATCTCTACCAGGCTGCGGTTGCCAGGGCAGAATCTGACTGGATTGTCGGAATGAATGCCACCAGAGCGCTTACCTGCAAATATAATGCCAGCCTTTCCTGTGGACGTGTTCAGACACCTACCCTGGCAATGATAGCAAAAAGAGAAGAAGAGATAAGAAAATTTATACCTGTACCTTATTACGGATTGATTGGGAAAGTGAATGGGATGACCCTGACCTGGAAAGATCAAAAATCCCAGGGTAGTACCACTTTTGATAAAACAAAAGCGGAAGAACTGCTGAAAGCCTTAAAAGGGAAAAGGGGACTGGTGTCAGATATTAGTTCTGTTATGAAAAAATCCTATTCTCCTGGATTATATGATTTAACGGAGCTTCAAAGAGATGCAAATGTACGATATGATTTTTCTGCGAAAGAAACTTTAAATATCATGCAGCGTTTGTATGAAAATCATAAAGTCCTAACGTACCCCAGAACAGATTCCAGATACCTGACTACTGACATTGTAGGCACCCTGAAAGAGAGGCTGGAAGCAATCAGTACGGGACCCTATAAAAAACTGGCTGGTATGTTAATAAGAAAGCCAATTGTCACAAACTCTTCTTTTGTAGATAATCAGAAGGTAAGTGATCATCACGCAATTATACCGACAGAACAATATGTATGCCTTGAAAACATGAGTACGGACGAGAAGAAAATTTATGATTTGGTGGTAAGAAGATTCCTTGCGGTTCTGTATCCTCCTTATGAATATGAGGAAGCCACGATAAAGGTACAGGTAGAAAAAGAAGAATTTATAGCGAAAGGTAAAATCACGAAGGCCTTAGGATATAAAGAGGTATACGAGAATTCCGGGGACCAAGAGAAAGAAAATGAAAGATTACCAAAATTAAATAAAAATGAAATTCTGAATGATATTGAATTTATTATTACAGAGGGAAAAACAAAACCACCTGCTCCATTTAACGAAGCAACCTTGTTATCCGCCATGGAAAACCCAGTTAACTTCCTGGAACAGAAAGACAAAGAGCTGGTTAAAACTTTGGGAGAAACAGGAGGCTTGGGAACGGTTGCAACCCGGGCTGATATTATAGAGAAACTTTTCAACTCTTTTCTCATGGAGAAAAGAGGAAAGGATATCTTTATCACCTCCAAGGGAAAGCAATTATTGGAATTGGTACCGGAAGACCTAAAGAAACCTGAATTAACTGCATCCCTGGAAATGAAATTAGCCAAAATAGCCAAAGGAAACCTAAAGAAACAGGATCTGATGAATGAGATGATGTCTTATACAAAAGAGATTGTATCTGTCATTAAAGACAATGATGGTAAATTCAGGCATGATAATCTGACAAATAAGAAATGTCCGGTCTGCGGTAAAAATATGCTGGCAGTTAGCAGTAAAAACAGCAGAATGTTAGTATGCCAGGACCGTGAATGCGGACACAGGGAGACCATAGCCAGAACAAGTAATGCAAGATGTCCGGTATGCCATAAAAAGATGGAACTGGCAGGTCGGGGGGAAGGTCAGATATTCACCTGTACCTGCGGGCATAAGGAAAAATTGGCAGCTTTCCAGGAAAGACGTAAAAAAGAAGGTGCCGGTGTCAGCAAAAAGGATATTGCAAAGTATATGAATCAGGTAAATAATGAAGAAAAGGAACCCATTAATACTGCATTTGCAGATGCCCTGGCTAAGATAAAGCTGTAAAACAAAAACAAATGAGAATCCCCTGTCCACTGACGGGATGAGGCAGATAGATCCATGAGGGCCGCTATTCCGTCAGTGCTTCCCGACGCTGAAGCCGTAAAGTGGAGTGAATTTTTAAAATCCTGTTATGAGCCCGCAAACAAAAAGGCGCGGCAAGTGGAGACTGTTGGCAATCTACATACCAATAGCCGCTCCACAATGGTCTTAACAAGTATCTAAACAGGCACGGGAGACCACAAAAAGGGTTTGAAAGCAGGTGAGGCAATTTTAAAAGTAATCAGAGAAATAGAGGGTTTGTTGCTCAATGGCATCCTCCAGCATATCCACGGTTTCAGGCTTACAAGATATACGTCCAATTTTGTGAAGATAGTCCGGGCGCTTGTATCCTAACAACATGGTTGTCATGGTTTGAATATCAATTTTATCGCTGCTTTTTTCTGGTGCACGAATGACTTCACCTTTACCTTCCGAGGTAATGCGCAGTGTAAAGACGCCCTGATTCCAAGAAAGCATTGGATCGTCAAGTGTAAATGTCCACTCACGGTCAGTCGTGTCCGGCTTAAAGGGATATTGAGCGATAAACTGCTCTAAATCCACGATGCGGGCCATATAATAAGGAGAGATTGTTTCCTTGATATCAGCATCCTCCAATAAAAATGCCAAAGGTTCATCGGTGTAAGTATTGCCAATAACCTTCGATATCATGGAAAAATGGGCACTGATAAAGTTCCAGAGTCCGCTGCGGGCTTCTTCATTGAGAAAAATCATGTCTTTGATATAAAAAACCTCATCTGCAATTCGATAAAGCACATATCCGTCCGGCTGTCCGCTTTCATTATAATATACAGCTGCCATCATATCATCCGGATCCCATAGCCAATATTCATTCCAAAGCAAATCATTGCGCAGTAAGGCTCCATGGGTTTGATAAGCGTATCGTTCATAGGCTTTTTTCACCGGCTCACTTTCAACCGATACACGTTCGATTTCACCAGGAACCTGTTTGTTTTTTGGCAGCTGATAATCATTTATTTCATATGTGATTTTATCGGAAATGATTTCCCAGCCCTTTCTGCGATAATAGGGAATAGAATATGGATATAGGAAAGAAATGGATTGACCTCTTGTTTTCATGTTTTCCAATGCCTGATATAGCAACTTATGCATAAGGCCTTGATTGGAATATTCAGGGTATGTACCGACTCCAGTAAGCCCTCCCATATCATAAGTTTTATTGAAGATGCGCACCTGTAAAGGATAAATTGCTGCTTGGGAAATTAGTTTTTCCCCGTCAAACCAACCTAATACATCGGCCTGTTCCAAAACAGGCGATTTAGCACGAATAATTTCATCCTCGTCCCAACCAATTTGATGCAACTCCCGATCTGTTACCTGAAAGACATATCTCAGTAACTGATTATATTGTTCGAGATGTTCCAAACCTACTTTTTTGATTTTAAGCTGTTTTTTACGGCTCATAAAAAATCCTCTTTTCTATAATCTTTCAACTATTGTTTTTGTCCTCATATGCTGATAATCAAGTTGCTTAATGATCGTTATTAATGGAATAACTTTCAGAAATTATCCTATCCATCATATTTTTATCGATAATTCTGAGGTTATACGAGAATAAGGCATTTTATTTTAAATGAAAATAAACCTTATCAGAGTATACCCTAGGATTTATCTTTTCAAATGGTTAATAAAATCTAAATGTGTGTTTGAAGAAATTAATTGCTTAACTTTTTTTGGATTTTCCAGGGACTGAACAATTTACATGGTATAATAAGTGGGATTTGAGATGAAAACATGGTAAAAATGTGGTATACTTAGATAAGCCATATGATAGAAAGAAGGGTGTTTGTTATGAAACAGCGATTACTGGCGAGGAACATAAGCTGTTTGATTACCGTGGACTAAAGAACTACAACACAGAAAAAGGATATCCGACCGATGCCTGCTTATCAGCACAGGATCGATATGAGGCAGTGGTATCATATTTCTTCCCAGAACTATACGGTTTGGATTAATGTATGAACCGGAAATATGTATCGAATTGTGTCAAAAATAAAGGAGATGTTAATGAAAGAAAAAAGTATCTATTGATATGATATTTCACACGGGTATCCTGGCACCAAGGGGATATCAGGCTCGACAGTCATCAGAATTACAACAACTCAATGTAAAACTTGTACAAAATTAAAAACAAAAATGTTATAGGAGATAATCATGATTAAGGTTCAAAATTTGTCCTACTCGTATCCGCAAAAGGATTTATATAAAAATATTTCGTTTACAATAGAAGACAATGTACATTGTGCATTGATTGGTACCAACGGTACAGGAAAAAGTACGTTACTCGATTTGTTGATGCACTCCGAAGAGTATCTGTACGATGGGAAAATAGTAATTGACAACACAGGCAGAATCGGATATGTCAGTCAATTTTCCCAATTAGACCCAAAAGAAGAGATGACCGTGTTTCAGTATATCAGCGATGAGTTTGTAAAGCATGAGCAGAAAATATCTAACTTTTATAAGGAAATGGAGACTGCTGTAGATCTGGAAAATATCTTCGGGGAGTATCAAAAAGAATTAGATGAATGGAATGCGATCGACGGACAGTCATACGGGATCAATATTAAGAAGCAATTGAAACTAGCTAACCTTCAAAAGCTGGAAGAACAGAAGATCAGCAGCCTGAGTGGTGGGGAATTTAAGCTGGTTCAGGTGATTAGAGAGATGATGCTGAGTCCAAGGTTTCTTATTATGGACGAGCCGGACGTGTTTTTGGATTTTGAACATCTGAATGCTTTAAGAAATCTGATAAATGCCCACAAAGGAACCCTTCTTATTATCACGCATAACCGGTACTTGTTAAACCATTGCTTTAACAAGATACTTCACATGGAAAATATGGAGGTTCAGGAGTTTAACGGAACCTATACAGAATATAACTATGAACTTCTTGCTACAAAGATTGATTTAGAGGAAGCAGCTGCTATAGACCAGGCAGAGATTGACCGTCAGAATAAAATCTTAGCAAAATCCAGGGCAAAAGCATCGGCAATGGACAACGCATCCCTAGGAAGGGCTGTACACGCAAGACAGTCTTTGGTAGACCGGCTGAAAGCGGGAAAGACAAAGGCACCTTTTGTGGATATCAAACAACCGGAGATTTATTTTGAATTGGAAAGCCCGGTAGAAGATGAAAATATTTTGGAATTGACAGATTACAGCGTTGCATTTGATGAGCAGCTTTTAGAACATGTGAATTTTGAAATGAAGCCTACAGAGCATGTCGCAATTGTGGGGAGCAATGGAACCGGAAAAACAACAATGCTTCGTGAAATCTTTGAAAATAAGAAAGACACAATTAGGGTTAGTGAAGATGCGAAGGTTGGTATGTTTTCCCAGATCACAGGCTCATTATATGACGACGCAAAAACGCTGTTTGAAATTTTTGAAGAAAAAAGGTTTGGTACAAAAAATGATATAGAGGACTATCTGAAAAAATATGGTTTTGAAGGAGATACACTTGGACAGAAAGTGAGTGAATTATCTGGTGGAGAAAAAGATTTGTTTCAATTAGCAGTGCTCTCATTAGAAAAAGCCAACTTCCTGCTAATGGATGAACCGACGGGGCATTTGGATGTTTATGCACAGATTGCATTAGAACAGGCGGTTTTAGAATACAAAGGGGCAATTCTCATGGTATCCCATGATTACTATGCTGTGGCCAATTGCATGGACTATATACTTTTAGTAGAAAACAATACTGTGCGTAAAATGAGCATCCGTAAATTCCGACAGATGCTTTATGCCAATTATTTCGACAAAGATTATCTGCTGCTGGAGCAAGGGAAAAAAGAGATAGAAACCAAAATTCAACAGTTGCTTCGAACGAATGAATATGAAAAGGCAAAGGTTTTGATGGGGACATTAGAGGAAAGTATTAAAAAAATGGAGCTGCTTCGATAAAACAAGCTACTCCATTGGTGTTAAACATTATCAAAAGTTGCATCTTGAAGTGCAATATATGATTCTCGATTATAAATTAAAGGGAGACTATATGAAAAAAAAGAAAACCGTAAATTTTAGAAACATAACAGCTCTTATGCTTATTTTGCTGTTACTAATAGGTACAGCTTGTGCAGAAAAACAAAATGAACCTAAAACATCGGTCGATGAAATTCCCTCAGAACAAGGTGCGCAAAACATATCATCAATACCGGACACCATTCAACTAAATTTCACCGCCCGGGATTTTTCTAATATACCCCTTAGTTTATTGAACGATAGTCAGATAGGAAGTATTGTTAACTCAACGAAAATTGATGATATGGTCACATACGTTGAATATATTCCAAAAGAGTTCAATGAAGAAAATCCCGAAGGTTATACCTATTCATATATTGAAGTTTCCGGGATACGATATGCTTTGTCACGTTCTCTTGGCGGGACTTGGTATGATTTAACGAAAGCGACACTGGCTGAAACTGATACGGTCTATACAATAAATGAGGTCCGCGGCGCGAATTACGGCGTCACAATCTTTTTTATGATAAAGGAAAAGACACCGTATATTATTTCGGAGATTGATGGATTTGCTCAAATTAGTGATATTGATGAAAATGGCACAAAGGAAGTCGTCTCCACTGTAGGTACAGTGCCCGATACTTCAATTTATTTTTTCGATTTTGATGAGCAAACAGTTAGTATCGCTAATATTAACGGGCAATCAGGTGCCGAGTATTCAATGTACGATGCCACAACGAACACTTTTAGCTTAGCCTTTGAACCCAATCAAAATCCGGTGGCTTATGTCTATGAAACAAATGAGCGGTTACGAGCCGATATGAATCAGAATAATATAGAAAACAGTGACGAGCCTTTTTGGGCACAGCCAATGGAAGAACACGGGCAGCTTTTTACGGGCTTGAACTTGGATGGAATTGGGGATTATGATGATGAGGCGTATGTGAGCCTTTATGACTGGGATGATAATGGATTTGGTAGATACGATGCTTCGGAACTTGTGGTACGGATTCGGTTTGGCACTGGTGATACAACGGCACATATCGTGCAGGCAGTTGGCAGCTATCAATTTTATACAGCGAAGTTATTTTCCGAAAAAAAGGACGCGATTGTGCTTGAGGTAAATATCCAATATGCCAACTCCGGTCTTGTTTCTGTTTTTGCCTTAGATGTATATGGACCGGGTGAGGTAGACCCATTCCCATCAGTAGTAGAGCGCCTAAATACGACTGGAGAGGCACCCATCTTATCTGCCGATGGCGAGAAATTATATACAGGGAGCCTCGTAATAGGAACCAACATTACAGATGTTGAAAATAAACCTCTACAAGGCATTGTCCTTCACTCGACTGGCGATGGATATAGAGGCAACATAGGTGACCGAGAGAGTCAAACCATCTATTGGAATGGAGATGGGTGGGTCGTTTTGGAACGATTAGAAACAAAGCAAAATTAAAAGCATTGCTCCCCCTCTGTGGAAGGGGAGCAATGCTTTTTAATGATTATGTGGTTGATACCAAAAGACGCCGAAAAGAAAACAAAAAAGTATGAAATGCTTGCCTTTTAGTTGGGGATACGTAAAAAAAGAAGAAAATGCTTAATCATTTTGATTACTGCAAAACGTTATATAAATGAGGGATGGTTTCATCCGCTACAAAGAAAAAATTTGAGAGCCCCAATCATTTTAGATACCATAGAACGTTCTATATTTTGAGGGAGTCTTCCGGAGGATTAACCTTGATACATGAAGATGAATTACTACAAAAAATTAGGGATGGCGATAGCTCCAGTCTGGATAAACTTGTTGTCTTTTATTATCCAGACATTCTTCGCTATTGCTTATGGCATACACCAAACAGGCAGACAGCCGAGGACGCAACGCAGGATACTTTTTTGAAAGCCATCCGGCACCTTGATGCGTATGTCCATCGTGGCCAATTCAGGGCGTACCTTTACAAAATTGCCGTCAATGTGTGCATTGATTATAGCCGAAAAAAGACGATGGAGCAGTTGCCGGATGATTTGCAAGAATTTGATAGCCAATTAGAACAGATTGAATCGGATGCAAATTTTTTGTGGCTGCTGCGCGGCTTACCCAACGAACAAAGGGAAGTTGTCCTGCTACGCTTCGCGCACGACCTAAAAGTCAGGGAAATCGCGGAGGTTATCGGTGTACCGATGCGTACAGTACAGTCCCGGTTGCGAAGCGCACTTAAACGAATTGAAAGAGATTTCGGTAAGGAGGAAAGATAGTTGAACAAAAAACTGCGTTCAGAATTACAGGCCGCGCTAAAAGGCCGGCCTGCCTGGCAAATATCGGAGGAACATTTAGTGCAAACAATGCGGGAAGCCCGCATTGCATACCAAAACCGCAGGAACCGGGAGCGTATCAGGTATCCGGCCTTCCTGTTGCGGCAGGTGCGGTTTGTCGGCGCGACCGTTTGGCTGTTGCAGGGTTTTATGCTACTGTGTGCATTCTGGCTGTTTGGCCTTTCGGGTATCGGGGCGGTTTCTAATTTTGCTCCGCGCCATTTGCCAGTATTGCTTGGATGTTTTGCGGTCTTTATCGCTATGACCAGCATCCCTTTTATCGGGTGTTCGGTGCGGTATAGAATGCTTGAAACAGAAATGGCGGCGCGGATTTCAATTCCCAAACTATTGCTGGCCCGGATTTTCATTATCGGTATCGGCAATGTACTGCTGCTTACAGTTTCCTTTCTTCTTGCAAATACAAAAGCGGAGCTTGGTATAGGAAGTATCGCCCTATACCTATTGCTTCCCTATTTGATAGCCTGCTGCGGCTGCTTGTTTATTCAATCTTACGCGCATAGCGGACAGCAAGGCTTTATCTGCACAGCCTTTTGCTTCTCCTTAACCGCGCTACTGTTTGTGTTGTATAAAACTGTACCGGTGGTTTATGAACAAGCATCCGCCCCCGTTTGGGGAGTGTTATGCGCGATATGCGCTGTGCTTCTCATAATAGGAATTTACCGCCTGCTGGATAGGGCGGCATCCCTCGACCTATCCCCGAACGGGATATAAAAACACGAAAAGGAGTATACACATGGAGCTTACGATTCAAAAACTCACCAAACGGTACAAGGATAAAACCGCAGTAAACAATATAAGCCTGACGCTTACCCCTGGCGTATGGGGGCTTCTCGGCGCAAACGGCGCGGGGAAAACAACCTTGATGCGGATGGTGGCCGGAATTTTAACGCCTACCTCCGGCAAAGTCCAGTACGACGGTATTGAAATTAAAACGTTGGGCGAAGCCTATCGGGATGTTTTTGGCTATCTGCCACAGACCTTTGGATTTTACCCGGAATTTACGGTAGCGGACTATCTGCAATATATGGCTTCGCTGAAGGGACTGCCCCAAAAGGAAACCAACCAAAAAATAGACGAGCTGCTTCACAGGCTAACCCTTACGGATGTTCGGAACAAACACATCCGCAAGCTGTCGGGCGGGATGCAGCGCAGAGTAGGGATTGCACAGGCGCTTTTGAACGACCCTGATATTTTGATTCTGGACGAACCTACAAGCGGCCTTGACCCCGGTGAGCGCATACGCTTCCGAAATATTTTATCAGAGTTTGCACAACAGCGCATTGTCTTGATTTCTACTCATATTGTTTCTGATGTTGAGTATATCGCAAACCGCAACGCCATTATGAAGGACGGACAAATTATTGCGGTCGGCACCACAGACGAGCTTGTGAAAACGATGGACGGGAAGGTATGGCAAAGCACGGTTCCAGCGGAACAGCTTCATCATTACGAGCGTACCGTCCGGGTTGTGACCGTCCGCAATGAAGAAGGCGGGAGAGTATCGGTACGGTATATTTCGGAAAGTCCGGGTTTGCCGGATTCACAGACCGCCGCACCGCGCCTTGAGGATTTATATCTCTGGCTATTCCGTGGTGAGGACGCCGCAAAGGAGGATGCAGTATGAACCGTATGATTGTTTTGGAATTGAAACGTGTGGCAAAAACCCGGTCTACATGGATACTGGCGGCGGGGGCGCTGTTGCTGTCGGTTGTAATGGCTCTTTTAGTTATCTCTTTTGCGCGCCATTGGAACCTTGATGAAAACGGCGCGGAAGTAAGGCTTAACGGCAGGGATGCGATACAGGCCAATCAGGAAATGCTGAAACCGATTGAGGGAGAGCTTACACCGGAAAAAATACGAGCCGCCTTTGAAACCTATCATGCAGTATACGAAACCTATGGAGCAAAAACAAAGGATATACCGAAGGATGTGTATTATCAAAAAATAGCGCCAATCAATGCGATATTGAATAGCGTCCGTGAGGTGTATGTGGATAAATCCACTGGCATCCCTGTACCGCTATATGAGATTTCACCGGAAGAAGCGGCCAATTTTTATGAGCAACGGACGGAGCGTCTTTCCGGCTATTTATCACAGGAATATAAAGATTCTCCCGATGCTGTCCGTCAGGCTCTTGCCATCAATGAAAAAGTAAAAGCACCATTCTTCTATGTGTATGGCGTTGGGGACAGTGACACATCGGAGTATCTGACCATGTGCATTTTCCTGTTGGTTATGCTGTGCACAGTCATTGCCGCACCAATCTTTTCTGCTGACTACCAAAGCGGCGCGGATGATATTTTGCGTTGCACAAAGCATGGACGGCGGCGTTTAGCGGTTATAAAGCTGTTGTCTGCCATTCTGCTTACTACCGCGATTTTTGCGGTCTGTGTAACTGCATTTATCTTGATTTCATACGCCGCGTTCGGTTGGGATAGCCTGAAAGCAACGCTGCAACTGGCGTTTTCCGCAATTTCCTTTGTGCCTCTTACCGTAGGGGAAGCCAATATGCTGGTTGTCTTTTCCGGCCTGCTTACTTTCCTTGCGACGATATGCTTTACCCTGTTTCTCTCAACCAAATTCAAAAATCCGATTACCGTGTTGGGGCTTGCCATTGGTGGCTGCTTATTGCCTACGATTCTGTCTTTCGCCGGAAGTGGAGCCAATATTGAAAATTGGATAAGGCTGTGCTTACCATCGGGTGGAGTTGGGCTTAGAAACAGCTTTTTCTTTGAACTGACCGATTTTAACTTTTTACCGCTTGGACCGGTCAGCATCTGGACACCGTACATTATCCCGGTGGCGGCCGGTATAGAGATTGTCCTGTTCTTTATTCTTGCGGTACGCTCTTATTCCCGGCATGAAGCGGCTTGATTGACATTTACCGTTATTACAGTTTTTTATCGTCGGTCTTATCAGCAAGAAAAGGGATGGCATAGCGTGTAAATACGAGTGGATATTATGCCCTGTTTGCAAGAACAAACGCGATTGAAAATCCGTGAGGATACAATATTTGAAAACTTCCGGTTGTTCTGTCCGAAGTGCAAACAGGAAACGCTAATCAATGTAAAACAATTGAATATGTCAGTTATCAGAGAACCAAACGCTAAGACGCAGAGCCGATAACCTGTGAAGTAAGAATATTCATAGTTATCGGCTCTTTCTTTATGCTGACTATATTTGCTACACGATTGCTGACATCATGCAATGAGTACAAAACCGTTGCTTTGACGGCAATGTAGTACAATGTCCGTTGCCTGTTTAATGGCAGTTTTGAAATTAAAAATTTAAGCAGCCATGTTTCGTAAAAAGAAAATTGCCGAGGGCGTTATAAGTGCGTCCTTTTTTGACAGCCTTTTTGTCGGACAAGCCTCAATGCCATTTCGGGCCAATTTGGCCCGAAGTAGAGACTTTTCCTGTACTGTTTGAAACAACTAATTTTTAGGATTCTTCAGAAAGACACTTTACTATGCTTACAATATTGACAATTAAACTTAAAAGAAATATAATGTACTTGTTTGATAAGTACATTATATGGCAGTGGAGATATTACTATGGAAATTATAATCAGCAGCAATACCAGTAAGCCTATTTATGAGCAAATAACATCACAGATAAAAGCAAAAGTTATGAGCGGAGAACTAAAAACCGGAGACCCCATCCCCTCCATGCGCTCGTTAGCAAAATCTTTGCATATTAGCGTTATTACTGTTCAAAAGGCTTATGAAGATTTACAGAGAGATGGCTTTATTGAAACAACTGTTGGCCGAGGGAGCTTTATATCGGCACAAAATAAGGACTTCTATCAGGAAGAACAGCAAAAAAAGGCAGAGGAGCATTTGCAAATTGCCGCAGAAATAGGCAGAATGAGCAATATTTCACTTGAAAAACTAATAGAACTATTATCTATGTTCTATGTGGAGGAGGAATAATATGGATAACATATTAGAGTTAAAAAATGTTTCCAAAAGATATGGTGAATCCGGCTTCGCATTAGATGACATTTCTTTTGCCCTGCCCTACGGTTCAATTATGGGATATATCGGAGAAAACGGTGCCGGAAAAACAACAACAATAGGCTGTATTCTAAATACCTTATCGAAAGACAGCGGTACAATTCATTTATTTGGAAAAGAAATGAATGACAAAGAAACATTACTCCGTGAAGATATCGGTGTTGTTTACGATGGGGATAATTTCCCCGGATATTTAAATGCTGAACGATTAGCAAACGTCATGCGGGAACTATATGCCAATTGGGATGATGGTCTGTTTCAAGAGCAGCTTACAAAATTCAAGCTGAATGCAAAGCAGAAAATTAAAACTTATTCGAAAGGCATGACGATGAAGCTGGCGATAGCAGCCGCTATTTCCCATCATCCCAAGCTGCTCATTTTGGATGAAGCGACCACCGGGTTAGATCCTGTAATGCGTGAAGAAATACTGGATATATTCTTGGATTTCATTCAAGACGAGAATCATTCTATTTTGCTTTCATCCCATATTACAAGCGATTTAGAAAAGGTGGCAGATTACATCACGTTTATACATGACGGTAAAATCATCTTATCCGCAAAGAAAGACGATTTAATTTATCGGTACGCTGTCATGCGCTGTACATCTGAGCAATTCTCCAGACTAAATAAGGCCGACATAATTGCTTATCGAAAAAGAGATTATCAGATTGATGTTTTGATTGCAGACAAAAACGCGGCAGAGCGAAAATTAAAGGGTGCTGTTATTGACACGGTATCAGTTGATGAAATTGTCAAAAGCCGCTTTATTAATCATGCTCTTTGGGTACTCGCTGGTATCATGCTTTCGGTACTATTTGTCGTATTAACAATTGCGATACACGGAAATATTTACTTTTACTATGATGTCCGCGATCCGCTAATGCTCTTTTGCTGTGGAACAGGAATCGCGTTGCTTATGGGGTCATTATTTTACCCCTCAATTTATCTATTAGGGACGGATAAAAGCGAAATCATTATGATTATAAGCTTACTCGGTTCTGTTGGCATAACTGTCGGAATTATTTGGATGCTGAATGCCGCTTATGACTTTCAGTCAGTTAGCGACGCTGAGTTTTACCTGAATGTAACAATTTACATGGTGATTGTATTTGTGTCTTTTGTTTTATCATATCTCCTTACTACACTTATTTATCGCAGAAAGGAATGTTGACAAACGGGAATAAGAAAACCCGTTGTTTCGGCGGTTGGGTAGCTGGGCGTTAAACAGAAATATCATGGCCTAGCGGCGGTTTTGAAATAACAAATCAAAGTCGCCGTTTTCTCCGCTTAAAGATGGATAATGCAGAGGATTCGGATTTTCCCCGTAAAGGTGTTTTATACACTTCAGGCCAAGTTGGCTCGAAGTCCACGCCGAGCATATGTGCTTTTGTATTGAAGCTCCCCCAAAATGTGAGGCAAAAAAATATAAAAAACTTTGAAACGCTTTGATATAAGCGAAATCTATGGCCTGGTTGGAAAAAACGGTTCCGGGAAAACGACCCTGCTTCGTATTCTAACAGGGCTTATTAAAAGATATAACGGAACAGTTAGCGTGCAAACAGAATCCATGAAATACTTATTCAATGTATCCAGGAATAGTTTCATCATGCCGAATATGAGTGCAGTTAAAAAGGAAAGTCAGCCCATTAAGTATTGTGTTTGTTATTCCGGGATTGTGAAGCTATTGGCCTTCCTGCAATATTCCCGGAGGTATACTGCCTCCTTCCGATTTGACTTAATGATAAAGCTGACCATGAATATCGTGACCGGAATGATGATTAGACATCCGATATTGGCAAACAGTATGATGAATATCTCCTGAAAAAATGCCTTCGAATTAATCAGCTTTTCAAAATCATAACCCGACTTCACCATTAAGATTGACAGCATAATTGTCTCACCGATCCCGGCAAGAAATAATGTATTTGAAGTCGTTCCCAGGATATCCTTCCCCACATTCTTACCTGACTGCAATAAGTCCTTCATCGTTAATTCTTCGTTATTGCGGCTGATTTCGAATACCGATGTTGAGATCGCTATCGAAGTATCCATAATTGCCCCCAGCATTGCCAGCAAAACGACTGCCGCTACAAGAACCTCCATATTCATATTCAGATTATGGGACAAATACATTATGCTCTCTTCATATTTTTCAAATTCATTAAATCCGGCCAGTTTCGAGCAATAAGTAATGATACTTATCAGAATGCCTAACGAAATTTCAACGAGCAATACCGATAGAAAAGACCCGACTGTCTTTATGTTTTTACCATTCTGATAGAATAAGGTTATGGACAAGAATAGTATGGAACAGATCAGAGTCATGAATATGATATTTATTCCAAAATTAATCCCGTAGATATATACCAGCAGAATGATCACATTAAAAATCAAAGATACAAGTGACAGGAGTCCTCTTTCTCCACCCACAATTCCCATAAAAACCAGAAGAATGATACTGAGTACTAACAGCATGAATTTTTGTTCCTCCAGACTTTCATAATTAATACCGCTATCAGGCCTGATATTGGTACAGCTAATACTATCCCGATGGAGCCGACCAGAAATCTGATGATCTCAAATATGATATTAAACCTTACCAGATTCTCCAAGGTATATCCATTCCTGAGTTTAATCAAAATAATTGGCAGGCTGCCGCTGATATAAGTAAATAACAAAACATTAATCATCGTTCCCATGATATCATGGCCGATCTCCCTTATGGACTTTACAAGTACTTTAAATGTAATGTTCCTGCTCTTGACGACGATTTCATGGACAGCCGAGTTAATGGTAATCGCTACATCCATGACGGCTCCCAGGCATCCAATGATAATTCCCGAAGTAAATATCTTGCTCAAATCCGCCGGTCCAACCATATAATCCATAAGTTCGTAAGGAGGTGTCTCGATATAAATGATAAATCGATAGAGAGCATCGATTACCAGAACCGTCAGCAGGGTGGACAGGATCGCTCCCAGGCTCTTTTTTGTGAACCCACCGAGAATTAACAGCGTTATAACGGAAAATATCATAATCATTATAAATGATATCTTTCCGTAGTCCGTTCCCTTCACATACCTGTTAATGCAGACGATAAATACAGTGATATTGACCGCCAGCGATGCAAGGGTCAGAAGCCCCTGCCTACCGGCCAGTACAATCATTATAATCAGAAGCAAGGTTACCATATACACAAGATATTGATCCCTCTTCTTACCGGAGATACCTGCGGTGATCTCATCTCCCGTAGCGTTAATATTAAGAAATACGTCCTCATGGATTCTATACCTTGTGCTGTCAATCTGGGAAACAGAATAGGTATTCTCCACAAAAATGGATCTTCCCTTGTAGGGACCATTTTTGATTTCCATGAGAAGGGATTGCTGATAATACTTTTCCTCTTCTCCCGACACACCTTCTTCCGAGTTCAGGTAAGTATCCGTAACCTTCTTCACCTTTGCTACCGTAGTACTGTATAGGAAATAATTATGATTCATGAAGATGAATTCAGCGATAAATATTACCAATATTAATAAGAAAACTGTCAGGCTTCTCCGTTTACATTTTAAGATACGCATGCTTGTACCCTTCCATATGCATCGATAATCATGATCAAACAATAACACAGACTTAAGTGGATTACAAATGCATTTTCATTTTTGTCCCTTGATATAACCTGTTGAATCTGCAGAATCAGTCTCTGATAATTTATTCGTTACTATCTGGGCAGTATTTTCCTGAAGGACCAAACCAGATGTGAGGATCATGTGTGGATATATTTTTAGGGAATAAATAATATGAAATGCAAATGATTCGCAAATGTGTTGACAGAGTTTTTTTATTATTATATAATAACAAAATGAGAATGATTCGCAAATTAGCACAAAAAAGGAGATTAGTTATGGCAAAATGCAGATACACAGGAAAATCAGTGATGTTTGGAAACAAGGTAAGTCACTCTAACAGGAAAACAAAGCGTATGCAGAAAGTAAATCTGAAGCGTGTCAGGGTGATAGAAAACGGAACAGCTAAAAAAGTATGGGCTTCAACTGCTGCTTTAAAATCGGGCTTAGTAAAAAGAGCTTAGTTAAGAGCGGTGACAGAAAATTAAAGGACAAATGCGGGAAAGCATTCACAGGGGAGTATTTACAGGAAAGATGGAATCAACTTAATAAGAGAATTGGAGGAACATTATGAGAGTTAAAATTGTATTGGCATGCACGGAATGCCATGATAGAAACTATACAACAACGAAGAATAAGCAAAAGCACCCGGAGCGTATGGAGACCATGAAATATTGTCCCCGTTTGAAAAAGCATACCCTGCATAGGGAGACGAAATGATGAATGGCTCAAAAAAGAGGAAAAAGCCAGTAACCCTGATCACCGGATATCTGGGATCAGGAAAGACCACCGTCATGAATGAATTGCTAAGGAAACAATCAGGAAAAAAGATAGCTTTGATCGTAAATGATATGGGAAGTATCAATCTGGACGCGGATCTGTTAAAGAAGGGCAATGTGGCTCAGATAGATACCAAAATGATTGAATTGCAGAATGGATGTATATGCTGTACGTTACGGGATGAGTTTATGGAGCAGATAGAGCAGTTTTCCAGGGAAGAGGAGATAGAAGCGGTATTGGTGGAGGCTTCCGGTATCAGCAACCCGGCTTCCATTGCAGACTGCTTCTTGATGTATGAAGAGAGGCATAAGAAATCGGCTGTTTATTTAAATTCTATTATTACGGTTGTTGATGCGGACCGGATTTATGCGGAATTCTTAGCAGAACTGGAGGAACTGCATAACAGGGAAAATGGAAATGAGGAAGACCCGGATATCATTAATCTGGTAATGGATCAGATAGAATTCTGTGATCTCATTCTGTTGAATAAATGTGATCTTCTAAAGGAAGAACAGCTAAGGAGGGTAAAAGCAGTTCTGAGGCAGATCCAGCCGGAAGCAGATATTCTTGAAACGGTTTATGGAAAAGTGGAGGCAGACTTGATTCTTAATGAAAAGCGGTTTGACTATGAGAAAGTAAGTAATTCCTCCGCCATCCAAAAGGCATTGGCGAGGGAAGCGAAAACGGAGGAAGGAGAGCAGGCAGAATATGGGGTCTCCTCTTTTGTATATGAAGAACGAAAACCGTTTCATTATGAGGCCTTTATGAAATTTATAGAGCAGGAGTATCCTGAGAGCTTAATCCGTGCAAAAGGATATATCTGGTTTGCAGATGATGATATTCATGTACAGCTTTTTGAGCAGGCAGGTAGAAATGCTTCTGTTACGGAAGTGTCGAACTGGATTGCTGCATTTGGAGAGGAGGAAAAAGAAGAAGTATTTGCGGAATATCCGGAGGTATCAGAAGAATGGGATGATACTTACGGCGACCGGTTGAATCAGATTGTATTCATCGGCAGAGGATATGAGGAAGCAGCCATAAGAAGACAGCTTAACGCTTGTCTTGCAGAATAATTATAAGAAAAATACTGGTTTAGGAGGGAGAAAATGAAAAGAGACATTGTGCCTATCACTTTACTGACTGGATACCTTGGAGCGGGGAAGACAACATTGCTGAATCATATATTAAGAAATCAAAAAGGATATAAAGTCGCAGTCATTGTAAATGACATTGGGGAGGTGAATATCGATGCGGATCTCATTGAAAGGGATGGTAATGTAGCGCAACAGGATGACAGCCTTATGGATTGCAGCGGCACCAAAGGAAGAGCGTAAATTATATTTGCAACAGCACCCTGAGATAGAATGGGATAGAAAATATGGTGATAGATGTATTAAATTGGTGTTTATCGGGCGGAAAATGGATAAGGAAATGATAATAAAAGAGCTGGACGCTTGCCTGGGCAAGTAATTTCAATATAAGATATTTGAACATTTTGTAGAAAAGAAATTAGTTATTAATATACCCCAATTGGGGTATATTAAAGTTTAAGCTTAAATTAGGAGGATTTATCTATGAACAAGTTTATTTTCAATGATTATTTTCATGAGCCCCAGGGGAAAATCGCCAAGCGGATGATTTTCAAAAGCGATAATGTAATCGCTTTTGTTCTAAACATTGCAAAAGGGGAAATACTGCCGGGACATACACATCTAGAATCAACCCTTTTCCTGCAGGTCATGGAGGGTAATGCCAAGGTTGTCACGGATGGCAATGAAACCTCCTTGCAGGTGGGTGAGCTAATGCAGGTTGATGGGCAGGAAAGCCTGCAGGTTATAAACATCGGTGAAGATGTCTTGCGCCTTTATGTCACAATTTCACCAATGGGTTCAGAGGCCTTTGCAACAGATGCAAATGTTTGATTTGTAAAGAGAAATGATAGTAGGACCAGGGAAAGTGTTTGTACCGAAAACTACTAAGACTAAAGCCCTCAGTATGCTGAGGGTTTTATTGTTGGAAGTTTTTATCTTTATTAAATAATACATCGATAAATAGGAGTTGCTATGTTATAATTAGCATATCTGATTTGTAAAAAAGAGAGTATGAGCGTCAGAATTTACTAGAAGGATTACTTGACTGCCGATAGAGATGAGGTGCCAAAATGACTAACTGGAAACGTAATGTAACACTATATATTATTGGGCAATTCGTGTCGATGTTCGGCTCGATGCTCGTGCAACATGCCATAACTTGGCAGATTACACTTGAAACGAAATCGGGTGTGATTATGACGCTGTTCACCTGCGCTGCATTACTGCCAATGACGCTTATTTCGCCGTTTGCGGGAGTATGGGCAGATAGGTACAACCGCAAATACCTTATCATAATATCGGATGCGTGTATTGCGCTGATAACGCTGGGCCTGGCGGTCGCATATATCTCCGGTTACAAAAATGTCTGGCTTATGTTCATAGTTGTAGTTGCGCGGTCGTTTGGACAGGGGATACAGCAGCCCGCTGCATCCGCAATGATTCCGCAGGTCGTGCCGACGGAGAGCTTGCAACGGTTCAACGGCATACAAAGCTCAATTCAGTCGTTGAATATGTTTGTTGCACCGATGGCGGCGGGTGCCTTACTGTCGTTCCTGCCGATTGAGTATATTTTCTTCATTGATGTAGTGACTGCGGCGATAGGCATAAGCATAGTTTTAATATTTGTTAAGGTGTCCGTTGTTCCGCATGCAGAGGAAATAAAGCAGGGTGTAAAGGCATACCTGCATGAACTGCGGGAGGGCTTGCGGTATATCAATTCCCAAGCATGGCTGAAAATCGTTATTATTTACAGTGCGTTCTTCAGCTTTTTCGCGTCACCCTCAGCTTTACTCACCCCACTTCAGACAGCCCGTACCTTCGGCGATGAGGTTTGGCGGCTGACTGCGATTGAAATTGTATTTTCGATCGGCGCGGTCGTAGGCGGTATATTGATTTCTGTGTGGGGCGGTTTCAAAAATAAGGCGCACACGATTGTTATGGCTTGTGCTTTATTCGGTTTGACAGGCTTTCTGCTCGGTGTAGTACCGAATTTTTGGGTATATTTAGGCGTAATGCTCCTCTGTGGTGCGACAATGCCGTTGTTTAACACGCCGAGCATGACGCTGCTCCAGAGCAAAATCGAGCCGGACAAAATGGGGCGTGTATTCAGCGTGATGATGATGTTCAGTGGGTTGGCAATGCCGCTCGGAATGGTTGTATTCGGACCCTTGGGGGATGTGGTGCGCATTGAGTGGTTACTGATTGCGTCGGGCATGGTGATATTCATCAGCGGTTTTGCATTGCTTCGGGCGCGTTCCTTGATTGAGATAGGGAAGCCGTAGTATAGTTGCCTTAACAGACAGTATTACTGCAACACCTTAAGCGCTCAAATTGCGAATAACTATTCAATGGATCTGATTGATTTAGGTATTGCAAAGAAACATTTCGAGATAGAAGCAAAAGGGAAGTTTGAATTTGGGAATGGAGGTATCTTTCATTTAGGAACACATGTTGAAAGGGAGCAGATATGAAAAAAAGTTTGATTATTTTTACCGTTTTCTTATTTATTCTGAGCTTTAGCAGCTGCGGGGCTCGAAGCGGGAAGCTTGAGGAAGTGGAAGTTAGTACCCCGGAAAACGGAGCAAGCGATACCGAGCTGTCCGTTTTCCCTGTAACGTCAGAAATGGACACTTCGCCCTTAAGCCCCCCGGTAATCACATCAGAGGTTGTAAATAACTGCGGGGATTGTGCGCTTCAAGGCAGCAGGCTATATTATGCTAACAGCTATGACAATGGAACACTTTATAGTATGAATACCGACGGCAGTGATAACCGTAAGCTTAACGACGATTGGACGCCGTGGTTCTATGTATCCGGAGACCGGATTTATTACCAAAATGGGGAAGACGGGAAGATCTATGCCATGAATACCGACGGCAGCGGGCAGCAAAAGTTAAGCGACGATAATTCCGGGAATATTAATGTTACCGGCGACAGGATATATTATAGCAATACGGATGACGATTTTACGCTTTACAGCATGAACACCGACGGCAGTGACAGGAAAAAATTGAATGGTGACAATCCCTTGTATATGAATGTGGTGGGTGACCGGATTTATTATTCCGGTAATCTTAGCGGCAGCAAGGGGATCTACAGTGTAAAAACTGATGGAACCGACAGAATAAAGCTAACCGATGACAGCCCTTATCGTATGACTGTGGCGGACGGCTGGGTTTATTATAACAATGAGGACGACGATACCAAACTTTATGCCATTAGAACCGATGGCAGCGATAGGCATAAACTGACCGATGACTCTGGGTTAAACATAAATGTGGTTGATAACCGGATTTATTACACGAATGGAAATGATAATAAAATCTACAGTATAAATACGGATGGCAGTGACAGGAAACCCCTGTCCAACGATACCGCGGAGTGGCTGGTTGTCGGGGGTAGCCGGATTTACTATACGATAACCGGAGCGAATATCTATTATATGAATATAGACGGCGGCGACAAGCGGCTTTTAGCGGATTTGCGCAGCGGTGTGTACAAGGATGTGACCTATGAAATCAGCGCCAGCCTGCGCAAAGATATGCCAAAGTACCGTTTTACGGCCACGGGAATGACACAAGGTGCGGATGAATGGGTGGCAGGCTATATTATGGGGTTGGAGGTCTTCGATGAAAAGGGTCGTTCTCTTCTCGCTGCGGACTTTTCACAGACTGTTCTTGATGAAGTAATCGGAAACGATGCTTATAATATAATGATGGACACTATGGGGCTGCATGTTACAGATATAAATTTTGATGGTTATAAAGATGTGATTATTTTGAATAGCTTTGGCGGTGCGCATGCAAATACCTGGTATGATGGCTGGCTATGGAACCCGGAAACCTGGTTGTTTGTCAAAGCGGAATCCTTTACCGACATTTGTAATCCTGCGCTTGATCCGGAGAAAAAATGCATTTACTCTACCGGAGGATCAGGAGCGGGCAACCGGGGGTGGAATATTTACCAGTTTATTGACGGGGAGTTCAAGGTCACGAACAGTTTATCTTATAACGAAGCAAATGGGGATTATTATTTTCAGGAACAAAAGCTTGTGAACGGGGAAATGGAAATCGTTCGGGACGATGTTATAGAGGGCGGCAGTTTTGATGACGCGTTGTCTGTTGCAGGTTATATCAACGACGATCTTTGGCAGCTGGATAATCCGCGTTGGTATGGCGTTGGAGGCCATCAGGCTGACCAATGGCTGGAATGATAAAAACAATAGATGATATTTTAGAAGCAGCATTAAAATCATATGGCGAAATCGGGGGGACAAATATTATGAGAAAAAAAAGAATGACTGGCCGAAAGTGCTATGACCATTTAGGGGGCAATTTAGGAGCGGCATTATTTGACTTTTATGTTTCAAACGGTTGGATTGAATTAGAAGATGGAAAAAATACAATATTTAAGATTACAGAAAAAGGACATTTAGAATTTGCGAAGATGGGATTATATATTGAAACAGATATGCTTTAGTTAGCTTTTAAATTCCAATTTATAAAATGAGATTGGCTATTAATTATAGTCAGTCTCTTTTTATGCACAAGGCACCCTGTCGTAACCCGCTTACGTTATTTCTTTATGTGCACCATAAGTGTAACAGGAAACGGCTAAATCCCAATTTATCGAGCAGGCCGATCCTAATCAAAGGGATAGGGTATAAATTTTTTAGATACTTTGCAGCCTTTTTATCGTCTAAAGCGTATATAGGGTAAAGGAGGTGGAGAGAGTGGCATATAAGTCCTGCCGGCCGGAGAACTTCGGGGCTTTTGTAACAAGGCACGAAAATAAGCTATACCGTACTGCGCTCGCGATTATGGGAAACGCGCCTGATGCCGAGGATGTGGTGCAGGATACGTTTTTGCGTGCCTATGCGAAAGCACCCGAATTTGAAACGGTGGAACATGAAAAGGCGTGGCTCATCAGGGTAACGGTGAACCTTTGCAAAAGCCGCCTGCGTACCCCCTGGCGAAAACGCACGGAGCCACTTCTGGATTCCTATCCTGCCAAAGAGCCGAAACAGTATGAGCTGCTGGAGTACGTTCTGGCTCTGCCGCCTAAATACCGTGCCGTTATCCACCTGTTTTATTATGAAGGTTATTCCGTAAAGGACATCGCAAATCTGACCGGACAAAAAGAGAGTACCGTTCGGAGCCTGCTCACCCGCGCCCGGCAAAAGCTCAAATCTGTCTTAAAGGAGGACGACTATGAAAGCATATAACGATTATATGGATAATATATCGGTTTCGGATACCCTGCACCGAAGGTTTATATCATGCACCGCCAATGCCAGACCCGCACGCCATCCAATTATGGTCAGGCGATATGCTACAGCCTTTGCCTGTCTTGCCGCGATTTTACTGGGCGTGTTAACGGTGCCGCGGCTGCTTCCGGACAATGTAACACCGATAACCGACTCATCCCATCAGCCAGGAGTGACCAGTCCTGCTATTTCTGAACCTGATACCAAAAGACAAAACGGCGCGGTATATCATGACATAGACATATCGCAAATTGCCAGGCAGGAATATGAAGCAAAAGTGCCGGAAGGGTTCATCTTTATGCAAAGACTAAGGCTCATGAAAAAAGATTTTCGAGATTTTAATATTGATTCCCATTGGGACGAACAAGCACGTTTTACTAAGGAGGATATAGAATCCTCCCTGCATATATCCATTATTGACCCTGTTCTTCCCAAAGGGGATTATACGACAACGCAAGGTGTTTTAGTGGACGACGCGACGGACGAAACTATCGCGTACCGGACGGATTATTATTACTTTAACAAAGATACGCTGGAATTTCAAAACAGGTTCAGTATCTTCTATTTCGCAGCGGATTACTTTAATGCAACAGAAATCGAGCGAATGCAAAATGTAACCAGAACAGATGGTGAAGTCCATATAGATGATTTTGTTTTAGCGGCTGACGCACATTTTAAGATGCCCCATGTTCGAAAGCTGGTCTATCTGGAAAACGGCGTTGGTATTGTCATGGAAGCGGAAGCGGCTGCTGTTATAACTGGAGGTCAGGTTGACCAAGAGAAAAGTCTTGGGCGTTATGCGCAAACTGATAAACAACTTATTACCTTGATGGACACACATTTGCCTTTGAACCGGAAAGTGGCAGGCTGATAATCAGACATTGATAATTCATATTTTGCGTTGATTATGAAAATATGATGCCAGTTGGTTGGCAGCTGCCTTTCCGGTAGATAATGCGCCCTGCATCCAGGCGTGTTTTGTGGATACGTGTTCACCGGCAAAGTAAACCCGATGATTAAATTCCGGCTTCAGCATTTCATAGGCAAATAATTTTTTCTGACCGGGGAGTGCCAGAGCAAAAGCACCCCGGTTATTTGGTTGATTATTCCTTACGACGGTCTTTTGGTCTTCCACAATGAAATTTAAAAATCCCTTTGGCAATCCATGGATCTCCTCCACATTTGCCCTTGCCAGTTCATACCGGAGCGTTTCTTCCATGTTTCCTATTCTCGTTGAGTTTAAATGATAATTATATGAGGCTACCAGTACCCCGGGTTCATCCGGTGAACAGGAGGAAGCACCGGGACAAAGTATATGATCTCCTGGATAGAAGATATACTGAATGGGCAAGTCTGTCTGGGAAAACCCCCCAATCATTTGTCCATATGCGGTATTCTGTTCCCAGAAACGTTTATTGCACATAAATAGGGTTTTTTGTGAATTGGTATAGTTAAATTCTGAAATTGCCTGCATCTTAAGGTTACTGAAATAAGGTTTGATTTCAACTGCCCTCAAAGTGGAGTAGGGTATTGCACATACGACATAATCAAAAACATCAGCAGCTTCCCGGGAATCTTTCCTATTATGATATTTTAGAATTACTTTATTGCGATATTTTGATTGATAAATGCCAGTAACAGTCTGACCGGGATGGTAAGTAACAGTACCCAGCAGGGAAACCGGGATATTTTGATACTGGGGCGGATTATCCACGAGAAAGGATTGGATAAAAGCATAGGGCAGATTTACAATTCCACCTTCGATTGTATAGATATTACGGTAATCAAGAGTATATTCCTCATGAGTGATTTCATCATAGCTAATATTCAATAAAGAGCCAGTGCCGGAATCTATACCTGAGATTAAGCTGATTGCCCCCTGACTTAATCCGAGATTTTCCAAAGTCTGCCGGACGGAGTTGTTTATAAGAGGGAGGTATTTCGGGGAATATTCAGGTAAAATCTGTATTAGCTCTGACCGGATATCGGGTGGAAGCTGCTTCATTAAGTACAAAAAGGCATATTCATTAAGCTCTGACCAGGGAGTATTTCTTTCCTGGGGAGTTAACTCGTATAAGGGATAAAGCATCTGTTCGACCGAATCGGATGTTCTTAAACGGGTATTATGTACATATATAAAATTGTTTCGTCTTGTTTGGGATAGAGGACGGGTGTTAAGACCAAACAAATTGATATAGTGCCAGGTGGTCTCATGGGTTACTGGAATTCTATGAGCACCAAATTCACTGTAATATTTACCTTGGGAATCAAAGTAATAGGTATAAACTCGCCCACCAATCCTATCTTCACTGGCATCTAGAACTGTAATATCTGCTCCCAGTTTACGAAGCTCAAATGCAGCGGATAAACCGGCTAGCCCTCCTCCAATGACACCTATTTTTACTCCCTGTAGTTCTCCTGGCAATGCGTAATTTGTGATATCTAAAGGAGGACTTAATAAATGAATGATATATTCATAATCCTCCGGCCTGCCTTCCGTTTCTAATGAATTTCTAAGCATTTCATGCCGTTGTTCGTCCGTGGGATTAATTACTTGATTTAATGGAGCATTCATTGGTCATACCTCACAATATTGTTACAGTAGTAATATATTGAGAACTTTCTCAAAATATAACAAAATAGGACAAGTATAATGTATAAATCTACATAGCGGAAAACATGGTTTACATTTAGCAAGTATTTTACACAACCTGAGAATTTGGTAAAATCTATGGGGTCAGGGATTAAACAAATTCCTAAAAAGTATATGCTTAGAAGACCATAGGAACAGCAATAATAAAAAAAGAAAAATGTGAAAAAATTATTAAAGTTAGATTGAAGTTAGATTGAATGTGTAAAATCCCATTAGGGGATGTAAATGTGAAAAATAGAGTGTATTTTGGGTCAGCTTCAGCTAAGGGAGCATAATACCTTACTTTTTAAGCTATTAAATTAGTTAATCATTGCATCTTTGTTATTAAAGAGATATCGTATCCTTGTGCCTGAAGAAATGCGAACGCATTTGCTCCATTTAGTAGCACATGTTTGCTCTTGACAGCGGACATAGAGCATTGAACCAGCATTTTATGCTGATAAGAGGTAACACCCTGCCTTATCAGTAGTTATAATCGCTGCAACCTTTTTATTAAAATGTTTGTGCCGCAAGCGCAGCGGCTCGGAATGGAGAAATAAATGAATATACGAATTCTGGTTGTGGAAGATGATATTCACATTCGGGAGATGGTCAAACGATTTTTACAAAGCGGTGGATATTCGGTAGATGCTGTCGCTGATGGAAATACTGCACTACAACTTTTTTATGACGAACAATATCAGTTAATAATCCTTGATATTATGCTGCCAGGAATCAATGGGCAGGAATTATTAAAAGAACTTAGAAAAATACACGATACTCCTGTTCTGATGATGACTGCCCTTGATGATGACGAAAATCAGATTAAGGCATTTACAAACGAAGCAGATGATTATGTTATAAAACCTTTTTCTATGCAAATCCTTGTAAAGCGGGCGGAAGCGTTACTGCGCAGAAGCGGTGTCCTGAAAAAGGAAATCAAAGTCGGAGCCCTCAGTTTATTCCCGGAAACCTTGCGGGTGGAATATGTAGGGAATGAAATCAAATTATCCCCGAAGGAATTTGACATATTGATGTTACTGGTTCAAAATCACAAGGCTATCGTACCTCACGAAACGCTGCTTGTTAAAATATGGGGTTATGACTTTGACGGCAATGAGGGCATTATTCACGCCAGTATGAAGAAATTGCGTGATAAACTGCCAGACAATCTGGTGAGGACCGTGAAGGGTATAGGATATTGCTTGGAGGTACCAGATAATGAAACATAATTTTTTCGGGATATTCGGCAAGGTTTTCTTTTATACGGTGCTCATTCTTACAATCGTCATTGTGGCTATGTTTGTGTTCTTGTCTGATCAAATCAAATCTGCGGTGGAAACGACACAGCAGCTCCAGATAGCAGATGCTTTCCAGACTTTTTTTGTACAGATTGAGGGCAGGACTGATGAAGAGGCCGCGGAGCTGGCAAGACAATTTCATCAAAAAAATACATCCTTTGAGTTCTGCTTGGAAAACTCGGACAAAGAGGTCATATTTCAGACCGATCATTTCAAGAGATCGGATATACCCTCCGATCTGGACTCCGGAAATAAAATCATTACAAAAGGTACAAGATTAACTCAAAACCGGATGAATTTTTTTAAAGCAGGCGGCTCTGACCGCTTTCAATTTGTTACAATATCTGCGGGAGGGATGAGGCTCTATGTGACGAGCAGTACTTCGGGAGCTTTCATCTATCATATTTTTATCTGGGATGCAATTGCCGCCTTTGCAATCGTTTTCTGCGCCAGCCTGATTGCCGCCGCGGTCTTTGCAAGGCGCATAACAAAACCGATCAAAAAGATTGCGGGTGATACCAGAAAAATGTCCGAGCTTCAAATCGTTGATGAGCCAAGGCAGAGGAATGACGAGATCGGCCAGCTTGCTGGTGACGTCTATAAGATGTATCGGGCGCTGCAGTCAACCATAGAACAGCTTGAATATGAGATTAAGCGTGAAAAAGAGATGGAGGAAAATCAACGTTTCTTCTTCTCAGCAGCCTCACATGAGCTTAAAACTCCTATAGCAGCCACATCGGCTCTGCTGGAAGGTATGCTGGAGAATGTAGTAAGGCCGGAGGAATACCCGAAATATATCCGGGAGTGCATGAGGATGACAAAGGAGCAAAGCAGACTGGTTTCAGAAATATTAGAAATGGTGAAGCTTTCAGGAGGGCTCATCGTGCAAAAGCAGGAAAGCACTAATTTAAAAGAAACAATTGAGTCTGTGATTGGTGCCCACAAGTCAATAGCGGACGCAAGGAATATTGACCTGGATATGGATATACCCGGTAATATATTTTGCACCTATGACACCGGTTTATTCGCAAAGGCGTTATCTAACGTGGTCATAAATGCAATAGACAATACCTCGGACGGTAAAAAAGTCCATCTTTATGTAAAGAGAGATGGTTTAAAGATAAGGCTATACATTTTCAATGAAGGGGAGACAATTCCCGAGGAAGACTTGCCCAGGCTGTTTGAGCCTTTTTTCAGCAGGGATAAAGCCCGGAGTAAAACCAGGGAACACAGCGGCTTAGGTCTTGCCATAGTAAAGAAAACCTTAGATTTAATGGAAGTTCCATTCTTTATTGAAAACATGGAAAACGGCGTTTTGTTCTGTATGGATCTGCCTTATTGATATACGGAAAGGAGTGATGCAAAACAGATGAGTAGTCATCTGTTTTGCATCACTCTATTTTTTTGCCCAAATAGAAAATGGATTCGGTGAAGCCGTCATCCTTTTTTTGGTTAGATACAGGTTAGATTGGGTTGTTATCCTGTGTTCAAATAAATTAAAGGAGTGATAAACCCAATGTACATTTTAGAAAATGCATTTAACAATGTCCTTCGGAACAAGGGCAGGAACATCCTGATTGGTGCAATTCTTTTCGCGGTTATCGTTACAGCCGTGATTGCACTTATGATCAATACGACCACCAGCAGCATCATCGAGAATTATAAAGGCCGGTTCGGTTCAGAGATACGCCTTGAACCTAATATGGAGAAGGTACGCGATGAGGCGATGAAAAACAGCACGGACGGAATGGTCAGAGTAACCGTGCCGAGTATTCCGGCTGAAAATTACATTGCCTTCAGCGAATCGGAATATTTACAGGGAAGCATAATGACAGCCAGCGCAGGAGTAATATGTGATAGCATCACGTCTGTGGATGCTGAACTGGGTGGTGGCAGCGGAATGATGATGATGGGCGGCGGGGCTGGAATAGAAGCATCCGAGAATACGCCTATGCAGTTTATGATGAGTCTCCAAGGCAACAAGCTCGCTGAGTTTGAAGCAGGAACCCGGGAACTGGCCTCAGGTGAGATGCCTGATGAGCTGAATGAATGCATTGTCAGCACCGATTTAGCGGAGTCGAATGACATACAAATTGGCGATAGCTTCACCTTCACTGGCGAGCTCCGTGACATGGCCGAGGGCATTGTTCAGCCAACCAGCTATACATTGACAGTCGTCGGTACCTACTATGATGTCACAGATGAATACGCGGAAGGCAGCGCACAGAATGCATTTACTAACCGCCGCAACGAAATTATTACGACTTATGACACGGTAGTGCAGGAAATCCAGAGCGGTATGAACGGAATTAAAGTGGCAGCGACCTATTACTTAAAAAATCCTGAGCTCTTAGATGAATTTGCGGCAGAGGTATATTCAAAAGGTTTGCCTGAGACCTTTGATGTAACCACGGATAAAGCCACTTACAACAAAATCGTTGGCCCAGTGGAAGGTTTAAAAGGGGTTGCTATTATGTTTATGAGTGTTGTACTGGTCTTTGGCGGTGTTATTATCGCACTTCTTGCTTCCATTGCAATTCGTGAACGAAAATACGAGATTGGCGTTTTGCGCGCAATGGGTATGAAAAAAACAAAGGTTGCATTTGGCCTATGGAGTGAGATGCTGCTGATTACTCTGCTTTGTCTTGTGGCAGGCCTTGGCACCGGCAGGCTCTTGGCGCAGCCTGTTACAGATGCATTACTCGCAGGGCAGATTGAAGCCGCAGAGGCAGCTCAGGATGAGCAGCAATCAAACGGGGGCATGATGCTTAGAATGCCCCAGCAAGATACAGCAGCGGATGCGGAGCCTTTAAGCGATATTGATTTATCCCTTGGTTTGGATACTATGCTTCAAATCATAGGAATTGCTCTTGTACTGGCTTCTCTGGCCGGCTTGATTTCCATCAGCAGGATAACAAAATATGAACCCATCAAAATACTCATGGAAAGGAACTAAGATAATGAACGTGTTGACGGTAAATAATATTTCCTATCAGTATGAAGGAAGCAAAAAAAATGTGTTAAAGGGGATCAGCGCTGGTTTTGAGGCCGGAAAGGTATATACCCTTGTAGGAAAATCGGGTTCCGGTAAATCAACGATGCTGTCGCTCATATCCGGGCTGGATATTTGCAAAAACGGTGAAATCCTGTATAAGGATGCCGACTTGAGGGTAATAGACAGGGACAAGTATCGGGCACGGGATATCGGCGTTATCTTTCAGTCCTATAACCTACTGACAAACGTTACGGCTGTACAAAACATTGTCCTGTCCCTCCATATCAGCAAAGCACCTGAAAAGGATAAGAAGAGTTTTGCTTATTCCTTGCTTGAAAAGGTCGGGATCGACCGTGAAACAGCTGATAGACCGGTGCTTAAGCTGTCCGGTGGTGAGCAGCAGCGTGTAGGTATTGCAAGGGCAATTTCCCATAATCCTGATATGATCATTGCCGATGAACCCACCGGTAATCTGGATAGAGATACCGAGGCGGAGATCCTTAAGATATTTATAAATCTCGCTCATTCGGAAAATAAGTGTGTAATCATTGTTACCCATTCAAAGAAAGTCTCTGAAATCGCTGATGTCATTTATGGGATCAGTGATGGGAAAATAGCCTTTCACAAGCAACTGCCAATAGAAAAAAATTCATAGGGAGGCTGCCATGAAAAAAGCAAATGGAATAATAGCAATTTCACTATTCGCGCTGGCTGGTTTTTTGGTGATATACACAATATGGGCATTCGTAAATTGCTTAAGCTATATTTCAGAAATGACTGCGTCAGGACAACTTGTTATAAAGGGCAACGAATATGATGTAATTGATTTTTATATGAGTAACTGCGTACAATATCTGATCAGCGCTGTGTTAATCTTTGCTGCGGGATGGATTACAGCGCGTCCCGTTACCGTTTTTCAAAGCAGAAATTATCTGGAGCAGACAGCTTCTGCAGACATAGCAAAAGATGATGATTTGGATGATTGGTTTAAAAAGATGGATACGGAGGATGTAAAAAAGTTGGGGATGTAAGGAATTATGCACTTTATCCCTCATATGAATAAGCATTTCATTGTATCCAACACGTGTACTCATACGGTATCTGTCAAAAAGTCTGCCTGGTAAACAACATTGATTTATTTTATATTTCGGCAGGTGAATTTCGGGGCTTCCAATAACGAGAACCGTTCATCTCCCGGCATAAGAACCCATTATCAATTAATTCTCGCCTGAGAATGAAATAATCTTTAAAAGTATGCCATTCTTCACAGATGGAGTTTACCTCTTTTTCAGTATAATTTCGGTTTGCTTCAAATTTTTCAGCTAAATAGCAGAGAGTTGCGACTCTGAAAACCTTCTTTTGAGATAACTGTGTAATTTTTCCTGAATCATCAAGAAATCTACTTATATCAATATTTTGATTCAAATTAAATGCTTCCTTTCTATTAACTGTTTAACTTTTTAGTTCACATTTAATATAAAGTAGCTATATTTTTCGTTTTATATCTCATGAATGTATTGTAATTTCCAGGCATGGATTTTTCAATAAACGTTCCGTAGAGTTTTTATACTGAGGGATATTGAATTCTCTTCAACTACAAAATGAATGCTATTTAAGATTAAAACCTTCAGTACGCTGAGGGTTTTCTTGCTGTCGGCTTTTATCTTTATTTATTAAATTAGACATCGGAAAATGAGTGTTGTCATGTTATAATAAAAGAAACGTTGAAAGATTGGTGCGCCCTTGTGTGCTTATGCATTAGTTTTAGGGATATAAAATTATACGAAAGAGGTTTTTGGATGTTCATTTATCAGATTTTGTTAGTGATTTCTATACTGTTTATGATGCTTTTACTATTTTTAATTGCCCTAAAAAGCAAGAAAAAGCAGATTCACTATGCCGTCATGGCCATAGCGGTCAGCCTGCTGACCTGGAATATTTCAGTATTATGCTATATTACCTTTTCAGGGATACCATGGGTATTGGCTGTCAGTGAAAAAATATATTTTATCGGCATTATTTTTGCCTCACTGGCCACTTTGTTTACCAGTTTGATTTTTGTCCATACCAGGATTAGGTTCTCCTGGAAATATGCCCTGTTGTTTGTTGTGCCGTCTGTTTCCCTTGCAGTCTTATTCACCAACCCTTATCATAATTTTTTTTATAAAACCTTCAGCTTAATCCCATCCGAGCAGGATTTCGGGTTTTATTTTTCCGTCCATACAGCCTATTCCTATTTATGCATCGGAATCGGTCTTTTCTATCTTCTGCATTTTTCCGTCAAGAATTTTGGCTTTTTTTCCAGGCAGGCCATGCTTATTTTTTTCGGTATCTTGATCTCATTAATTGCAGATACGTTCAGTACGTTTCATATCTTTGACTGGTCAGCGGCTGTGGAAAACATCGTTTTTTCCGTTACTGCTATTCTTTTTATTTTTGCTATCGTGAAACTGGATTTTTTAAATGTTGTTCCGATTGCCTTGCATAAGGTTGTTAATATTATTTCCGATGCTTATGTCGTTTTCAGTGAAGAATATGAAATTGTTGATTTCAATAATGCATTTATAACGAACTGGGACGGAGCTTCCAGAAAAGCCGGAATTTGTGAAGTCATCAAACGGGGATGTCCTGATTTTGACGAAGAACAGTTTATTCATAAGGTCAGTAAATCGGTTCGGGAACAGACAACGGTAAGTATGGAAATGCAGTGTCCGTCCAGCGACGGTGCAAGATATTACCAGTCGGAAATAACCCCGGTTATTTTCAAAAGCAACCATGTAGGAACCATTATGCTCATCAAGGATATTACGGAACTTAAAAAGAATCTGGAAGAAGTGATCAGGCTGAATGAAAAATTGCGGAGCCTGGCGGTGAAAGACTGGCTGACCCAGGCCTACAACCGTTACTTCTTTGACGAGCGGCTGGAGCAGGAAATCGACCGGGCTTCCAAGCTGCAAAGCTGTGAGGGTGAAGCCGCTAAAGCCGGAAATAATCTCGGCTTGATCATGTTCGACATTGATTATTTCAAGGTCTATAATGATTTAAACGGACACCAGGCCGGGGATGAGCTTCTCCAAGTACTGGTAAATATCGTAAAAGAAACCCTTTTTCCTGCCGATATACTGTGCCGCTACGGTGGAGAAGAATTTGCGGTGATATGCTGCCGGACCGCGGTAGAAGGGATTAGAGTCACCGCGGAAAAGATCAGAAAATCACTGGAAGAGCATGAATTCAAATATCAGGATACCCAGCCGGACGGCAATCTGACGGTCAGTGTCGGCGTCGCCTATTATGCACAGCCCTGTCTCAAAAAAGACGATTTGATCCAGATGGCCGACCAGAATCTTTATCTGGCCAAAAATACCGGGAAGAATAAGGTTGTGTTCAGGCAATATGAGGATTTAATATAATGCCAGGATGATGGCTGCTGTTTAATATAGGAGATATGTACCCGCCATTTGGATACATTACGTTAAAAGGTTTATACTGGAAACTTTCATCTCTTCCTATATTGACAAAATGGTTTAACGGCGTTAAACTAAAAATAGATTTAACATCATTAAACCAAAGAGGTGTTTGATATGGTTGAATACAAATTAGGTGTTATGGAAATGAAGTTTGCGGATTTGATGTGGGATAATGAGCCCATTCCCTCTGGTGACTTGGTGAAAATATGTGAACAGGAATTAGGCTGGAAAAAATCCACAACCTATACCATGCTGCGCCGCCTGTGCCAGCGCAATATTTTCAAAAATCAAGATGGCCTGGTTTCGTCTATCCTATCTAAGCAAGAGTTTCATGCTTTGCAAAGCGAAAAGTTTATTGAAGAAACCTTCGGCGGCTCGTTGCCGCAATTTTTAGCAGCATTTTCGGCAAGGAAAAAGCTGACTGATAAGGAAATTGACGAATTGGAAAAACTGATCCGCCAGAACAGGAGGTGAGCCAATGCCGTATTTTATTCAGTCGAAAATCCTTGAGACTTTTTTACAAGTCCTCAATATGAGTTTGACCGCAAGCACCATAATTGTTTTCGTGCTGGTCGCACGGCTGCTTTTGAAAAAGGCTCCCAAGGTTTTCTCCTATGCCATGTGGAGCGTCGTATTCTTTCGGCTGCTTTGCCCGGTCTCCATTGAAAGTATGTTTAGCTTGCTGCCGGTCAATGCAAGTCCTATTTCAACAAATACGATTTATTCAGAAACACCACAGATAAGCACAGGCATAGCGGCTGTTGATAATATAATTAACCCCATATTACCAGCCCCTGCAAACGGGGCAAGTGTCAATCCGATGCAGATAGCGGCAGCCATTGGTGAAAGCCTTTGGCTTATGGGAATCGTTGTACTTTTGTCTTATAGTATGGTTTCTCTTTTTAGATTGCGCAAAAATTTGATAGGTGCAGTAAGGCTACAGGATAATATTTTTCTTGCCGACCACATTGCCTCCCCATTTGTTATCGGTCTGTTTCGTCCGAAAATTTACTTACCATCGGCTTTACCGGAGCAGGAGCGAAGCTATATTATCCTGCATGAGCAAACCCATATTCGGCGTTTTGACCATGTAATGAAAATTGTGGCGTTTGCGGCTTTGTGTATCCACTGGTTCAATCCACTCATTTGGGTAGCGTTTACTCTTACGATCAGGGATATGGAAATGTCCTGTGATGAAAGCGTAATGAAACGGCTGGGAACCAACATCCGGGAAGAGTATTCCGCATCGCTTTTAAGCCTTGCGACGGGCAGAAAAATTATTGCCGGTACTCCTCTGGCCTTTGGGGAAGGAGACACGAAAAGCAGGATAAAGAATGTATTACACTACAAAAAGCCAGCCTTGTGGGTCATGCTGGCGGCATTGGCTGGCGTAGCAGCAATTTGTATTGCATTTGCATCCAACCCGCAGCGCACATCAATGGAATGGGCTAGAAACCTGCGTGTGGAGGATGTTGAAAAAATTGAGTTGGTTGACGAGAAGTTCCTGACTCTTGACGAACTGAAACTCATTGCGCAAAAGGGTGATGCTATTTCCTGGGATGATTTTGCGCCCTACTATGGGCAGTCCATCGGCTTTGGGTTGTATATCATGCACTATCCAATGGAGCAGTCCTATTATGTCAGAGTTGGTGGGGTGCCAAAGGAACCGCCGATGTATGTTTATCTGGGGTCTACAGAGACGGAGCAGTATATCGACATTCGAAAGGAAAGTATAGATGAGTTTATCCAAAATTCCGAAGCAGAACGCATTGTTTTTTGGGTGAAGCCCGATGAAACGCCGCAAGTGATCGGCGAAGTGGCGGTGGTGCAGTGGCTGAACCGTTATAAAGGTGATACAGTATCAGATCTTGAGCGTATCACTGATTATACCGTTGACAGTGTGAATGTAATTTCTGGTACACCCAAAGCAGGACAGACTTGGCTGGATATGCCGTACCATTATGTTGTCCGTGCAAAATACAGCATAGCAACCGCAACGGAAGAATACCTCGCCCCCGCGGATGGTGTTTCGGGAAAGGGCTTGTTTGAGGGATTATTTAGAGAACTATGCGTAAAGTCATTGGGCGATGGGTACTTTGAAGTTGTAAGCATAGGAACAGGCGGAGGCGAGCAAGCATTTTTACAACAGTAAAGCCCGCAGAGAATTAGCACGGTAAAAATGAACTTGCTTTTTCCTGAATCTAGAAATATGATATAAAAGGCAATTATTATGGGGATGGACATCCCCAAAAAGAAAAGGCGTGGTGAAATGGGACATATTCTAGTGGTAGAAGATGATGTTATGCTGAATTCCGGTTTGTGCTATAATCTTGAACTGGACGGATATAAAGCTGTACCGGTCCATAATTCGGCGGCGGCTTTGGAAAAAATACATAGAGAATCTTTTGAGCTTATCATTTTGGATGTGAATCTGCCAGACGGCGACGGCTTCAAGCTGTGCAAAAAGATCAAGGCCGTACGGGACATCCCGGTGGTGTTCCTGACTGCACGTGACCTGGAAGCCGACATGATGGCGGGCTTTGAGCTGGGCGCGGATGATTATATCACGAAACCCTTTAACATTAATATTTTCCGGAAAAAAGTGGCCGTTATTTTGAGACGGTCGGAAAAATCAGCAAATAAAAACCTCTATATATGCGGTGACCTTATGATAGATTTTGACAGGCTGACGGCAGCTGTTAAGGACGAGCCGGTGCTCCTCACTCCCATTGAATATAAAATACTGAAGATTTTTACAAGCAACCCGGATATTCTTTTGACACGGCAGCTTTTACTTGAGAAGCTTTATGACGTGGACGCAAGCTTTGTGGACGAACACGCCCTGACCGTCAATATCAACCGTTTAAGAAACAAGGTTGAAGCTGAGGACAGAAAGTATATTAAAACGGTTTATGGCATGGGCTATGTATGGACTGGTGATAAAATATGAGAAAGAGCTTATCCGCAAAGGGAATCTACATTAGTATCGGAGCTGCCTTTACCGTCATTACGGTCTGCTTTCTTATTGTGATATTTCGCTATACAAGGGATCCGGTGATAAGGTGTGCCGTAATCGTCTTCTCCCTGCTGCTTGTGCTGATTGGTATCACCTTGATTTTGCTGCTCAGGAGCAAACTGCTTGCCTTTTCGGCATCCATGAACGCCTGTATTGACGATATCGTAAATGGCAAAGTGGGTGTGCAGTTTGATCTGGAATCGGAAACTCTGACAGGCAAATTTAACTACAGGCTTAAACGGCTGTACGAAATCATAAGACGAAGCCGGGAGCAAATTCAGGAAGAAAAACGTACCATTCAGGAAATGGTCTCCGACATATCCCACCAAGTCAAAACACCGGTATCAAACTTAAAAATGTATAATGCCACCTTGCTGGAACGCAAACTTCCTCTTGAAAAAGAGCAGGAATTCCACAAATTGATGGAATCCCAAATTAACAAGCTGGATTTTTTAATGCAGGCGATGGTGAAAATGTCACGGTTGGAAACAGGGGTCATTACCCTTTCTGTTTCTCCCGCACCTATTTATGATACGGTCGGGCTTGCCCTGGCAGGTATCGTACTGCCTGCCGGGAATAAAGATATTGGAGTTACCGTAGACTGTGATTCCTCACTTATTGTGCCGCATGATAAGAAATGGACAGCGGAGGCTCTGTTTAATATTTTAGACAATGCGGTCAAATACACCCCACGGGGCGGAAAAATCGCTGTGACGGCGGTTAAATGGGAGATGGCAACAAAAATTGATATTACGGATACGGGTAAGGGAATTCCGGAGCGGCATCTGGCGCAGATTTTCAAACGCTTTTACCGGGAAGATGATGTACATGGCATTGACGGTGTGGGCCTCGGCCTCTACCTGTGCCGTGAGATCATTTCCAGGCAGGGCGGCTATATTCAGGTAAAATCCGAAGTAGGAAAAGGTTCCACGTTCTCGGTGTTCCTCCCAAGCCAAAGCTATTCTGGGGAATAGGCTCTGGTTTTACGAAAGGCAGCTTTGACGGCTGCCCTTTTTCTTTACTGGATAGAAATGTCTCAATACTGTGACAATTGATTTTTGGATTGAGATAATTGAGTGACATTTGTCCTGTAGGATGGGAATATAAACCGAAAACCAGGAGGATTTTCTATGAGTAGATTAAAGACAAACTGTTTCCAGGGAGGTGGACGGATTGTTTCAAAATAATAACAGCGCCGTGATTAAACATTTATCAAAAGCTGGCCTTAAATCCAGTAAATTGCGTAACCGGCTTGCGGGAGCCGTTATCGCACTCGCGGCTTTTCTTTTGGCGCTTGCTTCGACATTTGCCTACAACGCCGCCATGGAACTGCAAAATCTTACCCATTATCAGGCCGTGTTTGAAAATGTGGATACGCAGGTGATCGAAAAAATCAGGACAAATCCGGACGTGGAAGCCTACGGGATCAGCCGGCGAGCCGGGATGGCCAAAAACGGAGATATCAGCCTTTCCCTGCTGTATTCGGATGAAAAGACGATGGAGCTATCCAATGTCCGTATAAAAACAGGAGCGCTGCCGGAGCAGGTCAATCAAATTGCTATCGAAAAGGGGTATCTGGATTCGGTTAATTCAGGAGCACAAATCGGCGATGACATAACCATCACCTACCGGAACAGCGTAAATAATGAAATGCAGACGGACAGCTTCATCATTACGGGCTTTCTGGGAACGGGAGATGAAAATGGTATGGGCAGGAAGGTATACAACGCAGTCGTATCCCGGGCATTTATTGATTCCGATCCCGCGCTGTCCTCTGTTTATCCAACCGTAGTCATAAAGGTTGCAAATGCGGACGGGTATTCCAACACAGGCTTAAAAGCGAAAATTAAAGAAATTGGTCAGCTGGCAGGTCTCCCGGAGAAATCCATATATATCAATGATATAAACGTAGACAGCAATAACACCACATCCGAGACATCTGCTGCCGTTTTAGCCATTGCCCTGGTTGTCGTGATTGCAGCGGCCCTTGTCATTTACAACATTTTTTATATTACAATTATAGGAAAAGTAAACGAGTACGGCCAACTGCGTACGCTAGGGGCAACGAAAAGGCAAATCAGAAAAATAGTGATGCGGGAAGGAAAACTGCTGTCCCTCCAATCCATTCCGGTTGGAATATTGTCAGGAAGCGGCGTAAGCTATCTGCTCCGGCCGTCCATGTGGCTTGCCGTCCCGAGCCTGATATTGGCTCTCTGCGTTGGGATCATTACCTTTCTTACCGTTATGCTGTCCTTAAGAAAGCCTGCCAAAATCGCGGCCGGTGTTTCGCCTATGGAGGCGGTCCTTTATACAGACTTCCATGGAAGCTCAAAGGGTAAAAAACGAAAGGTCAAAAAGCTCACACCCTTTGCACTTGGAAGAATATATCTTACAGGGAATAAAAAGAAAACCGCGGTCACCTTCCTGTCTCTTACGTTGAGCGGAATCTTGTTTATTACCGCCGCTTCCCTGCTATCTTCCGTTGACCCTGTCAGACGTGCCAGACAGGGATTTCTCTATGGGGGTGAATATAGGATTGGCTTAAACCGTGAACTGTTGTCTCCCTCCACGAGCTACAGTGATCTTCAAATCAACAATCCCCTGCCAGAGGAGCTGAAAGCAAAAATAACCGCAATCAGCGGCGTGGATGGCGTGGAAATCCATAAATATATCAGAGGCAGGTTGGTTGGCGCAATTCATGACGATGAGACAATTGGTGTAGATAATATTCGGGAAAAGGACGCCGCAGAGTTAAAAAAATATCTGGTTGAAGGCAACTTGCCCGACACCTCAGCTGATCAGATCCTTGTCAATCGCGGGACAATTACCTATGAATACTTTGGCCTGCATTACCAGCCGGGCGATACAATTACGATGCTTCTTTATGACGGGGACACGCAGATTTCAAAGAAATTTACGGTGTCCGGCATTATAGATAATGATGACAGCGGGGATACCCTGTTCCTGCCGGACAGTGTGATGGACGCATTGATGGCACAAAATTGCAATCAGAGTTTCGAAATTCTATCCGGCCAAGGCTATTCGGCTGATGTCGAAGCACAGCTTAAGGCGCTGATAGCGTCAGAGGATAAGCTTGAATTTGACTCCATGAAGGAGCAGACTGAGCTAGAAGGTCGTGTTTTACATGTGATTGCTACTGCAGCCTATACCTTAGTTGCCTTGATTGCCTGCTTTGGCCTGGTGAACCTTGTAAACACAATTATTACAAATATTCTGTCAAGGAAGAATGAGATCGGCATCATGCAGGCGGTGGGACTGAGCAGAAAGCAATTGATGAAAATGCTGTATACGGAAAATGCGTACCTGATCTTTGGAAGCTTTATCGTATCTGTTTTTCTCGGAAGCGTTCTCGGATATTACGTTTGCATAGCGGCGGGAAACGTCGGCGGACTGTCTTATATCCAATACCAGTTCCCAATATGGACAAATGCTGTATATTTTCTGCTGATGATAATTCTGCAGACGATAACGACACGTTTTATTGGAATATTCCTGCAGAGGCACAGCGTAATAGAGCGGCTTAGGGAGGTTTAAAGGAGGGGATTTTATGAGCATATTAAAAACAAGCGGATTGAAAAAGTATTATAAAACCGGGCCGAACCTTGTGAAAGCCTTGGACGGCATCGACCTAAAGGTGGAGCCGGGTGAATTTGTGGCGATTGTCGGCACCTCCGGCAGCGGCAAGTCCACCCTGCTGCACGTGCTCGGAGGTCTGGACAACCCGACCTCCGGCAATGTGGAAATAGATGGGAAAGAACTGTCCAGGATGAACGACGACCAGCTTACGATTTTCCGCCGCAGGAATATTGGCTTCGTTTTTCAGAATTACAACCTTGTGCCGATCCTGAACGTTTATGAGAATATCGTCCTGCCCATTGAGCTGGATGGAGAGAAGCCGGATAAAGCCTTCCTTGACCAGATCGTGGGGATGCTGGGTCTTAAGGAAAAGCTTGATAATCTGCCGAACAATCTGTCCGGCGGACAGCAGCAGCGTGTGGCTATTGCACGGGCGCTGGCTACAAAACCCGCTATCCTTCTTGCCGATGAGCCGACCGGGAATCTGGACAGCAGAACCAGTCAGGAAGTGCTGGGCCTTCTCAAAATGACGAGCCGGCAGTTGCATCAGACCATTGTCATGATCACCCACAACAATGAGATTGCCCAGCTTGCCGACCGTATCGTGCGTATTGAGGATGGCCGGATCGTGGCGTGAGGGAGTGCGTATTCAAACCGGGGTTAGAAGTAATGGAAAAATGATAGGTGCAAAAGGGGATGACGGCTTAAATATTATCCCTCTTTTGTGATTCATTTGTAATTCCTTTTGTCAGCTGCTAGCCTTGATTTTACCTTCGCGTTTGAGCCACTGCGCTTCATCATGCAGCGTCTCCATATAAGAGCGGGTTTTGTAACCTAATTCCTTTTTTGCCTTACTGTAGTCGAAGGAGTTGTTACGGGCGAGGTTGTAAATAGAAAAGCTGGTCATTATCGGTTGTTTGCCAGTCTTTTTTGCTTTCTTCTCCAATTTTTTGGCAATGAAACTGGCAATGCCCAGAGGAAGATAGAATTTAATCGGTTTGCAACCGAGGTCATTTTGGAGCATCTTGCAGAGTTCCTTCAGTGTAACTTCCTCATTGCCGAGAATATAGCATTCTCCCTTGCGCCCCTTATCAGCTGCCATAATACATCCATAAGCAAGGTCGCGTACGTCACAGAGATTAAAGGAGCCTTGCATGCCGATGGGCATATCACCATTTACAATTTGTATGATTACCTTAGTTGTTTCACCCACAGCATAGTCATTGGGACCTAAAATTCCACTGGGATGAAGGATGCAGGCATTCAGCCCACGCTGCCTGACAGCGTCCAGTACTTCCTGGGAGGCCATTGCCTTGGTTCGGCTGTACCAGCCTACTACTTTATCTGGGTCAAACTGATTGACCTCTTTAATTTTTTGACCCTTGGGTACCTCAGGAATGGCACCGGTGCTGCTGACATAAACCAGTTTTTTGCATTCAGGATGATTCAGGCATGCTTCAATGATGTTTTTTGTTCCACCGACGTTGACATCTACAAGCTTCCGGTTAAAATCAGGGTTCACTGTTACCATGCTAGCACAATGGATGACAATGGATTCCGTTCCCTCAGGGATGGTAAAGAACCGGTTCACAGCATCGGGGTTACATAGGTCACCCTCACAGAGTTCGACCTCCTGGGGGATATATTTTACGGATTTGTCGCCGGGCAGGACGAATGCACGCACCTTGTCCCCGCGCTCAAGAAGCTGAGCGCATACGTTGCTGCCCAAGAATCCTGCTGCGCCAGTAAGAAGATAAAGAGTATTTTTCATTGTTGTTTCCTCCAAATAGTTAAGATGTTGTAATAATAGGGGAGGAATATTTATGAGTTATTTAAATTTTGTTTGCAAAATATTAAAAAGGTTCCAGCTTTTAATTATGGACAGGGGTGTTTTGATCTCATGGAAGACATTAGAGACAAAATCGTTTTTCAGCGTTTCAATGCTGCCCGGAAAAGATATAAGGGTCTAAATATCCCCGCAATGTCGGTATATTTCTGTCGATGATTGCGGGGCTTGTCATTTGCAAGCTGCCAGTGTGCTGTCGCCTCTGGTAGCGGCTGCTGGAAAGGCAGCATAATCTTAGTTTATGGATTTACGATAAGCTTGCGGTGTGAAACCATACAGTTTTTTAAAGGATCTTTGAAAATGGCTTTGGCTGGGGAAAGAAGTGACAGAGCATTCAAGGATTATTTCAAATATTGAATCACGTTACTCGGGTGCAACAATTGAGTTTTTACCTGTGTACCCGGGAGCCCGTACCATTGATATGCTGTTATTCAAATGTACCCGTACCAGCCAAATATGCGTAATAGCGGTTGCTGATTTAAAGGGTACCGGTTAAGATCCCGAAGAAAATAGTGACCTTCCAAAATTAATATTTTTCAAACAATTTTTTAGCATTTCCCAAACATATTAGCTTTAATTTATAAGCATCATTTGAAATAAACACATTAAATAAATTCAAGCAAGGAGAAATGCATCATGAAAAAGATTTGTGTTATTACCGGAGGAGGTAGTGGCATGGGGTATGCTACTGCTAAATTATTAGGTGAACAGGGATACTATATTATTATTGTGGGACGTACCGTCAAGAAATTGGAGGCTGCCATAGAGGAACTACATGATATGGGGATTGAAGCTGAGGCATTCAGCTGTGACATATCTGATTATAATAGTACAAAACTATTAGCGAAAACGGCCCGTGAGCGCGGTGAAGTAAAGATTGTAATTCATGCGGCCGGATTGTCTCCGCAGATGGGGGATGCGCATAAAATTATGGAAGCAAATGCACTTGGCACGATTAATGTCAATGACGCATTCTATGAAGTAATGCGGGAGGGAGGATGTATTATTGACACTTCATCAATGTCAGCATATATGACACCTCAATTCATTATGCCAAGGCATGGTTATAAGTATAGCCGCACTGACCGCAATAAATTTATGAAGAAAATGATGAACCGGGTAAATTTGTTCCCAAAGAAGGTGCGCTCCGGAGTCTCATACGCAATTAGTAAAAGTTTTGTTATATGGTTTGCAAGAACTGATGCAGAGCGCTTTGGCAAAAAGGGTGTACGTGTCCTGTCGGTTACTCCCGGATTCTTTGAGACACCAATGGGTGATCTGGAGAAGGAGGAGGCGGCAACATATTTAAAATACAGTGCAATAAAGCGTATGGGAAGGCCTGAGGAAATCGCTGCATTATTTGCTGCTGCAGCTGACGAACGCATGGGGTATCTGACAGGAACAGATATCTTATGTGACGGCGGTTGCATCGCCAGTGGTTGCAACCCTTTAAAACGATAGTAGAATATGATATAGCTGGGTGATTAGATATAAGAATCCGTCTTACATTGTTTATGGAGATAAAAGTACAAAATTTATTGAGCTATATACTTTATATCAACAAAAAGCGATGGGTGGTCACCCTGGCATAGATAGTAAAACAGTACAGGATAAGGAATGCCCTTACCCTGTACTGTTTTATTACCGAAGAATTCTTAACTGTTTACCGTGGGTTTACTCTCATGCCTTATCATTTAGATGAAGATAAAAATTAATTTGGAGGTAGTTATCACATCGAGAGTACTTTGGTTTCCTGAATAGTAAACTGTTTAGGAGTCTTGAATTGAAGGAGAGCAGCTATTACGGCATCTGTCTGCCAAGTACAAATCCTTTGGCAAGAGCAGTGTTTTATGCTATCATTACAGAAAAGGGCAGAGATTGAAACTCCCTGGGCGATGGCTATGACTTATGAACTTATTGGAATAATCTTAATAGGAGAAAATGAATGATTTTAGAAAAGCAGATACAGAATTATATCGCTTATAATGAGCAGGAAGAAAACGACAAAAGAATCATGTTAAAATATATAAATTGTAATCATGATGTATTAACAAGAAACAATGAGATCGCACATTTTACTGCTTCCGCCTGGGTGATAAATCCTAACGAAAACAAACTATTAATGATATATCATAATATTTATAAATCATGGGCTTGGACAGGGGGGCATGCAGACGGAGAGGAGGATTTGCTTTCCGTTGCAATACGTGAGGTTCAAGAGGAAACAGGCATTACAAAAGTTGTTCCAGTGATAGATAATATTTTCTCACTGGAAATCATAACTGTAGATGGACATATGAAAAGAGGAAAATACGTATCATCCCATCTGCATTTAAATGTTACATTCTTATTAAAAGCACTGGAAGATGAAAAACTCGCTATAAAGCCTGATGAAAATAAGGGAGTAAAATGGATGGAAATTGAGGAAGCTGTTTCATCGTCAAATGAGCCTTGGATGCAAGAAATATACAGGAAACTCAACAGAAAACTGAAAGGAATTATGCTTGCATGAATTTACGCAAGTGTGACAAAGCAAAGAATTATTCCGCCGGCTGGAAACACAGCCGGCGGATTTCTTATCGATGCCTGTCTCACCCGGGAGTTTTGCTGGATATCTGTGTGCAGCATCCAATAATAGGCGTTTTGACAAGCCTCGGAAGGAATGTTTATAAAATGAAGGCGGGCTTGCATATAATACATAATTTGTATAATAATAGAACATGAAATTTACTTTGGAGGTGTAGCGTTATGAATGAAGCACTAGTGGTTATGGTAAGGGCTATCATAAGTTATTTTTCACTACTTATTTTTGCGCGTGTTCTAGGTAAGGAGCAGATTAGCCAGTTAACTTTCTTCGATTATATTTTAGGAATTACAATTGGTTCTATTGCTTCTGAAGTAACGGTGGATCTATCCAGCCGGGCCTGGCCCCATTGGGTAGGGCTTGCAACTTGGGCGGTTTTAGCCTATCTAATGGAACTGATAACATTAAAATGGAGATATGCTGCAAAGTTTTTTGAAGGGGAACCAACGATTGTTATAATGAATGGAAAAATCATGGAGAATGTTTTGAAGAAGATGAAATTCAGGATTACGGATATTTTGGAGCTTTTAAGAAATCAAGGGATTTTTGATTTAAATGAAGTGGATTATGCCATTATTGAGCCGAACGGCAGCCTTTCTGTATTAAAAAAACCTGAAAATCTTCCGTTAACTCCAAAGGATATGAATATTAATGTAACACCCACTGGTATCAGCACGGAGCTAATCTATGATGGAGTATTGATTGAGGAAAATCTGCGTCAGATGAATAAAGATAAAAAATGGCTGATGGACCAATTAAAAAAACGGGGTATAAAAGATGTTTCCGAGGTGTTTTTATTGACCCTGAATGATGCCGAAAGTCTGTATATTGATAAATACAAGGATAATATCAAGAAGGTAAAAGATATCGGTGATTATAAGGGGCCGTTTTAGGAGGAAGGTATATGAGAAAATTTATGGTTGCTGCAATCCCTGTCGCAGCTCTCGTGTTATTTGTTTGCATTATGATAAGCGGTAGTTTTTTTAAAAAGCCATTCGGAAAGAATGATGATGTAGCGCAAATGATTGAAACGATTATGGAGGACGTTAACAATGAAGCCTGGGATGAAGCGGTTGCGGAAGTCGACGAACTGGACAGTGCATGGAGGAAAGTAATAAAGAGAATTCAGTTCAGTGAAGAAAGGGATGAAATTAACTTTCTAACTTCCAATGTAGCACGTCTTCGGGGAGCTGTATCAGCGAAGGATAAATCGGATGCCCTAATGGAACTGAACGATGCGTATAGTCATTGGAAAGAGCTGGGTAAATAAGTATTGACTTCTTCTAAATGATTGTTATAATAATATCACGGGTTAGTATTGACTAACCAGTGCTGTACTTCCTTGGCCGGAGCTGATGTGGACGCATTCCATCAAGCATTGGATTCAGAAGCCTATAAGGAAAAGCGGCTGAAATTAAATAAGTATGGCTGGGAAGAAAATGCCTTGAATTCCGTACCATCCTTCCGGTTAGGGGATGCACGGCTGGATGCAGTATATAGCGTAGGCGTTTTACGTCAGCAAATAGAAGAATTTTTAAAAAAGTATGCATAGGATAAATAAATGCATAGTGTCAGTAAATTGGCTAATATGGCGGGAACTAAGCTTGTTTCACATGGCTTAGCTCCCGCCATATCGATTCTTCCTCAGTTGGTTTGGGGAAGTAAAGTCAGATAGGAAGAACCATTAGGAAGGAACCCTTCGTGTCAGCGTCCAGATTGGGGATAAGGCCGTCTGTTATCATGCTATCATGTTGACACGTGATTTCACAATGATATATGATGTCTATGTATTTAACAAGAAAGGTATGGTGGTATTATGCAAAAACGGCCATTTGGCAACACAGGTTTACACACTTCGATTCTTGGATTTGGTGGATTTCATTTGCTGGAGATTCCAGTAAGCGAGGCGAACTATCTACTAAACCGATATCTGGATGAGGGCGGTAATTATATTGAGACTGCCGCAGGCTATGGGGATGGTGAGTCAGAAAGAAAGATAGGGCAATGTGTATCAGCAAGAAGAAAGGAATTTATTCTGGCAACAAAATCAGAAAAACGATCTAAGGACGGATTGTTGGCCTCCTTAGGTCGCAGCCTACATAATCTAAATACGGATTATGTTGATCTTCTCATTATGCATGCTGTGGGAACCATGGAGGAGCTGGAGCAGATTCTTGCTCCCGGCGGAGCCTTGGAAGGAGCATTGCAAGCGAAAAGGGAAGGCCGGATTCATCACATAGGAATCTCAATGCATGGGCAGCCCGATGTCTTAATCCGTGCATTAAAGGAATATTCTTTTGAGGCTGTGATGACGACCATTAATTATTATGATCATTTCAACTTCCCCGAGATACAAGAGGTATTATTACCATTAGCACACAAGAATAATACTGCAATTATCTTAATGAAGCCGGTAGCAGACGGTCTATTATGGCGGTCTGCCCCGCAGGCGTTCCGTTATGCCTTCAGCCAGCCGGTATCTATTGTTGTTGCAGGTATCAATAATAGAGAGTTACTAGAGGCGGATTTACGTTATGCGAATGAATTCAAAGCAATGTCAGAGGAAGAGATGGAGGAGCTATATACGAACGCTCCTGAGCTTGGTACCTATGTATGCAGACAATGTGGGAAATGCATGGTCTGTCCCGAGAACATTCCCCTTACGGATATCTTCCTGTATGAGGGCTATTTCGACCGGCAAATGGCGGATGGTATCGTAACTAATGCTTCCGATTATGCCTTAAAGGAGCGGCTGCGCTTTTGGTTTGGCAATAAGGATATGGCTATGAACCTTTATTCCAAGCTGGAGGTTAAGGCTGATAGCTGCACCGATTGCGGCAAATGTACCCCGGAATGCCCTTACAATATCGATGTAAGACGTAAGTTAGCAATCGCAGATTATAAGTTAGCGAAGAAGGATATTTTTTAGCTTTATGAATATTGTACAAAGCTGGTGAAAGAGTAGCCACTATTAAAACATCACTATTTACTTTTGGCACAGGGAGTCGAATAATCTGACTTCCTGTGCTTTTATCAATACCTGTGGCCACTTCATTTGAATATACTATTTCTTGGCTTTCTTGTTAGTTAAGAACAACGTTGGAATGAGTAATAATAAGCTAAGGACTAAAGCTAACATGAAACCATTATGGTAAGCAGTGGTCATGAGAGGAGCCGTTGGTACTTTACCTTGGATTGAAAGGCTGACAACCGTTGCAAGCACTGCTGAACCAAACGCACCGCCAATATTTTGCATGAGCCGGGTTCCCACACTGGCTTGGGCGATTTCTTGTTTGACCATACCAGTATATGCGTCGGTCATCATCGGAATGGTGATGCCACCGATACCGATACCGCGAATAAACAAGGAAATACTCACGACAATGAGTGAAGATGCCCTACCAAAGAAGACAAATGGAAACGTGCCAACGATGGCTAATGTCAAACTTGCTAAGACAACATTACGGGCACCCAATTTATCCGTTAGCCTACCAATCAATGGACGGGCAATTAGTGTACCGATACCTTGCGGAATCAAGATTAATCCAGCGCCCAAAACTGAGAAGCCCTTAATGTTTTGGAAAAACAAAGGTAATAATAACATAGGGCCGTTGGTGGCAATCCCTGCAAGGAACAAGCCAACCATGACGGCGCTGAAGTTTTTCAGCTTAAACAAATGTAAGGGGAGAATGGCTTGCTCCTTTTTGATAGCGGCGTAAATCATGTAGATGGTTAAAACTGCGGCTCCGGCAACAACAAAACCAATGGTCACATTGTTGTTAAAGGTAGCATTCTTCGCCGCTTTCGTAATCCCATAAATCAAGGCGGCTGAACTGGCGCCCAATAAAAAGATGCCAATGAAATCGAATTTGACTTTCCTGTTGGCCGGAGTGAAGTCAGGCAGTTTCAAAATCATCAAAGTGATGGCGAGAATACCAATCGGAATGTTGACAAAGAAAATGTAACGCCATGATAAGAATTGGACAATCACAGCTCCAATAACCGGGCCAAGGATTGGACCTAAGACCGTGGGGATACCAATGGTCGACATCAGCCGTCCCATCCGATCCCTTCCAGCGATTTCAACACACAAAGTAGTCACTAATGTCATAATAAAGCCGGCACTGGCACCTTGAACAATCCTAAAAATAATTAATGAATGGATACTCCAGCTAAATCCTGAAGCAATCGAAGTTGTTAAGAATAACAAATTGGCGCCAATCATTAACCATTTACCGTTGAAACGCTGAACCATCCAACCTGCAAGTGGCACTGAAATTGCCATGGATAACACGTAACCCGTAATTACCCATTGGATTAAGTCAAGTCCAATACTGAAATCATTACTCAAGTGCTTGATGGCAATGTTAACCATTGTTGAATCAAGCAGTGGCATAACTGCTCCAAGCACTAAAATCCAGGCAATGTTCATGATGCTCTTTGGAATCGGTTCAAGTTCCGGAGCTTTTTTATTCTTATTCATCATAAATAAATCCTCCTTGTCATATGCGGCGTATTGTGTTCACAGTTTTTTACTTTACAAAGCGCCCTTCTTTATTTATAATAAGCATAATCTGTCACGCAACGTTCGAGTCAAGCGTTTTTTGATAAATATAAAAAATAAAATATAAAAAATTTTATAAAGGGGAAGAGGCAATGAAAAGTGTAAATGAAGTGAGTAAACTCTCCGGCGTAAGCCGTCGTACCTTGCAATATTATGACGAAATCGGGTTGCTGCCGCCCAGTGCAGTGAAAACATCGGGCTACCGCCAATATGACGAGGAGAGTTTGCGCCGCTTATGGAGCATTCTATTTTATAAAGAGCTTGGCTTTTCCCTGGAAGAAATTCGGTTGTTGCTTGAAAATTCAAAGGAAATGAAAAAAGAGTTAATGCGGCAACATAAACAAATCCTTTTAGAAAAACAATCTCAATTACAAAAATTGTTATTGTCAGTTGACCGTATATTAAATGATGAATTTGATATTTCAATGCTCAGGGATTTTGATAAAAATAGACTTGAAACAATAAAGAAAACATATGCAAATGAAATCCAGGTGTTAATAGAAAGTGGTTTTTTTCTTCCGGTAGTAAAAAGTGACATAGCTTCGGGCGGTGTATCTATAGAAAATGCCTCGAAAATAATGAACGTGGATTTGGGTAAAATCATCGTTCTTGGCAAGAAAGTCTTTGAAGAATTTTGTAACGCCATGAAGGAAGGCCCGGACAGTTTGGAGGCAAAAGAGGCGGTTGCTGATTTTAGGGAATTTATAAGTATATTGATTCCATGCGATGATACAGCTTTCCGTAAAATCGCACAGGCATATTTGAATAATAAAGAAGAACTGGACAAAAAGACACCGGGACTTGCGGAGTTTGTGTATGAAGCCATTTTGCATGTGTATCAGTGATTCTAAGTACATTTTCTCTAGAAGGGCAAGGCCATTTTACAGCGGTCTTGCCTTTTTGTATAGAAAGTATTGACATCAATGCTATTGCGTGCTACTATATAGCGGTAGTAAGTAATACTGCATATCGGTTATACATAATAGCGAAGGAGGGATTATGCTGGAAAACCTGACGGAAATGCTCAAGGGTGTGCTGGAAGGCTGTGTCCTGGAAATTATAAGCCGTAAAGAAACCTACGGCTACGAAATCACGCGGAGGCTGAACGCCCTCGGCTTCACAGACGTTGTTGATGGAACGGTCTATACTATCTTGGTGCGACTTGAGAAAAATAAGCTCGTGGAAATAGAAAAAAAGCCGTCCGATATGGGGCCGCCGCGCAAGTTTTACACGCTCAACGACGCAGGGCGCGAAGAACTTCGCCGGTTCTGGGAGAAATGGGAGTTCGTATCATCAAAAATCAACGAGTTAAAGGAGAAAATATAATGAATTTTTGGGAAAAGATTACGGGCAGCGACATGACCAAAGAATTGAAAACTTTTGAATCGCGTGTAAAAGGGCTGCCGGCTGATTATCAAGCGGCATGGGAAGAAATTAAAGCCAATCTTTGGCCGCACTCAGATTTTACCGGGCGCAACCTCATGCCAATTCTTGACGGTGTCCTTGGCCTGCTTGAAGAAGCGGCGGCAGACGGCCAGAGTGTCAAGGAGGTTCTGGGTGACGATATCAAAGGCTTCTGCTCAGCGCTGGCCGGCGAAGAAGGGGCAAGGACTTTTCGCGGCAGGTGGCGCGAACAGCTCAACAATAATATCGCTAAAAAATTAGGTAAATAGGGGGGATAAAATGAGAATACAAGATATCATCGAAGGCAAAAAAGAATGGCGGGCACACATGGCGCGTGTCAAGGCGCTCCCGCAAGATTATCAGATTGTTTATAAGGAGATTCAAAAATATTTCTTTAAGGTCGGCCCTGTCCAGCTAACCGACGGGACGGATTTGCTCTCAGGGATTATCGATCTTTTTGAAGAGGGCGCGGCCTTGGGGAAAGGGGTGCTCGAAGTGACGGGAAGTGATGTGGCGGCTTTCTGCGACGATCTAATCAAAGATTCAAAAACTTACGCTGACATCTATCAAGAATCTGCTGACCGGGAAGTTAGCAAGGCCATGAAAAAGGTAACGGATAAAACAAAGTAAAAGGGGGAATAGCAGGATGGAACAAGCAATCCAAGTAAAAGGGATACAAAAATCCTACAAGAAGCTTCACGTTCTAAAAGGCATAGATTTTGAGGTGGAAAAGGGCAGTATTTTCGCCCTGCTCGGCTCCAACGGTGCGGGCAAGACAACGGTTGTCAAAATCCTCACCACGCTGCTTAAGCAGGACGAAGGTACCGCTATCGTAAATGGCTTTGATGTCGTGTCAAAGCCCGGCAATGTGAGGCAGTCAATCAGTCTGACCGGACAATTCACCGCTGTGGACGAGATTATGACTGGGCGGGAAAACCTGATCATGATTGCCAAACTGCGGCACTTAAAAAATTCGCGTCAGATTAGCGATGATTTGTTAAGACGCTTCGGCTTGACCGAAGCCGCCGGCCGCAGGGTATCTGTTTATTCCGGCGGGATGCGCCGCAGGCTTGATCTCGCCATGAGCCTGGTGGGAAAATCCCAGATCATTTTCCTCGATGAGCCAACCACCGGACTTGATCCAGAGGCGCGTATCGAGGTTTGGAAGAATGTCAGAGAACTGGCTGACGGAGGTACAACAGTATTTCTGACTACACAGTATTTGGAGGAAGCAGAGCAGCTTGCCGACCGAATTGCCATTCTGCATGAGGGTAGGATTATAGCAAATGGTACGCTGGCGGAACTGAAAAAGATGTTCCCGCCTGCAAAGGTGGAGTACGTTGAAAAACAACCGACATTGGAGGAGATATTCCTTGCAATTATTGGAAAAAAGGAGGAAAAGTAAATGGAGATGACCAAGAACTATTTTTTCAGTGACATGGGCGTGATGCTTGGACGTTCCCTGCGTCATATTCTTCGCAGTATGGATACCATCATCACGGTCACCATCATACCAATTGGGATGATGCTGTTGTTTGTCTATGTGTTCGGCGGCGCCATTCAGACCGGCACGGATAACTATGTAAATTACCTGCTGCCCGGCATCCTCCTGATGGCGATTGGGAGCGGAATCTCCTATACAGCGTTCCGTCTGTTTTTGGATATGCAGCGGGGTATATTTGAGCGGTTCCACTCCATGCCGATTGTGCGTTCGACTGTGCTATGGGGACATGTGCTGACCTCCCTGGTATCCAACGCGATTTCGGCTATCGTCATCATCCTTGTAGCGCTCGTTATAGGCTTCCGCTCGTCGGCAGGGATACTCGCGTGGCTTGCCGTGGCCGGTATCCTTGCATTGTTTACATTAGCCCTTACTTGGATCGCAGTGATTCCTGGGCTGACCGCAAAATCAGTGGATGGAGCAAGTGCATTTTCCTATCCACTTCTCTTCCTGCCCTTTATCAGCTCGGCTTTTGTGCCAACCACGACGATGCCACCGGCCATCCGCGCCTTTGCTGAAAACCAGCCGGTCACCGCTATCGTTGAAGCGATACGTTCCCTGCTCGCTGGGCAGTCTGTTGGAAATGATATTTGGGTTGCGCTGGCGTGGTGTCTGGGGATTCTTATTGTTGCATATATATCCGCGATGTGGGTGTATAAACGGAAAGCAGCATAAGGTGTTGATGCTGATTTTATTGGTAAACTGAGAAGGAGTGTATTTATCCATTAGCAGAAGGCATGCGGCGCCCCATAATCCTATTACAGAAGGAAAGTAGTTAAATTATAAGTTAAAGGAATAGTTATGTACTAGAATTGAGGGCATGAGAGTGAAAACTTTCACGTCCTTTTTTAGCTTTATTTTGCCAGAAAAGACTTGACTAATGAGTCAAGTAGGTATATGGTAGATTTATAGAAATTGACTGGCTAGTCAATTTGGAGGTATCTATGGCGAGAGAGACATTCGAAAAATTAGCAGAGGATAAAAAGAATACTATTATAAAAGGTGGAATAACTGAATTTTCAGGGAAATCTTATTCGGAAGCAAGTACAGATGTAATAACCAGAAATTGCGGTATATCGAAAGGAATACTTTTTCATTATTTTGGAAGTAAAAAAGAATTCTATGTTTATTGCCTGGAGCAGGCGCTGGAACGACTTATTACAGAGCTGCCGGAGCAGGAAGTAAATGATTTTTATGAAATTATCTTTTATTTTATGGAAGAAAAATTCGAGCTTTGCCGTAAGTTCAATGGAGAGATGCGGCTTGTAAACATGGCAGCCCGTGAGACAAATGGCCAGGTTTTTGAACAAAAGAATAGAGTGCTGGCACAGTATATGATAAAGACTAAGAAAAAATCAGCAAAGGTGATGGCTAAGGCGGTGGCAGCGCTCAATCTAAAAGAATCCAATACGGAGAAAGTAACAGCGGCTCTTATTCTTTATGTTGGAGCAATCATTAACAAATATTTAGAAATTTACAAAGAGATGCCAGACCGGTTTTTTGAACGGTCAGAAGCAATAAAAGCAGAGATAAGGGAGTATGTAGATTTTATGCTATACGGTGTGGTGAAGGAGGATGAGTAATGAAGAAAATTGGTATTTTTAAAGCTATGTTTTTATGCTGGAAATATAAAAATACAGATGAAGCCGGGCAGGCAAGAATACGTAAGGAACGGTTGTATAAGCTTGTAAGCTACGCAAGACGGAACAGTCCCTATTACAAAACGCTTTGTAAAAATATTTGTGATGAGTTCGAGCTTTCGGATTTACCGCCGACAAACAAGAAGGAGCTAATGTCACATTTCGACGATTGGATAACAGACCGCTCTATTAAGCTTTCAGATATTAATGAGTTTATGAAAGATCTTGACAACATTGGACGCAAATTCAAAGGGGATTATCTTGTATTTACAACGAGTGGATCTACGGGCAATCCCCTGGTAATGCTTTGTGATAGAAATACCAATAATGTAATGGGGGGGATAAGTACAACAAGAGCCTTTGCCAGAAAACAAGATTTGCTTGCATATTTGAAGGCCGGAAACAAGACAATTGGGGTATTTGCAACAGGCGGGTTCTATCTGGGAAATAGTTCAGTACGTTCAAGATTACTTGCGATGCCTTGGAAGAAAAAGCAGATGGCCGTAACAAGCGCGCTGTTACCCATATCACAGATAGTAGATGAATTGAATTCCTTTCAACCTGCCATGCTTGGAGGATACCCAACTATATTGGAGCTCCTTATAGAGGAACAGAAAAGTGGGCGTCTTCGCATTGCTCCTGTAATCATTATGACAGGCGGAGAGTATTTGAGTAACCATTTGCGTGAAAAACTCTCAGAAGCATTTCAATGTTATGTCCAGACGAATTATTCCTGCACCGAAGGAGGAACCATTGCGTGTGAATGTTCAGAGCAGCATTTCCATATCAATGACGATTGGGTAATTATTGAACCTGTTGATAAGGATAATAGACCAGTTCCCAATGGCGTACAGTCCGATAAAATTCTACTTACCAACCTATATAATTATACGCAGCCATTCATCCGGTATGAGGTTACTGATCGCGTGGTAATGCATCATGAACCTTGTGCATGTGGGAATAGATCTCCCTGGCTGACCCTTGAGGGGCGTGTTGATGATATTATCACGTTTCTGGAGGATGGAAAAGAAATAAAAATTGCTCCACTGGCCATCTATGCAATATTGAAAGAGATCCATGAAATTCAAAGATTCCAAATCGTAGCTTATAAGGATAATAAATTAGAATTAAGAATTAACCCGGGCTACGGACACAGCAAAGAAGAAGTGTTTGAAGCTGCCTGTATCGCTTTAAGGAGGTTCCTTGCCTCCCATGGTATTCATCATGTGGAGATTTCTTTATCCACGGAGGAGCCAAAGCAGCATCCTCAAAGTGGTAAGTTTAAACATGTGATAAATGCTGGATGAAAAATGGGGATTAAACTGATTGTTCAAATAATATTAATGGAGTTTTACTATTTGTATTAGCATATTATATTTGTGGGATTATCCGGATTTATTAGGGGAGGTGTTGTGATGATAGGCTTTAAGAAGGTAGGTTCCTGTCAGCGGCTTTTACTTTTTGTATGTTTGTTCTTATTTTTACTTTTTATCATATACGTTAGCATTCATTTTAGTCTACAAAGTCGGGAAGCCGGTATGGCTGCATATCCGAAGGACTTTTTGGAAATGCGTTACATAAACCCATCCAAGGATAATGCCGGGGATAGCTTATTTGTTTACGCCAGCGGCCAAAATGCGAATGGATCCTTTCGTATCGCCTATTATCGTGACTTTGATACATTTGAATTACAATACCCGTCCGGCGAGTGGGCAGCTATACAAACGGTATACAAAGACGCGGATTATGTCACGGGCGAAGGCATTTCCGTGGGTTCGGGCAAAAAAGATGTAGTGGCGGTTTACCAAAAATACGGACTCCAGGAGTATAATATCAGCAAAATAACTTCAATGAATTTGTGGTCGCTTGACATCGTTTTAAAGGGGATTGACCTGGCAGATACTTTCCTCTATGTAGACAATCATAATATTTTTGATGATTCTTATCAGGGTACAGATTATTGGGGCAGTCTTGAGGCTATTATCTTTATTTTGGATCAGGACGATGTGGTCGTCAAAATCGTGAGGGTTGCCCCTACCTCCGGTTAAAACCAGTCTGTTAAAAGGGGGAAGTCTTGGATAAGACGCCCCCTTTTCCACAACTATATTAATCTGAAAACAATGCTTCATACTCGGCCACACTTAATATGCGTCCTTTGTCTGTCATTTTAATGACATCATTTTCAATGATTATATTTCCCTCCTTTAACAGGGCTTTCACAATTTTATCCGTTAAGCCCATATCCCAATGCAAATGGTCTGCCAATGTATGGACGCCGGCTTCCTGGATTTCCGCTTCACTTCCTTCGTGGTTATATAAATGGAATAGAAGCGTCTTCTTGCTGAAATCTATTTTCTGTCTGCTTCGCCTTCTCAAAGAACTTATTAATCCTCTGTGAGGAGCTGTTATAAATACGGTTAAGAAAACAAGTCCGGTTATAACTGCCATGCTTCCTGAGATTGAGACATCAAATAAAACCGCCAGATAAAATCCCAAAATCCCATTGACAGCACCGATTATTCCACTGAGAACAAGCATATGCTTTAGATTATCTGTCAGCAGATAAGCAGTAACAGGAGGGCCGATCATAAAAGCAACTACCAATACGGAACCGACTGCCTCAAAAGCTCCTACTGTTGTAACGGAGACAAGCATCATCAGGCTGTAATGGATCAGGGAAGGAGAAATTCCGACCACAGCAGCTAACACGGGATCGAAGGTTACTAGTTTCAGCTCTTTAAAAAAGGTTATAATAAAGGCCAGGTTAATGATGAGTAAAGCCATTGTACTGTAAATTGCCTTAGCACCAATGTCATAACCGAATAAGACCATACGGTTAAAGGGAACAAAGGCAAGTTCTCCCAGCAGGACGGAATCCGTATCCAGATGGACAGAGCCGGCATATTTTGTAATCAATATAATCGCTATGGAGAATAAGAGGGGAAATACAATACCAATGGCAGCATCTTCCGAAAGCAGCTTTGTACGGTTCATGGTTTCCGTAAGCCATACCGTTGCAAGACCTGTCAGGGCTGCCCCTACAATAAGGAGAGGAGAGGATAAATCATGGGTCAGGAAAAATGCAAGCACGATTCCCAGCAAAATAGTGTGGGTAATGGAATCGGACATCATGGACATTTTCCTTAAGACCAGAAAAACTCCGGGGAGTGAGCAGGCTACCGCTACGATTACTGCAACCAACTGGATTTCAAACTGTGGGGACATTTCCATCACCTCCCTGATCTCTTAAAAACAGTTTCAAATTCTTCCGGTGTATCACTTTTTGTAGGATGCCTCTTCCGGGTGCGAAGAGAACACTGAATATAACAATACCACTGATGAAAACTACGATGGCCGGCCCGGTAGGCAGCTTTGCCATAAGGGAGCTTGCCGCCGTACCGAAGATTCCGGATATTGCTCCAAAGAGGGCAGAAAGTACAACCATAACCCAAAACCTATTGGTCCATTGCCTTGCTGCAACGGCCGGTGCAATCAGCATGGCACTCATGAGAATAACACCTACGGTCTGCAAACCCGTAATAATTGCCATAACGATCATGAAAGACAATAAGAGGTTTAATCTATGTGCCGGGAAACCAAGGCTTTTTGCATACTCATCATCAAAGATATAGAGCTTAAATTCCTTCCAGAATAACAGGATAAAAACAAGCAGTATGACACCGCAGATTACCATAAAATAGACATCCCTTTGCAGCAGAGTAGATGCCTGCCCAAAGATAAAACGTTTTAAGCCTGCCTGATTGGAATTAGGTATTTTCTGTACATAGGTTAAAAGCACCAGCCCCAGGCCGAAGAATACTGACATTACCAGGGCCAGGGCGCTGTCAAATTTGATCCGGGTATGCTTTACGATGTTGATTATGAAATAAGTGGCGATTAACCCGGAAATCAATGCACCAAGCAGAAGGATCTCCGTATCCTTGGAACCGGTCAGTATAAATGCCATAACAACACCGGGCAATGCCGCATGGGATACGCCGTCCCCTAATAAGCTTTGTTTACGCAGCACCGCAAAGCTTCCTAAAACTCCGCTGATTAAGCCCAGAATAGCGGAACCTAACGCCACTGTTTGAAAGGTATAGTCCTTGAACAGATAAATAAGTGCTTCCATGAAAACACCCCCTTCCTAAACCGCACTTTTTAATAAATTACCTGTGCTGCGGTATGCCTTTTTCAGGTTTTGCTCATGAAAAACCTCTTCTACGGGACCGCTGGCAATTACCTTGATATTAATCAGGGTAACCCAGTCAAAATAATCAGGCACTGTCTGCAAATCATGGTGTACAACCACTACGGTCTTACCGGATTCCTTTAACTCCTTTAACAATACAACAATTGCCTTTTCCGTCTGGATGTCAACGCCCTTAAAGGGTTCATCCATAAAATAAATATCAGCTGTCTGCATTAAGGCTCTTGCCAAAAAGACTCTTTGCTGCTGGCCGCCGGATAACTGGCTGATCTGCCGGCCGGCATATTCTGTCATGCCAACCTTTTGTAAGCATTCCATAGCAGCCTCCTTATCCTTTTTGCCTGGGCGCTTAATGAGGCCCAGCCTTCCGTAGCAGCCCATAAGCACGATGTCCAGCACAGTTGCGGGGAAATCCCAATCCACACTTCCGCTTTGGGGAACGTAAGCAACTTTATTCTTTAACTTCCGAAGGCTGTTGTCCGTTTCATGAAAAAAACGGACAGTTCCCGAAACTGGGACTAAAAGTCCAAGCATGGCTTTCAGCAAGGTAGTCTTGCCGGCCCCGTTAGGTCCTATGACTGCCATTAGCTTACCCTGCGGGATATCTAAATCAATATCCCACAGTACAGGCTTTGCATCATAAGCAACGGTTAGATCCTCAATTTGAACGGCGTAATTTGATTCATATAATTCCATACAAACACCTCCTTTTTCTGGAGAACAATTATTTTAAAGCTCCAACAATTGTATCGATATTGGATTTCACGGTCAGAATGTAAGTCCCGGCACCGGAATCCGCCCCACCCAGGGAATCAGAGTAAAGCTCTCCGCCGATGCTTACCTGAAAACCCTTTGCCTTTACGGCCGCCTGCAAAGCCTCTATGGTTTTGGGCGGCACGGAGGATTCAACGAAAATAGCCTTTATTTTGCGTTCCGTAATAAAATCAGCCAGGTTGCTTACATCAGCAGTGCCGGCCTCCGCATCGGTGCTGATGCCCTGCAAGCCCCTTACTTCAAAGCCGTAGGCTCTGCCGAAATAGTTAAAGGCATCATGTGCTGTAATTAAAACCCGCTGTTCCTGGGGAACCTCTGAAACTTTATCCTTGATGTATGTATCCAAAGCGTCTAACTCAGTCAGGTATGCCTTAAGATTATTGGCATAATCCGTTGAATGCGCAGAATCTGCTTCCGATAATTTATCGGCCACGAGCTGGGCAGCATCTTTCCAAAGGGAAACATCAAACCAGATATGAGGGTCATGTGTGGAGGAATCGCCCTCCCAGGATAATAAATCTTCCTCATTCAGCCCTTCCTCGATGCATATAACGGTGCTCCCCCGGTCTGTGAGAGATTCAAAAATTTCTCCCATTTTACCCTCCAGATGCAGACCGTTGTACACTACGACGTCAGCTTCCTGCATCAGTGTAACATCTCCGGCACTTGCCTGGTAAAGATGGGGATCAATACCCGGGCCCATGAGACCGTTCACCGTAACATGCCCACCGCCTATGACCTTTGACAGGTCGGCCAGCATGGTAGTAGTTGCCACAAGGTTTAAGGTATCCTTTTCCTTTGTTTGTTCTGCCCTTTGGCATCCCGTTAATGCTAAGGCTGCAATAAGAATCAGGCTAAAAAAGATTTTAAAATTTCGACTCATAAATAGTCCTCCATTCTTTTAAAAATTAAAGTTATAAGGTCATTTGGGTTCAGATACAAAAATCTGACAGGCAGCCTTGTAACTGATCTGAATTGTTTTTTCTTCCAGGGCCAGTGTAAAGGGACCTTCGTAGTCACCAACGCTGGTAACGGTGAACTGGGTGCCGATTTCGATTCCCTGGTTTTGCAGATAGTCCAGAAACTTTTTTTCTTCCAGAACTTTTTTTATTTTAGAGGTATCACCTGTTTTCAGATCGGCTAGAAGCATTAAGGTATCTTCGTTTGTTTGTCCGTCTGATTTCGGTATTACACTGCCGTGGGGACAGTATTCCGGGTAGTTTAAGAAACGGTCAAGCCGGTCTGTAAGCCTGGAGGGGGATATGTGCTCTAATAGCTCTGCATCTTCGTGTGCTTCACTCCAGGTATATCCCAGGTGCCTGATAAGAAACACTTCCCATAGACGATGCCCGCGTAATAGTGAAATAGCAATCCTTAGTCCGTCCGGTGTGAGCTGGGAGCCTTTATAGGGTTCAATGACCAGCAGCCCTTCCTGGCTTAATTTGTTCAACATTTCAGAGACAGATGCCGGGGCTACCTCTAAGACCTGGGACATTTGTTTATTGCTGACCAGGTGATCCAAACCACCCAGTTTATACAGTTCTTTTAAATAATCTTCTTTGTTTGGTGTCATTACAGTACCTCCTAATTTAGGTCAACCTAACTTTTATTATATTATACACCTAAATCAAGAGAAATGCAAGTGATTATTATTATCATTTAAAAAATATTGTAAAACCGCAGCAGTTCCATAATTAGCCGACACTAAAAAAGTTTCACTAGACTAAATATATTAACTAAATAAAAAAATGTTACTGAAAGACATTGATAAATTATAATACAGATTCCCATTGGCCGTAAGGGTATTGGCTACGCTTCCGGATAATGAAGCAAATTGGATATTTTGTGCTGTAATACTTCACATAATTCTACCCTTTGGAAACTTGGCGCTTTGATATTAATTGAATGTAAGAACCGGAAAAAGAAAGCTGCGACAGGGTCAGAGCAAAACCATAACAAGAACGAGCTGATTTACTGTTTATGGGATTGGTTATAAAGCCAGGGGCGGGGGGGATTAGGCGATAGAAGAAAGGAGCCTGACCTTGACAAAAAACAAAGTTGGATATAATATGAAACCAACCCGCAAATTCAAACATGTCAGAGCGTTGGAAAACGGATCAAAGGTTAGGAGGCAGTGATGCAGAGAATATATAGAACCAAGAGCAGGGAACGGATGTTGCAGTTTTTCCAAAATCATAAGGAAAAGATGGTCAGTGCCTCTGAAATACATGATTTTTTACAGGAAAAGGATGATAAAGTTAATCTTGCAACCATTTATCGGAACCTGGATAAGATGACGGAAGACGGTGTTTTAATTAAATACAAGGACAGCCAGGAAGATAAGGCAGTTTACCAATATGTGGGTGAGGATGAGAAGTGCCATGAGCATTTGCATATGCAATGCATGAAATGCGGAAAAGTAATTCACCTGGAATGTAATTTTATGAAGGAGATATCGGAACATTTATTAGTACATCATCGGTTTACACTGCAATGTACAAAATCCATTCTGTACGGCATGTGTGGAGAATGTAGGGAAGAAGCGGCAGGATGATACAGTGGAAAGTATAAAGGGTTCTGTCCCGGTTATAGGTCTAACCTCTAACCGGGACAGAACCCTTTATTTAAAAGAATCTTCCCAGGTCTTTAGATATCGTTAATAAAATGGATAGATATAACCCTCCACTTCTTTTGTAGGTGTGATTTTTGCCACAGAGATCTGGGGGTCATCGTATTTTTCACCATCATATTCATATTGTCCAATAAAGATGGTACCTTCGATTGTCACCCAGGAACCGGCTTCTAATGCGGAAGCTTTATCATATTTACAGATTAACCCGGCAGGTGATAGATCAGCAGCACAGCATGACATCATAAGGCGGGCTAATACAAATTCATCCTTTTGGAGTGATTCAGAATCATTAAAAATGTATCCCGTCATAATAATGGTATATCCGTTATACTCTTCTATGTTATCATATAGTACGGTAAGCCACATGCTGAAATTATCATTTGATACGGTAATTTTCTTATTCGCCGTATCAAGACCGGGCAGATTGGTTGTATACCCGTCTTCCTCTTCCAATATACCGGTTTGTGTGTCGGAAAGAGAGGGGTCTATGGAGTCCATTGCTGCTGAATCCGAGGAAGAAAAATCATTCTCGGAATAAGAGGAGGAATCATCCGTAGGTCCGGTGATACTTTCCGCAGGAGCCACGTTTGGAACGCTGGATAAAGTATTCCCGCTGACATAATTGCCGGAAAGGTCGGAAATGCTCAGAGGGCTATGGGGAAACGACAGTAATAAAATAGGGATCGCCAGTACATAGCAATGGGAAGAACGTATTTTGTATTGCGGGCGAAACAGCCTGCCAAGACCTGCTAAAGCCCAGATGCCCATGACGATCACTGTAAAATAAAGATAGGGTTCCATCCTGGGAGTGACATAGGAAAGATATTTTCCGCTTTTCACCAGATAAAGTATCAATCCGCCAAACACGCAGTAGCAAAGAAACTCTAAAAAAACCTGAGGATTAAATGCTTTTGCCTGCATAGTTATATTCCTCCTACTAACGGTAAATAAAAAACTAAGGCAAAGCAGACAATAAATGTCACAATTAACAGCCTGCCAATAAATCGTTTTGAAAATCCGGAAGAGAGCATCATCACGTTTTTAATATCCATCATCGGGCCAAACACCAAAAACCCCATAATTGCACTGGTGGGAAACTGTTTGGCTAAGCTTCGGGCAATCACGGCATCGGAGGAGGAGCAGAGGGAAAGAACAAAGGCCATCACCATCATAATCAAAATGGATACCACCAGTCCGGCACCGTCCTGGGCAGTTGTAAATATCTTGGTTCCAAAAAACTGAAAGATAGAAGCAATGAATGTTCCTATCACCAAATATTTTCCGACATTAAAAAATTCTGCTTGGGAATGTCGTAAGAACAGACCCACTTTTCCTTTGAAGGTAGTGACTGATTCGGCAGCTTCATAACAGCCGCAGCTGCACATAAGCCTGTCGAGTACTCCCCCGGATAGTACCTGACCCTTCGGAGGCCAGGTTGCAACAGTAAGTCCGATGATCAGGGAGGCTATGATTCCATAGCATACGCGCCCGGCCACGATCCTCATATTGCCGCCAAAAGCGTAATAAGTTGATAAAATGACTACCGGATTGATTACCGGAGTAGCCGTCATAAAGGTAACAGCTACGGGAAGGGGAATCCCTTTCTTAACCAGACTCCTGAAGATGGGAATGGATGCACAGTCGCATACCGGAAGGCAGAAGCCACCGATAATTGCCACAAGCATCCCCGCCCCAAGAGATTTTGGGAACCGCCGTTCAATAGCACTTTGTGGAATAAAGACCTGAATGGCAGAGGAAAGCAATATACCGACCAGTAAAAACGGAATGGCCTGCAGGATGATCCCCAAAAATACATTGGTAAATGCGTTGACCGGGATTTGGAAATCCTCTAAAACCGGTGCGGCAATAAAATACAGTGCAGCAAGCATACTTACCAATAGGAAAAAAAAGCTGACAGGGCGATCCCTCTCCTCGAGAAGCCGTTGGCATAGATCGTCGTAGTCTTTTATCTGATAGATATTAACGCCGGGGTTTATGCCTCTTATCAGGTGCCGAATTCGCTTGAAGATTTTTGCCGAAGCTATACCTCGTACAACCACGAAATCACTGCTGGCAATCTGTTCAGGCAAGGCGGCACCCGTCCTGCCCAGCAGATTTTCTATGTTTGCAGCGTCCGCAAGATGTATTACTTTTTTTATTTTACACAGGGTGCGCAGTGAAGAATCTAAAAGCAATGACTGAAGCTGGGAAAATGGAATGACTCCATTCCATTCGATCCAGAGTTCATCAAGCTTATGATTTTGCAGGATGCTTCGAATCTGTTCGATAACCAGTTTCGGCTGCTGTTCCAATACTTTTTTCGGAAAAGCAAGGTTATGGCAGTTGCTGTACTGGCTTTGAAATTCCTCTTCTCCGGCTTCGAACTGTATAACGAGTATACGGACATCCTTCCAGTCGCGCCTGTTCAGAAGGATATTCAGTAAGGAGGTTTTTCCGGCATCCAGAAATCCGGTGACAACATAAACGGGCAATGTGTTCATATCATTCACCGCCAAAAAGGGCGCAAAGCTCCCGACGGTTCAAATTCTGGCCTATGATACAAAGCATATCGCCGACGGCTGCACATTTTGTAATCTGAATATCTCCAGGGAGATATTGCAGATTGATATATCCGGTTGTGCTGCGAACGATACCTTTGGCGCGTAGAACCGTTCCTCCTGCATTTTGCTCCATAGCCGATACCCGTGCTTTCAAATCCTCTGTACTGAATATTTGCTTTGTCCTTATAGTAACAGTATCGAAAACATCTTCGGCCGAATGAGAATGTCCACAATTGTCATGATGAGAATGTCCACAATTGCCGTGATGAGTATGCTCGCAATTGTCATGATGTTTATGCTCGCAATTACTGTGGTGAGAATGGTCACAATTGTCATGGTGGGAATGGTCACAATCGCCATGGTGAGTATGCTCACAGCTGTTATGGTGAGTGTGCCCGTAATTGCCATTGGTGTATGTATCCTGCTTCCTATATCCTAAACTGCTCCCATGGCTGGGCTCTGTATGTAGATTGTAATTATATACTGGGTGGAAGAACTCTGCCATATTGATTTGATCCCAAGGTTTTGAAACAATGGCAGAGTGAGGGTTCAGACTTCTTATCAGCTTCTGGGCGGAGCTCACCTTGTCGGGGAAATGCCCGGTATGGCTGAGCAGGATAATATCGGCGTTTTTAATCTGATCTTCAAAGAAGTCACCGAAATTCTCCAGATACATCTTGCAGCGTTTCACGTCCGCCACCGTTATTTTTAACTTTACTTCAGCCAAAGCCTTGATGCGTGGGTCTGAACAAGATTTTACAATATCTGAAAGCTTGCCCACACCAGAGGGTTCAATAATAATTTTATCCGGATGGAAACGGTCCAGAACCTCTTTGAGGGCTTTGACAAAATCACCCGAAAGGCTGCAGCAGATACACCCGGAATTTATCTCCTTTACTTCAACGCTGCCTGATTTAAGCAAGGCAGCATCCACACTTATTTCTCCAAAGTCGTTTTCAATGAGGATGACTTTTTCTTTAGCAAAAGCTTCTTTCAGCAGCTTTTGGATCAGCGTGGTTTTCCCCGCCCCCAAAAAGCCGGATATTACATATATTTCTGTTGTCATAGGATGCCTCCATTAATTCTGTTGACTTAAGCGATAATAACAATCAGTGTGATTTACAGTCCTTGCAAAAACCGAAGATCTCCAGATTATGCCCCATTACATAAAAATCCTCGTCCTCCAGTTTCGGTATGAATTTCTCCATCGGACAATTATCCATTGTTAGGATTTTGTGGCAATTTATGCATACAGCATAATGTTTATGCTTAAAACGGTTAAGCTCATATACTGCCATATCACTATTCATAATATTAGTTTTAAGCACAATGCCTTTTTTTAAAAAAAGCTCTAGGATACGGTAGACCGTAGACAGCCACGCTGTATCACCACTTTTTCCCATTTTGGAGCATATGTCCATTGCGCTTAAGGGTTTCTCAGCTTCTTCAAGAATTGAGAGTACACTTTCACGCTGTTTTGTTCTTTTGATTCCTGTTGGCCAGTTATTCTGTATCTCTGTCAATGTATTCACCTCATCTGTTTTAGATAGTTTTTGCAGTTCTTCTTCTCATACGGAAATAAGGGCTTAAGCATGAAACAATAACATTTTGTCTTTGGCTGTTCTTTCGCTTATCCCAGATAGCTTATTCTTAGTTTTTATTATATGACATGTAAATGCATATTATTCGCATCTTGTCTCATTATAGAATATCAATATTAAGAAGTCAAGAGCTTTGGAATGCTGTATAACCGTTTGTATGATTCATAACCGTTTGGAAATACTGCATAAACATTACCTGCTTCGGATGCTGCGAAGGCTTGACAGCAGCTTTTTAGCGATCAGGACAATGATAAGGATGGCGACAGAAATAAGGGCAGTAAAGCCTCCCGGAGCAACATTGAGATAATAGGAAAGAAACAAACCCAGCAGGATGTCTATTACACTGAAAACGATGGAAAAGATTAAGGTAAGCTTAAAGCCTTTCCCAAGCTGCAGTGCCGTGGCCACGGGAAGGGCAATCATGGAACTAAGAACGAGTACGCCTACAATTCTTATGGATACGGATATGGCTGCGGACACAAGAATAGAAAAAATATAGTTGATCAGCCTGACTCTTACACCTGCTATTTTAGCAGTCTCTTCATCGTAAGCGATATAAATCATCTGGTGGTATAAAAGAATAAGGGTCAATACGGAGATCAGGCTGAGGATCAATACCATCACCATATCGAACCGGGTTACGGTCAGGATACTGCCGAACATGAAGGAATCGGCATTTGCATGAAGCTTCCCGGAGCTTATGATGGTAATTGCGGTGCCCACGCTTAGGGAAAGCACAATAGTAAGAATCAAATCAGTGTATTTTTTGAAATAGCCGCGAAGGAATTCAATCAGTGCACCGCAAATGGACGTAAAGAGAAAAGCGCCAAGTATGGGATTCTGATTTGTCATCAGTCCGATAGTAATTCCGGCCAGCGAAGCATGGGACAGTGTATCACCTATCATGGAATAGCGGCGGAGCACTAAAAATATGCCGATACAGGGGCATAGAATAGAAATGAAAATAGAGACAAAAATTGCATTTTGCATAAAGCCGTAACTAAGCATGGGTATTATCAACCTTTCCTTTCATGTTCAAGAATTCATCGGCATACTGCCTGGGAGTACACAGGTGTCCCTGTCCGTCCGTCAAATGATAAATTAATGTTGAATTTGAGATGGCGGCATCCAGGTTGTGCTCAACAGAAACAATGGTGATACCGTTTTCTTTGTTTATTTTCTTTAAGAAACCATAAATTTCTTTTTGGCTTCTTATATCCACTCCTGTTGAGGGCTCATCCAGAATTAACAAATCGGGGTTTCCCATCAAAGCCCTCGCAATCAATATTTTCTGGCTTTGTCCGCCGGACAGGTTGCCCATCAGCGCACCTGTAAAGTCAGACATTCCAACCTGCCCAAGCTTTTCCATAAGCATATTTTTATCTTTGAGCTTCAATAGTCTTCGGTAAGAGTTCAGCATTTCATAGACCGTAATGGGAAAATTAGAGTTGGAGAAGTCATTTTTTTGCGGAACATATCCGATTCTTTGCACCTGAGTTATGATGTTTCCCCTTGTGGGCTTTATGAATTTTAATATTAACCGCATAAGTGTGCTTTTTCCGCTGCCATTTTCGCCTACGACCGATATATACTCGCCGCCGCCTATTTCCAGATTGATGCCGTTAAGTACATAGGGCGGTGAGCCTGTGTAGGAAAAATATAAATTTTCTGCTTTAATCATTTAAGGGTAACATCCTTTCTAAAAACAAATCATAAATTGAGGCAATTGCAAATGATATGCATTTTCACTTGACAAAAAGATTTTTACAAATTATTATATTAATGCAAATAGGAAACATTTGCAAGTAGAAATTGGGAGGTTGAAGAAATGATGAAGAAATGGATCACAATACTATTATGCCTGATGGTTGCGGTAAGCTTATCAGCCTGCAGTAATAAAAATCAGGAGACTAAGACGGATGAAAGCAGTACACCGGGTAATAGTACGGATCAGACAAGCGGGCCGGAAGAAAGTCCGGTTAAGGTTTCCGTAACCTTTGATGCGATGAAGGAATTTGTTGCGGCGGTCGGAAAGGATAAAGTAGAAATATCGACAATCATACCTGACGGAATGGAAGCTCATGATTTTGAGCCGAAAGCCCAGGATCTTGCGGCTCTCAGCACAGCCAGAATTTTTGTATACAGCGGTCTGGGTATGGAAGCCTGGGCAGAGGAGGCCATAGAGGCTGCCGGTAATGCGGAGCTGATTATCGTGGAGGCCTCTAAAGGGGCAGATATTATTGAAAGGAAGGAAACTGAGGAAAGCGGGGAGCATGAGGAAGAGCATGAAGGAGATGAAGAGCATGAGGAAGGCGAAGCGCATGGGCATGGAAAATATGATCCTCACATCTGGCTTGGCCTAAAGAGTGCACAGGTTGAAGTAGAAAACATCAAGAATGCGCTTGTACAGGCTGATCCATCCAATAAGGACTATTATGAAGCAAACTGCAGTGGTTTTGTTTCACAGCTGGAGAGCCTTTATAATGAATATAATGAGAAATTCCAGTCCGTAGAGAGAAAGAACTTTGTAACGGGACATGCCGCTTTTGGATATCTTTGCAGGGATTTTGGCCTGGAGCAAAACAGCGTAAAGGATATCTTTGCAGAAGGCGAGCCAAGTGCACAGCAATTAGCTGAGCTGGTAGAATACTGTAAGGAAAATAAAGTAACTACAATTTTTGCTGAGGAAATGGCAAGTCCGGAGGTTTCCCAGACCTTGGCCAATGAAGTTGGTGCAAAGGTAGAAACAATCTACACGATAGAAAGCAGTGAGGATGGTATGACCTATCTGGAAAGGATGACAGACAATCTGTCAAAGATCTATGATAGTTTAAAATAAATAGTTCGGAAAAAGGGTAAGCCCAACTGAAATTAGCTTTATTTTTCTGTAATGGCTTACCCCTTTTCTATTAAGCTTTTATAGCCCAACGTAACTTTGCACACCGGGCACGGCTATTGGAATTACATTCGGCGGCCGATGGCCGGATCGCTTCCGGAGCTATTTCCCTATAGATACCTTCACGATAGAAGCGTTGGAAGGATTTCTTGACGAGGCGGTCTTCGCCAGAATGAAAAGTGAGGATAGCGACACGCCCTCCCTCAGCCATGGCCGCAGGAAGCTTTTCTAAAAATTCGTATAGCGCTTCAAATTCATTATTGACATCAATTCGCAACGCCTGAAAGCATCTTTGGCAGGATTTTTTAACTTCATCGTTCCTGTCTTTTTCCGCAAGGAATTTCAAGGCATCTTTAATAATTTGCTGGAGCTGGGTTGTCGTTGCTATATCAGCTCCTTTTTTTATTGCGGAAATAATGGCGCGGGCGATTTCTGTGGAATAAGGCTCGTCCGCGTTTTCCAGCAGCATACCGCGTAATTCATCCTGGGAAATGGTTTTGAGACGATCCGCAGCAGAGATCCCTTTCGATGGATTTAGCCGTAAGTCTAATGGCCCCTCTGTCTTAAAAGAAAAGCCTCTTTCAGGATTATCTATTTGCATGGAAGAGACACCTAAATCTGCCAATATAAAATCCAAGGGTCCCGATTCGGAAGTGATTTGGTCTATATTGGAGAAGTTTGTTTGCCTGACTGTTAAAATATCCGGGCCATAGCCTAAGCGCTCTAAACGCTCCTTTGTACGCGGTAATTCGATAGGGTCTACATCAGTAGCATACAAATGCCCCTTTGAATCTAAGCATTTCAGCATCTCTAAAGTATGTCCGCCATAACCCAGGGTTGCATCTAATCCGGTCTGCCCGGGGGTGATTTGTAAAAATTCTAATATTTCTTTAACGCAAATGGAACGATGCATGCCGGCAGGAGTATTGCCCTTTTGAATAACCTTTGCCACAGCATCGGCATATAACTCTGGTTGCAGTTCCTTATATTTATCTTTAAAAGCTTTCGGGTGAGTCCCTTTATACCTGGGACGGCGCTGATGTTTTTGCTCTTGATTATCCATTCTTTCTTCCACCTTTACCAATATCTTTATTATATATGATTCAAAGCGTCTGTGGAGCTGACGGTTTTGAATATGCCTACAGCTTACATGATATCAAATGCATGACATAATAGCAAACGCATAATAAAAGAACCTGTAAGAAAAACCAAGCCCATAGCGGGTGGAGTTGATGAAATAGTTTTTATTGCATTGGAGGGTATCCTCATGTAGAATAGGTTAGTACGTGATCTATCAAAAATTAAGTGATCCCTTTTGTTATGATACAGTTTTGGATTGAATGAGAGGCTTTGACATGGATATTAGAAGTTTTCGTGAATTTATCATCAGTGAGGATATTGTAAAGGCGCTTAATGGTCTGGAGTATGATGTACCTACGGAGGTTCAGGCCCGGGTCATTCCATCCGCATTAGAAAAAAATGATCTTATGGTCAAAGCGCAGACGGGCAGCGGCAAGACTGCAGCCTATGCAATTCCCATATGTGAATTAATTGAATGGCTTGAAAATAAACCGCAAGCCCTTATCTTAACCCCCACAAGGGAACTTGCTGTTCAGGTAAAAGAGGATTTTATCAACATAGGTAGATTTAAGCGAATAAAAGCGGCAGCAATCTATGGGAGACACCAGTTTTCCCTTGAGAAAGCAGAGCTGAAGCAGAAAACACATGTAGTTGTCGGTACACCGGGGCGCGTCATGGACCATATAGAGAAAGGCACCTTAGCCCTGAATAAGATTACCTGCTTAGTAATTGATGAAGCCGATAGAATGCTGGACATGGGATTTACCCGCCAGGTAGAAGCAATTATAAAAGAGCTGCCCAAGGAACGGATGACAATGTTGTTCTCTGCTACCATGTCTGATGAAGTAAAAAGTATATCATCAAATTATATGAGGAACCCTATCTGTATAGATGTCAGCGAGGCCAGTATCATGACGGCCGATATCGAGCATTTTCTTTACACTACGGATGAAGAGGATAAATTTGTATTGCTTACCGATGTTATGATTGTTGAAAAACCGGATAGCTGTATCATCTTTTGCAGTACAAAGGACCGGGTGGATATGGTATATGACCGCCTGGTGGCGTTAGGCTATCCCTGTAATAAAATGCATGGAGGCATGGAGCAGAGAGACCGGCTATCTGCAATGCTGCGTTTTAAAAGGGGAGAGTACCGCTATTTAATAGCCACAGATGTAGCAGCGAGGGGGATAGATATTGAGAATATTTCCCTGGTGATTAACTATGATATTCCCCTGGATGAGGAAAACTATGTCCATCGTACGGGAAGAACAGGGCGCGCAGGGCAAAAAGGGAAAGCCATCTCCTTTGTGGTTCCCACACAAACCAGATATTTGCATGACATCGAAGGGCTGATCGGGTTTAAAATTCAGGAAATAACGAGGCCGGTCAAAGAGGAAGTCTCCATTCAGAAACTTTCCTTTAACGAAAAAATGAATAGGGCTCCTCAGATAAAAAAAATGAAAAGTGATCAATTAAACAAGGAGATAATGAAATTACGTTTCACCGGAGGAAAGAAAAAGAACCTCAGAGCGACCAATTTTGTCGGAGTCATATCCAATCTGGAGGGTGTCAAGGCGGAGGACATCGGAATAATAACCATACAGGATACCCTTACCTATATAGAAATACTAAACGGTAAAGGCCCCTTGGTATTGGAGGCAATGAAAAATACAATGATTTGCGGCAAGCTATTAAAAGTAACAAAGGCAGAATAAAAAATATAATAAACAAGGAGCAAATATGCAATTTAAAGATTTAAAGGTTATGCCTGCTATCTTAAAGGCTTTAGAGCAGGAAAATTATACAGTTCCTACACCGATACAGGAAAAGGCAATTCCCAGTATTTTAAGCGGTAGGGATTTGCTGGGATGCGCCCAGACCGGAACCGGAAAGACAGCTGCATTTGCAATACCAACGCTGCAGCTGCTCAGTGAGGAGAAAGCCCCTAACACTGCAGAACGAAAAATACGGGCCCTAATTGTAACACCAACCAGGGAACTCGCACTTCAGATTTACGAAAGCTTTTGTACCTATGGTAAATATACAAAATTAAGATCCTGTGTAATCTTTGGCGGAGTATCACAAAAACCCCAGGAGGAGAAATTACAGCAAGGTGTGGATATACTCGTAGCGACACCCGGTAGATTGAATGATTTAATCAATCAGAAACGGATTGACTTAAAATATATAAAAATATTTATATTAGATGAAGCTGACCGTATGCTGGATATGGGATTTATTAACGATATCAGAAAGCTTATTGCTAAGATACCGGTCGATAAACAAACCCTGCTTTTTTCAGCTACCATGCCAGCTGACATCGCAAAGCTGTCAAATGATATGCTCAAAAATCCTGCAAAAATAGAAATAACACCGGTATCTTCCACCGTGGATACCATAGAGCAGTATATATACTATGTGGATAAAAATAATAAGAAGGATTTATTGGTACACATACTAAAAGATAAAACTATAGTATCAGCCCTGGTATTTACCCGTACCAAGCATGGAGCTGACCGGATTGTCCGGCAATTATCAAAGGATAATGTGACGGCCCAAGCAATCCATGGTGATAAATCCCAGGGAGCGCGCCAAAATGCATTAAATAATTTTAAAAACAAAAAGCTGCGTATATTAATCGCAACAGATATCGCCGCAAGGGGAATTGACATCGATGAATTATCGCATGTAATTAACTATGATCTGCCAAATGTACCTGAGACTTATGTACATCGTATTGGACGGACCGGCCGGGCAGGTCTTGGAGGTGTAGCAATTTCCTTCTGTGATTTTGACGAGAAGGAGCAGCTTGCGGACATAGAAAAACTGATCGGAAAACGGTTAAAGGAGGTTAAAGACCATCCTTATCCTTTAATAAACAATTTTCCGGCGCCCAAAGCTACGCAACCAAAGAAAGGGGAAGCACGGCCTGCAGCGTCAAAACATGACCTGGCTCATAAAGCCTTAAACAAATTCGCCCCATCTCCAAAGAAGGACACGTTGCAAACGAATTCCAGGCAGACGGCTAAACAAACTGCTTCTAAACAAACAGAAACCGCCCCAAATAAAAAGTATCGAATGACTGCAGATGGTAATCTGAAGGAGAAGAAGCCCTTCGGGAAATTTGCAAGGAGGGGTAAAAAAGAAACAGATTATTCTAAAAAGAAGACTGTTACCGAACCCAAGAGAAAAGAGGGCCTGTAAAAAATAAGCGCGAAAACCGTACATTAACCTTTACCATATAAGGAGGAAACGATATGACAAGATATATCGCGGTAGCAACATTGTTTTTACTTGTAATACTCGTTTTATCACGGGCTTTCCAGTTAAAAAAGATGGGGATAAAAGCTATCCGGTTTGGCGAGATGGATAAAAAGGATTTTTTGATTCCTCCCCCGAATTGGATCATACTGATTTATATTTTTACCGGTACATGGCTTGTCAACCGGCAAATCCTACTTGAGGAGCAATCGCTAAAAAAGATATATGGTGAAAAATATATGGAATACTGTAACAAAGTCAGACGGTTCCTATAATGCTATTAGCATAGTAGTTCCTTAATGGAAGATAGTGAGGTGAGCAGCTGGTCCTTCCCCACTACAGCCCTCTGCAATGAAACGCCTTGTATTAATTGGCTAAATTTGCTATAATATCAAAAACATTTACTTTGCATTTACACCGCAAAGATATGGCAAAAAGGATTTATGAAACCGATATGAGAAAAAATAACCCTTTTCCTCAAAAAGCAAACCCGCTACTCATTTCCCTGGCCGTTATCGTCACCTTGTTCTCTGTCTGTCTTTCTTTTATCCTGATGCTGCATAATAGCATTAGGCAGAGGGAGGTTTTGGAAATAACGGATCGGTATATGGTGTTTGAAAGCAGAGTACAACGGCTGATTTATTCGAATGTTACGCTGCTCCAAGGCTATGAGGCTTATATCAAGCTAGAGCCCAACCTGGATGCGGAGGTCTCTTACCGTTATATGGACAAGCTTCTTTCAACAAACTCAGATTACATCCGTAATGTCGGCGTTCTCAGGGATACAACCATTATATGGAATTACCCGCAGGAGTCTAATGCTGAAGCAATCGGGGTTGATTTGTCCAAGGTGGAAGGGCAGAAGGAGCTTGTGCTGAAAGTAAAACAGGAGCTGAAACCTGTTTTACAGGGGCCTGTGGGCCTGGTACAGGGAGGCTCCGGATTCATTGTCAGGCTTCCAGTTGTCATGGAAGACACGGGATACTGGGGGCAAATTGCCATTGTGCTAAAAAGCGATAAAATACTGGAGGAGATTGAGGCCTACGCGAAAAACTCTGGATTGGATATTGCAATCTACAACCAGGAGAATAAATCCGTTCCATTTTTCCGCTCGATAGGCTTTGACGCAAATTCTCAGTTGGAATTTGCGGTGGATCCGGAATTTATCAACTGGAGTATTGCGGTCAGTTCGTCAAACGGATGGACGGACAGCCTGTTGTTTGTGCTGCTATTTGTCTTCTCTGTTTGCTTCTGTGTTTTCGCAGGTCTTTTAATGTATAAATATATAAAATCCAACAATAAGATTGTTATGATGTCAACGCATGATTCCTTGTCAGGCCTGTTCAACCGGAATTTTCTCAACAAGTACCAAACCATTGTTTTTGCGGCAGCGAGGCGAAAGGAATACAAATTAGGGATTATGCTGCTTGACCTGGACCATTTTAAGAAAATTAATGATACTTATGGGCATAGTGTGGGAGATATGGTTCTTGTTGAAACAGCACGCATCCTAAAAGCAAGTATCAGGACAGGTGAGACGGCTTTCCGTCTGGGTGGGGACGAGTTCCTGTTGATACTGCCGGAAGTTGAGGATGTTGAAAGCCTTCTGCATGCCAAAGAACAGATTCTCAACCGCTTTGAAGGCGAGTTTAATATTCCCGGCTATCCTATAAAAATATTGCCAAGCATTGGCTATGCAATATTTCCGGAAGATGGCGGCGACCTTGATACGCTTTTGCATAGGGCGGATACGCTGATGTATTTGGAAAAATTGGAAAGACAGGCTTCGAACTAAAAAGCGATGCCTTTACAGGTGTTTTTGGCGGAAAATGGCTTAAGTAAAGCAATTTTCCGCTTTTTATCATAGCTATTATAATATAAGTCGTCATAATTAAAGCTGAAGTGAAACTTTTTTATGAAAATCGAAGGGCTAATCGCAATTATGATGCTTCTTTAAAAAGAGAAGTAGTACCCACGGGCGAACTGGCTGAAAAACTGGAAGTAAGTATTTCTGCAGAAACTATTCCTATGTGTCTGTTTGGAATGAGATCTATGAACTGCTTGCTAATATAAAGGATGAAGAGGTCGAAAATTTCTTTGTGGATTATCTCGTGAAAGACGATAAAGATCATCCAGAGATAAAGAAACTGGCCGATAAATACTTTTCGGCTTAAAATTTAGGTTTAGGAGGTAAAAATGGGGCTTATAAAAAGGATTCGCAAAACCATATACGGAATGAAAGCAAGTGGAGATACTTATAGCAAGAAAATCATACTGCATTTGAATATTACGATGTTTCTATAAATATCCGACGGAAAGGAGCGCTGGGCAATGAATGAAAAAATCCTGGTAATAGAAGATGAAAAAAAGATAGCGGATGCAATTATCTATGCCCTGAAGAGGGAAGGTTATACAACCGAAGCTATTTATCGCGGAGATGAAGCCATGGATGCGCTGTCCCGGTTTCAACCGGATGCCATTATTTTAGATGTTATGCTTCCTGGGCTGGACGGATATGATATTCTGAAGAGGCTCCAGGATAAGGGGCGGATAGGAATTATCATGGTAACAGCCAAAGAGGATATCGTGAATAAAATACTTGGACTTGAGCTGGGGGCGGATGATTATTTAACAAAGCCTTTTGATATGCGGGAGCTGCTTGCCCGTTTAAAATCCCTGTTGCGCAGAATACAGAAGGCGGAAATGAAGCAGGAGGCTGAAGAGGTCAGCCTGGGCGGCATCGCGCTTCATAAGGGGAAACGAACCGCTTTTGCAGGAGGCAGGCCGCTGGACCTTACACCAAAAGAATATGATATGCTGGCTCTCCTATTGTCTAATCCCGAACGGGTTTATACAAGGGAGCAGCTTCTTGACCTGATCTGGGGAATGGATTATGCGGGAGGCACACGTACTGTGGATATTCATGTCCAGCGGGTTAGAAAGAAGCTTGGCGAAGAGTATGACGATGTAATACAGACTGTTTATGGGATTGGTTATAAAGCTATAGGAGGAAGCAGTGAAAATTAGTATAAAAATAAAATTCAGCCTGTTCCTTGCTGTTTTGCTGCTGTTAGTCGTTTTTTTCTTAAGCGTGCTGGTGCTGCAGGGAATAAGAAGCAACCAGCAAAATCAGTATGAACAATATCTGTCCCAGCAGGCGAAGCTTGCAAACACCTATTTTATCCAGAGGATTTTATCGGAGGAAAACAAGGTGCCCCAGACCTTCCTGTCGGTCAAAGGCCAGGAATTCGCGGAGCAATTAGAAGTGATCAGCGGTTTATCCCTGGTTTTATACAACAGTCAGGGAGAGAGGGTCAGTAAAAAAGTGACGGATACGGAGTCTGATAATATAAAGAAAACACTGGACTATGCGCTTAACAATAAAACTGCATATCTGACGGAAGGTAATTCACTGTATTACCTGGCTCCTTTAAGGATAGGAAATGAGCAGGTGGGTGTGATACAGTTCTATTACTCCCTGTCAGGGCACCAGGGGTTTTATAACAATATCAGGCAGCTGTTTATTTATATCGGGGCAGGGCTGTTTATTCTAAGCTTCTTTCTTGGATATATATATTATAATTCCTTTGCCACCGGCATCATAAAGCTGGGTCAGACGGTGGACAGGATACGGGAAGGCCATTATGAAACTACCGTCTTAAAACGCGGGGATGAAATCGGCAAGCTAAGCCAGGGAATTCATACAATGAGCGGACAGATTAGTAGAACTCTGCAGGAGATGGAGGCCGAACAGAATAAATTGAAGCTTGCCGTCGATAAATTATCCCTGCTGGATCAGCAGCAGAAGCAATTTATCGGGAATGTAACCCACGAATTTAAAACCCCTTTAACCTCCATTAAGGCATACCTTGATTTACTGGAAATGTATCCGGATGATGAGCAGCTTTTACAAACTGCCATTACCAATATGAAAAGTGAAACCGGGCGTTTATATGAAATGGTGGACAAGGTTCTGCAATTATCAGCCCTGGAAAAGTATGATTTTGAACTGAAGTTTGAAAAACTGGCGGTGAAGCAGGCGGTGGAGTTGGTGCTAAACAGCTTAAAGGGCAGGATGGATAAGTTTGGTATCAGCTTGGATACTGAGTTGGGCGAAGCTTATATGGAAGGGGATAAAGACAGCCTGACAATCGTACTGATAAACCTTCTGGATAATGCCATCAAATACAACAAAGCCAATGGATCTATTCTTGTTAAAACCTATGTGGCGTCTCACCGGGTGCATATTGAAATATCCGATACCGGTATTGGTATTCCCGAGGACTTGATCCATAAGGTATTTGAGCCCTTTTATACAGTTGATAAAAACAGGGCAAGAGAGAATGGAGGAGCCGGGTTAGGATTGTCACTTGCCAGAAAGCATGCGGAATCAATGGGTGGTACCGTCGAGCTGTTAAATACAGGGAACGAAGGCACCAGCTTCAGGATTTCCTTTCCGGCGGTTATGAATTAGACATATAGTGTATAGTTTGGCGGAAAGTGTATGGCTTGGCAGAGCGTGTATGGTGTCTGCCATTCATTTTATTTACATTTTAGAAACAATTGTTTATCGGATATTTATAATTGTATATTGTGCGGAAACAAAGTCTTGATAATCTATATATCAAGGAGGTGCTTTAATATGAAAAAGACACAAATTGCAAAAATACTATGTGCTATGTTTTTAATCACAACTGCGACAGGCTGCGGTGCAAAAAGTACAGATGACAAAGTGACCGTACAGGAGCCGGGAGGTTCCATAACCGTCATTGATAACACGGATAGTGGTGAGAATGAGGCCGGGGAGCCCGGAATCTCCATCGCCGGGATTGACACCTATGAAAAACTGGAAATCTCTGATTGGCTGGATTCGGATACTGTGGTTGTTTCAAAGGAAAACGAGGCTTTGGGAAAAATGAAGCTGGAAGAATTAGCGGATTCTTACCCAAGAAGCCTGTATCTGTATAATCTTAATACCAAGGAATATAAGCTGTTAATGGAGCAGGAAGAACTTAACCTGGGTGGGGCAAAGCTTTCACCGGATAAGAAAAATCTGCTATATTACGGTAACAGCCTGGGAGACCCATCCTATTATGTGCTTAACCTTGAGAGCCTGAAAAGCTTTCGTATTGCCGGCGAGGTCGTTGGGAATGTCGGCAGCGCTGATTGGGCCGATAAAGATACGGTTATCGGGGCAGGTTATATGAACGGAGCTTATTCTGCAGGTACCGATGGAAAAGTTACTGTTTTAAAGGAACTAGACCAGAAAGCGGTATATATTATTAAGAAAATAAAAGATACGGTTTACTACAATACCGGTGACGATGCTGCCTTGACGGCCCTCGATCTAATAACAGGGGAAAGTGCGGACCTGGGCCTGAAGGATGTATTTGGGGTATATCCCTCGCCGGATGAAAACCAGCTGCTGGTTTTACAGTATAGCGGATCAAAACAGCTGCTATTACTTTGTGACAGGGATGGCAGCAATGCGAAAACCATTGCCGAAGGTGTTGAGCTTGGCGGAGTATCCTGGTCTCCTGACCAGGGGATGATTGCCTATAGTTTGAAAGGGGATGAGAATGGGACTACGGTTGGAGGACTATACATTTATGATATGTTAACCGGAAAATCTACCCAGATCGCAGTAAATATCAGTAATGTAACTACCTGCTGGAGCCCATCCGGTGAGAAGCTTGTCTATACCCAGTGGGATGGAAAACAGTACAACAGCAGCATTGTTGCTTTAGAATATTCCCTGAAGAAGTAACTGCCAATATAGGATCACCGGCTAGAAAGATAAAGTGCATTCCAAATATCCAATATAAATGCGGATACCTGGATGCACTTTATTTTTATTTGCGGGATAAAAAAGCTAAATAAAAAAAATCTCTATTGACAGAATGATAAAAAAAGGCTATTCTATAACTACATACCCCCCAGGGGTGGGGTGGAAGAGGGATATAAGAAAGGAGAAATAACATGGTGACAAAGACTTTACAAATAGAAGGAATGACCTGCGCAGCTTGTGCAAAGGCTGTAGAAAAAGCGTCCGCAAAGCTTCAGGGTGTTACGGAAGCCAATGTTAATTTCGCTACGGAAAAGCTGAATATAAGCTTTGATGATTCACAGGTTTCCATACCGGACATACAGGCAGCTGTCGAAAAAGCTGGCTATAAGGCTCTTGTTGAATCCAACAGCAGGACTTTACAAATAGAAGGAATGACCTGTGCAGCTTGTGCGAAGACTGTGGAAAAGGCAGTCGGTAAGCTGGAGGGTGTGATTGAAGCCAATGTTAATTTTGCTACAGAAAAGCTGAACGTAGTATATGTAGGTTCAAAGGTCAATACCTCAGATATAAAAAGTGCGGTTGAAAAAGCGGGCTATAAAGCTTTAGAGGTGCAAGCTACAGTAGACACGGATAAAGAGAAGAAAGAAAAAGAAATGAAATTGTTATGGAGGAAGTTTATTATATCTGCCATCTTTTCTGTTCCGCTCCTCTATATATCCATGGGCCATATGATGGGGCTCCCCCTTCCCCATTTTATTGAACCAATGATGAATCCGGTAGCCTTTGCAGTAACCCAATTAATTCTAACCATACCTGTTGTAATTTCAGGAAATAGATTCTACACCGTTGGGTTTAAGGCACTATTTAGAAGAAGCCCCAATATGGATTCACTCATTGCCATAGGCACCTCGGCAGCCATTCTTTATGGTGTCTTCGCAACGGTTAAGATTATTGGGGGAGATTCAAGCTATGCGATGGATTTATACTTTGAGTCAGCGGCAGTAATTATTACCCTGATAACCCTCGGAAAATACCTGGAATCTGTTTCAAAGGGAAAAACTTCAGAAGCCATCAAGAAGCTTATGGGGCTTGCCCCTAAAACGGCGATCGTGATAAGAAATGAAAAAGAAACGGAAATCCCTATTGAGGAAGTTGAAGTAGGGGATGTTATCATGGTTAGGCCGGGTGAAAAGATGCCGGTAGACGGGGAAGTGGTGGAAGGTACTACTTCTGTAGATGAATCCATGCTTACAGGTGAAAGCATTCCGGTAGAAAAAAATGCAGGGGACAAAATTATCGGTGCGAGCATAAATAAAAACGGAACGATTAAATATAAGGCTACCAAGGTTGGCAAGGATACGGCCCTGGCGCAGATCATTAAGCTGGTGGAGGACGCCCAGGGCTCCAAAGCACCCATTGCCAAGCTTGCAGACGTTATTTCAGGCTACTTTGTTCCGGTAGTTATCTCTTTAGCCGTGGTGTCCGGTTTGGCATGGTATTTCCTTGGCGGGGAGACTGCAATATTTGCGCTTACAATATTCATATCCGTCCTGGTAATAGCCTGCCCATGCGCCCTGGGGTTGGCAACGCCGACGGCAATCATGGTTGGTACCGGCAAGGGAGCGGAGTATGGCGTCCTGATTAAAAGTGGTGTAGCCCTCGAATCTGCCCATAAGATACAGACCATAGTATTTGACAAGACAGGTACTATTACGGAAGGCAAACCAAAGGTAACAGATGTAGTTGTTACAAATGGCATTACACAGGATGAATTATTGCAGCTGGCCGCATCAGCTGAAAAAGGGTCGGAGCACCCTCTAGGGGAAGCCATAGTCAAAGGTGCTGAAGAAAAAGGCTTGGAGTTTAAGGGCATTGAATTTTTCAAAGCCATTCCAGGTCACGGAATCCAAGTTAAGATAGATAATAAGGATATTTTACTTGGCAACAGGAAGCTTATGGTCGAAAGCAATATCTCTTTAGAAAACCTGGAGGAAAGCTCCGACAGGCTGGCTGGGGAAGGAAAAACCCCGATGTATATAGCGATTGATGGTAAAATGGCCGGAATCATAGCGGTGGCTGATACCGTTAAGGAAAATAGTAAAAAAGCAATTGAAAGGCTTCACCAGATGGGCATTAAGGTGGCGATGATAACAGGTGATAACAAGAGAACAGCTGAAGCTATCGCCAAGCAGGTTGGAATCGACAGGATACTGGCGGAAGTGTTACCGCAGGACAAGGCGAATGAGGTTAAGAAGCTTCAGGCCGAGGGTAAAAAGGTGGCAATGGTCGGTGACGGAATTAATGATGCCCCCGCATTGGCACAGGCGGATATCGGTATAGCAATCGGTTCTGGAACGGACGTTGCCATGGAATCTGCGGATATCGTCCTTATGAGAAGTGATCTGATGGATGTACCTACAGCGATACAGTTAAGTAAAAAGACCATTAAAAATATTAGGGAAAATCTATTCTGGGCCTTTGGATATAATACGCTGGGCATACCCGTTGCTATGGGAATTCTCCATGTATTTGGAGGGCCGTTGTTAAACCCTATGATAGCAGGAGCAGCCATGAGCCTGAGTTCCGTATCAGTACTGGCGAATGCCTTAAGATTAAAGCGGTTTAAGCCGGTCAGATAAGATAACATACCTCCTGGAGGTAATAGTAGTAACCTAAAGTTTGTAAAAACCTTCAAATTGGTGTAAAATGAAATTACACGGTTTGGAGGTTTTATTTTATGGGAAAAAGAAGAAGGGATGAGACTCGCGAAATATGCGGAGGGCAGAAGGTTGAAAGAAATAAAGCGGATAAGCGAAAGGAGGACCGGATCCATGCTGGCACTTTCATGGCGATTTGTGCAGTACAGGGGCCATGCCCATCGTGATGGGCATGGACATAAATATGATTGATATATATTACATTGAGGACGATAAAACAATAGCCCGGATGGTCAAGGAGTATTTAGTACACCGGGGCTGCAATATTACCCTTTTATCTACTATCGAAGAAGCAAAGGAAGCATTAAACCGGAGTATACCAGCTATTGTTTTAGTGGACTGGAATATGCCGGATGGCAGTGGAGATGCCATGTGCCGGTGGATCCGAAACAAATGGAGCAGCCTGCCTGTGATGTTTTTAACTGTCCGTGGTGATTCCCGCGATATCGTTTCCGGCTTTCAAAATGGGGCGGACGATTATGTAACGAAGCCTTTTGAGTTGGAAGTGCTGTACTCCCGCATTTGCGCATTGTTGCGGAGGGCAGGAAATGTGGCGCAGCAGTATCTCTCCTGTGGCTCCATTTCTATCGACCAAAACAGGCTGGCAGTGTTTGATGGGGGAGAAGAGGTCAGTTTAAGCCAGGCCGAATATCAGCTGCTCCTGCTGCTGATGATAAATAAAGGGAAAACAGTTACACGGGAAAGACTGTTGGAGCAAATATGGGATAATAACGGAAACTACGTGAACAATAATACTTTGACTGTAACAATGAAGCGCCTGCGGGAAAAGCTGCACCAGCCTTCCTGTTTAAAGACTGTTCGAAGCTTTGGATATCGCATGGAGGAAACAGTATGACAAATCGGAAAAATGCAGCAATGCTGGCCGCCCTTATCCTGGCAGTCGGTCTTGTAACAGCTTCACTGACGGCGGTATTTATCACAAAATATTATAATCGTGTCCAATTTAATATATTTGCAGGCCTTTACCAGAGCATGGTAGAAGAGCAGCCCGAAGCAGGGAAGAGCATTTTGTCCGCTTTGAAAGAATACAAAAATCAACCTGCAGGGATTGGGGATGGGAATATTCTGGTTAGTTATGGGTATACGGAGGCTGATTTTTTGGATTTTGCACAGAGGCGGAGCGTGCTTTTCGCAATTCTGGGCTTTCTGGCGGGCAGCCTTTTATTTCTATTTCCCTTATGGTGCTGGTACAGAAAAAACAAGATACGGATAAAGGGATTAACGGATTACCTGGAAAACATCAACAGGGACAAGCCGGGGATGCTGATACATACGGAGGAGGATTACTTCTCCGGGCTGCAGGACGAAATTTATAAAACAGTCACGGCACTTTACCAGACCAGGGATGCTGCAGTAAAGGCAAAAACAAATTTTGCAGAGAATCTTTCCAATATTGCCCATCAGCTAAAAACGCCGATTACGGCAATATCCCTTTCTATACAGATGATGGAGGAAGAATCGAAACCAGAGACCTTGGAACAGGTCCAAAAGCAGCTTGACCGGCTGACGCGTTTAGAAGAGGCACTTTTATTGTTATTCCGGATTGATGCGGGAACACTGCCATTTGAGCAAAAGGAAATTGATGTATTTACGGTCCTGACGCTTGCGGCAGATAATCTGGCGGAAATACTATCAAAAGCAGAGGTTTCAGTTGATATACCGGAGAAAGGCGAGATAGGGATCGTAGGTGACCTGGACTGGACAATGGAGGCAATTATGAACCTGTTGAAAAATTGTATAGAACATGCTCCGGCAGGCAGCAGCATTCATTGCGACTATGGGCGGAATCCTCTTTATGCCGAAATAGTGATCTGGGATGAGGGGCCGGGATTTGCAAAGGAGGATTTGCCGCACCTTTTTGAGCGGTTCTATCGTGGGCAGGCTGCAAAAGCGGGCGGTAGCGGAATTGGGCTGTCCATTTCAAAAGCCATCTTTGAAATGGAGAATGGAATAATCCGTGCAAAAAATCTTCCGGGTGGCGGAGCCTGCTTTGAAATCCGTATATACAGTCACTGAGATGCCACTTTTCTTTGGAAATATAAAATCGAAGAAGAAAACCGGAGCCAAAAGGAAATCTCTAATGCAGAGATCCGGAAGGCATTAGAAAAATTCTCTGGATAGAGGCGTTCACCATTGCAGGCCGTCCGTTATTGATGACCCTGCCGTTAACTGTGGCATTTGTTTTATTTGCGGTAAAGGCCAGCTATTTGCAGCTGTCGAAATTCATGGATGAGCTTCCGGTAATCCCGGTTACTGCATTTACCCTGGTTATCATCCTGTCTGTTGGACTGGCCTACTATATTGGAGGAAAAAGGCTTTTATACAGCAATTTAAGTGATGCCCTGAAAAATGATGCATTATAGGAGGAACAGGAAACGGTAAAATGATTCAGAAGGAGTGGAAAGATGAAGGAAACTAAGAGTATTTTAAAAACCAGCCGGATCAAGGTCTCCGGCAGCAGCATAATGCTTGCCCTGTGCCTGCTTCTGCTTTCAGTTCTGTTTACGGCCTGTGAAGCAAAGCCAGAAGATACTTCCCGGCAGCCGGAAGCTTCTGTGACAGAGGAGCCACCCAGTGTAACCCCGGAGCCGACCAGTGCGGTTCCGGGTAATTCCCAGGAAGCCGGACCGGCTGTTACGGAGGCTGCTAAAATTGTATCGGAGCCCCTTATCAAAGCCGATGGGCGGACTGTTGCGGAACGGTTTGGGGTTCCGAAAGGATTTACCAGGCTGGAACCGGAGGAAGAATCCTTTGCATACTATCTTCAGAATCTTCCCCTAAAGCCGGAGGGCACGAAAGTAAGGTATTATGACGGCAGGAAAAAAACAAGGGATGTTTATCTGGCGGTGGTCGACTTTAGTCTGGGCGAAAGGGATTTACAGCAATGTGCCGACGGAGTCATACGGTTAAGGGCGGAATATCTATATTCGAAGGGACGGTATGATGAGATCCATTTTAACTTTGTCAGCGGTTTTAATGCAGAGTTTTCAAAATGGGCGGATGGAAGAGGGATATCTGTCAACGGTAACAAGGTTTCCTGGAATTCCAATCGTAGGAATGATGGCTCTTACGAGAGCTTCCAACGCTATCTTGATATTGTCTATGCCTATGCTTCCACATTATCCTTGGAAAAGGAATTGGTTGAAAAGCCCTTTTCGGAACTGGCCATCGGTGATGTGTTGATACAGGGCGGTTCTCCGGGGCATTGTGTCATTGTCGTGGACCTGGCCGTGAATGAGGCTACGGGAGAGAAAATCTTTATGCTGGCCCAAAGCTATATGCCAGCCCAGGATATCCAGATTTTAAAGGGTGATAGTGAAGGCTCTCCCTGGGTGTTGGCAGGGGAGGAGGGCACCCTGAAAACGCCTGAGTGGACATTCCAGACCTCCGATCTGAAAACCTGGAAATAATATAAGTTATGAGAAGTTGCACTTTACTTCTCATAAAAGGCGCTGCACTTGCGCCGTGCATCCCGATTATCGGAACATGTACTTAGTTTCGATAATATACGGAAAATCAGTTCAGAATAAAAGAAATATATAGCGCCCTTTGGTTTTTCACGAAACGAAAGGGCGCTAAGTGGATAGATAAGTATTTGAAATAAGGCCGGCCATCATGGCATTAATTTAAAAGCTTTACTATGTCATATAAATTATTTATTACAAGCCACATTTGGGTAAAAAAATACATGTTGTTCCAGATGAATAATCCTTGCAGCCCATATTTAGGAACCAGCCGGGAAATCTGGTCTATACTTCGGGCATCCTTAAACCATACGTTATGCAGCGCACCCTCAATATTGTTATAAAAGTAGTAAGGGGATGCTGTTGCCACATTAAACTGTATGTCCACCCCGCTATCGGCTGCAATTTGGATAGCTGCATCAAAGGTGATTGCATTTGCCACCGTATATCCTGGGACATATGGTAGTGCCCAATCGTAACCGATTACGGATAAACCAAGGGCAAATTTTTCCGGTGGCACTACCTCAGTAAAATTGCGGATTACTGTTTCTAAAATACTTAAGGGGATTGCAGAAGCCGAAGGTGCAAAAGAGTATCCCCAATCAAAGGACAAAAAAAGGATTGCGTCAACATACTGTGAGATGACGGAATAATCAATGGTTTCGTAAGTTATGTCAGTCCGTTCGATATTTACTTGCGGCGTTATAGTAACAGTATATCGCAGACCCTCACTCTTTAAGCGGTTACTCATCTTGATAATAAAATTCTCAGTCTGTGTTTTCGTATCAGGACTCAGATATTGAAAATATTGGTTCAGGCCGTAATAGCCCTTTGCCCTTATGTTAGCCAGCACATTATCGATCATAATATCCTGGATCTCGGGATGCTCCAGAATGAAAAGATCTGCCTCCCTGCTCCCTACACCATGCTGGGATAAAGTGGATATCAGCATCATGGGAAATACACGATAGGCCTTTGCCATGTCTACAATATCCTGGTCATCAACATCACTAATTTCTCCATTTGCATTAACAAAATAATCAAACACTGTCAGAAAGGTTAGGAAAGGCAATGTTTTTCTTAAGATATCCCTACTGACAAAGGAATAAACATACCCACCCGTTGATTTCGTGGCGATTTTATCCGTTTCATAGCTTATAACGATAGTTTCACCGGGATATATATACTCCCTGTCTGACAAATAAGGATTATTTCTTAAAAGCTGCATTAACGGAACCTGGTATTGGTTTGCAATATCTGCCAGGGTATCACCTTCCTGTACGGTATGGGTAATTAATGGATAGACAATGACAATTGTCTGGCCGACTACCAGGTTATCAGGATTTAGTATGGCGTTTTCCAATATAATCCTGTCCTCAGGCAATTGATAAAGCTCTGCGATAGATTTAATTGTTTCTCCAGGTTGTACAACATGTATTACCATAGGTGGGCCTCTGTTTTAGTTTATATTAAAATATATGTCGTTGCCCAGGGAAAAAGTCTTTGAAATAAAAGCGTAGCCGAGGATCCCGACCCTAAAATCAATCGTTTTATACGGTTCTTTTTATTCTGTTGTTTCTGCTTACCAAAGGCTTGCTGTCCTAACATTTATATCATCATAGGTTTTATAGAAGTATTCGCAGGTATCCGTATTAATAAAGGCCGTATATTTCGTATAATCATAGGTGTTCCGGCTGGTTATGACAGCTCCCTTTGGTATGGAGACGCTTTCCATGATATGAAAGCAGGCCGTAATTGCTTCGTCGCTATCTTTTGGCTCAGGTAAATGTGCTTTCAGGTAAGCGGTCCGCACAAAGCGCTCCGGAGAGGTAAAGCCTCCTGGCAGGGGGAAGGTTCCTCCGGCCTGCCCAAAGGGGGTTAAGGGGACATTGTCCCAGGAAACCTCTTCGGTCTGTGTCGGGGAAGCCCCTATATAGTTTCTCAAATTAGTCATATGCCAAGGAAAGTCAGGGCTGTTGGCCATGACACCAATCGGATTATTTATTAATTCCAGACCCTTGGCGGTGGGTTCGATTACTGCGCAGGCACCGCTTTTATCGGCAACAATCCAGTGCAGGGGTGCTATTGTCCGGGTGACGGGATCAGGGATACCCACTACTGTAATATCCTTTAACAGGGAGGGCAGCTCTTTTACAGAAGCGCATCTGCCCAGCATATAATGGAGGAAGTCAATGGATGCAATTTGCTCGGCGGCCCTATGGGCTGTTTTTGTATCGTACTGGGCATAGCCAGCAAAATATAAAACGGCTGCCGCAAAGCCCTTCTCATTGACACCATCAAAAAAACCAAGAAGCCCGTCAAGCTCCTGGCCAAGTCCGATAAAGCGGTAGGAATCCCTGATTTGGTTATTGCTTAAGCTGCCATACCATACATAGGAGCTGGGGATTATATAAAGCTGTGGTATAATATCATGTGAAAAGTCCATAGTCCGCCCAAAGAACAGCTCATTGGAACCGGATCGCAGAGTCATTGCTGTACACATAGATAAGCATCCCTTGAAATATCATTGATATAATATATGAAAAGCAGCAGGTAATGTGAGCATATGGTAGCTACTGTCCGGGACTAATGTGGACAAGTAGGCAAAGGGTGATGAAAAATGGAACGATAGGAAAACTTTATGAAATTTTTTTGAAAACATCTTGACAAAAAAGAAATTGCATATTAAAATATTGTCAGCACTCAAGGATGACGAGTGCTAATAAGCGTTTTAATATTCCTTTATACTTTATTGATATTTATTAATAGCGTCCGTTATCAATATTTTATCTTAAAACTAAAGGGGGATTAAAGCGCTTTTTTTGCTCATTTTTACTTATGGAGTATTAAACGCATTCAATGAAAATCAATTACTGGTACTATGATGTAAAGGAGTGAAAAGCTGATGACAAGCAGATTTGAGACAAAGCTTGTGGGCTCTGACAGGCATTCCTACCGGGAACTTTTTAAACGGGCTCCAGGCAATCCGATTCTCACATCAAGGATTGGCCCTATGCAGCAAATACGGTATTCAATCCTGCAGCAACCCCTTATCAAAAGATAGAGAGGTTGCTGCTGTATAAAGGAGATATAAAATAAAAGAGGTGATTGGTATGAGATTTTCCAGGAAAAGGATTAAAAATAAATATGATAATTATGATCGATTTATGGACTTTGAAGACTTCCAGGACATGGATGGATATAAAAGCAGGAATGGAATTACCCGCAGCTTTTTTAGGACCGTTGCTTTGGTTCTGGTGAGCTGTACCTTGACGGGCCTTTTGGTTGGGGGAGGGTTTTATCTGAAGTTCTCCAATGATATAAAAGAGCTGGCCGCCTTGTCGGCAAACCAGATAAAAGAAGATACCTTCCCCGGGAATAGAACCTTAAGCTCTGAGAATGTATGGAACCTGGCATCAAATAGCAGTTCCACCATTAGCAGCATTGCAAAGAAGGTTGGACCTACCATTGTCGGCATAAGAATGCTGACAGAAAGCCCGAGAAGCTGGTATTTCGGCGATGAAATTACCCAAGCGAAAGCCGAAGGCTCAGGTATCATCATAAGCAGTGACGGATATATCATGACCAACTACCATGTAGTACAGTATGCGGATCCTAAAAACTCTATGAGTAAAAGCACCACACTTGAGGTGTTCTTAGCAGACAAGCGGCAGGCCAATGCTAAGTTTGTCGGCGGAGACAAGAGGAACGACCTTGCAGTTATAAAAATAAATATAAAGGATCTGCCTGTGGCTGAATTGGGAGATTCAGAGAAACTGGAAGTAGGGGAGCTTGCGGTTGCAATCGGAAACCCCTTAGGGCTGGAATTCCAGGGTTCGGTTACGGCGGGAGTTATCAGCGCCCTTAACAGGACTGTAAGCGTAGATGATAGAACCTTGAGCCTGATTCAGACGGATGCCGCCATAAATCCGGGCAACAGCGGCGGTGCCCTTGTTAATTCAAAGGGACAGGTAATAGGAATCAATACGGTGAAAATATCGGTTTCAGGTGTGGAGGGCCTTGGTTTTGCAATTCCTGTCAATGATGCAAAGCCCATTATCGATCAGCTGATGATGTTCGGATATGTCAAGGGAAGACCCTTCATAGGGATTTCAGGGCGGGAAATCACGGATGCAATTTCACGGCAGTATAGCCTTCCTGTAGGGATTTACATCCTTGAAGTAACCCCTGCCAGTGGTGCGGAGAAAGCAGGAATTCAAAAGGGGGATATCCTTGTTTCAATTGCAGGCAAGGCTGTCCGTACCATGCAGGAGGTGGACGATATCAAGAAGAATTATAAAGCCGGTGATAGTGTTGATGTGACAGTGGTCAGAAATGGCAATAAGGTAAAGCTCTCGCTGACCTTTTCGGAGGAGCGGTAAGTTAAAAGTAAGCGGAGGTGTTTATCAGCGGTGAAGCGGAAACTGACCAGACTTTTAAGACAATCTATTGGGAGGGGCATAAGCCTTAATTTACCATATGTATGGACAAGTGTAGCATGTTTCATTATAATTAGTAAATAAGAATCCGATATATCATAAGTAGATAGGAGAACGGTTTAAATGAAAATTATTATGTATGGTGCAGATATTTGTCCGGACTGTGTTGAAGCAAAAGCAAAATTAGCAGCCAATAGTGCGATTGAACTGGATGTTAGGGATATTACGGGAAGCACAAAGGTATTAAAAGAGTTTTTGTCCCACCGTGACCATGATGAAATATTCGCCCCGGTCATCAAAGCCGGGGCAATTGGTATTCCGTTCTTTATCTTGGAGGATAATACGAAAACCTTTGAGATCAAGGATTTCCTGGATAAGGAAGAAACTCTGCATTATGTAAATTCCTGCTCTATTGATGGTAAAGGTTGTTGATTTAATGGAAGGCAGGGAGAAGAGGTAGACAGCATGAAAGAAAGGGCGGTGTAAAATGGCATCATCAGAAGAGAGAATAGCGGAGCTTGAGAGAAGGGTAGCTTATTTGGAGAGTATTGTCAGGGGATCGGGAGTGGAAGGACAAAGGATGACGCCACCGGGAGGGGAAGGATCAAGGATGATGCCGCCACCGGGAATGGAAGGGCCAAGGATGATGCCGCCAGGAATGGAAGGGCAGAGGATGATTCCACCAGGAATGGAAGGATCAAGGACGATGCCACCGGAAAGACCCGGCTTTATTCCGAATGGGCCAGCCAATCGGGAGCCAATCAACAGGGAACCGATCAACGGAGGACCAATCAACCAAGGCCCGATCGGAGTATCGCAGGGCAGGCAGGAGCCAAGGTATCCAACAGGCAGCCGGGGGAACGGGCATAAGGATAATGAGGCTCTGGTTGGAAAATATGTCATAGGTGCGCTGGCAGCAGTGCTTATTTTTATAGCCGCAATTTCCTTTGTCAGCCTGGTATGGCACCGGATGACGCCGGAAATTAAATTATTCATCATATTATCGGCAGGCGTTGCACTGTCCGTAATAGGCTTTTTGCAGATAAAGAAAAGGAAGAATCCGATCGCGGCAATAGTCCTTGGAACAGGAGCCGGATTATTGTTTATTGGAATATTATCCGCCAATCTGGTATTCCATATCATTGGAAACAATATGTCCATATTCCTGGCCGGGATCTGGGCAGTGTTCTTTATCATATCTTCACGGTACACGAACCTGTTCTTTACAACGGTAATCGCCTACATAGGCAGCTACATCACCTTGCTGCTTGGCTTAGTGTTTATGCAGGGGGATGGGGAGCTATGGATGCTGGTCTTATTTGTTTCCGGTGTTTCGGCGGTAATGATATATACGGCGTTGAAAAAGAGGAAAGAGGAATTACTGACAGCTATCATCCTATCCTTCGTAAGCTATATGACCATATTAATCCGTTTTTCCATGGACGGTATATTTGGGGCGGAGCAGCTGCTTGGGGGGATGGCGGCCCAGATCGCAGTAATTGTGATCCTATATCTGCTTATGAACGCATTTTATAAGGTGGTGGACGGTACAAATGCGGTACCCATCTACCTGATTGTCAGCGCCGCCACAACCATATTGACAACCCTGTCCATCGCCTACCTAAACCATAATTATCTGCATCTGGAGACGATAACCTGTTACATAATATTCTTTCTGATAAACCTGGGACAGCTCATATTAAATGATGTGTTTTATAGAAGAATTGAGAGGTGGTTAACGAGATACTATATCGCCATACTGGTGTTTACTTCCCTGCTGATCAATATGAAATGGTATGACGTGCCCACAGGAATCGTCCTGATCGGGGTCTTGCTGATTGCAGGTGAAAAGGTATTTAAACAGGAGGAACAATCCCTGGTGGCGGGAGTGATTATTTTGCTGGATTCACTCTTCCTGCTCTGCATTCCGTCCAATCATCTCATCTGCTCCGTTTATGGGATTGCCCAGCTGGGCTTAATGGGATATCTGCTATGGAGATGCTCCAGCTCGAAAAAATATAGGCAGATTAATGTATTAAAGACAATCGGGGTTATAGTAATCCTTGCAAATAGCTTTGGGATACCTTCCAATATTATCGGTGCTATAAACCTGTCCTACATAAGTCGATATGTGGACGATGCAATTGGCTATATAATTGTTGTCATTTCTGCCATTGCCCTGCTAAAAACCGGTTATTTTAAAAATTGGAACCAGGAACAGTTCAAATTCTTTGGCAGGAACGACACTCTGGAAGAGGATAAAGCTATGAGGGTGCTGCTCTACCTGCTTTCAACCGGCTTATATTTTTATGGGCTGCAAAAATTGGCGGTTGTAGATGGACCGCTTCTCCGGCTGGTATTTACGCTGGCTGTAATTGTTGTTGCGTTAATGCAAAGTAAGGTAATCCTTTCAGATAATGGACAAAATAAGCCATTAACAGGAATTTGGATTGTTTCAAAATATTTAATATTAACCTGGACCATACTTTGGGCATTTTCAGACCTGAATGTAATATCCGTAGCATACAGTATAGCTGGGCTGGTCATAGCCATAGGAAGCATATTGGCAGGCTTCAAATTTAAGGCAAAGAGTATAAGACTGTATGGACTGGTATTAACTATCATAATGGTGGTGAAATTCATACTTGTGGATTTAAACGAGAGAAATTCGATCACCAGGGTTCTGGCATTGATCGCAGGAGGCGGACTGTGCTTTGTGATCAGCCTTATATACAATAAATTAAGCGAAAAAGACCGGAATGGGGATTTGGGATAAAGACGGCAAAGCTCCGGCAGGAACTGTCTGGGGCTTATTCATACATTGATTGCCAAAGTAAAAAACTCTTCTTCGGCAGATACTATCCATGTAATTTTATGTTGTAAAACATTTAATTGCAAGGTAGTATCTGCCGGAAAGGAGTTTTTTATGTCTGGAAATGATTTGGCAATCTCAAATATACCGATTCAGCCATGGGGGGAATTGTACAATGAAGAAGAAGCGCTGAATATTGGTACCATTTTTCACGATCTGAACAAGCCTTTTTTTGCAGCGGAAGCAGCGATGGGAAGTAAGAGCTCCATTGCTTCGGAAGCGGAGGACCAGGCAAAGCCGTTGGCACAGGCTGAGCGGGAGGAACTGATAACAAGGATCAACCAGATCGGCTTTTATCTGGATGATCTGACACTCTATCTGGATACCCATGATAAGGATGCACAGGCAATCCAGCTCTATCATGAGAAATCCAAGGAATTTGCAGAGCTGAGGAAGCAGTTTGCCCAGCAGTATTATCCCTTAAGCAGGCTGTGCATTCCTGATTGCATGAATGACAATGAGGCAGCCTTCTGCTGGCAGGAAGGACCGATGCCCTGGGAAGGAGCGTGCGTTTAAATGTGGATTTATGAAAAAAGACTTCAATACCCGGTAAAGATAACAAAGAACTGTCCCAAGACGGCAAAGCTCATTATCAGCCAATACGGCGGCCCGGACGGGGAATTGTCTGCCTCCATGAGATATCTGTCCCAGCGTTATACCATGCCGGTGAAGGAAGTAGGCGGGCTCCTGACGGACATCGGTACGGAAGAGCTGGCCCATATGGAACTCATCTGTGCCATGGTCTTTCAGCTGACCAATAATCTTTCTGTAGAGCAGGCAAAGGAAGCCGGTTTTGATGCCTATTATATTGACCATACCACAGCCCTATGGCCTCAGGCGGCATCATCCCTGCCATTTACTGCGACGGAATTCCAGTCCAAGGGGGATGCCATCGCCGACCTTACAGAGGACCTGGCAGCAGAGCAGAAGGCAAGGACAGTATATGATAACCTGCTCCGCATGATCCCGGATCCGGAGGTCCAGGAGCCCTTAAAATTCTTGCGCGCCAGGGAAATCGTACACTTCCAGAGGTTTGGGGAAGCCTTGGAGAAGACGAAGGATAAGCTGGACAGCAAGAATTTCTATTATTTTAACCCGGAATTTGATAAGGGGATGTTCCAGGGGAAATTATAGCACCATATGTCCAGGACTGACACACCCATGAAGCCAGGACCAAGGGGGATAACTTGGCTTCTTCATGGGTGGTTTTTTGTGTGTAAGCTTAATCCGGAGGAGTTTGAAAAGGCTTTAAAGGACGTAAAGGACTTTTTGGACAGCGGTATCCCAAAATATCCTGTATGCACAATCAATGCGTGGAATGAATGGACGGAAGGGAGCTATCTGGAGCCGGATACCGTAAACGGGATGGGGTATTTGGAGGCGGTCAGGAAAGTGTTTGGTTAATTTGGTAAGTACAGAATAAAAATGTAATAGGATAAAAGGCGTGAAGGTGACTTTCACGCCTTTTATGGTGGAAAAAATTCAGAGGGCAGGGCGGTGATTAACTGATGCTTGTTTTATGCAGAATTTTCTTAGGAAGCTTTATGCCCCTTTATGCCCTCAATTATGTAGAAAAACGGAAATTATTGTTGATAGAATTGCGTAATTTGTTATAATGAAAAGGAATCCACAAGTATATGGAGGGATTTTTATGAGTAATTATGATTTCCACCGCAAATTCGATCCGATGGAATTCCAGAGATTTGTCCGGGATATGCTTCAGGTTCGGGAGCATCTGGTTTTTGAATCCTTTAAGGATGGCAAGGATGAAGGAATTGACGGAAGGCATATTTCAAAGGACGGAGAAGTAACGATTCTTCAGGCGAAACGTTGGAAGGTATTGCGTAAGGATGAGCTGAGAAAAGAAAAAGAGAAAATGGATATTATAAAACCGGATCGGTATATCTTAGGCCTTTCTATGAATCTGGATCCATCACAAAAAGCAGAAATTATGGAGCTTTTTGCACCGTATATAAAAAGCCCGGATGATATTGTAACGGAGAATGATTTCAATAACCTGATTGGCAAGCCTGAGTATAGATCCATAGAGGACAATTATCGTAGCTTATGGAGTGAGAGTACCCAGACCATGAAGAGAGTCATGGCGGAGACCTTGCATGGGGTGTTGCTGGGTGACTCAAGACGGGCTCTTGAGGATGCGATGAAGGAGGCAGAGGTATTTGTCCAGACGGAGGTATATAGCAAGGCCTTAAAGCAGTTAAAGAATAATAAGGTGATTATTATCGCTGGGGAGCCCGGTGTCGGAAAGACGACCCTGGCTTGCCAGCTGGCTCTATATTATTATTGCAGGAAGGGCTTTGACACCTTCATATGGGCGAAAAAGGTGGATGATCTTTCTGCAGCGTTAAGCATTGGAAGCAAAAGGGTTATAGTATTTGACGATTTTTGGGGAAGCACCTTCCAGGAAAGCTCCATAGCGGGAAAAGACGAGCAGCAGCTGGCACAGTTCATAGAAAAGATTTATGGGCAGCGGGAGACTGTGGTGCTTCTTACGACCAGGGAGTATATCCTGGAGCAGGGCTTAAAGAAGCATGCCGATTTACGTGAGATCATTGGAAAATATAAGCTGGAATGCCTGCTGGAGGAATATTCCCCCGTGGATAAGGTGCGGATCTACTTCGGACATTTAAAAAGGTCAAACTTGACCTGGGAGCAGCTAAAGCAGCTGTTTGATGCCCATAAGCTGGTAATCGATTCGCCTAATTATAACCCCCGGGTTGTTGAGATGTTTTTGAAGCAGACGGATCCGGAGGAATCGCCCCAGGATTGTGAGGATCGGTTCTTTTCTTACCTGGAAAGGCCGGAAAGGTTCTGGGAAGCCATATTTGAGGGGCTATCCCGGGAAGCCCGCATCGCTTATATATTGTTAAGCACCTACCCGGTGCCTGCACGCCTGGGGGCTTTAAGGGAGAGCTTCTGCAAGGTCATCGATTGGATGGGAAATCCGGTCGAATGGAAGGATTTTGGAAGCACAATTGCGGAGCTGGAGAAAACAGTTATTAAAACAATCCACTTGCCAAGGCTTGATACGATATTGGTAAAGTTCCAAAACCCCTCTGCCTATGATTTTATTTATAGCTTTTTGGCTAAGAATTTCAGGCAGTATCAGCAGCTGCTGGTTCAGGGCTGCCGTTGCTTTGAGCAATACATTTATTTATTGAATTATTTTTTTAAGGAGCTGCCTGACGGTGAAGAATATGGTTATGTATTAGGGAAGTGTATTGATACCATATATGAGCCATCCATAATGTCTGAATACTTCAGGGAGTATATCACGGATAATGAATGGGAGTATTATGAGGAATCCGGGGAAGAGGATGCTCCTTTGGAGCGGTATTATAAGGTGCTCAAATGCTTGAATGAGGGCAGGGGTGAAGCTTATCATGGTTTTTTCACGGGCTTCCTGCAAGGATATCTAAGAAAAATGGCTGAGGGACCCTGGGACATATCTAGCAGGGACCTGGAGATTTTTCCGGAGGTGATCAAGGTATTTGCCAGGAAGGGCTTCCGGCTTGATGCAAATACTGTTATGGGAGTATACCTGGATTGTATTTTGAAAAGCAGGACAAGGCTGGAGCTGGACGGGTTCAGGGAGATATTCCCCGGCTTTTACCCGGATTTTCTTTCAGGGCATACGCAGGAGATCAAAAATCATATAGAAAAAAATTATAAAGAGAAATTGTGTATGGCTGTTGCAGAGGGAGGGGAATACTCATTCCGCTATACGTACAACGAGGGCTTGAAGGAGCTTGAGAAATATGGGATAGAATGCAGCCCTGACTGGAAGAAGGAAATCGATGAGTATGCCGGCTGGGTCACCGAGGACAGCAAAAAGGATACTGAAGAGGAGAAGGAGGAGATCCGGGAAGAATCAAGGATCAGCTATGAGCAGGCCGTAAGGAGCAATGAGGAGGAGCTGTTTGGGACAAATAACCTTCTAACCTCTGATGAAATCAGGGATATGATTGAGGACTCTGACCTTAAAGACGAGTTAAAGGAAGGCCTGTATACCATAGAGGAGGAAGGAGAGCCTTGGTTTATCTATCATTTTATGGAGGAGCGGGATACTTTTCTTTTGCTTATAAGGGTTCTGGAGGATACCGGATATATGCTAGAAAATCTCATGTTATTTACCCTTCACCTGATCAGGCAGCTGTCACAGATGCATGGCATAGATACGGAAAGATTAATGCCTTTTTTAATCGAATTTGGTGCGGAGGTAGTCTGGAGGAAGGAGGTTATCCTGACAAGGGAAGAGATTATCCATTCCCAGGCGTACCAGGCCCATTTTGAGGAGGAAGATTTTGACCAGCTGGTGAACGGAGGATTATTCACGGCTAAGAGGCAGTGGTATAAGCTGGTGGATATCCTGTTGGTCATACTGCCCTATGCATTATTTATTTCAGGGATGAAGCTGGAGGATAAAAAGGAATATTATGCGGACCTGATATCGGAGCGGGATTGGCCTCTAAAGGGAGTGGTGACAAAAAGGCTGGAAGGAAAGATGTATTCCAGCATTTACATGGCTGACATTGGGTACTATCAGTTTCATAATCCCTATCACGAGGCTTTGCTTTATAAAGCGCTGGAAAGCTTTGACCGGAACGACTATATGGAATTTGCAGTCGGTGCCCTGGCAGAGGAATATTGCAGAGGCTTTACGGGGTTAACAGAGGCTCGGACCGCCTATGGAATTATGAAGGATGTTGAGCTGGTAATTGAGGTGGATCAGCAGGGAGAGGTGCTTGGAGGACAGAATTCCTTATCGCAGCTGTGGATGATGCTGGAGAGCCTGGAGATTACCCAGGTTCTTGACCTTGTGCCTGACTGCTTTGACAGCGCCCAGATGTCGGTTATCAGGCAGAATTTTGAGCTGGTGAATGGACGGAATGGGGAATACTACAAAGTAATCTTTGGTAAGGTGGAGGATGTGGATATCATAGAAAAAATGGGATGTGTGGAGCCGGTGTTGTCGGAATACCGGAAGATATGCGCGTTATGTGGAAGAAATTAAGGAGGTATGGGATACGGAAAGGGAAGCTATGGAGGATAAATTCGAAAAACTAAGGGATGAATTAAAAATAGCAGTTTGCCAGTACTCCGATTATAACGATTATTGGGGAATGCTGGAGGGGCTTCTAGAAAGCTATGATGAAAGCTTGGAGCATTATGATTTTGAAGCATGGTTCAGCGGTGGGGGCAAGGATTCCCGCGGCAAGCTGACGGTCAGGGCGATGAAGATGCTTCGGCTTACAACCGGCTTATTCCAGGAAATCCATGATTTGGCGGAGCTTCGGCTGAAAAGAGCAGTTGACAATATCCTAGAAGCAGGAGAAGAGGCGCAAAAAGAGATCTTGGGGCTGGAGATCAACCAGGAAGTGGTGGACAGAATTTTTGAACAATTGTATGATTTGGAATACCGCTATCATATGGAGGAGGCTTATGAGGGCTTTTTAGAATTTGTAAAGGACATTGCCGGTAAGGAAAAGCCATAGCGGTGTTGTCAAGCCTGCTTCCGCAAAAAATATTAATTTGGATAGGAAAACCTAAAGGTGTCAGGAGAGCGGGCTTGACACCTTTGTTTTTTGTTTTCTGTTATTTGCTTTTCAATACACAGAATGAATCATAAATTATATCCCCTGGGGTGGCTTGTATGACCGGCTCCTATTACAGTATACTTTATAGGATGTAAAATAAAGAGGAACGATAGGGGAGAAAAAATGAATAAGAAGATATTTGTGTTTTTATCAATTTTAATAGTGTCTGCCATGGCTTTAGCCGGATGTAGAAATCATACGGGAGAGGGTCTACCGGTTAACGAAACAGAGGCAGCAGGGGAAGGCAGGGAGCAGGAGAAGAAAATCTTAAGGGTCTCCGAAGCCTTTGTCCTTGAGACCTTAAATCCGCACCTGGATTACCAGGGCTGGTATACTTCTATTTACGGGCTGACGGAAGCCTTATTTGCAATGGACGACCAATCCTCGGTAAAGCCCGTACTCGCTGAAAGCGCCGAGGCGGAGGGTAATGAATGGACCGTAAAGATAAAGGAAAATGCATGCTTTTCCAATGGGAATCCGGTGACCTCCGGCATGGTGGTACGCAACCTGAAGAATGCTGGGGAGATCAACCCACGTTTTTCCAACCTATTGGATTATAATTACAAAATAATTGATGACAAGACCTTTAGGATCACCACCGTGGAGGTGTACCCCACACTGCTAAATGACCTGGCAAGCCCGGAGCTGGCCATTGTGGATCTGGATAACAGCGGGGATATGGCTAAGGAGCTCGTGGCTACGGGACCCTTTGTAATCTCTAAGTTTGAGCCTGGCGGTACCGTGGAGGTAGCCAGGAATGATAAGTATTGGGGCGGAGAGGTAAAGCTGGACGGTGCGGTGTTTTACTATATGCCGGAAGCGGATACGTCCCTAATGGCAATGCAGAACGGTGAGCTTGACAGCTATACCAGCGTGACCTCGGATGCCGCAGAGATATATGGGCAGGCTCCGGATACTTATAAGCTGGTGACGGTTCCGGCCACCAGGCTCCAGTTTTATATCTTGAATGAGAACCGGCTAGGCGCCCCTGTTAGAAAAGCAATTAACCTGGCCGTGGACTCTGAAGCAATAGAGACTTATTTAAACGGTACGGTTACCAGTACGTCAGGTCCCTTTAGCCCGACTGCCGCCTACGGGAAGGCAGCAAAGGCCGCAGTCGACCCGGAGGGAGCCAAGGAACTGCTTGAGGCGGACGGATATATATTAAATGTGGACGGGTATTATGAAAAGGATGGCCAGGTACTGTCCTTAAATATTGCATATTACGCGGCAAGAAGCCTGGATACGCTGGCTGCATTAATGCAGGAGCAGTTGGGGAAGATCGGGATAAAAGTGACCTTAACCTGTGAAGAGGATCCGGACGGAACCTATATTGCTACCGGGGATTTTGACCTGGCACTGTACTGTATGATAGCGGATAAAGCCAGCGATCCCTATTATTTTATTAGCTGTACCCTTGCAGAAGGAGCGCCCTATAATTGCGGAGGCTTCTCCAATGGGAAGGCACAGGCATGGATTGATGAGCTGAAGGTGGAAACAGATCGGGAAAAACGTGCGGAGCTGGCGAACCGGATTGTGCAGCTGGCAATTGATGAGGATGCCTTTGGTTATGTGGCCTTATTTAATAAGACGACAGTTATGCGAAAGGGTGTGACAAATGTGTCTGAAAACTGCCCCTTTGACTTTTATTTCTTAACTGCAGATACGGACATGGATTAACAGGCAGAGGGTGCCAGAAGCTCAGGATCCGCGCAAAGGGTGCTATTTCCTTCTTCCTGATAAAGGCAGGGGATGGGAGGGGACAAGGCTGCATCTCCAGTCCGGGAACTGCAAAGGAGCCAATGTGAAAAAATATGTTGTAAAACGACTAGTACAATTGATACCAATGATTCTTGGAATAACCTTTTTAACCTTTTTATTGCTATATATATCCCCGGGAGACCCGGCACAAAAGAGGCTGAGTGCCCAGGGTGTGGCGGTGACGAAGGAAGTGCTGGCGCAGACAAGGGAAGAAATGGGGCTGGACCGGCCCTTTATCAAGCAGTACGGGGACTGGCTTTTTCATTTGCTGCAGGCGGATCTGGGTCTATCCTATAAGGATGGAACCCCGGTGAACCAAAAACTGGCGAGGGGAATGAAAAACACCTTTGTTTTGGCAGCAGGTGCATTTCTCCTGGCGGTTGCCGTTTCTCTTCCCCTGGGCATCTATACGGCGGTCAGAAAAAACCGGTTTTCTGATTACTGCATCCGTTTTATCTGCTTTTTGGGAAATGCGCTGCCAAATTTTCTTCTGGCCATTGTGCTGATGTATTTTCTGTGCATCCGTATCAACGCATTTCCGGTGATTGCAAAAGGAAGCCTGCAGGGGCTGTTCCTTCCGACGGTTGCCCTGGCCTTTCCTTTAGCCAGCCGTTTGGTGCGCCAGGTCAGGGTGGCGGTACTAAAGCAGCTGGAAACGGACTATGTCAGCGGTGCAAGGGCAAGGGGCGTGAAGAAAGGGTACATCCTGTTTCGGAATGTGCTGCATAATGCCCTGCCATCGATTGTTACCCTGCTTGGCCTATCCGTTGGTACCCTCCTGGGAGGAAGCGTTGTAATCGAAAGTATTTTTATGTGGCCCGGGCTTGGGAAGCTGGCCATGGATTCCATCACCGCAAGGGATTATCCGGTGATCCAGGGCTTTGTAATCCTAATGGCTGTGACCTATGTTGTTGTAAATCTGCTGACTGACCTTGGCTGCCGTTTGTTAGACCCGAGGATAAAGGAGTAAATGAATTGCCATGTGCAGGATAAAAGGAAACTGTAAAGATAAAGGCAGGATAAAAGAAAACTGCAAAGAGAAAAGCAGGATGAGGGAAAATCGTGGAGATGAAAAAACTAATAAAAGCCTGGTACGAAAAAGAATCATTTTTTTCCTGTTCCTGGTGCTGCTTTTATTTATCATCAGCCTGTTGGCGCCATACCTTGTTCCAAATGACCCTTATGGGACAAACGCTTCTTATATGAAAGCTGCACCCAGCCCGGAGTTCCCTTTTGGTACGGATAAATTAGGGCGCTGTATCTTTTCCAGGGTGTTGATGGGTGCCAGGCTATCTATTTTCTTTTCCCTGCTTCTGGTCATGGTGACCATGGTTGCCGGAACCTTTTTAGGTGTGGTTGCCGGATACTATGGCGGTATTTTTGATAATATCATCATGCGGCTGGTGGATATGCTCCTGGCATTTCCCCAGCTGGTGCTGGCAATTGCCGTAGCCGGGGTGCTGGGCGGTGGCATGACCAATATGCTGCTAGCCCTTGGGCTTACGGGATGGACCTTGTATGCGAGGCTGGCAAGGGGACAGGTAATGTCCTTAAAGCAGGAGGAATTTATTGCTGCGGCCAGGCTTAGCGGGAACAGCAGCCTGCGGATTATGGCGGTACATATCCTGCCCAATATTGCGGGGGAGATGATTGTAAATGCGGCCATACAGGTCGGGACAACGCTGGTGGGCTTTGCCGGGCTGTCCTTTCTTGGGCTGGGGGTGCAGGTGCCGGAGGCAGAGTGGGGCTCCATGATAAATGAAGCAAAGGGGTATATGCAGCAGGCTCCATGGGCGGTATTGGCACCCGGGGCGGCATTGTTTATAACGGTAGCTGTTTTTAACCTGCTGGGGGATGCCTTAAGTGACTACATGGGGAGGTAATTGCGCTCAGGAAGCTGCATCAAAAGTATGAAAAATAGCGGCAGTTTATGTGTTTTGCAATTATCTGGATTCTATAGGGGGAACGGTTATGAATGATATAGTCCTGTCCATAAAAAACCTGACCGCAGGCTATGGCGGTAAGGCTGTGGTATCCCAGGCCTCCTTCGGGCTGGATAGGGGGGAGATTATAGTGGTCGTCGGGGAGAGCGGCAGTGGGAAGAGCACCTTATTAAAAGCCATCCTGCCCCTGGAGGATTATGGGGTAGCTATGTCCGGGGGAGAAATTATTTTTAAAAATAAGCCTTTATCCGGTATGACGGCAGCGGAGAAAAATAGGCTGAACGGCAGACAGATCGGCATGGTATTCCAGGATCCCAAGGCTTCCTTTAACCCGGTCCGTACCTTCCGTAAGCAGTTTATCGAAGCCTTGAAAAGCCATGGGAGGTATGAAAGGGAGCTTTTTGAAGAGCAGGTGCTTGAGCTTTTTAGGAAGCTGAAGCTTTTGGATGGGGAACGGATTCTGGACAGCTGCCCTTACGAAATGAGCGGGGGCATGAACCAGAGAATCGCCATTGCTCTGGCTATCTTGCTGGAGCCGGTCTTATTGCTGGCGGATGAGCCCACCAGTGCACTGGATGTTACGGCACAGGAGCAGGTGATGGAGGAGCTGTTGCGGATCCGGGAATATTACCATACATCAATGATTATTGTGACCCATAATATTGGAGTGGCAGCAAGGCTTGCTGATAAAGTGGGAGTGATGCACCGGGGAAAAATCGTGGAATTTGGAGCCGCCGGGGAGGTGCTGGAGCATCCCAGGAACTCTTACACAAAGAGGCTGTTGGATGCGGTGCCGCAGGCCGGCAATATGGCAGAAAAAAGGGAGATAAAAGCAGCCTGCTATCTACTGGAATTAAAGCAGGTAGGCAAAAGCTATTTAAAGCGCAGGAATTCCTTCTCTGCGCTTTCCCAGGTGGATCTGCTGCTAAAGCCGGGCGAGATATTAGGGATTGTGGGGGAGAGCGGCAGCGGTAAGAGTACGCTGCTAAAGCAGGTTGCAGGTTTAAAGAAGCCCTCAGAGGGGAGGATTGTCCTTCATGGGAAGGATATTACACAGAAAAGGACAAATATGGATTTCCGGCGCATGCAGATGATTTTCCAGAATGCATATGATTCCTTTAACCCGAAGCTAAAAATACGGCATTCCATTGCTGAGACCCTGAAAAACCTGGGAGGCATGAAGGACAGGAAAGAGGTGGATGCCAGGATAGACAGCCTGATGGAGCGGGTCGGACTGGAACCATACCTTGCGGACCGGTATCCGGCGGAGCTAAGCGGCGGCCAATGCCAGCGCGCCGCCATTGCCAGGGCCATTTCCGTAAACCCTGAGGTACTATTATGTGATGAGATCACAAGTGCGCTGGATGTATCGGTCCAGGCAGACATTGTGAAATTGATTGTGGAGCTGGCAAATGAATCAGGGATGGCAATTATTTTTGTTTCCCATGATATCGTGCTGGTGAGCAATATTTGCGGAAGCATTATGGTAATGCGGGAAGGAAGATGTATTGAAGCCGGGGAGGCAAAGGAGGTTATTACGAATCCGAAGGAGGACTATACAAAGAGATTGTTGGCCTCTGCGCGGGCGGAGTAGATTCAGGGATGAAACGGACTGGAGTAAATTGGAGACAGGCTGGGATAAGGTTGGAAGTGGATTGAAACGTTTAAGACGGATCGATTAAGACGGATCGATTAAGACAGACCGATTAAGACAGATCGATTAAGACGGATGAAGATAGATGAAAACGGATTAAATAAGGAGCTGATAGTATTGGAGCAGATAGAAGAACGGGTAAAAAATTATTGGACAAGGCGGGCGCAGGATTTTGGTATGGTACGGAGGATGGAACTGCAGGATGAAATAAGTGGCCGTTGGCTGGAAGAGATTAATAAATATATTCCGAAGGAAAAGGGGTTGAGAATTCTGGATGTTGGTACCGGGGCAGGGTATTTTGCAGTGCTTCTTGCAGAAGAGGGGCACCGGGTATATGGCATAGACCTGACACCGGCTATGATAGAGGAAGCAAAAAAGCTGGCCGGGGACAGGGGAATGTCCATAGAGTTCTCAGTGATGGATGCGCAAAGCCTGGATTTTCCCGAGGGAAGCTTTGACGTGGTGATTGCACGGAATTTGACCTGGACCCTGCCAAAGCCGGAACAGGCCTACGGGGAATGGATGAGGGTTTTGGCAAAGGGGGGGATTCTTTTAAACTTCGATGCGGATTATGGGCAGGAGGTTCAAAGCATGGAAGAGAATGAGCCGGAGGCCAGTGCGGATGCCTCGGGCTTCCATATTGGGGTGACACAGGAGCTAAGGCAGGAATCCAATGAGATTACAAAGGCTATGGCTATCAGTCAAAATAGAAGGCCTGACTGGGATATTGCCATCATAAAGGAAATGGGATTTTTAGAATGCCAATGTGATAGGGAGGCAGGCTCCCGTGTTTTAAAGGAGCGAAACGGTGAGGCCGCGCCTACTTTTCTTATTATGGTACGCAAGTAAGGGATCTATGAGCAAAGAAATACATGGGCAAAGGAGTGCGTAAACAAAGGGAGCCATGAACAAAGGAGGGCATAAACAAAGAAAACCATGAACAAAGAAAACCATGAACAAAGGAATACATGGTTGGAAGAGGCATAAACAAAAACATATAAGCAAGGTGGCACAAGTAGAAGGGATAGAAATAGAAATAAAGGAGTACACAGATAAAAAATGAACATGGAGCTTTACGAACAGAACAAAGAATATTGGACCGGAAGGACAATGGGGTATTCCAAGGTAAACGAAGAAGAATTAAACACGGCACAGAAGGAGAAATGGCTGCGGGTCCTAAAAGAATCCCTGCCCCAAAATACAGCTGGAATAAGAGTGCTGGACATGGGCACAGGCCCCGGATTTTTCGCTATTATTCTTGCGGAGGCCGGCTACGATGTGACGGCAGTAGATTGTACCCAATCCATGTTGGACAGGGCCAAGGTGAATGCCAAAGCTTATAAAGATTCTATCTGCTGGGTGCTTTCAGATGCACAGAGGCTGGAATTTGAAGACGAAAGCTTTGATGCCATCGTCAGCAGAAACCTGACCTGGAATCTGGAGAAACCGGAGCAGGCCTATGGCGAATGGATTCGCGTGCTAAAAAAAGGTGGCATCCTGTTAAATTTTGATGCCACCTGGTATAATTATCTCTATGATGAGGAAATGAAGCAGGGGTATGAAAGGGATAGGAGACAGGTAGAAGAGCTGAAATTAGAGGATCATTATACCTGTACGGACATTGATGCCATGGAGGGGATTTCCAGAAAACTGCCTTTAAGCCGGTGCAGCAGACCGGGCTGGGATATTGAACTTTTGAAAAAATATGGAGTGGCCAAAATCCAAACAGACCAGGAGGTATGGAAAAGGGTATGGTCCCAGGAGGAGCAGGTGAATTATGGGTCAACGCCCATGTTTTCCATCCGGGTTATAAAGTAGAAGGATATCAAAATGAATAGGCAAAGAAAAAGAGGCTGATTCAAGAGCTTGTAAAGGAAAGATGGAAATAAAGCCGGCAATTTAGACAAGAATAAATTTTATAATACATTCTTGTGGAGGTTTTCCGTAAGCAAGGGATATTATGAATGAAATCAACCGTCCCGATTATTTGGACGGAAGCTGAAAAAGCAGTTGGGCAGTCCTTAGATTATAAAGTATAAGAGTTGATTGTAAAGACCGCCTGGTTTCAGATGTTATGGACAGTATCTGAAGCCAGGCGGTCTTATTCTGCTTTTCTATTCAGGGAGGAGGGGGAATAGCCGTTATTGTTTGCTTCTCCTATACGCATAAGAATACCTCCTAAGCATTTTTGTATTTCTTATGGTATATTTCGGCAGAAAGGAGAAAAAATTTAAGGTTTCCTGCCCTGCATTTGTTAATTAGTATTTCCATGAATAGTATGCATGTAGAGCAATATATAAAATCAACAGAGCGATTAAAATTACGCCGATGGTCAAGAAAATGGTTGTGTTTAAAAAAACGGTGACGATTCCGGCAATCCCCAACAATGCGAATACAAAATTCAGGCATGACTGGCACGCTTTCAAGGCAATCATACGGTTCCTCTCATCTGTTTCTTTTATATGCAATGCTTCCAGTATTCCAGGATTTCTGAGTGCCTTGCGGTATTGGAGAATGCGGCAAAGTGCAGGGATTTCAGTACCGAAAAAAAAGCCGGAAGCTAAGCCGATGAGAACGCCTGTCTCCCAGTCATTCCCCGGTTCGGTATTGCTATATAGGCGTATTTTTATTATAAAGGCTATGATAACAGTCAATCCGGCAAATATAGCATATAGCGCCTGCCAATAGATCCTTCTTTTAAGTTCCTTTTCAAAAGATTTCATAGTCGATATCCTCCACATCTGAAAAATCGAAAACATCCTCAATAGATAAGCCAAAAAACTTTGAAATTTTATATGCAAGGGGTAATGACGCAATATATTTTTCATTCTCTATTGAAGTAATTGTATGACGGGTGACATGTACCGCTCTTGCTAATTCATCTTGGGAGATACGCCGTTGTTTTCGCAGCTCGCGTATTTTTGTTTTCATTATCCCGTCCCACCTCACTTTCTGCCATATTTCTAATAATCCATTATAACTGAAATAGAATAGGTTAGTCAAGTTTACTGTACATTTTTAGTGCAGCAGACTACACATATTTGTGTGAATGTATAGTTGACTTAGCATAATATGTGATGTATACTATACAAAAAATAATGCAAAGGGTGGGATATATGAATAAGATCCAATTTAAGGAAGTTAAAAAAACCTTTGGGGAAGTGACCGCTGTCAATGGCTTGGATTTAAGTATTTCAGAGGGGGAGGTTTACGGGCTTCTCGGACACAACGGAGCGGGAAAGACAACAAGCCTCCGCTTGCTTCTTGGGCTTTTGGAGCCGGATGAGGGAAGGATCATGGTCTTTGGGAAAAACCCTATGAAGAATGGGAGCGAAGTGCGCAGTATGTGCGGAGTATTATCAGAAGATGTGGGGCTTTATGAGCCCTTGACGGTTTATGATAATCTGCTATATTACGCGGATATTTACGGAATGGGACGGCTGGAAGCCAATAGGCGTATTGACGGGCTGTTAGGCCGCTTTGGCCTGCTTGACAGGAAAAGGTCGGTTGTAAAAGGATTTTCCACCGGCATGAAAAAGAAGGTTGCCTTGATCCGTGCCATGCTGCACAAGCCTCCGATCCTGCTGTTGGATGAGCCTACCAACGGACTTGACCCGGTAAGTGCGACGGATTTAAGGCATGAGTTGTCCGGGCTTGCGAAAGAGCAGGGAACAACTATCATAATGACAACACACAACCTTGAAGAAGTACAGAAAATTTGTGACAAAATCAGTATACTCCGTCACGGGCAGAATATCTTCACGGATTCTATGGCTTCCCTCAAAGACAGCAACCACTATAGGGAGCATGGGCGATTCAGCCTTGAAAAGCTGTATATGGATATTGAAAGGGGGCTGGTGGAAAAATGAACCATACCTATACTGTTTTCCGTATCCAGTATGCCCTGTTCAAGCGTGAAAAAGGGATGGCGTTATTCTATCTGCTAAGCATAGCCCTTATCGGTATTATCGCACCTGTTTTTCTGCATAGTGTGGGATCAAGCCTGATAATGGCAGCCCTTGTAACGATAATATTCTTAAAGCCAATTATTTCGGACAGTCTGGCCGGTGAAAGGGAGCAAAGAACGCTGGAACCGCTTTTATCAACCTCAATAAAGGGCAAAAGCATTCTTTGGGGGAAAGCCCAATTTTGCTTATTGTTCGCGGTGGGATTCTTCACAATGGCCGTGGTATGTGCCGTATTGGTTAACAGGATTGCTGGTTACAGGTTACCTTTGCAGCTGTGGCAATGGATTGGCATTGTACTTTTAATAGTTCCCGGTTTTAGCGCAATTACCATAACGGGGATTTATGCTTCCGCAATGTCCGAGAATCTACGTATTGCCGGCAGCAGGGTCTCGCGGATATCCTATCCCTTGGGTTTGTTGCTTGTTGTGTATTTTTCGGTTGTTTTTACGGGGCAATTTATGCCCACGCTCATGACCGGCTTTGCCCTTATTACCGTCTATCTTTGCATCATAATAAGGTATGCGGTCAAAGTGTCGAGGATGGAGCAGTCAAATTACTTTGAGGAGATTAAAAGATCTGGTAAGCCGTATGAAAGCCCTGTTTCCTATGGCGCATCCAAATCACAGTTTGGAATTGTTTTCAGGTATGAGATGAAATATGTATTAACACTTAAAATATTAATGATAAACTTTCTGGGCCTATGCTTTGCACCGGTGGCAATGGTATGCCTGCTGGCATATTATACAGGAGAAATTAACCTTAATTACGCTGTGCTCATAACAATCCTAATGATACCGAGGGTGCCGACAAACCTGATTGCTTATTCCATTGGCGGCGAAAAAGTATATAAGACAGGGGAATCCCTGTTAGCTACGCCTTTGCGCACCAGAGCAATTTTTGTTGCCAAATGCATGGTACCAATTCTTATTTCCCTGCTTATGCTGATATTGTCATCATCATTGACATTGGCGGGAGCAAATATATTAAGGGGATTTATACCCATTGCAGCCAAAAGTTACATATATAATGCCGAACAGCTCGTGCTTTTGTTCCCTGTAGGAATGATGTCCTGTACGATTATGGTGTTCATGGCAGGGATTCTGTCAGTCGTTATGAAGACTCCACGCCAAGGCTTATACGCGTCGAGCTTACTTGGGGCTGTTTTTGTTGTTCCTGCATTAGCAATTGTGTATCTGGCCCAGAACAGGCTATTATGGTCGGGTATGTATTTTGCTGTCCTGTTGGCTGGAAGCGTATTATGCTTGAAATGCATTTCTGGTAAGATAAGCAGACCCCAAATAATGGGGAAGCTATAAAAGCTTCTGTGTAGTATTTTAGGAAAATGATTGGCACAGTAGGCGGGAAGAGATCTTATTTTCTGGGGATCCTTTGAAAAAATGCAGCAAGCTCTCCCTTGACGATCTGCCAAGCCCCTTCTTTAATCTGGCAGCGTATCAGGGCATATGCCAGCTTTGGTGAAAAGGGTTTCGGGAAATAGGCCAGATAGCGGGGCTGCCAGTGGGTGGGGGCATATTTCTCCTTTGCATGGTGAAGCTGTTGAAATCCATAACTGCTATTTAGATTTTTATAAATATAAGAGAATAGCTTTTCCGGCAGTTTGGCTTTTTCAGAATCAGCCACATTGTACAGCGGGGACATACCCAGATTGCCCCATTTAATACCTTCTTCCTTGAACGTCATAAAGGCTTCATAGATGATCTTTTCCAATACGCCCTGGGGAGCATCACTGCGCCGGCGGGTGACATCAGCCAAATAACCGTCCGTATATGGCAAAAAGACCACAAAGCCTAGTACGGTCCCCGCTTCATCCCTTGCTATAAAATACCTCCGGTCAAGAGGCTCAGGAAGGCCTGTACCGCCCAGCATAAAATGCATCTCATAACCTCCCTTGGTTTTGAGCCATTCTGATGTAATGCCATCAATCTGCTTTTCTATGCCTAGATCGCGTCCGGCAGCCGGATTATACTCGGAAACGATAATCCCGGCTTTGGTTGCATGGTTGATTGCAGCACGCACCTTGGCTATTTTACCTCCCGCCAAATTATACTCCGGCAAATAGAAAGCTGCATCTTCCCCGAATTTTACCGTTCCAAAGCCTTGCTCGTTGTATAGGTCATAAAACTGTCCCGTTACATTGATAAGCAGGAGCTGGTAGGCATTCTGCCCGCAAAAATGCAAAATCTCCTGCAGGAAAATCCGGGCATCCTCCGCTTTGACAATGGGGTCGCCGCAGACAACGAATACCTCCCCCGTCACAGTATAGGCGCAAACACCCTCCACCTGGATCCCGAAGAGGTATTTTTTATCGTGCTCCAATGCAAGATAGGCTATGGTATTCTGTCCGTATTTTTTTACAAGGCTCCGCACCCGTCCGCGGTCCCGCCGGGTCACAAGAGGGGTATAAACCAACGGCTTTAGCAGAAGCACCGCTGAGGCAAATATAAAAGTCCAATTGATAAAAACAAGCACAACAGTATAAAGCCGTGCGGCTCTGCTCGTTGACTGTATGACATTGGTATCTATAAAAATCAGAAGCTGTACGGAGCGCCACAGCGCGTCCAGGATATCGTGGATATTCCGGAAACTGCCGCGCATGAGATAGATTCCCAGCGTTGCATTGATCAAAAGCAATATGGCCGAAAACCCAATTAGTCTCAATGCCGACTTGACGGTAACGGGATCGCTTTTCCGGGAGAAATTTTCATGGGAAATGCATAGTACAATGAGAATAAACAGCTCCAGCACCACGATTGGAACCGTGAGCCGCTGATACCGCCACACCTGCACCACAATACTGGCAGACAATGCGCTTATCTCCACCAGCCAGGCCAGCCGCACACGTTTATAAAGCCGCTGGGCAAACAGCAGCATCAGTGACCCCAGCAGAAACGATACGATATGGTGCAGTACCATTTCGCCGGGATGGATAGTGCGGGTATAGAAATATGTAAATATCTGTGTAGCTCTCAGCGGTAAAGCAAGCAATAAATTCTTGATGCCAACTAATATAAGCATCATAATCGCTATGTTTTGCAGAATTTTATTTTGGTTCATATGATCACCATTTCTTTTTATATATGCAGAGAAATTGCAATAAGTCTGGTTGGAGTGCAGGCGGTGGGCTGTTGGACACAACCCGGTAGGATAACCGCTTTCCGGCAATTATACCACAAGAACTTCTGAGGATGCAAGGACAACCACGTGGCTCTCTGTCCGTTGCAATATGTCACAAAAAGTCGAAAAACGCATATTATATTACTGCATCATATAATTTTATATCTACAAGAGATATAATTTTATATGATTGCAAATATAATCGGAGTGAGGTGTTTGTATGGGCTATGACAGAAATCAATCTTACAGAGGGCACAGCTATTATTCGGCAGGGAATAGCTCCATGAGTGATCCTAACAGATCAGACGGCAGGGTAAGCAGATCCCGCAGCAGGTCGGATAGACGTTCTCCATGGAGGTCAGACCGCAATTCCAGGCCTGGCCGCAGATCCGTTTCCCGGTCCTACAGCAGGCGCTATAGCAGATCAAACTGACCCTAAGCCGCTATGGACCTTCAGATAAAAAAATGGATCGGCAATGCGGATCAATATTACAGGGAGAATGATGTTATAGACACTTATACCATCCAGCAATTATTGGGTGAGGGGCGGTATGGAATCGTATATCTGGCGGTTGATGGGGAGAACAACCAATATGTCGTAAAACAACTAAAGAAGGATATGATGAAGAAAAGCGGCAACAAATTGTTTTATGAGGAAATGGTTTTAAGGAAGCTGCAGCACCCCTGCTTCCCGAAATTCATATCCAATTTTAAGGATGGAACCAGGGAAGGCTATATACTGGAGTATATGGAAGGGGAGGTGTTTGAAGATATCCTGCAAAAGGAGGGGCATCAATTCAGCCGGGAAGAGATTTACGAAATATGCGGCCAGTTGCTTGATATCATTGAGGTACTGCATGGCTGTGGCATCGTCCACAGGGACATCAGGCTGCCCAATGTCATCAGAAAGGATAATAAAGAACTCTCACTGATTGATTTTGGCCTTGCCAGGATCATGAGGCCGGATTATTATACGAAGGAATCGGACTACTGGTATATCGGTGATTTTTTAATCCATCTGTATTACTCAACCTATCAAAAGGTAAGTAGGATTGATAAACCATGGTTTAAGGAGCTTGACTTAAATCCGGAGGAAAAAGTCTTTTTAAGAAAACTTATGGGGATTGAAAAAACCTATGGAAGTATTGCGGAAATCAGGCAACAGCTGGATAAAGTAAAGAAGGGGAATTAGGTAGGAAGCCATGTGGTTTAAGGATCGTCTAAGAATCACATGGCTCCTATTTATAAAAATATTGCAGTGATGGAAGAGGGGTTTGGATGGAGAATTTTGCAGGGATAATAGGTACCTATGAGGATAGCTTCCGTGCCAACATTTATACAAGGGATCCCTTTCGGATGATTGGGCTCATTGATGTGGGAATCCGCTATGCCTTTGGCATGGAAAGGGTAATCCTGGCCTATTACAGCTCCTCCGGCACTAACAGCGGCAAAATAAAAGGGTTATGGTATCCTATTGTTGGAATCAAGGAGTATTCAGGGGACTTTCGGGAATTTACAGCTTACTTAAACCATGTGCTTACAGAAACAACAAAGGATGGGCATGCAGAGGAAGGGTGGTTGGCCAAATCCCCTTTTTTTGGAGGTGATAAGAAGGACATGGGATTAAGGGGCTTTTCCTGTGGGATCCATCAGGAAAAGCTTTTCGGAATAGGGAAGAAGCTCCGCTCCCTTTATGAAAATGGCAGGTACTCCCTTATAAAGGAGATGGATGCCGCATATATCAATTCCTCAGTGACAATAGATAAAAGACTATACCATAATTTACGTACCCAAAGAGTAAATTACGAAGAATTTATCCGCGATATATATGAGGAAATATAATAGAGGGGTAGAAAAAAAGTTAAAAAAGTTAAAGGAGATAAAAGAATGATCTTGCTTCCAGACCCGTTTTTTGGTATAATAAGACGGTGTTATAACAGCATTCCTGAAGCCGGGAATGCTGTTCTTGTATTTTGCAAAGGAAATTAATGTAAAAAGGATAAATCTATGAAATGGATGAAGGAAGGATTTAAGCTGTTAATAAGCCGCTCCGATAAAGAGCAAAAAGAATTTAAACAGTATAACAATTTGATGGTTTTTAGCAGAATCCGGCTGATTTCCATAGCCACTATTTGCCTGGCAGCTTTTTGGGCCTATATGGATTGGATCATCATAAAAAATGGCGCTGACCGGATTTACGGTGAAACGCTCATTGTACTGCATAGCATATGTGTGGTCATTTCAGCTGCATTCATAGTTTTCTATAACCGGATCAAGGACAAAAATGAAAAAGTAAAATACCCCATCTTAGATATTGTTTTAAAGGTGTATGTATTTTTATATATTTTTATTGGTGCGGCTTCCTCTATCAATAGTCAAAGATATACCGGTAATATTTATTCCTATATCATATTATCGCTAATTGCAGCGATTGCTATTTCCTTAAAACCCTTGTATATGCTTTTTGCCTTTGGGACAAATCATATAATTTTCCTTATCGGTACAGGTATTCTATGTAAGGATACGGATCTGTTTCTTGTTAAGCTGGTAAATGCCACAGTTATGGTTGTTGCCGCTTTTTTACTCAGCTTTGTCTTTTACCGCCATAGGATGGTAGAGTTTTTTTACCGAAAAGAATTAAAGGAAAATGAAGAGAACTTTAAGAAGCTTTTTTATTTAAATCCCTATCCCGCATTTATAACAAGAATGGAGGACGGAAAGATTATTGAAGCAAACCGCAGGGCATGCAGCCTGTTGGAAATTGATTCAGAAGAATTGCATAGCTTTTACGGAATCGATTGCTATATCAAGAATGACAGCATATTGGCACTGCAGGAAGAATTAATGGAGCATAGCAGTACCTATAACCGGATTGTAGAGTATGATTTTCAAGGAAAGCATATGTGGGTTACGGCAAATTATGAATTAATTGACTACCACGGTGAGAAATGCATTTTAACAGGCATTATGGATATAACGGAAATCAGAAAAGCGGAGGAGGAGCTGACCCATTATGCTTCTATTGATTCCTTGACCGGAATTTTGAACAGAAGAATGGGCTTAAAAAAGCTGGAGGAGCTACTAGGGGAATCTAAAGAAGATTATCTGGAATTTGTGCTCTGCTTCCTGGATATTAATAATTTAAAGTATATTAATGATACCTATGGTCACGGAGAGGGAGACCGCTGTATTCTCACCTTCTGTAATGTTATCCGGGATAATCTGGAAGAGGAAGATATATTTTTCCGTATGGGTGGTGATGAATTTATCATTATCTTCAAGGACCGGAACAAATCACAGTCGGAAAGGGTCTGGAACGAGATACTGAAACAGTTTCACGAAAGAAATCTGCAGGGAGAATTCCCTTATAAGATTATGGCAAGCCATGGGTTAGCTTATTATCAATCGGGCATGGATATGGATTTAGAGTACATCATCGAAAAGGCAGATAAGCAGATGTATAGGGAAAAACAACAGCTTAGGAAAGAATACTGCGCTAAAGTTGGACCGGAATAAGGAAGCAAAGCTTCTTTTTCCGGTTCTAAATTCATAAATAGTATTCCGTAATTATTCAGATAACATGGTTATTTTAGGCAGATCAATAGTTTTTATTATCAAGAATTATTATCTGGTTTTTTTTATTTTGATGTAACAATTGATTGGATATAGATAAGCATGTCTTTTTTCGATTGTATTGTATGGGCATGATCAATAATCTGGCGCTGTGCTTCCGTTGGTAATGAGAGAAAATAATCCATTGCATTATATTGTTCAAGTGCTATACCAAGACCTACGGGTAATTCTGTACCGCTAGTATATTTTTCCATGTTGAATCCTTTCTAATTAATATGATTTTATTAGTGCAGCATGATTTTCACCGTTGCAATCCACTGCCATAAATATGCTAAATTAATTCTGTTAAGATATCATATATTATCTTGCTTTTTTTCAAAAGTATTCAAAATGGGAAAAGGTCGGGAAAAAGATATATTTGTATAAACCCTTCAACTGGTGTAAAATAAAATCACTTAGTTTGAAGCTATGGGGGTATTCTTTGCCCCGAAGCTTGCAGCCTATTTGGGAAAAGATAATTTCAGGGTTCTTGCCGGAGGTGAGCGCAGGGAGAGGTTACTGCGGGATGGAGAATTTAACCATAAGAGGTGAGCAGGAGATGGAACTGATTTCCAGATTGAAAAGCGATAAAAAGGAAAGAAGCGCGTATACGGTCACCGCTGCTTTTGTAGCGATGTATTGCTGGTATACGGCTTTCTGGGACAGTGTTAACCTTAAAATCCATATCGCGTCCCTGGGACTGGGCTTCAATGATGTACTTGCCGTGTTTCAGGTCGCCTGCGTTGCATCGGTTCTTTTTGGTTTTTTCTTTATCAGGGGCGAATACCTTTCCTCCCCGCGTTCCATATGGATAACGCTGCATATTCTGGCCTTTTCCCTGATGCAGCTTGTAGCGCTTTCGCCTATAAAAGAGCTGCTGGTCATCTCTGCGGCGGCCGGGGGTCTCTGTATCGGGTTCATCGGATACAGGCTTTTTTACGGCATGTTCTTTTACATATCAAAACCAAATCCCGTCAGAGCCGTGGCCATTGCTTATATTTTCATAAGAACCTATATCTGCACCTATGCCATAGCACCAGTGGGTAGATTTCCGGTGCTGTTCTTTAGTATTCAGGCTGTAACGCTGCTGGCCAGCATGATACTCAGCCTTGCATTCCGGGGAAATGATATGGAAATCCGGTATTCCCTGCGGGAAAATGACTTTCAGCTGCGTGATACCTGGCCGACGCTGGTCTATGTAGCAATGTTTCAGATTTGTCTGTCCCTGTATCAGGGAATTATCGTTCCGAAGATGCCAGAGAGCTTCCGGCTCAATTCCTATCAGATACTTCCCAGTGCCGTCACGCTCTTTTGCATGCTGCGATTTAGCCGCTTCTTCACGATTACGAATACGGTACGCGGCAGCAACACCAGTGGCCTGGATCTCTATGGTAAAGTGGAGATGACACCGGAATCCACCGGCAACATCTTTGTGAATAACAATTTCCCCATTAAGGCTTCGCCCCACTCCATAGGCTCCCTCAGCATGACCAGCCTGATTCTTGGCAATGTCAATAACTTTATCCAGGTAGCTGACGGTAAGGAAATACAAACCATGATTACCAAATCAGTGACCTGGAACAATCTGGGGGTCCCTTATTTGGTTAAAAACCCGATTTCCGTCAACGGTGGAATGACTGAGGCCATACTGACTTTGGCAGGCGGCGTTAACCTCCTGTTTGACAAGGACACAGGCATGGAAATCGGTAAGACTGGCCCTGGATCCTTAATAACGCTGGGAACAGTAGCTAATCCGGTCATCTTTAGCTCTGTGCTGAAGCAGGCAGGAGCCTGGAATGGTCTGCACTTCTTTGACCAGATGGGAATGTCTTCAAAGCTGGAGGGTATGGTGCTTGAATACGCCACCAACGGAATTACCTTTGAAGCGGTTCCGGGAGGGGATATCCTGAAGCAGTCTACCATACAGTTTTGCAAGGAGCTGGGAATTAATAAGAAGTTTACCGATCTCCTAGAGTATATACTGGATTTTATGATGCCTGACCTGGGAAATATTTTTAAAGGTAATGGGCAGGACCAGAACTGATAAATGACCTATACCATCGTGCCGCTATAAAAAACTGGGACTTGGATGCAAAATAGAAGTTGGGAAGCAGGGAGGCTGAACTTTTTGTTGAAAGGAGGCTGAACCATGGAGAAGGCATTTACCCAAAGGTATAGCGAGGACAGGTCACAGGGGCATTTGCAGTTCACATTTTACTGCGGGCTCTGCGGCGGGAAATATACTGCTCCTGCAGCAGAAATGCCCGGTAAGCGCGGCCTGTTTCCGGGCAGAAGCTGGAAAAAGGCGTACAGAGCTGCCTTTGACGCGGCACAGGAGGACGCCAGGGAGCACTTCAACCGCTGTGTCAGCTGTAAGCAATGGGTATGCGACCAGGATTTTAACCCGGACTTCGGCTTGTGTATGGCATGTGACCCCGGCAAAGGCGGGTAATCATATGTTACCTTGAACGTAAAGATAAATAGAAAAGGAACCTCCATAACATAATCATACAATGATCGACATGCTTAGACACAAAGTCATTCCTGCAACATAAAATGATTAATATAGATGACTTTAGTCTGAAGCCTATAATTATAAATGGAGGTTCCATAATGAATGAATATATGAGATATTATCCGGGAAAGCCAGAGTACTGCGAAGACGTGGATAATAAGGTGGATCCGTCCGACCCATCGACGATTCCTAAGTTCGTGGATCCGCTGCCCATACCGGATATAGCCAGGCCGTCCCGCGGATACCCTGCAGCAAATGACAAAGAATTATATTATGAAATTGCGATGATGGAAGCAAAGCACAGATTCCATAGAAATTTTCCATTAACTACAGTCTGGGGCTATAATGGTACCTACCCCGGGCCCACCTTGGAGGTCGCCAAGGATGTGAGGATTAAAGTAAAATGGAAGAATATGCTGCCGAAGAAGCATTTATTGCCGGTGGACCATACGCTCCACGGGGCTATGGATACCCCGGATGTAAGGACGGTTACCCACGTCCATGGTGCCAATGTGGCGGCTGACAGTGACGGGCATCCGGAAGCCTGGTTTACCAAAGGGAATGAATTTGTTGGCCATAAATATACCAGGGAGGTATACGAATACACGAACCACCAGGCCGGGGCCACCCTGTGGTATCACGACCATGCGATGGGGATCACCAGGCTGAATGTATATTCCGGGCTGGCGGGCTTCTATATTATAAGGGACTTCCTGGAAAAGAGGCTTAATCTCCCGGAAGGTCCTTTTGAAATACCGATCCTGATCCAGGATAAAGCCTTTAAAGAGGACGGATCCTTGTTCTATCCGGATAATGCCATTCCTCCGGTTGACAATCCGGTTCCGTCAACGCCCTCATTTTTCCTGGGCAATACGATTGTCGTGAACGGGAAGCTTTGGCCCTACCTAAAGGTGGAGCCACGCAAATACAGGTTCAGGATACTGAACGGGTCAAACCTCCGGGCCTATGAGCTAAAATTAAGCAATGGGGAAGTATTTCACCAGATCGGCACGGATTTAGGCTTCCTGCACCATTCCGTAGACATTGAATCCTTTATAATGGAGCCGGCGGAACGGATTGATGTAATCATTGATTTTTCAGCTTATAAAGGGAAGGAGATAATCCTGGAAAATACGGCGGGTGGAGCGGAAGGCACGGATATGGGGGTTATTATGAAATTCAAGGTAGGCGAGGAATTATCCTGCCCGGATAACAGCACGGTCCCGAAGGAGCTGATGCCCTTCCATAAGCTGGAGCCCTCCCTGGCCGTAAAAGAAAGGACATTAGTACTGGATGAAATGACGGACCATTATGGAAGGGTAATGCACATGCTAAATTATAGGATGTGGAGCGATCCGGCTACGGAAAAACCCAAATTAGATACCATTGAAATATGGCATTTTGTAAACAAATTCGGCTTCCCCCATCCGGTTCACCTGCATCTTGTCCATTTTGAGGTACTTGGAAGGAAGGTATTTACAGAGAGGGATTTTGATAAAAATGGTGACTATAAGTTCGACTTAAGGTCATTAACCCCGCCACTGGATTATGAAACAGGGCCAAAGGATGTGGTGAGGGCAGACCCGGGCCAGGTAACCTCAATCATCATGCATTTTAAGGAGCATTGCGGGGATTATGTATGGCATTGCCATATCCTGGAGCATGAGGATTACGATATGATGAGGCCGCTGGTTGTAGAAAAGTAATGTAGATTGCCGGCATTTTACAGCCCTTAGATAAGGAAAACCATATAATTAAGAAAGAATTCCTTGCCATTTTTACCGGATAGAGCATAAAATGGCAAGGAATTTTAATCTTTCTATTGCTTTCTTGGACACATCCATTTAAACTTAGACGTAGAGCTTTTTTTGAAACGAGGGAGGAAATGGGATGGACTTCCGGATTAGAAGGATGTGCCGGACCGGTTACCGGATTGACCTTGAAGGAAGAAAGCAGGAAAGATAGAACATGGAGGTAGCTGTATGCATTATATACCAGAAGGGTATTCCAGCAAGACAACGTTAAGGGAAACTGAGATCGCAATTAAGCTTATTAAGGATTATTTTGAAAATAGCCTGGCTAAGAAGCTGAACCTGACCAGAGTGTCAGCTCCGTTATTCGTATTGCCGGAGACGGGGCTCAATGATAATTTGAACGGTGTGGAGCGTCCGGTCTCATTTTCCGGGATCGGAACCCAGAACAGAAGATGTGAGGTAGTCCAGTCCCTCGCCAAGTGGAAAAGGATGGCATTGAAGCGCTATGAGTTCGGTGCAGGGGAAGGATTATACACTGACATGAATGCAATCAGATGTGATGAGACCCTGGATAATATCCATTCCATCTATGTTGACCAATGGGATTGGGAAAAGGTGATCTTAAGGGAGGAAAGAACCCTTGATACCTTAAAGGATACGGTAAATAAGATTTATGAGGTGTTCCTGGAGACTGAGCAGTATGTGGGCAGCAAGTTTGCGCTGTTTGAAGCCAAGCTGCCAAAGGAAGTGACCTTCATTACAAGCCAGGAGCTGGCAGACCGGTATCCAGATCTTTCCTCCAAGGAAAGGGAAGCCGCCTTTGTGAGGGAAAAGGGAGCGATCTTCATCCTGCAAATAGGCGCTAAGCTAAGGAACGGAGAACGGCATGACGGGCGTGCACCGGATTATGATGACTGGAGCTTAAACGGGGATCTGATTTTATACCATAAGCTGTTAGACATAGCCTTTGAGGTGTCCTCCATGGGCATCCGGGTGGATGCAAAGTCCATGGACACCCAGCTGGCAGAGGCAAATGCGGATGACAGGAGAGAATTACCCTATCATCAGGATGTTTTAAATGACCGGCTGCCCTTTACCATCGGGGGAGGAATCGGACAGTCCAGAATCTGTATGTACTTTATGGATAAGGTACATATCGGTGAGGTACAAGCCTCCATATGGGAGGACGATATGCTGGAATATATGGCGGATAAGGGTGTTGTAATACTATAGGAAAAAGCGTAGTAATAATAGCTATAGGCAGTTTATAGGGTGGTATAGGAAATTCATAGCTACAAAATTAAGAAAGAAAGGAAGAAAATTACTTGAGTGTATTCAATGAAAAATTGAGAGAGGTTTTATTCTCAGTTCTCCCGATCACAATAATTGTGTTGATACTGAATTTTACGTTAACACCGCTTGAGACACCGTTAATCGTAAGGTTTTTAATCGGTGCAGTGCTAATCATCTTTGGGCTTACCATCTTTTTAATCGGCGTAGACGCCGGAATCACCCCCATCGGGAACCATATGGGTTCATCAATTGCAAAAACGAATAAATTATGGATTGTAGCCGTCGCAGGCTTGGTTCTGGGCTTTTTCATATCGGTCGCGGAGCCGGATCTCCATATTCTGGCGGGGCAGGTTGATGCTGTTACATCGGGCTTGATATCAAAAGGAAGCATTGTTGTTGTGGTGTCAATCGGCATTGCATGTATGCTTGCGATTGGTCTTATCAGGATTGTTTATAATTTTCCGTTGTATAAGTTATTAACAATCCTGTATGGTGTCATATTGGTGCTGGCTTTTTTTACCTCGAAGGAGTTCCTGGCCGTATCCTTTGATGCTTCAGGGGCAACGACGGGTGCATTGACGGTTCCTTTTATCCTGGCACTGGCAATCGGCGTTTCGAAATTGAAGAAGGACAGTAAGGCCTCGGAAAAGGACAGCTTTGGATTAGTTGCCATTGCGTCAACAGGGGCGATCATATCAGTCATGGTTATGAGTATTATATCAAAAACGGATAAGATAACGGGGAGCCTGGAACCGGGGTCAGTATCCGATTCTATTATGTATCCGTTTATCCATGAATTCCCTAAGATAACAGGCGAAATAGCCATAGCCCTGCTGCCCGTGTTAGTGCTGTTTATTGCATTTCAGAAGATCTCTTTTAAATTGTCAAAGAGAGAGGTGCGCAGGATATTATTTGGAATACTGTTTAGTTTTATCGGGCTGGTAATGTTTTTAGTTGGCGTAAATGCGGGATTTATGGATGTGGGAAGTGCCGTTGGATATAGCATTGCCCTCTTGGATAATAAGGTTTATGTGGTTCTGATCGGCTTTGTGCTGGGTGTGGTTACAATACTTGCGGAACCGGCGGTATATGTATTGACCCATCAGATAGAGGATGTTACCAGCGGATATGTAAAGAGAAGTGTCGTCATGGTTACCTTGGCCATAGGAGTCGGCTGTTCAGTTGCATTATCCATGATCAGAATATTGATACCGGAGCTGCAGCTGTGGCAATACCTGCTTCCGGGATATATAATATCCATAGCGCTGTCTTATTTTGTGCCTAAGCTTTTCGTAGGTATTGGATTTGATTCGGGCGGGGTTGCCTCCGGGCCAATGACGGCCACCTTTATCCTGGCTTATGCCCAGGGAGCAGCGGAAGCAATTGAGGGAGCCAATGTTTTAGTTGATGGATTTGGAATGATTGCAATGGTTGCGATGACACCATTGATTGCATTACAGATATTAGGACTCATATTTAAATTGAAGTCTAGGAAGGGAGAAATTATTAGAGATGGACAATGAGAAGGATATTGTAGAACTTGAGCTGATTTGTATCATTGTGAATTACGGAGTGGGAAGTAAAATGCTAAAGTCGGCGAAGCACCATGGGGTACATGGCGGAACAATATCATTGGCAAAAGGAACTGTGAGCAACAAAATATTGGATTATCTTGGACTTTCTGATATAAGAAAGGAAATCTTATATATGGTCGCGGATAAGAAAACCGCATACCAGGCCTTGGAGAAATTGAATGAGGAGTATAAATTCAACAAACCAAACCATGGTATTGCATATACAACCCCCATCTGCGCGATCATGGGAATGAGATGCTATAAATGCGATCAAATGAACAGTGAAAGAGGTGAAGAAGATACGATGTATAAAGTAATTACAGTCATTGTTGAGAAAGGGAAGGCGGAGGATGTCATCGAAGCTGCTACTAAGGCAGGCTCAAAGGGCGGCACCATCATGAACGGAAGAGGCTCAGGCATCCATGAAACCAGCAAGCTGTTTTCCATGGATATTGAACCGGAAAAGGAGATTGTAATTATACTTTCTGAAACGGATATGACGGAAGCCATCGCGGCCTCCATCAGAAAGGACCTGAATATGGATGAACCTGGAAAGGGTATCATCTATATCCAGGATGTTAATATGACCTACGGCATCTATAAATAACGGGTCTATTTCTGCACAACAGATTTTTTATGGAGCAGATACAGGGTGATCCCAATGATGCCCACGAATAATTCTGTTACCGGGAATACGAACCAAACACCTGTCATGCCGCCGATTGATGATAGTAAAAAGGCCATGGGAAGGATAATTACAAATCCGCGCAGGATAGAAATCACATGGGCCGGGAGTGCATATTCCGTAGAGGTAAAGTAAACGGACATGATGATATTAAATCCGGCAAAGAGGCAGGCAGTAAAATAATACTTCAGCCCGGTCACGGCGATGCTTTGCAAAAGGGCATTTTGCTCGCTGTTGAAGATGGCGGCAATTTGTGATGCCCCGAAGAATACACAGGAATAAACGATGATTGATATCACAACCATAGCTGTCAGGGCGTAGCGCAGGATTGCCTGGACATTTGCCGGATTCCGGGCACCGTAGTTGCTGCTGATAATCGGCTGGATTCCCTGGGCAACGCCCGTGTATATAGCAATTACTACTAAGGACAGGTTAGCTATGACACCATAGGCAGCAACGCCCGTATTTCCCTGCAGCCTTAAGATAATCATGTTAAATACAATGATAACGATGCCTGAGGAAACCTCCGTGATGAGCGAAGGCAGCCCGCTGGAAAAAATAGTAGCGGTCAATGTGCCGGAAAGCTTACATTTGGTCAGGCGGAAGCAGTTTTTCTTTTTGAAGAAAAAAGGGGATAGGATAAGCATGCTGATAACAGGGGCAAGGCCTGTCGCAAGGACTGCCCCGAAGATTCCCATGTGAAAGGGGAAAATAAAAATATAATCTAAAATAATATTTGATAAGCTTCCCCCAAGCATGGCGGCCATAGAAAGCTGGGGGGCACCGTCGTTCCTCACAAAGCACAGGAGGATATTGTTCATAATAAACATAGGGGCAAACAGCAGGATTACCTGCAGATAGGTTTTGCTCATCTTAAAAACCACTTCGTCAGCTCCGAATAATGCTACAATTTTCCCGGAGAAAAGAATCCCGGTTACAAAGAAAAGGGCTGCAAAGCCTAGCGCCAATAGAAAAGCATTTGTAAAGGTACGGTTTGCGGCTTCCCTGTCGTTCTGGCTTTTCAAGATGGAATATTTCGTGCCCCCGCCGATACCAATCATCAGCCCGGTGCCGTGAATGAAGCTATAGATCGGAATGGCCAGGTTCAGGGCGGTTAAGCCATTTGCCCCAAGTCCCTTTGAAATAAAGAAGGTATCTGCCAGAATATAACAGGACAGCCCTATCATACCAAGCACGTTCAGTGACGAGTATTTTGCGAAATCCCTAAAGCAAGTCGAATTGTCCATAAAAATAAAACCTCCATCTAAGAATAAAAAAGAATAAAAAAATAAAACGCCTGTCCCCCATTCCTTCTAAGGCCTAATGGAATGGTAGCAAAGCGTTTACCCGGCGGCAAATTATCATAGATATGATAATACAGTTGAACTGAAAAGTCAATAGATTTTCCCTTGGGTGCTATCAGAAATGATGGCACTTATTTTTATGTATTGCAGTACAGGCAGTCTCTTTTAGAGGGTCCTTTGCTTTTTTAGATTGATAAAATTGATAAAATATGAATTAATGTGAAAAAATAACGCATTAAAACCTTGATATATCCATTATAAATTCAAAATAATGCAAATAAAATCAAATATATTCAAATTTTGCTTGCTATTACGATTTGATTGTGCTAGTATATTCTATAGAAATATGAAGCACTTCTCATTTGTTATGATAATAAAAGTGCGTTTCAACAGAAAAATACATAAAAGAAAGCATGAAAGAAAAATTTCAATTGAAATCTTATGAAGATAAATGATTTCAAAATGAAATGATACAGAAGAAGGGAACAGGACTTCTGTAATTTTAATTGCCATGGGATTGGAGGTTGGAAATTAACTTTAGACCAAGGGAAAGAAAGGAAGTATTATGATGCAGAAATTTTATGACAATTATAACGGAAGCTTAATAGAGGCTCTGCATGCAATTGATCCACAGCAGCTATCCGGTCTGACGGATGCGATTGACAGGGCGTATCAGAACGGAAACCAAATTTTTATTTTAGGGAACGGTGGAAGCGCTGCCTGTGCTTCCCACTGGGTTTGTGATTTTAATAAAGGAGTGAATACGCCAAACAGCAAACGTATGAAGATGTATTCCTTATCTGATAATACCTCCATTGTATCTGCACTGGGCAATGATATCTCTTATAATGATATTTTTTCCTATCAGCTGAAAAATTTTGCAGCTCAGGAAGATCTGATCATATGCCTGTCCGTATCGGGAAAGTCCCCGAACTTAATCTCTGCGGTGGAGTATGGCAATAAAATCGGATGCAATACCTATTCCATCATCGGAGATTATGAAGGGGAGCTGGGAAGGATATCGAAGCATGCAATCATAGTGAAATCCAAAAACTATGGGGTGGTAGAGGATATCCATCTGATTATTAATCATATGATTTCCCAATATATGAAAGAGAAGAATGAACAGCAGGCCGGATAAATTTAAAGTCAGAGAGGCTGGGAGAATATGTTAATAGGTTCAATTGACATAGGCGGAACAAAAACTATGGTGGGTATTGTAAGCCCCGACGGACAGATTTTAAGCAAACTCCAGTTTAATACGGAACGGTCGGATCCCAAAGCATGGATTACCCATTCCTGCGGACGATTAAAAGAATGTATCCATAGTCTTGGTTATGATTTGAAGGAGCTCTCCGGAATTGGGGTCAGTCTTCCCGGCATTGTTAACAGGGAGCGTAATATCCTGGTACGTACAGTTTATCCGGAGTGGAACAATCTCAGAGCGGTTGAATTGGTACAAAGGCTTCTCGGAATACATAAAGTAGTCATTGATAATGATGTTAATGCATGTGCAATCGGAGAAATGTATTTCGGACACCGGGATTTATATCGCAATTACCTTTGGGTCACAGTGAGCACCGGCATCGGCGGAGCCCTGGTTTGTGAGGGGAGGCTGATCCGGGGATATAACGGAAGTGCGGGAGAGGTAGGACATATGAAGGTGGAGTTTGACCATCCGCTTCCGTGTCCATGCGGCCAGTATGGGTGTCTGGAGGCCCACGGATCCGGAACCGCTATAAAGCATTATATCGAGGAGGAAATAAGGAATAACCGGATATTTTCCGACTTGTTCGATTCCCTGGGACTTAGTAAGGATGCCGCGGGCTGTGCCCGGTTGGCAAAGGACGGTAATGGGACTGCAATAGAGATCTACAGAAAAGCTGCAGTTTATATCGGGCGGGGTCTTGGGTATGCAGTAAATCTCCTGAATCCGGAGGTGGTTATTATAGGCGGAGGAGTCGGTTCGTCTCTGGACATATTAAAGGATGGAATCCTGGGCACGATCCATAAGACGGTCAATCCTGCCCTGCTGCCCGTAGATGTTGTACGGACAAGGCTTGGCTATGATGCGGCTTTTTTAGGCGCAGCCGCACTTGTTATCGATCAAATGAAAACAGAATAGGCAAATATTCCAAAAGGATAAGAAGATAGCTGCCATCACAGATTTCATATGAATTTTTATCAAAATCCGGTCAAAAAAGACCGAATCATTTATTGACAATGGATTAAATGGGTGATATGATTTAAAAATAAATGAAAAAATATGATTCAAGTTGAAAATTAATGAAGGAGTGGCTGAATGATACCAGTATTAAGAAGACAACAGCTATTGGAATTGCTGCCGGAATCGGAAGTAGTGCTTTTGACCGATTTAATTGAGAAGGTCAATATCTCAGAATCCACGCTTCGCCGGGATTTAAAGGAATTAGAGCTGCAGGGAGACATAGAAATGCTTCGGGGCGGCGGAGTACGTTTGAAAAAGGAAGTTGTTGAATTAGACCTAAACGAAAAGATATCTTTAAACAAGGAAGAAAAAGAGAGGATTGTCCAATATGCAGCGAACCTGATCAATCCGAATGACGTAGTATTTTTGGATCCCTCCAGCCTTAACTTATTAATGGTGGATTATATTAAAAGTGAAAATGTAACCGTGGTTACGAATTCCATTGCCACCTGCAATAAATTAGTAAGCCGGAATATCAAATGCATCCTGGTCGGCGGTGAAATCAAAGTGAAGACAAGCTCCTGTATCGGACCAATTGCAGATCAGATTCTAAGCGGATTGCGTTTCAGCAAAAGTTTTCTGGGAGCAAATGGCATAAGCGTGGAAAACGGCATCACCAATCATGATTTACGGGAACGCTCCATTAAGAGAATTGCAATTAACAATTCTGTTAATACTTATTTCTTAATTGATTCAAGTAAATATGAAGTTGTTGCCATGTGTAAGATTGCCGAAATCGACGAATGCAATATCATCACCGGAAAAAAATATAATGAGTTCGATAAACTGGAAAATATTATTGTTGTTTAACGTAACAGCGCATATACTACGAGGCGAGGTAAAAGAACTTATGAATTAGAAACAAAAGAGCAGAAGTGAGGAAACCGATTCCTCGAATTCATAAAGCCGGCAGGACTTTATGAATTCCTTCTTCTGCTTTTTTAATGGATATTTCACAGAAAACCATAAATTAATGGAGAAGGGAGCTGGGGAATGGTTCGCGTAACAGTGTGGAATGAATTTCGGAAAGAGAAAACGGATGAGAGTGTCAAGGCGGTTTATCCCTTAGGACTGCACAAGGTAATAGCAGGCTTTTTGGATGAGGATCAGGAGATAACCGTACGGACTGCTACATTGGATGAGCCGGAACACGGTTTGACAAATGAGGTCCTTGAAGCTACGGATGTATTGATATGGTGGGCCCATGTAGCACACCGTGAGGTTGAGGAAGCAGTAGCGGAAAAGGTTAAAGAACAGGTCTTAAAAGGTATGGGGTTGATTGTTTTACATTCCGGACATATCTGCAAGCCCTTTAAAAAATTAATGGGAACAAGCTGTACCTTAAAATGGAGGGATGATGACAGGGAGCGCCTGTGGTGCTGCAATCCGGCCCATCCGATTGCGAAGGGGGTACCTGAGTACATAGACATTGAGCATGAAGAAATGTACGGCGAGTTTTTTGATATTCCCCAGCCGGACGAGCTGGTTTTTATCGGATGGTTTGCCGGCGGAGAGGTATTCCGTTCCGGATGTACCTTCCATAGGGGTTACGGAAGGATTTTCTATTTCCAGCCCGGTCATGAGGAATATCCGGTCTATATGGATCCCAATATACAAAAAATTATTTGTAATGCAGTACATTGGGCTGCTCCGCAGATGGTTGTCAAGGAGCTGGTTTGTCCAAATCCTAAGCCCCTGGAGCCCTGGAAGGCAGATTAAATGAAATATGAATGGGATAGAAATAAGGAGAGAAGGAGGAAAAATGCATTTAGTAGCAGAGAAGGGTATTAAATGCATGAATAAGAAAATAAATGACTGCAGCAAAAAAGAAGAGCAATATTTTACTTATGATAATTCGGGCATTTTCAGTTATGCTGCCCTTATTACTGTTTATTCCGCAGCTGAACCCTGCAAGATATTTGTCATTAATAAATGACTGGTCATATCTGAAATTCCTAAAGGATACGATGGAGGTTGACAAGCTGTTTGTTGCTTCCTATCCAGGAATCCGGGAATTCTTTTTTAATAACGCGTTAAGCACGTTTGTATCGTATCTCATCGGTGTATTCCTGCTTATGGTATTGGTGTTTGCCGTATTGACCTTTCATAAAAAGAATGAGGTACAAAGCCGTGCCGTTAATATGATTATGGTATTTACCGGCCTAGGGACGGCGATGCTTCTTATTATAGTACTGAATTCAATCAGTGCGAACAGCAAGGTTGAAAAACTTAACTATACCGCCCTGGGAATACAGTACCTGGTGCCCGCAGGAGCTATTGTTTTAGCTGTTTTATGCATCGCACTATTTGTAATGTGCTCAGTTTACAGAAGAAAATATCTGCTGAACAATCTGAATGCCAGAATGACCCAGATAGAGCGGAGGGAGAATATGAAGGGATATCTTTTTATTACTCCGTACTTAATCGGTTTTACTGCATTTATTGCGATCCCCCTGGCGTTCTCGTTATTTTCTTCCTTTACCTACTACAATATCACTGCGGTTCAGAAATGGTACGGCGCCGGAAATTATACCTCTTTGTTTACCGGAGACAAGTATTTCTGGAAGAGCTTATATAATACGCTCTATTATGTGGTATTCAGCGTACCGTTAGTCATTATTGTCTCCATGGCATTAGCCCTTTTGCTTAATCTGAAGGTAAAAGGAATGAAGCTGTTCCGTACCGTTTATTATCTGCCCTCCGTATTATCCGGTGTAGCGGTGTTTCTGCTTTGGCAGTGGATCTTTGACCCTAATGCAGGCTTATTAAATAACGGCCTTGCCTTGCTTGGAATCCATGGGCCGGCCTGGCTCTTTGACGCTGCCACAACAAAGCCGGCAATGATTATTATGAGATTATGGGGGACGGGAAGTACGACAATCATCCTGCTTGCAGCGTTGCAGGGAGTATCCAAGGACTTATACGAGGCCGGTGATATTGATGGCGCAAAAGGCTTTAAAAAGTTCTTTTATATCACCCTGCCCATGATATCTCCAACGATATTCTTCGTGATGATTACAGGGATCAGCAGTGCCTTTCAGATCTTCGACCAGGCTTATATTATGACTGATGGAACCGGAGGACCCTCCCAATCCCTTCTGTTCTATAACTTCTATTTATTTAATACGGCTTTTCAGGATATGCTTATGGGTAAAGCGAGTGCAATGGCTTGGATTCTGTTTATTATCATTATGCTGTTTACTATAATTCAGACCGTCGCATCACGAAAATGGGTACACTATGAAGGTGGAAAGGAGTAAGCAATGGGGAATAGAGTGATACACAAAGCAAGCTTGGCGGAATCAAAAAGCTTTCATGAAGATATGGTAGGAATCATTGCAACCATAATTCTGGCGGTTGGTGCGATATTTATGATCTTTCCTTTGATCTGGATGATTTCCACGTCCTTGAAGGAGGAACAGGAGGTAATGATTAATACCTCTTTGATTCCCTGGAACTGGTATTGGAAAAACTATATCATTGCCTGGAATGCAATTCCTTTCGGAACCTACCTGCGTAACAGCGGTTTTATTACCCTTATGAGTTTAATTGGTGCAATCATCTCCAATTCTCTGGTTGCATACGGCTTTGCCAACTTTAAATTTAAGGGCAGAAATATAATATTCTTATGTGTTCTAGGTACGATGATGATACCCAATATGGTTATGATGATACCTACCTATGTACTTTTCTCTAAGATTAATTGGGTTGGAACCTATTTACCGCTAATCGTACCTGCGTTTACCGGCGGTGCCTATTATATTTTCCTGCTGAGGCAGGGCTTTATGGGCATCCCGAGATCTTATGCGGAGGCCGCCAAGATTGAAGGAGCCGGAGAGCTCATGATATTTACAAAGATCTGCATTCCGTTAGTCCGTCCGATCCTTACCACGGTTGCCGTTTTTGAATTCAATAACAAATGGAATGAATATTTTAATCCAATGCTGTATTTGAACGATGAGAAGCTGTATACGCTTCAGCTGGGGCTTCGTTCCTTTCGGGGTACTGCCGGTGTAGAATGGCACAAATTCATGGCGGCATCATTGATCGTTCTTCTGCCGTCCCTGGTGATCTATATCTTTTTGCAGAAATATATCATTAAGAGTGTAGCGGTCGGCGGAATCAAGGGCTAAGTGGATGGAATAAAATAAAATGAAATTATGTGAAATAAAATGAAAAAATAGTGTTGACATATGATTAATATGCTGTATAATTGAAGCATACATAGAGCGTTGTTAACAGATTGTGAAAGTAATTGAAAATATATGAATTATTGACAAGCTGTATAAGCAATCTAGGTATCAGTGGCAAAATCATTTAAGGAGGTATTTTTATGAAGAAAATCAAAAGTATTATCTCGCTGCTTCTGATTATGGCATTCGTTATGGGATCCGTAATTGGCTGCAGCAACGCAGGGACAAAAGCTCCCGCGGACAGCACCGGCAACTCGGAGGCGGCAGCTACAAAAGCACCGGAGACAAAGGCACCGGAAGGGAAAGAGGATAAGGGTCCGGTTTCCTTACGTGTATGGGCTCATTGGGGCTCGGAGCAAAGACGTCCCACCATCGAGAAAATAATCCAGAGCTTCAATGAGAAATATGCCGATCAGGGCATCACGGCAGAATATGTGTATGTTCCTTTTAATGACATTGAGACAAAAATGATTGCATCCATCACGGCAGGCAATACGGCTAATGTAGTTATTACCGGCGTGGAAGATCTCAACGCAAAGGCGATGAGAAACCAGGCAACGGATATTACAGGATATATTACCGGGGGCTTTGAAGAAAACTTCTATCCCCAATTCTGGGATATGGTTAAGTGGAATGACAAGGTATATTCCCTTCCCTTTGTAATCGAAACTCACATGGTATACTACAATAAGGCCATGTTCGCAGCGGCAGGTATTAATGCGGAAGAGATCAAAACCTGGGATGACATGATTGCAGCAAGCAAGAAGCTGGATGAAACATTAAAGGGCAAAGATAACTATATGTTAGCTTTTTATCCGACCCTCGGCAATTTTGGCTACAACGGAATTGCAGCGGCAAACGGCGGCGGTATCTATGATACGGCATTAAATCCCAGCGTACCTGTTCTTACAAATCAAGCCAACCTTGAAGCAATCGAACATATGAAAGTATTTGCCGATATGTACGGCAAGGATCTGGTACAATCTGTTATCGCATCCGATGCGAGCGGTGCCCAGGATTTATTCCTCTCCGGCAAAGTGGCAATGATCGGCCAGAGCTCCGCTTACCTTGCAACTATCGAGAAATATAACGGCGGTAACGTTGATTACGGTGTATTCCCGTATCCGGCAGGTCCTTCTGCAACAGGCGACCATCCTTACACATGGGGCGACGGATTTGTGGCAACAGTTCCTTACGGAGCTCCTAATCTGGAAGAATCCGTATTGTTGGCAGAATTCCTCTCCACGGAAGGCGCAGCAATCTGGGGAAGCGAACAAAAGGAATTCATGGCAGCCAAGGAAGCGAACAATAATGCTAACTCCTCTATCGTTGGCTGGGATGAAGTGACCAAGATGATGGATTATACAATTGTTACCCAGGACAGCATCTATGCTCCGAATGCGGAAACGAATGTAAAGAACGCAGTTGACTCCATCGTGGTTAATTTTGAAGCTACTGATGTGAAAGCTACCTTCGAGCAGGTGCAGCAGGATATTATGAAAGCTATTGAAGATGAAAAATTCATTTTTGGCCAATAGTTAAAGATAAAGGTAGTCCATTTGCTTTCAATATCACTTTTTAAGTAAATGGACTACTTTCCTATTAATATGACAAAGCTGGCGCAAGCAGAGAGGTAGGATATGGAATTCATTCTGAAAAAACGCTATTTGTGCTTTCCGGTTAAAAGCGGGGCTCCTCTGTGCAGGACCAGGCTTCTGCTTCCCGGCTACCACGTTCACGTTGATTTGGAGCTGACCGACGGGCAACCTGACTTTTGGGTTTACTTTGATGCGTATTATGATTTGGGCAAAGGTATTCAAATTGTTTCAGAATCGGGCAGCCCGCTGCATGCAGGGGATTTAGCGGTATTAAGTGACAGACCGGTTGGAGATGAACTCCTTTATCGGGAGGAGAGACGGCCGCTTTACCATTTCACGACGGCAAGGGGCTGGATTAATGATCCTAACGGATTGGTGTATAAAAACGGCGAATACCATATGTTTTACCAGCTCAATTCCTTTGGCTGCAGAGGCTTTGATAAGGGCTGGGGACATGCAAAAAGCAAAAATCTGTTTGATTGGGAGATACTGCCGCCGGCATTGTATGCGGATGAAACCGGATATGCGATTTCCGGAAGTGCGTTGTTTGACACGGACAACCGGGCGGGATTTGGCAGGGATGCCTGGATTTTGGCTTATTCCTCCCGGTTTGGAGACGCGCCGGAGAGAGGTCAGGCTCAAAACATTGCCTATAGCACGGACGGCAGGACCTTTCATAAATATGGTAAGAATCCTGTGATTGAAGATTACGCATGCCCTGACTTCAGAGATCCTAAGGTATTTTGGCATGAACCCTCCGGGCACTTTGTCATGGCAGTAACCTTTGGGGCGGTGCTCCGTTTTTATACCTCCGGGAATCTGAAGCAGTGGACAATGGCAAGTGAATTGGAAGCGGATGATTTCCGGTCGGAAGGCAAGATTAAGGAATGCCCGGAGCTGATGGAATATCAGATTGAAGGGGAGGAAGGAACACGCTGGGTTCTTACCTTAAGCTATACCAATGACAGAAGGGTACAGCATATAATCGGTGACTTTGACGGAAGAACCTTTACCTGGGACAGGGAAACTGAGCCCCGGTACGCAGACTACGGAAAAGATTATTATGCGGCGGTAGCCTGGAATCCCTTTGGTGAAATGGCAGGAAGGAAGCTGTACATCGGATGGATGTGTTATTGGGAATATGCGCTGCAATGCACGAACAGGGAGGGCTGGATGGGAGCCTTTACGGTTCCGAGAGAGCATTACCTGAGGCGGCATGGGGACGGAAAGCTATATATCCATCAGGCTCCGGCCAGAGAACTGGCCTCCCTGATGCAGGAAGGCAGGGAAATTCCCCGGATTATGATCCCGCCGGAACAAAATTATAAAACCGGCTTCTATGAAGCTTGTGAGCTAAGCTTCACGCTGAAGCAGGAGAATACCAGAAGCGGATATACCGGCTTTCAATTGTGCTATCAAAGTGGCGAAGCAATCGATTTTAACATCGATTTTGTTAACAGTATTCTGGTTGTTGACCGGTCCCGGTGCGGAGGACAGCATTTAGGAGAAGCGTATCAGGAAAAGCTTACGGTTCCGGTCAGCAATATTGCGAAGATGGATATCAGGCTTTTAATTGATAAAGGATGCTTTGAGCTGTTTATTGAGGACGGATTGTCCTGCATGGCGGCAATTTGTTTTCCCGGGGTATATACCGGAAATATCCTGTTTTATAACAAATGCGGGGAAGAATATGAGGTCTCCAAGCTTGCCGTAAGACCCATCAGAAGAGCACAATGGAAGTATTGATAAGAGGAAGGAGGAAATCATAATAAAAAAAGTAGCGGTAATTCATACGACAAAAGCAACAATTGACAGCTTGACCGGGTTAATTGAACAGGAAATCGGAGAAGTAGAGGTAATTAATCTGCTGGATGATTCCATATTAAAAGATATGATTAATGGCCATCGTGTGGATCTGGTTGAAAAACGATGGTTGAACTATGCTGAAATCGCTTCTTCTTTGGGAGTGGATGCTATTCTCAGTGCATGCTCGACCGTGGGTGAATTTGCAGAGAAGGCCAATGGGATGCTGAAGACCCCTGTCTATCGGATTGATGAAGCGATGGCAGAGCATGCCGTAACCATGGGAAACAGGATCAGTGTCTTTGCCACCCTGCCTTCTACCCTCGGACCGACGGTTGATCTTATACGAAGAAAGGCCGGGCAGCTTCATAAAGACTGCAGCATCCATACCATATTGGTGGAGGGCGCTTACGAAGAGCTGATGAAGGGCAATAAAGACAAGCATGATAATAAAATTCAGACGGCTGTCTTATTATATGCGGCCCAGTCCGATGTACTGGTGCTTGCCCAGGCTTCCATGGCGTCCGCTGTGGAAGATATGGATCAAATTATAAAAAGTAAGCTGTTAACAAGCCCGAAATTGGGAGTTGGGAAATTAAAAAGGGATTTGACGGAAAACGCTTAAAGGTGGTGTGCCAGTGAACACGCAGCAGAAGGAAAAATATTATATCGGTATTGATCTTGGAACAACCCATATGAAATCGGCGGTGTTTGATGAGCATGGCACTTTAGTTGAAATAGTAAAGGATGCAACGCCGGTCACTGCGGATGAATATGGGCAAATCTATCGGCCCGAGGAGTTCTGCGGCCTAATAAAAGGCCAGTTGGCCCGGCTTCTGAAGCGGCATGGGAACATCTGCGCAATATCAATTACCGGGATGTCGGAAGCAGGCCTGATTATAAACAGAACAACCGGGAAGGAAGCAACGCCGATCATACCCTGGTTTGACCGGAGAACGGTTGGCCTATCAAATCAGGTAAGTAAGGAACAGGAGCAGGAATATTTATGCAGAACCGGATTAAGGAATAACTATAAATATGGTATTTACAAATATCTGTGGCTGTTGGAGCATTCTGGCATCAAAAGGGAGGACTCCCTGTGGTTGTCCGCCTGTGATTATATCGCCTGGAAATTGACGGGAGAATTCGTCACAGATCCGGGCTTTGCGGCCAGAACCTATGTCTATGACATTATAAACCATTGCTGGGATGAGGAGAGATTAGCCGGATACGGCCTCTCAACATATAATTTTCCCAAGGTGCTTCCGTCAGGAGAAAGGGCAGGCTGCCTGTCTGACAGCGGGCTGTTGTCTTATACGGGCACAAAAAATATTATCGTGTGTATTGGCGGGCATGATCATGTGTGTGCAGCCTATGCGGTTATCCGTGAAGATGCCAACCATATCTGCAATAGTATCGGTACCGCTGAAACCTTCCTGGGTATCACTGATACTGTGGCATTAACGGAAAGTAATTATCATTCCGGGATGGTATACGGAGCCTATGTAAATGGAAAATGCAATTTCTGGATGGGGAACATATCCTCCTCAGGGCAGTCTGTTGAATGGTTTCGAAAGAAAGCACAGAGAACGCCGATTGATTATCCGGAGATGGCCGAGCTGCTGGCATCCCTGCCGAAGGAGCCTACGGGCATACTATATTTCCCCTATTTATCAGGCATCGGCACGCCCAGATTCCAGCCGGAGGCGGACGGCGGCTTCTTCGGGCTCCGGGAAAACCATACCGCAGGCGATTTACTGAAGGCAGTAATAGAAGGAATTAGTTATCAGGGAAAATGGATATTATCCCTGTTGCCGGATGAGGAAATTAAAAAGATCAGAACGATAACCTGTGTGGGAGGAGCCGCGAACAGCGCACCCTGGATGCAGATAAAGGCGGATATATTAGGAATACCCGTCACGGTTCCCGATATAACGGAAGCCACCTTGCTTGGAGCCGTAGCAGTCATGCTGGAGAATAATTACGGTTCGCAGGCGAGAGAACGTTTCCTTTCGGAAAGTAAGGATAAAAACCAATATTATGAAGTTGATTATGAATGCAATAAGAAATATCAGGAGGTTTATCAAAGATTTCAATTTCTGGCGGATAAGTTACTGGATTAGGACTTAATAACGAAAGTAAGAGGTGTTATATGCAAAAAATAGAAAATTTATCACAAGTTTTGAGAAAGGCACATCAGGGGAGATATGCAGTAGGATCTTTTTCTCCAAGATACACAAAACTAATATTGCCGATTATAGAAGCGGCGATTGAAACAAATTCTCCTGTTATCGTACAGATTTCAGAAAAGGAAGTATACCGCCATGAAGTAGATTTAAAGGACTTTGCACAGGAATTCTTCCGTGTCACCCAGGAGTTAAAGCCATCAATTCCCATGGTTTTGCATCTGGACCATACCAAGGATTTTGAGATAATCAAGCAGGCAATTGCACAAGGCTTTACCTCCGTAATGATCGATGCATCGGAATATGATTTTGACCGGAATGTGGAGCTGTCAAAGCAGATTGTCGCATATGCGCATCCTTATAATGTGACTGTGGAGGCGGAGCTTGGCAAGATCGGGACCACGGATTTTGCGGAAACGGATCATGATGAAGAGCTTTATACCGTTCCCGAAGAGGCTCAAAAATTTTTAGGGCTGACCAAGGCCGACGCACTGGCAGTATCCGTCGGAACCGCACATGGTATCTATACTGTCAGGCAGCCGAAGATAGATTATAACAGACTGCAGAGAATTAACGAGTTAACCCAGGTGCCCTTAGTGCTTCACGGCGGTTCCGGCGTGCCCAGCGATATGGTTGTTAAGGCTGCGCAGATGGAAAAGGGCGGAGTAAGTAAGGTAAATATCGCTACCGATGTGGAGCAGGCAATGTTAAAGGTAGTGGGAAAGAATAGCTTTATGACTGAAAAGGAGCTAAACAGTTATCCGGAAGAAGTTCTCTCAAAAGCAAGAGAGGCGGTAAAGGAACTTGTAAAGGAAAAAATAAAGAATTACTTATTAAGTGAAGGTAAGGCGAATCATTAATCAACGCCGGCACGCCTTGTAGACGGAGGAAATATGCCACATACAGTAGTGATTGCAGACGATGTTACAGGTGCTAATGATATCGGTATCATGTATACCAAGGCAGGGCACAGCAGTGTGGTCTACAGCCTTGACCAGCTTGATGAAAGGGCTGAATTTGAAGAGGATGTGTCCATTATTGATACGAACTCAAGATTTTTAAGTGATCGGGATGCCTTTCGGCGTGTATGCCAGGCGGTAATGCTTTTTCCAAAAAATCAGGTACGGCAGTTTTTTAATAAACAATGCTCTGTCTTCCGTGGAAATATCGGAGCGGAATTTGATGCGATGCTGGATGCCCTGGAAGAGGAATTTGCAATAATCATACTTGGCTTTCCGGACAATGGAAGGACTACAATCCACGGTATACATTATGTACATGGAAAGAAGCTGGAGGATTCGCAGTTCAAAGACGACCCGGTGCATCCGATGAAGCAGTCGGATTTATTGGAAATCCTAAAATCCCAGACCGGGCGTAAGGCAGCCGCCATCCATTATGAATACCTGGATCAGGGAGTTGAGATATTAAAGCAGCGGATCGGGGAACTGAAAGAAGAAGTAAACTATGTTATTATCGATGTGAGAAATAATGAAGATCTTTCCGTTATAGCAGAAGCAGTCCGGGACGAGAAGGTTATCTGCGGAAGCTCTGCCATAGGTTATTATCTGGGACTCTTACATAAGAGCAATGCCAAGCAGGAGGGTACAGAGGCTTTAAAGAGAGCCGGCACCAGCATACTCTGCATCGCTGGAAGTCTGACTCCTCAGACAAAATCCCAGATTGCATATATAAAGAACAGAAATTATCCGGTTATTACACTGGATACAACACAGCTTTTTACCGGTGAAGCTTACAGGAATGAGAAACGGCGTATCCTGAAAGAATACGCGAAAGCCCGGGTTCACAGTCCCATGGTATTAATCCATTCCATGAATCAAGAGGAGGAAGTACTGAGGACGAAGCACCTGGCGGCGGCAGCAGGAATTGACAATACCGCCGTATCAGAGATGGTATCTGCGGCCCTATCCGACTTGGCAAAAGTAATAGCGGATCATTATAAAATCAGAAAATTCGTCATTTGCGGAGGAGACACCTCAGCATCCTTTTGTAATAAAATGAGTATTAAAGGTATGAAGGTAATAAAGGAAATCGAAAGCGGATTACCTACCTGCCGGAGTATTACAAAGCCCTATTATGAATTGGTATTAAAATCCGGAAGCTTTGGATCGGAAGAATTTATTGAAAAAGCAAAGGATATATTGTTGTGCAGGAATTTACATTTCAGGCATGATGAATGAAGCGCCGGCAATTAGGAAAGACAAATAGGGGAGTGTATTCAAGGCAAGGAGTATATTTGCATTCGAAGACACTCCCTATAGAATATTCAGGTATGGAGAGGCGGTAACAGGTATGCTGCATATTAAGGAAGTTGCTTTTACCCTGGCATTGGAGGATCGGATACTGGATCTGGATTATGTCGGATGCATACAAAACGGGGATCATGAAGTCCATGCATTTATCCACAAAGATAGAAAAATAGAAGCCCTCCTGGATTTGACATCCGAGGAGGGGATTACCATAGGAACGGTAAAGGTACAATTAGACACCCACCCTTTTCGCGAAAGCTATAATATGAGGGGACAATCCCCCATTCGGCTGGCGGTTACTTTTGATGAAATCCCTTCCGGGTACTGTGCCCAGTATCAGCACAGGGACTGGTGGAGCCGGCCGGCATTCGTTACTTCCCCGGAGCAGCTTCCGGAACGGACACAGTCCTTATTCGTAAAAGGGAAGACAGGTTACGGCTACATCCTTCCGATGCTTGGGGACAAAACCAAGACCTATATCAGCACCGGAACCAAGACACAGATAGTATTTGAGATGACCGCATATACGGAGGGAATCAACCAGGTAAGGGACTGCTGCTTCCTGCTGACGGAGGGAAAGGATCTGTATGACTGTTCCCGCCGGGTATTCCAAAAAGCCTGTGAATTGAAGAATATACCGATGAAATCCGAAAGAAGCTATCCGGAAATGTTTGAATACTTCGGGTGGTGCAGCTGGGATGCCTTTTATCAGGATATAACGGAGGACAAGGTACTTGAGAAGGTGGAGGAAATAAAAAGCAAGCAAATCCCTGTCCGTTGGATTATTCTCGATGATGGCTGGTTATCCGGCAAAGATCAATGCCTGGCCTCCTTCCGGCCGGATCCCGAAAAATTTCAGAACGGGTTTAAGGAACTTACCGCTAAAATCAAGAAAGAAACGGATATCTCCCGAATAGGCGTATGGCATGCTTTAGGAGGGTATTGGGGCGGTATCGCAGAGGATAGCCAGCTTGCAATACAGAATAAGGATAATCTGTATAAGACGAAAAACGGTAAGCTGATTCCCCATTACAATCCAGAGAAGGGTTATGGTTTTTGGAGGGATTGGTATAGCTATCTAAAGGAACAGGGAATTGATTTTGTCAAGGTGGATGGACAAAGTGCCTTGAAAAATTATTACCGGAACAATGAGGAGATTGCAAAGGTGGCAGCAGGTACCCATAAGGGAATTGAGAAGGCCCTAATGATGCTGATGAACGGTAATATCATTAACTGCATGGGCATGGCAATTGAAAATATCCTTAGCCGTCCGGTTACCTGCATCTCCCGCAACAGTGACGACTTCGTACCGGATGCGGAGCAGGGCTTCCAGGAGCATATGCTGCAGAATGCTTATAATGGGTTATACCATGATAACGTATATGTATGCGATTGGGATATGTATTGGACAAAGCATCCGGATGCCGCCAAGCACGCACTGGTCCGCGCCATCAGCGGCGGGCCGGTCTATGTCAGCGACAGAGTTGGTGAGACCGAACCGGAGGAGATCAAGCCCCTGACTTATCATGACGGAAGAATTCTGCGGATGGACCGGTGTGCAAAACCGACCACGGATTGTATCTTTGCTTCTCCGCTGGAGCGGCAGGCACTGAAGCTGTCTAACACCGTAAACGGAACCGGTGCAATTGCGGCCTTTCATATCAGTAATTCGAAAGAAGCCATCCATACGACCCTCTCGCCGTCGGATATCTATGATCTGGCGGGGGAGGAGTTTGGTGCTTACAATTATTTTGAAGGGACCTTTACCCGAATGGGACGGGAAGATAAGCTGCCCCTATGCCTGCAGGAAAAGGAATATGCCCTGGTTCTGTTCCTGCCTCTGCAAAAGTCTGTCACTCCGATCGGGCTTGTTGATAAATATATGAGCGCACATGCGGTTCAGGCAATTCACGAAACAGGGTGCGGCACCGAGATTGTCCTGCGCGAGGGCGGGTTATTTGCTTTTTACAAAAGGGAAGCGCCGGAGCTTATATTTCTTAAAACCGGTAATCTGACGGAAAAAGAGGAAAGGGCGGAGAAAAAGGAAGGCTATTATCTCGTTGACCTGTCCGAATATAAAGAAGAGCTTACAATTACGATAAGATAAAATTGCAGTAAAGTAAAATAAAAACAGATGCTTCAGGGTAGGAATTGCGATAAAAACCACAGAGAGGTCAAATAAATGATGTACATCGAAGAAAGAAAACAATTGGCTGAAATCTGCAGATTATTATATGACCGTAATCTGGTAACAGCCTGTGACGGAAATATTAGCATGAGGATTGGAGAAGACCGGATCATCATCACACCCTCCCGTATGAATAAAGGGATGTTGAAACCGGAGGATATGATTATTGTTGATTTTGACGGCTCAACCGTAGAAGGCGGCGGCAAAGCCTCCTCTGAATTCCCGATGCACCGTGCCATCTATCAGGGAAGGCCTGAGGTGAATGCCATTGTTCATACACACCCCGTCTATGCGACAGCCTTTGCCCTCGCAGGCAAAAATATACCGGACAATTATCTGATTGAGGCAAAGGTAATACTGGGTCCCACCGCACTTGCGGAATACGGGACTCCCGGAACAACAGAGATGGTGGAGGTTATTGCGCCGCATATTGGAAGGGTTAACAGTATCCTGCTTAAGAATCATGGGGCTGTGACCTATGGCAGGGATATCGTGGATGCCTATAATAAAATGGATGTGCTGGAAGCCATTGCAAAGACAATTATTATGTCAAAGCTGGTCGGTGATCCGCAGATCATCAGTGAGGAAAAGCTTGCGAAGCTGAAGGGCTGATTCTAGGAGGAAGATAATGCAGAATAAAATAATGTTAATTACCTATGCGGATAGCTTTGGTAAGAATCTGAAGGAATTAAAAGAAATGCTGGATACCTATTTTAAGAGGGAGATAGGGGCAATTCATATTCTGCCCTTCTTTCCCTCTTCGGGAGACAGGGGCTTTGCTCCCTTAACCTATGAAGAGGTGGACCCGGAGTTCGGAACCTGGGAGGATATCGATGCCCTTGCCAGGGATTATGAGCTTATGTTTGATTTTATGATCAATCATTTATCCAGACGCTCCGAATACTTTTTGGACTTTGTGGAAAAGCATGATGAGTCCCAGTATAGGGATATGTTCTTGCGGTTTAAGAACTTCTGGCCGGGCGGCGAACCAACACCGGAGGATGTGGCAATGCTGAATAAAAGAAAGCCCCATGCCCCCTGTGTAGAGATAGAGTTTGCCGACAAAAACAAGGAGAAAATCTGGTGTACCTTCGGTGAGGAGCAAATGGACCTGGATCTAAACTCAGAGACTACCTGGAGATTTGTGGAGCAGTCCCTGGAATGCCTGATGAAGCATGGGGCAAGTATCCTGCGGCTGGATGCCTTCGCCTTTGCAACGAAGAAGTATAAGACCTCCTGCTTCTTCATCGAGCCGGAGATGTGGGGGCATATGCAGCGGGTACAGGATATTCTGGACCGCAGAAATATTCCCATGCTGCCGGAAATCCATGACCATTATGAAATCCAGCAAAAAATTGCGGATCACGGCTACTATGTCTATGATTTTGCACTGCCGGTCCTCGTTCTGCATACCATCTATACGGGAAATGGCAAGCGTCTGAAGCATTGGATGAATATTTGTCCGGAAAAGCAGTATACAACCCTGGATACTCATGACGGAATTGGAACGGTGGATGTGAAGGACCTGCTTTCCGAGGAAGAGCTTGACGCCGTATGCAATAAAACCCTGGAATACGGCGCCAATTTCAAAATGGATTACAGCGCAAAGGCGCTGGAAAAGCCTGTTGTATATCAAATCAACTGCACTTACTATTCTGCCGCCGGCAGCGACGAAGGCTATCTGCTTTCCAGGGCGATACAGTTCTTCTCTCCGGGAATTCCACAGGTTTATTATATGGGGCTTCTTGCGGGGGAAAATGATTATGAATTGATGGAGAGGACGGATTTCCCGAGAAATATCAGCAGACATAATTATACCGTAGAGGAGATCAGGGAAGAAGTGAAGAAGCCGGTTGTCCAGAGGCTTCTGAAATTAATGCGGTTCCGTAATGAGTATGCTGCCTTTGATGATGCCTGTATCCTCGAGGATACAGAGGACCATATTCTGACCATCCGAAGAAAAAACGGAAAATATGAAGCGCTTCTTCATGCTGATTTAAAGACCTTCCAATTCAGCATCCGTTATTTTGATCCGGCGGCAGGGCAGTGGGCGGAACTGGAATATTAGGGAGATTAACATTGGCAGAAGAATATCAAATAGCCGTCTTAAGGGCTGCCTGTCAGGCGGCCCGGTTGAAATAATGTGCTTCCAAAAGGGGAACTTATTGTGAGATTATTTTCAGAAAAGGATATAAAAAGGCTGATCATACCACTCATTTTCGAACAGATTTTGGGAGTTACGGTTGGGATGGCGGCGATAGCCATGGTCGCGGGTGTGGGAGAAGCTGCAGTCGCAGGTGTCTCTCTGGTAGATTCCCTGAATTTACTGTTGATTCAAGTATTTGCCTCCATGGCTACCGGAGGGGCAGTGGTGGCATCCAGGTATCTGGGACAAAAAAATACGGAGAAGGCAGTGCGGGCTGCCAACCAGCTGCTTCTGTCCATTACCCTTCTGTCCTTATTGGTGATGGCCTTTGCCCTCATCGGGAATGAAGCTATCCTGGGCACCATTTTTGGAAAGCTGGACCGGGAGGTTATGGAGAATGCCAAGGTGTATTTTTATCTTACGGCAGCCTCCTTCCCTTTTTTGGCAATTTATAATGGAGCGGCTGCACTTTGCAGGGCGATGGGAGATTCAAAGACCTCCCTGATGACCTCCCTGCTTATGAACCTCATCAATATCTGCGGCAATGGGATACTGGTTTTCCTGCTTCATCGCGGTGCGGACGGGGTAGGGACTGCGACGCTGTTATCCAGAGCCACCGGTGCGGTCATTATGCTAATCATCATCCACGATCAAAAAAGACCGATTCATATCGATGCACGCTTCCGGCTGGGATTCTATCCCTCCATCATAAAGAAGATATTCCGGATCGGGATACCGATGGGGCTGGACTACTTCATCTTCCAGATCGGAAAGCTTCTGGTGGCAAGACTGGTAGCCAGCTTCGGAACAGCAGCCACGGCGGCTAATGCAGTCGGAAATACCGTATCTGGCTTTGCGGTAATACCGGCCTCCGCCATCGGCATGGCACTGATTACCATTGTGGGCCAGACCCTTGGTGCCCGCGCCTATGACGATACGAGGTATTATATAAAGAGATTAATGAAAACGGCACATATTGCCATGGCAATTCTAAATATAGGGATAATACTGCTTTCCGGGCTGATTACGGGAATATTCGGATTATCACCGGAGGCACATAGGCTGGCGAGGCAGATTATCATTTCCTACAGTGCCTGCGCGATTGTCCTGTGGCCGTCCGGTTTTGCCCTGCCCAATGTACTAAGGGCTGCGGATGATGCTAAATATGCAATGATTGTCTCGGTGACTTCCATGTGGGTGCTGAGAGTCGGTCTGAGCTATGTCTTTGCCCTTTTCTTCCATATGGGAGTAATCGGTGTCTGGGTAGCCATGTATGTTGACTGGATCCTGCGGGCAGGCTGCTATGTGACCCGGGTTGCAAAAGAAAAATGGATAAAATCAGCGGCGTAGGCATTGGGAAGGAGGAGCAATGAATACCGTACAAAATACACCAGTTATATATGAAGCAGAGGATATCATTGTCGGCGGCGGATTAAAACAACTTACCGCGGCAATCAAGCTGTCAAAGCAGGACCGCAAGGTTTTGATTATAACCGGCGGGACTTATTTATTGGAGGAGCTTTGTAATACCAATATGGTAATTAGCCCTGATACCGGACCGGAGGAAGAGGGTATCCTTCAGGAGGTGCTTCCGGAGCAGGTCCGGGACCCTGAGCCTGACGGCAAGAGGTGGCTGCTTCATCCGGACAGGCTGAAGATAAATGCGGAACGGGTCTGTGAGCAATACGGCATCCAGCTTTTATATAACAGCAAGGTAGTGGATACAGTAAAGCAGAAGGAAAAGAGATATGTAAGAATTGCGGGCAAATTCGGCATATGCCTGATCGGATATAAGAATATGGCTTCATTTCCGGTTTCAGAGGATGTAAAAAAGAAAAACCGTTATTGCGTGCATATTATGAATGCACCTGAGAAAATAGAGGAAAATAAAATAATAATTCCGGGAGAGACGGAAAGCTATGAGGTTACCCTGCATGCAGGCTCCTATAATAAGCACCATAAAATCCTGCAGATTTCATGTGAGGAGAGCGGTTATCCCTGCAAGGAAGCATATTTGCTCCAATGCAGGCAAAGATGCCTGGAAGCAGTCCATTACCTCAAAAAGCATAGGAAAGAATTTGGCCGGCTGCAGTTAGGCCGCTTTGCCCCCGACGGATATTATGGCCCCTATGATTACCGGCAGGAATACCGGATGGGGCTTGAAGCAGCGGAATGCATACTTCACCCTGGCAGGCAGCAGGAAGATATAAATGTGAAATTGTACCCGGAGGAGGAAGGCAGGGCAAAAGCTTCAGACCCGGAAGGGATCGAATTATTCTCCTGTAATGATATGCTGGATTGCAGGAACTATCCCCAAATCACTGTTGAAATACCCGGTATGAAAGTGAGGGGAGAGTTCGATGTCATTGTAGCAGGGGGCGGTACCGCCGGAGCTATGGCTGCGTTACATGCGGCCAGGAACGGACTGAAGACCCTGCTTCTTGAGATGAACAAGGACCTGGGAGGAACAGGAACCGTAGGGGGCGTAAGCACCTATTGGTTTGGAAAACGATACCGGGATGTGCAGGAAATTGATGAGGAAATACAAAAAATCTATGACAGGCTGTCCTTAATACGTAATCCCGGAATATGGAATGCCCATGATGATTGGAATCCGGGAATAAAAGGTATGGTATTAGCAAAGCTTTGCAGGGCTGCGGGAGTCGTTATGGAATATGACAGTCAGGTCTTCGGAGTGATGAAGGACAGGGCTTCCGGAAGAATAAAGGGTGTTGCGGCAGTCATAAAGGAAGAAGCCGTCTGCTGTTATGCAAAATATATTGTGGATGCAACCGGAGACGGAGATATTGCCAGCTTTGCCGGGGCAGCTTTTCGTTACGGCTCGGAGAGGGACCATATTACGTATTGGGCTTCCCTTGCCCAATATACATCTCCGGACGGATACCGCAATAATTTTTCATCCATGCTTATCGTATCCGACCCCTTTGATTATACCCGGTTTATTTGTACCGCCAGGCTCAGGGGAGACCAGACCTTTGATCACGGTACTTATGTAAGTCCCAGAGAATCAAGGCACATCAGGGGAAGGTATGAAATCAGCCTGAAGGATATCCTGGAATTTCGTACCTATAAGGACGGCATTTATACCTGCTTCAGTAATTATGATCCCAAAGGAAAGCTATCTGCCGACATGGTGTATGCGGGTGTCCTTCCGCCGCAGGTATCCATACAGATACCTCTTGGGGCACTGCTTCCCGTGGATAGGAATAACAGGCTTATCCCGGGAATTATTGTGGCGGGAAAAGCAATTTCCTGTACCCATAATGCATTTCCGAGTATCCGCATGCAGCCGGATTTGGTGCATCAGGGAACCGTCATAGGCTATATTCTGGCAAAAGCCATAGAGGCAAATACGGATATCCACTTACTGGGCAGCACGGAAATAAAAGAAATGATCAGGAATTATACGGGTGATCCATTGAGCTTGCCCTGCAGAACCATGAAGCAGGAAGAGGCGGTGCGGACAATATCTGCGGAGGACCGGACCCATTGGGTCGACCTTGACTTTACGGAAGAGGTACTCCAGGAGGGCAGGAGCCTTCGGATTATGACAGCCCCTTCCGAAGAGATCAGACCGCTGTTGGAGCAAAGATATGCTGATTTGGTTAACAGGGTGAAGGACAAGGATAGGACCGGCATCGGATTATTGGAAAGACTGGCCGGATACCTGCTGTGGCATGGAAGTGGGCTTGGCCTGAAGCTGCATGTGAAATCAATCATGGAGGAGCTAAAGCAGGCGGAGGGACTGCCGGAGAGAACCGGACCCACCAAATGTGTTCAGCTTTTACCCGATCACGGTGTCATGCCGGAGCTTGTATACCGGATCAATCTCCTTGCCTGGTCGGATTCGGAATGTGTCCTTGAGCCCTTTCCGTTGATTTTAGAGAGGCTAAAGGGACTTGAACGGGACTATATCAATATCAATAAGGGGATTTATCACTATATCGAAGCATTTTCCTATGTCGCGGAACGAACCGGAAGACCGGAGTTTATTCCTTTGCTGCTGCAGCTTTGTGAATTCAAGGAATTTTGTGAAATAATGAAGCCGCAGTTGAAGGCAGAGCTTCTTACAGAGCGGCTGTCCATTCTTTTATTATCCCTGTACCGGGCATTGGCAAGATGCGGAGAGAGAAAAGGATATGAGGGACTGGTCCAGCTGCTGTTGGCAGAAAGTCTGCCAATTGCGGCATCTGCCGGCAGGGAATTAGAAGCATTAACAGGTGTAAGCTTCGGACTCGATGACCGGAGCTGGAGGGAATACGTGAATGCTCTTGAAGATCCGGTCAAGATACAGGCCATCAGCAAGAAAATATGGTAAGATAGAGTGTTGTATATAAAAAGCCCTCACCGTAATCATCAAAAGGTAAAATAAAAAATATTGCAGTTTGGAGGATGAATATGAAATTAGCAGTGATAGGTGCAGGAGGAAGAGGAACTGCATATTGTGATTATGCTTTTAATTCCAGGAAAGCAGAGATTGCAGCAGTTGTTGAGCCCAATGAAGAACGAAGAAAAATTGCGGCAGACAAATACCGGATTCCGGCAGAGATGCAGTTTGAATCCGCCGGAGAATTCTTTGGGAAAGGAAAACTATGTGATGCGGTAATCATTGCTTCCATGGACAGGGACCATTATCAGCAGGCGATGGAAGCGATTGCGCTGGGCTATGACATCCTTCTGGAGAAGCCTATTTCGCCGGACGCGAAGGAATGCATCGAGATTCAGAGGAAAGCAAACCAATGCGGTTGCAAGGTAATCGTCTGCCATGTTCTGCGTTATACCAATTTCTTCAATACTTTAAAGAAGATAGTGGATAGTGGGGAATTGGGCAGGATTCTATCCATCCAGCATAATGAGAATATCGGAAATTATCATATGGCACATTCCTTTGTGCGGGGGAATTGGAGAAGGAGTGACCTGTCCAGCCCGTTGATTCTTCAAAAAGCCTGCCATGATCTTGATATCCTCACCTGGCTTGTGGGTTCTGAGACAAAACGGATTGCCTCCTATGGAAATCTGTCTTATTTTAAAGAAGAGAACGCTCCGGCAAACAGCTCTGACCGGTGCCTGACCTGTGCTGCTGCAGAGGCATGCCGCTTTGATGCCAGAAAGATGTATCTTCCGGTTCTCGGTATCTGGCCCGCCAGTATGGTGACCGGGGACCAGACCGAAGAGGGCGTTTTGGAAGCATTAAAGACAAGTCCGTATGGGCGCTGCGTATACCGCTGCGATAATAACGTTTGTGACAACCAGGTTACAATTATCGAATATAAAAACGGAGTAACCGTAACCTTTAACCTTAGCGGTTTTACGAATAAAATAAGCAGAACAATAAAGATCATGTGCGAAAACGGCGAAATCAGGGGAGATGACAGTCAAAATACCATTGAAATAACACATTTTGCAGCAAACTCTGCCCAGAGCTATGAGCAGCGGGTAATACATACCGGAAATGTTACGGGAGGACATGGAGGCGGCGACATCGGGCTGATGGAAGACTTTATGAAATTACTGCAAAAGAAAACACAAACGAGCAGAACTGCTATCGATCAATCCATAGAAAGCCACATCATGGCTTTTGCCGCAGAGCAATCCAGATTGAGCGGTATTGTGGCAGATATGGATGAATTTAAAAGGAACTTATTATAAGAGGGTCACCTGACACCCACCCGTCAACACAGTTAACGGGTGGGTGTTATTATCATATCCCTCAAACGGGTACAATCAAGTTCTGGCTATCAAATGCCGATCGTGTTGAAATTGGCACGATCCACTATGTTGATTCGATGGCGGATTGGGGGATGCAGTGATAAACAGCATTGACAAGGCCGCTGTAATATAATAAGCTGAATCATAGTTTAAATTCATCCCTTGTCAAGGTTTTAGGGGAGGATTATGAGCAATTTTGTTTCGATTTGAAGCTGTAGGAAAGGGATATCATTTTGAAGCTGTAGGAAAGGGATATCATTCCGGTGAAAATGAGACAGGAAAACCGGTTGAGGAGATTGAATGGTGATGATGAATTCTGCCTGGAACAAAAATAACCGCCGTGAGATACGGCATACCTTAGGCCGCTATATTGCAATCCTTATGATTATCGCCCTTGGCGTAGGTTTTTTCTCCGGACTTAAGGTTACCCGGGAAGCAATGATACGGACGGGGGATACCTATATTAAAAATTCCAATATGTATGATTACCGGCTCCTGTCAACCCTGGGCGTAACAAAAGAGGATGCGGGGGAAATTAGCGGACTGGAGGGTGTCCAGGCTGCCGAAGCAGCTGTCTATGCGGACTTTATTACCGACTATAACGGTCATGCGGATATTATCCTGAAGGCACATTCCATTACGGAACAGTTAAACCGGCTGAATATAACCGCAGGCAGGCTGCCGGAGGCGGATAACGAATGTGTCGTGGATGCCCTCGCTTTTACGGAAGCGGATATCGGGAACACCATCATAGTTTCCGACAAGAACGCGGAGGATACCATAGAAAGCTTTACCTACCGGGAATACACCATTGTCGGCGTATGCAACTCCGTTAATTATATGTACCGCAGTGACCGGGGCACTACAAGGCTGGCAGGAGGTGCCGTAGCAGCCTTTGTCTATATCCCGGAAGGAGGCTTCTCCTTTGATTATTACAATGAAATCTATGTTACATTGAAGAATAATCAGGGACTGATCTTTAGCAGGGACTATGAAGCCGCAGTCTCCTCCATGGAGCAGCCCTTAACCGATGCCATTGAAAAACGGGCAGAGCTCCGCTACCAGGATATTGTGGAGGGAGCTAACGACAAGATTGATGAGGCTCAGGGTGAATATGATGAATCCTATGGCGAATATCTGGATAAAAAAGCAGAGGCTGATACCAAATTACAGGATGCCTGGAACACACTGGAGGATGCCAGGGTTAAGATCAGGGAAAATGAGGGTAAGCTATCCGACGGGGAGAAGAAGTTAGAGGAAGGCCGGGAAGAATACAATTCCTCCCTTGCAGACTATAACAGCTCCAAAGCCTTGTATGAGGCAAAGAAAAAGGAAACCCTGCATACCCTGGAGACAAAGCAGCAGGAGCTTGACAATAGCCGGACAAAAGTAACTGGGGGCTTAAGCCAGATCGAAGAGAGCGGAGTCCTGGAGCAGTACAATACCCTGACTGGGTCGCAAAGAACCCTGAAGGCTGCCCTGGCTGAAGTTACGGATACCGGCAGCCTGGAATATAGGACATATGAGGCTCAGCTAAAGCAGGTAGAAGAGGGGATTGCCCGGATAGAGGCCACTGGAATGATAGAACAATACCAGAGCTTAACAGAGTCCCTGTCCCAGATTGATATTGCACAGACGCAGCTTAATGGGTCAAGGGATATGGCAGGCTCCCAATTTGCAGAAACAGAAAAGCAGCTTGCCTCGGCAAAAGCACAGCTTGATGCGGCAAAGCAGACGATAGAGAACCATAGGAAGGAAATTGCAGAAGGAAAGGCGGCACTGGCAGAGGCAAAGGAGGAATATGCGGATGGCCTGGAGGAATACAACGAGACAAAGGCGGAGACAGAGGACTCCTTAAAGGAAGCGGAGGATAAATTAGCTGATGCAAAGGAGAAGATCGAACAGGCCAGAGCGGATATTAAGGAGCTGGCTAAGCCGGTCTGCTATGTACTGGACAGGAGTAAAAACACCGGTTATGCCTGCTTTGAAAATGATTCCTCCGTCGTGGAAGGGATTGCAAAGGTATTTCCCTTTTTCTTCTTTCTGGTGGCTGCCCTGGTCTGCAGTACTACCATGACCAGAATGGTGGATGAACAGCGGACCCAGATCGGTACGCTAAAAGCCCTGGGCTACAGCAACAGGGCGATCGCCTGGAGATATATTTCCTATTCGGGAAGTGCTGCAATCCTTGGCTGTATTCTGGGATATGCCGTAGGTACGAAGTTATTTCCCTTTGCCATCTGGCAGGCCTACAAAATGCTCTATAGCTTTGCGGAAATCCGGTATGTATTTAACGGCGTCCTGGCGCTCCTGATGCTTTTGGTGTCCCTGCTCTGCTCCGTAGGTGCAACCTGCGCCGCCAGCAAGGCGGAGCTGTCGCAGATGCCGGCAGCGCTCATGCGCCCCAAGGCTCCCAAGGCAGGAAAGAGGATTTTCCTGGAATATATCCCCCTGGTTTGGAGCAGGGTGAGCTTCCTGCACAAGGTCTCCATCCGTAATATTTTACGGTATAAGAAGCGCCTCTTTATGATGGTGCTTGGCACGGGGGGCTGTATGGCGCTGCTCCTGGCAGGTCTGGGCCTTAATGACTCCATCAGCAATATTGCGGATGACCAGTTTGATACCATCATGATGTACGATTACACCATATCCTTCCAGGAGGCGCAGACGGAGGACGGGATGGAAGACTTTAGGAAGGACACCGCCGGACTGCTTTCGGAATGTGTATTTGTCTGCACGGATACTTATGAAATCACTGGTAAAGGCGGTACCCAGAGGGTAAATGTCATTGCAAGTGACGATCCTGATATCACCAAGGTAATTGGCCTTCATTTAAATGGCAGGACAGTTCCCTTCCCGGAGGATGGTTATGTTGCCATCAATGACCGCCTGGCAGAAACAGAAGGGGTAGGGATAGGGGATACGCTGACCCTCAGCCTGAACGATACACAGACCTATCAGGTGGCCATTGGAGGAATCTTTAAGAATTATGCCTACAACTATATGTATATGAGCGGAGAAACCTACAGGCAGGTATTTGGAAAGGAGCCCTCCTATCAGACCGCTTATGGAACCACGGATTCGGATCAGCTGTATGATATTTCCGCAAGGCTTATGAAGGACTACGGGGCATCCAATGTGTATGTCACTGCGGATACCAGGGAGCATGTGACCAATATGATGGAAAGCCTGAATTATATTGTCTGGCTGGTGATCGCCTGCGCCGGTGCCCTGGCCTTTGTGGTAATGTACAACCTGAGCAATATCAACATCACTGAGAGAAACAGGGAGATTGCAACGATCAAGGTGCTGGGCTTTTATCCCATGGAAACCTATAGCTATGTTTTCAGGGAGAATATGGTCATTACCCTGATCAGTACGGTACCCGGCCTTTTAGCAGGAATTTATCTGCACCGCTTTGTTATGGAGCAGATAAAGATCGAGGCCGTATCCTTTAATATACGGATATTGCCCATGAGCTATGTCTATGCCCTGCTGGTAACCTTCGGCCTGACAATACTTGTCAACTTAATCCTGGCAAGGAAAATTGAAGGAATCCATATGGCGGAGTCATTAAAGTCCGTTGAGTAAAAAAGACGCCTTGATTTTGGTCTGTAAAAACCATTTTCAAGGCGCCTTTTTATTGGCTATCGTGTAAAATACAGGTATTATTCATTCAACAAACGGGAATATTAATGCTATCCCTGCTGTAACCGGTTGATATGGTTCAAAATCAAAAGCATGTCACTATCATTTAGTGTCTTCAGACCCTCAACTGCTTTTTGGATCAGCTCGGGATGGGAGACCTGTTCATCAAAAAATTCTACGGGTGTAACATCAAAATACTCGCAAATTGCGAAGAATTCCTTAAGAGGCGGCAAAGATTTCCCTGAGGTAATGTTGTAAATATAACCTCTGCTATGCCCCAATTCATAACTCAACTTATATTCCGATAACCCTTTTTGTAATCTTAACTGTGTAATGCGTTCGCGTACATATTTTTCGTATTCGTGTGCTGCCAATATAATCACCTCCAAATGTATCATAGATGATAAAGCAAAATAATTAATCCAAGCATATATGTTGTTGCACTTGCAATAGTCAAATAGAATATGTTATAATCATACATTATATGGAGTCAGTAGGATATTATACCTATATCCATCAAATATTATTGGATACTAACATATTTTAGTATTATTTGTGCCTAAAATCTTTTGCAAGAAATTGTTGAAATGAGAGATAGATATTTAGGTATTGCGGATGGTTTGCTGGTAGGAAAATTATTTCAGAGATGAAAATATTTTTAGATGTTCTTTAGTTTGTAACGTCAGGAATATACCGAAGGAACGGATGAAGATGAAGTTTGATAGTATAACACAGGCAATGGCATCGGTAACGGTGCTGCAGAAATATTATCCTGTTATTCGGATTCGGAATGCAGGCAATGGACAGATACTTTGTGAAAACGAAAAAACAGACGCACCCCAGGAGGCTCCACAAAGCGTCCCCTTCCTGGGGGAGTGTATACAGGGGGTAGAATTCTGTATCAGGGAGGAAAATGGGGTGCTGGAAATCATCACAAGCGTGCCGGTCACTGTAGACGGCCAGGCTTGCTGTCTGGAGCTTATTTATCTGGATGATATGAGGGCCGGCTCCACCTCGCTGATGCACGTACAGCGGCTGGCGATTACAGATGCCCTGACGAATCTTTATAACCGCAGGTTTATCAATGAGCAGCTTCCGATTGACCTGGAACGTTCCTTCCGCAATAATGATCCTGTGTCCTTTATTTATACCGACATAGATTATTTTAAAATGATTAATGACCGGTACGGCCATATCGCCGGTGACAATATTCTAAAGGAGGTCGCGGACGTCTTCCTTAAAAATGTCCGCAGAAAGGATGGCTGGGTAGCCCGTTATGGGGGGGATGAATTCCTGATCTGCCTGCCGGAGATCAACCATCTCCTGGCCGGTAAAATGGCAAACCGCATCCGCTGCTCCATAGAGGCCAGATGCCTCCATATCAATGGGGAAAATGTAAAAATCACCTGCAGCTTCGGCGTGGAGACCGTCCGCAAGGAAAGCGGGATCCATTCCATCAACCAGGTAATCGAAATGATGGATAAAAAGCTGTATCAGGCAAAAAATAAGGGGAGAAACCAAGTTGTAACATGAAAATAGAAAGCAGGAGGAAGCCGTAAGCGGTTTTACCTGCCATGAATAAGAGATCCCGGGAGGCCTCCGCATAAGCCGCCCGGGATCTCTTAGGTTTACGGTCCTCCAGGAAGTTTTGTTGATATAGCTTATCTTCTTTCTGCAATAGCCAGATCCACGCGCTCTACGAACATGCGGCGGATACCCTCATATTCACCAAGCCCCTTAAGGATGCACTCCACCTCATAGCCTTCCTCTTCAAAGGCTGTCTTCCAGGAGCCTTCCCCATCCCCGGCCATATCATTATTTGCATGGTCGCCGGCGACAATCATAAGGGGATATAGCACAACTTTTTTTGCTTGATGGGCCGCAACCCGTTTTTTAACCGTATCCAGGTCAGGGTAGTTCTCCACCGTTCCGATAAAAATATTATGGTAGCCCATATCCTTCATCCGGTAATCCAGGGCTGCGTAAGCAGAATTTGCAAAGTGGTCCGTACCGTGCCCCATCAGTACGACAGCGGTATTTTCCAGGTTGGTTTCCGGAATCTCGGCCGCAACAGCCTCCGCCAGCCTGGCGTAATCCTCCTCAGAGGTAAGGAGGGGGGAGCCGACATGAAGGGCTTCGAAGCTGCCCTTATATGGCTCAACAAGGGAGAGCATTTCCTCGTACTCATAGCCGTTCATCACATGGGTGGGCTGCACGATTACAGTACCGTAGCCTTCAAGGACCAGGCTGCACATGGCTTCATCCACATTATCAATCTTCAGCCCGTCACGCTTTTTAAGCTTGTTAATGACCATCCGGCTTGTAAAAGCACGCTTTAACGCATAGCCCGGGTAGGCTAAGGAAATGGCTTTTTCTATGGCACCGATGGTCTTTTCGCGGCTGTCATTATAGCTGGTCCCAAAGCTGGCTACCAGGATGGCCTTCTTTGCCGGATCCCCCTTAGTTGTTGCCGGGATATCTGCCGCCGGCGCTGTCGTATGCCCGTCTATCTGTGATACATTTTCTTTTGTCATAATTTTTTAATCTCCTTTAAAGGAGGAGTAACCGCCCTCTTGTGGATAACTTACCTCCTGATTTAAGGATTTACCTCCTTTTTTGGAATTCCCTTTTCGGGGGATTCCTTCATCTGCCGATTTGGCGGGACTTGATATACTGAGACGATTATATTTTTAACTGTAATAAATGTCAAGACGAACTTAAAATTTTGTGTGGCCATCATGCAAATTGCCGGATGGGGTCAAATGCAAACTTGACAGCGGAAGCCGATCTTGTTAATATGGAGATGGAGTTCAGGTTCCCATACCTCCAGCCGGGATATGGGATGAAAAGGGAATGCGGTGAGAATCCGCAGCAATCCCATTGCTGTATTTACGGAGTACATCTTCAGGATTTGAAGGAATCAGCCACTGGTGGTACCGGGAAGGCGAAGGTGTATGAGGATGTATAAGTCAGAATACCTGCCTGGACTTGTCGATGGCAATTCTGTGAGGACGGAATATGTTATATTTATTTTGAGTGGGCAGGTACAGTTGGGTTTTTAATACCTTTTACTACAGTAGATATAAATGATTTCAATAGCCTTATAGTTGCTGACAACTAGGGGCTATTTTTGCGTTGCTGCCATTGTTTGCGCTGTTGCCATTATTTGTGTTGTTGCCATTATGTGTGTACAGTCATTGTTTTCGTTGCTGTCATTAAAGCGGAGGTAGCTGCAATGGATGAATATATTGTAAAAAATAATAAAAAGCTCAGGCTTGGCTATACCACCGGATCCTGTGCCGCGGCTGCCGCCAAGGCGGCGGCCAGGATGCTGCTGGAGCAAAGGAAGGTGGATTCCATACCGCTTATGACACCGAAGGGCATCCTGTTGAAGCTTAAGGTCCTGGAGGCGGTGGTGACCTTAGGGAGGGCAAGCTGCGGCATAAAAAAGGATGCCGGAGATGACCCGGATGTTACGGACGGGATTATGGTCTATGCGCTTGCCGAAAAATGTATGGAGCCGGGGGTAATCCTGGAGGGAGGCCTGGGCATCGGCAGGGTGACCAAAAAGGGCTTGGAGCAGGAGCCGGGAGAAGCCGCCATTAACAAGGTTCCAAGAAGGATGATACGGGAAGCGGTTTTGGAGGTCATGGAGGAGCTTGACTACCCGGGAGGGATAAAGGTAACCATATCCATCCCGGAGGGAGTGGAAATTGCGAAGAAAACCTTTAATCCGAGGCTTGGGATTGAGGGCGGAATATCCATCCTGGGAACCAGCGGTATTGTGGAGCCAATGAGTGAGGAAGCAATTAAGGAGACCATCCACCTTGAGATTAGGCTCCTGCGTGCCTCAGGGAAAATGCACCTGCTGTGCACCCCGGGCAATTATGGGGTTGATTTCGCGAAGGAAACCCTGGGGCTGGATTTGGAAAAAGGGGTAAAATGCAGCAATTATATAGGGGATACCATTGATTATGCCGTGGCGGAGGGACTTGAGACAGTGGTGCTGGTGGGGCATATCGGAAAGCTGGTGAAGCTGGCGGCAGGTATCATGAATACCCATTCCAGACAGGCGGACGGGCGCATGGAAATACTGACCGCCCATGCGGCAATGGCCGGAGGAGATCCGGAGCTTCTGAAGAAGATTATGGCGGCCATTACAACGGAAGAGGCTCTGGAATATATCAAGGAAAAGGGGCTGCTGGAGGATACAATGGAGCTTATCATGGAACGGATGCTTTATTACCTGGAAAAGCGGGCTTATGACAAGCTGAAGCTGGGCGTGGTCACCTTTTCCAATCAATTGGGATTACTGGGAAAAACAAAAGGAGTGGAGGAACTTTTATGGTACATTTCGTAGGAGCCGGTTCAGGAGCAGAGGATTTAATAACGGTAAGGGGACTTAAGCTGCTGCAGGAGGCAGATGTGGTCATATATGCCGGTTCTCTGGTGAATCCTGGCTTGTTAAAGAATAAAAAGGAAGGCTGTCAGGTTTATAACAGCGCCTATATGACCTTGCCGGAGGTTGTTGATGTTATGAAGAAGGCTGAGGAGGAAGGGCTTGTGACGGTGCGCCTCCATACGGGGGATCCCTGTTTATACGGCGCCATCCATGAGCAGATGGAGTTCCTTGATGAACTGGGGATAGCCTATGATGTCTGCCCCGGTGTCAGCTCCTTTTGCGGAGCAGCATCAGCGCTGAATCTGGAATATACCTTACCCAACGTGTCGCAGAGCGTCATTATTACACGGATGGCGGGAAGAACCCCTGTTCCGGAGAAGGAAAGCATCAGGTCCTTTGCCGCGCACCGGGCAACCATGGTTATCTTCTTAAGTACCGGCTTATTAAAGGAGCTGTCAGAGCAGCTGGTGGAAGGGGGTTATCCCGGGGATACCCCGGCAGCAATTGTCTATAAGGCAACCTGGGAGGATGAGAAGAAATTCATCTGTACCGTCGGAACCTTGGAGCAGACAGCAAGGGATAACCATATCACAAAAACAGCGCTCATTATTGTCGGAGACGTAATCACACCGACGGACTATAGAAACTCTGAGCTTTATAATCCTGCATTTTCGACAGAATTCAGGAAGGCGGCGGAGTAGGAAGAGGTGCCATGGAGAAGATAAGCATCGTCAGTTTTACAGGAAATGGGACAAGGCTGTGCAGTACGGTGGCCTCAGAATTAAAAACCCTTGGGTATGAAGTAAATGCTTATGCAATGGAGGCTTATATCCGGGAGCCGGAGGCCGGTTCCTCCATCCGCCCCTTAAAAGTAAGGCTTAAGGAATGGACAGGGGAACAGTTTCAGGATGCGGACGCAATCATATACATTGGAGCCGTCGGGATTGCGGTCAGGGCAATTGCCCCTTTTGTAAAGGATAAGACAACGGATCCGGCAGTCATCGTAATTGATGAAAAGGCCAGGTTTGTCATTCCGGTCCTGTCCGGGCATATTGGCGGGGCCAACGAGCTGGCCGGTGAGCTTTCCTTGAGCCTTAATTCAATGCCGGTGATTACAACGGCTACAGACCTTAACCAGCTGTTTGCGGTAGATGTATTTGCGGGAAAGAATAATTTGTTTATTTCCAATATGGAATATGCAAAAAGGATTTCGGCTGCCTTACTCAGGCATGAGAAGATAGGCTTTGCCAGCGATTTTCAGATCAAGGGTATCCTTCCGGAGCAAATTACGCCGGAGTTAAAGACGGAGTATGGGATCTGCATTTCGCTGAGTGAAAAAAGCGGGCCTTTTGCGAAAACCCTGAACCTGATTCCCAGGGTCATTACCCTTGGTATCGGCTGCAGGAAGGGGAAAACTCTGGAGGAAATAGAGCAGGCAGTGCTTGAGGCGCTGGAGGGGCAGGGTATCTCCATACATGCAGTAAGGAACGTAGCTTCCATTGATTTGAAGAGCCAGGAAAAGGGTCTGGTGGATTTTTGCAGGAAATATGGGCTGGAATTCCATACCTATTCCTCCGGTCAATTAGAGGCAGTTCCGGGAAGCTTTTCTGAATCCGAATATGTAAAAAAGGTTACAGGCACCGGCAATGTGTGTGAAAGGGCGGCCATCCTCGGGAGCAGCTATGGGCGGCTGGTGCAGGGAAAGACTGCAAGGGACGGAGTAACCGTCAGTATGGCAAGAAGGGAACAGGTGATTTACTTTGAATAAATTATACGTGGTCGGAATTGGTCCGGGCGAATATGAGCAGATGACAATGAAAGCGGTAAAAGCGATGGAAATGAGCGATACCATCATTGGATATACGGTGTATGTGGACTTGGTGAAGGAGCATTTTCCGGAAAAGGAATTTATGACAACCCCAATGAAGCGGGAGATGGAGCGGTGTATCCAGGCCTTTGAGGTAGCTAACACCGGCAGGACGGTTTCCATGATCTGCAGCGGGGATGCAGGAGTGTATGGAATGTCAGGGCTTATTCTGGAGCTGGGGACAAGATACCCCGAGACTGAGGTAGAGCTGATCCCCGGGGTTACTGCTGCCTTAGCGGGAGGAAGTGTGCTGGGAGCTCCGCTGATGCACGATTTTGCGGTGATCAGCCTGAGTGATCTGCTGACACCCTGGGAAAAGATCGAGAAGAGGCTGGAATGTGCGGCAGAAGCTGATCTTGCTATCTGCTTATATAATCCCTCCAGTAAGAAGCGTGCCGATTATCTGCGGAAGGCCTGCGATATTGTTATGAGATATGCAGGGGAGGAAACGGTGTGCGGAATTGTTGTCAATATCGGAAGAGAAGGGGAAGAGGGAAGAATCTTATCCTTGCGGGAGCTTAGGGATACTCCGGTGGATATGTTTACGACGGTATTTATCGGGAATTCCCAGACGAAGGAAATTGATGGATATATGGTCACTCCGAGGGGCTATGAGGTGGCAGGATTCGAGAAGTAGATGGCGAGGGGTAGGTTGTGAGGTGAATATGAGGGTATCTATATCCACCTGGGCTTGCCTTTAACATCCCATGATTGCCAAGTGCAGGCAACCACGGGAAGCCCGGTCTGCGCCCAGGTGGATATAGATATCCTCATATTCACCGCGGTAGTCTTCGGGTTTTGCGACCACCTATATGAGATTAGGGAAGTAAGGAAGGTGCGTATGAGTGAAATATTAATCTTTGCGGGTACGGCGGAAGGGAGAAGCCTGGCGGAGGAGTTATCCGGCAGCGGAATTTGGATTCATGTTTGCGTGGCGACGGAATACGGGGAGAAGCTTCTTCCGAAGGGGGAGGATATTACGGTAACCTCGTCGAGGCTGGATGCGGAGGAAATGGGGCGGCTGATGAAGGAAGAGCAGGTATCCCTGGTAATTGATGCTACCCATCCCTATGCGGTAATTGTGTCGGAGAACATCAAAAAGGCCTGCAAAGAATCGGGAAAAGAATATTTACGGCTGCTGCGGGACAGCCTTCAGGCGGAAAATGATAATATCCTTTATGTGGAATCGGTGGAGGAGGCAGCCGGGTATCTAAAAGGCACCGAAGGAAATGTCCTTCTTACCACCGGCAGTAAGGAGCTGGCAAAGTATACCTGCGTTCCTGATTATAAGATCCGTTTTTATGCCCGGGTGCTATCCACGCCGGAGGTTGTCGCCCAATGTGCGGAGCTTGGCTTTGAAGGGAAGAACCTGATCTGCATGCAGGGGCCTTTTTCTGAGGAATTAAATTACGCCATGCTAAAGCAGATCGATGCCAGGTATTTGGTGACAAAGGAATCAGGAAAAGCCGGGGGCTTCCTTGAGAAAATCAATGCCGTGGTCCGTGCGGGGGTTAAGATGATCGTCATCGGGCGGCCGGGTAAGGAAGAGGGCTTGTCCTATGGGGAATGCCTGAAGCTATTGGTAGAACGTTACGGATTAAAATTAAAGCAGCATATTGCTTTGGTGGGGATCGGTATGGGCTCCCCGGAAAATATGACCATAGAGGCAGCAAAGGCTTGCGGGAGGGCGGATCTCCTAATCGGAGCCGGCCGTATCCTGGGGGTTTTGAAAGCTTATAACCGCCCAGTCTTTGAGGCTTATAAACCGGCAGAAATCCGTGGGTTTATCCAGGAGCATCCGGAATATAAGAATATAGTAGTTGCCTTATCAGGGGATACGGGGTTCTACAGCGGAGCAAAAAAACTGCTGGCTGAGCTTAAAGATTACGAGGTTACAGTGTTACCCGGAATTTCTTCCTGTGTCTATTTATGCGCATTACTGAAAACCTCCTGGGAGGATGTGAGGTTCTACAGCATCCACGGAAGGGAGGAAAATATCCTGCATGGAATCAGGACGGAGGAAAAGATATTTACCCTCCTCGGCGGAAAGCAGGGGGTGAAGGAGCTTTGCAGGAAGCTGATGGATTATGGATATACGGAGGTTATTCTTTCCGTAGGTGAAAGGCTCTCCTACCCTGAGGAACGGATATGGGTTGGAACACCGGGCGAATTGATTAAGCAGGATTTCTCAGAGCTATGTGCTGTGCTGATAGAGAATCCGGCGGCAAGGAATTCGGCCATTACCCATGGGCTGCCGGATGAAGCCTTTATCCGGGGCAAGGTTCCGATGACGAAGGAAGAGGTCAGAACGATTTCTGTCTCGAAAATGAGGCTGAAAAGTGACTCCGTAATCTATGATATCGGAGCCGGGACCGGATCGGTAGCGGTGGAAATGGCACTGTTGGCAGACAAGGGCAGGGTATTTGCCATTGAGAAAAAGGAGGAAGCAGTTCAACTAATCGAGGAAAACAAAAGGAAATTCTGTGTGGACAACCTGGAGGTCATCCGGGGGACAGCGCCGGAGGCGATGAAAGGGCTGCCGGTGCCGACCCATGCCTTTGTGGGCGGAAGCTCAGGAAATCTAAGGAGCGTCCTGACCCGGCTGCTTGACCGTAATCCAGGGGTGAGGGTGGTAATCAATGCCGTTGCCTTAGAGACGGTGGCGGAGGCTACCAGCGCCCTGAAGGCTTTGAGGATTGAGAATGCGGAATTTGTGCAGGCATCGATTTCAAAGGCTCAGACCTTGGGAGGCTATCATATGATGATGGGCCAGAATCCCGTATATATTATAGCATTTTCAGGAGGTAGCGGGGATGGGATTGCCTAGGATTATGATTGGCGGAGTTTCCAGCGGAAGCGGAAAGACACTGGTGACCTGTGGAATCCTGCGGGCATTTCTGAACAGGGGATACCGGGTGGCATCCTTTAAATGCGGCCCGGACTATATCGACCCCATGTTCCATTCCGAGATTATTGGAGCAAAATCAAGGAATTTGGACACTTTTTTCTGTGACGGGGAGACAGTTAAATACCTGTTTGCCAGGACTGCAAAGACCGCTGATATCTCTGTGATGGAAGGCGTTATGGGATATTATGACGGACTAAAGGGAACCTCCACCCATGCCTCCAGCTATGAGCTTGCGAAAATAACCGATACTCCGGTGATCCTGGTCCTTAACTGCAAGGGCATGAGCCTCTCAGTGATACCTGTGATCAAGGGATTTTTGGAGTATAAGAAGGACAGCGGCATTGTAGGAGTGATCTTAAACCAGATGCCGCAAAAGCTTTATGCCGGGATGAAAGAAGCGGTGGAGGAAGAGCTGCCTGTGAAGGTGCTTGGATATGTACCCTTTATCCGGGATATGGTCATTGAAAGCAGGCACCTGGGGCTGGTTACCCCGGAGAAGGTGGATAACCTCCAGGGAAAGCTGGATGAGCTGGCAAAGGTCTTTGAGGAAACCCTGGAGCTGGATGAGATCTGGAGCATAGCAACAGGGGCAAAGGAGCTTGGCTACCAAAAGCCGGAGATACCCAGGGTAGAGGGGAATCCGGTGATTGCCGTGGCAAAGGATGAGGCTTTTTGTTTTTACTACCAGGACAATCTGGAGCTTCTAAAGGATATGGGGGCGACCCTCGTTGAATTTTCACCCCTTCATGATCAGGAGCTGCCTGTCGGAATCCACGGCCTGATATTGGGCGGCGGATACCCGGAATTGGCTGCGGAGCAATTGAGCGGCAATAAAAGCATGATCCGCTCTATGAAAGAGAAGCTATTGGCGGGTTTGCCCTGTATCGCAGAGTGCGGGGGCTTTATGTACCTGCATGAAACCATGGAGGACATGGAAAAGAAGCGTTATCCAATGGTCGGAGCCATTGCCGGAGAAGTGTATAAAACCGACAGGCTGAACCGCTTTGGTTATATCACCTTAGTATCCAATACAGATCAGATGCTGGCGGCTGAAGGTGAAAGGATCGGCGCACATGAATTCCACTATTTTGACAGCACCAGCTGCGGGGATAGCTTTACGGCAAGAAAACCCTTGCGTGATATCCAGTGGAAATGTATTCACGGGAATGGGCGGTTAGCGGCAGGCTTCCCTCACTTATACTACTACTCTAATCCGAGGATACCCTATGGTTTCTTGGGAAGCTGCCTGCAATATGCGACGCGTTAGTATTGTTGGATGAATCATATGGCAGAGCTGTCTATATAGCTATAAGAACTACAGTGTTTTACAGTTACTTAAGAACTATAATGTTTTGCGAATACTCAAATGGTTGAAATTGGAAAGGCATGGGATGGGAATGAAAATAGAGCTTGAGCAAGTATTGCCTATGGAGATAGAAAACAGAAGCTTTGAAATTATCACCCAGGAATTAGGTGACATAGTTCTTGAGGAAGAAAAGGCGCCTATTATCAAGAGGGTTATTCATACGACGGCGGATTTTGAATATGCAGACACCCTTGTTTTTTCAGAAAATGCCGTTGCAAAGGCATTGGAAGCATTGGAAAGAGGCGCGTCGATCGTTACGGATACCCAGATGGCAAAGGCAGGTATTAATAAGAAGGTACTTAAAAAATACGGGGGAGAGGTATTCTGCTTCATGTCGGATGAGGATGTTGCGGACACCGCAAGGCAGAAGGGCACCACAAGAGCCACAGCCAGTATGGATAAGGCTTCCCTGTTGGATAAGGAATTAATCTTTGCAATAGGCAATGCGCCTACGGCGTTAATACGGCTTTATGAGCTGATGGAGGAAGGAAAGTTAAATCCGGCCTTGATCATTGGGGTTCCGGTAGGCTTTGTAAATGTAGTGCAATCCAAGGAGCTGGTGATACAGTCCGGGTGCCCCCACATCGTCGCCAGGGGAAGAAAGGGCGGAAGCAATGTAGCGGCGGCTATTTGTAATGCCCTGCTATATATGCTTAATAAGGAACGGAAGTAGGAGGAATAAGGTTACAGGAAATAGAATTGATAAACGGAGGGAGGACATATTTATGGCAGGAAAATTATATGGTGTCGGAGTTGGGCCGGGGGATCCTGAGCTCTTAACCCTAAAGGCGGTGAGGCTGATTTCAGAATGTGATATCATTGCCCTTCCAAGTAAGAATAAGGAAACCTGTGTAGCCTACCAGATAGCGCTGGGGGCATATCCCGGGCTTGAGGGGAAGGAATATATATTACTTGAATATCCTATGACAAAGGATAAGCTTATCCTGGAGGAAAGCCGCAGAAGGAATGAGGAAAAGATAGTTGGAAAGCTGGAGGAGGGTAAAGTAATCGTATTTTTAACCCTGGGTGATCCTACGATCTATTCCACCTATATGTATCTTGATAAGAAGGTGAGGGCCGGGGGTTATGAGGCGGAAATTGTCAGCGGCATCCCATCCTTTTGTGCAATCGGGGCAACCCTGGGAATCTCCCTGGGAGAGGCGGAGGAGGAAATCCATATCATTCCGGCAACCTATGGGGTATCGCAGGTTTTTGAGTTGCCCGGGACTAAGATTTTAATGAAGGCAGGAAATAAGCTGCAGGAAATCAAGGAGCTTGCCAGGGAAAAGGAATGCCAGGTCTTTGCCATTGAAAATTGTGGGATGAAGGAAGAGAAGATAATGAGGGGAATAGATAAAATCCCGGATTCTACCGGTTATTATACGACAGTAATTATAAAATGAAGCAATGATATGCTTAAGGATCGGCTCTGTTAAAGAATAATATTGATAATAAATTCAATATCTTTTACTTGGTTCCAAGTCCTATATCTGCTATTGCCCATTATATAAGTTATGAGAAGTTGCTTTTTAACTTCTCATAAAAGGCGCTGCATTTGCGCCGTGCATCTCGATTACAGGAAGATGAATTTGCTTCATATAATAGAATTATATGGAAATATGGCAAATAATAAAGTATAATTTTTCTGGAACACATGATGGAAGTTATAGAGAGGATTAATTCTAAAGCCGGTGGTAAGCCGGAGTACAGTAGAAGCCAAGTTTTCCTCAAGTGGAAGATTGGCATCAATTCAGATTGGAGAAACGAGTATGAAGGTAGAATTAAGCAGATTCAATGCCTCCTGCAGCTGTGGCAGGAAACATGAGATTTCCGTAAAAAATATTATTATTGAGGCTCAGGCAGTAAGATACCTGAAGGGGATTATTGCAGAATATCATAATCCGGTATTCCTGTGTGATAGCAACACAAAAAAAGCTTCCCAGGAAAGCATGGGTGAATATTTTGAAGCATACAAGGTGCTGGAGCTGGAGGGTTCGGACATACATGCCGATGACAGGCAGGTGGAGTGGGTTCAAAAGAGATTGCCCTCCGATGCTGATGTTCTGGTTGCGGTCGGAAGCGGCACCATTCATGACATTACCAGGTATATGGCGCAGGAGCGCAGCATTCCATTTATCTCCGTACCTACTGCCGCGAGTGTGGACGGGTTCGTCTCTACGGTTGCGGCAATGACCTGGCAGGGTATGAAAAGGACCATACCGGCAGTAGCACCGGTTTATGTGTTGGCGGATACGGATATTTTCGCATTTGCCCCCTATCGCTTAACGGCTTCAGGAATCTCCGATCTGATGGGAAAATATACTGCCCTGCTGGACTGGAGGGTCTCCAGTATTGTTACGGGGGAGTTCTTCTGTGAGCAAATAAACCAATTGGAGCTTGAGGCACTGGGTGAAGTGGAAGCAGTGCTTGATAAAATCAGGATGCAGGATAAGGAAAGCATGGAGAAGCTGATGTATGCACTGATCCTATCCGGGCTGGCAATGCAGATGATGGGAAATTCCAGGCCCGCATCGGGAGCAGAGCACCATGTGGCTCATTTCTGGGAAATGGAGATCCTGAATGATAAATTGGATGCCCTTCACGGGGAGAAGGTGTCCATCGGCCTCCTATTATGCCTGGAGCATTATGAAAGGCTTAAGCAGGCAATCACCAGCGGCCAATGCAGGGTGAATGGCCACAGCGGATTCGAGACTGAAATTTTGATGCAGACCTTTGGGAAGAAGGGGCTCTATGAAGGTGTCCTGGAGGAAAATGGACAGAATATATTAGAGACAGTCCGGCCCGAGGTGCTGGATAACGCGTTACCCTTGATTAAGGAAGCCCTGGAGGAGCTGCCGGAGGCGGAACAGATGAGGGAGAAGCTGAGCCTGGCCGGCTGTGTAACGGATATGAAGGAAATTGGCCTGCAGGATAGCCTGAAAGAGCTGACTTTACGGCTGTGCCCCTATGTCCGCAGAAGGCTGACCTTGCTGCGCCTGTCGAAAATGCTTGATTATCCGGGAGCTATACCGATAGGCTGATAGAACGGCAACGCCCTGGTTATCAATTGGTTATCGAACATATCAAAATATATCGAAAATACATGGATGCTGGTCCCAATAAATTGGCAGCATTAAAAACGCCCTTCGTTTAATGGCAGAACGGAGGGCGCTTTTTGTATATTTTGCGGGGCCGGACTGCACTAAAAATCCTATCTGAAAATAAGTTACCATGGTCATTAAAAATTATACTAGGATAAATTCGTAAGATAGTTAGATAATTAGAAAGCAATTGGGATATTAATTGATTTGAATTTCAGTTAATCTATTGATATGTTAATAATACATAAACGGCTGACAAGCTTTGGAAAATGATTCCCCAAGTTTTTATGGGGTTTTACCAATAAACAAGGAAAAAATAAAAAATATATTGACAAAATATCCATTATGGTAGATAATGGAGTTGCTTTTATAAAATGATTGATAAAAGACATTTGAAAAGCTGGCATGTGATGTAAGAAGGAATTGTTTAGGAGTTAATTTGCTGTAAATACTTGAGGAGGTATTTGTATGAATATGCGAGCATTAGTCTATAATGGGCCAAAGGACATCCGGGTAGAGGATGTAAAGGTTCCCGAAATCGGTGATACAGATGTTTTGATCAAGGTTAAATACTGTGGAGTATGCGGTACAGATATACATATATACAGCGGGGACGGCGGAGCCTTTGAAGCCACACCGCCATTGATCATGGGTCATGAGTTTTCAGGAACCGTAGAGAAGACGGGAGCAAAGGTCAGCAAGGTGAAGGTTGGTGATTTGGTTACGGTGGATCCCAATAACATGTGCGGTGAGTGCTATTATTGCAAGAATGCAATGGAGCAGTTTTGTGAAAATGTTATTGGAATCGGAACAACCTGCGACGGTGGATTTGCCCAGTACTGTGTTGTTTGTGAAAAGCAGGTCTTCAAATTTAAAGAGGGCATGGATGCTTTAACCGCCGCCATGACGGAGCCTGTATCCTGTTGCCTCCATGGTATTGATTTATGCAACATTAAGCTCGGCGACGAGGTGCTGGTAATCGGCGGGGGGCCAATCGGTCTTATCATGCTGCAGCTGGCCAGGATGGCCGGAGCCAGCAAAACCATCCTTTCGGAGCCGGTGGCTGAAAAAAGGGAGATGGGATTGAAGCTGGGGGCGGACCTGGTGGTTAATCCGCTGGAGGAAGATATAGAAGCCGTACTGAAGGCAAATTGTAAGAATGTTAACGTGGTGATTGAATGTGTTGGTAATGTCCGCACCATTGAAAGTGCCATCCGGTGTGCCGGCAAGGGCGCAACGGTGATGATGTTCGGGCTTACGGGACCCGGCACAGCAGTGGGCGTGGATCCGGAGCTGGTATTTAAAAAGGAATTAAAGCTTACCTCATCCTTCATCAATCCATATACCTTTGAGCGGTCAATTGCGATCCTCGAATCCGGCAAGCTGAATGTAACGGAGATGGTCAGCGACATCATAGCCCTTGAGGATTGTGTAGAGGCCTTCGAGAATGTGGAATACCGGAGGAAGGGAAAGGTTGTTATCCAATTAAATGATTAAGGAAATAAACAGCATACCGCTGTTTATATATAAAATTATTAAATAGGAGGAAAGTAAATGAAAAAAAGAATCATTAGTTTGTTACTGGTTGGGGCAATGGTATTATCCGGCATGGTAGGCTGTAGCACAAAAGAGCCTGGCAAGGATACAACGAACACCAAGACTGAAGCTACAAAAGCACCGGATACCAAGACAGAGGATACCAACACAGGTGGAGACACAACAGATGCAGCGCAACCTTTCAGGGTTGGTATTACACTCCAGTCACTGGAAAACAGCTACTGGGCAGGCGTTTTTGGCGAAGTAGAGAAGCTTTTGAAGGAAAAAGGATGGGAATATACCATTCTTGCTTGTAACGATAACTCAGCTACACAGATCCAGCAGATCGAAAACTTCGTAACAAACCAGGTTGACCTGATCATGGTTCATCCTTCCGATCCTAACGCGATTGAAGATTATTTAAAGCAGGCAAGAGATGCAGGAATTAAGGTAATGTGCTGGGATGATGCAATGACAAACACAGACCTTAACTGGATTCTTGACAATACCAAGTTAGGTTACACAATCGGAGAGGCAGCAGCAAAGTTCATCAATGAGCATTACACAGAGGATAAGCCAGCTGAAGTAGCAGTTATGAACTATCCTCAGACTCCTATCCTTCTTGAAAGAGAAACAGGTATCTTAAACGCTCTTGAAGAAATTGCAAAGGGCAAATACAAGATTGTTGCACAGCAGCCCGCAATTGATGCACAGTCAGCATTAACCAACATGGAGACTATTCTTCAGGCCAGCCCTGATACCAAGATTGTTTGCTCCATCGGTGCAGGCGGCGACATCGGCGCTAACGAAGCGTTCATGACCAAGACAGGCGGCAAGATTCCTGAGGATATGGGTATCTTCTCCGCAGATGCTACAGAGCAGCAGTTAGAAGCAATTGTTAACGGTGAAGCAACAAGGGCATCCGTAGGCTTTGAAGGTTCCAACAAGAAAACAGCTGCAGCAGTTGTTGATCTTTATGATAAGCTTCTCAACGGTGAAACTTTTGCAGAGCAGAACTTAGTTAGACCACTTTTAGTTATTGATAGTTCAAATGCAGCTGAGTACTTGGCAGATTATAAATAATAATAAGGCTATAGTACAAATTGTGAATGTGGAGTTGTTCTTAGGAATAACTCCACATTCAAAAAAACAAGAATGCGTGGTGTAAATAATGAGTGATGAGTATATTTTAGAGTTGCAGCATATTAGGAAAGAATATCCCGGTGTAGTTGCACTGAAGGATGTCTCCCTGGAGGTAAAAAAGGGTGAAATTCTTGCATTGATTGGAGAAAATGGCGCCGGAAAATCCACGTTGATCAAAACCTGTTCCGGTGCGGTTATCCCGACCTCCGGTAAAATAGTGATTAATGGGAAGGAATTCACCCAGATGTCCCCCCAGCTTGCTGCAGAAAATGGGATAGCGATTATTTATCAGGAATTTAATAATGTAAAAGGACTTTCAGCTGCCGAGAATCTTTTTCTGGGGAACCCGATCAGAAAAGGCATCGTTATTGATAAAAAAGCGATGGAGAAGGAAGCTGAAAAAGCGTTTGCCCAATTAAATATCAAAATCAATCCTAAGACCCTGGTGGGCGACCTTACGGTTGGCTATCAGCAGATGATCGAAATTGCTAAGGCTATTTTACAGGATGCGAAGGTGCTGATCATGGATGAGCCCTCCGCACCCCTTACCAATGCTGAAGTTGAGAGTATGTTCAAGGTATGTGAATTATTAAAAGCAAAGGGAGTATCCATTATCTACATCTCCCACAGGCTCGAAGAAATATATCGGTTATCAGACCGTATTGTAGTATTGCGCGACGGTGAGTATATCAAAACGCTGATTACAAAGGATTCCCATGTTGATGAGCTGATCCAGCTAATGGTGGGACGTTCTTTGAATGAGACTTTTCCTCCCCGCGAGGCACGCTATAGGGAGGATGAAATTGTCCTGGAGCTACAGGATGTGAGCGGCAATGGAGATAAGAATATTAATTTACAGGTTCGTAAAGGTGAAATTCTTGGGCTCGGCGGGCTGGTAGGTGCGGGCCGTACAGAGCTGGTACAGATGATTTTTGGTGCAGCAAAGAAGACAGAAGGAAAGATGATATTTAAGGGGAAGGAGATCAATCCAAAGGCTCCGAGGGAGGCGATTGACCTGGGAATTGCCCTGGTACCCGAGGACCGTAAGCGTCACGGTGTCTTGCTTGGCGTGTCTGTCAAAAACAATATTAATATGCCAATCTACAAGAAGATATCCAAAGCGTCAGTAATTAACAATAAAAAGGAATTTGAAACGGCGAAGAAATACGAGAAGGAGTTATTAATAAAAACTCCTACACTGCATCAATTGGTAAAAAACTTAAGTGGCGGGAACCAGCAGAAGGTTATTATCGGCAAATGGCTTGCTGCGAATTCAGAATTGATTATTTTTGATGAGCCGACACGGGGAATTGATGTAGGTGCCAAAGCTGAGATTTATAAACTGATGAACGAAGTAATCGAAAATGGAAAAACAATTTTATTAATTTCATCAGAAATGGAAGAATTAATGGGAATGTCAGACAGAATTGTAGTTTTGGCAGAAGGTCGGATTACCGGTGAATTGCAGAAGGACGAATTTGACCAGGAAACTATAATGAAAATGGCATCTGCCGTTTAGGAGGTAAACATGAAGAGCACGATAATAAGAATATTAAAGGAAAAAGCTATCTGGATTGTATTTATAGTCCTGTTCATAGCATTTTCGCTGGCAAACCATAGGTTTATATCCACAAGTAATTTATTTACCATAGCACGCCAGGTATCCATGTTAGGCATCGCATCCATAGGAATGACCTTTGTCATCCTGATCGCCGGTATTGACCTTTCCACCGGTTCAATCATTACCTTTGTTAATATCGTAGGCGCGTTTTTAATGGTAAATATGGGCTTTAGTATGGTTGCCGCTGTTGTTGTATCCTTGATATTGTCCATGCTCGTTGGTGTCATAAACGGCTGCATGATATCATCCATTGGAATTCCTGCGATCATCGCAACCTTTGCGACGCAGATTGTCTTTGAGGGTATCTCCTATCTCATCTGCGGAGGTACACCGATTTATGGTTTTGATGAGAGATTCAAGGTAATAGGTCAGGGCTATCTGGGACCCGTTCCGGTTCCGGTAATTATCATGATTGTCTGCTTCGCAATTGGCTCTTTCATTTTAAATAAGAGCTATTTCGGACGCTATTTCTATGCTGTGGGCGGCAATGAAGATGCTGCGAAGCTTTCCGGTATCAGGGTAGGCCGTACAAAGTATCTGGTTTATGCATTATCCGGTTTATTTGCAGGTCTTGCAGGTATCGTTATGCTGTCCCGTACCAATTCAGCACAGCCTACGGCAGGTCTGGGCTATGAATTCGACGTTATTACCTGCGTTGTGCTCGGTGGTGTTTCCATCTCCGGCGGTTTTGGTAAGATGTCGAACGTGGTTGCCGGCGTGTTGATTATAGGAATCCTGTCGAACGGCATGGTTCTTTTGAATGTAAGTACTTATATGCAGATGGTTGTAAAGGGTATCGTACTGGTATTGGCGGTAGGCTTTGACAGCTTCCAAAAGAAGAGGGCACTGACTTAAAATAAATAAGGTTTCATTTGCGGGTCAGATGGGCGAAGGTTTAGGTTGTGAGTGATAGGCTGTGAGGTGAATATGAGCGCAGATATACCCACCTGGGATTACCTTTAACATCCCGTGATGGCCAAGTGCAGGCAATCACGGGAGGCCCGGTCTGCGCCCAGGTGGATATATCTACACTCATATTCACCGCGTTAGTATTATAAAAAGCTTTTTTGTTGGGCGAATTATTATATTAATGATTGTTAGGGAAAATAATATTGTTATATTAGTGTTTGTTGAGGAAAATGATTTAGATAAAAGGTGATAAAGGAGAGTATATATGGGAATTATAGAGAGAATGCGTTTGGATGGTAAGGTATCATTTGTTACAGGTGGTGCGAGAGGAATCGGTAAGGCTATTGCTAGTGCACTTGCTGAGGCAGGAAGCCATGTGGCGATTGTTGATGTGGATATTGAGGAATCAGAGAAGACTGCGAAGGAGATTGCAGAGGCTACAGGAGTCAGGACGATTGCTATTAAGACGGATGTTACGGATCAGGCAGATGTGGACCAGATGATTGATACGATACTGAAGGAATTTGGCAAATTGGATGTTGCTTTTTGTAATGCGGGTATCTGCATGAATATTCCGGCGGAGGAGATGACCCTGGATCAGTTTAAGAAGGTAATTGATATTAATTTGACCGGTGTTTTCTTGACCTCACAGGCAGCAGCCAAGGTTATGTTAAAGCAGGGCAAGGGTTCTATTATTAATACGGCCTCCATGTCCGGGCATATTGTTAATGTGCCACAGCCCCAGTGCTCTTATAATGCATCCAAGGCCGGCGTAATTCAGCTGACTAAGTCTATGGCTGTTGAATTTGCAAAACGCGGTGTAAGGGTTAACAGCATCAGCCCCGGATATATCGGAACTGAGCTTGTAATGAACGCACCCCACTTAAAGGCACTGATTGATGAATGGAACAAGATCGCGCCTCTGGGCAGGCTGGGACGTACGGATGAGCTGCAGGCAATTGCTGTTTATCTTGCAGGCGATACCAGCGATTTTACAACCGGATCAGATTTTATTATTGATGGAGCTTTCACCTGCTTCTAATCTGGAGATTTAAGTTGACTTCGATGCTGCAGGGCAGCATCAGGCTTGGTATCAAGGAGGAAGATGATGAAAAAATATACCATTGGTATCGATTATGGTACCCTGTCCGGACGTGCAGTGCTGGTAGATGTTGAAAACGGGGAAGAGGTTTGCTTTGCTGTGTCGGAATATAAGCATGCAGTTATGGATGAATATTTGCCCGGCTCCACACAGCGCCTGCCCAGTGAAACGGCGTTACAGCATCCGGAGGATTACCTGGATGTTTTAAGGACTACAATACGGGAGGTACTTAGGCTGGGAAATGTCAGCAAGGAGCAGGTAATCGGAATCGGCGTTGACTTTACCTCCTGTACGGTGCTTCCGGTGGATAAAGAGGGCACGCCCCTTTGCTTTAAGGAAGAATTCAAGGACAGGCCCCACGCCTATGTTAAGCTGTGGAAGCATCATGCGGCCCAGGGGGAAGCAGATTTATTTAATGAGGTCGCCCATGGCAGGGGTGAGAAATTCATGGCCCGCTATGGCGGCAGGATGTCCTCCGAGTGGGTAGTTCCAAAGGCAATGCAGATACTCCACGAGGATGAAGAAATCTACCAGGCTATGGACAGCTTTATTGAGGCCGGAGACTGGGTGGTTATGATGCTCGTCGGAGAAGAAAAGAGAAGTCTTTGCCAGGCAGGCTATAAGGCGGTCTGGTCAAAACGGGACGGATATCCCAGCAAGGAATTCTTTGCGGCGCTGGATCCCAAGCTGGAGAATTTTGTGGAAGATAAATTGAGGGCCGATATCTATGCTACAACGGACTGCGCCGGATATCTTACGAAAAGTGCGGCAGAATTGACGGGACTGGCAGAGGGGACTCCTGTGGCGGTTGCAAATGTTGACGCACATGTGGCCCTGCCGGCAGTCAGGATTACGGGACCTGGAAAGATGCTTATGATTATGGGAACCAGTACCTGCCATATCATGATGAGCAAGGAAGAGCATTTTATCCCAGGGGTCGGAGGTGTTGTAGAGGACGGTGTGGTTCCGGGTTATTATGCCTATGAAGCAGGCCAGGCCTGTGTCGGCGACCATTTTGACTGGTTGGTTAAAAACTGTGTACCGGGCAGCTATGAGAAAGAGGCTGAGGGGAAAGGAATCAGTATCCACCAGCTCCTTGAGGAAAAGGTGAAAGACCAGCTCCCGGGAGAGAGCGGGCTGATTGCGCTGGATTGGTGGAACGGGAACCGCAGTATCTTAACGGATGCTGACCTTAGCGGCATGCTATTGGGGGCAACCCTCCATACAAAGCCGGAGGAGATTTACCGTGCCCTGATTGAAGCGACCGCCTATGGTACAAGAATTATTATAGAAGCCTTTGAGGAGGGCGGGGTTCCCATTGAGGAGCTTTACGCCGCCGGAGGCATCGCACAGAAAAATGAGATGATGATGCAGATCTATGCGGATGTAACCAATAAGGAAATACGTATTTCTGCGTCAAAGCAGGCGCCCGCCCTTGGGGCTGCCCTGTTCGGAGCTGTTGCAGCAGGAGCCGGAAGGGGCGGTTACGATACCATCCAGGAAGCGTCAGAGCATATGTCCCGTCTTCAGGATAAGGTATATATTCCGAATGCTGATTATGTGCAGAGGTATGATAAGCTGTTCCAGGAGTATAAGCTTTTGCATGATTATTTCGGAAAAGGCGGAAATGATGTTATGAAACGTCTCAAAACCATCAAAAGCGATGCAATGAGGGCTAAGAAGTAATATATTGGGATGTTCCTGCTTATAGGGGCATCCCATTTTGAGAAATAAAAGGCGAATGAAATTCACAAGCCGCAGAAAATATGTTATAATTTTTAAGTAAAGTGCATGTCCGGACGGTTATAGCAGAGCCGGTGAAGGCACGCAGACAATCAGCAGCGGAGGGTATGGGATGCGGCGCAGTAAGCTTCTTATAGGTATAATAATATGCATGATGATATTATCCTCGTGTACCAGGATAGATTCCAACAGTAAGGCTACAGAAGATGTTGCCGATACGGGGGAGAAGGCTATTACGATTGCATTTGCCCATAAGAGCCTGAATTCCTATTTTTATACCATTTTAAATGAGTCTGTCAAAAAGGCGGTTGAGGAAAGGGGCTGGGTATTTGAAAGCTCCGTGGCCGATTATGATCCCATGAGGCAGAACCAGCAGATTGTGAATTTTATTAAACAGAAGCCGGACGCGATTATCACTACTGCAATTGACAGCATTTCCATCGAGGAAGTAATTCGTCGGGGAAATGAGGCAGGTATACCAATGTGTGCCATCGATACTAATGCGGTAGGTGGGAAATTGGCCATTGATGTAAGCTTTGACAATTATAAAGCAGGACAAATGGCGGCAGAGGCCATTGTGGAACAGCTGATTGAAAAGTACGGAAATGCAAGGGGAACCGTGTTTAACGCTTATGGGGAGCTGACCAGCAATGCCTGGCGGCTCAGGAAGGAGGGCTTTGAGGCCGTAATAAGCCAGTATCCCGATATAAACTACCTGCCAAGGTCAACGGAAGGTAAGCCGGAGCTGGTGAAGGAAGAGCTTTTAAAGGCATTTGAGGAAGGGATACAGATCGATGCGGTCCATTGCTCCAGCGAGCATCCGGGAAGGGGCTTGGTGGAAGCACTTCAGGAATCAGACCATTGGTACCCTAATTGGGAAGAGGGACATATTATTCTTGTAACAATTGATGCGGAGCCGTATTTTGTGGATCTGATCAATAAAGGGTATGCGGATTCCGCAGTTGCCCAGGATGTGATATCTTATGGCAATATCACGGTGGACCTGCTGGCAAACTATGTCCTGGCTGGTAAAGAGATTCCGGAAGGGGAGTATTTTTACGGGGACACCTATTGGCAGGTCTGTGATATCAGCATTACTGATAACCAGGCAAAAGTAACAATTCCTCCATATATCATTAATACCGATAACAGCAATGATATCAGACATTCGTCGTATATCGCGGAAAAGGTATGGGGATTTCAATACAACAAGTAGATGGGGAAAATGCGGATGGTTGAAAAACATAATCCACCCCCTGGTTTAAGGACCGCCTATGGCGGCGTACGGGAGCTTGCATGATTAGCAGATATTTTGGCATGATAAAGGAATGGAGCTTGAACAAGCTATACAAATATAGTATTTATAGACAACTGATCTGGTGTTTTATTTATGTATTCGTTTTACCCATACTCCTGATCGGTGGTTATAATGCTGTGTACTCCTTTTCCAAAAACGAGCAGGCGGCAAAGACCTTTTTGGAGGAATCATCCTCCCAGATCGCCAATAATATCTCCTATTATATGTTTTCCCATATGAATCTGCTGGAAGAGGTTGCCATGAACCCTGAGATCGTTAATGATCTTATGATCTACAAGCAGGTGGACTGGAATAAAAAAAGTGATATTGAAAATCACATACGGCTGGTACTGGGCAGTACCTTTGGGTCAAGCGGTGCTATTAATGCCTGTGAGATGCTTTCGGTTAATAACTGTTATTTTTATTATCCCTCTCCGGTGTCCAATGGCAATTTTGATACAAGTAAGCTGCTGTCCAAGGATGCAAGACAGGTACTTATGACGGTAAGCCCCAAGGAGATCCCCAGTGACCCGGACAGCTATGTAATACTGACGAGGGGCATATACAGTGACGGGGGAGTCTGTGTCGGGAACATTGTCGCAGCCCTGGATCTGTCCTATTTCAATAAGGTATGCTATGAAAATGTCACGAACCTCTTGAACGAGGTAATGATCATTGATGAGAATAATATTATTATCAGCGCCTCCAACGAGGAGCAGGTAGGCTCCACCTTCAGCGGCGACAAGATGCTTTCCGTATCCATCTCCAAGTCGATTTCGAATACGAACCTGACCATTGTTAACCACATAGCCATGCAGACCCTTTTAAAATCAGCCTTTATCCAGTTTGGGATCACCCTGTTTACAGCGGTGCTATTTGCCGTACTGGCTCTTATGTTTGCCATATTGCTTACCAAGAGCATCACCGGCCCCATCAACCGACTAATGGAGGAGATGAAGAAGCCGGAGGTGGAGAAATTTGTTGAGGATGATGGTGATGATGAATACCACACCGTAATTGAGGGCTTTAATAAAATGAGCAGGAACCTGGTGGAGGCACTTCAGCGGCAATACGAAATCAAGCTCCAGGAAACAAAGCTGAGGGAGCTCCGGAGGGAGGCGGAGCTTTCCGCCCTGCAGCAGCAGATAAATCCCCATTTCCTGTACAATACCCTGGAATCCATCTATTGGAACGGGCAATTGGAGGGGGACGAGGACATCAGTGAGATTGTCAACGCCCTCGGCAATTATTTAAGAGTAATTATCATGAAAGGCCGGGAGTATGTCACCATTGAAAATGAGGTAGAGAGCGTAAATAATTATATCTTTTTACAAAATAAACGTTTTGGTGACCGGATCGAAAATTACTGGGATGTGTCCATGTCCATGCGGCACACGAAAATCATAAAGCTGGCGATCCATCCGATTGTGGAAGACGTCATCTCGGTAAACCTGGACGATATCGAAAGCGAGATTAGCATCAGCATATCAATTGTGGAGGAGCATGATACCATCCGGGTGGTCATGACGGGCCATGCGGTGGAGTATTTCCTGGGGCTGATGGATAAGACAGATTTAAACACCAAGGGTATTAGCAGCGTAGACGAACGGTTAAGGCTTTATTATGGCGATGCCTTCGGGGTTGTCTTGGATAAGGAGCTGGGAGAGATCAGGGTAACAATGCCGGTATATAAGGACAGTGGAAGTGAAGGTAAAAAGCAGTATGGATAAGTTTGTAAGAAATTTAAGAAAAATTTCGATACGCCGGCGTCTTTCTTATGCCTTTATTATATTGTGTGTGATTCCGATCTCGGTCATGATTACGATCAGTGCGATCATCGAATTCCTGTACTATAAGGACAACCTGAGAAGTAATTATGACAATTTTGCCTATGAATCCAATATCCGGGTCAATGACATGTTTGAACAGCTGGAGTTAAAATTCAAATATTTAAAAGAGAATAACGACATTTTAACGGATATGTATTTGTATGCCACCTCTCCCATGTATCAGACCGAGGGGGTAAGCAACCGGATTGAGAATACCATAGCAAGCATTGTGTCCAACCAGGAGGAAATAGACTATGCGGCTATCATTCTTGAGGACGGGACGTCATTTTTATATAGTAAGGCATTGATTGATATTGAGGAGATCAGGAACAGTTTGAAGGATGGCCTGGGGTGGTATTACCTGGATTATGGCAAGCAGCCGGTCCTTTGCCGTACGGAAATCGTTGAGGTGGATTACACCAGCGGACTGAAGGCAAGGTATGTTGTCTTGATTAACCTGAAAGAAGTGAAGGGCGTACTGGACAATGCCGTGGGCTCAGCGAAGCAAAGGATCGCTGTCACGAACAATCAGGGAAGGGTTGTTGCAGGTTCCCAGTTTGAGGAATCGGATCTGGTTTATGAGGTTACGGTTCCGATCTCGGATACGGGGCTTAAGGTGAAGAATACCTTTATCAAGACGAAATACGATTTGCTTGGGTTGATGACGACGATCCTGATCTTCCTGCTGGTAGTGGTCGCCTCGGGAACTACCATTTACTTAGTAAATGAAAGCATTAAGATCCCTTTGGACCGGCTGTTGGGCCGGATGGAGCATATCAGGGAGGACGATGTATTTGTCGTGAAGGAGGAAGAAGCAGATACAGAGTCCCAGGATGAGCATAAGATTTTAAACAGGGTGTTTACCTCAATGCTTAACAGGTTAAACGAAGTGCTGGAGGAAACCTACCTTACGAATATCAATGAAACCCAGCTCAGGACAAGGATCAAGGAGCTGGAGCTGGTAGCCCTGCAGCAGCGGATCAACCCCCATTTCCTGTATAATCTGCTGGACAATGTGTTCTGGATCGCGCAGATGAAAAACTATGAAGAAATCGGGGAAATGGTATCGGCCCTCGGTGAATTTTTCAAAACCAGCGTATCGGAAAAGGGTGCCTTTGTCACTATCAGCACGGAGATTGAAAATGTCAAAAGCTATGTATGCCTGCAAAAGATAATGCACAAGAACCAGTTCGACGTGAAATGGCACATAGATCCTGAGATCGTGCACTATAAAACAGTGAAGCTCATCCTCCAGCCCATCATTGAAAACTGTATTGTCCATGGGTTTGGAGGAATAGAAGGAGGAGGAATCATCCATATTACAGGAAAGAAGGAAGACCGCACCATTGTCTTTGAGATAAAGGATAACGGGAAGGGAATGGATATGGATGCCTGTGACAGGATAACGCTAAAGATGAACAGCTCAATTCTTGGAGTTGGGGATAGTATTGGTATGAGAAATGTGAATCAGAGGATTAAGATATACTTCGGAGAGCCTTACGGCATAAGTATTAAATCTAAAATAAATGAAGGTACTACAGTAAGTCTGTGTATCCCAATTAAGGAGTAAGCTATGTATAGATTGATGGTAGTAGAAGATGAGGATATGATACGAAGAGGTATAGTGAACAGCATTCCCTGGCAATCCCTAGGATTTGTAGTCGTGGCGGAAAGCGCAAACGGAAAGGCTGCCCTGGAGCAGCTGGAGAAAATTCAGGTGGATGTATTGTTGACAGACATTAAAATGCCGATTATGGGCGGTACAGAGCTGTCAAAGATAGTGAGGCAGCTATATCCTGATATTGAAATTATTATCTTAAGCGGATTCGCTGAATTTGAATATGCCCGCCAGGCAATCAGCTTCAGGGCCTTTGATTATTTACTGAAGCCCACCAATAAGAAAAAACTGCTGGATGCCTTTACTGCCCTGAAGGAGAGCATGGATCAGAAGCGTGAAATTAAGGAAGAGATATACTATAGCAACATCTATCTGAATGCAGGCTATGAAACACTCAGGAATGAATTCCTCCAATCCATGCTGGAGGGGGATAGCAGCCTGTTTAAGGATTTTGAGGAAAAGACCGCATCCCTGGAGCTGGATTTCACGGGGCATTATTTTGCCGCGGCAACGATAAAATTCGACCGCAAAAGCATCTTTGGGGAGCTGGAATCCTCCTGGGGCACCGACAAGCGGCTGCTGACCTTCTCCTACCGGAACATCATAAAAGAGGAACTGAGTAATATTGACAATGTCTATTATATCGTAGAGGATTACGATACAATTAATTTCGTATTTTGCTTCCCGTCAAAGGAGAAGCAGGATGCCCTGATGATCCCCTGCCTGGAAAGCATCAGTGAGAGTATCCATAACTGCCTGTTCAAGAATGTGGCGGTACCCTACACCATAGGGGTCGGCTTAAGCTACCCGTCGATCCACCATATAGCCAAATCCTTCACCCAGGCAAAGAAATCAATCCAGAATAACTTTTACCTTGGGGAGCAGAGGGTCCAGGTCTACCAGGACAACAATGAATCCAAGTACGAACAGAATTTTATCCGGTTCTACCCGGAGGAGATGGAGCATGTGGCTGTGGCCATCAGCAATGGAAACCACGAGGATACAAAAAAATATCTGACATCCATGTTCCGTGCGCTCTCGGAGCAGAATTTACTGCCGGAGATTGTGAAAAATTATTGTATTGCCCTCAAATTAATGGTTCAATCCAAGATTACCAACAGCTACGGGGTGATGGAGAGGATCATTGGGGATGAGTTTAGTGAATTTGTAAAAGAGGCCTTAACGGTCAAGGAGCTGGAAACCTATATCGTCAATGTCATGGTGGCACTTGCAAAGGCAATTGACGAAACCATTGACCCGCTGGAAATCAAGGAGCAGCGGATGATCATTGATAAGGCAAAGGCATATATTGCGACATGCCTGAGCGAGAAGATTACTTTAAAGATGATCAGCGAGCATGTCTACCTGTCGGAAACTTATTTCAGCTTTTTGTTTAAAAAGGTTACCGGGATTACTTATATTGACTATATCCAGAAGCTCCGCATGCAGGAGGCGAAAAAGCTTCTGGTAAATACGAATTATAAGGTGTATAAGATAGCGGAAATGATAGGCTATAGCGATTATAAATACTTTTCCGTGCAGTTTAAGAAGTATGTGGCCCTCACGCCGAAGGAGTACAGGAACCAGGGAAGACGGGAAGCGGAGCAGTCATAGGATGTAAAATGAGAATTTGAGTTTCAGTGGGCGAGGTTTAGGCTGTGAGGTAAATATGAGTGTGTTTATATCCACCTGGACTTGCCTTTAACATCCCATGATTGCCAAGTGCAGACAATCACGGGATGCCCGGTCTGCGCCCAAGTGGATATAAACACACTCATATTCACCGCGTTAGTATTAAAGAAGGCTTTTGTGGGACGAATCATAGTATAGAAATTGATAATTATAAAAGATGGTAGAGCAATAAAAGATTATAGAGCAATAAAAGGTTGCAGAGCAATAAAAGGTTGTAAAGTAATAAGAAGGATGAGCTTATATAAATAAGACAGCATGGGTTAAAAGGCATTAAGAATGTAGGATGTTTTTTGGAAAGTTAGTATAGATCTTGAATATTATTGCAGATGGTTATGTTTTATACTGTTGTCAGTAGGCATTATTATGCATGGGGGTAATACTAATGAAAAAGCTTACAAAGAAAATGAGTTTATTGCAGAAATTAGTTAATGTCATATTAACAGTCGTTATTGTGCCGATCCTGATTATCGGGATCATGGCTACCAGCATATCAAAAACGGCTCTTGAGGAGCAGTCCAGAAATTCAAAGGCTGCCCTTGCCTCACAGACTGCGGACATGGTTGACCAGGAGATGGACCGGATTAACCAGATGTTTTTACAGGTTTCCTTAAGCACTGCATTCCAGGATGTGGTCAATAACCTGGAGCCGAAGAAGGGGCTCAGTAATAAGGAAAAAGCAGAGTGGAGCATGGGAAGAACGAAGCTTTTACAGGTACTTGACAAAGAAATCCAGAGTATTACGATTACGAACAAATTTATCAGCAGCATTTCATTAATGTATGTCACAGGTGATGTGATAGGCCCGGCAAGTACATTGCCGGAAGGTGTTACGGATGTCCGTAAAACCCTCGTCTATCAGAAGCTGATTGATAGCAAGGATATGACATGGTTAAATTCGGATGAGGTAGATACCTATATAAATAGCGGATACCTCACTGTCGGAAAAGCCGTTAAAAGCTTTTACTATTCGGATACGGAAGCAGTAGGGGCAGTTAAAATAGAATTAAGCTATGATGCATTCCAGTCCATGCTGTCCAAAATCAAGGTCGGTGAAAACGACAGCTCCTACCTGATCGCCGCAAACGGCAACCGGATTTCCTCGCTTCCATACAATGAGATGGTACAAGGGGAAGAAGAACCTATATTTGCAGAGGTTGAGGAAAGGGCAAAAACGGTTGATGCCGATACCTTTACAACGAAGGTAAATGATGTCAGCACGATTGTTACATATAACAAATGCGATAAATCAGGCTTTATTTATATGATCCTTATCCCGGAATCGGAAGTGCTACAGGGATCTAATGAAATCAGGAACCTGATCGTGTTAGTAGGTGCCATTTTCTCCATATTAGCTGTATTAGGTGGCTTTTTCTTCGCCCTTAACATGATCAGGGCTTTAAAGGGTGTAGAAAAGACAATGTTCCTTTCGGCAGAAGGCGACCTGACGGTCACAGCCCAGACAAAGCGCACCGATGAGATCGGAAAGGTAGCCGGCTCCTTTAACTCCATGGTAAAAAGCCTCCGGGGACTGATATCACAAAGCAATGAGATGTCGGAGGAAGTGAGCAAGACGGCAGAATCCCTTTCAAAGATATCCGAGGCAACCTCCCGCACAGCTTCGGAGATATCCAGTGCAATTAACGATGTTGCCATGGGTGCTGGGATGCAGAGTGAAGAGGTCGACAGGAGCGTGCAGGTATTCTCCAGCTTGGCTGACGGGATAGGCAATGCTGTAAGCAGCACCAATGTCATGGAATCCGCAGCCAAGAATGTTAAGGATTATACGGTGGAAGGAATCCAGGCAGCGCAGGTTCTTGACAAGAAGGCGCTGGAGGTCATCTCAATCACGGAAGAGGTCGCCGAGCAGATATCCGGCCTTGCAAAAAGTATAACAGTCATTAATGAGTTCACGGAGATTTTAAATATAACCTCAGAGCAGACAGAGCTATTATCCTTAAATGCATCCATCGAGGCGGCAAGAGCCGGTGAGCATGGAAAAGGCTTCACGGTCGTTGCTGAGGAAATCAGGAAGCTTGCCGAGCAGTCCAGCAGGCAGACGAAGAAGATAGAGAGCCTGACCAATGAGATTTTGTCAAAGACCAAGGCTTCCACGGAATTTGTCATGAAAGCAAACACGGTGATTAAAGAGCAGGCAGAATCGGCGAAGGCCTCGGCAGAGTATTTCGATAAGATTGACATGGCGATGAATGAGCTGCTGCAGAATATAGGCAGGATCATGGAGGTAATCCATAAGATTGACCAGGATAAGGATAGTGTCCTTAACAGCATCAATAATATTGCGGAGGTTTCCGAGGTGGCGGCAGCAGCATCCGAGGAAGTATCAGCCTCTACCCAGGAACAGCTTAGTACACTGGAGGAGCTTGCGAATATGGCGGTTATGCTGAAGAATTACTCTAAGAATCTGGAAGAGAATCTGAAGCGTTTTAAGGTGTAGTGAAAAAGTAATGTAGTTTAGATTGGGACAAGAATCGAAAGATTTTTGTATAGAGTTAGCCTCGTTCCTTTACTTGGAGCGTGGGCCGAAATATTACTATCTTCTCCTCCCCCCGGAGGGGGTAGTAATATTTCGGCCCACGCTTTTTTGTTTTGGAGAATAGCAGTATGTATATGGACGGATGTCGGGAATGGTAAAAATGGACTTAATAAAAAGATTTTACCAGGCGTTTTAAGTGCGAGACTTTGCAGGATAGGCTTATTATAATGCTTTGTGGGTAATCGGGAGGTTAATATATGTTTTGGCTTTATTGCCTGGTAAAAAAACCGGAATGCCTTGATTTCTGGGAGTTTTCAGTATATGATGTAAATAGAAAGTAAGTATTTTCTAGTGGTTGAATAATAACAGAAGCTGTATTTAAATAAGGAGGATTGATGAGCTGCTTGAAAAGCAAAAGATGTTGAATAATAACAGAAGCTGTATTTAAATTTTATAATAGCATAATTAAATGCAGCAGACAAAAATGTTGAATAATAACAGAAGCTGTATTTAAATGAGCTACTAATAGTATTTCGCCAGGCTGCATTTCGTTGAATAATAACAGAAGCTGTATTTAAATTAGACGTGCTTTGGGATAATTTTAAACCTGCATTTGGTTGAATAATAACAGAAGCTGTATTTAAATTGGATCGACAGCATGAAGAAAAAAGGATTTTCAAAAGTTGAATAATAACAGAAGCTGTATTTAAATAAAATGGAAAAGTTATCATCCTTAAAAAGTGGATAGGTTGAATAATAACAGAAGCTGTATTTAAATGTTTTGCGAATCATAATACTTGCTCCAAATACATTCGTTGAATAATAACAGAAGCTGTATTTAAATCAGAAAGGACCATGGATCTATCTAATTTTTATGATAGTTGAATAATAACAGAAGCTGTATTTAAATACAATACTCACGCCATCCTTGACAACCTCTACCGGTTGAATAATAACAGAAGCTGTATTTAAATTTTACACCTTAGTTTACACCTGATAAACGCTACAACGTTGAATAATAACAGAAGCTGTATTTAAATACATAAGGAGGGATGATTTTGGAATTACAAAGAGGTGTTGAATAATAACAGAAGCTGTATTTAAATTCGGTGAAAATGTACCTGGAATCCTGCACATTGCCGCGTTGAATAATAACAGAAGCTGTATTTAAATAGTTCCCAACTCCATATGAGTTTTCAACACCCGTTCAACCGTTGAATAATAACAGAAGCTGTATTTAAATTCGACAATGCTGTGTCTGAGCTGGACAAGGAAATTGTTGAATAATAACAGAAGCTGTATTTAAATTGGTATGTTAAAGAAATGAATGTAAAGGGATTATTTGTTGAATAATAACAGAAGCTGTATTTAAATTTTCTATTGCGTTTGATGACAATGGTTCTACTTTAGTTGAATAATAACAGAAGCTGTATTTAAATCAAAATAGAGCTGACGGATGAAAATTTCACCGATCCGTTGAATAATAACAGAAGCTGTATTTAAATTTCACTAGCTGCCGGGTATCCGATTCCGCCTTTTGTTGAATAATAACAGAAGCTGTATTTAAATATTTTTATATAGTCAATTTTTCCACCAACTGTTGGTTGAATAATAACAGAAGCTGTATTTAAATTATCCAACTCTTCAATATTTAATCTTTCTAGCAGTGGTTGAATAATAACAGAAGCTGTATTTAAATTTGTATTCCTCAATCGTAGTGGCACTTTTAGTGCCGTTGAATAATAACAGAAGCTGTATTTAAATGTATATGGGGATGTCGGGGAAGGATTTATCGGCAATGTTGAATAATAACAGAAGCTGTATTTAAATACATCAAAGACTGGTTAAACAGGAGAGAAGAGTAAGTTGAATAATAACAGAAGCTGTATTTAAATTGGTCAGGCTCCTTTCTTCTGCAGGTCTTTTAGAGTTGAATAATAACAGAAGCTGTATTTAAATTTTAATAGCTATTTAAATATCTGTCCTCCATCGTAAGTTGAATAATAACAGAAGCTGTATTTAAATGTGCGGAGTTTCCACTGCTATCTGTCGTGTCGTGGTTGAATAATAACAGAAGCTGTATTTAAATAGAGGAGGTAAGTGGTTATTCATTAACGATATATTTGTTGAATAATAACAGAAGCTGTATTTAAATGTGTTTCTTGCGGAAGATACTTTTCGAATAATCCGTTGAATAATAACAGAAGCTGTATTTAAATTGGGAAAAGCCAGTCCATTATACCATGCTGCCACAGTTGAATAATAACAGAAGCTGTATTTAAATGAAAAAGAGCAAGCAGAAATAGAGTACTGGAATAAAGTTGAATAATAACAGAAGCTGTATTTAAATGAACTAAATGAGTACAAGAAATCACTTACACAGACGTTGAATAATAACAGAAGCTGTATTTAAATCGGATAGTAGTATCTATTTCTGTACAATCGTACATTGTTGAATAATAACAGAAGCTGTATTTAAATCATCTAAGTCTTTTCCAAGTAAATAATCTACGGGTTGAATAATAACAGAAGCTGTATTTAAATGTAATATCGAGAGAATATCCCAATACCTCTCCGATAGTTGAATAATAACAGAAGCTGTATTTAAATATGGATATCCACTAAATACATAATAGCATATTTCCAGTTGAATAATAACAGAAGCTGTATTTAAATCATAATTTTTTACAAATTTTCCTTTGACTTCAAATACGTTGAATAATAACAGAAGCTGTATTTAAATGATGTAACCTCAACAGGCGACGAAAAGACACTCTTTGTTGAATAATAACAGAAGCTGTATTTAAATAAGATAAGTAAATATCCATATGCCTCTATAACCAGTTGAATAATAACAGAAGCTGTATTTAAATATCACAGGTCCGAACGCGCTCATAACAGGAACCTCCGTTGAATAATAACAGAAGCTGTATTTAAATAGCTGCTTATTAGCCTGTTTCTGCTGTGGTTGTTGCGTTGAATAATAACAGAAGCTGTATTTAAATCTTAAAAATTTTTGAACAACAAAGTCGGGTTCTATGTTGAATAATAACAGAAGCTGTATTTAAATTACCCAAACGGAGGCTTTCCGCCCGTGTGCTGGCAGTTGAATAATAACAGAAGCTGTATTTAAATTGCTTATAATACAATCTCTTAAATCGGCTTATACGGTTGAATAATAACAGAAGCTGTATTTAAATTTTTTATAGTGATCGGGGCGGTAGGATCCCTTTAGTTGAATAATAACAGAAGCTGTATTTAAATTAATAATTTTGTCCCGGACATGTACGGCAGTTATGTTGAATAATAACAGAAGCTGTATTTAAATTTGATTTTATTTACCCTTTCTATTTACCCGGACTTGGTTGAATAATAACAGAAGCTGTATTTAAATCAAAGAAGATCAGAAGAGAAGCAATCCCCTGTAATGTTGAATAATAACAGAAGCTGTATTTAAATTGTGCTAATATGTGTCCGATTTCACTATGTACAAGTTGAATAATAACAGAAGCTGTATTTAAATTGTGCTAATATGTGTCCGATTTCACTATGTACAAGTTGAATAATAACAGAAGCTGTATTTAAATAATTTAAGGAGGATATGAACGATGACAGATAAAAGTTGAATAATAACAGAAGCTGTATTTAAATTACATAAGGAATATAATTTATGTAAAACGGGCGTTGTTGAATAATAACAGAAGCTGTATTTAAATAATAAACAGGAGATTCCAAGCCATAATCAACAAAGTTGAATAATAACAGAAGCTGTATTTAAATACATCACGGAATACTAAATATACGTAACCAGTATCGGGTTGAATAATAACAGAAGCTGTATTTAAATTACTATTCCCTATATCAATCTTATCCCATAAAAAGTTGAATAATAACAGAAGCTGTATTTAAATGAAAACGCTGGAAGGCTTTATAGGATCCAATATTAGTTGAATAAAACAGAAGCTGTTTAAATAGAACTGAGGGTTTCCTTTTCTACGGAAGATTGAATAATAAATATTATGACGTATAAAAGGTAGGCTTCTGATTAGGAATCTTTTATATTTGCAGCGTAGGTTAAATTGAATTATAATATAATATATGGGTATTAATATAAATAGGGAGAGTGATACTATGATGTATGAATTTATGAAATTGGATGATAATACAGAAATTGTACATTCTGATATTCTAAATTATAATCAAGGAGAACATGTAAAAGTATATTTCGAAAAACCTATATGGTGGCTTTTGCTCTGCATACTGCTATCTACCTGAATACAGATGGGAAAATATTGAAGGGTTTACGAAAGAGGATATTGATAAATTTGATGAAATATTAAAATCAATGGCACATTTAATTATTCGGTATGCTAGGCAAGGAGGTTTGGGAAATGCCTCAAATCTTTAAAGTTGGAGCATACATTGTGTATTTTTGGTTGAATGTAGGAGATCCCTTAGAACCGGTACATGTTCATATTAAAGAAGGTGTTCCTTCCGGTAATGCGACAAAGGTATGATAACCAGTGTGGAGAAATGTTTGTTGTGTAATAACAATTCAAAAATCCCGGAAAGGGTACTGCATGATGTCATAGATGTGGTAGAGGCCAGGTTGCAAGATATCATTCGTAAATGGCATGATTTCTATGGACAAATAAGATATTATTGTTAAGAATGTTATTATGGAAGAGAAATGAATTTCTGTTAGAATTGAAAGTGTTCATGGTCAATAATTTTAATGAAGAAGTAAGCTATAATGTAATTAGTATGATTAATACATGACTATTATAATTTATCTAGAATAAAACGTAACTATAACATTTGATGTATTTAAATATAATTAAGTGGGTAATGAAAAGTATTTTGAACTGTAACATTTGATGTAAAACATCTTTAGTAATATATTTTAATCAATAATTAAATGTTTAAAATATTCAATAATAAAGTGTGAAATAAAATTAATAAATATATTGACATTTCATGTAAGATTATGATAGTATATAGGAAACAGATGGATATATCATCCAAAAAAAGAAAGGAGGTGTAAAATGGTTTTCGAATTAAGCACGAAGATGTATTTATTAAACAGCATAGCAGCAGAGGAAACACCAAGAAAACTCTCAGCATTAATTGACAGAACGCTTGGAAAAAAGGAGGAATACCTGCTTTTTCATCGCCAGAATGCTTATAAAAACTACTCTCTAGATGGCTTCTTCCCAATAGAAAAAGGAGGGATTTATAAAGAAGGGAAGATATATATCTTTAGAATTAGGACGGTGGATAAGGATCTTGCAGAATATCTAGAAAAAAGTTTGTTTACGGCGTATACCAATGATATGAAAGTACTTACGGTTGCAACAAGAGTAATTCCCAAAAAGCATATTGAAAAAATATACACGCTGACGCCACTAGTCATAAAAAATGATTACGGATACTGGCGAAGTAATATGAGCCTTGAAGAGTATGAAGAGAGAATAGGCATTAATCTTATTAAGAATTATAAGCAATTTTACAATTGCAAACTGGATGAAGATTTTGAACTGTTTACCAGCATAGAATTCAATAATTGTAAGCCTATCGCAGTCCCAATGAAGAATAACATTTCACTATTGGCAGATAAGATAACTTTGCATATTAGTGAAAATAGTAAAGCACAAGCACTTGCTTATTTTGCGCTGGGAGTGGGACTGGGAGAAAACGGCCCGAGGGGATTCGGGTTCTGTGGATACAAATATCTTTAATGGAAGGAGGGACAAGGTGTTAAAAGAGGTGATACAAGTCTTTGAGAGAAAATATCAGGAAGGAAGCATTCCGGGAAATAAGGATTTCTTTATCACGAAGGAACATATACCTGCGGATGGTGATTACATAATACTGCATGAAATTGAAGGCGGATTTAGAGCAGACAAGCCTGTAAAAATAAAAATGGATAAAAACACAAGAATGGTCGAAACAACAAATCCGTATTTTGATTTTATCCGGTCGGCAGATTATATGAGCCGTTATTTGGAATCCAACAAAGCAATTGCTGATAAAAACATTCATAGCAATAACTATCTCACGCTTTTTGTTAGGAAGGAAAATCTTTTTAATGGCAAGATAACGGAAGAAACCTTGACTTCCTATTATGAGGTATTTAAAGAGCCTTATAAGAAAAAATATACAAGACCACAATTAAGAAAAGCCTATGAGGCAATTGAACAAAAGTACGGAAAGTCTGATGTGGACAAAATAGAAAAGATTGAGAGCTGGGTAAAGGAGAATTTGTTTCATCTGGATATTGAAAGAGATAGTACCTATCTGAAATTATTCTTCTATTATGACTTGGAGGAATACCGGAAAGAAAGTGAGAAGTATATTCTGACCAATATTTATAACAGTGCGGACTATAATGTGGTAATTGATCAGACTATCTACGGAGTTCCTAATAATAATATGGGACTAAACGCAAAAAAGCCTTTTCTTGAGCAAAAGACCAGGAAGAATTCCGTACCTATCTTGTTGAGCCAGGAGGAAGTGTTGCTCCAAAAAAAATTTTTCGATTATCTTAATAATATGGCTGCTAAAGGTAGGATAAATCTGTATTTTAATAAGGATGAGATTTTGGGTTTTGATGATCAGGAAAATCCTGATAGCGAATTTTGTGGATATTTTATCAGAGTGGAAAAAGGAATGGAACCAGAAATTCATGATTTCGATATTATCACTAGTTATAGCAATCAAATTAGGCCTTTAAAAATAAAAAATGTTTTAAAGATTAAAGCATCTGATTTGGAATATAGAACGGTATATACTTTGTCAACGTTGAAACGGATTATTGATACGCTACTATTTAGGAAGTATTTGAGTAAAAATTATTTTAGGGCAGCAAGCAAAATTCGTATTTATGATGAGACACTCAAGAAAAATCTCCTCCTTGCAAGAAAGAGTATGTTTGACTGGTTTTATAAAGGGATTGATGATAACGTCTGGGAGGTATTAAAAAGAAGCTGTCTCGATCTGACGAAAGACTCTATTTACAGGGGAGAACTTTGGAAGGATGGGGGAAGAGCCCGAGAGTTATTTAATTTCTATATTTCATTGAAGTATTACTTTGAAGGGAGAGAGTTAATGGATAATAGTTTAGTGGACGTTGAAAAGCTGAGGGAAAAAGTAAATCAGGAGATAACAGGGCGCATTGAAAGTGATGAGGAGTATTATTTTGCTGTTGGCCAGCTGACAAATTATTTTCTTACGTTGAGCAAGGCAAAGGTAAAGAATCATTTTCTGTCAAAACCAATCCTAACTGCCAAGTCAAACGAAAAGATTAAGTCTGAATTAAAGAAGCTTTACGTCAAGTATATGTATGACATTAAAATAGGGAGGCGTTTCCAGAACTTATATGGAATGGTTTGTCTCTATAATATTCAGAGACAAGCGGTAAATGAAGATGCCTTGCTTGCTGGGTTTTTACATAGCAGCCTAATTTATGAGGTCAAGGATACGGATAATGGTGGAACGGCAATAGATACTGAGAATAAGGCGAATTAACGGAGGGATGAGATATGGATAAACGAGTATATGGAATCATCGGCATTGTTTCAAGAATGAGCAATTGGAATGCGGACTTTACAGGATACCCTAAGACAACCTCGGATGGAAGCATCTTTGGAAGCGACAAGGCTTTAAAATATCCGGTTAAAGCTATGTGGAACCAACAGGGAGAAAAGGTGCTTTATATAAAATCCTTAAAAAAGCAGGAAGGAAAAAAGGGTGAAATAGATTACATACCAAGATCACTGACAGAACGTTATGACTATTTGTTTGGTAGGGACGGAAACCAGGTTAAGGATAAAACAGAGGTTTTAAAAAATCTGTTCCAGGCAGTTGATGTGAAGAATTTTGGAGCTACCTTTGCTGAAAAAGGAAATAATATATCAATAACCGGAGCTGTCCAAATCGGACAAGGAATGAATAAGTATGAAAATTCCTATGCTGTGGAACAACAAATCCTTTCGCCGTTCCGTGATGATTCGGAAAAGCCAGGCGAAAAAAAGGAGGAGAAGGAAGATGCTAAGGCTACAACGCTGGGAACGAAGATAGTCAGCGATGAGGCTCACTATTTTTATCCATTTGCCATTAATCCTAGGGTATATGACGAATTTGTTGAGATTGGCGTGACAGATGGATATACGGAGGAAGATTATCTTAAGTTTAAAAATACGATGCTGGTGGCAGCTACTTCCTTCAGCACCAATGCAAAGATTGGATGTGAAAACGAATTTGCACTTTTTGTGGAGACGGAGCCGGATTTATATCTTCCTGATTTATCGCAATATGTAAGCTTTACAAAGGCAGAACCCTTGAGTTCGGTACAGCTGGGGCTTGATGATCTATTGAATCGGCTTGGGAATAGAATTAGAAAAATAGAGATTTATTATAATCCATATACGTTAAAGGTGGAGCAGCATCTGAACAATGGCAAGGAGTACAATATTTTCACCGGAATCGAATTGCAATAGTAAGAACATGCTGTAGGCCTTTGATGGCGGATAGGAGCTGAAATGAAAGCGTTAAAATTTACTCTAAAAGGAAAAACAGCTTTTTTTAAAAAACCGGATGTCAACAGCTATTTTTATTTTACATACGGACACATCCATAAAATAGCTTTAATGGGAGTGTTGGGAGCTATTATGGGATATGGAGGCTACAACCAGCAAGCCAGGGATGAAAATAAGGTGTTTCCGGAGTTTTATGAGAAGCTTATGCATATCCGGGTAAGTATTGTGCCGAAACTGCAAAAGCAAGATGGACAGAGCTGTAATGGGCAAGAAAAAGGTATTCTTAGTGTAGCACCCGCAAGAAATGCGGTTCAAAGGGGATATTTTAATAAAAAAATCCAAAATTTTAATAATACGGTTGGTTATGCCAATGCGGACGGAAATCTGATTGTAAGTGAGCAATGGCTTGAGGATCCCTGTTGGGATATCTATCTTTTACAGCAAGGAGAAGTAGAAGAGGCAATTGCAAAATGGATATTAGATTCAAAAGCAATTTTCATTCCCTATCTGGGAAAGAATGATCATCCGGCAGATATAGAGGGAGCTGAACTGGTGGAGCTGCAAGCGGCGGACTTAAAGGAACCGTTCCATATGGAAAGCCTGTATTTAAAAGATTATTTTAAAGCTTATACAGATACGGTGGATGATGGATGGGTGGATTTTAGAAATGAGGAACAAAGAAGCTACAAATACGAAGAGCGTTTGCCCATAGCATTAGAGGAAACCACCAATCAATATATAACAACCCCGTTTGTATTTACTAATGGGAAGGTAGTATTAAAGGAAATTTGTAGCGCTGGTGAAGTAATTGTATTGAGACATGCGGAACGGTGTCTTAATTTCTTTTAAAAAATAGGAAGGGATAGGTCCTATCCGATTTTATTTGTTGGTCGTGAGCGTATAGAGTAACAGATAGAATCTGATAGGACTTTATCTAATAGGAAATGTTTTTGGTTCATCTTTAATTTGCAATTTATTCTGTTTCAGGAAGGAGAGATAGTTACTTTGTATTATTTTGATGATATTACTAAAAAGAAATTTTCTGAACTGCTTTGTAGATCGGAATTAGTTTTGGCACATACTGCGGAAGATGGAAGAAAGGAGACTTTGGAAGAGCACGGCGAACTGTGCATAAAGTATTTGAAAAAAATAACAGAAAAGAAGCAGTTAGATCATATTATGGAGGGTATGGAAAAACAATGGCTTGGATGGGCAAGTGAGATGGGAAGAGGACTGTTTAGGGAAATGCTGTTTCATACGATATATCTACATGATATTGGGAAAATAAATTGTAATTATCAGCGAGGGACGTTGAAAAACAAGTATTTTAGAGAGAACATAGACTTTAACAACAGTAATCATTCCATGCTTTCCGCAATCATATATATCAATGAATTTTATAACATATTAAGTAAAATCTCATCAGGAAAGGAACGTGCGATTTTATCCATTTTCCTGTTGTTGAATTCATATATTATTTCCAAGCATCACGGAAACTTTGATGGCTTTAAAGCTTTTATGGGGAAACTGACAGAACCTGATGGAGAAGGAAAAAGGCTGTATACTGAGCAAATGCTACTGTTTGAGGAAAGCTATCTTAAGGAGATTCTCCATAATAATGCTTATGGTGCATTAAAAAAATTAGTTAAATCCATAGGTGGAAATATAAAATATTGGGAAAAAGAAAGAAAAGAAATCTCTTTTGAACTCTTCGTATATACCAGGTTCATAGCCTCTTTGCTATTATCCTGTGATTATTACGCTACTACAGAGTTTAAAAACCAAAAAGAAGTGAAGGAATTTGGAGCGATCAGTGATATCGGGGAATTCTATGATATATTTAAACAGGAGTCTCTTTATAAAAAGATTCGACACTATGAAAAGAATGAGTATGGGCAAAGGAAATCTTATGAAAGCATTAAGGATATTAATGTTCTAAGAAATGAATTATTTCTGGATGCAGAGAGATATTTTCTTGAAAGCCCATGGGAGAATATATACTATCTTGAGGCTCCTACGGGCTCAGGCAAGAGTATGGTAAGCTTTAATCTGGCTTTTAGGATGTTGGAACGGATAGACGAGTTAAATAAAATATTCTATGTCTATCCTTTCAATACCCTGATTGAGCAGAACCTGGAGAATTTGAGTAAGATATTTGGTAACAGTGAAAGGATGAAGGATATAGCTGTTGTTAACTCCCTTGTTCCTATTATAACTATGAAAAAGGAGACTACAAATATAGAGCATAGCGAGGAAGTGGATCAGGGTATTGATTATGTCAGATCTTTGCTGGACAGACAATTTCTGCATTATCCTATTGTATTAACAACCCATGTCAGTATGTTTCGATTCCTGTTTGGGACGAATAAGGAAGATCTTTTTCCTCTTGCACAGATTGCAAACAGTGTGATTATCCTTGATGAAATACAGAGCTATAAAAATAGCATTTGGAAGGAAATTATCACATTTTTAAATCATTATGCAAAGCTGCTGAATATTAAAGTAATTATAATGTCTGCCACATTGCCTAATCTGAGTAAATTAATAGATACAGAGGTGCGGGCGGTGAGCTTAATCAAAGACCGAGGTAAGTATTTTAAAAACCCGATTTTTAAAGACAGAGTGAGATTAGACTTTACCTTGCTGGATAGTAAGGAAAATGTAATGGACAGATTGATTGAACATGTGGCAATGAATGCAAAAAAAGATAATATTAATATATTAATGGAATTCATTTACCGCAAAAGTGCGGAAGAAGCCTATCAGAAGCTTTGCGATTTAGAAATTGGCAATAAAGAAGTCATGATATTAACTGGAGAAAGTTCTGCCCATGAGAGAAAGGAGATTGTAAAAGCATTTAAGGAGAAAAAAGATATTATTTTAGCTGCAACCCAGGTAGTTGAAGCCGGTGTTGATTTAGATGCCAATATTGGCTATAAGGATATCTCGTTACTGGATTCGGAAGAGCAATTTCTGGGAAGGATAAACAGGCATTTTCTGAAGGAAGGGGAAGTAGGGCAAGTATATTTTTTTGATTTAGATTCTGCTGAGAGGATCTATAAGGATGATGTGAGAAAAGAAGGGATACATACTCTATTAAATAAAGAAATACGGGATATTCTTTTGAATAAAGAGTTTGGGGCATACTATGAAAAAGTCTTGACCCATTTAGTAAAGAGTGCGGAGGGTTCAAATGGTTTTCGGGAGTTTGTGGAAAAGAGTGTGGGCGAATTAGATTTTTCATCCATAGAATCCAGAATGAATCTGATTGATGCACAATATCAGAATAGCATCTTTTTTAGCAGGATTATCAAAATTAGTGATACGGAAGTACTGGATGGAGAAGAGGTATGGAATCACTATGTAAGTTTATTGGAAGATAACGAGATGGAATATGCAGAGAAGAGAATTAAATTGCAGGAAGCTTCGACACGATTGAACCATTTTATTTATGAAACAAAGAAAAAGAATTTTGATTATGAAAAGCATATTGGCAATTTGTATTATCTTTCCATTGATGTGGACAGGTATTTTGAAAATGGTAGGTTTGTAAGGGAGAGATTTGAAGAGGGATTATTTTTATAAAATGGATATATTCCTTAAGGTGGGACAAGCAAGTAGTTGTTAGCTCAATTAGAAAAAATATAAGGGGCAGGAAACCAATGAAGGTTAACGGTACTTTGATAAATTACTATTTCCATTGTAAACGACAATGCTGGCTACATGGCAATCGTGTTAATTTGGAGGATAACAGTGAGGATGTTAAAATTGGAAAAGCAATACATGAGTTGAAACAACAGCAGAGCAAGGAAACTGAAATCAGTATTGAAAACATAAAGATAGATAAGATTTCCAGTGAATATCTTACGGAAATTAAAAAATCGGATGCAGATGTCAATGCTTCAACCTGGCAGCTACTATTATATTTGAAAATACTGAAAGATAAAGGCATTAATAGGAAGGGACGGCTGGAGTTTGTAGAGAAGAATAAAACTAAAAATATTGTTTATGTGGAGCTGGATGATAGCAAGGCTATAGAATTGGAAAAGGTTATAAAAGAAGTAGAGGTGCTATTAGGCCAAACAGAAGTGCCTGCAGCAGCCAAAATGCCAAAATGTAAAAAATGTGCCTATTATGAATACTGCTTTATTTAAGGAGGAAAACAAATGGGAAGCACCAGATATATCACTTCTATGGGAGAACTGAGCAGAATGGATAATTCTCTTTGCTTTCGCAAGAATGGTAAGAATGTATATATTCCGGTAGAGAACACGAAAGAGATTTACTGCATGTCTGAGGTAAGCATTAATACAAAACTACTCGATTTTATAGCACAAAATAATATTATTATGCATTTTTTTAATTACTATGAGGGATACAGCGGAACTTTTTATCCCAAAGAACATTATTGTAGCGGCAAGTTGTTAGTTAAACAAGTAGAAGCTTATCGAGATAAAAGATTAGAAATCGCAAAGGCATTTGTAAATGGAATTGCAGATAATATTTTTGAAGTGCTCTACCATTATTATAAGCATGATAAAAAGGAGACAAAGGAAACAATCGATTGGTTGAGAAAGGAGTGTAGAGAAAATCTGGAGCATGCAGGACAGATAAAGCAGATACTGCAGGTGGAAGGTGAAATCTGGCAAAGATTTTACAGTCAGTTTATACATATATTACCGGAAGATTTTGCTTTTAATCGCAGAGTAAAGCGGCCGCCGGATAATCCTGTTAATGCGCTGATATCCTTTGGCAATACTTTATTGTATGGTAAAACTGTCACAGCGATTTATCACACGCATTTAGATCAACGGGTCAGCTTCTTACATGAGCTGGCAGAGAGAAGATTTTCGTTGAGCCTTGATATTAGTGAGGTATTTAAGCCGGTTATAGTATTTCGTACCATATTTGATTTGGTGAATAATAGAAGAATTCAAGTGGATAAGCATTTTGAGAAAAAATATAACTATTGTTTGTTGAATGAAGAGGGAAGAAATATTTTTATACAGGCCTTTGAAGAGAGAATGGAAACTCCGTTTTCTCATTCAAAGCTAGGAAGAAAGGTGACGTACCGAACGGCGATAAAACTCGATTGCTATAAATTGATTAAATGTATATTGGAAGGTCAAGAGTTTAGACCTTTTAATCTGAAGGATAGGTGCTAAGTGAAGAAGGAAAATTATAATTTTAATTATGCATTTCTTTTCTATGATGTAAATGAGAAAAGGGTTACAAAGGTATTTAAAGTATGTAAAAAGTACCTTTCCCATTTTCAAAAGTCAGTATTTCGAGGCGAAATTACTCCGTCAAAATTAATTTCACTGAGGAATGATTTGAATAAAGTGATTCAGATGGATGAAGATTTTGTTTGTATTATAAAGTTAAAGAATGACAATGTATATGGTGAGGAAGTTCTGGGAAATAAGAGAAATGAAACGGGAGAAGAATTGATATTATAGGAATTTTACCAGGCAGTTTATGTATCAGATTCTATGAGAGAGGCTTATTATAAGGCTTTGTGAGGCATTGAGGGATTATTATGAATTTTGTCCTTGGTAGCTGGTAAATATTTTGGGAAGCGTTGATTTTTGGGCGTTTTCAGGATATGATGTAATTATGAAATAGCCATTTTCTAGTACTTGAATAATAACAGATGCTGTATTTAAATCTAGCTTACGAGTATACTCTTCCAAAAGCAATTAAGCTTGAATAATAACAGATGCTGTATTTAAATCTTGATGATATTTTTTTGCCTTAATCGTTCTATATCTTGAATAATAACAGATGCTGTATTTAAATCAAAGAAAGGCTGTGAATTTATCGCCCATAAGATCTTGAATAATAACAGATGCTGTATTTAAATCAACCAATACGAAACAAATGCCGATATGCATACTCTTGAATAATAACAGATGCTGTATTTAAATGCAGTACATACTTTTAATAAGTCGAAAATGCGGTAAGCTTGAATAATAACAGATGCTGTATTTAAATTATTGAGTTGCGACTAATGCAGTTAACTTAGTTCCCTTGAATAATAACAGATGCTGTATTTAAATGTGATCTGCAATTTTGCAACATGCTCGGCAAGCGAACTTGAATAATAACAGATGCTGTATTTAAATAAGATGTATTAATTAAAACTGGATCCTTTGATAGCTTGAATAATAACAGATGCTGTATTTAAATTTAACTGTCACATCCCGGAAGTTTTTATTGATTATTCTTGAATAATAACAGATGCTGTATTTAAATAAGTTTTGGCTTGAAGTATCCTACCCCAGATATGATCTTGAATAATAACAGATGCTGTATTTAAATTGCCATATCATGGGTATATGACGGCTTTGTTTTGCTTGAATAATAACAGATGCTGTATTTAAATTCGTTTATAGCTGTTAAAGCTATATAAAAGATCCCCTTGAATAATAACAGATGCTGTATTTAAATTATGAAAAATTATCTGAAGAAGTCGGAATAGCAACTTGAATAATAACAGATGCTGTATTTAAATGGTGCATTTTAAAGACCAATACAATAGCCTGCCCCGCTTGAATAATAACAGATGCTGTATTTAAATAGCGTTTTGGCATCTATGGGTTATACATACCAGGAGCCTTGAATAATAACAGATGCTGTATTTAAATTCAACCAAAAATATGACACCCTTTTTGTTATTACTACTTGAATAATAACAGATGCTGTATTTAAATTAACGATTATCGAAATGATATAACAGTATGGGTTACCTTGAATAATAACAGATGCTGTATTTAAATTGAGTAAAGGAGATATAATACAATGGCAAAATATCTTGAATAATAACAGATGCTGTATTTAAATATGTACCGTGCTAGCTAGGTGCTAGCTCTTTACCTCTTGAATAATAACAGATGCTGTATTTAAATGATCACCTCACTAAATCCTTATTTTGTTATCTATCTTGAATAATAACAGATGCTGTATTTAAATAACCGAACAACCTCTATACTATTTGTAGCATCAACCCTTGAATAATAACAGATGCTGTATTTAAATAATCATAATCCACTTTACTTTCTTTAGTCTTATCACTTGAATAATAACAGATGCTGTATTTAAATCTTTTATACAGTAAAGGGAGAGAGTAAACCGGTATTCTTGAATAATAACAGATGCTGTATTTAAATAGTCCTTCTAAATGGGGTATTAGGATTGAGAGTTCTTGAATAATAACAGATGCTGTATTTAAATAAAGGGGGATTTAGGAATGGTTAAGATAAACGTAGACTTGAATAATAACAGATGCTGTATTTAAATTTGGAAGAGCAAAGAACTTTAGTTCCTGGCTCTCCCTTGAATAATAACAGATGCTGTATTTAAATTTGTAGTCCGTATGCAATAAAACCACGCTATCCATCTTGAATAATAACAGATGCTGTATTTAAATAAGGATTGTGGTGCTTGTTATAAGGTCGTAGGTACTTGAATAATAACAGATGCTGTATTTAAATTTCATATCTAATCACCTTCTAATCTGTTTTAATTCTTGAATAATAACAGATGCTGTATTTAAATATGTATTATAAATATATTATTGAACACAGTCCATACTTGAATAATAACAGATGCTGTATTTAAATTGGATGAAGCGAAAACCAGGTATGTATCTTCCGTTTCTTGAATAATAACAGATGCTGTATTTAAATGGGGTTAACCGTGAAGGATGGTATCCCGCTGATTACTTGAATAATAACAGATGCTGTATTTAAATTAAATGCCAAAGCTTCCTTTGCTCTTTTTAATCTCTTGAATAATAACAGATGCTGTATTTAAATTTCGTGATACGGCAGAACTCAGGGAACCCAGCCCCCTTGAATAATAACAGATGCTGTATTTAAATGTATAAGGGAAGTACGGAAGTGACCCTTTTACTTTCTTGAATAATAACAGATGCTGTATTTAAATTCCAAATAACGAGACACTGGTCTGCCTACAATTGCGCTTGAATAATAACAGATGCTGTATTTAAATTAGTATTAACCTTTTTAAAATAATCACTCATAATATCTTGAATAATAACAGATGCTGTATTTAAATAGGAGGACGTGTACCACGACATAATGCAGGTCAGGCTTGAATAATAACAGATGCTGTATTTAAATGTGACTATAAACCTACAATCATTCTCTTGACACTCCTTGAATAATAACAGATGCTGTATTTAAATCTCACCTAATCACCAACCTCTTCAATGGTTACTTCCTTGAATAATAACAGATGCTGTATTTAAATAATATTATTAGGCAAGTATTCCACGGAGGGCAAGGCCTTGAATAATAACAGATGCTGTATTTAAATTCCTGTGAGCTCTTGGTTTGTTTCTCCTTTTCCCTCCTTGAATAATAACAGATGCTGTATTTAAATGTAGCAAAGCAATCGCCTGCCCTAACTGCGGCTGTCCGCTTGAATAATAACAGATGCTGTATTTAAATAGCCTTAGGATCCAGGATATGCTGAATTACCTTGACTTGAATAATAACAGATGCTGTATTTAAATATCCATGAGGATAATATGCAGAAGTTGACAGACAAACTTGAATAATAACAGATGCTGTATTTAAATCTACAACTGTACTTCCATCTTTAGTCACTGATTCCTTGAATAATAACAGATGCTGTATTTAAATTCGATAGAGTATTGCTCAACATCAGGAGTATATTCTTGAATAATAACAGATGCTGTATTTAAATTTATGTCTGCTATGCTTCTTTATAGGGTGTTCATCTTGAATAATAACAGATTCTGTATTTTAATCTACCGGATATGGTGTAGCATAAGACAAATTGGATTATAACATAAATTTTAGAAGTTATCTTATAACTTCTAGCCTAAAAGGCGCTATTTTTATGTCATGCATCATGATCGCAAGAAGTCATATTTGTTCCCTGTAAAAAACGATCGGTATTACGGATATTAATAAGGAGCTGTGCATTATGTATTCATGAAATTAAAGTATATTTTGAAATATCCTAAATTCCCTGGATACCTTTATAGACGGGGTACAATACCAGAGTCATAGACGTTATCAAGAAAAAAATACAATCCTTAAAATTCATTAATAACCGCATGCTCTCGCAGCTGTTCCAATAATTCAGTAAAATCAGTGTTATCAATGGGCACAGATAAAATGTGAATTTCCGTCCCGTAATGTTCAGAAGAAAATCCATTCTCAAAGAATATAGAAAAAAAGGGTGTCATTTTATTATATAGCCTGTTATCCAATGGTTTCGTTGTGCTATAAAGCATATCAATAAATTTATCATCAATAACGCCTTCAATGACTGTTCCATGCTCCCATTCGGTTGTTTTTACCGTCCCGAATCTCAATCCAGCTTTGATTTCTTCTATTTCTTCCCTCCAGCAATGGATTTCAAATTTTAGGCCAACCACAGCAAATATAGTGATTAGCTGTTTCCAATAATAATTATCTTTCAAAAAATTGTTAGTCATCTGTATTTCAATTTGAGAATTTCGCATATGAAACCACCTCACATAATTATTGACCATTATCGCCTTCAATTACCTCTCAAACTCATATATTACCCTATCACCTATTTTGGCATCCAAACCCTGTATCACAAATTGTGCCCTCTGGCTTTTCTCTAGGGTCATAGTAGAAAAGCAGTAGTGCAATGGTAGACCGTGGGATCCCACAGAAACCTTCTTTCCATCTCTGCCTGGAAGAAAGATAGCAGTGGGGCCGAAAGCTCTTCCAATAATTCCTACAGATGAAGCTGTAGGGGCAAAGTCCTCTGTCGGCGGAGTAGCATAAGAAATACTGTTGTCAAACTGTAAACGATCATCTGGCTGTAGCGGTGGATCTATTTCATAACTTGCTACCATGAAATAGAAACACTGTTTTCTGTCCGCAGCTTGCGGGATTTCAAGAACCTCGTCATGCTGTAAATACAGATGATGCGTTATTCCCGTTATAGGATGAATAAAGCTGACATTTTTTGTACCTTCCTCCTCTGATAGCGTAAAGCGAAGATCAACCGGATAAAACCGGCGCCGTTCACCTGTTACAAGTTTTAAGGTGCTAATTCTGCCGGAGTGCAGGATACGCAACAGCTTTTGCATTGCTGTATCAGCCTTGGGATATGGTACACAAAACCTATGGCAATTAAAGCAGGCAGCTTCATCAAGCATAGAGCCATATGCCTTTTGTACTGGCAGCAGCTCGCTGCTTTCCCTTGCAAAGGGTATATTTGTAGCTGCACTGGAGGAGTAGCCTTCTATTTTATGCCCATCTATCCATATTTCGCTGATCTTCATCTCTTGATAAGGATGCTCCTGCTCGGCACACTGCTGCTCAATTGGTGTGAGTTTGTCTGCAATCTCTGCATATTTTTCAAAATATCCCCTCATCTTATTCGTATCCAAAAAGGTCAGCAAGTCGAAAACAATGCCCTCCCTAAAATGATAAATACAGGGAATGCACCGCCCTAGCCCCAAGAATTCAAACTGCCAGTTCGTTTTTTGAATGCTGCCACAAGCTCCTTTTTCCTTACTCCACAAGGATGCTGTATAGTGTACTTTCATTTCTTATGCCTCCATTCCACAACCACTACGAAGAGTGCGGTTATCAAATAATAAGAACTTGCCAGAAGTGGTAAGTCATTAAAAAATATTGTATCATAAAGTATTTATAAAAGCGAACTGCTTTTATATTACTTGTCTAATATCTGATAATCATTTGATAACCATTTGATAACGGCATAAAATGAATGTGGTTCGCTAATCAGGTAAGGATTGCCTTAATCAGGAAAGTGCTTCAAAAGATGACATGGTGAAAAAATGACCTAATTAGCGTCTTTTCTTTGCATGCCTATCTGCATTATACAACCATAATCGACATTATAATATAAAAAATGACGACATAATAAAACAATAATTGACAATGAAGTATTTACCAATTATAATGTATGTAAGTGATCACTACGGTAGGAGATAAATATGAAAAACGATATATTGCATAGAAAAGACCGGCTTATCATAACAGCCATTGAAATCATTGATGAATTAGGTATTCAAGGTTTATCAACAAGAGAAATAGCGAAAAGACAAGATGTATCAGAAGCTACTTTATTCAGGCATTATAAAAGTAAAAATGAATTACTGATTGCAGTCTTAAATTATTTTTCCCAATTTGATGAAGATATCTTTTTGTCAACCAAGCTTAAAAATATCAAGCCTGTGGAGGCCGTTATATTTCTTATAAGTTCCTCTGTTGAGTATTATGAGAATTATCCGGCTATTACATCAATCATGCAAGCATTGGATGTTCTAAGCTATGAGACTGAATTGAATGAAAAGGTTAAAGCTATAATAAATCATCGTTTCCAGGTGGTTAAAAGCTTAGTGGAGGATGGGCAAAAAAGCGGTGATTTGCGGTCTGATGTGGACAGCGACAGCATAGCAGAATTAATATGTGGTAGTTGCCGGGAGATTTGTCTATTATGGAGGATAAATGGCCGGAATTTTTCCCTAAAGGATAAAACTCTTTCAACTATTAGAACACTCATGGCCTCACTTAGTATTTAAGTTTCAGAGGAATAAATTCCGACACTCGAATCAACTTTTAATATTTATTTTCTGCAGAATAAGCTTAAGGCTTGAGCCTGAATAAGTAAGCTGTTTTTAGATATGTTTTGCAGTTATGTATTTTCAGATTATTTTGTGATAATGGAGGTATCTATGAAAAAGGTTCTTATTATAGATGATGCTGCTTTTATGAGACTGGCAATTAGGACAGCACTTGAAAAAAGTGGTTTCCAAGTCGCTGGAGAAGCAGCAAATGGAATGGAAGGGATACAAAAATTTATTGAGTTAAAGCCGGATATAGTTACGCTGGATATTACAATGCCGGAAATGTCAGGTCTGGAAGCGTTAAAGGCCATTATAAAGTTTGATGCAAATGCAAAGGTTGTTATGGTATCTGCTATGGGGCAGGAAGCCATGGTAAGGGATGCTATTATGAACGGTGCAAAATCCTTTATTGTAAAACCCTTCAAAGAAGAGCAGGTAATTAAAGCCCTTAATCAGATTCTTGAAATGTAAATCAAGTACGGAGGTGAAACTATGTCAGATCAATATTCTAATGAACCTATGCTTGATATGTTCGTATTTGAAACCACCCAATTAATTGAGCAGCTGGAGCAGATTATATTAACGAACGAAAAGGGGAGTTGCTTTACTCCAAGTGCGATTAATGAGATATTTCGAATCATGCATACAATTAAAGGTTCGTCTGCCATGATGATGTTTACTGATATTTCTGTTCTCTCACATACGATGGAAGATTTATTTTATTACTTACGGGAAGAGAAGCCAAATTATATAGATTGTTCGAAGCTTTCTGATTTTCTGTTAGAAGGTGTTGATTATATAAAGGGTGAAATAGATAAGATAAAAAGTGGCGATGATACAGCAAATAATCCTTCCGAATTAATTAAAACACTAAAAGAGTTTTTGGTTACATTAAAAACAGAGAATAATAGCATAGCTTTAAACAAAGTGAATTCACCGGTAAAAAAACCACAGTATTATATAAGGCAAGAAAAAAGTATAACTACCATCTACAATAATATATATAAAGCCATAATATATTTTGAAGAAGGCTGCGAAATGGAAAATATCCGTGCCTATACGATTATTCATAATCTGAAAGATATTACGGATGATTACTATTTCCTTCCCGAAGATATTATTGATAATGATAACAGTGCTGAAGTAATTCGGCAGCAGGGCTTTCAGATATATTTTAAAGCGGATCATGCCTATGACAGTATGCATGAATTCTTTATGCAAACCATATTTCTTAGAGAGCTGGATTTGATACAGCTGGAAAATGATAATGAATATAAGCATCTTTATGAAAAGAAACAGTCTAATATTGATAGTATAAATATTTTGCAGAATAATCCTATTAAAATTCCAGAAATACATAATATGAACAATGCCGGTATGGATAAAGAAAAACAAGCATCTGTAACAACACAGAGTATCATCAGCGTTAGTATACCTAAATTGGACAAACTAATGGATTTAGTTGGTGAGATGGTTATTGCGGAAGCAATGGTTATACAGAATCCTGATTTGAAAGGGCTGGAAATTAATAATTTTCAGAAGGCTGCAAGGCAGTTGAATAAAATAACCAATGAGATACAGGATTTGGTAATGTCCATCCGAATGGTTCCGTTATCTGCGACCTTTTTCAAAATGCATAGAATCCTCCGTGATATGTGTAAAAAACTTGGAAAGGAGGTTGAACTCGAGATAATTGGAGAGGAGACCGAGGTGGATAAGAATATTATTGAGCATATTTCTGATCCGTTAATGCATTTGGTAAGGAATGCAATTGACCATGGGATTGAAACAACCGAGGACCGGGTGTCAATGGATAAATCCAAAACCGGCACGGTTACCATAGAAGCCAGGAATGCAGGTAGCGATGTATTAGTCATTATTAAAGATGATGGCAGAGGCTTAGATAGGGATAAAATTCTTAATAAGGCAAGAAAGAGCGGCTTACTCTATAAGAGAGAAGAAGAAATGTCTGATAAGGAGATATATAATCTTATATTGCTTCCCGGTTTTTCTACCAAAGAGGTTGTATCCGAATACTCAGGCCGCGGAGTCGGGATGGACGTAGTATCAAAGAATATTGAAACCATTGGTGGCTCCATATCGGTTGATAGTGTTACGAACAAGGGCACGACAATTACTTTGAAAATTCCATTAACCTTAGCAATTATAGATGGAATGAATATCAAAGTAGGTAAATCCTGCTATACAATACCAACAATATCAATTAAAGAATCCTTCAGCCCAAAGGAAAAGGATCTCATCCTTGATCCGGATGGAAATGAAATGATTATGGTAAGGGGGAAATGCTATTCGATACTGAGGCTGCATAAGCTATACAAGGTAAGCACCCATATCACAAAATTTACGGATGGGATTATTATCATGGTGGAACAAGAAGAGAAAACTCTTTGCATCTTTGCTGACGAGCTTTTAGGTCAACAGCAGGTAGTTGTAAAAGCATTACCGGAATATATTCAAAAGCTAAAAAGGGTCAGGGGCTTATCCGGCTGTACCTTATTAGGAGATGGAAGAATTAGTCTGATACTTGATGTTGCGGGGCTAATTAATATATAAGAATGTACGGACACAATATTTACTAAGAAGGAGCAGTAAGAAAGGAGGGAGGTTCAAGGGTACAATGAATATGTTTACGCAATATTTATTAAGAAAGGGGATGAAAGGATGGAAAATAGCACTGAATTTTTGCTTGAGGGCGAGGAAGATACTCAAAAAGGAAGATTTTTGACCTTCTCATTGGATAAGGAAAGCTATGGGATAGAAATAAAACATGTTACAGAAATCATTGGAATTCAGGAAATCACTGAAATACCGGAGCTTCCGCAATATGTCAAAGGCATTATCAACCTAAGGGGAAAAATCATACCGATCATGGATGTAAGAATTCGCTTTAAAAAGGAACCAAGAGAATATAATGATAGAACCTGCGTAATCGTAGTAGACATAAAAAATATTTCAATCGGTCTTGTAGTAGACCGGGTCTCAGAGGTTCTTACAATTCCAGAGCAGGATATTGTTGAACCGCCCCAAATGAATAAAGGGCATGGTAATCGATATGTCAGAAAAATAGGGAAGGTTGGAAGTGATGTCAAGCTGTTGCTTGACTGTGAAAAACTGCTGACGGATGATGAGCTGGAAGATATCAGGGTAGGAATGTGATGTTAAATATACCGATGAAGAAGAGGAGGAATTACTATAATGAAGTGGTTCTATAATATGAAGATACGGTCAAAACTTATTTGCAGTTTTATAATCCTGGCAGCCTTAACCGGTATTGTTGGAGTGTTTGGTGTTAGTAATATGGGTACCATTAATCAGAGAAGTGAAAGTATGTACCATAATAATTTTATTCCATCACAAGACCTTAAAGATATTCAAATTGCATTACAGGATGTCCGCGCTAATCATGTATTAGCTATTTATGAGAGAAGTCCGGAGCTGTTTCCTGAAAGAAAGAAGGCCATCGATGAAGTTGTTATTCGTAATAATGAACTGTTAGCCCAATATGAACTGACGATCGGGCAGGACAATGAAAATGAAAATCTGTATAACGATGTTATGGATAAGCTTACCGTATACAGGGAAGTCCGCGACAAAAATTTGGAGTTAGTACAAGCACAGCAGTATGATGAGGCACTGGCTACCCTTGATCAGGTGACGGAAGCAAGAATAAATTCTGACGAAGCTTTACAAAAGTTAGTTGATTACAACACACATTTAGCGGAGCAGGTTGTGCAGAAGAATGCTGATAATTTTGCGATGCAGACAACAATCATGATATCCGTAATTATAGTGGGAATAATTCTTGCCATAATTCTTGGTTTAATCATTGCAAATATGTTAAGTAAGCAGCTAAATAAGCTGGTAGGAGTTGCGGATAAGATTGCCGATGGTAATCTAGACGTAATAATTGATATCGATTCAAAGGATGAGGTGGGAATACTCGGCAAAGCATTTAGAAAAATGACAGATAATCTGAATGATGTTATGTCTAACATAAATTCTGCTTCAGAGCAGGTTTCAACGGGAGCCAGTCAGGTATCGGATTCTAGTATGGCACTTTCACAGGGGGCTACGGAGCAGGCAAGTTCCATCGAAGAATTGACGGCCTCCTTAGAAGAAATATCATCCCAGACCGAGCTGAATGCAGGAAATGCTAACCAGGCAAATAATCTGGCCAGGACAGCCCAAGCTAATGCGATGCAGGGCAATGTTCAAATGAAGGAAATGCTTCAGGCAATGGAAGAAATAAACGAATCCTCAAGTAATATATTTAAGATAATAAAGGTAATTGATGACATTGCATTTCAAACAAATATCCTTGCCCTTAACGCTGCGGTTGAAGCGGCAAGAGCCGGACAGCATGGAAAAGGCTTTGCAGTAGTGGCTGAGGAGGTTAGAACCCTGGCTGCCCGTTCAGCAAATGCAGCGAAAGAAACTACGGATATGATAGAAGGATCCATAAAGAAAGCAGAGAGTGGAACAAGGATTGCAAAAGATACAGCTGCTTCACTTGATGAAATAGTAAATGGAATTGAGCAGGTAGCCGTCCTTGTCAATGATATTGCAACAGCCTCCAATGAACAGGCTTTGGCCGTCGGTCAGATCAATCAGGGAATCATGCAGGTATCAGATGTTGTTCAGACGAATTCTGCAACCTCCGAGGAAAGTGCTGCAGCAAGTGAAGAGCTTTCAAGCCAGGCTGGACTTTTAAAAGATATGGTCGGCAAATTTAAACTAAGAAATAATGTGGGATTATCCCATAGGCAGGAAGAATTAAGTCCAGAGGTTCTTGCAATGCTTCAAAATATGTCCAACAGGAAAAAGCTTGGTGCGAACAGCAGAGCAAACGAATACGTAGAAGCTCCTGTATCGAAGCACAAGATAGCATTAAGTGATGCAGAATTTGGGAAATATTAATTTTATTCAGATGCATTCTATTTCCTCCATCGTTTTACATAGTAAAGTTTAAGGTGCTGCAGGGCACCAGCCACAAATTACCGTATCAGTCAGGCGGGTAAAGGTCTTTCTGATACGATAATTTGTGATCCAACCTTTTGCAAGCAAACAAGACCATGGAAGGTGAAGCCGATGATAGCCATTACCAATGAAGAATATAGCCAGCTGGCATCGTATATTCGGGCCAATTATGGAATTCATTTAAAGGAAGAAAAGAAGACCTTGATTACAGGAAGACTTTATAACGTATTGGTAAAAAATGGTTTTGATAACTTCACGGAATATTATAACTATATACGTTCGGACAAAACTGGCGAGGCCGTAAGAACCTTAATCAATAAGATCACAACGAACCATACCTTTTTTATGAGGGAATCGGATCATTTTGATTATTTTAGGGATAGTATACTGCCGCAGTTAACAGAGGTCGTAAGGGATAAGGATTTAAGAATTTGGAGCGCAGGCTGTTCCACCGGTGAAGAGCCATATACCCTGTCAATGATTATAAATGATTTTTTTGGAAGGGACAAAATGTGGTGGGATACTAAAATCCTGGCCACGGACATATCAAGTAAGGTTCTTGATGAGGCAAGGAAAGGGGTCTATCGGAATGAAGAAATCGCATCGCTTCCCCCTTCCTGGAGAATAAATTATTTTAATAAAATTGATCATGAAAAATCTATTCTGGTCGACAGGATCAGAGATGAAGTTATATATAGAAAATTTAATCTTATGGAGAACTCCTTTCCATTCAAACGAAAATTCCAAGTTATCTTTTGCCGGAATGTGATGATTTATTTTGATGTTCAGACGAAGCGGGAGCTGGTTAGTAAGTTTTATGAATCCTTGGAATATGGCGGATACTTGTTTATTGGGCATTCCGAGACAATTAACCGGGATGAGACACTGTTAAAGTATATTATTCCCTCTGTATATAGGAAGGAATAAAAAGCGCTTTATTCACTGCCAAGGGATGGAGTGAGGTGTGATTATGAAGCTGGGAAAAAAAATTAGAGTTTTGGTTGTAGACGATAGCCTTATATTTAGGGAGGTATTGTCAAGAGGGCTTTCCTCCGATATAAATATTGATGTGGTAGCTGTTGCCAACGATCCTTTTGATGCAAGGGATAAAATAATTAAGTATAAGCCGGATGTTATGACATGCGATGTCGAAATGCCAAAAATGAATGGGATCGAGTTTATTAGACGTCTGCTTCCGCAATATCCTTTACCTGTTATTATAGTGAGCGGGGTAAATGCAGCAGTGTTCGATGCTATGAATGCGGGTGCTGTTGATTTTGTAACCAAGCCTGATATAAAGTCAGCTAAGAGTGTTGAGGATTTCCTTATCGAGATGATTGACAAGATAAAGGTGGCATCAGCAGCTAAGGTTATTAAGTCAGATGACTGTTATTTTGCTCCGAAGCCTGGAAATAACCCGGATAAAGCAGCAGGAAGGATAATAGCCATAGGAGCCTCCACCGGCGGGACTGAGGCCATCTATCATATATTAAAGGAACTACCCTCAAGTTCGCCTGGCATTGTCATTGTACAACATATACCTCCTGTTTTTTCACAGATGTTTGCAAAGCGCCTAAATGCTTCAACGAACCTGGAGGTTAAAGAAGCGGAGACCGGTGATTATGTTGAAGCAGGAAAGGTACTGATAGCGCCCGGGGATTTACATATGAAAATTAAAAAAAATGGTGACAGATACAGGATAGAATGCTTTGAAGGGGATAAATTAAACGGCCATTGTCCATCTGTCGATATTTTGTTTGAATCAGTTGCCAAAGAGGCCGGAGAAAATGCAATCGGCGTGATTCTAACCGGCATGGGTTATGATGGAGCGAAGGGGCTTTTGGCAATGAAACGTAACGGTGCAAGAACCATAGGACAGAATGAGGAAACCTCTGTGGTTTACGGAATGCCAAAGGTTGCCTATAATATTGGAGCAGTAGAGAGACAAGCTTTCCTGGGCAATATACCGAATATGCTATGCTCTCTATTTGGTTAGGGAAAGGTATAAAAGGAGCAGCCTGCAGTTCTATAAAGGGGCAGATATCAAAATATAAAAACGGAGTGATTCATAATGCATAAAAATATGTTGTGGGGCGAAAATCTGGAGCATGCAATGGCCACCTTATCCTGTATAGGAGACGGAATAATATCAACTGACCTGACCGGCAAAATCACTTATATGAATAATAAGGCCGAAGAAATCATTGGCTTTCGTGCAAATGAGGTGATAGGAAAAGCTTTTGACCATATTTTCGTTTTCATGCATGCTGAATCAAAAAAGCCTATTAATAGCCCTATAAAAAAAATAATAGATAATGATACTGTCTCGGGATTAGAGCATGATACTATCATAATAGCCAAAGACAATACACAAAAGTATGTTTCAGCAACCTGTTCTCCCGTAAAAAAAGCAGATAATACCGTAATAGGATCGGTAATTGTACTCCGCGATATCACAAGATTAAAATATTTAGAAAAAGAACACATCAACGAGAAGGACAATTTATTGGCTATTTTTAATTATGCACCTGTAGGAATGGTAATGCTGGACGAGAATGCAGGCATCATTAAGGTAAATGAGGTGGCATTACAATATATTAACAAAAAAAGTGTACAGGTAATAGGAAAATACTTTGGCGATGGTTTTCAATGTGACCAGAGACTAGGGGCGAAGCCCGGCTGCGGCTATGGCGAAAAATGCTCGAATTGCAAGCTTAGGAAGGCCATCACCCTGGCCATAGAGCAGGGACAAGCAACCGGTTATATGGAAGTAACAAAGACATTATTAGTGGATGGAGAAAAAGAAGAATTCTGGTTTAGGACAAGTATAACTCCTTTTGTAAATAAAGGGAGGAGAAACGCAGTAATAACACTTTTGGATATAACGGAAAGTAAAAAGAAAGAGCTGGAAATTATTGAATCCAGGGATTATTGCAATAGTATATTGGATCAGATTCCTTCCCTGGTTTGGAAGACCGATACTAAATTAGAATGTAATTATGTTAATAAGGCATGGATTAATTATACGGGAAGGCCCATGGAGGAATTCATGAAATATGGATGGGCCAATGTAATCCATACCGAAGATCTGGATAAGTATGTTAATGCCAGGGTAAATGCCATGCGGACAAGGGAATCCTTTCAATTAGAGTTCCGAATTCTTAGAAATGATGATGTTTATCGGTGGTGTCTCGCAGTTGGCGTACCATATTATGATGCGGCGGGCATGTATGTAGGCTACATAGGATCAATTTTTGATATAAACGATAGAAAAGAGAGCGAGGAAGATTTAAGAAGATACCGTAAGATTATTGATAATGCAAGGGATATCATGTTTTTTATTGGGCTGGATGGCAAAATAATTAATGCAAATAAAGCCGCCGCTAAAGCATATGGCTATACCCATGAGGAGCTCTGTTCCATGAATATACGCAATATCCGGGACGATTGGGGATATACAAAGCAGCAGATGAGGATAGCCAACAAAAATGGTATCTTTTTTGAAGCGCAGCACCGTAGGAAAGATGGTACTACTTTTCCTGTAGAGGTTAGCTCCCAAGGGGTAATGATGGGGGAAAAAGATATGCTTTTTAGCGTAGTAAGAGATATAACAGAGCGAACGAAGGCAGATTTAAAGTTTTATGAAAGCCAGGCTAAATACCGTTCCCTGTTCATGAATATGCAAAGCGGTTATGCATATTATGAGGAAATATACAATGAGGAGCAGATCCTTGAGGATCTACAGCTTTCAGAAGCAAATGAGGCATTTTGTAAACTCTATAATTTCAATATGAATGATATTATAGGAAAGAAATTTACGGAACTTTTTCAACCGGATATCGGTGGAATTATTGATAAAATAATTCAAAACTTATATGAACTTAAGAATGGGAAATGTATAACCATCGAAGATTTATTTTCAAAACCACATAACAAATGGATATCAATAGCAATCTATAGCCCTAGAGCGAAAGAGATAGTAACGATTATTACAGATATTACACATTTAAAACAATCAGAAATAAGCCTGATTACAGCAAAAGATACTGCAGAAGCTGCTAATAAAGCTAAAAGTGAGTTTTTGGCGAATATGAGCCATGAAATACGTACCCCGATCAATGGTATGATGGGAATGGTGGATCTTACCCTGATGACGGGCTTGAATAATGAGCAAAAGGATAATCTGTTAACGGCGAAAGCATGTGCTAATTCTCTTCTAAAGATTATTAATGATATTTTGGATTTTTCAAAATTGGAGGTTGGAAAGCTATCAATTGATAATGTTACCTTTAACCTGAAGGAAGTTGTAGAGGAGATAGTAAAAATGCATTCTCCCAGCATTGAAAGCAAAGGACTTGAATTAAACTACACCTTTTCTTCAAATCTTCCACAGTATTTGATCGGTGACCCTATGAGGCTTCGCCAAATAATTAACAACCTGATTAGTAATGCAATTAAATTTACCCAAAGAGGCAGCATTACAATTTCTGTGAATGGCAAAACTTTAAAGGATCAAGTGGAATTGAAGTTTGCGGTATCGGATACGGGAATCGGGATTGCTTCCGAGGATATCGGAAAACTTTTTCAGAGCTTTAGCCAGGTTGAGGAATATGTGACGAAAAAATATGGCGGAGCAGGTCTTGGCCTTGCAATATCAAAAAGCCTGGTCGGGATGATGGGTGGACATATAGGGGTAGAAAGTGAAAAGGGAAAGGGAAGCACCTTTTATTTTTACTTAAAGTTTAAACAGGGAAGGCCGCCTGAGGTCAAGGTTAATCAAGTACCAGCCATACGAAAGTCAACAAGGTCTATAAAAATTCTTTTGGTTGAGGATGATATTGTTAACCAGAAGGTAATATTAAAAATACTTCGTAAAAACGGATACCTTGTGGATACTGCAAATAATGGGAAAGAAGCTTTGAAGCTGTTTGAAGTTGGAAAATATGACATCATTTTAATGGATATCCAAATGCCGGAGATGAATGGAGTTGAAGCTACCCGGAGAATAAAAGAAATAGAAGAGCCACATGGCAAGCATACACCCATTGTTGCCATTACTGCCTATGCTTTACTTGGGGATATGGAGAGATTTTTAAGCCTTGGAATGGATGGGTATATTTCTAAGCCCATTCAAATGGATGAATTGTATGATACCATTGAGAGCTTTATAGCAAATCAGGATCAGCCAGATACCTCTATGGCAAATAACGTCACTCTTAAGACAGATGATGAGAGTATACTGAAGAATATACAGGTGAAGCCGATGAATAGCAATCTGGAAAAATCCTTGGAAGAGATTTCAGGATACATTGACCGGATGGTAGCTGCATTGGAAAATGATGATTTGATCATTATTGAAAATATGGCGCATGAAATAAAAAATCTTTCGATTGAAATTGAAGCTCTTGATATAAAGGACCTGGCCTTTCGGATTGAGCTGGCAACCAGGCGGGGGGACCTGGTCGGAGCCAAAAGAAATGTTTTACTAATTAAATCAGAATTCGATATATTTAAAGACCATTAAGTGCCGGCCACTACAAGGCTGTATTTCATAATCAAGATAAAACGAAGGAAGTAAAAGGAGAAAATGAGCATGAGAATACTAATAGCGGAAGATGATTTAACAAGCCGTAAGTTTTTATTTAAGTTCCTTTCACAATACGGAGAATGTGATTTGGTGGTAGATGGACTGGAAGCTTTGGATGCTTTTTTGATGTCAATCAAAGATAAAAGGCCATATGACCTTATCTGCCTTGATATTATGATGCCTAAGGTTGATGGGGTCAAGGTGTTAAAAAATATCAGGGATTATGAAAATCAAAAAGGGGTAGAACCTGAGAGACGCTCGAAAATAATTATGACCACTGCATTAGCGGAAACACAATTTGTGCAAAACGCATTTGATGTTGGTTGTGACGCTTATGCCGCCAAGCCTATCGACATTGTTAAATTAGAGGAAGCCCTGCAGAAATTGGGATTAGAAAGAATGGATCAACACCTATAAAAGCTATCGCTCTGGTCTGCTTCCAGTTAATAGTGATGCACCTTGATTTTTGTCGTTTAATCTGCTATCATTTTCATAATAGAAAATGCAATCAGGCATGATTAGAGAAAGCCTGCGGAGGTTTACGATGGAGCATGAAAAATACCCGGAGCATCTTGTGTTTGGTTTGGATATAGGAACAAGGAGCATTGTTGGAACGGTAGGCTACCGGAAGCAGAATAACCAGTTCGTTGTTATAGCCCAGTGTATGCGTGAGCATGAGACAAGGGCTATGATAGACGGACAGATCCATGATATTGAGATGGTGTCGGAGACGATACGGAACGTGAAGGAAGAGCTGGAGAAGCAGGTTGGCCGCAAATTGACGGAGGTATGTATCGCTGCCGCAGGGCGTGTATTAAAGACCGTCCAGGTGTCGGCAGAATATGATTTTGCCAGTGACACCACGGTCAATGAAGAGCATATCCAGTCCCTTGACCTGATCGGTGTGGAGAAGGCCTATGATACCCTGAGGGAAGAGCTGAAGGAAGAGAAGATTAATTTTTACTGTGTAGGATACTCTGTTATTAATTATACCTTGAATGGTTATTCCATAGCCAAGCTAAATGGCCATAAGGCAAGCAAAATCGGGACTAATTTGCTGGCAACCTTCCTGCCGGATGAAGTCATCAATGGGCTTTATGCTGCTGTTGAAGAAGCAGGCCTCCAGGTGGTATGCATTACTTTGGAGCCTATTGCGGCGATTAATGTGGCTATCCCGGAGCGCTTCCGGCTGCTGAATATAGCTATGGTGGATGTGGGCGCCGGTACCTCGGATATCTCCATAACCAAGGACGGCAGCATAGTGGCCTATGGCATGATTCCCTATGCGGGGGACGAGATTACGGAGGCAATAGCCCAGAAGTACCTGGTGGAATTTAATGTGGCAGAGACCATGAAGACCTCCTGCCTGAAGAAGAAAAGTGTATCCTTTAAGGATGTCATGGGGATTAAAAGCAAGATTACCACGGAAGAAATTCTCGGATCCGTGGATGATATTGTACATAAGATTACCAAAAGTGTGGCGGAGAAGATTGTAGAGCTTAATGGCGGTAAATCGGTCAGCGCCGTATTTGTTGTAGGCGGCGGCGGTAAGATCCCCGGCTTTGTTACCAGCCTTGCCAATTATCTGGAGCTGCCCCAGGACCGTGTTGCCCTAAGGGGTGAAGAGGTGCTTGGCAATATTATATTCCTTCAGGAGAAGGTCAAGAAGGATTCCCTTTTAGTAACACCGATCGGTATCTGTCTGACCTTTTATGAGAAAAGTAATAACTTTATCTTTGTCACGGTAAATGGAGTACGGGTTAAGCTTTATGATAATGATAAGCTGACCGTATCTGATGCTGCAGTTCAAATGGGATATCCAAATGAGAAGCTGTTTCCGAGGAGGGGAAAGCCGATTAACTTTACTTTGAATGGAAGCCCGCGTATGGTAAGGGGAGAGTTAGGTGAGGCTGCCCAAATCAGGCTGAATGGGGAGAATGTAGGCCTAAACCACAGGATTCTCCAAAATGATAAGATTGAAATAACAGAATCCACGGTTGGCGGGGATGCGGTCTGTGAAATCGGACAGCTTCCCGAGTATCACAGTACAATCACAATTTATGTTAACGGCTCCAGGATTCTATGCCCTAAGTTTATCGAGGTGAACGGTACTTTAGTGTCAGAATATTACAGCATACAGGACCAGGATGAGGTTCAGATGCTTAGTTACTATACCCTGCAGCAGGTGTTGGAGTTCATGGATATCCAATGCCAGGGAGAAATCCTGGTAAATAATAAACCGGCGGGCATGGAGGAGAAGGTCTACGAGAACTTTACCATAACCTGTAACCTGAATAATAACCAGGCTTCAGATGACAGCTTTGCCGAAGGGCAGGAGGACATGTTTTCCGAAGAGGTGGCAGCTGCCGAGGTGAAGACGAAAGAAGGCAGTGAAGGGAAGTCCGGGGAGACGGCCAAGGGGGATTCTTCAGCCAGGGATATCTATGTGACTGTAAATTCCACGGTAGTGAAGCTGGAGGGTAAGGAGAATTATATCTTTGTAGATATTTTTGATTTCTATCATTTTGATTTGTCCGTTATGCAAGGAACCGAGCTGGTTACGGAGGTTAACGGCATCAGGGTGGATTTTACGGCACCATTGCAGGAAGGGGATCATATTCAGATTTATTGGAGGTAATAGGAATAGTGGAATGAATTTCATAAATCGGGCGGGATAAAGCCAGTCGTTTTGTCCCGCCATAATAAAAATAACTTCTGTAAGCAGCAGAAGTTATTTTTCTATGAAAGCCAGACTGGCTATTTTTATATCTGGATCCGGTCGGGTACAATCCCCGGATCCACTAAAAAATAAGTTAGAATACGGTTAGAATGAGGCTTGATCTTATCAAGACAGTTGATTTCGAAAATCAGATATGATATGATTTACAGGATGATGTATGTAATAAAAAGTATTCAAAAGCTAGTTGTTTGGAGGCGGTTATGAATAATCGGGGGAATATAAATTTAGGTGATGAAATCCGTAATATTGTCCAGGATGCAGTGAATAAAGGGGACTTTAATAGATTAAACCGTGATATTGGAACTATTGTTAACGGAGCCCTCGACGAGGTGAAAAGATCCTTTGGGCGGGGACAGGACGGGAATAATACCCGCAATAGTAACTCCTGGAACAACAATCAGTCCTGGAAGGTAAGCGGTGGACAGAACAGCCAGGGCGGAGCCTCACAAAATGGAGCTTCACAGAATGGAACCTCACAGACCGGGGAAGCAGGCCGGGACTATCAGGGAAACCAGTACGGCTCACGGAACAGGAGGGCGCAGGAGGCATACCGGCAAAACTATAATAATACGAGAGATTACAGGAACAATACGGGAAGCTATAATGCGGGAAATTACAATGCAACAAATTATAACAGGAACCAGCCTGTCACCAGACCGGTGAAGCATACGGTGCCGGTTGGACAAGTAGCAGGTACCCTGTTTACGGTATTCGGAGCACTGGGAAGTACCGCCTTTGGAATTGCAGCAGGCGTGCTGGCCTTAATTGGATATGTCATTGGAAACGGTATTTTATTTCCTATCGTTGCCTATGGGTTGATCCCCTGTTTTATCGCCTGCTTAGGTTTATCCATAAACGGAAGCAGAATCCGCAAGCGGTTAAAGCGGTTCCAGCGTTATATCGGACAAATGCGCGGCCGTAATTACTGCCTGATTAAGGATTTCTCTGCGGCCACCGGACGGAGTATAAGATATACGGTGAAGGATGTTCAGAAAATGATCGCAATCGGCATGTTTCCGGAAGGCCATCTGGATGACAAAAAGACCTGCTTTATGTTAAATGGTGAGAGCTACCAGCAGTATCTTAATTTGCAGGAAAATATGCGGATGAAGAGCATGGAAGGACAGGCAGTGGAGCAGGGAAAGTCCATGGAGGAAGATGGGACAAAGAAGGATACGCTGGATCCGGTAATCCGTAAGGCGATTGATGAAGGCCGTGAGTTTGTACAGAAGATCAGGCATGCCAATGCGGCAATCCCGGGAGAAGAAATCTCAGGGAAGCTGGACAGGCTGGAGGCGGTCACGGGAAAAATCTATGATTATGTAGAAGCCCATCCGGAAAAATTCCCAGAAATAAAGAAATTTACGGAGTATTTCCTGCCGACGACCTTAAAGCTGCTTGATGCCTATAGGGATTTAGATGCCCAGCCGGTAGCGGGTGGAAATATTTTAACAGCGAAGAAGGAAATAGAGGATACGCTGGACACCATTAACCTGGCCTTTGAAAACCTGCTGGATGGCCTCTTTGAGGATGCAGCCATGGATATCTCGACGGATATCTCGGTATTGCACACCATGTTCGCCCAGGAAGGGTTAACCGAGAAGAACATTAGAAATTAAAATAAAATAGATGGGAGATATCAGTTATGAATAATGAAACACCTACCTTAACCTTTGAACCATTTGAAGAAGAAGTGCCTGTACAAGGAGATTTATTTGCAGAAATAGTGGGCAAGAACAATGCCCAGCTTGAAAAACCGGCCTTTGATGAAAGTTCCCTGACACCGGAAGAGAAAAAGATGGTGGACAATTTTGCGGCGCAAATTGATTTGACCAAATCGAGCCAGATACTCCAGTACGGCGTGGGAGCACAGAAAAAAATAGCTGACTTCTCCGAATCTGCCCTTGGCAACGTGAAAACAAAAGACCTGGGCGAGATAGGGGAAATGCTTTCCGGTGTTGTAACCGAATTAAAGAGCTTTGACGTGGAAGAAGAGGAAAAGGGGATTTTCGGTTTCTTTAAAAAGTCCTCCAACAAGCTCACCGCCCTGAGGGCAAAATATGATAAGGCAGAAGTAAATATCAATAAGATTATAGATGCTTTGGAAGCAAACCAGATCCAGCTGCTCAAGGATATTGCAATGCTGGATAAGATGTATGACCTTAATAAGACGTATTTTAAGGAGCTTTCCATGTATATCCTGGCCGGTAAGAAGAAGCTGGCGAAGGTACAGGCGGAAGAGCTTCCCCGGCTGATGGAAAAGGCGGCAGCCAGCGGCTTGCCGGAGGATGCACAGGCGGTTAATGATATGACTGCCATCTGCAACCGTTTTGAGAAGAAGATCCATGACCTGGAGCTGACCAGGATGATATCGATCCAGATGGCTCCCCAGATCCGTCTGGTCCAGAGCAATGATACCATGATGGCTGAGAAAATCCAGTCCACCATTGTAAATACGATCCCCCTTTGGAAGAGCCAGATGGTGCTGGCACTTGGTGTTACCCACTCCAGCCAGGCTGCAAGAGCCCAGCGGGAGGTAACGGATATGACCAATGAGCTCTTAAGGAAGAATGCAGAAACCCTCAAGATGGCTACGATAGAGACTGCCAAGGAGTCCGAGAGGGGAATTGTCGATATCGAGACACTCCGTATTACCAATGAATCCCTGATCTCAACCCTTGACGAAGTGCTCCGAATCCAGACCGAAGGCCGCCAGAAGAGAAGGGAAGCAGAGGTCGAGCTGAACCGGATTGAGGTAGAGCTAAAGAAGAAGCTTCTGGAGATGAAAGGGTAAGCCTCCTTCCATAAGGAGCTTAGGCTTAAGGATATGAAAAAGCTGGTAGTCGGAATATTAGCCCATGTGGATGCAGGAAAGACAACACTGGCGGAAAGCCTCCTGTATCTTACAGGCAGCATAAGAAAATTAGGCAGGGTAGATCATAAGGATGCATTTTTAGATACCTATGATCTGGAGCGGGCAAGAGGTATTACCATCTTTTCCAAGCAGGCAGTATTTACCCACAGGGAACAGGAGATAACGCTTCTGGATACCCCGGGGCATGTGGACTTTTCGGCTGAGATGGAGAGGACGCTGCAGGTTCTGGATTATGCGGTGCTTGTCATCAGCGGCAGTGACGGTGTCCAGGGGCATACGGAAACCCTATGGAGGCTCCTGAACCGGTATGGGATCCCAACCTTCTTATTTATCAATAAAATGGATATGGAAGGGACGGATCGAAAGGCTCTGCTGGAGGAGCTGAGAAGGAAGCTAAGTGATGCATGCGTAGATTTTAGTGATGACCAGGGTGAGGAGTTCCTGGAAAACCTGGCAGTGTGTGATGAAGCCCTGCTGGAGCAGTACATGGAGCACCAGACCATAGATAGGAAGGATATCATAGGATTAATAGCAGGGAGGAAGGTGTTTCCCTGCTATTTTGGCTCCGCCCTTAAGGTGGAGGGCGTGGAACGGCTCCTTGACGGGCTTGCCGGTTACACGGAAAGCATGTCCTACCCGGAGCAGTTCGGTGCGAAGGTGTTTAAGATTGCAAGGGATGACCAGGGAAAGCGCTTAACCTTTTTAAAGGTTACCGGCGGAAGCATAAGGGTGAAGATGCCGCTGACGAACCGGAAGACCCCGGGAAATCAGGAAGAGGATGCAGACTGGGAGGAGAAGGTTGACCAGATAAGGATTTACTCCGGTTCAAAGTATGAGGCTGTCCCGGAAGCCGGGGCAGGTACCATATGTGCCGTGACAGGCCTGAACCGGACCTATCCTGGGGAAGGGCTGGGAATCGAGGCGGTATCTGACATGCCAAGCCTGGAGCCGGTACTGAATTACCAGCTGATCCTGCCGCCGGACTGCGATGTGCCTCCCATGCTTTCAAGCTTAAGGCAGCTGGAGGAAGAGGATCCCCTGCTGCATATTGTATGGTCTGAGACCCTGAGGGAGATCCATGTACAGCTGATGGGGGAGATACAGCTGGAGATCTTAAGAAGCCTTATCCTGGAGCGCTTTGGTGTCAATGTAGAATTTGGTACAGGCAATATTGTGTATAAGGAAACGATTCTGGAGCCGGTGGTAGGGGTAGGACATTTTGAACCGCTGAGGCATTATGCGGAGGTTCATCTGCTGCTGGAGCCGGGAGAGGAAGGAAGCGGCCTCCAGTTTTTCAGCAATTGCAGTGAGGATGTGCTGGGCCGTAACTGGCAGCATTTGATTCTGACCCATCTTGAGGAAAGGCAGCATATCGGAGTGCTGACCGGTTCTCCGATTACTGACCTGCGGATTACTTTATTAAATGGCCGCGCCCATTTAAAGCATACGGAGGGCGGGGACTTCAGGCAGGCAACCTACCGGGCGGTGAGGCAGGGATTGATGAAGGCCAAAAGCATCCTTCTGGAGCCCTATTATAAGTACACCCTTGAGGTTCCTTCTGAATCCATAGGAAGGGCAATGTCCGATATCCAAAGGATGAGCGGGGAATTTGACCCGCCGGAGATCAATGAGGATGTGGCGGTGCTCACGGGAACTGCGCCGGTTGCTTCCATGCAGGGGTACCTGGCCGAGGTAAATGCCTATACCCGGGGCAGGGGAAGGCTGTTCTGTACCCTGAAGGGCTATGCGCCCTGCCATAATCCTGAAGAGGTAATCAGTGCCATCGGGTACGACTGCGACAGTGACCTGGACAATCCCTCCGGCTCCGTATTCTGCGCCAATGGGGCAGGCTTTGTGGTGGAATGGGATAAGGTCGAGGACTACATGCATGTGGACAGCGGATGGAAGCCCCCGGGGACGGAAGAGGTAACGGAGGAGACCAAGGATGGGATTCAGAATGCTACAAAGTATGGCATAAATTACTACGGCATACAGGATGAGATAAAGAATGATCTAAAGCATGGGACAATGCGCGGGATGCAGGATGCAGCAAAGCGTGGAGCCGTTAAAAGCGGGAACAAAGGAAGGGATAATGATCCCTGGAAGATGGATAAGGAGCTGGAAGATATCTTTGTCCGTACCTTTGGACCGATTAAGCAGAGGATAAACACTTCCCAGGGCAGCCTTGGATATGAGAAGCCGGATCCATATGAGAAAGCTGACTACCAGAGGAGTTCCAGGGAGCAGGAGCCGGTGAAGGATTATCTGCTGGTGGACGGTTATAATATCATATTTGCCTGGGATGAGCTGAATGAGCTGGCAAAGATGAATCTGGACGGGGCAAGGAATAAGCTGATGGATATTCTTTGTAATTACCAGGGCTTTAAAAAATGCATCCTGATCCTTGTTTTTGATGCATATAAGGTCAAGGGCGGTGTTGGTGGAATCCAGGATTACCATAATATCCATGTAGTCTATACCAAGGAAGCCGAAACAGCAGACCAATATATTGAAAAGGTCACACATGAAATTGCGAAAAAACACCGTGTTACCGTAGCGACCTCGGATGCCCTGGAACAATTGATTATCATGGGCCAGGGCGCAGCCCGGTTATCTGCAAAGGACCTGAAGGAGGAAGTGCTGCGGGTCATGAACCAAATCCGCAGGGATTATCTGGAGAAACAGCCTTCCGGCAGGGCGTACCTGAAGGAACAATTTAGCGATAATATCCTGGAGCTGCTGGAGGATCGAAAGGATGGGCAGGAATAGAAATATGAACCTGGAAAAATATATAGCATTTATAGAGGAAATAGAGAAAATGAAATCGGTCCTTCGCACCTCCTGGACCAGCAGCGGACGCAGGGAAAGTGATGCGGAGCATTCCTGGCGCCTGGCTCTTTTGGCCTGTGTCATATCAGAAGAGTATAAGGGGCTGGATCTGCCCAAGCTGTTAATTATGAGCTTGATCCATGATATCGGGGAGATCTATGAAGGTGATATTTCAGCGGCATTAGAGCTGGATAAGTCTGACAAGTACGATACGGAATACCGGGCTGTGCAGAAGGTGTTTTCAATATTGCCTGAGGGGCAGGCTGAAAGGATGCTGGACATCTGGCTGGAATATAATGCGAACGAGACCCCGGAGGCGAAGCTGGTTAAGGCGCTGGATAAGGCGGAAACGATTCTCCAGCATAACCAGGGAAATGCTCCGGAGGATTTTGACTATGGATTTAATCTGGCCTATGGTAAGGAGTATTTTAAAGAGGGAGATATCTTAATCCGGTTAAGGTCATACCTTGACCAAAAAACGAAGGAACGTATGCAATAACCTATTAGCCTTTAATTTTTACGGAACCTACACTATATTTTGATTAGAGCAACCTGATTTTAATCAATAGAGCAACCTCCCACAAGGGGGATACTTCCAAAATAGTTTATACTATGTCCGTAAGGACACGCCCATCCTGTTGGCAGACAGGGTGGGCGTTACTATTTCTTGTTATTCCAGCATAAATCCCCAGTAAATTAAGATATCCTTATATTATATAATTTGAATTATTTTAATTTTGTTCCTTTTGTGACCAGTAATCATTCTATCCACTTTTCGTTAACCAGTGCTCCTTAATGCTGATAATGGCTACACGAAAGATGGCTGCGTAAAGGACCATACTGTTTCGGCCAATATCTTTTTAATAAACCTCCAGCTTGATTAAGCCCGTATAAGTTCCGGCCTTCACCGGGGTATATGCGCCATTTACATACATCAGTAGAGTTTTTCCGGCGGGAGCGGTTATGCTGCAGCCATCACCGATGGTTAAGCTTGTAATGATGGAGGTATCCGTTACTTCCCAGCTGCCGTTATCCTTTAAAGTTAAGGAAATATCATTGCCGCCGTTATAATAGCCTTTATTTGCCACATGGCCGAGATAGTAGTACTGGTCAATTGTAAAATGCTCATTCTGCACCCCGTTCTCATCCACATGGATGACTGAGGTTGCGCTGATGGCACCAGTTAAGGTGGAATCCTTGCCGAGGGTTACATTTAATAAATCAGCAGCCTGGTTGGAAGGGGAAGGACCGCCTCCGAAATACCCTGTGCCGTTGTACAGATTGCCCTTCAGGTCAACAGCTTCCGCATTGAAATTAACGGTATTCCTACCGGCCTTCGTAACCTTGACACTATAATCAATTCCCGGATAGCCGGCTTTTTCATAAAAATCGGTGTTAAAGGTCGGGCCGCCTGCTTCCATGACGGCACCTACGATGGAATCATCGTTATCTATCATTTGGAGAAGCACGCCGTCCTTAGGGTTGATTTTTGCGCCGTCATTTACATTAATATCCACATCACCGGATTTGATTAAGAAAGCAGCATTGTCTGTAGTTACGACAGTACCGTCGGTGATGGTTAAGCTGCCGGAGTTATGTGCCATAAAGCCAAAGGCATCGGAATTGATCCTGGTAATCTGCCCCAGGCCGGTGATTCCTTTAAAAACAGGAGTTGTGGAGGCAACTGTATCATAGCCTTCCTGCTCATTTCCCATAAAATCAGTCACGGTCTTGCCGTTAGGAACCTGGGTCAGGGGATAGATGTCCAGGGGCTCGCTGAAATTGGAGGAGGCATAGACAGCATCGCCGCCCGTAAGGATGGAAGCATAGGTTCCGACATTAAAGGTTACACCGTAAAAACGTTCCTGTGCATTACCGATGATATAAGTACCATAACCGCTGCCAAAGCTGGTGCTATAGGGATCCTTCTGATCCTTGCCGACCAGGGTTAAGGTGGAATCAACAACTGTAAGCAGCATGTCTGAGCCGCTGTCAGTAGAGAGAACGCCCCATTGGTCAGCAGTTACATTTGATCTTACGACAGTGGTAGAAGAGCAGTTGCCCATCATATTGGTGGAGCGGGCATTGCCGGTGATGCCCAAAACCCAGGGCGGTGCCACCATTTTCGTCTGGTCCGCACTGTTTACATAACCGTCATAGAGGGTGCCGCCCCATACATTGATCCTGGAATCGGTGATCAAGGCATCGGAGGAGCTGTCGGCAAACAGGGCTGTACGGGCAACGCCCCAGGTATTAATGTACACATTGTCCAAGGTCAGCTTTGCATCGTTAAAGGCACTAATCACTGACCCGTAACCGGTAAAGTCGGATACCTTGCTTCCATCGCTATTGCTCTTGAAATAGAAGGTGGAATCCTTAACCGTATATTCACCGCCGTTTACCATGATTCCGGTAAAATTATCGCTGTTGGAGGTTATTTTAATGTTTTCTGCAGCCGTATCCGTTACCTTTGTACCCTTGACAGCCGCACTGATGGACTGGGACTTGACAAGTCCGGTATTGTCCACATAGATAGCAGCGCGGTAGTCATCAATACCGCGGCCGTTGTAGCTGGAAGGATTGGTGGCAAGCTTTGGGGTAACTGTGAGCACAATATCCCCCTGGTAGGTTCCCTGCTCGATTGCAGTTTCAACACCCCCTACGGTCAAGGTCACGGTGTAGTTACCCGGCGCAGTGATGGCAGCGCCTTCCTTGAGGGTTAAAGAGGATAAAGCCGTAGTTTTTGCCACTTCCCAGGTGGTTCCGGCAGAGACTACCTTTTGTTGGCTCGCGGGCTGTGCAGCCGCCCCCGCCGTTGAGACAGAGCCTGTTACCATACAAACAAGGACAAGCAGGCAGAATAATTTCTGGTACCAGTGTTTCTTAAACATAATTTTCTCCTTTCAATACATTATATTTTCAAGACCATATGTAAGAAAATTTATGCTGCTTAGGATTTCATCCAGAATGGTCCCTTAATTTATTATCCAGAATATACCATATATTGACAATGATGTTTTTAAAGAAGAAATGGATGTTTTTTTCGATGCGCCTTTAGACAATAATATATAAATACCGTGGATTTCCTTATGGGAGCTTAGAGTATTGTTGTAACTTGGCGGAAAAAGTGAGTTATGATAATAAATTGGTTTTGTGTTATACTAGGGGCGGGATCATATTAAAAAACGAAGAATTATATTTGATAAGAATGGAGGTGTATGGAATGGAAAAATATCCGAAAAAATCAAAGAAGGAATTAGAGAACAGCTTAACCAGCCTGCAATATGACGTGACGCAAAACAGCCAGACGGAGCCGCCTTTCCAAAATGAATATTATAACGAATACAGGGAAGGAATTTATGTGGACATTACGACAGGGGAGCCCTTGTTTTCCTCCGCTGCAAAGTTTGAGTCCGGCTGTGGCTGGCCAAGCTTTGCAAAGCCAATCGACAAAGCCGCAATCCATGAAATCCTTGACCGCAGCCATGGCATGGTACGGACCGAAGTTAGGAGCAAGCTGGGGGATTCCCACCTTGGACATGTATTCGAGGACGGACCCAAGGAGCTAGGCGGGCTGAGATACTGCATTAATAGCGCATCCCTAAGATTCATACCGAAGGAAGAAATGGAGAAGGAAGGCTACGGAGATTTTATCGTTCTCCTGAAGAACCAATAAAACAGGAAATACAGGCGCTTTATTCTTGCTATTTGCAGGAAATAAAAATAAAAACCGGATCAGCCACAAGTGAACTTCGCCCCGTCTACTACGAGAAAAGCATATCACAAGTGTCTGCTCCGGTTTTGCTTTACGGCAAGATAATCCGGTAATTCACCTTGCTAATCCTATTTATCCTATTAACGTTATCTAGAAAGCCTGAGGCTCAAATTTGATTCGTCCAGCAAAGACTCCTAATTAACTAACGCGGTGAATCTGAGTGTCTATCTATCCATCTGGGCGCAGACCGGGCATCCCGTGGTTGCCTGCACTTGGCAATCACGGGATGTTAAAGGCAAGCACAGGTGGATAGATAGACACTCAGATTCACCTCACAGCCTAAACTCACAGCCCAAACCCCTACTCATTTAATGTTCGAATCACTCTATCACATCAACGCCTCATATAACTTATCAACAGGCCTCGGAATAACCGCACATTCAACCATAAGCTCGCTGACAGCCTTCGCTGCGTTAATTGCCTCTGTTACAGCGCTGACATCACCGCTCATAGTAACAAAGCCTTTTCCGCCGACAGCAAAGCCGGTCCGGATTTCAATCAGGTTTACATCCGCTGCCTTTGCCGCAGTATCTGCCGCAATAATAGCAGAGGCCACGGAATAAAATTCAATGACACCGATGGCTCCGGTGGTTGCTACCTGGGAGGTGCCGCTGATTGCAGGCATAAGCTGGTCACTGACATTTGGTATGAATAATTTATCGACTAAGAATTCACCGGCAATTTCCTCGCCTGCCTTCATGGAGGCATTTACCGCACTGGTATTGCCGCCGACGATAACCATGTATTTTCCCGGGCATATGGTAGATGACCGGAGTAATTCAACGTCAGCCGCCTTTAACATATAATCGCAGGTTTCGATTCCTCTGGCTATACTTGATAGCTCTATCATACAAACTGAATTTCCCATTTCAAACTCCATTCCGCCGCCCAGCGGCAAATTAAATATTAGTGCTGCATCAGTGTAAATATCAGGCACTGAGTGGAAGAGAAACTTTCACGATACAGTATTAATGTACTGTCTCATTCATAATTAGACTAACAGCACTGCCTAAATGAACAGAACACTTAGCTTACACGGATTCTGATACCGGCAGGTGTCACCTCGCTCACAGTACCGTTTACACTGGCATGTATGTTGGTTGATAATCCCGTATCGTCGGCACGGGCAACCAGGTCACCGGCTGATACCCTGTCCCCGGCAGCCTTTACCGCGATTGCAGGCTTTCCGATGTGCTGTGAGAAAGGAAGGAACACTTCGTCAGGCTTGAGGCCGATACAGACATGGGCGTGGAGTCCGTTATATTTCCCAAGGTTAAGCCTTGCAATGAGCCGGTCCGTTGGGACCTTGCTGAGGTCAACGGAGGATCTTACCTGGGGATTTAAATTTCTTTCAACAGTAATGCCTCTTTCGCGTAGCTTTCCTTTCATATATTGGTTTGCCCTTCTTGGGGACAGACCCATGGGGCAGGAGAACATCTCGCAGATTCCACAGTCACAGCAATTGATCGCATCTCCGAAGCTTTTCTCGAATTCTTCCTGGGTTTCGATTTTGTCCTCCCGCCAAACATTCCTCATGACGAGGTGGGGCTTAATCCGATGGCCGATCTGGAATCTTGGACATAAATCCGTACACATCCTGCATTGGATACAGGCACTTCTGGTCTGGTGCTTAATGCGGCTGATGGAAACCTCGGAGCGTTTAATTAAATAATGGTCTTTTGGCAATACGATAATATTTCCGGTGGTTTTAGTGACAAACTGCTGGTCGATGAGTTTGTCCTCCGCCACAACACGCCCCATCATCGGTCCGCCCAAAATAATGGCATATTCACTGACGGTGGGGGAGGCAGCCTTGATACATTCCCTGATGGAGGTGCCGATGGGAACCTTTAGCATAACCGGTTCCTTTACCTCGCCGACCACAGAGAGGTATTTTTCCGTTGTCTTTTCTCCCTTTGTCACCGCGTTATAGATTCCGATTACAGTTCCCACATTGTCTACGACGGCGCCCACATCAATGGGGATGCCCCGTTCCGGTACGCATCTTCCGGTCACCTGCTGTACCATGATCTGCTCATCACCTGCCGGATAGAAGGTCCTCATCTCAAAGATCTCGATAGCCGCACTGTTCTTTTCAATGGCAGCCTTTAGGGCGGCAATTTCATCCTTATATTTTCCCTTTAATGCGATAACTGATTTCTTAGCCTCCAGATGCTCTGCTACCAGCATCACGCCCTTTACTAATTCATCTGCAAAGGCTCTGCATAAATATTTGTCAGTTTCAATTAAGGGCTCACACTCGGCAGCATTTACGATAAAATATTCTGCTTTTGTATTTAACTTAATATGGGTGGGGAACCCGGCGCCGCCGGCACCGACGATTCCCGCATCCTTTATTGTTTCAATCAAATTCATAGGCTTCTCCATTCATTATCAATCAAGGTTAATCAGTTACGGCAGCATAGCTCAGACCGCATACTTACCTTCGTATGCCCGGATAAAGAGTGTGGTCAGTTCTTCCTTCGTAACCTGTCTCGGGTTGCCGGCGGTACAGGGATCTGCATAGGCAGCCTCCACCAGCTCCGGCAGTACATCCAAAAAGTCCTGTTTATTTACACCCGCCGCTTTAATACTGGAGGGGATATTTAGCTTGGAAATGTAGTTTCTTAAGGCACGGACGAGATTCATGGTACTCTGGCGCTCGTTGGTGCTGTCCAGCCAGATCAACCGTGCGATCTTGGCATAGCGCTTATTTGCCTCAGTCAGCTGGTCGTAGAGGCCTGCATTGTAGGATATTACGTAGGGCAGCAGGATTGCATTCGCCTTTCCGTGGGGAATGTGGAAATGTGCTCCCAGGGTGTGGGCCATGGAGTGGTTGATTCCGAGGCCGGAATTACTAAATGCCATTCCCGCAAGGCAGGAGGCATTATGTACCCTTTGCCGGAGAGTCACATCCTCAGGGTTTTCAAAAACCTGGATCAGGAATTTATTGGCGAGCTTGATTGCCTTTTCCGCCAGGGCATCGGTAAAATCATTCCTCATATTACAGACAAAGGCCTCAATGGCATGGGTCAATACGTCCATCCCCGTATCGGCGGTTATGCTCCTGGGAACGGATTTTGTCAGCTCGGCATCAATGATGGCCATGTCCGGCAGCATGCTGTCATCCACCAGGGGATATTTAGTCTCTGTCTCCGGATCGGTGATTACGGAAAATTTGGTAACCTCTGAACCGGTCCCGCTGGTCGTTGGAATCGCGATAAATCTCAGCTTAACGGAGGCATCCTGCATCCGGGCAAAATAGATCATTCCCTTTGCCGCATCAATAGGAGAACCGCCGCCGAGGGCGACCACCAGCTCCGGCCTAAATTCTAAGATCAGCTTTACACCCTTTACAACGGTAGCAATATCCGGGTTCGGCTTTACGTCTGAAAATATCTTGTATTCAGCTCCATTCAGGTGCTTTGTAATATATTTCGTTACTTCCTTCTCCACCATGAAGCGGTCGGTAACGATCAGAACCTTGCCGGCACCCCCAAAGGTATTATCATCCCCGGAGCCGATCATTATATCAGTCTTAATACTAAAAGAGCTATTCATGAATTCTCCTTTCAATCGTGGGAAAGGAGAATTCGTCTCCTTTCAATCGTGGGAAAGGAGAATTCGTCTCCTTTCGAATTCGGTAACAATCAACATTGAAACCCACATAAAACAACATTTCGAATAGATATATGTTGTTTTATCTTTATTTATAAAGTATATCATATCCGCCCATTTGTCAAGTGAACTTGTTATTTCTTTATATATTCAACGGGTGATAAAGCATAGTATTTCTTGAATACCCGGCTGAAGTAGGAGTAATTCTGATAGCCCAGCAGCTCGGCTATTTCGTTAAAATGGTAGACATTGCTTCTCATAAGCTGGATGGCGAATTCCAGCTTGGTTTTATGGATATAGTCAGTGAGGGTTTCACCCACCTCTTCCCTGAAGCGTTTGGACAGATAGCTGCGGTTTACACTGATGGCCTCAGCCACATCCTTAGCATATAGGAACTTGAATTTATTGTTGTGGATAAATTCGAGGGCCATTTTTATTACCAGGGAATATTGCTTCATGGAATATTTCTTTATCGAGGCGAGGAGCTCTTCAAAAGCATTGATATTAATATCTGCAAGCTCGCCCTTATTATGTGAGCGGGCAATTTTATAGAAGCAATTCTTTTTAATGGATTCCCCGATATCCTTTGGTAAGCCGTTTTTGATGGAAATCTCAGTCAGAGTGGAAACGGAATGGGCACAGTAAAGCTTCAAAACCTCAAGGTCTTCGCTTATGACGAGCTGCAGATCCTTGATTTGCTCCGCAATTTCTGCGATTTTATAAACCTGTGCCGGATCTCCTGAGGAAAGGGAGTCCTGGAAAGCCAGCATGAGCTTGGTGCTTTTTTCGGAGAAATCCGTGTCGTATTCGGAACGGATGGACAGGTCCTGGGAAATAGAATGGTCAAAATTCATGGGATACCTCCTGGAAAAATGGGCGTTACTACTTCAATTGTAAACAAACCGGGGCAAACTCAATTGAAATGGGCTTCCTTGGGAATGCCTTAAAAAGCTTTGAGAATACCTATTAAACATATTGTAACATGAAATTTAGATACAAACAACAATCAAGCAATAAAAACAACAATTGTATAACTTCTGGACAAAATACTCTGATAAAATGATAAAATGAAAAATCTTGAATGCCCCTGGAAGAAAGCAATTACGGTTCCAAAATGGTTTGGGGCGCTATAGCCGGCAAACAATCCATGAAATAATCCATAAAAAGAAGGGAGAATGCAATATGCTTTACAAGGATCCAAACAAAACAATTCAAGAAAGGGTGGAGGATTTACTGGGAAGGATGACCTTAAAGGAAAAGGTAGCCCAGCTCTCCTGCACAATGACAACCGGAAGGGCGGACAATATTGAGAGCATGAGAGGGGAGCTGGAAAACGGTATCGGTACCATCAGCTATCTGAACAGCTCACTTTCCGGCGATAATGAAAAAGACATGAATAACATCAAAGCGATCCAGAGGCATCTGATGGAGGAGACGAGGCTGGGAATCCCGGCGCTGATCCATAATGAAGGAATTGCGGGAGCACAGATACCTGGGGCAACAACCTTTCCCCAATCCTTAAATGCGGCAGCCACCTGGGAACCGGAGCTGGCATACAAAATGGGAGAGGTGGTCCGCAGGCAGATAAAGGCCTTTGGCATCCATGCTGTCCACTCTCCTTTGTTTGACCTTGGCCGGGATCCAAGATGGGGAAGGATTGGTGAGACCTACGGCGAAGATCCCTATCTGGTGGCCAGGATGGGAACCGCATATGTAAAGGGAATACAGGGTAACCATGAGGTTATGGCTACGGCAAAGCATTTTGTCGGATATGGAAATGCAGAAGGTGGGAGAAATGGCGGGGAACAGCAGATCGGGAACCGGAAGCTGCTTGATACCTATTGCTTTCCCTTTGAAGCAGCAATCCAGGAAGCCGGTGTTATGGGTGTCATGAACAGCTATGGTATCTTAAACGAGGAGGCGGTATCCACCTCAAAACGGCTTCTGACAGAGGTGCTAAGGGACAAGCTGGGCTTTGAGGGGGTGACAGTGGCAGATTACGGCAGCATAAGCCATGCCTTCGCAAGATACCGGGTGGCGGAAACCAAAAAGGACACGGCAATCCTGGCTATAAAAGCAGGGATGGATGTGGAGCAGCCCCAGGGCACCTGTTACCGGTATTTAGAAGAGGCCGTAGAAGCAGGGGAGCTTGGGATGGAATATATCGACCGTTCCGTTAGGCGGGTATTGGAGACGAAATTTAAGCTGGGCTTGTTTGAAAACCCATATCAGGAGGGGGATTTTTTTGAGGAGATAAAGCGGCCGCAATATGCGGAGCTTTCCCAGGAAATCGCAGAAAAGTCCATTGTCCTGGTGAAAAATGAGGATCAGGCCCTGCCACTGTCCGGCGATGGCAAGCTTAAGATAGCGTTAATCGGCCCTTCCTCCGATGTAAAGGCGAATTTCTTCGGAGGCTACTCCTCCGTCAGCACGGCCAGCACAACCAGCCGCGACTTTGACCGCTCCGAGGACGACAATTTCATTAAAATGGCATATCAGGCAATGATTACGGAATATAAGGATGGATTGAAGGCCTACGGGATAGAATTTGAAGACCAGCCGACCCCGGAGCAGAAGCAGGTGATTTTAGCAATGCTGAAGCAGCACCGGTCAGGCTCTGATAAGGCATACAAGTCACAGGATGATTTTATGGAAAAATACTATCCGGATTGTAAAACAGTCAAGGAGGCTATGGAAGAGGCCTTTGGAAAGGAGAACATCCTCCATGCAAGGGGCTGCAATACCCGGGATATGCTGGAGGGAGGAATGGAAGCGGTAATCTCTGCCGTAGGGCAGGCGGACGTCGTCATTGCCGTATTAGGCGGAAGGGAAAGCATGACTGACCCGGAAGCAACCTGTGGTGAAAATAAGGATAACAGCAATATCAACCTGGAGCAGCACCAGCTGGATATGATGGCGGAGGTATTCAAGCTTAATAAACCGGTAATATCGGTTATCGTAGATGGAAGGCCTTTGGCAGCGCCGGAAATCAATGATAACAGTAAGGCGGTCCTTTATGCCTGGCTGCCGGCTCAAAACGGAGCACAGGCAATCGCCAATGTCCTGACCGGCAGGGTAAACCCCAGTGGAAAGCTCCCGGTGACGGTGTTAAAGGAGAAGGGGCAGATTCCTATGTATTACAGCCGGCTGCCCTTTATGGCGGAGCTTGACGAATGGTCTGAGTATATCGGCCAGGATAAGAATGCCCCAATGTATCCCTTCGGACATGGGCTTAGTTATACGAAGTTCGAATATTCAGGCTTGGTGATGGAGGATGCTGTTGAAGCAACAGGCAAATTAAAGCTTAGCTTCAAGATTAAGAATACGGGAGCCTGCGCCGGGGATGAAATTGCCCAGGTCTATATCCGTGACTGTGTCGGCAGCGTTGCCAGGCCAACAAAGCAGCTGGTTGGATTTGTACGGCTGGGATTGGAGCCTATGGAGGAAAAGCAGCTTTCTTTTGAAATTGATATGAGACAGCTGGCCTTCCATGACCTGAACATGGAGCAGGTGGTGGAGCCGGGAAATATGGAGGTATACATCGGAGCCTCCTCAGAGGATATCCGATTACAGGGACAGTTTATAATCACCGGTGAAAAGCTTATAGTGGAGAGAAAAGTATTTGCTTCAAAGGTAATCACAGGGTAAAATTATAGAATTCCGCCACAACCATCACAATTGGCGATGGTTGTGGCGGGCATAAAAGGCAGTCCCCATTCCTGTCTTATCAGTTCCCGGATCACATTAAAAATTAATATTAATTTTCCTGTACTCACTGGGAGTCATTCCAATATAGCGCTTAAAAACCCGTGAGAAATAGTAGGGCTCGGAAAAGCCCAGGTAATATGAAACATCTTCAATTTTACAATTCTGACTTTTTAACAGGTCTTTGGCCAATCTTACCTTTTTCTGGTAAACATAATCGATAAAATTCACCCCTGTTTCCTTCCGAAAAAGCTTTGAAACATATTTATAATTTAAATTCAGAGTTCTTGCAATCGATACCAGGTCAATATTTTGTTGGATATGGGCATCGATATAGTTGATTAGGGTTCTGGTATGCTTGGAATATTGGTTTTCTTCCTTTGCTTTTTTTACCTCCTTCCGAAAGAAGGAGATCATCTGTGTAAGAAGCATGGGAATCTCGTCAACTGTCCTGGTATCCTCCAGCCGGATAACAAAGAAATCTGCAAAGGAAAATGCTGTTTCCGATGGAACTCCCAGGTTAATAGCGCCCCTGCAGCAAAGCGCGGACATAATAATAAGCCGGTTTTTTTCGGAGCGGAGGATATCATTGGTGGCAAGGGGAAGCGCTTGGACATGGCCCAAATTACTTCTAACCAGGCTCTCCAGGCTTTGCTCTGATTGGAGAAGCTCCTGGATTATTTTTTCTTCCTTATGGTAGGAATGGTGTTTTCCTGACGAGATGTTATCGTAAGTAAAGGTTTTAACAGGCACATCGCCGGTATCGTAGATGATAAAATTATAATCAATATCCGTTTCTGTTTCTGCAACTATTTTTAAAAGATATTGGAAGCTGATGACCTGTGCCTGGTTTATGAAGGGGACGGATTCAAGGTAACGCTTTATGTTTATAACGTCGACCGCCGGGTTTAGGACGGACAGCTGGTCAAGTTGGGTGGCTGTAATATCATTTATCCGGAAAGGTCCAAGATATAGAGTGCCTTTAAAATCATTCCTATAAAATAATGGGTAAGTAATTATTATTTCATGAAAGGGTAAAAAGGTTGAAATCGAAGTATTCGTCCTTTTTTCAGACACGGAAGAGGATGATATTTTCGAGATATGCTCTGCCAGATAATTTTCATAAGGCTCCATTAAGGAAGCTATCTCTGCTTCTGCTTTGAGTTCCTGTTCCGGCTGGGGAAGGCTGTGGTCCGTAAGGGGAAGATTCTTCTGAAAGCCAATGGGATGGCCGGTACAGAGATAAAAGGTATTGGAGATTTTATATAAAAAATTCATGTTAATTGTTCCGCTTTTATTGTAAAGCAAGGATATCACCTCTTTCAGATAAGTTATATAAGTTATAATAAGTTATAAGCTCCGGAAGTATGAATATATACTCTAATCTACGAATTTATATTATTGATATTTTCATATACAGTGTATAATAATCTTAGCATTTTGTAAAGGAGAAGGAGGTATTGCAATGGTTCAATTAAAGGCAAAGCCATTTCATCTTGATGATAATGGGGTTCAGTGGGTGGAAGATACGTTAAAGGGAATGACCCTGGAAGAAAAAATAGGGCAGCTCTTTTGTATGCCCGGATCAACTACTGATAAGAATGTATTAGAAATGCTTACCCAGAAGGTAGGGATCGGCGGGATTATGTACCGCTCGGAGCAGGCTAAGACGTTGCGGGAAGCCTATGGCATTCTGCAAAGCTCCTCTAAAATTCCGCTCCTGGTCGCGGCGAATCTTGAGGCCGGCGGGACAGGCCTGGTTTTTGAGGGGACGAATTTTGCCAAGCCCTTACAGGTTGCTGCTACGGACGATGATAGGATGGGCTATGCCCTGGGCAAGATCTCCTGCAGCGAGGGGGCAGCGGTTGGATGCAACTGGGCATTTGCGCCGATTGTGGATATCGATATGAATTTCCGTAACCCAATCACAAACTGCAGAACCTTTGGAAACGATGCAGACCGGGTCATCCGGATGGCGAAGGGATATATGGATGCGGCGAAGGAAGAGGGCGTTGCGGTCAGCATCAAGCATTTTCCTGGAGATGGGGTAGATGAACGTGACCAGCACCTGCTGACAAGCATAAACAGCCTGTCGATAGAGGAATGGGATAATTCCTATGGAAAAGTATACCGGGAGCTTATCGACTATGGCGCCCAGACGGTTATGGTGGGGCATATCGCCCAGCCGGCTTATGAAAAGAAATTCAACCTGACGCATCAGGGAAGACCCATACCCGCCTCCCTTTCCAAGGGGATCGTGACAGGGCTGCTGAGAAACCAGCTTGGCTTTAACGGATTGGTTATTACGGACGCTTCCCAGATGGTCGGGTATACCGTAGGAATGAAGCGTGAGGACGCAGTTCCTGCCGCCATTGCAGCGGGCTGTGATATGTTCCTGTTTACGAAGAATATGGAGGAGGATATCCAGTACATGTTCCTGGGATACCAGAAGGGGATCCTTACAGAGGAGCGGTTAAATGAAGCTGTTACCAGAATCCTGGCTACTAAGGCGGGCTTGAAGCTCCATGAGAAGCAGACGCTCGGTACCCTGGTTCCCGGGGAAGAGGCGCTGTCTGTCTTAAGGAAGGAAGAACATCTTCAATGGACCAGGGAATGTGCGGATAAGGGAATCACCCTTGTAAAAAATATTGATAATGTGCTGCCGTTAAGCAATGTAAAATATAAAAAAATGTATCTCAATGTGCTGGAGGAGGACGACAGCATCAACAGCTCCCTGCGGACAAAAATGAAAGGGCTCTTTGAGGCAGAGGGCTTTGAGGTGCATGTCCGTAACCGGGATCTAAAGATTGATATGGAAGCCTTCATGGCTGGTAAGCCTGATGCCCGCACCCTTGAGGTGATCGCGGAAATCGGAGGCAAGGTATCTGATTTCAAAAGTAAATATGATCTGGCAGTATATGTAGCGAATTTTGAAACAGCCAGCAACAACACTGTGATACGGATTAACTGGAAGGGGCTTGGCGGCATGGGTGATGACACCCCTTGGTTTGCAGCAGAGATACCAACGATTTTCATCAGCCTTGCCAATCCATATCATCTGCTGGATGTGCCGATGGTACAGAGCTATGTGAACGCCTATACAAATAATGAGGCAGTACTGGAAAGCCTGATGGATAAAATCATGGGACGCTCCGAGTTCAAAGGAAAGAGCCCGGTTGATGCATTCTGTGGAAGAGAAGATGTGCGGTATTAAAGGCGGCTGGATCGCGGAGTGCCTGCCGTTTCACATGTAATTATATAAAATTAAAAAGAGAGAACGTGTTGCATCCTAGCTGATAATGCCAGCTGAGCAATACGTTCCTTTTTTTGCCCTTTTGTAAAGGGGATTATGTATGTTACTGCCTGGTACCTGCCACCATATCAGCCGGGATATGCAGCAGATCTGGGTTTACTTCAACCGGAGAACTGCAGTGGGCGGATAATTTTGAGATCAGATCATTAATGATGGGGGCGTAGGCTGGGTCGTCAGCCATGTTAAAGTCTTCGTCTGGATATTTTTCGCAATCCACAAAGAAAATATCTGCCTCGCTAAGTGACGGATAAACTCCATTGACCCGGGTGTTCATGTCGAGGCGGTATTGCTTGGTACGAATGCATGAACGGCGGGGCCAGCCCCGGTCTCCGGATAAACGTCCTAATTGCCGGGCCGGGAATGCGCAGCTGTCATACTCCCCGTATCCAATCGTAGCATATACAGCCTGGGGATCATGCCCTGAAAAAAGATTAACTCCTTTAAATTGTGGAGGAGCCTCAATTCCGGCTAAATGAAATATTGTTTTTGGGAGATCAATGTTAGAGCATAGGGTTGATATCCTTTTATCCCCCTTGTCATCGGGAGTAGCAATAATTAAAGGTACGGACTGGCTTGCCCGATGGAATATATGCTTGCCAAGTCCACGGCATTCGCCGCGAAGGGCACCATGGTCGGCTCCTAAAATCAAGATGGTATTATCTAATTGACCTTGTGCCTGTAAAAAATGAAGCACCTTCCCAATCTCATCATCAATCCAGGACACCATACCATAATAGCAGGCTTTGGCCTGAATTAATTCCTCCTCTGTCACGGTATCTAAAGCGATGGCCTGGGCAAATGCCTGCTCAAATTCGCTGAGGTGGCTGATGTCCGGAAGCTTTCCGCTGAAGGGATAATCCTTATAAATGGTTTCATATCCCCGCTTTACGATAATCGGTGAATGAGGCTGAGTATAGGATATACGTATAAAATAAGGATCCGCTTGTTTCGCCATCCAATCAAGGGCATTGGAAGTCACTGTTTCCGGATAATATTCTTTGTCTTGTGGATATAGGCTGGCCATATTAAAAGACAATGCGCCTCGTGGAGAGATTTTATGGAGAGTTTCCCGTTCTAAGGCGGATAATCCGAGGTTCATTTCGCTTCCTTGCTTATTATCCCTTTCAAATGGGTGCATTTGTGGTGGTAAATGGGTTTTTCCAAAGCTAGCGGTATGATAACCGGATTCATGTAAGACCTTAGGAAAGGTAAGAAAGGAGCCCGGTAACGTGAAAGCCGGAAGAGCAGCCTCGTTATCGTAAACACCGGTGTCCTCCGGATAAAGACCCGTCATAATGCTTGTTCTGGATGGGACGCAGACTGGTGAATTGCAGAAACAATTTTCAAACAGATGCCCCCGCTTAGCGATGGAATCGATATTCGGAGTATGCATATCACCTGCTGCGTTGCCATAACAGCCTAGCGCATCCGGGCGCAGTTCATCACAAAAGAAGAAAACTATATTTTTCATAAATCCTCCTCATTACTATAATTCAGTCCATTAATATATGCTCGGATCTACCGGCTCAAGTATGGGCTGAAGTGTTATTTTCCGTACTTCATCTTTGTTGTTGATGATATTCAATAAGGAACGTGCCGCCTCGGTGCCTGCGCTGTAGTGGGAAAAGTGGTAGGAGACAGAGCGGTCAAACCAATTCTGCGTTTCTGGTGATTGCAGCGTAAGGTGTTGGATATACAACCGGTCAGACAGTATTTTCTGGACCTCCCTGGAGCTACAGATAAAGCAGGTGTCCAAGGGCGCAGAATTCACAATATTTTTTATCATCTGGATGTCACTGATATCAGGCTCAAAGGAGAAATTATTCTGGGAAAACATACTGGAGTTAGCATCAATACCACCGATGGATATAATTTCATAGGATAAATTATCCTGACCCAGGACAACTGCTTTGAAGCCTCTTTCACGGGCTGTTTCCTTCGCGTTCTCATAACTGGGGCGAATATAGATAAATTTCTTAAAGCCCTTATTCAGCAAATAGTCTGCACGTTGATAGGAGGAAGCAAAATAATCATAGCGGACACTGGATATCGTTGGATTCTCTGACATGCAGTCGATGGTAGAGAAAGGGATATTGTGTGTGTTGATTTGCTCCAACGCATCCGGCGGTATATCGCTGTGGTTTGAGGAAACATAAATGACCCCATCCGTCTGTGTATTTAGGTATGTGTCTATGAAATTGTATGTGTTGCCACGCTCCTGGTCGTTGCATAACAAAATATTATATCCCCTTGGCTCAAGATAAGAGCGGATACCCTGCATGGCGTTATAGTACCTGGGCATATTCAGGGTGGTTCCCAGACGCACGGCAATACAATAGGAGCGGTTGCTTTTCAGACGTTTTGCTGCACTGTTAGGAATATAATTCAGCTCAGCAACCGCATCGAGGACACGTTTTCTGGTATGCTCAGAGATTGATTTTCCGGGAGCATTGTTTAATACGTAGGAAACGGTTGCTTGGGAGACGTTAGCCCGCCGGGCAATATCTTTGCTTGTGATTTTTCTGCTCATTTTTTTACTCCAATGTAAATGTATTTTATAATAGTTGGTATGCTAAAGTATTAGTAAATTGATGCTGTCCTGTGAATAATTAAGGGGATTTGCATCTTTTTTATGATAGCATAAATTGGTAATAATATAAAGTGTATTTTGGATATACGTTTCAATAACTATATTTACGATAGGAATTATAACAAAGAATTTCGATGCATGGAATATACAAAATGACTAAAAATATTGCTGGTAAATTAGATATAATAGCATATTGACGGCAAAAATAAATGCGAATATAATGGTTATACGATTAAACAAAATTGATCAGGAAAGGAAATGACAATGGGAAAATCACCTAATTTTTTATTTTTATTCAGCGACCAGCATCGGGGAGATTGGATGCCTTATGATACAGACACCAAAAGAAAACTGGGTGTAGAAAAGCTGGAATTAGATATGCCGAATATCCGGGGCATTATGGACAGAGGCACTGCATTTAGCTGCGCTATATCCCCCGCACCGATCTGTGCACCGGCCCGTGCTTGTCTGGCATCCGGCAGGAGGTACAAAAACTGCCGTGTCTATAGTAATAATGTCAATTTTGATGCAAAGCTGGAGACCTTCTATGGAAAACTGCAGAATGCGGGATACTTCGTGAGTGGTACAGGAAAGTTTGATTTGAACAAGGCGGATCTTGACTGGGGAGATGGATATCATCCTCTGCTTCAAAAGATTGGATTCTCCGATGCGTCGGACAGTGAAGGGAAGATGGACACCATATGGGCGGCGGTGAAAAACCAGCCGGGGCCGTATGGAAGGATGCTCAAAGAAGCGGGCTGGCTGGAAGCACATGTTGAAGATATGCTTCATCGCGGAGGGAACACATACCCTACCCCTCTTCCGGACGAGCTTTATGCTGATAATTGGATTACAAAAAAAAGCACGGATATTATTGAGAAGCTTCCGAAGGATAGTCCCTGGTTCCTGCAGGTTAATTTTTCAGGCCCCCATGATCCGTGGGATATCACAAAAAAAATGAAGGATGAAGTATCGGGAAGAAAATTTCCTGATGCGGCAGCTTGTACTATTCCTGGAGAAAACCAACAGGTGCGTCAAAACTATGCATCGATGATAGAAAACATCGACTCATGCATCGGGAAAATCCTGGAGAAGCTTAAAAAGCATGGCGACCTGGAGAATACCATTGTCGTATATGCAGCAGATCATGGGGAAATGATGGGGGATCATGATCTATATGGAAAAGCGAAGCCGGAGCAAGGATCGATACATATTCCACTAGTCATTGATGCATCGTATTTTGGTGGGAAGCAAGGGATTTGTAATCATACGCCCATAGAGCTTCAGGATTTGGCTGCAACATTTCTTGATTATGCAGGAATAGTGCCAAAGGATAGCTTGGAATCCCTTTCCTTGAAGCCGATATTGGATGGAAAAAAGGAGCGTGTCAGGGAATATGGAATTTCTGAGCTGATTAATCCAAATCAGGCAGGCTTAATACAGAGCTTTGGCGCTATAACGGACGGAAAGCTAAAATTAATTATGAGAGTTGGAGCCGCGGACCGTTTATATGATTTGAGTGAGGATCCCTTCGAAGAGAATGATATTGCAGCAAAGCAGCCGGAGGAGGTCCAGAGATTAAGGAAAGCATTCGGGGAGCGCGGGCAAAAGCTGGATCCGGCTGTTGAGCTATACATAAAATCATTTCATGCATAGGAGGGAAAGCGAGATGAAAGCGATTATGGTAATGTTTGATTCTTTAAATAAGAATTTTTTGCCTCCCTATGGATGTGATTGGGTTCATGCTCCCAACTTTTCCCGGCTGGCAGAGCATGCGGTGACCTTTAAAAGGGCTTACGCGGGAAGCCTGCCCTGTATGCCGGCCCGCAGGGAATTGCATACCGGTAGGTTGAATTTTCTTCATAGAAGCTGGTCGCCGCTGGAGCCTTTTGATGATTCGGCACCTGAAATCCTTAAAAATGCAGGAATCCACACCCATTTAGTCAGTGATCATGGGCATTACTGGGAGGATGGCGGAGCAACTTACCATACCAGGTATTCTACCTGGGAAGGCGTCCGGGGACAGGAGGGGGATCCGTGGAAGGGTAATCTTTCACCATGTATTCAGCCATCAGGAAGGATGGAAGATGAAAATACGGAAATCCCTGCATTTAAACAAAAGCTTTACCGGCAGGATGCGATAAACCGCAATCACCGCCAAAGCAGCGGTAATAGCTGTCAGCGTCTGACCTTTGACAAGGGTCTGGAATTTATTGAGACAAACCAGGCTTATGACAACTGGTTTGTCCAAATAGAATCCTTTGACCCACATGAACCTTTCTTTACCTATGAAGAATACCTGGAGATGTATCACAAGCCCGATATCGGAAAGGACATAGACTGGCCTCCTTATGGACGTGTCCATGAATCGGAGGAAGAGGTTGAGTACATCCGCACAAAATATGCGGCGTTACTTTCCATGTGTGATGAAAATCTTGGAAGAGTGCTTGATAAGATGGATCAATATGATATGTGGAAGGACACCATGCTTATCGTAAATACGGATCACGGATATCTTCTGGGAGAGCACGGATGGTGGGCCAAAAATATTATGCCATGCTACAACGAAATTGCTAATATTCCATTATTTATATGGGATCCAAGGTGCAAAGCAAAGGATGAATACCGGGAAAGCCTTGTACAGACCATTGATCTGGCTCCTACGCTTCTGGAGTATTTTGGATGTGCAATTCCGGGGGATATGACAGGTAAATCCTTAGCGGATACCATTGCAAAGGATGTACCCATAAGAGAGTTTGCAATGTTTGGATATCATGGAAATCAGTTGAACATAACGGATGGAAGATATGTATATATGCAGGATGCTGTAAACCGGGAGGTTCCGCTTTATGAATATACCTTAATGCCAAATCATATGAACTGCAGAATGGGAGCCGCCCTTGAACATGCAACGCTGGCGAAGCCCTTCAAATTCACCAAGAATATGCCCTTACTTAAGATCCCTGCCGCAAAAGGCACGGACACCATAACCGGTTCCTATGGATCCCAGCTGTTTGATTTGGAAATGGATCCAGGACAATTACATCCGATCAAGGATGAGCAACAGGAAAAGAGGCTGCGTAAGGCGATGAAGGAGCTGATGAAGGGGCACGATGCCCCGGAGGAATTATTCCGGCGTATGGGCATGACAGATTAAGGGCACACGGTATCCATAGTTATAGATTTCCCTTCGCTTTAGAGGATGATACGGTCATAGCTATTTGCCAAAGCGCAGAGGAATTTATATAAATGTAAAGCACGGATCCAATAAATTCAATGGCTTCAGGGCTTTTACAAAATGCATTTAAAAATCATAATAAGGAGAGGGAAATAATGAAGAAAAAAATTACGAGATGGGTATGTACAGTTATGGCAGGTTGTATGTTGATCGGGTTACTCGCAGGATGTACAAGCGGCAGCAGCCCGAAGGAGACCGGTACCCCGGATGCAAATTCCGATAACAGCACGGCCACGGACAAAGCAGTAACAAGCATTACGATTGGAACGTCTGATGCCTGGGATACATTGACTCCGTTCCGTACAACACAGAGCCAAATGTCATCAATGGTAAGATATATTTATGACAGGCTCGCATATCAGACTGCTGATAACAGGTATATCCCCCAGGTGGCAAAAAGCTGGGAGGTTGAAGACGATGGTGTTACATGGAATGTTGAGATTTTTGATTATGTAGCAGACTCTGAAGGGAATCATATTACGGCAAGTGATATTGTATGGATGCTTGAAGAGTCTATGGCACAGGGACTGAAGCCCTGCTACAATAAAATTGCCAGCGTAGAGCAGACAGGAGATTACTCCTTTAAGGTTGTTATGAAACAAGATATAGTGAACTCCTTTGAGCTTGTCCTTGTAAGCACCTATGTGGTATCCCAGAAGGCATATGAAGCAAGTACAGATGACTTTGCTGCTAAAACAATATCCACATCTCCCTATCTTGTAACGGATTTTGTATCCGGCTCCCATATTACCTTTAAGAAGAGGGATGATTATTGGCAGAAGGAAGAATTGATTGATAAAGCCCAAGCCAATAATCTGGAGACGATTACTTATAAAATTATCAAAGAGGCTTCCCAGCAGCAGGTTGCCCTTGAAACAGGAACGGTTGATGCCTTTGAGAACATTAGTGCAACGGTTGTACCTGCATTTGAAGGTAATGCTTCCTATGAAACTGTCCAATTCCCCAGCAGTAACGGCATTCAATTATTCTATTCCGGTGATGAAAGCAGGGTCATAGCAAAGGATGAAGATCTTTGCCGTGCAATCTCTTATGCCATTGATGCGGAAGGACTGGTAGCCGGAGTATATAATGGATACGCTAAAGTAATGCATGATGCGGCTGTTGAGAGCGTTGTTGGGTATCTGGAAAAATGGAATGATGAGGAATATTTCCCCTATGACGTGGATAAGGCAAAGGAATATCTGGCAAAATCCAATTACAAGGGTGAGGAGCTGGAGCTGCTTTGTATGTCTGATTCTACATCACAGCGTATCGCCCAAATGATTCAAAATTATCTGCTGGCAGTTGATATTAAGCTAAAATTAAACATTGTGGATGCAGCGTTGTTTTCCGCATCCCGTTTTGATGGCGCACAATACGATATGATTATTATAAATGCAGGTGCAGGATCCTTGCCGGCATTTTGGTCAAACCGCTTTGACAGCACTGCATATGAAAAAGGTGATGGTACGGCACGCAATGATGAGGTTTTAACAGCAATGCTGTATTCTACATGGACCAATGAAGGCTTTACAGAAGAAAATATCGATGCGGTCCGCCGGTACATAATTGACCATGCATATGCGTATGGTATGTGTCTTCCTACAAGCTGCAGCATCTATGCTAAGACCCTTTCCATTCAAGAGATCGTCAGCCTCCCCGCCGGTACCCTTGATTTTGCGGCCTGCGTTTATCAGTAAACGATAATGTGGAAGCAATTGATCGGATATCGCTCCATGATGGAAGGAAGGAACTAGATAATGTTAAGATATATTTTAAAGAGAATTCTATGGATGATACCCATAGTACTTGGTGTGGCAATTATCGTATTTACATTAATGTCTTTTTGTCCTGGTGACCCGGCCACGATCATCCTTGGTTCAACTGCAACAGAGAGCGACCTCACGGCGATGCGGGAGGAGCTTGGGCTAAATAAGACATACATAGAGAGATTAGGAACCTTCCTATATGATACCTTTATCAGGTTTGATTTCGGAGAATCCTGGATAACACGGACAAGTATTAAAGCGGCTATAATAGAACGGTTGCCGAGAACGATGCTCTTGACCATAGCGACCTTGGGCCTTTCGACTCTCATCGGTATTTCATTAGGGATTATGGCAGCCATTAATCAGGGGAACTGGAAGGATAATTTCTGTATGGCCTTTGCCTTAATAGGTGTCTCTGTTCCGGATTTTTGGCTGGCGTTGCTTCTGATCCTCCTGTTCTCAGTGAAGTTGGGGTGGCTTCCTGCGATGGGTATCGGTGGACTGCAGTATTATATCTTGCCGGCAATGGCCGGGTGTATGGGCGGCATAGCTGCCCTGGCCCGGCAGACACGGTCCAGTATGCTGGATGTAATACGTGCAGATTATATTACAACGGCCAGATCCAAGGGCGTTCCGGAATTCAGGGTTATTACAAGGCATGCGTTAAAGAATGCATTTATCCCGATCATCACTATTATTGGCACACATTTCGGTAAAATGCTGGGAGGAGCAATGGTTATCGAAACTATTTTTGCGATCCCGGGTATGGGCTCCTATATTGTAACAGCTGTAAATTCCCGGGATTATCCTGTGGTTCAGGTTGGCGCTGTCTTTTTAGCTATTGTATTTAGCATATGCATGTTAGGTGTGGACTTGATTTATGCGGCAGTAGATCCTAGAATCAGGGCCCAGTATGGAAAAAAGAGTAGGAAGGTGAAGGTAAATGCTTAATACGATGGCAGGAAAAACACAAATTAAGATAAAAAAGAAGTCTGAATTCATGAGAACCTTAAAGCAGATGAGCTATAATAAGCTGGCCGTTTTTGGTGCTATTGTGTTTGCAATTGAGTTAATACTTGTTATATTGGCTCCGCTCATTGCACCTTATGGGTATGCAGAGATGGATATGGCTGCGGCATATCAGCCGCCTTCCTGGGCACATCTGTGCGGAACAGATGATCTGGGAAGGGATATCTTTAGCCGTTTGCTATATGGCGGACGCTATTCAATCACAATGGGTATTTTCAGTATCGGAATTTCAGTCATGCTGGGTATTATCATCGGCTCTACCGCAGGCTATTTCGGTGGGAAGGTTGATAATATTATTATGAGGTTTTTGGATATCATCCAATCTCTTCCGGGCATGCTGCTTACCATCGTAATTTCAGCGGTTCTCGGTTCCGGATATATCAATACAATCCTGTCTCTTTCGGTAAATGGTATTCCCGGACAGGCAAGAATGCTGCGTGCGCAGATGATGAGGGTCAGGGGAAGTGAATACATAGAGGCAGCAGAATCCATCAATTGCAGCAAATTCAGAATTATTGCGAAGCATCTGATTCCGAATTCATTTTCCCCGCTGATTGTACAAGCAACCATGGGCGTCGCAAATATGATTATCATGGCAGCCGGCTTGAGCTTTATCGGTCTTGGAGTCCAGCCTCCTGCTTCCGAATGGGGAGCGATGCTTTCCGGTTCCAGGCAGTTCATCAGATCCAGTCCACATATGGTATTCTTTCCGGGGCTTGCCATTGCAATCACAATTCTCGCCCTCAACCTGATGGGAGACGGACTGCGTGATGCACTGGATCCGAAACTGAAACGCTAAGGAAAGGAGGCAGAGTATATGTCGGATGAAATAAAAGAAAGCATGCCATTTCTGGAAGTAAAGAATTTAATTGTTGAATACTTTACAAGTGAACAGACGGTTCATGCGGTCAATGGTGTTTCCTTCAAACTGGAAAAAGGAAAGACATTAGGCCTCGTTGGTGAGACCGGTGCAGGAAAAACATCAATTGCAAAAGCCATCCTTCGGATATTGCCCGATGTCGGAGCAAGGATTGCCAAAGGGGAAGTATGGCTGGCAGATGAAAATATCACGCGTATATCGGAAGAGGAAATGAGAAAAATCCGTGGGAAAAAGATATCTATGATTTTCCAGGATCCTATGACGGCGCTTAATCCGGTTCAACGGGTAGGTGACCAGATTGCCGAGGTAGTATCCCTGCACAATAGCGGAACAAAGGAGAGCTTCAAGAAAAGGGCAGAAGAAATGCTTGAAATGGTCGGGATACAGAAGGAACGCTATGGGGATTACCCACACCAGTTTTCCGGCGGAATGAAGCAGCGGGTGGTGATAGCAATTGCGCTGGCATGTAATCCGGAGCTTCTGTTGGCGGATGAGCCAACAACAGCCCTTGACGTAACGATACAGGCCCAGGTTCTGAAGTTAATCGATAACCTGAAAGAAAAGCTCAATACATCCATGGTATTAATTACCCATGACATGGGTGTGGTGGCAACGCATTGTGATGATGTTGCAGTTGTTTATGCGGGAAATATTGTTGAATATGGAAGTAAAGAGCAGGTATTCGATCATCCGGCCCATCCATATACCATAGGGCTGTTCGGAGCTATCCCAAATCTGGGCAGGGACGAAGAGTGGTTACATCCCATTGAGGGACTTCCGCCGGATCCGTCGGATTTGCCGGAAGGCTGTTCCTTCCATCCCCGCTGTAATTATACAACAGAGGAATGTAAGGCTGGAACGATAGACATGTTGGCTACGCCTGATGGGCACCAATGCCGTTGCATCCATATGGATAGAGTCTTGAAAGGAGAGGTTTAGCATGCGACCAGTAATCGAAGTAAAAAACCTCAAAAAATATTTCCCGGTTGCAAACGGTGTGCTCCATGCGGTTGATGATGTGTCATTATCCATAGGAAGAGGAAAGACGTTGGGTGTTGTAGGGGAATCAGGCTGTGGAAAATCAACACTGGGCAGAACGATTATTCATTTGCAGGAGCATACCTCCGGAGAAATTTTTTTACATGGAGATGATATCTCTAATTTAAAAGGAAAGGAATTGCGGAAAGTCCGCGAGAAAATGCAGATTATTTTCCAGGATCCATATTCGTCAATCGATCCCAGGAAAACAGTGGATGCAACGATCCGTGAGCCACTGCAGGTATCAAAAAGGTATAAGAGAAATGAAATTGACGATGTAACCACAGAGCTGATGGAGCTGGTAGGCATTGATAACCGCCTGAGAATGTCTTACCCTCATGAGCTTGACGGCGGGCGCAGGCAGCGGGTAGGAATTGCCAGGGCGCTTGCACTGAATCCTGATTTTGTTGTATGTGATGAGCCGGTATCTGCCCTTGACGTTTCTATCCAGGCACAGGTATTAAACCTACTGAAAAAGCTTCAGCAGCAGAGAGGGCTGACTTATATGTTTGTTACCCATAACTTGTCGGTAGTCAAGCATATTTCAGATGATATTTGTGTCATGTATCTTGGGCAGGTAGTCGAATTATGTCCGTCTAAGGAACTTTTCAAAAATCCTCTGCACCCGTACACCAAAGCATTACTCTCAGCCATTCCCTCCATCGATATTCATAATCCGAATAAGCCTGAAATTTTAAAAGGAGAGCTAACATCCCCAATTAACCCAAAGCCGGGATGCCGGTTTGCTTCAAGATGTAACTTTGCAACAGAAGCCTGTAAACAGCCCCAAAAGCTGCAGGAAATTTCCTCAGGGCATTTTGCCGCATGCTGCAGGGTAAGAGAGATACAGTGAATATAAAGAGAAATACATAATGATCATTTTCCCGGTACCACGAAAATGATAAGCTAAAAGAATATAATCCAAAGGCTTAAACCCAAAGAAACCTGTTGTTGCACTATAACTAACGCAACAGCAGGTTTCCTTTTCGTAATAAAACTCCTATAAAACAATATAATTCCACCCAACAGAAGGCTCCATACATTAAACTAACGCGGAGAATCGGAGGGGCTCCATATCCATATGGGCGCAGACCGGGCCTCCTGTGGTTGCCTGCACTTGGCAATCACGGGAGGTTAAAGGCAAGCCCAGGTGGATATGGAGCCCCTCCGATTCTCCTCACAACCTAAATCCCATTAAGCCAAAATCGCCTTATCATTCGTAAATTCCCTACCAGAAACCAGCTCAAACTGGTGCATAAGGTCAGCTACCGTAAGCTTTGTCTTTTCCTCACCCTTGATATCCAGGATGACCCTGCCCTCATGCATCATGATGAGGCGGTTGCCATGGGCTATGGCATCCTTCATATTATGGGTAACCATAAGGGCTGTCAGGCGGTTGTCTGCAATAATTTGGTCTGTTACACGGAGAACCTTTTCAGCTGTCTTTGGATCCAAGGCAGCAGTATGCTCATCCAGGAGCAGCAGCTTTGGATGCTGGAGTGTAGCCATAAGCAGGGTAAGGGCCTGGCGCTGTCCGCCGGAGAGAAGCCCCACCTTAGCAGTCATTCGGTTCTCAAGGCCTAAATCAAGGATTTTCAGCAATTCCCTGAATTTCTCTTTCTCCTTTTTCCTGATATTCCAGCTTAAGGTCCTGCTCTGCCCACGGCGTGCAGCCAGGGCAAGATTCTCCTGGATCTCCATGGCAGCGGCGGTGCCGGTCATGGGATCCTGGAACACACGGCCCAGATAAGCGGCTCTTTTATGCTCGGACAGTCCGGTGATATTCTTATCATCAAGCAGGATGGCACCCTGGTCTACGGACCAGACACCGGCAATAGCATTTAAGGTAGTGGACTTTCCGGCACCGTTGCCGCCGATGATCGTACAGAAATCACCGTCATCCAAATGGAGGTTGACACCGTTTAAGGCCACTTTTTCATTAATGGTACCGGGGTTGAAGGTTTTGTGGACGTCAATAATATTTAGCATCTTACCTTACCTCCTTATTATTAAGTGCTTTCAGCAATGCGTCAGATGTTTTTGCAGTCCGGGCGAAGGAGCTTCTGCGCATGCCCTGAAGATATGGGACGGCGAGGAAGATGGCAACGATAATGGCGGTAAAGAGCTTAAGGTCATTGGAATTTAACTTCAGCCAGAGGACAATACCAACTACGATATAATAGATAACACCGCCCAGGACCACGAAGGATAAGCGCAGTGCAAAGTTCATATGCTTTCTCAGCAGGGCATCACCAAATACCTCACCGATAATAACGGCTGCCAGGCCGATAACGATGGAACCGCGTCCCATATTGATATCCGCAAAGCCCTGGTACTGGGCCATTAAGCCGCCTGCCAGACTGACAATGCCATTGGATAAAGCAAGGGCGAGTACCTTTGTAAAATTAATATTAATACCGTTCGCCTTACTCATGGCGGGATTACATCCGGTTGCACGGATGGAGCTGCCAAGCTCGGTACCAAAAAACCAATATAGAATGATGATTAAAGCAGCAGTGAAAATACATCCGACAAGAATTGACCTTGATATATGCATCAATGAAATCAGAAGGGCATATTTTTGCACGCTGATGGCCTGGTTTGCCGCCATGCCCATAATATGAAGGTTGACGGAATAAAGGGCAATCTGGGTTAGGATACCCGATAAAATAGGGGGGATGCCTAAGGCAGTGTGTAAAAGGCCTGTAACAATACCGGCAGCCATACCGGCAAAAATGGCGATCAATAAGGCGACAGGGACAGGAAAGCCGGCAATAATTAGCATAACGGTTACCGCGCCTCCCGTAGCAAAGCTGCCATCCACGGTCAGGTCCGCAAAATCCAGCAGACGGAAGGTGACATATACACCCAGGGCCATGATGCCCCAGATTAATCCCTGGGCAATGCAGCCGGGCAGAGCGTTAAGTAAATTCGAGGGATTAAGGGATAAAATATAACTCATACTTTTGTTCTCCTTCTATTAATGGAACCTGGATTAACTGGAGCTCCATTAATCATAGTGTTCTGTAATCAATAAATATTACCGGAACAAAATGCATTCCGATAATAAATAACAGAAAAAAGCGAGTTCCTGTTATTTGGATGTACGGTGCAAAAGCAGCGCCTTTTATCAGAAGCTGGAATGCAGCATCCGATAACGTAAATTATACCAAGCAAAACGGACGAGCGCAACTGCCTTCATAAATTTAACGTGCAAATTGTTCCCGGGAATCATGGAAATCTGAAGCCAGTAAGAAATTACCTTAAGCGTAAATTAACACTTACAGGTGTGCCGTCATTTCCACGGCACACCTGTAAGTGTTATACAGTTGCAAATTATTTTTGAAGGGCAGGGATCCAATGGATTCCTGCTGATTGGTACGGAGTTATTGTACTTCGATTGCTACATAGTTGTCAGGAACGGTAACGCCTAATTTTGCAGCACGGTCAGCCATATATTTATATGTAGTATTTGGTGCAAACTGTACCTCCAGCTTGGAAACATCAGCGCCATTTGCAAGTACTTCATATGCCATCTTGCCGGTCTCATATCCAAGATCATAATAGCTGATGGATAAGGTTGCGATACCACAGCCCCTGCAGATTCCTTCCTCTCCGGCAACGATAGGGATTCCGGCAGGCTCAGCTACATTATTGATAGCCTCGGTACAGGAAGCAGCAGTGTTATCCGTCGGAATATAAAGGATATCGCTATTGGAAACTGCGTTCTGGGTTACGGAGGCAACATCGTTAGAGTCAGCAAAGGTATATTCAGTGCAGGTATAGCCCATATCCTTAAGGTAGCCCTGGATTACTGAGGACTGGTATTTGGAGTTTGGCTCTGCGGAGCAGTAGAGGATACCGATGTTCTTAACATCCGGGAATAATTCCTTAATCATCTCAGCCTGCTTGTCAAGAGGAGCCAGGTCGGAGGTACCGGATACATTGTAGCCCGTTACGCCGGTCCAGTTGTCGATATCAAGTGCAGTTGCGTAATCCGTAACAGAAGTACCGAGGATCGGAATGGAATTCGTTGCGGAAAAGGCAGCCTGCAGGGCAGGGGTTGCATTTGCCATGATCAAATCATAATTGTTGGAAACGAACTGGTTGGCGATAGTAGCGCAGGTTGCAGAATCACCGGAAGCGTTCTGTAAATCAAAGCTAACCTTGTCACCTAATAATTCTTTTAAGGCATCCTGGAAGCCCTGGGTCGCAGCATCTAAGGCTTCATGCTGTACAAGCTGGATAATTCCTACCGTATAGGCTGCATCGGAAGACCCTGCATCCTCCGTAGCAGGAGCGGTTGGCTGGGTGGACGTCTGGTCACCGGATTCGCTGGTTGAATTCGACGGTTCGCCTCCCTTATTCGTTGTGCCGCAGGCAGAAAGGCTTAGGATCATGCTTAGACATAAAATAAGCGCAAAAATTTTTTTCATTGAAAATATCCTCCTCATAAATAAGTATAATTTAACGCTTTGCTGTGATGAATTGATTAGGCATAGTATATAACAAAACAACTTAAAAAGTCAATGGTTTAATGCGCTAAAGTTATAAAATTTTAAGAAAAAGTTAAGGGTATTATATGGTAGAAAGCGGATTTACCATAAAAAAGCTTTACCGAATTGCTAATTCATGGCAAAAAGATGGCAAAAAGACTTGATTTTTTAAAAATGTATGTTATAATTGTTACGTAAATGTTAACCGACTTATTAATCACTTAATAACTTGGCCACCATTATGAAATGCCATTCGACTTTTCTTTGACGAATTTTTTCAAATAATAATCCGGCCTAAGGAGAATGAAATGAGATTTAAGAAATTGCTTATATGTATGTTTGTTGCTGTGCTGGCTTTTAATTTTACAAATGCATTTGCTTTGGCAGCAGAAGACACAACGGTAGACAGTCAGGAAGATGAAAAGCAGGAATATTCAGAGGCAGACCTAAGATTATTATCAGCTCTGATTCGCTGTGAAGCACAATCCGAAATTTATAGAGGGAAAATAGCAGTTGGTATTGTAGTCATGAACCGTGTCAAATCCGGTAGCTATCCTGATACTGTGAAGGGAGTTATCTATCAGAAAAGCCAGTTCAGCCCTGCGAAAACCGGTTCTTTAGAAACAGCATTAGAGGATTATGACAACGGTAAATTTACCTCCGAGGAAGAAAAGGATTGTATTAAAGCCGCAAAAGCCGCATTAAGCGGAGTTACCAGTATTACCATTGATGATGAAAAGGTTGATTTTAGTAAGTTCCTATACTTCAGCGGAAGATTAAGCGGCTATAAGCTAAAGCTTGGAAACCACCAGTTCAAATAATTAAATGCATACCATTGAAGCTTGCGGATATGGTATCAGAAAGTAATTGACGGATACGCTCCCTTTATGGTAGACAGTTTAAGAACTGTTTAGCATAAGGGGAGTATATTTTTTATATTTGGGATGGGGCTTATTAATATAAAAGCCCGGGAAATACGCAATAGTTTAATGCAATAATACAATAGCAAAAAGAAACTTACACAAAAAACAAGATATATATTGACATATTATAAGGCATAATATATAATTTGATTTAATCAGTTAAGGCTTTCAGGAATAAGCTGTGGGAGCTTTGTTTTTTTGGACATAGTAAAGCAAATATAGGCGGGCGGAGCATTTAAGGGGCATATTGCTTATCAGTTAAATGTTTTTTTAAAGGGTTAACTGGTTGTACCAGCATACCAGAGTACCAGAGTACCAGCAAACGAAAAGATCCGGTAAACCAAAAATCAGTCAGCAGGAAAGCCAGCAAGTAATCACCAGAATGATTCTGGATTAAAGGAGGATAAAAATGAAGGAAGATTTAATCGCTTTGACACATACGGGGGACGAATACGGAAAATATTTAAATGCGGTGGTACCGCCAGTTTTTTTGAATTCCCTTCATGTATTTGAAACATTTGAAGAATATTCCCAAGTGGATATATTTGAAGAAGACCAGTTTGTTTATGGAAGGTCCTCCAATCCTACAATACATATCCTGGAAAGGAAGATAGCGCAATTAGAGCATGGGGCGCGTGCAGCTGTATTTTCTTCGGGAATGGCCGCATGTACGGCAGCCATTATGGGAGTATGCAGCAGCGGAAGCCATATTATCTGCATGAAGGATGTATACCAGCCGGTAAAACGGTTTTTGAACCAGGTCTGCATTCCAAGGTTTAAGATGCAGGTGACCTACGTGACAGGAGCAGATTTGGAGGAAATCGAGAAGGCTGTCCGTCCTGACACTGCCCTGATGATCCTGGAAAGTCCGGCGACCTTTGTATTCCGTGTGATTGACCTGGAGGCGGTTACGGCGATTGCCAAAAAGCATGGAATTAAAACCTACATTGATAATACCTGCCTTACACCCATCTACCAGAAGCCGCTGGAGCTGGGAGTGGATATCGTAATGCATACGATGTCCAAATATATTGGCGGGCACAGTGATATCATAGGCGGTGTCCTGGTTTCCAAGGATGAGGGGCTGATGAGGAAGATTATAGGTGAAATGAGGGAATGGCTGGGGGGAGTGTTAGGACCCATGGAAGGCTGGCTGGCAATACGTGGCTTAAGAACCCTGCATGCAAGGCTGGAACAGCACCAGAGGACGGCCATGGAGATAGCCGCTTATCTGGAGAAGCAGGACAAGGTAAGAAAGGTAAACTATACGGGGCTGGAATCACATCCCCAAAGGGATATTATTAAGAAGCAGCAGAGCGGACATACCAGCCTTATGAGCTTTGAGCTGGATACTTCCCCGGAAAAGGCTGTGGAATTTATTAACAAGCTTCATTATTTTGGGAAGGGCTGCTCCTGGGGAGGCTTTGAAAGTCTGGCGCTTTGCCCATTATATAAAGCGGGACAGGAGGAGCTGGATTTTCTGGGCGTTGGACGGGGGCTTATCCGCCTGTACTGCGGCCTGGAAGGAACCGAGAACCTGCTGGAGGATTTAGACAAGGCATTCCTAAGCTTGTGATTTTTGTCTGGGAGAAGCGTTCCTAAGCCTGTGATTAGGCTGGGGAGGGCTTTCCTGGACCTGTATTTGGGATAAAGACCCGTAGCAGAGAGCTGGTTTGGCCTTTGCGGGTATTTATATAACGAATGACTATTTCAAAAGGAGGAAGGTTATGAAACGAAAGGGATTAGCAACAATGTTGGCAGTGATGATGGTTGGTTTGACAGCTGTTGGCTGCGGAAAGGGTAATGCTTCACAGGGACAGGCAAATGCTACCGGAGGGAAGGAAGAAGTGAAAACCCTCAGGTTCCTGGATGTAACACCCAGCGAAAAAAGGCAGACTTATTATGAAGGTATCTTTGACAAATTTGAGGCAGAGACGGGGATTGCAGTAACTTATGAAAGCGTCCCATGGGATGATGCGGCCAATAAGATTACGGTTCTGGGATCCTCAAATCAGCTTCCGGATGTTATGACTACCTGGTCCGGATGGCTTGGACAGTATACCCAGGCAGGATGGGTAATTCCCTTGGACGACTATATTGCAGACAGCAGGGATGAGTACACGGAAGCGGTCAACAAGCTTTTGTGGAAAAGCGAAGAAGACCGTTACGGACATGTATATACCATTCCCGACGGCTTAATGGTGAAGGGTATCTTTGTGAGAAAGGATTGGTGTGAAGAGGCCGGAATTACCTTGGATCCCACAAAGGATTGGACCTATGACGATTATTTTGATTTAGTAAAGAAGCTCACGGATGCCAGCAAGAAGCATTATGGGGCAGCTTACCGGGGAGCCAGGGGAGCGTTGGATCCATTATTGGTTTACATGCAGGGATATACCGGCGGCAACACCTATGACCAGAGTGGAAAGATACTGATTAACTCTGAGGATTGCCTGAATGCGTTTGTTAAGTGGACAGATGTGTATAAGAACGGCTATGCACCGGAAGATGCGATTAATTGGGGCTTTACCGAGATGGTCGACAATTTCACGGGAGGCCTTGTAGGTACCTTGATCAATGATTCAGAGGTAGCGGCGACCTGTCAGGCAAACATGTCTGATGACCAATGGATGGTAATGCCAATGCCAAAGAGCACAGCAGACGGTAAGCTTTATAATACGATCAATGCCCCCTATGCTTATTCGATTTCGGGAAGCAGCAAGAACCCGGATGAGGCATGGAAATTAATTGAGTTTTTAAGCCGCCCTGAAAATAATATTGAATATTGCAAGCTCACCGGTGAGATTCCAATCAAGAAGGATGTGGAAAATGACGAGACATACGGTCTTTCAGGCCCCTATGCAACCTTTGCAAGACAGTTAAATGATCCTGACCTTGCTGTTCCGACTACATTTGGACCTTTTGATTATACGGATTTACATCAGGGAATGTTCCATGAAGAAATCCAGAATTATTTACTTGGAAATGTGGATGCAAGGACGGCATTGGATAATATCACGTCAGAGCTGCAGAGAAGGATGGATATGTATTTACAGGATAATCCGGATTCTGTAATTGAATCAGCGCTGAAGCTGAAGTAAGAAAAAGATTTGCCGTTGGATTGGATTGTGGGCAATTCAATGAATTAAATCGTGGATGCTTTAATGAATTAGGTTATGGGTGATCCAATGAATTGGATTGTGGCAATTCAGTTTAAGAAGGAGGAAAAATGGTGAAAGAAAAACGGGAGAAGAAAAAATGGATCTACCGCGGGGTAAAAACGAAAATGGAGCCATATTTCTACATACTTCCAGTTATGGTTTTACTGGTGTTGATGTTCGGATATCCGCTGATCAAAAGCGTCATCATGGCTTTCCAGAACTACAAGCTGTCCAATATCAATAATGTTTATTTTAACGACCTGGCTAATTTTAAGAAGATGTTTGGGGACCAGAACTTCTTACTTCTGCTGAAAAACTCCGTCGTATATGTTATAGTTGCGGTTCTTGGACAGTTTTTACTGGGGATGATACTGGCGCTTGCTTTAAAACAGAAGTTCAGGGGAAGAGGGCTTTATCAGTCCATAGTATTTCTTCCATGGGCATTTTCAACCTTTGTCGTAGGCCTTCTGTTCCGCTGGTCCTTCAATGGGGAATATGGTGTTGTAAACGACCTGTTGATGAAAATCGGGGTGATAGATAAGGGTATCGCATGGTTAGGTACTCCGGGATTGTCACTGGTGGTAATTATCCTGGCAATGATCTGGATGGGGATCCCGTTTTTCGGAATCATGGTATTGGCTGCGCTGCAGTCAATACCGGAGGAAGTATATGAGGCAGCGGAGATGGATGGCTGCGGCATTATTAAGAAATTTTTCTTCCTGACCCTTCCTTATATTAAACCGACCATTATTATTACGGTTTTACTGCGGACGATCTGGATTTTCAATTCCTTCGACCTGGTGGTAATTGTTACGGGAGGGGGTCCGGCGAACTATTCCCAGACACTGCCGTCCTATATGTATACCAAGGCCTTTTCCGGATATGATTTCGGGCTGGCCGGGGCATTCGGGCTGCTATTAATGGTTATTCTCGGCATTTATGCGGTAGTATTCCTGAAAATCAGTAATTACGATAAGGCAGGTGATTTTTAATGAAGCGTTCAACGAAAAGAAAACTGGTAAATGCTGTCCGTTTTGTGGTATTGACATTTTTCCTGCTGCTGGTGGTGCTTCCGATTTACTGGATGGTGATTACCTCCTTTAAGATCAACCAGGAAATAGTAAATGCCCAGCGTCTCACTTATTTTCCGCAGGTGTTTACCCTGGAAAATTACCAGTCCCTGTTCCGCATGCTGGATTATGGCGGTTTTTTGAGGAACAGTATAACCATAACCATGGCTACAGCCATATGTGTGGTGGTCCTGTCCATCCTTGGGGGCTATGGCCTGGCGCGGTTTAAATTTAAGGGGAAATCCGCCGTACTTTTATTTTTCCTGATTACGCAAATGATACCGGGCATCCTGGTTATCATTCCGCTATATGTGGTATTTAGCAAGGCAGGCCTGGTCAATACCCATTTCAGCCTCTTTGTATTTTACCTGATTACAAACCTGCCGTTCTGTGTTATCACCATGAGAAGCTTTTTTGAACGGATACCTTACGTATTGGAGGAGGCAGCCTATGTAGACGGCTGCAGCCGCCTGGAATCCCTGGTTAAAATAATACTGCCGGTAATGTTTCCGGGAATTGTGGCAGTGTTCGTATTTGCATTTATCGGCTCCTGGAACGAGCTCATCGCAGGAACCATCTTCTTAAACACACCGGACCAATGGACCATTCCGGTAGGCCTGAAATCGCTGATAGGAAAATACAGTGTCCAGTGGGGAGCGCTTATGGCAGGAGGTGTCCTGGCTCTTTTACCGACGGCAGTGATGTTCATTTTTGTGCAGAAATATGTCGTGGAGGGCTTGACATCAGGAGCTGTAAAGGGTTAGACTACAACAAGGAGTATTCATGACCGGAGGTATCAATGAAAGAGCATTTTGTTCCGATAAAACCAGTTTCCAAGGATTTGCTGTATACGAAGATAGCAGATGCGATATTGGAATATATCAGGGAAAACAAGTTAAAGGACGGGGATAAGCTGCCATCGGAGAGAACCCTTGCGGAGCAGTTTTTCACCAGCCGCAATTCCGTAAGGGAAGCTTTGAGGGTTTTGGAAAATGAGAATGTCATCAAAGTAAAAACCGGAAAAGGCGCCTTTATCACCTCCGGAGGTGTGGCAGATTCCTTGTACGTAAAGCTTTGGAAGGTGAATTATAGGGAACTGCTGGAGATTAAATGCTTGCTGGAAAAAAGCATTGTCCAGAAATTGTGCAACGCCAGGTTATGCAACTCCATTGGAGAAAAGGAGCTGGCTTATATTGAGGAACCGCTCCTGCAATTGGAGGAGGCTGCGTCCAGGGGGATTTTCCTCCAGAAATACGATTATATGTTTCACAGCAGGATCCGGCAGATCAGCAAAAATTCCACAATGGAGCAGATGATTGACAACCTTGTCATTGCCCTGGATAATTACGGGAAGGATCTGAGCGGAGCGGAGGGAATCTGGTGCAATACCATACCCTACCACAGGGATATGTTCCAGGCAATCAAGGACGGGAACATATTTCAGGCGGAGGAGGCCTGTCAGAAGATATATGAAACAGATGCGCAGGCTCTACATATGGTAGATTCCGTCAAAAAAGAAAAAACATTATAAATTGGGGCTTCCCTTTTAGGGCTTTATCATTTATAATGTGAATTAAATTATCGGAGCAGGATCCTGTTCCCAAATAAACAAAGCGATGAAGGGAAGAAGTAAATCAGTTCCGCGTTTTCAGAGAGCATCCGGCTGGTGGGAGGATGTAGCGCACTGATCCAAATACATCCCGGAGCTGCTGCCTGAACTGACAGTAGGGTATGACGGGTGCGCCCGGTAAAGCGCAAAAGTGTATCGGGCCTTGCCAAAAGCTATGGTTTGCGCACTTAATAAGGGGGATTCCGTGAGGGATTCCTGTCCCAGAGGTGGTACCGCATATATGCCCTCTGCACCAATTGGTGCAGGGGGCTTTTTGGCGTCTACGGGTTAGGCAGTGCCGCAAGCCGGTCGGCGGTATGCACCGGTGTAAAAAAGCAAAGGAGTATGGAAAGATGAAAATTTATGAAGAATTGGTTGCCCGCGGCCTGATTGCACAGGTTACGGACGAAGAAGAAATCAAGAACCTGATTAATGAAGGGAAAGCGACCTTTTATATCGGCTTTGATCCTACGGCAGACTCCCTCCATGTAGGGCATTTCATGGCACTGTGCCTGATGAAACGTCTGCAGATGGCAGGGAACAGGCCGGTGGTGCTCATTGGCGGAGGAACCGCTACAGTCGGTGATCCTTCCGGCAGGACGGACATGCGATCCATGATGACGGATGAAATAATCCAGCATAACTGTGACTGCTTTAAGAAGCAGATGGAACGCTTTATCGAATTTGGGGAAGGCAAGGCCATCATGGTAAATAATGCGGATTGGCTGACGAAGCTTAACTATATCGAGCTGCTCCGCGAGGTTGGGGCATGCTTCTCCGTAAATAACATGCTGCGCGCGGAATGCTACAAGCAGAGGATGGAGAAGGGACTTACCTTCCTGGAATTCAACTACATGATCATGCAGTCCTTTGACTTCTACCATCTGTTCCAGCATTACGGCTGCAATATGCAGTTCGGCGGGGACGACCAGTGGTCCAATATGCTGGGCGGTACCGAATTGATCCGCAAGAAGCTGGGCAAGGATGCTTATGCCATGACCATCACCCTCCTTATGAATTCTGAGGGAAATAAGATGGGAAAAACAGCGAAGGGTGCAGTGTGGCTGGATCCGAATAAAACCTCACCCTTTGAATTCTTCCAGTACTGGAGGAATGTAGGGGATGCGGATGTACTGAAATGTATCCGTATGCTGACCTTCCTCCCCATAGAGCAGATCAATGCCATGGAAGGATGGGAAGGCAGCCAGTTAAATGAGGCGAAGGAGATTTTGGCATATGAGCTGACCTCCCTGGTACACGGGGAAGAAGAAGCCCGGAAGGCGAAGACCGCTTCCCATGCTTTATTTGCCGGCGGAGGGGATGATTCCAACATGCCTACTACAGAAATTGGGGCGGCTGAATTGACCGAGGGGGCTATCGGTATCATGGATTTAATGCTAAAATGCAAGCTGGTTCCTTCCAAAAGCGAAGCGAGGCGTCTGATCCAGCAGGGTGGAGTAGCTGTGGATGAGGTTACGGTAGAATCCTTTGACCATCAGGTTACGGCAGAACAATTACAGGCAGGCATAAAAATACGTAAGGGTAAAAAGACATACCATAAGGCAGTTATGTCATAATAGGCTGGCTTACAGGGTGTAAATAAAACCGGGGGTAGAAGATGTGGCATCTTTTACCTCCGGTTTTGGTAATGTGGTTTTTACCTTTTTGACATTGTTTTCTTGGTTTCATTGTTCTGGTTTTTCTTTTTCGTGCTGCCTTCTTTATTTCACTGTTTTATTTTACTGTTTTTGGTTCACTGTTTTTGGTTCACTGTTTTGGAGTTCACTATTTTGGGTTTCACTGTTTTGCATCGCTATGGGACAGGCTTAAATTGGAGGACATACGGACCTGCAGTCCCGTAATCTCTTCAGCTGTGGTTGCGCTGGTCGGCAGGTCACAGATTAAGGTTTTGTCGGACAGGACGGCAACACGGTCACAGATACCCATGATCTCATCAATATCGGAAGAGATGTATATAATCCCGGCTTTCTTTTTGGTCATATCATTTAAAAAATTATAAATGTCAATTTTACTTGCCAGATCAATGCCCCGTGTCGGTTCATCCAGGATGAAAATCTTTGCCCGGCTCATCATCCACTTGGCGAAAATCGCCTTCTGGAGGCTGCCGTCACTGTAGGACAGGATGCTCCTGCGGTTGATGTAGGGGAGGTTGATCTTTATGATATAATCAAGTACCGTCAGCTTCATATAATCAAAATTAATGACTTTATTCCTGGAAAAGCGGTGCAGGGATGGGAAGGCAACGTTCTCATTGGTATCCATCCCCTGGAATATGGAATCCTCGAACCGGTTTTCCGGCATCAGCGCGATGCCGTTGCGGATTGCATCCCGGGGGCTTTTGATCTGTAATGCTTTACCGCCCACGCGTATTTCCCCATGATATTCGGCCATGCCAAAGAGGCAATGGGCCAGCAGGGTTCTTCCGGAACCGGCAAGTCCGGTGATGCCTAAGATCTCCCCCTCCCGGAGCTGGAAATTAATATCGGTCAGCTTATCCTCATAGCCCAAGGACGAGACGGAGAGCAGGGTCTTGCCTTTTTTGAAGTTGATCTTAGGGAAACGTTCACTGATCCGGGAACCTACTAATAGATGAAGCAGCTCTTCTTCCGTGGTTTCCCGGATAATTTTTGTTCCTACCAGCTCGCCGTTCTTGATGATTGAGATGCGGTCCCCAATTTTCATCGTATCGTCAATGCGGTGGGTGATGTAGAAAACTCCTGCACCCCTGGCTCTGATGTGGTTGACGATCCGGTAAAGGAGCTCACGCTCACTGGGGGTGAGGGAAGCAGAAGGTTCGTCCAGTATGACAACCTTGGCATCGGAGATATAGGCCTTGCAGAACTCAATCATCTGCCGCTGGGCCAAACCGAGTGTTTTGACTGTGTCCGTTGTATGGATGGGAAGGTTCAACTCCAGGATTAAATCCCGAAACTGCTTATTCAGCCTGTCATAATCAATGGAATGGAGAACCTTATTCTTGTAAGGAAGGTTATGGAAATATAGGTTTTCAGCCACACTGAGATTTTCCAGCAGGGTGGAATGCTGCTGGATGAATATAAGCTCGTGGGTGGAATAAAAAGAAAGGCTCTTTGGCTTCACCAGCTGCCCTTCAAAATAAATTTCGCCGGAGTCGGGTTGGATCATTCCGCTAATAAGTTCCATCAGCATACTTTTACCGGATCCGTTTTCGCCCATGATCATATGTACTTCTCCCGGATACAGGGAAATATTAATGTCCTGCAGACGAAAATTAAATACTTCTAAATTAATATTCCTAAGTTCAAGCAATGGATTATTCAAAATGAACCTCCTGATAAGAACTAATTTTCATAAACGTCAATCGAAGTAAAAAGCGGAATATTCTGGTTATATATAAGTTTTTTATATTGGTCGTCCAATTGGGAATCAGTAAGGACACGATGTGCGATATTTAAGTTCCCTACACGGTATAGGGATTTGGAACCGAAGAAACGGGATAGGCATACCACAGTCACCGAATCAGCAAGCTTTATGGAGTGCTGTATCAGGGTGGCTTTTTTTGTGCTGGACACAGTCATTCCTATTGTTTCACTGAGACCGTCAATTTCTATAAAAAGGTGGTCGAAGGAAAAGTTCCTCAAATTATCAATTGTCATTTGTCCAAATACTGCATTCTCCTCCAGGTCACCTCCAAGGAGGATCAGGTTATTGGTGGGGGAGTGCGCAAAAGCGGCAGCAATCTGTAAGTCGTTGGTGACAATGGTCAGATTACTCCGGGTAGACAAAGCTTTGGCGATGTATGCATTAACGGTTCCGTTGGCCAGCATAATGGCCTCGCCGTCATTTACCAGGTGAAAGGCAGTATCAGCGATTTCCTGGTACAGGGGGACATTCTCCGGGGAATCGGAATCATCCCATAAGGACTCTTCGACAACAGGATCAAACAGGACGGCACCGCCATGGGTACGCTTAAGGAAGCCTTCCTTCTCCAATTTCTCAAGGTCACGGCGGATGGTTACCTCGGTAACGTTAAGCAACTCGCTCAATTTGGCTACGGATACTTTATGATCTTTTAACAGGTAGTTTTTAATAATTCGTATTCGTTCGATCGCAAACATATCGTTATCCTATCTCTCCATAATAGTAGGGTCAGTGCCATGTAAAAAGCGGTTTATATGGACATCATACATGATTCTTTAAAAAAAAACAATAAAAAACAATAGCAAACGTAAAAAAACGAAGAAGCATAAAAGGTAAATTTAAAAATAATCATGGATAATGAACCTGATACCTAAAAATTTACATAATATCCTTCAGCCCGGCAGCAGTAAATAGAAATCCCATGATGAAATCCGAGCCATCAAAAAGCACTATAAAACAAGGGTTTTAGCAGAATCTTCGTTTGTGTGTGTTAAAAGTGCATAATAAAACATTGGTAAAATAAAAATTATTGTTGACAATGATCTATGGCAGTGGTATGATTCAAACATACAAACAAAAACGAAGTACAAAACGAACACAAACGAAACATCACGAAAGAAAAGTAATGAGAATAGCGTTTCGAATTTCTTTGATGTAAGCTATGGGAAAACTATAGTTTAGCATAAATCAACAAAAATAATTAATTATTAAGGAGGATTTTATGGAAAGAAACAAATGGGGTCTTCGAAAAGTAGTATCATTACTAGTAGTGCTTGCACTGGCGGTATCTATGTTCACGGCTTGCGGTTCCAAAGCAGGGACAACGGACACAACAAAGACCGAACCGACCAAGGCAGCAGCTACCGAAACGCAGCCGACCAAAGCAGCAGCTACAGCAGAGCAGACCGGATCAGGACAGTACATAGGCATTGCAATGCCAACCCAGTCCAGTGAACGTTGGATCAAAGACGGTGCGGCAATGAAAGAAATTCTGGAATCAAAAGGTTATACAGTTGACTTACAGTATGCAGAAGACGATATCCCGACCCAGAAATCACAGATCGAGAATATGATCACAAAGGGTGCCAAGGTACTTGTTATTGCATCAATCGATGGTTCTACCCTTTCCGATACGCTGGATGCGGCAGCGGCTGAGGGTATTAAGGTAATTTCCTATGACCGTCTGTTGGTAAATACGGATGCCGTTTCCTATTATGCAACCTTTGATAATAGACGTGTAGGGCAGCAGCAGGCACAGTCCTTGGTTGACGGCCTGAAGGCGCTTAAGGGGGAAGGACCTTATAATATCGAGTTATTTGCAGGTTCCCCTGACGATACAAATTCCTTCTATTTCTTCCAGGGCGCTATGGATGTGCTCCAGCCGCTGATTGATGATGGTACAATCGTTGTTCCCTCCGGCCAGGTATCACAGGATGAGGTTGGTACCCTAAGGTGGGACGGAGCAGTTGCACAGGCACGTATGGATGCCATCCTTGCAGCAAATTATACGGATGGAAAGACACTTCACGGCGTGTTATCCCCATATGACGGTTTATCCAGGGGTATCCTCTCCGCGACAACAGCTTTCGGTCTGACCGGCAGCGATATACCGGTTGTAACAGGACAGGATGCGGAAGCGGCTTCCATTAAATTAATTGTATCCGGTGACCAGTATTCAACAATATTAAAGGATACCCGTGAGCTTGCCAAGGTTGCTGCCGGCATGGTAGACGCTGTCCTTTCCGGAAAAGAGCCGGAAATCAACGATACCGAGACCTACAACAACAACGTAAAAATCGTTCCTTCTTACCTTCTTGAGCCATTCATCGTAACAAAGGACAATTATAAGGAATTAGTAATTGATTCAGGTTATCTGACAGAAGCTGATATTAAATAATCAGGAAAAGCGTAGGAATATCTAAAATATTAATTCCGGTTCTTTGTTCAGAAATAGGGTGATTTATCGAGTTTGTGACAAAAAGAACCGGAATTATATTTTAATCATTCCTTAGTTGCTGGAATGTCGGTTAGTAGGGGAATGCTAACCGGCATTTTGGCATCAAATATCTTAGGGGCACCCAATAACCAGAATACAGAGCGGATGCTAAAGGAGTGGAAATATGGAACAATATGCATTGGAAATGAAAAATATATCGAAATCGTTTCCTGGCGTTAAAGCTCTTGATAATGTTAACCTGAAGGTAAGACCCAGGCATATCCATGCCCTGGTGGGAGAAAACGGAGCTGGAAAATCGACCTTGATGAACGTCTTGAGCGGTGTATACCCTTATGGGACCTATGAAGGGGATATTGTTATTGAAGGGCAGATATGTGAGTTTAAGAATATTAAGGAAAGCGAAGCGAAGGGTGTGGCCATCATCCACCAGGAGCTTGCCCTGATCCCGCAGCTGTCAATTGCGGAAAATGTCTTCCTCGGCAATGAGCAGACTAACCGGGGACCCTTTATCAGCTGGGATAAGACCCGTGTGAGAACCGTAGAAATGATGAGAAAGGTAGGCTTGCAGGAGAACATAGAAACCAGGATCATGGATATCGGAATGGGCAAGCAGCAGTTGGTGGAGATAATCAAGGCATTAGCCAAGGATGTTAAGATACTTATCCTGGATGAACCTACGGCAGCCTTAAATGACGATGATTCCAAGCATTTGCTGGACCTGCTGTTAGACCTTAAAAATCATGGCATTACGAGTATCATCATTTCACATAAGCTGAACGAAGTTACGAGAGTGGCGGATGAGATTACTGTTTTGCGTGACGGTAAGACAATAGAAACCCTGGTGAAGGGGATTGATGAAATCACCGAGGCAAGAATAATAAAGGGGATGGTCGGGCGTGACCTGGTTGACCGTTTCCCAAAAAGAAACCATAAAATAGGTGAGATTTGTTTTGAAGTCAGGAACTGGAATGCTTATGACCCGAAGGATGAATCAAAGCATATCCTGAAGGATATCAGCATTAATACAAGAAGAGGCGAAGTGGTAGGCATCGCCGGACTTATGGGCGCCGGGCGCACTGAGTTTGCAATGAGTGTATTTGGAAAATCATATGGTAAGAAAATTCAGGGAACTATCATAAAAGACGGAAAAGAAATCACCATTAAAAACGTTAAGGATGCTATCAAACATGGCATCGCTTATACGACGGAGGACAGGAAGAATGCAGGGCTGGTTTTAATGGACAGTATTAAGCATAATATTAGCTTAACTGCTTTCCATAAGATCAGCAAGGGTGTCGTGATTGATGAGAATCAAGAAATAAAAGTTGCGGAGGATTACCGGAACAAGCTGAGGATTAAATCCTCCAGCATCCTGCAAAAGACAGGGAACCTATCCGGTGGCAACCAGCAGAAAGTGGTATTCAGCAAATGGATATTCTCCGATCCTGATGTGTTAATTCTCGATGAGCCAACCCGTGGTATTGATGTCGGTGCCAAGTATGAAATATATTCTGTCATCAATGAGTTGACGGAAAATGGAAAAGCAGTAATAATGATATCATCGGAGCTGCCGGAGATCCTGGGCATGTGTGACAGGGTCTATGTTATGAATGAAGGAAGAATTGTAGGGGAATTGTCTGCTGATGAAGCTTCACAAGTCAGCATAATGAATTGTATAATGCAGAGTCATCAGGAGGGATAGAATGGGTAAGATGGGTGATTTTTTAAAGGGTAACCTGCGTCAATATGTAATGGTTATCGCGTTGGTAGTAGTAATTATTTTGTTTCAGATTTTAACAGGCGGCGTACTGCTAAAGCCGCTCAACATTTCTAACCTGATTTCACAGAATGCGTACATATTAATCCTTGCCATCGGTATGCTGCTATGTATCCTGACCGGAGGTAATGTGGATCTGTCGGTAGGCTCCGTGGCAGGCTTTGTAGGTGCAATTTCAGCCATAATGATGCTTAAGCTGGATGTGCCGGTTCTGCCGACAATCCTCGTATCAATTATACTGGGGCTGGCAATCGGATGCTGGCAGGGCTTTTGGATTGCATATGTGGGAGTTCCGGCATTCATAGCAACCTTGGCCGGTATGCTGATTTTCAGGGGCTTGACCTTAGTTGTCCTGCAGGGAACGAGCCTGGCTCCGCTGCCGGCGGGCTATACTTTTATGGCATCAGGCTTTATTCCGGATATTGTGAAAATCGGCAGATTAAATCTTTTGGCGATCCTGTTGGGCATCATAGCTTCAATCCTTTATGTAGTCAAAGAACTGAACGGCAGAAAAAATAAAAGAAAATACGGCTTTGAGGTAACGCCTTATAAGATTTTTATTCCGCAGGTTGTTGGAATCCTGGCAGTCCTGAATGCCTTTACCTTTTCCCTTGCTTCCTATAAGGGAGTTCCGATGGTGCTGGTCATTGTAATTGCTTTGGTATTGATTTATTCCTTCATTACACTGAAAACAATTCCGGGAAGGCATATCTACGCCTTCGGAGGAAATGCAAAAGCAGCACAGCTATCCGGTGTTAATACCAAGAAGGTAATGTTCTGGGTATATGCAAACATGGGTGTGCTGGCAGCCCTTGCAGGTATTGTTTTTACCGGAAGGCTTAATTCTGCTACACCAAAGGCCGGCGTCAACTTCGAACTGGATGCCATTGCAGCCTGCTTCATCGGTGGGGCATCTACCTCCGGCGGCATTGGTACGGTAGTCGGAGCCATGGTCGGGGGCTTGCTCATGGGTGTCCTTAACAATGGTATGTCCATCATGGGTATCAGTATTGACTGGCAGCAGGCCATCAAAGGCTTTGTACTTTTAGGCGCAGTTGCATTTGACGTATATTCAAAATCAAAAACCAAATAACAGGGGATGTGTTTGGGGTCCAGACACTCCAGTTAATAGTAGAATAGCGATATATAACGGAATATCCTTTAGGATGGAAGGCTTGCAGTTCCATTGGCTTAATTGCCAAAGGGGCAGCAGCCTTCTATATTTTTCTTGCCCCATCCCTGTAATAGCTGTATAATAAATCCAAGTTTGTTACAAGGATTACATAAATAATTACATAAAGGAGTATTTTAAGCTATGCAGTTTTATTTCGCACCAATGGAAGGTGTCACCGGGTATATTTACCGCAATGCCCATGCCGCCTTTTTTCCACATATTGATAAGTATTTTTCCCCCTTCATTGTTGCCAACCAGCATGAGGGCTTTAAATCTAAGGAAATGAATGATGTCATCCCGGAGCATAATGAGGGCATCAACCTGGTGCCCCAGCTGCTGACGAACAATGCAAGGGACTTCATTCATACGGCAAAGAGGCTTAAGCAGCTTGGGTACGGGGAAGTGAACCTGAACCTGGGGTGCCCTTCCGGCACGGTTGTGGCAAAGGGCAAAGGATCAGGATTTTTAGCAAAGCCGGAGGAGCTGGATCGATTTCTTGAGGAAATTTTCTCGGAGCAGGTTATGAAGATATCTGTAAAAACGAGAATAGGAAAGGATGCGCCGGAGGAGTTTTTCCGGTTGATAGAGATATTTAACAGGTATCCGCTGGAGGAGCTTACTATCCATCCCAGGATCCAAAAGGATTTTTATAATAATAAGCCGAATTTATCTGTATTTGAACAGGCGATTAAACTAAGTGCGCATCCCTTATGCTATAACGGAGATCTCCATTCCATGAAGGATTATCAGGAGTTTACCGGAGGTTATCCCGGAATTGATACGGTAATGCTTGGGCGGGGGCTGGTTATGAACCCTGGACTGGTCCAGGAAATCAGGGATGGTGTGAAGCTTGACAAGCAGAGGCTTAAGGCTTTTCATGATGAGGTATACGCCGGGTATCAGAAAATCCTTTTCGGGGAACGGAATGTGCTGTTTAAAATGAAGGAGCTGTGGTTCTATATGGCTCCAATATTTACAGAGCATGGAAAATATGCCAAGAAGATTAAAAAGGCCGGGAAGCTTCAGGAGTATGAGGAAGCGGTAAACCGTTTGTTCCTTGAGCAGGAGCTTATGTGACAGTGATTGCAGACGGCAGATCACAGATAGTAGATTATGTGCGACAGATTACGGAGGGCTGATCCTGGGTGGGAGTCATGGAATAGTGGTGAAAAAGAATATATGGCTATTAAGAATGCTGTGCCATTTGTCGATACATTATTTGTAGGTCTAAATTTAAAAGAAAAATATAATTTCAATGGAAAAAAGGATATTATTTTATAAAGGTATTGTAAGAAAAGAATTTTTTGTCTACAATAATAAGAAAAGAATTTTTTGTCTACAATAAAAAGTAGCAATAGCGTTATGGATGGTTTAGGGAGGTCAAAATGTCGGAGATATCAGGAATTTCAAATATTGAAAATAAGAATTCATATGGCTTAAATGCGGTAAAAAAGGGTACAGGCAGTGATTTTTCTTCCTATTTGGGGGAGACAAAGAGTCTGGCTGAGATATTTGACGCAGCCGCTGAAAAATATAATATTCCCTCCAATCTGCTGAAGGCAATTGGAAAGGCGGAATCCGACTTTAACGCTTCTGCCGTATCCCGCTGCGGCGCCCAGGGCGTTATGCAGTTAATGCCTGCAACTGCCAAAGAACTTGGGGTTTCCAATGCCTTTGATGCGGAGCAGAATATTATGGGTGGAGCAAAATATATTGCGGGATTACTTGAAAAATATGAGGGTAATACGAAGCTGGCTCTGGCCGCATACAATGCAGGCAGTGGAAATGTAAAAAAATATAACGGCATACCGCCCTTTGAAGAAACACAGAATTATGTCAAAAAAGTAATGAATTATTTCGGACAGGGAAATATCGAAATTGCTTCCGGCGGAAATTCACAGGGCAGCAGCCAGGCAAACCTTTTGCTGAGCCGGACAGCTCCCGTAAGCACGGTTCCTCTCCAAAGAAACCTGACATTAATATTGACCGGCGGTACCGACAGTGATAATACTTCCGTCAGCGTGGAGGATCTGTATTCCTTCTTTTCCTATGATGATTATATGAAGTTTCTTGACCTGTTCCTGGAGGATAGGGACGGGGAGGTTGAAAAGCAGGAAACGGAGGACAAGGATTCCGGTAATAATTATTTTACAACGGATATTAATTATAGTGCGCCTGTAATGAATTTATTGTCGGAACAGAATTTGCTGTAGCAGCTGTCATGATAAAGGTAGGATTAATAATGGGATAATAATATTGTTGGCAATAATATTATTGTGTAGAATACCAGATGACAGGTTGGATATGCGGTCTGAAGCATATAACCTTGTCATAAGTAGAATATGGGAAGCCGTAAGTACATAGTTTTTTATAGATAGGTTTTTATATGATGGAGGCTGGGATGAAGCAGGAGTTTGATGCGGTAATTAGGCAGCATGAGGGCATAGATGGAGCTTATATTGTGCCACCCTTTGATGTACGGGAGGTTTACGGCGCAAAACGGGTCAAAGTAATTGCCACCTTTGACGGTGTGGGATACAGAGGTTCCCTGGTTACCATGGGCGGCAGCTATGTGATTGGCATGACTCAGGAAGTCCGTAGGAAGATCGGTAAAAGTTTTGGGGATACGGTTCATGTAACCCTGGAAAAGGATGTGGAAGAAAGAACTGTTGAAGCTCCTGACGATTTTATGGAAGGGATGAAACAAAGCCCGGAGGCGCTGGCAAACTACGAAAAGCTTTCCTTTACGGCAAAGAAGGAGTATGTGACCTGGATTACGGCCGCTAAAAAAGCTGAAACAAGGCAAAGCCGCATTGAAAAAACGATTGGACAATTAAAACAGGGTAGAAAATTGAGATAAAAATAAGATAAAAAACCAAGCTAACCCCAAGATAAAAAGCAGGTGGGAGTGGAATGAATCAATGAAGCGGCAGGTGATACCTGTCTCTTTTTTGAATTTCTGGCAGCAGACCAGCCTGCCGCTTTAGCTGATTGCACCTGGAACCTGATAATAAATCAAAATGAGGAAATGAGGCTGCATATGAAACAAAGTATCCAAGGAAAATATAATGTTAATGCTATCGCATGTGCGGTTCTGGCCGCTGCCCTGTATGGAATCAGCTCACCCATTTCAAAGCTGCTTCTGAAGGAGGTTCCTCCAACCTTAATGGCAGCCTTGCTGTACCTTGGAGCCGGGATTGGTATGCTGGGTGTGAATGGTATCCACCGTGTCTTTCGCAGGGAACAGCGGGAGGCTAAGATGACTGTAAAGGAGCTGCCTTATATCTTTGGAATGATTGCATTGGATATTGCGGCACCTGTGCTGCTGATGTTTGGTCTTAGCCTGACAACCGCCGCCAATGCTTCACTGCTGAATAATTTTGAAATTGTAACCACTTCCCTTATCGCATTATTCTTCTTTAAAGAAGCCGTCGGAAAACGGATGTGGGTGGCCATACTGCTGATCACGGCTTCCAGCTTTGTGCTGTCCATAGATGATGCCAGCAGCATTTCCTTCTCAATTGGCTCCATCTTTGTACTGATGGCATGCGTCTGCTGGGGATTTGAAAATAATTGTACAAGAATGCTCTCGGTAAAGGATCCAAGGCAGATTGTAGTATATAAGGGGCTAGGCTCCGGGGCCGGAGCCCTGGTTATTTTCTTTATAACGGGGAAGCATTCCAGCTATGACCTTACCTATATTTTCATAACCCTTGTGCTTGGGTTTGTGGCTTATGGGTTAAGCATCTATTTTTACCTGCTGGCACAGAGGCAGCTTGGTGCAGCCAGGACCAGCTCCTATTATGCGGCAGCCCCCTTTATCGGCGTCTTCATTTCCTGGTTGCTTTTCCGTGACCGGATAACAATTAATTTTATCATAGCGCTTGGAATTATGCTGCTGGGAACCTATTTTGCCGTAACGGAGCTGCACCGCCACATGCATGTCCATATCCCCATTAGCCATGAACATAAGCATAACCATGAGGATGGGCACCATACCCACCGGCATGGGGAGGGTTTTCATGGGGAGCATTCCCATGTACATAGCCATGAGGCCATCAGGCACACCCATAGCCATGCCCCGGATGCACACCACCAGCATTCCCATGGAAAAAAACCTATAAAATTATCCAAGAGGAGGATATAGAGAAATGAATACATTTATATTTGATTTAGACGGTACCTTGCTGCCGATGCCCAGCCAGGAGCTATTTGTTGAAACTTATTTTAAGGCTCTGGCAGGGAAGCTTACGGATCATGGGCTGCAGGCGGGGGAATTGATCGGTGCCGTGGGAGCAGCCACGGAAGCAGTGATTAAAAATGATGGTACCATGACAAATGAACAAAGGTTTTGGGAGAAGTTCTGTAGCATCCTGGGAGAGAAGGCGGTAGAACTGGAGCCTGTGTTTGAACATTTCTACCAGAAGGAGTTTGCTGTCGTGAAGGATACTACATCCCGGCATCCAAACGCAGGGGAATGCATCAGGAGCTTAAAGGAAAAGGGCTATAAGGTGGTTTTGGCTACGAACCCGCTGTTTCCCAGGATAGCTACTTTAACCAGGATGGAATGGGCAGGGCTGGATCCCAGGGATTTTGAACTAATTACAACCTATGAGAACAGCTCCTACTGTAAGCCGAACCTGAATTATTACAAGGAAATCCTCAGGGAAATAGAAAAGCAGCCGGAAGAGTGCATTATGGTTGGAAATGATGTAAAAGAGGATATGTGTGTGGCAGGTCTGGGGATGGCGACCTATCTGCTGAAGGATTGCCTGATCTGCCCGGAAAAGATGGATATTGACCATTTACGGCAGGGGGATTTTGATGATTTATTGGACATGATACGGGAATTGCCTGTGTTATCATAGGCTGGACATATGATTAGGAAATAGGATGGGAAGGATTCAATGATAAAGCATATTTCGGTTGGAAATGTACCGGTTGAACTGGAACGTAAGAAAATAAAGAATATGTACTTAAGGGTAGTTCCGCCGGAGGGGCAGGTGCGAATTACGGCACCAATGCGTATGGGTGAGGAAGAGATAAGAAAATTTGTCCTGACAAAGCTGGATTGGATCCGTACCAAACAGCAGGAAATGGAAAACAGGCACCCGCAGGAAGAAATAGATTATGTCAGCGGCGAAAAGATTTATCTCTGGGGAAACCCCTACCAGCTGCAGGTACAGGAGAAGAATGTGCGTCCCAGTATACAGGCCGGCGCCGGTCTGCTGGTTCTGGCGGTAAAGCCGGAGGCCGGGAAGGAACAGCGGAAGAAAATGGTGGATACCCTTTACAGGGAAGTTTTATTGAAGGAAATTCCTCCTTTAATGGCAAAGTGGGAGGCCAGGATCGGAGTTAAGGCCACGGGCTTTACTGTCCGCGACATGAAGACCAGATGGGGAACCTGCAATGTCAGGACTAAAAAAATATGCCTGAGCCTGCAGCTCGCCAAACAGCAGCCCAGGTGCCTGGAATATGTAGTTGTCCATGAACTGGTGCATCTGCTGGAGCGAAGCCATAACCATGTTTTTAAAAGCTATCTGGATCATTTCCTGCCGGAGTGGAGGCAGATAAAAAAGGAAATGAACGGAAAAGCAGCTATATAGACGGAAGTAAAAATCGTATCTTAGACCGCATACCCGATTGGGCTATCAAAGGGGTGCGGCCTGTCCTGGTTCATCTTCTCACATTCTTTATTAATCATTTCAGAGAATAAAACAGCAAAAAAATAGCGGGAATTTTACAGGAATCTATAGAAAGACTAAGAAATTCTGAGGGTTGGCAGACCGTAAAATTCAATTACAGAGATTGTAATATAATGTAGATATATAATACAGAATAGGAAAAACAGGTTGATATTTGGTGATTTGGCTAAAAATTCTCCTGTTTCAGAAAAAAATTCAGTAATTATTAAACTAGAAATCATATTATGAATTAGTTAATATGATAACCGGCAGTTAGAAATTGGGGAATTTTTGATTGCCGATTGACATAGATACGAACGAAAGAAAAAAGGTAAAGAGGAGAAAAGAAAAAAAGAGGAGAAAAAGAGGAGAGGGAAAGCGCAACAGGTCTTTCCCAGGGTCTGCCATCGGCAGGCTTAAGAAAAAAGGAGGGAACAATGAATCAGAACGTAGCTATCAAACGCCGGATGGATACGATTTTAACAGGCGAGAATATTATTACATATGCGGCGGTTTCAATTTTTTTACCTTATGTTCTAACTGCAATCATACTGATATTTCTCGCAGTATACATCTTGGTAAACAGACAGACAAGGCAGCTGGTCTTTGTCCATGCTGGAAGTAATTTTTTAAAAATGTTTTGTCTTTATGCAGTTACAATTCCGGTTTTATATGGTAACTGGAAGGGAATGGCAACTGGAATAGGCTTTGCCCTGGCGCTGGTGCTTGGGTTGTTTTTAAGAAGTGTCATGACGAGGGAAAGGTATGAGAGGACCCTTACCTTAATCTGCAGCTTGAGCCTTACCAGCGCGGGCTTTGCATTCTTTGAGGCATTTCTTAATTTTGTTAACCATGACGGCCATATCCACCGTATTTCAGCTGGGTTTTCCCATCCGAATTATTTTGGCTCCGTTGCGGCAGCCGTTATTGTGGTCTGTGCCTATAAGGTATTTACCAGCCATGAGAGCAAGTTTTATTTCTGCCTGATTGCTGTGGCAAATATCATAAGCCTGTACCTGTGTAAAAGCATGTTTGCATTTATTGAGGTTTTTATAGGTATCCTGGTACTGCTGGCAGTGCTGAAAAAGAAGAAGCTGCTGGCACTTTGGCTGTCTGCGGCTGTCATATTGGGAGCAATGATTTTTTTCTTTAGGGTGGGGCTGATCCCCCGTCTTTCGGATGTGGAGATAACCGTAAGGCTGCGCCAGAATATCTGGAGGCTGGCCATAAGGCAGATTAAGGAGGATCCCTTTTTCGGCCATGGCTTTATGTCCTTCGATTATTTGTTTGACACGGTGATCCGGAGCAGGCAGGTTGCCCATGCACATAACATTTATCTGGATATGCTGCTGAATTTCGGGGTGGTGGGCTCCCTATTATTTCTGGGTTATTTTGCACGGTATTACCTCTCGGTTAGCTTTGCCTGGATCACGGATAAGAGGAACGTGCCTGCTGCGCTGATCCTGGCCATAACAGCAGCCAATCTGGTGCACGGCGCTACCGACCTGACCTTACTTTGGATCCAGACCTTTCCCTTGTTCCTGATCATCCTTTCAGGACAGGGAGCGCAGGAACAGCGCCTGTCATCAGAAATGTAGGGCGGCTTCTGACAACTTATATATGTATAAAATGTAAAAAAGAGCATATGCTAATCCCAAATTTATAAGGCAGCTATCTGCCAAAAATAAATAGTAAGGAGGGAGAATCCCCCTCCTTAAGGGAGAATGGAATATGTATCGATTGCACAGAATAAAGACGCCGGAAATGTTTCAGGGAAAATATAAGAAGAAGCGCTACTTTGAGGGCTGGTATTACAAAATCACCGATAAGAAGGGAAGAAATTCATTCGCTGTTATTCCCGGAATTGCCATAGGGGAATGGAGCTCCCATGCCTTTATCCAGGTACTGCACCAGAACCATAAGGTAAGCCATTTCAATTTTGATATCAGTGAATTTCAGTTCAATACCAAAAAGTTCGAGATAATGATCGGCGATAATTATTTTTCGAAGACAAGAATCCGCTTGAATCTGGTAGGGGAGGATTTCAGCCTCCAGGGAGACCTGTATTTCTGGGATATCCTGGAATATTCGTCCACCTGCCTAAAGCCCGGGGTGATGGGACCTTTTCTTTATCACCCATGGATGGAATGCTATATGGACATCGTTAATATCCAGCATAAAATTGTAGGCCACCTTAAGGTCTCAGGTAAGAAGATCAATTATACGGACGGTATCGGATACCTGGAGAAGAACTGGGGACGCTCCATGCCAAAATCCTGGGTGTGGGTCCAGTCGAACCATTTCGGGGAGGATGACGTATCCCTATCCATTAATATCGGTAAGATACCCTGTATGGGCGGAAGCTTTATTGGCTTTGTGGGCCTGTTCCGTTTTAGGGACCGGATTTTTATGTTTACCACGTATTCAGGAGCAAGGATCCGTACCCTTTACACCGGTGACCATAAATTATATCTTACTTTGACGGACTGCAGGTTCCGGCTGGACATCATAGCTTATTATGGGGAAGGCGGGAAGATATTGGCGCCCGTGGACGGAAGGATGGACAGGACGATAGTAGAAAGCATGAATGCAGTGATCAAGGTACGCTTCTCAGACCGCTTTGGAAATGTATATTACGAAGGGCTGGGTACAAGCGGCGGGCTGGAGGTCACAGAATAATTTATTGTATAATAAAACTGGCTGGCCTAAGGCAGAAGAAAGTGGTGCCTTGGGTCAGCCAGTAATTTTATTCATCCGGTAGTCCAGCTGGTATGTATCCCTCCGGCATTGAATGGAGGAAAGAACACAGCTTACGGATTTTTCATGATTATTCAAAAATCAGCCAGGTTAAATTCTCTTTTCATAAATAGAGATGTTTGACTTGTTGGCTTCATAGGTTCCTGTATCGGTATATTTAACCACCGGTTTGTTGGCGAATACATCCGTAAGGATTTCAAGTGCCATGGTGACCCAGGTGAATGGACGCTGTGCGATGGCAGCCTTAATCCGGCCTTTTTTGATCAGATCAGCTACGTCGGCACGCAGGTCTGTTGTGATGATATCAAAATCAAGGTGGTGCTTTCCTACATATTCACCGAGTGCTGCACCCCAAGCGCCATTGGTGCAATAGAAGGTTCTTGCGTTCGGGTGCTCCTTCTTCAGGGTATCAAACATCTTGTCCAGCTGTTCCTCCGTAGGAGTGCTAAGAACCTTGACAGGATAAACCTTGATGTTGGAGTTTTTCTTCATTTCTTCGATAAAGCCGTCGGCACGCTTTTCGATGGAGGCTATTTTTACGTCCGTCCATTGGTTTACGAATACCTCACCCTGGTTGTTCATAAGCTGCTTTATCGTCTTGGCGGCATTCTTGCCCAGCTCAATGCTGTTGGTTTCGATCAGGGAAGCATAGGGCACATTGTCAAATACGGAATTGATGAAGATGATTTTAATACCCTTATCCGCAGCCTCTTTTAATACGGCCTGAATCTCAGGTGCATCAATGGGGCTGATGACGATGGCATCAAAATCACGTGCCACAAAATCCTTAAGTGCTGCCTGCATATCCCTTATACCATGCTCCCTGTCCTTCGGGGCGAAGAATTCGATATAATAGTTCAGGGCTTTTGCCGTCTTAATCCCCTCTTTTCTGGCAGGAACCCAGAAAGGATCATCAATATCAAAGATAGCAGCAACCTTTTTCTGCTGGGTGGAAATATGGTTTGTTTTTATATTAGAGGAATTGGCTACAATTTCATCCACCTTGGTATGTAAGTCCCGTGCCATCTTAAATATGATGTTTGCCGTGCTGCTCTGTCCGATGGTCAGGGAAGCAACCTCCTCCGTTGTTGCAGAGGATTCCTCGATGACGGAAGCGATGCTGCAGAAGGAATCGATGAGACGGTCTTTTTCAGCGGACAAGCCTTGGAATTCTGAATTGAATTTCTTTTGGCTGGCTACAAAACCATCCACATAGGAGTTGATTACCTCAAAGGCTTCAATTACCTTGGTAACAGCATCGGCCTGGTTATTAAAGATTTCCTTTGAACCGTCAGCCACATTCTTCAGGTTTTCAAGCTGCTGGTTAATGGATTCAATGTTTTCATTGATCGTAATGCTGGCAGAGCGGCTGCGCTCCGCGAGATTGCGTACCTCATTTGCCACGACGGCAAAGCCTTTACCTGCCTCGCCTGCCCTTGCAGCCTCGATGGAAGCATTGAGGGACAGAAGATTGGTCTGGCTCGCAATATCATACAGAACCTTTGTAATCTCGTTAATTGCCTGTGTCTTGTTTAATAATGCATAGATTTCGTTTGTAATTGCAGTGTTTGCCTCTAAATTCTTGTTCTGGTTCTCGGAAAGGTTCTCAATGGCTACCTTGCCGTCTTTACTGATTGTTCCCATTTCGAGAGCGGATTCAATTAATTCCTTGGACCGGTCACTCATGACATTAATGTCGTTTGCAATGATATCAGCGATAGACTGGCAGGTCGCGATATCCTCAGTCTGGCTTTGGGCACCATTGGCAATAAATTCCGCAGCCATCCTTACATTGTTTGAAGAATCCACTAACCCGTCCACAACCCCCTCAAGTTGGTCGGATACCAGTTTGATCTCTTCAAAATCAGCATTGAACTTTTCAAAATACGCCTTGTAATTCTTATGTAAGGTCAATTGGTCGCTGTCAAGGCCGCTTTTTTCTGCTGTCAGGTCATCGGTAAAATCCCATGCCAGCATTTTGCCAATAACTTTGGAACTCCTCCCCTTGTTTGAAAAATTAAACTTCATTTCTACACCTCTTTGCTATGAATGTATAAGTAATGCACCGGGGGCTGCTTCAAACACCCTAAACTACAATACTTAGATTTAATTATAGTATAGTTGTGAGGAATTTACAATTAAAAAATCGATAATTTTATCAGATATTTGTTGAATCTGACGAAATATATGGAAAACAGTGGATTGGACTTATGTAAAATAGGATAAAGATACTAAGAATGTGTTCTGTATTTATATTAAGAGTGAATTTGTCGCACCTTTTATTAATGAATTCCAAAAAATAGACAGGGGGGATGGAGTGTGTTAGAATATATTGCAGAATAAAAATTTGCAGCAATACTATGTGCAGCCATAGCTGACAAGCCGGAGGGTGTTAGCTGGTTGCCGGTTATTTATGTAAAGAGAATAGGATTAAGGAGATAGAAAATTATGAATACTAAAAAAGTTACGGTCAACGGCACCGATATTGCAATTGTAAACAGTGACCAGGTTTGTATTACGGATGGGCAAACGGCACTGGATCTGATGATGTCCATAAATTATGAAACGGGATGCCGCTCTATTATATTGAACAAAGGTGCTTTTATTGAAGATTTTTTTGTTTTAAGTACCGGGATTGCCGGGGAGGTTTTGCAAAAATTTATTAATTACCACATCAAGCTTGCGGTTGTAGGTGATTTCTCAATCTATACCAGCAAATCACTGAAAGATTTTATATATGAGAGCAATAATGGAAAACACTTCTTTTTTGTAGCCTCTGAGCAGGAAGCTGTTGAAAAGCTGAGCAAAGCTCCGGTCTCAATTTGACCGGCATTTGGCGGGGGTGGGAAGATGAATGTTGCTACATCAGAAGGGGCAATTATAATCCGACGAAAGGTGGAGTTGACATAAAACAAGTACCCAACAGTATTGATTCTTGGACTTGCATTGTGCTTTATCGCCCTCGCCTCTGCCATAGAAGAAATGGTTATCCTCCTGGTAGCGGAGCAATATGATGGGAACAGGAAAAGCCTTTTTACCAGGTGAGTGTCCAATTATGAGAGGGTATGGGCTGTAAATTAGGGTTTATGAGAGGAAAGTATAGATTAGAATTCGAAAGGGGAAATATCAATGGATATAGACACACTTGTAACCCAGTATTGGAACCATATCGCTACGCAGAACGAAGAAGAACTGAAAAAGTATTTTCACGATGATGCTTGTATTCGGTGGCACAATACAAATGAGGAATTTAATGTTGAAGAATTTCTGAGAGCCAATTGTGATTATCCTGGAAGTTGGAGCGGTGAAGTTGAGCGGGTAGAATTCGCTGGAAATATTATTATTACTGTTACTCATGTTTGGTCAAAAGAGATCTCTTTTCATGTAACTTCATTTTTCGAGATGGAAGAAGATAAGATAAAGATTCTGGATGAATATTGGAGTGAGGATGGTACAGCCCCTCAATGGAGAATGGATAAAAATATAGGAAGGCCGATACGCTAAGCTTGGATTTATGGCAAACAGAATTTATAAATCTTGAAGGAGAATAGAAATGCTCAGGAAAAAGAAGCTGGTAGTAATCCTGATATCTGTATTCGCTCTGTTGCTGGTTGGTACAGGTGTGCCTGATGCCGATAAAGAAGCGATTTACTCCAAATACTATGAAAATGTCAGGAGAAGCAAGACGGATATTGATTTTTTTAAAGAAATCAGATATTTTCTTAAGGAATTTGGCAGCTATGGTCATTTATCGGTTCTGGACGGGTATATGTACCGTTTGTATATGAATACCGTAACTGCCGGTGATAGCCTGATTAGTGAACAGGAATCACAGAAAATACAGCCGCTCATAAATGTATTGACAAATCCGGTTAGTCAAAATACCTATAGTCTATTGGATCAGAGCCATACGGGATTTCGTAGTACAGTAGGGTTAAAATAAAGGAGATTAAAAATGGGAAGCCAATTATTTGTAATGCTAATGGAAAACAAAAAGGAACTTAATATGGGGGTTATTCAAAGACATGTAGAGCACTTAAAGCGGCTAGATGCTGCTGGAAAGCTTGTTCTTTGTGGCCCCTTTTCTGATTATGGCGGTGGTATGGTTATTCTTAATGCTTTATCATTTGATGAAGCAAATAAGATATCTCAATCAGACCCTTATATTCTTGAAGGTTATAAAACCTATCAATTACGAAGCCTTGAGGTGGCAAACAAAGAAAATGGTTACTTACTTGCCTAAAAAGATTTATCAATTGGTATCAAACAATTTGTTTGACTTTGCCGTAATTGAGCGCAAAAAATACTGATTATAATTGTTTTGGCTATCGGTATATTATATTTTTTATTTCTCCTATGGCTTATTATTGGATTTGGAAGTAATCACCCAATTGGAGAGCCAACACCTATATCTGATTTGCGGGGATGATGAACAGACATACTGCATTGAAATGAAAATTAGAATTTGAGCAAGGGAGTTTTATGGATAACCAGGTAATAACAAGCAAAGAAAACTTAATTGTTATTTTAAATTTATTAGAAGATTTAAATATAAGATATTGGGTCGACGGAGGATGGGGTGTTGACATTCTGACTGGAAAACAAAACAGGGATCACAGGGATATTGATATTGATTTTGATAGCGAGTTTGAGACAGTTTTATTAGGGGTCTTAGAAGACAAGGGATATAAAATCACAACTGATTGGAGTCCGTCCCGCATCGAATTATACCACCCTGAATTGGGTTATTTGGATATACATCCACTGATAATCAACGAAGATGGAAGTGCTAAACAGGCTGATCCATATGGTGGCTGGTATCATTTTGAAGCAAAATGGTTTTCCAGTTCAGTATTTGAAGGGAGGGTTATACCCTGCATTTCTGCCGAAGCTCAAAAATTATTTCACAGCGGATATGAATTGAGAAGTGTTGACCATATTGATATTAAAAATCTTGAAGGGCTTCCTGCTGAATGAAATTTAAAACAATCAACATATTAGAATTTGCAGTGTAAATTATATATCGTAGGAGGTATTAGTGTTATGGATGATGAATTGAAAATTAAAATGTACTCGTTTACGGTGGATTGCAAAAACCCTTATGAATTAGCTAAATTCTATGCGGAGCTGCTCAAGTGGGAAATACCTTTTTACGATGAAGAATATGCATGCGTGGGCGCCCCGGGAACGAATCAGGGGACATATCCGGGCATAACATTTCAACGAAATCCTGAGTATAAACCACCTGTATGGCCTGAAAGGCCTGGAGCTCAACAGCAAATGGCGCATATGGACTTCGCCGTTAATAATTTAGAAGAAGCAGTTCAATATGCAATCCGTTGTGGAGCAACAATCGCAGATGAGCAATTTTCTGATGATTGGAAAGTTATGCTTGACCCCGCCGGACACCCGTTTTGTCTATGCCAAATGAAATCAATCTTTAGCAGTACCCATTTTGCATTGTTATAGAGGAACAGTTCCGTGAATTACCAATTGGAGAAACGAGTGGAAGAGTTACAGCAAAGTATAAAGGATTCGGAGCTTCGGGAAAGATTTATGCTTCAAGAAAAATTATCAGTTGAATAATAAGGGGGAAGAGATGAAACTATACATCAAACAAAAGGTATTTTCGTGGCATGATCAGTTTACAGTGAAGGATGAAGGTGGGGAGGATCGGTACTTTGTTGAGGGAGAACTGTTTTCCTGGGGCAAGAAGCTGCACGTAATGGACGTTTTTGGAAATGAAGTGGCTTTTATTCAACAAAAGCTATGGAGCTTTCTACCGAAATATGATGTATTTATAGGTGGCAGGCACATCGCAGAAATTAAGAAAGAGTTTACATTCCTGAGACCATGCTACACAATTGAGGGGCTTAACTGGGTGATAGAAGGTGATTTTTTGGCTCACCATTATATGATAACACAGCATGGTAGAGCTGTGGTTTCTATTCAAAAGGAATGGTTCACATGGGGGGACAGCTATGCCCTTGATGTTGCGTCCCCACAAGATGAGATTTATGCGCTTGCAGTTGTGCTTGCCATTGATTGCGTCGTTGCGCAGCAAAGTAATAATTGAATCTGAACATGTTATTTTGCTAAACAAGATTTTTAAGGAGCAGGATTTTATAAACATAATGGATGCTCCACAGAAGAAGGCGAGGTTAATGATGGTGACGATGTATGAAAAATACCTGAAACTGAATATAGAGGGCTCTCACATTGGTTTGGAGTACGGTGTGGGTAAAAACAACTATTTTTGTACTCCAAAGGGTGCAAGCGTCATCGGCTGGGCAGGTGTTGACGGTATTCATTTTTGCTTTGTGCGCGGTTTTGGCGAGATGGTGTTTGCCGTCAGCCCAATGAACACGCCCGGCAATTATGTGCATCCACTGGCACAAAATTTTAAGGACTTTCTTCGTCTCTTGCTGGCTTGTGGTCATACGGCGGCGCTGGAACAGGCGTGGCGTTGGGATCAGGCGCAATTTGATGGGTTTTTAGGAGAAAATGCCCCTACTGCCGAGCAATCGGTGGCGTTGGATATCATCCGGGAAAAACTGTCCCTTACGCCTATGGATCGGCCATTTACTTATATCAAAGGCTTACAGGCCGGATTTGATTACAGGCGCATCAAATATGCGGAAGATTACGATGACTTTGTCCCTGCCGAACCCCAAATGCCGGAATGGAAGGTTTACTTTGACGGAAACTTCTGTGGGCATCATGGCCGCGAAAGAGCCGGAAAGGAAATTCCCCTAAACAGGAAATTTGTCTGGGAGGATGAAGCCTGGAATATTCCGGCGGTTTATACCTGCAGTAAGGGCTTGGTCATAGACTTTTACTTAAAGGTCCCACTGGAGCGTATACGTGCCTTTATGGATAAATGGAAGCTCCTTGACGGCAGTGACGGGACTGACTTCACAGATGAACAGCGGATGCAGATTGACGCAGAGAATCCGCTGGCTTTCAACATGAATCCGAAGGCCGTGTTGAACGGAACCGGGCTTTTAAGCTCCCACGGCTGTGGCTTGTCCTGGAACCCCTGTTTCCCGGAGGGCAATGGCCTTGAGGCTCAGTGTGTAGTGCAGCATTATGGCCTTGACCCCGATCAAGGCTATGCAATTTGGCGCAGTGCATTTCTTTGGAAAACGCATCGGAAGCCGCAAATAAAAACCCTCCGCGTGATATTGGCGCAAGACCCTATCGCCATATCAGGACCGCATTTTCAGGTATCGTTGCCAGGTGAACAGATTGAGTTTACGCATCCCTCCACAGGCCAGAAATACACGTTGACGGTGGAAGGATATGAGCGCCGGGAATTCTCTGCCAGGCATTTTAATGTTCCAACCCAGGAATTTCCGGAGCACTATACCATGCTGAGCTATACGATCTTACCCGCTCCTCCGGATGGATTTCTTACCATCACAGATTGCGCTCCATCCGACCGGCCACGGCAGAAGCATCCTGGGCCAAATGTATTACAGGCAACCAATGAGGTTTGCAGCATCGGCATCATTGGCATCCCGAGGGGCGCAACCAGCACCGCATCCGGTGGGGGCAATGAAGGCAAACTCCAGGCGGCCTGCTCCGCACTTCATTTTGAGCCGGTGGATGCGGTGGAGTGGCGTATCGTGTTCCACGAAAAAAGGTGTGAAGATATCGGGTTAGAGCTAATATGAACCCGGGACAAAAACTTTTATAAATAAGCACAATTGGTATATACAATTAGAATTTAGAGGGGATAGTTTACATAGGAGGTGGATTTTGAAAAAACATGCTAAATTAATAGGTGCAATAGTAGCCCTTTTATGTGTGGGCATAGCTGCTATGTTAGTAAATAATTTATTAAATATAAACTTGAATAAAATCACGCAGCAAAAGGGGTATACAATAACCAATCAAAACGAAAAAGCAATAAAGGTTACAATAAACAAAAAGAAGTTGCCTATTAATATAGATTTTGCTCAAGGTGTTTCATTTGCAAAAGATGATATTATACTTTATCAAACAGATACAAGTACTATGTATCTCAAATCTATTGAATATGCAAATTCAGATACAGAATTTTTAAGCCTTACCTTCGATTTTGATTATGTTTTACCGGAAGAAGCAAAAATTATCGTTCCTTATAATGTATTAATAAAAGATAATAAAATTTCGTATTCTTGGGGTGTCGCTCCTTATTCAAAGCAAGTAAAGGATATATCTAAGGTGTTTGACAATGCTATTTCATTGCATGGGACGGGACCGTCAGAACAATTTAGCATATATTTAAAAGCTAATGTTTTTTCTGAAGCTAAAGATGAAATCTCTTTTATAATCGGTGGTTTTAATGAACTTTCATACATAAGAAAATTGTAAATACAAGGGGAATTCGATGTGAATAGTGAAATAAAGGGGATTCCGTGCATACTAATGTATGCTTCAAGGACAGGGGAAACAGCTGCCAATCATGGTGGCTGAATCCTTGTCCTTTTGTACAACCGAAATATAAGCAAACCAGGCTATTTATTCAGCTCTGCCTGAAGCTTCTCATCCTTGGCAACAACCTCATCTACCATAGCCTGCTTCATTTTTGCCAGCTTTGCGCTAAGCTCATCATCAGCAATTGCCAGCATCTGGGCTGCTAAAATACCTGCATTGTCAGCACCATCAATTGCCACGGTAGCAACGGGGATGCCCTTTGGCATCTGGACAGTCGCAAGCAGTGCATCAAGGCCATCCAAGGTGGAGGATTTGACGGGGATTCCAATGACGGGAAGAGTAGTGTGTGCAGCGATAATCCCTGCAAGATGGGCAGCTTTACCGGCAGCACAGATAATTGCCCCGAAGCCCTTTTCCCTGGCACTGGAAGAAAAATCACATGCAAGCTGTGGCGTGCGGTGGGCGCTCATGACATGGACCTCAACTGGGATATCAAAGTCTTCCAGTGTCTGGATGGCACCCTTCACGATGGGAAGATCACTGTCGCTTCCCATAAGAATTGCAACTTTTTTTGACATAATTTCATTCTCCTTATTCGAATTATATAATGATATAAAAAATGCTTCCTCTCATGTATCAGCTTACCCACAAGTTAACAGAACTCATAGAAGTTTAATATCGAAGGTTGATATTGGAGTTTTCAGTGGTTTTCAAGTGTTATAAATATAACTTATTTGCCTGGCTCTGTCAACTATTACCTGCCATGGAAAATAAAGGGAGAAATGGCATTCCTGGTAAAAGCCCTTTTATCCACCGTTCCTATAGAAGGTTTAGCTATTTGCTGATAAATAGAAAGGCATATAAAAATTAATAATCATGCATAAAATTTACTTGACAAAGAACTCTGTCCGTTGTTATAATGCGTTTAATATAAAAAACCGTTGAGCAAGAGAAGTAAGATTAATTGGTTGTATACAGAGAGCCGCTGGTGGTGGGAATGCGGTTACAAGGATTATTCTGAATGGACTTGCGAGGGAAGCCTGAAATCAGTTCCGCGTGGACAGGAGAGTAGGCGCTTACGGGAACCCCATCCGTTATCAAAGGGGTGCATATGATGGTATGCAAGATGAGAGGATGTTTTATACGTCAAACCGGGTGGTACCGCAGAAGTTAAGGCTTTTGTCCCTGTAAATACAGGGATGGGAGTCTTTTTTTATTATCTAAAAAGAAAGGAATTTTTCATCCATCAATGAAAAATAAGGTGATTTAATATGATTAGACCGAGCAGCAATGAAATCGAGACATTGGCAAAAGACTACAGCATTATCCCGATCTGTAAGGAAATCTATGCCGATATCATTACACCCATTACCTTATTGAGGAAGATAGCCCAGATCAGTGACCGGTATTATCTTCTGGAAAGCGTGGAAGGCGGTGAGAAATGGGGAAGATATTCCTTTCTGGGCTTCAACCCGGTTGTCCATGTGACCTGTAAGAATAAAGAGGTTACCATTGAGGACGGCGAAAGACAGGTAATCCGGAGTGATAAGCCCTTCGAGGTATTAAAAAAGCTGCTGGAGGATTATAAAGCTCCAAGGCTGGAGGGGATGCCGCCCTTCACCGGCGGACTGGTCGGATATTTCTCCTATGAAATGATCGGTTATGCAGAACCCGTATTAAAGCTTAAGAGCAGCGAATTCAATGATTTTGATTTAATGCTGTTTGATAAGGTTATCGCCTACGACCATCTGAAGCAAAAGATATGCATTGTGGTTAACATGAGGACGGATAAGGTGCTGGAAAACTACGGCAAGGCGGTTTCCGACCTTGAAGCTTTAACCCGTTTTATCACGGAGACGGTGCAGTTCCAGAGGCAATACGGCAGCAGTAAGCCCTCCTTTACCTGCAATGTCACCAAGGAAGAGTATTGCAGGATGGTTGAAAGAACCAAGGAATATATCGTAAACGGGGATATCTTCCAGGCGGTGATTTCAAGGAGGTTTACCACCGAATACAAGGATAGCCTGTTAAACGCCTACCGGGTGCTCAGGACTACGAATCCATCCCCTTATATGGTATTTATGCAGAATAAGGATGTGCAGCTGATCAGTACCTCCCCGGAGACCCTGGTCAGGCTAAAGGAAGGAACCCTCTCCACCTTCCCCATCGCCGGTTCCAGGCCAAGGGGTAAGGATAGGGAAGAGGATATTGCCTTAGAGGTGGAGCTGCTTGCTGATGAGAAGGAATTATCCGAGCACAATATGCTGGTGGACCTGGGCAGGAATGATCTGGGCAAAATCTCGGAATTTGGAAGCATCAAGGTTACGGATTATATGAAGATCCAGCGCTATTCCAGGATCATGCACATTACCTCCGAGGTTACCAGTAATCTCCGTCCCGATAAGGATGCACTTGATGCCATTGAGGCTATCCTTCCGGCAGGAACCTTATCCGGTGCTCCTAAGATCAGAGCCTGCGAGATCATTGAAGAGCAGGAGAAGGCACCCAGGGGAATTTACGGCGGGGCAATCGGTTATATTGATTTTACCGGAAATATGGATACCTGTATTGCAATCCGCATGGCGGTCAAGAAGGATAATAAGGTATTTGTCCAGGCCGGCGGCGGTATCGTGGCGGACAGTATCCCGGAAAAGGAATATGAGGAATCGGAGAATAAGGCGAAAGCCGTAATGGAAGCAATTATGAAGGCAAGCGAGGTGGAGGAATAATGGTATTATTAATCGATAATTATGACAGCTTTTCCTATAATCTGGTGCAATTGGTAGGCAGTATCGGCAGTGATATCAAGGTGGTCCGTAACGACGAGCTGACGGTAGAGGAGGTCAAGGCACTTAAGCCCTCCCATATCATCCTTTCTCCCGGTCCCGGCTACCCAAAGGATGCGGGGATCCTGGAAAAAGTAGTAGCAGAGCTGAAGGGAGAGGTACCGATCCTCGGGGTATGCCTGGGACACCAGGGGATCTGTGAGGTATTTGGTGCAAATATTACCCTGGCGAAAAAGCTGATGCACGGCAAGCAAAGCAACATCCATATCGCAAACGGTGCCACGATCTTCCATGGACTGCCGCCGATGATACAGGCAGCAAGATACCATTCCCTGATTGCCGAAAAAAACACCCTTCCTGATGAGCTTTTAGTGATCGCTGAGGATGATGATGGTGAGATTATGGCGGTACAGCATAGAAATTACGAACTCTATGGACTGCAGTTCCACCCGGAATCAATCCTGACGCCCCTTGGTGAAAAGATTATAAGGAACTTCTTGAAGATAAGAATTATGTGAGGGATAAATGTAGCAAGCAATGGAACCGGACAAAAAAGAATCAGATGAAAGCAGTAATAGAATGGAGGACACTATGATTCAGCAGGCAATCAAAATGGTTTTAAATAAAGAAGATTTAACCCTGGACATGACGAAGGCAGTTATGGATGAGATCATGGGCGGCAATGCGACCAATGCCCAGATCGCTTCCTTCATCACGGCAATCCGCATGAAGGGTGAAACAATAGATGAGATAACGGCATGTGCCATGAGCATGAGAAACATAGGCCTGAAGCTGCAGCATGAGGGGGATGTACTTGACATTGTCGGCACCGGCGGGGATGAGGCCTTTACCTTTAATATTTCAACCGTTTCTTCCCTGGTAATCTCAGCAGCAGGAATCCCCGTTGCAAAGCATGGCAACCGCAGCGTATCAAGCAAATGCGGCAGTGCGGATGTGCTGGAAGCCCTGGGGGTGAAGATCGATGTTCCTGTTGAAAAGAGCGAGAAGATACTAAGGGAAATCGGAATCTGCTTCCTGTTTGCGCCGATTTACCATTCCTCCATGAGATACGCGGCACCCGTAAGAAAGGAGCTGGGGGTACGAACTATTTTCAATATCCTGGGTCCTCTCTCCAGCCCGGCGAATGCAACCCTGCAGCTGTTGGGAGTCTATGATGAGAACCTGGTGGAGCCCATGGCCCAGGTGCTTGCCAACCTTGGGGTAAAGAGGGCGATGGTAGTCCATGGGCATGATGGCCTGGATGAGGTAACCTTGTGCGCGAAGACCACCGTATGCGAAGTAAATAACGGGCAGGTAAACAGCTTTTTCTTGGATCCCCACCAATTTGGCTTTGAGCTGTGTAAGCCGGAGGAGCTGGTAGGAGGTGACCCGGCCTTTAATGCGGAGCTTGCCCTGGGCATCCTAGAGGGGGAAAAGGGACCGAGGAGGGATATTGTACTATTAAATTCGGCGGTATGCCTTTATATGACCTATAACAATATGACCCTAAGGGAATGCGTCAGAATGGCGGCGGATATGATTGACAGCGGCAAGGCTCTGGATCAGCTGAATAAATTTATTAAATTATCCAATGAGTAGGAAAGAGGTTAGCTTATGATACTTGATACAATCGCAGAATCCACTAAAGCCAGGGTGGCGAAAGCAAAGGAAGGGCTGTCCCTGGAAGGATTAAAAGCACTCCTGTATGAGAATGGCACGGTAAGAAGCTTTAACAGCCGCACTGCCTTTGCATTTGAGAGGGCAATTGGCGCACATCCAGGGCAGATGGCATTTATTTGTGAGGTGAAGAAGGCCTCCCCCTCTAAGGGAATGATTGCGGAGGATTTTCCCTACTTAGAGATTGGAAAGGAATATGAGGCCGCAGGGGCAACTGCGATCTCCGTACTGACGGAGCCGGAATATTTTAAGGGTGATGACCAGTACCTAAAACAAATCAGTGCCGAGGTCCACATACCGGTGCTGCGGAAGGATTTTACTGTGGATGAGTATCAGATTTATGAAGCGAAGGCTATCGGGGCGGACGCGGTGCTGCTTATCTGCACGCTTTTGGATACGGAAACCCTGAAGCAATATATCCGGCTATGCAATGAGCTGGGACTGTCTGCCTTAGTGGAAGCCCATACGGAAAAGGAGGTTTATTCCGCCGTAGCTGCGGGAGCCAGGATCATTGGCGTAAATAACCGTGATCTCCAAACCTTTGAGGTGGACCTAAACAATAGCATAAGGCTCAGGGAGCTGGTTCCAAAGGATATCCTCTTTATTGCAGAGAGCGGGATTAAGACGGCACAGGATATAGAACAGCTGAGGAAAGCAGGTGTCAATGGGGTGCTGGTTGGGGAAACATTGATGAGAAGCCCTAAGAAAAAAGAGCTGTTAAGGGAGCTTAGGGGATAGGAAAGATAGGAAGTATGAAGACCTGACAGCAGTTGATATGTAATGCAGAAACCAATATCATATAGAAATCAACATGTAGTATAACGGTAGAAGAGATGCAGTATGGATAATACAAAAAATAATTTGGTGGGAGGTGGATCATGGCGAAAATAAAAATCTGCGGCCTCTCAAGACCCATTGATATCGATATGGCAAATGAAGCGCACCCGGACTATATTGGATTTGTATTTGCGGGGAGCAGGAGACAGGTCAGCGAAGAGAAGGCTTTGGAGCTAAAGCAAAGACTTCGCCCGGAAATTCCGGCGGTTGGAGTATTTGTCAATGAGGAGCCAGGGACAATCATACGTCTTTGCCAGGCAGGGATCATAGACCTGGTCCAGCTGCATGGGGATGAGGATGAGGCTTATTTGCTGGAGCTTAGGAAGCAGATAGCAAAGCCCGTCATTAAGGCAATCAGGGTAAGGACGGGGGAAGACATTGAACGGGCAAAGGCAATGTCCTGCGATTTCCTTCTCCTGGATGCCTACAGGGAAGAGGAATACGGCGGGAGCGGGATAAGCTTTGACTGGTCCGTAATCAAGGGTATGACAAAGCCCTTCTTCCTTGCAGGAGGCATCAATATAGGAAATGTTAATCAGGCCATCACCTTAACGGAGCCTTACTGCATTGATATAAGCAGCGGGGTGGAAACTGACGGGCATAAGGATGGGGAAAAGATAAGGAAGATCATAGAGAAAGTTAGGAGTGTGAGATAATGTCAAAAGGAAGGTTCGGAATTCATGGGGGACAGTTCATCCCGGAAACCTTGATGAACGCGGTAATCGAATTGGAGGAAGCATATCTTCATTATAAGGAAGATGAGGAATTCTGCAAGGAATTGGAGGATCTGCTGAATAATTATGCAGGACGGCCCTCGTTGCTATATTATGCGGAAAAAATGACAAAGGACCTGGGCGGGGCAAAGATCTACCTCAAGAGGGAGGATTTGAACCATACAGGCTCCCATAAGATCAATAATGTCCTTGGACAGGTATTATTGGCTAAGAAAATGGGAAAAAAGAGGGTCATTGCAGAGACAGGGGCAGGCCAGCACGGTGTTGCAACAGCGACAGCGGCAGCCTTATTAGGCTTGGAATGTGAGGTCTTCATGGGAAAAGAGGATACGGACCGCCAGGCATTAAACGTATTCCGTATGGAGCTGCTGGGGGCAAAGGTCCATGCCGTTACCTCCGGTACAATGACCTTGAAGGATGCAGTCAATGAAACCCTGCGGGAATGGACAAAGCGGGTTGAGGATACCCACTATGTGCTGGGCTCCGTAATGGGACCCCATCCGTTCCCGATGATGGTCCGTGATTTCCAGAGCGTGATCGGAAAGGAAGTAAAGGAGCAGCTGCTGGCAAAGGAAGGGAAATTGCCGGATGCCGTAGTCGCCTGCGTAGGCGGCGGCAGCAATGCAATGGGAATCTTCTATGATTTTATCGGGGACGGGCAGGTGCGCCTGATCGGCTGTGAGGCCGCCGGGCTTGGCGTTGATACGGACAAAACGGCTGCAACTATATCCACTGGCACACTTGGTATTTTCCATGGCATGAAATCCTACTTCTGCCAGGATGAATACGGACAAATTATGCCCGTATATTCCATTTCTGCCGGGCTGGACTATCCGGGGATCGGACCGGAGCATGCCTACCTCCATGATATAAAGCGTGCAGAATATGTGGCGGTTACGGATCAGGAGGCGGTGGAGGCCTTTGAATACCTCTCCAGGATGGAGGGAATCATTCCTGCCATCGAAAGTGCCCATGCAGTTGCTTATGCAAAAAAGCTGGCACCCACGATGGACAGGGATCAGATCCTGGTAATAAACTTATCCGGCCGTGGTGATAAGGACGTGGCGGCGATTGCAAGATACAGGGGGGTACAGATCTATGAATAGAATCGAAGCAGCATTTCAGAATAAAAAGGCGTTCATCCCTTTTATTACGGCGGGGGATCCCAGTCTTGAGGTAACGCAGGAGCTGGTCATCCGTATGGCAGAAGCGGGAGCGGATATCATTGAGCTTGGCATCCCCTTCTCTGATCCGGTTGCGGAAGGGTCTGTGATCCAGGATGCGGATTACCGTGCCCTGTCCGGCGGTGTAACAACGGACAAAATCTTTGACATGGTTACCAGAATCAGAAAGGTAAGCAATGTCCCCCTGGTATTCATGACCTATGCAAACCCGGTTTATACCTATGGCACGGACCACTTTATGGATAACTGCAAAAAAGCCGGGATTGACGGCATCATTGTACCTGATGTACCCTATGATGAAAAAACCGAATTACAACCCTATTGTGAGAAATACGGAATCACCCTAATCTCCATGATCGCCCCGACCTCCAGGGAGAGAATACATAGGATAGCAAAAGAAGCAGAAGGCTTCCTTTACTGCGTATCCTCCATGGGAGTAACCGGCACCCGAAATGAAATCGGCAGCGCAGCAGAGGATATGATCCGCCAGGTGAAGGAAGTAAAGGACATTCCCTGTGCCATAGGCTTTGGTATCTCGACCCCGGAGCAGGCCAAAAGGATGTCCGGCTTTTCCGACGGAGTTATCGTAGGCAGCGCCATAGTGAAAATCATTGCAGGCTACGGAAAGGATTGTATTCCCCATGTAGTGGAATTTGTGCGGGGCATGAAGGAGACAATGTAGGGAATAGGGGAAGCCTATTCCCATCTAAAAAAGCGGAGGGAAATAGTGATGCATATCACTGCAACCACAAGCATCACAATCACCGGAAGGAAGACACCGTCTATTGGCAGGCTGAGTGAAGTGGCTTTGAGAAGCTTTATGCCTTGTGTCAATGGCAATATATTCACTGTTTTTTGAAGTGCAACGGGCATTACTTCGTAAGGCAGGGTAGCGCCCGAAAAAATAAGCATTGGAAAATATAGCAGGCTGGCGGCAGCACTTGCTATTTTCATGTTTGGCGCAATTCCTCCCACCAGCAGCCCAATGCTGAACATTGACAGCATAACCAATAAGTATGCTGCCAGGAATTGAGGCCATGAGCCGTGCAGCCGGTAGCCAAAAAATATTGCCCCTGCCATGTAAACAAGAATAAGTGAAGCAATGGAATAAAGCGCATAAATGACAACCTGTACCGCCAGGATAAGGGCAGGACTGGTGGGTGTTACCTGGAACCGTTTTAATATCCTTCGGCTTCGATAGTCGGATACGACTAAAGGAAGCCCCATGACACCTCCGGCACAAATGGCAATCGTTGATACCGCACCGAAGGATTGCTCCAAAAAGGTATGTGTCCTCAAATTTTTCATAAGGGCTACTTGCCATCGCTTCTTGTACTGTGCCATAAAAGGAGCATTTTCCTTTTTTCAAAATCATAAGTAGTTAGCTTCCTGAAATTGGACGCCAACCCTATCAAAGAATTTTTTTCGCTCCTTCTGCGGATCCATTCCCAAAATGGACACTGTTCCGCCATCTTGTTTCTTTGTTCCTAAAACGCACTCAATTGTGGTGCTTTTACCCGCGCCATTTGCGCTCTGGCTTGGGAATCAGTTCCAGCTCTTCATAAAGCCGTACTGTGTTTGGATGGATTCCAAAACGATGTGCAATTTCCGAGGTCTTGTAAGTATTCATTTTATCACCACCATTTTTTACACCATAATATCACCATATTGAAGTCTGGTGTTATAGTGGAGGGTTCTAATGATATGAACCAATCAGATAGTAAAGACACAGGGAGTCATTGGGGGTTACCAGCACTACTGTAACAGTATAAAACCATTATTGTCCGCTTCTGTGGCTGTGGTCTCAACCATTGCTCCCGGAGTCAGATCCCTTCGTTCCCCAGTGCTGATTTCAGCAATTAGCTGATACACTCCGTCGGAGACCGGAGTAAATGAAATATCCTGATATGGCTCGTAATCAGATAGCTTAATTACTTCATTATTTTCTAAATTAACCGCACAGATAATCGCCGTCTCATCCTCCAAGCCTAGATCAAGCTGGGAAATAGTGAGCTTAGAATTAGAGGAAAGCCTGATCCCTGTACCATAATCGCGATACACCAAATCATTCTGAATGTCTGAATAATCATCAACGGAGCCCGTAACGGAGACTATCCCATCCACAGTGGACACCTGGTCCAAATCGCCCCCCTTACGCTGGCAGCCAACGGGCAATAAAATAAAAATAAATAAGAAAAATGTAAGCAGCTTTTTCACTTGTATCATTCCCCCTTCTATAAAAAACCTATATAAACAAAACCCATATAACAAAACCATATTCCTTCGTATATTTTGACTATCATTCCTTAATGCTATTATATAGCAATACCAGGAAATAATCCATGCAAAATTCAAATTAGAAATTTGTGGTTTTAGATAAAGAGATTTTTATCATCCCTCAAGCACTTCGATTTTGAGCAGTCAATTGAAAAAGTAATTTCCACATTGTACGATTTTGAGAGTTTATAAAGTTATATGGAAATATGAATAACAATCTGGTATAATTTTTTTGTTAAAGTTGATATGTTTAGTTAATATATTTTAGAGGTGCGATTGTACGGAATATACTTCCGATAAATGCTGCCACTTAAAATTTAAATATCTGCTTTTTGTACTATTTTATATAATAACAGGAGGATGGGAAAAGTATGGATAAAGAAGATATTATAAAAGCACAGGAAATTATGGCCGAGCGGTTTGGCCATGATAGCCTTATTTCAGTTGCAACCGCAAATGAAGAAATTCCTCATGTTCGCATTGTCAACAGTTATTATGAAAATGGGAGTTTTTACACAGTTACATACGCTCTTTCCAATAAAATGAAACAGATAACAAAGAACTCCAAAGTCGCTGTATGTGGAGAATGGTTTACTGCCCACGGTATCGGTGAAAATATCGGACACCCATGCGATGAACGCAATTCTGAACTTGCCGCAAAGCTAAGAGAAGTTTTTTCCCAATGGTATTACAATGGACATACGGATGAAAGCGACCCCAACACATGTATTCTCCGTATTCGTCTTACAGACGGGATACTTTTTAATCACGGAACGAGATATGATATAGATTTTACTGCTGATAGAACAAAATAAGCGTACAAACTGATAAATTCCAATTTTGGTTTGTTGACTCAGCAACAAGGCCCTTGTTAGGTTTGCATTGAATTATGTCGAAATTAAAAGTGAGGTGTGTAAATTTGTGTAATTGGGAAAATGTAACCGAATTTTTTTCGGAAGATGAAAGACATTATAAGAATACTTATCTAGAAATGAATGAAGTATATAATGGAAAAATCGAAGTGAGCTTATTTTCTTCAAAAGAGGGATTATATGAAATATACTTTTCATATGGCAGATTATATGGAATTATTTATGTAGATGCAGAAAAGGCTGAATCAAAACGTGAAGAAGTAAAAAACGAACTTGCACAAGAATATCAGAAACATGAGGAACCAACAAGTGAATTTGTGAATGTATTTTGTGAAAAACATAAAGTGAGTTTACCAAATGACTTATCCCGACAAGACGGAAGCTATCCTATACATAGCGGGCAACGGTGTGCAGAATGACCGTGAATGGAGCCATAGAAAAATTGAAGGCTGCAAATGCAACGGAGATTATGCTTCAGGTTGCCGCTGAGAACGTGACAGCTCTCAATTTATACAAGTCCTGCGGATTCCGTGAAACGTCGGTAATGGACTATTTTGAGTTGGAATGATCCCATTGATTGAGTAAATATTTGTACCTTTGATTCATTTATAAGCGGGTGCATTTTGCTATAGAAAAATAGATAAATGCTTTGGGATTTCTAAGCTATCGGTATATAATGGACATGTTTAAATAATTTAATATTATATAATTTAGAAGATCTGAAGTATGGGCTTCGTAACCGAAATACAATTAAAACAGGAAAGGTATAGTATATTATGCAAAAACGGTCATTTGTAAGACGTAAGTTAGCAATCGCAGATTATAAGCTGGCGAAGAAGGATATTTTTTAACATTTAGGAGGATGAAGAATATGGAACGAAATATACTGATTACAGGAGCATCAAGAGGACTTGGATTTTTCTTTGTACAAAAATATTTAGAAGATGGAGATACTGTATTTGCAGGCGTTAGAAACCTTCAGTCTCCCGGCATAGTGAAATTAAAAGAAGCGTATCCCAAATTCTTAATACCGGTAGAGCTTGAGGTAAGAAGCACAAAGTCGGTAGATAAGGCAGTAGAATTGGTGAAAAGCTATACTGATAGATTGGATATTATTGTGAATAATGCGGCTGTGCATAGTGAAAGCTCTTTTGAAGTATTAGAAAAGGCTGATATTGATGAGTGTCTTGATGTATATGATATTAACGGATTAGGTCCTATCCGTGTAGCGAAGGCATTTGTGGATTTTGTTAGAAAAAGTCCACAAGGAAAAATAATTAATATTTCTTCTGAAAGTGGAAGCCTTACTACCTGCAAAAGAGAGAAGGAATTCGACTATTGCATGTCAAAGGCAGCACTTAATATGGGAACAAAACTTCTTGCTAATTATTTGAAAAAGGATAATATTCTTGTGTTAAGCGTACATCCAGGATGGATGAGAACGGATATGGGGGGAAAGCATGCGCATTTAGACCCTTATAAAACAGCATGTAAATTGGTGGAGTTATTTGACAGTATGTGTGATGTAAATGATCCTATTTTTATTGATAATACAGGAAAAGAATATCCTTGGTAGGACTTTGGGCTGATACTAATATGACCATTAAGCCGCTTGCCACCTCATAGAAAGATACACAATTTCACAATTAATGCTATAAACAATAAAAAAGCAGTATACTGACAATTTGAGATATATCAGATCGTCAGTATACTGCTTATAAGATTATGCCGGGCTATTTTTGGCTTTCGGCATAAATTTTCATGGCTTCGGATAAAAACTTAGACAGGCCGTCGCCATATTTGTCTACATTTGCGGTAAACCTTTCGTCAGTAACATACATTTGACCGATCCCGGCAAAAGCTTCCAGAGAATATTTGTAACCAAAGTTGGCATTAAAGTGGCTGTACATTTTATCCATAGCTGCTTGTGCGGTTGCAGAGTCTGGCGCCTCATTCCTTATTTTGGCCAAATCAGTAAACAAATCATCCATGCCTTTTGCTATTGCCTCTTGCTCATTTTGCGGTAGTGATTTTATGTGGGCATTACTTTGATCGACAGCCTTGTCACCCCATAAACGCCTTGCTTCATCTTCATATGGGTTATTTGTAAAATCAAACCCATGAAACTTATCTTCGATACTCATTGTCATCTTTCCTTTCATATTCTGTACTGATTTCTCAAGAGTTTCAAGCATTGATTCAATACGTTTTTTTTCATGAAGAAGATATTTCTTCTGTAAATCAAACGCTTTTTCTCTATCAAAACCCGGACTGCTTAAAAGCTCCTTAATTTGTGCAAGAGAGAAGCCACATTCTTTAAAGAACAAGATTTGTTGCAGCCTATCCATATCATCGTCTGAGTATTCGCGATAGCCGTTTTCCGGATTACGGCTTGGACTAAGAACTGAAATTGTGTCATAATGATGAAGTGTGCGCACACTTACACCAGTTATTTTTGCCACTTCTTTTGCATTCATTGCTTTAACCCTCCCTTGCAAATATCATTGTAAACTATGACGCAACGTAATAGTCAAGACTTTTTTTTGATAGTATTAGTAAAATGAAAAGGTAAATTCTTGATTGCAAGGCTAAATTCTTATTTGATGATTTTAGTCTTGCACAAAGTACGGGGAACAGACTTTATGCTGATTTAAAGTGCAATGAATGCTCTTTATGCAGTAAGATTTATTTATCAGGAAAAAAATCGGTAAAAATCAGTAAAAATCGGTAAAACAAAAAATCGGTAAAAAGGTATTGACATTGACGTTACGTAAAGGTATAGACTGTACTCGTAAGGAGATAGCAGTAAAGCTAACAGCAATAGCAATATCCAAGTTTTGCTGCAACAAAGTGCCGTATAAACAAAAAAGAACGGCGCTAAAAAGAAAGCTTCAAAGTGAATTTCTTAAAATGAAAAGGAGGTTATGATGGAATACACAATTCAAAAACTAAGCCAACTCGCTGGGGTGAGCACCAGAACGCTCCGGTATTATGATGAGATCGGGATCCTAAAGCCGGCAAGGATCAACTCATCAAACTACCGCATCTATGGACAAAGGGAAGTGGATCTGCTGCAGCAGATCATGTTCTACCGCGAAATGGGGGTCAGCCTGGATACCATCAAGAAAATCATAACTGCCAAAGAATTCGATGAGGAAAGAGCGCTGGAAGGCCACCTTGCCAAGCTCCTTGCAGAAAGGCAACAGCTCGATTTATTAATCGGGAACGTAAAAAAGACCTTACAATACAAGAAAGGAAAGATAAATATGAAAGACAACGAAAAATTCCAAGGCTTTAAGAAAAAGCTTATAGAAGAAAACGAACAGAAATACGGAAAAGAAATCCGGGAAAAATACGGTGACGAGCAAGTAAACCAATCCAACCAAAAAATGCTGAACATGACCAAAGAACACTACGAGGACTTCGAAAAACTGGGCAAGGAGGTACAAGACACACTGGAAGCAGCCTTTGCAACCGGAGATCCCGCAGGAGAATTAGGCCAAAAAACTGCCGAGCTTCACAAAAGATGGCTTACCTACACTTGGAGCAGCTACAGCAAAGAAGCCCATGCAGCCCTAGCCCAAATGTATGTAGACGATGAACGTTTCACTGCCTACTATGACAAAACCCAGCCAGGCATGGCGGCCTTCCTAAGAGATGCCATCCACATTTACACAGGAGTAAATGCATAAGTCATAGGATAATATAGTTAAAAAATAGTAGGATTTCTTTCTCGCATCAAGCATTTTTTTGAGCCGGACGCCGGGTTGTAAAGTGCCGCAACCCTCATAAACACAATGTTTTTGCAGGGGTGCGGCACTTTCTTTTTACCTGTTCCGGTTACATGAAATTAGCCAATGGTGCCCCTAACCCCCTAACCCCCAGAAAAACCATCTGCAATTAGTAATGAAATCTGCGCCTATTGCCTTAAATTAAAGAGGAGATTCCACAACCTATATCTATATCCCACCGAGAGAGGGGTGCAGGTGCTGCAGAAGTGTTTGCTTTACCGTTACAGAAGGAGCCAAATGTGCGAGGGGGACATGACATACAACAGTGTGTCTGTCCATCCGCGCACACTTGGCCCCTTCTGTAACGGTAAAGCAAATACGCCGCAGTACCTGCACCCCTCTCTCGGTGTACACAACCTAAATCCAATTAACAATTAACTAACTTAATCACCATTCCAGTTCATAGCAATGTTTCAAAGCTCCTCCTTGGCAACCCTTGCCTTCTCAAACTTCTCCGCCCCAATATGGCAATACCCACCCGGATTCTTATCCAAATACCCCTGATGATACTTCTCAGCCAAATAATAATTCCGAAGCGGCAGCATCTCAACCGCAACCGGCCTGTCATACTTCCCCTGGAGCTCCTCCAAGGATTTCTTAAGTGTCGGAACATCCCCTTCATCCACATAATAAATCCCAGTCCTATACTGCCTGCCAATATCATTCCCCTGTCTGTTCACCGAGACAGGATCAATCACATCATAATACAGCTTCAAGATAAATTCCAACCGAATCCGGCCTGGATCATAGAAAACCCGCACAGTCTCCGCATGGCCTGTATTATTATGGCACACCTCCTGATAGGTAGGATTCTCAGTATCCCCATTGGCATAGCCCACATCAGTCTTAACAACGCCGGGAATGCTGGCGAAATACTTTTCTGTTCCCCAAAAACATCCCCCGGCAAGATAAATTTCCTTCAAATTACCAGCTTCCATAAATTAAAACTCCTTTACTAAACGCAAATTTATTCTCATCAACCCTATTTCTTTCCAAAACTTCTGCTAAACAATTTAATAACCTCATTCACCAGTAAAGGAATCAACGCAAATCCCAATGCAACGCCCCATTCCGACAAGCTCAGGTTATGCACTCCAAATGCATCCGCCAACACTGGTATGGTGATCACCACTAACTGAAGAAGTATTCCGGCCACAATAGCCCCAATCAAATACAGGTTTGAGAACAATCCAACCCTGAAAATTGATTTGTCAAAGTTTCTCATGGATAAGGAATAAAATAATTGGGAAACCGCCAGTACCACAAAGGACATAGTCCTGGCATAGGGCAGTGCTACCTCCAGGGCCTCATCGGACAGCATACGGGAGCCAAGCTGGTAGCCATGATGTGACAGCCCATAATAAAAGGCAAGGAGGGTAAATAAACCGATCAATACACCACCGATAACAGCCCGGAGGCCTGCTCCATGTGCAAAAAAGCTTTCCTTCGGATTACGGGGCTTCTGTTTCATCACATCCTTGTCCCCAGGATCGACACCAAGGGCAATGGCAGGAAGGGAGTCCGTAATCAGGTTCACCCAAAGGATCTGTGTCGCAATTAAGGGCACCGGCCAATGGAAGAGGATGGAGAGGAAGATGGTGATCACCTCGCCAAGGTTACAGGATAACAGGAACACGACGGACTTCTTTATATTGTTGTAGATATTACGCCCTTCCTCAATGGCATGGACAATCGTAGTAAAATTATCATCTGTCAGTATCATGTCACTGGCGCCCTTGGCAACATCCGTTCCGGTGATGCCCATGGCAACGCCGATATCAGAATACTTTAGGGAAGGGGCATCATTAACCCCGTCACCGGTCATGGATACAATATTTCCCTTGGATTTAAAGGCGCGGACAATCTTAACCTTGTGCTCCGGTGATACACGGGCAAATACCCTGTATTGGTCAATATGGTCTGCAAATGCATCCTCAGAGATTTCGTCAATTTCGGCACCGGTGATGCTTTGGGAGAGGGAATCAGCAATGCCCAGCTCCTTTGCGATGGCAACCGCCGTATTTTTGTGGTCCCCGGTAATCATGATGGGCGTAATCCCGGCTGTCTTGGCCTCCTGGATGGAAGACTTAACCTCCAGTCTTGGAGGGTCAATCATCCCGACTAACCCAAGGATGGTAAGCTCTTTTTCCATTTCCCCGGGCTCCAGAACCTGGTCCGTATCCTTATATGCAACTCCCAGTACACGCAGCGCATTATCAGACATCTCCTCTGTGATTTTATGGTATTCGGCTCTCAGGGCATCCGTCAGGGGAACCACCTGGCCGTTTACCAGGGCAGAAGAGGAGATCTTTAAAATATTGTCAATGGCTCCCTTTGTATGGATCCGGTACCGGCCGTCCTGGGTATTCAGGGTTGACATAAGCTTCCGGTCGGAATCAAAGGGATTTTCAGAAACCCTTTGATATTTTTGGTGGAGCTCATTTCGGGGTAAACCAAATTTATTACCAAGAATAATAAGGGCAATTTCCGTAGGATCACCGGTACCCTGCCCGTTGACATAGGTGGCATCGGAGCAAAGCACAAGGGATTTTATCAGCTCGGCTTCCTCGGGAGAGGCTTCCATATTTTCTCCCGCCTGGGGAATGTCCTTTAATTTACCGGAGGTATATGTGGCTACGACGGTCATCTTATTCTGGGTCAGGGTACCGGTTTTGTCAGAGCAGATAATATTTACGGAGCCCAGGGTCTCGACGGCTGGAAGCTTCTTGACGATGGCGTTTATCTTAGACATTCTTGTCACGCCCAAAGCCAGCACAATTGCCACGATTGCAGCAAGACCCTCAGGAATAGCAGCAACAGCCAGGCTGATGGCCGTAAGGAACATGTCAAAAAGATCCCGTTTCTGGATAAAGGCAATAATAAAGATTACCAGACAGATACCGATAGCCAGGTAGCCAAGGATGCGCCCCAATTCGTCCAACCTCTTCTGAAGAGGTGTCATCTCAGAGGAATCCTCCTCCAATATAGTTGCAATTTTACCAATCTCCGTATCCATGGCTGTCGCTACAACAATACCTTCCCCACGCCCATAGGTAGTCAGGGTAGAAAGAAAAGCCATATTAGCTTTATCCCCAATCGGTGTCTTGGGATCTTCAAATACAGTACCCGCATTCTTGGAGGATGGAACGGATTCCCCGGTAAGAGCCGATTCCTCGATCTGTAAATTGGCACTTTCAATCAGCCTAAGATCTGCCGGGACATAACGTCCCGCATCCAACAGGACAATGTCACCAGGAACAACCTCCTCGGAATTAATCTCGAGCTCCTTACCGTCACGGCGGACAATTGCCTTTGGTGTTGTCATCTTCTGCAAGGCCTCCACCGCTTTTTCCGCCTTATACTCCTGGATTACGCCGATCGTGGCATTCAGGAAAATTACCAACAGGATAATAACGGAATCTGTGTATTCCCCGATTGCCATCGTAATAACAGCTGCGGCAATCAATACATAGATCAGCATATCCTTTAACTGGGATAAAAATAGAGAGAGGATACTTTTCTTCGGTTTGCCCTTCAACTTATTTAAACCATACTGCTCAAGACGTTTCTTTGCTTCGGCGTCGGACAGACCGGTCTTTTTATCAACTCCGAACCCCTGCAGTACCTCGTCATTGGATTTCATAAACCACATAATTACACCTCTTTCAACGTTATAATTATTATAGTACCTAATAAAAGACACTTTATGCCCTGCAACATTGATAAATCATACAAAAATAAATAATGCAGAGGAACATAATGTAAAAAATAAAATTCAAAATAAATAAAACAAAATAAAAAGATGAAAATAAAAATAAAAATGTAAAAAACAAAAAGAAAAAAAGGAAAAATATATAATATACATTTAGTATAGCTTATTTCAATTTGGAAGAAAAGAAAAATGTATTTTTATTCTAAAAAGAATCGCTCGGCAAAAGGCTTCTTTATACCAACTAACGAGGTGGATCTGAGTGTAGAGATACCCATCTGACACTCAAATCCCAAGCCCATTATATTTGACATTATTTAGTAACCCAAGTATAATTAAGAAATAATAAATTCATTTATTGTACCAAGTTATTCATAATTTTGTCCGCCGGGACATAAAAGATAGAAAGGTTTGATGAAAGAGTGACATACATTAAAAATATGCTAAAATCCTATGATGTTAATAAGGATATCAGGAGCTACCTTGCCTTTGCGATCCTGCTTGTGGCGGTCATGTTAACCTGCATTATTGTCAATTTCATACTAAAGCATATCCTGATCCGAATTATTTCCAGGCTTATTTTAAGAAACAAATACCAATGGGATGATGTTTTGGTAGAGCGGAGAGTGCTGTACCGGCTGGCCAATATTGCTCCGGGAATTATTATCTTTCTTTATTCCCCCGCTTTTGAGGATGTGGCCTATATCGCACAAAGGATAGCAGCGGTCTATATTTTGCTGATGCTGTATTTTTTGGTTAACTCGGCGCTGGATGCCGTCAATGATGTCTATATTACCCACCCCATCTCCAAGGTCCGTCCGATGAAGGGTCTATTGCAGGTCTTTAAGATCGTGTTTTATGCCATAATTTCCATCGTCCTGCTGGGAACCCTGATGAACCAGAACCCACTCCTTCTGCTCAGCGGTATCGGAGCCTTGGCGGCGGTATTTTCCTTTGTGTTCAAGGATTCGATCCTTGGCTTTATAGCAGGGCTCCAATTGACCTCGAATGATATGCTGCGGATTGGGGACTGGATCGAGATGACAAAGTACGGCGCGGACGGAGATGTCATAGATATTACCTTAAATACGGTAAAGGTCCAAAATTTTGATAAAACCATTGTAACGATACCTGCATATGCCCTGGTTTCCGATTCCTTCCGGAACTGGAGGGGAATGGTGGAGTTCGGTGGCAGGCGTATCAAGCGTTCGGTTTTTATTGATATGAACAGCATTACCTTCTGTACCTCCGAGATGCTGGAAAAATATAAGAAAATTAATTATCTGAGGGATTATATTACAGAAAAGCAGGAAGAAATAAAGGAGTATAACCAATACGGAGGGGAAGAAGGCAGCCTGGCCAACGGCCGCCACCTGACCAATGTCGGGGTCTTCCGTATGTATATCCAGTATTTTTTAAATGACAATCCCTATCTGAATGAAAATGTTTCTCCTATGGTACGGCAGCTGCCGCCCGGTGAAAATGGTCTGCCCCTGGAGGTTTATGCCTTTACAAAAACCATAACCTGGACAGAATATGAAACAATCCAATCCGATATTTTTGACCATATTTTTTCGGTAGCAGGAGAGTTCGGAATCAGAATTTTCCAAAACCCTACAGGATATGATATGAGGCATCAATTATGGGCCAGAAGAGAAGCTGATGATGGTGATAAGGCATTCGACGCTTAAATCATAGAAATATAACAAGGGCAGGGATAAATTTTATCCCTGCCCCTGCTATTGGTGTCTCATTCGATTTTTTAGTGCAATGATTCAATTCGATAGCGAGATACTACTGTAACCTTTTTAAGAAATAATCTGTCCAAAGCCTATCATCTCCCAATCTTCCAAGAAAGCTTGCTGTTTGTAATTCTGAGACTAAATTACAAAGATCTATTCTTTTTTTAAGATACGAAGAACTTATCAATGTCATAAAGAGAAATTAACTTTTACATTAATTCCGAACAAGTAAATCAGCTTCCCGATTTGACTTGTATATTATTATGATTTCATGTGATAGAAGTTCCAAATGGATCATTGTGTTGATTCATTCTTTCGTATCTGATATTAGTATGTGCCGTAAGGACGAAACTATACAGAAGATTAAGAAATTTTAAAAGGCAAAAAATGTTATAAAAATTCAGCTACTTAGCAGACTGGCGCCGTTTAATAACCTTTAACCTTGTGAATTCCTCCCGTTCCTTTTCCTCCAGGGCATTCTGTATTTCATTGACCAGGTTTGTATAAAAAGGAATCGTAATATTTTTTAAAGCGTTGGCACGCTTTTGCGTTTTATTGATGTTCGTAGCCAGGCGGTAAGCGGAGTTCTCAATGGCAGACAGGCGGATGGTAAGCTCCTTCACCTTGCCAAAACGCTTTGTAGCCTCATCCAGGGACAGCCTGGTCTGGAAAAAGGCATAGGTGGGCTTGCCGGGAGTGGCATCATGCTCTACCAGGGGAATTTCTGTTCCCATAATGCTCCGCTGCTTTATTACAATGGAATTCTCCTCCGGGATTGTGTTGCTCAGCTCCGAAACCGTATTGATGCCCATCTCAATATTGGCCTGCTGCAGTGCGAGATAAGCAGCGGAGAAGGTATGGTCAATCTCGCTCTGCACATTTTTGGCATTGTCGATTAACTCCATAAGCTCCCGCATTAAAATATTGCGCTTTTTATCCATTAATTCGTAGCCCTGCTTTGCCAGCTGCAATGAGTTTTTGGCTGCAATCAGGTTTCCCTTGGTGGGGAAGGTATTCGGATTCATGGGATCACCTCCGTTCGCAAGAGCCTGTGTCTAAGGTTTTTAGACAGGGCCTAGTCAGTTTTCTTCGAAAAATATTTATCCAGGATCTTGGTATCCACACGGTCCAGTTCCTCCCGCGGGAGAATGGACAATAGCTCCCAGCCCTTGTCTAAGGTCTGGATAATGGTACGGTCCTCCGTAAGGCCCTGTGCCAGGAAGGTCTGCTCCATTGCCAGGCCGAATTTCAGGTACTGCTTATCCAGGGGCGATAATTCATCCTCACCAATAACGCTGGCCAGGCCTCTTACATCACCCACATGGGCGTAAGAGGAGAAGAGCTGGTTGGCAAGGTCCTGGTGGTCCTCCCTGGTATAGCCTGCTCCGATACCATCCTTCATCAGACGGGACAGGGAGGGCAGGATACTGATCGGAGGATAGATGGCCTTTTGGTAAAGGGCACGGTCAAGCACGATCTGTCCCTCGGTGATATATCCGGTCAGGTCAGGGATCGGGTGGGTAATGTCATCGTTTGGCATGGTGAGGATCGGAATCTGGGTAACGGAACCGGGACATCCATGGACGATGCCGGCCCGTTCATAGACCGTAGCCAATTCACTGTATAGATAACCCGGATAGCCCTTCCTGCTGGGGATCTCTCCCTTGGAGGAGGAAACCTCACGCATTGCCTCCGCAAAGGAGGTCATATCCGTAAGGATGACCAGGATGTGCATTCCCTTCTCAAAGGCCAGGTATTCCGCAGCCGTCAATGCAACCTTTGGGGTAATTAAACGCTCCACCACCGGGTCATTGGCAAGGTTTAAGTACATAACCACGTGGGAGCTGGCACCGCTTTCCTCGAAGGTACGGCGGAAAAATTCAGCCACGTCATATTTTACGCCCATGGCAGCGAATACGATGGCAAATTCCTCTGTGGAATCCTCCCCTAAGGAGGCCTGCTTTACGATCTGGGCAGCCAGCTGGTCGTGGGGAAGGCCGTTGCCGGAGAAGATGGGCAGCTTCTGGCCACGGATCAGCGTTGTCAGGCAGTCAATGGCAGAGATGCCGGTTTTTATATAGTTACGAGGATATTCCCGCCGGCAGGGATTTAGGGGAAGCCCGTTGACGTCTTTTTTTATCTCAGGAATAATATGCCCAAGTCCATCGATGGGCTGCCCCGTACCGTTGAATACACGTCCCAGGATCTCCGGTGACAGGTTGATCTCCATCGGATGTCCCGTCAATTTCGTATGGGTATTAAATAAGGACATATCCTCAGTACCCTGGAACACCTGGATAATCGCTTTGTCCTCATACAGCTCCACGATACGGCCTATTTTTTTCTGGTTCCCATCCACCGTTAATTCAACGATCTCATCAAAGGAGGCATCCCGGACGCCTTCCAGGGCGATTAGGGGGCCGTTTATTTCACTCAATCCTAAATATTCAATTCCCATTAGTTTACCCCCTTTTAAGCATTGGTCTTCATGATGTTGTCATAAAATTCATCAATCAGCTTTTTATAATCATCAAATTTTTCTAATTCATCATTTGCCACATCATACTTGATGGCAACAACCTTATCGTAAATGGAGCTGGATTTTAACAGCGACATCGGCATGCTCCTGTCAATCAGCAGCTTTGATTTTTGATAAAGGTAGAGGATGGTCTGCATCATTTTCAGCTGCTTGGCCATCGGAACATAGGTATCGGAAGGGTGGTAGGCATTCTGCTGGACAAAGCCAAGGCGGATTACCCGGGCTATTTCCAGGACAAGCTTCTGGTCGTCAGGAAGGACGTCACTGCCGATGAGCTTAACGATTTCATTCAGCTGGTTCTCCTGGGTCAGGATGCTTAAGATCTGGTTCCTGCATTCCACAAAGTCTTCCCCTACATTCTTGGTATACCAGGGAGCAAGATCCGTCAGGTATTCACTGTAGCTGGTCAACCACTGGATCGCAGGGAAATGCCTCGCATAGGCCAGGGATTTGTCAAGAGCCCAGAAGCAGCGGACAAAACGCTTTGTGTTCTGGGTCACCGGTTCAGAAAAGTCACCGCCCTGGGGGGATACTGCGCCGATAATGGACACGCTTCCCTCGGTCCAGTTTAAGTTTTGCATAAAGCCTGCACGTTCATAGAAGGCAGACAGTCTTGAGGCCAGATAGGCCGGGAAGCCTTCCTCCGCCGGCATTTCCTCCAGACGTCCCGATAATTCCCTGAGGGCTTCCGCCCAGCGGGAGGTGGAATCCGCCATGATGGCTACATGATACCCCATATCCCTGTAATACTCAGCCAGGGTAATTCCAGTATAAATGCTTGCTTCACGGGCAGCCACCGGCATATTCGAGGTATTGGCAATCAGGGTAGTGCGGTCTAACAGGGGATTGCCGGATCTGGGGTCAACTAATTTCGAGAAATCCTCCAGTACCTCCGTCATCTCATTCCCGCGCTCGCCGCAGCCGATATAGATGATAATGTCCGCATCAGACCACTTGGCAAGCTGGTGCTGGGTCATGGTCTTGCCGGTGCCAAAGCCTCCCGGGATAGCGGCAGTACCTCCCTTTGAGATAGGGAATAAGGTATCCAGTATCCTCTGGCCGGTAATTAAAGGGCGGTCAGAGGGGAAGCGCTTTGCCGTAGGGCGGGGGACACGGATGGGCCATTTCTGGGTTAAGGTGAGTACCTTTTCCGTACCCTTGGAATCTACAATGGTCACGATAGGATCATTGATGGTATATTTCCCGTCCGGGACAACCTTTGTTACGGTACCGGACATGTCCGGCGGAACCATGGATTTGTGGAGGATGGCGCTGGTCTCCGGAACCTCGGCAATAACCGTGCCGCCGTAGACCTTATCGCCGGGGGCAACGGTGACATGGACATCCCATAATTTCTGCGTATCCAGGGACTCCACAGCAACACCCCTGGAGATAAATACGCCTGACTGCTTGGCGATTTCCTGCAGGGGACGTTCAATACCGTCGAAAATATTGCTGATAATGCCGGGGGCAAGGGTTACGGAGATGGCGGCACCGGTTCCCGTTACCTCATCCCCGGGCTTTAAGCCGGAGGTTTCTTCATATACCTGGATGGTTGTTTTTCCCGAGGCCAGGCCGATCACCTCACCTACCAGCTTATCCCTGCCGACCAAAACCATCTCGCCCATTTTAAAGGCCTGGTTTCCGCCGACAAATACAATTGGTCCATTGATACCAAATATTTTACCTGTTATATTCATAAGGATTAACTCCCTTTCCATCGTCTTAAAGAGTAAAGTTGTCCTTTGCCTCTTCTATTTTTGTCAAGAAAGAATTGTCTATTAAAATGCTGTGGGAGGGGATGACTGCCCGGATGCCCCCGATAAAATCACGGTCGCTCACCGTAAGGCTGGCACCGGTTTTTTGTTCCAGGCCGCTTTTTTTGTCCTGGTCGGAGGGATTGATGTAAATAGTAATGGCGTCACCCTTTGAAAAGCGGAGGGCGTTCTGGACCAGGGTGGTAAGCAGGGCTTCATATTCCTCTGTTTTCATAAATGCGTCCAGCCTTGCTTTTACCTCTTCAAAAATTTCCTCCGATATTTCAGCGGTCCGCTCCAGTACCTTGCGGCGGATCTCCATGGAAGCAGCAGATACCCTGCGGTTCCTCTCCCGGATGATATTGTCGGAAGCCATACGGAAATTAGCCTCAGCCTTACGCAGGGCGGCTTCCCTCCGGTCTTCAAAATTCTTTTGTAATATTTTCTTATATTCTTCCACAATCTCAATGTTTTGCTTTGTGGCACTGTCAATTACGGAAGAATAGAAATGCTCTAATTTTTCATCAAGAGTCATACAACCGACCTTACCTTTCTGAGTTATAATTTCAAGCCTATGGCTTCATTTACATAGGATGTGATAAAATCAGGTCTGCGGCCTGTTCCATGCCTGTCAGGGATTTCAACGACTAATGGGATTCGCCTGTTTAATTTAATATCATTAATTATTTCAGGAAACTCATTACTCAGTTTTTCCGTGATGAGAATGATACCGATGGTCTTATCCGCCAGCACCTGGTCTAAAGCAGTCTTTAATTCGGGGCGTGTGTGGACTACGACGCCACTGACGCCGGACAGCTTCATTCCTGTATAAGTGTCTATGTTATCGCTTATCAGATACATCCGCATGGGAAAAACCTCCTAGCTTAAGATCATCAGGGATATAATCAACCCATAAAGGCAGACACCTTCTGCCATGGCAACGAAGATCAAGGACTTACCCATAATGGAACCATCCTCACTGATGGCACCAAGGGCAGCGGAAGCAGAGGAAGCTACGGCGATACCGCCACCGATACAGGATAAGCCGGTGGAGAGGGCAGCAGCAATGTATTTCCAGCTGTCTGTCCCTGCAGCTGCCGCAGCAGTTGCCTCAGCCGCGGATACCTTCCCGGTGAACATCATAATATTTGCGACAATCATGATGCTGAAAAAGGCAAAGACATTAAAGCCCAGTGCCGCCTTGTAATTACCCTTCGTTTTTTTGCTGTACAAAAATGCTCCGAAAGGGATGATGATGCTTAATAATAATGCAGCGATAAGAACAATTTTGATAATCATAACAAGTTCCTCCTTAGGTTTAAGTGTTTTTATTGTTTAGCTTATTTTTATATGATTTGAACTCTTTTCCAGTACCCTTATAAAATCGGCTGAACATCTCATAATATTCCAGACGGAGCACCTGGATTCCGACGATAAGGCCTTCCATGCCCGCCACAAACAAGTTTCCGAAGAAAAGCACAGGAATATTAGGGACACCGGATTCGGCGCCGGCCAGCAGCATTACGACGGCCATCATTCCTGCGTGGCTTAAGGCAAAAGCCCCAATACGGAGGAAGGAGATGGTATTCGTTAAATAGCTGAGCAAAACCTCAAAGAGCTCAAAAAAGGTCTCCATGAAAAACATGGCCTTATGCTCCGGAAAAATCTGCGACCTTTTCTCCAGCATATGGGTCAAAGGCTCCTTAAAGAAGATCAACAGCAGTGGCAGCCCGAAGAAGACCGCCATAATGATGACGCCGGGCAGGGGCCTGCCGGTAAAGATAAAAGCGATGCTGACAATCAAAGCCGCATAAAACAGCAGGCCTGCAACTCCGTTGGTATCAAAGAGCACCCGTCCCCAGTCCTTTGTCTTGATTCCGTTAACGATGTTTAGGATCATGGCAAGTATGATGAGGAACACGCCAAAGCCAACCGCCGTAATGAGGACGGTCATGACATTTTCCCGGGGCGACAGCCAGATTGCATTAATCCAGTGCTCAAAGCCGAACACGCTGCCATAGAGGAAGCCAAAGATCGTGGAGAATACCCCGGCAAGGGAAATAATGGCCGCAAGGTTCATCTTCTTGATCTTATAAAGGAGGGCACCGCCTACCACCAGGCAAAGTCCCTGCCCCACATCCCCGAACATAATACCAAAGATGATGGAGTAGGTTATGGCAACGAAGGAGGTGGGATCCACCTCGTTGTAGGCCGGCAGGCCGTACATTTTAATGAACATCTCGAAGGGCTTAAAAATCTTAAGGTTTTTTAGCTTGGTCGGAGGATTTTTCTCCTCGTCGGCCTGCCCGTCGTCAGTCACGCAATAGACCAGGGGATCTGCCTCCGCTTCCTTTAATAATTTTTCCGAATCCGCATCAGAAATCCAGCCGCAGATGATATAGAACACCTCATCTTTGCCCTTGTCCTTGGTGCAGGCAGCCATTTTCCTGACATCAAAATTCTTGGAAAGGACCGTTACCGTATAGTGGGCCAGCTCCAGCTGCTCCGAAATATCATTCAGGCGTTCCTTAATGAGGGCATAGACGTCATTTAATTCATTGTTGATTTCCGTAATTTTCTCCATAATGGAATGGAAGGATTCCTCCGGTGTCCCTTCATAGGCATCCGGCAGCTTAATCCGTTCAAAGTGGAGGGAGGCATAAATGGCATCAATCCTGATTGCCTCATTGGCCGGGACGAAATAAATCCCCCAGACATAATCACGGTCCCGTTCGCATTCGTAAAAGACGGTATTTAAATTTTCATATACGAATTTTGAAAAACGGGTATAGAATTCATGGGGAACCTTTCCAAAACGGAATTTAATAAATTTTAAGTTAATGATCTGGTGGATATTATAATCCAGGTGGCGGAAGTGCTCAATCTGCGCCAGCAGCTCATTAAATTCCTTACGCTGCTTTTTTAGCTCACTCTTTTTTAGGTTCAGGTCAGATAGCATGGCATAGGCTGAATCAATCACAGCCGCGGCTTCTTCCGGCGTCATCAGCTTATCCGCAGACAGCTCCGGGTGCTCCAGCTTTTTGACCAGATCCTCGGATTTGCTGATTAATTCCCGGTAAGGATTAGCTTCGGCAAATGGCCTTAAGTTATAGGAAGTACTAAGCTCCGTTAATGCATTTTCAAGATGGATATCGTACTTCGTCAGATATTGGTTCACAACCCGGTCAAAGTCGCTTTTCGGTCCGGTAATACTAATAAATCTCATCTTTTCAATCATGGTCTATCCCCCCAGTACTATAGTTGATGAAGGTATTCTTGCTTTTTCTTAAGATCTAATCCATACCGGATGCATTCCAGGAGGGTTGTCAGCATGTCGATCTCCTTATCCTTACGGAACAGATAATAATTGACCACAGTCATGGAAGCAGGATATTTTGTGATATCATATAAATAGATCCGGTTGATGATCCGGTCATATTCCTGCTCCATGGTACCATTTTTCAGGTGTGGGGCAAAATCCTTATATTTTGTTGTGTTTAACAGGTTCATAAATTCATCCAGGGTAACTGCAGCCACCAGCTTTGAAAGCTGGGCTATGGTAAGCTTATAATTGATGGGTATTAAATAAGTAAAAATATCGGTGGAATTCATATCGTACATCTTCTTCGAACGGTAGATCCACATAATGTTCAAAAGATCAATTTCTACGCCCAGCCGGTGGGTAAAGACCCTGCGGTTGTTTCCCGTCAATATTTTATCCTTCATCCTCCAGGATTTTGTAAAATAATAGACATCCAAGGCCATCTCAAAATCAAAAGAAGAGAGGTTGCCCTTGCTGCCCATCTTTGTTAGCAAGTTATAATATTGCGTACCCTTTAAATTGTTAATATACTCATCCATGGAACGCGAGACGGAGAGCTTATTAATATCAATCTGGGAATGCTTTGTGAAAAAGGGATGGAACTGGGAAAGGCCATAGGCGCTTTCGGCCGTATGGATCAGGCGGATACAGGCCTTCAGTACATTGACCTCGTAGCGGAAGAAGATAAGCTCTAAGTCCTTCCTCTGCACGTCATTGGCAAAACGGTAAATTCTTGCATAATCCAGGTAGAGGCCGTTGATGAAAACCCGTTCCGCCTCGCCCCGGTGGATTTCCCGCTCATCATATTTCTGGAACAGGTCATGGTAGCCCGGATGCTTCTTTAAGTAGGAAATAAAATCCGCAACAGTCTCAAAGCTTAATATCCGGGTAAGGTCCTCCTTGCTGACCAGCTTTGTTTTCATAGCCTTCACTTTCGTGTTTATGCCGCTATAAGATATTGAAGTCTCCATAATAACCTCCATCTATCCATTACATTTTATGCTTCATCATTTTATGCTTCGCACCTTATGATGCTCTGGAATACCTTTTCGACCAGGCCAGCACGATCCCGCCGGTAGGCAGCTTCCAGGTCTGAAAGCTGTTTGTTGCTGTACTCCAGCAATTGCTGCTTTTCTTCCTCAATTTCCTGCTCCGCCTGTGCTAGCAGCTGGTTAACTTTCGCATTGTTTTCCGCTGCTATGTCTGCCTCCATTTTTGCGATTGCCTTTTCGTTTTCCTCCAAGAGCTCGCTTTTTTCATCATTAGCACGTTCAATAATCTGGTTTGCTTTTTTTTCTATGTCAAATAAAAGCCCAATTACTTTCTCCATACACAAGTCTCCTTCTTCTCCAAGGGGCTCTGGCCGCCTTCATAATTTATCGGAGTACAGCCTCCTAGTAATCGACAATCTGTATAGAACAATGATACATCTTCTACAAATAAATGCAATAGGTATTTTTGAAAAGTGTTCAACTCTACTGAATATTTCTGGAAATTCTGGCTGTTTCTTGTCTATACTGACCTGAGGAATTGTATAAATTTCATTATTTATTATCGTATGCTTATGAGAGATGGGAATTGTCCGATAAAAAACAGCAATGAGGGAGCGGGTTCTAAAATATGGAATATATAGTAAGCAAATTTGTGCAACATGGTGCATTATTGTAAATAATAATGAGTTTTTCCACGTTTTCTTTGTGAAAAACTATCATAGACAAATAATGGATTGGGGTATATATTATATTCATTATTGCTTGTGGACAAGCGGAACATAGCGGTATCTGGAAGGAGGAGCATATTGATGATGATATATGGAAATCAAAAGAAGATGTTAAAAGCGGTCTTCATTGGCATTCTATTTATACTGGTAGCCTCCTCCTGCATTTCATCCCAGCATATTGCGCTCGGAGCCTGCAAAAATCTCAAGAGCAAAAGAGTGGAAGAAATGAAGGACAGCAGCTACTGCATGAACAAGCAGGATGAAATAGGCCTGGGTCCGGGAGCAGGGGATCAGGAGGTAAACGGTTCCGAAATTTTTGACAGGTCAGGTTTTTCAATCTTTTTACTAATAATTAAAAATCTGTTAACACTATTCTCAAAGCTAATTGTAATTCTATCCTTTTATCAGTTTTTCTTATACATAAAAGGCTGGATTATATTAGTTTCCGAAGTAAAGCTTCGTTTTTTTGTCATGCGGTATATAGAGCTTACGGATGGCAAAAAAGGTCAGCTAGTTTTCCAGTAATTACTGTTTTCAGGGATTTATACCGTTTTTTTGATCGCCAACGTGGGTAAAGGTTGGTGTTTCTTTGTGTGCGTTTTGTAAAGTCCATATGCGTTGAGTTTTAAGAAAAGGGAGGTGATGATGATGCATGACTTGGCAGAAAGATTGACGGAGGAATTGCAGAGTAAGACCAGTTTTACGATTGACCTTTTTGGAAGCAGGATACCCGTATCGGAATCCGTTGTGGTCACATGGGGTATTATGGTGTTTTTAATGGTATTGACATTGGTGTTTGTAAGAAACCTGAAGCTGGTTCCGGGAAAACCGCAGGTAGTAGTTGAATTCCTGGTCGGATTTATCAATAACTTTTTTACCGACATCCTGGGGGAGCACGGCAAGCGCTATATCCCATATCTGGGAACCGTATTGATTTATCTGGGTGTCGCAAATGTTGTAGGGCTTTTTGGAATAAGGCCTCCTACAAAGGATTTGAGTGTGACGGTGGGTCTTGCCATTATGAGCATTATACTGGTTGAGTACTCAGGGATCCATCAGCATGGTGTCAAAGGGTATATCAAGAACTTCGCCCACCCAATGCCGGTAATGGTGCCGTTTAACATCCTGGAGCTGTTTATCAGACCTTTGTCATTATCCATGCGGCTTTTTGGCAATATTTTTGGAGGGTTTGTAGTTATGGAAATGATAAGAATGGTTGTACCCATCTTAATTCCGTTACCCCTCGGATTTTATTTTGATATTTTTGACGGCTTGTTACAGGCTTATGTATTTTGCTTTTTAACATCCTTATTCATGCAGGAAAAATTAGAGGCATAAGACACAGAAACAAATATTATAACATAAACATTATGAAAGGTAGGAGTAGTAGATATGTCAGGATTAGTAGCAATTGGAGCAAGTATTGCAGTATTAACAGGAGTGGGTGCAGGTATCGGTATCGGTATTGCGACTGCAAAGGCAACGGAATCAATCGCAAGACAGCCGGAGGCAAAGGGTGATATCAACAAAGCCTTAATCCTTGGCTGCGCATTGGCAGAGGCAACAGCGATCTATGGTTTGGTAATCGCATTCTTAATTATTTTTGTATTGTAATTAGTGTGAAATGAAGATCATTTCACATCCGGCATTGAGTGACCTAGCGGTCAAATGTCCGTTAGTGTGAAATGAAGATCATTTCACATCCGGCATTGAGTGACCTAGCGGTCAAATGTCCGTTAGTGTGAAATGAAGATTATTTCACATCCGGCATTGAGTGGCCTGGCGGTCAAATGTCCGTTAGTGTGAAATGAAGATCATTTCACATTTGGCATGGAGTGACCTGGCGGTCAAATGTCCGTTAGTGTATATTGTGTAGAGGAGATGGGAATATGTCAGCATTGATAGCAATTGGAGCAGGTATTGCAGTATTAACAGGTGTAGGGGCAGGTATTGGTATCGGTATTGCAACTGCCAGGGCGACGGAGTCAATCGCAAGACAGCCGGAGGCAAAGAGCGATATTAACAAGGCCTTGATTTTAGGCTGTGCGTTGGCGGAAGCAACAGCTATTTACGGTTTGGTAATTGCCTTTTTAATTATCTTCGTTTTATCAAAATAAGTTTCAGGAGGGAAAAGTTTGAAAGAAAGTCACTTTCAAACTATTTATTAAGGCTTATTCAATTTTTGGATAGGCCATCAAAAAGTGAAAGGCACGGGTGTAATAATAATGATATCCATAAATGCAGCAAATTTAATATTTAACATGGTTAATATTATTATTTTGTTTGTTTTCTTCCGCTTATTTCTTTTTAAGCCTGTAAACAATATCTTAGAGAAAAGAAAAAGGCTAATCGAGGATTCGTTACAGGATGCTGACGACAAAAAGGCTGAGGCTTACCAGCTGAAAGCGGGTTATGAGGCGGAGCTGAAGCAGGCCGGTGACCAGGCCGGAAGCATTATAAAGGAAGCCCGTGAAAGGGCTGAGGTTGAATATAACAGGATACTTCAGGAAGCGAGACAGGAATCGGCTAAGGTGATGGAGGAAGCAAACAGGATGATTGAGTTTGAACGGAAGAAATCCATAGAGAATGCCCAGGCGGAGGTGGCAGGGATTGCAATGCTTGCAGCTGCCAAGGTTATTGGTAAAAATGTGGATGACAGCACCAACAGGCAGTTTTTGGATGACTTCCTGAAAGAAGTAGGTGCTGCAAAATGATAAGTCAACGCGCGGTTAATTATGCCCAGGTTTTAGATTCCTTAAAGCTGGACAAGGAAAGCGTGGAGGCAGCGAAAAAGCTCCTCCTGGGTTGCAGGGAATTGATGGAGGTTTTGGAAAGCCCGGCAATCAAGAAAAAGGAGAAGGAGGCTGTCCTTGATGAGATCTTTGACCAGGAGATGTCAAAATTTTTAAAGCTGTTGTGTGAAAACCAAACGGTCGGACTATTTGCAGAAATCATGGAAGCATATGATGAGATCGTATTGGAGCATAACGATATGATGAAGGCAAGGCTGGTCTATGCGGTAAAGCCGGAGGAGCAGCAGCTTAAGGACATTAAGGCTATGCTCTGTGAAAAATATAAAAAATCGGATGTATTTCTTGAACTTAAAGAGGATGCTTCACTGATTGGTGGTTATGTACTGTATGTTGGAGATATGGAATATAACAAAAGCATCAAAGGCGCTCTGTCAGAAATGCAAAAAACGCTAATTGGGAGGTGAAGTGTTTGAGTAACATGAATCAAAGTGATATTATTTCGATGCTAAAAAGTGAAATACAGGATTATGAGATCAAGACCACGGTAAAGGAAACTGGGACGGTCATTAGTATTGGTGATGGTATTGCTAATGTATACGGATTGGATAACGCGATGTACGGTGAGCTCGTGGAGTTCGAAACAGGAGTCCGAGGTATCGTACAGAATTTGAACAGGAAGACCGTAGGCTGTGTTTTGTTAGGCTCGGACTATGGGCTTAGGGAAGGCAGCAGGGTTGTAAGGACACAGAAGAGGGCAGGTGTGCCGGTATCGGATAAGCTGATCGGGAGGGTAGTGAACGCCCTGGGCAGTCCGATTGACGGTAAGGGCCAGATTGAAGCAGATGATTTCTTCCCAATTGAAAATGAAGCTGCAGGTGTCTGCACAAGAAAACCGGTTACCGTACCATTACAGACGGGGATCCTGGCCATTGACTCAATGTTCCCTATCGGCCGGGGCCAGCGTGAGCTTATCATCGGTGACCGCCAGACCGGTAAGACTTCCATAGCAATCGATACCATTCTAAACCAGAAGGGGCAGGAGGTTATCTGTATCTATGTTGCCATCGGGCAAAAGGCCTCAACGGTGGCAAAGATCGTAAATACCTTAACAAAGCATGGTGCCATGGATTATTCCATCGTAGTATCGTCCTCTGCAAGTGACCTGGCGCCGTTACAATATATTGCACCCTATGCAGGCACTGCCATCGCTGAATATTTCATGAAGCAGGGCAGGGACGTGCTGATTGTATATGATGATTTGTCAAAGCATGCGGTGGCTTACCGTACCATGTCCTTATTATTGGAAAGGTCGCCGGGCCGTGAAGCCTATCCGGGAGATGTCTTCTACCTGCATTCCAGGCTGCTGGAGCGTTCCTGCCGTATGGATGACGAATACGGCGGCGGTTCCATCACCGCTTTACCGATCATTGAAACCCTGGCCGGGGACGTATCCGCCTATATCCCGACGAATGTCATCTCTATTACGGACGGGCAGATTTTCCTGGAGAGTGAGCTTTTCTTCGCAGGCAACAGGCCTGCGGTAAATGTGGGCTTAAGTGTATCCCGTGTAGGCGGTGCAGCCCAGACAAAAGCCATGAAAAAGGCGGCGGGAAGCCTTCGTATAGATCTTGCGCAATACAGGGAGATGGAGGTCTTCACCCAGTTTGCCTCTGACCTGGATAAGGCCACCAAGGATCTTCTGGAGCATGGAAAGCATCTGATGGAGCTGTTAAAGCAGCCACTGTCAAGGCCGCTGCCCCTGCATGAGCAGGTAATCCTGCTGGTAGTTGCAGGCAATAAGCTGTTTAATGATGTCCCGGTCAAGGAGATGAAGGCCTACCGCAGTGACTTAATGGATTATTTCAGGGCAAAATACAGCGATGTGATTGAAGAGATTGACAGGACAAAGACATTGACGGATGAGCTGACGGCGAAGATTATCAAGGGCGCTGCCGAATTTAAAAAGTAACATAGTATATTAGCTGCCTGAGGGCAGCAGGGAGGATTTATATGGCTAATACAAGAGAGATTCGTTCCAGAATAAAGGGTATTCAGGACATCATGAAGATTACGAATGCCATGTATCTAATCTCTTCGTCTAAATTAAAAAAAGCAAGAAAAAGCCTTCAGGCTACAGAGCCTTATTTTGAGGCATTGCAGGATACCATCTATGATATCCTGGTCCGTGCACCCCATATCAGCTCGGTTTATTTCCATCGCCGTGAGGAAATCCCGCAGGAAGAGAGAAAAAAGGGATATCTGGTAGTTACGGCGGATAAGGGGCTTGCAGGAGCCTATAACCATAACGTAATACGGAAAGCCGAAGAGGAGATGGCGAAGGGCAAGAATAATTTCCTTTTTGTAATTGGTCAGGTTGGCAGGCAGTACTTTATCCATAAGGGTGTTGACGTGGACTGTGAATTCTTGTATACGGCCCAAAATCCTAACCTGGGGCGTGCCCAGAACATATCGCTTACGTTGATTGACCTGTTTGTTAAGAAGCAGTTGGACGATATCTATGTAATCTATACGAAGATGATTACACCGATGCGGGCGGAGGTGCAGTGCCAAAAGCTCCTGCCCCTGGAACGGAAGAAATTTGAGCAGAGGGACAGTGGATATGTCCATGCCCTGTTTGACCCGTCCCCGGAAATCGTAATGGAGCAGCTGGTACCAAACTATCTGAAGGGACTTATTTTCGGTATCCTGGTAGAATCCTTTTCCAGTGAGCAGAATGCGAGAATGACCGCAATGGAAGCTGCTACAAAGAGTGCAAAGGATATGCTTAAAAGCCTTGAGCTTCAGTATAACAGGGCGCGGCAGGCATCTATTACCCAGGAGATTACGGAGATTGTAAGCGGGGCAAAAAGTCTGAAGAGGTAGAGGGTCTGATGATAGAGAAAGGAGAGCGTTGGAGGTACTATGAATAGTGGTAAAATTGTGCAAGTTTTAGGGCCTGTCGTGGACGTGGAGTTTGAAGACGGAGCATTGCCTATGATCAAGGATGCGCTGGAAGTTACAAGGGACGACAGAAGGGCAGTTATGGAAGTGGCAAGCCATATTGGCAATAATGTAGTCCGCTGCATTATGCTGGCATCCAGTGAGGGACTTGTCAGGGGAATGGAGGTCCGGGCAACCGGCTCCTGTATTAAGGTGCCGGTCGGCAAGCAGACCCTTGGAAGAATGTTCAACGTGTTGGGCGAAGCAATTGATGACGGCGGAGCCGTGGCCGGCGAGGAGCAGTGGAAGATCCACAGGGATCCGCCGAGCTTTGAGGATCAAAGCCCGGTGGTTGAGATATTAGAAACAGGTATCAAGGTAATTGACCTCTTGGCACCCTATGCAAAGGGCGGTAAAATCGGCCTCTTCGGTGGTGCGGGCGTAGGAAAGACCGTATTAATCCAGGAGCTGATCCGCAATATTGCAACGGAACACGGCGGTTATTCCATTTTCACCGGTGTTGGTGAGCGTTCCAGGGAAGGTAACGACCTTTGGAGGGAAATGAAGGAATCGGGGGTTATTGAAAAGACTGCCCTGGTTTTTGGACAGATGAACGAGCCGCCGGGCTCCCGTATGAGGGTTGCCCAGACAGGCCTTACCATGGCGGAGTATTTCAGGGATAAGGAGAACCAGGACGTGTTGTTATTCATCGATAACATTTTCCGGTTTGTGCAGGCAGGCTCAGAGGTATCCGCCCTGCTCGGACGTATGCCCTCGGCTGTAGGCTACCAGCCTACCCTTGCCAATGAGGTAGGTGAGCTCCAGGAGAGAATTACCTCCACAAGGAGTGGCTCCATTACCTCCGTCCAGGCCGTATACGTTCCGGCGGATGATTTGACTGACCCGGCACCGGCCAACACCTTTGCCCATCTGGATGCTACTACCGTATTATCCCGTAAGATTGTGGAGCAGGGTATCTACCCGGCTGTTGACCCGCTGGAATCTACCTCAAGGATCCTGGAGCCCGATGTTGTGGGCGAGGAGCATTATGAAGTGGCGAGAAGGACCCAGGAGCTTTTACAGAAATACAAGGAGCTTCAGGATATCATCGCCATCCTGGGCATGGAGGAGCTGGATGAGCAGGATAAGCTGGCTGTTTACCGTGCCAGGAAGATCCAGAAATTCCTTTCCCAGCCCTTTAATGTGGCGGAGAACTTCACTGGCATCCAAGGAAAATATGTGCCCTTAAGTGAAACCATTAAAGGCTTCAAGGCAATTATTAACGGTGAAATGGATGATTATCCGGAATCGGCATTCCTTATGGTCGGCACGATTGAGGATGTGAAGGAAAAGGCTAAAATGATGGAAGAATAATGACCTTATTTTACGTTTTGGCCTGGCATAGTCGGATAAAGGAGGAACTATGGCTGCGAAATTTAAGATAGCAATTATAGCAAGTGACCATCCCTTCTATCAAGGGGAATGTGATATGCTCGTGTTCCCCGGTATGGATGGCGAGTTCGGTGTCCTGGCAGGCCATGAACCGATGGTTACCTGTTTACGTGCGGGCGAATTGAGGTATAAGCTGGAGGATGAATGGCATTATGCGGCAGTAAGTGATGGCATTGTGGAGATTACTCCGGGGCAGGTCATGATTCTTGCGGATACAATTGAGCGTCCCGAGGATATTGATTTGCGCCGCGCCGAGGAGGCTAAGGTACAGGCAGAGGAAAAGCTGCGCCAGAAGCTGAGCATAAAGGAATATTACCAGACAATGGCGGCCCTTAACCGTGCCATGAACCGTCTGAGGGTTGTAAATAAGTATATGAAATAAATTATAAATAAATATATAGATATAATTAAGGAAGCAATTCCTATTTAATGCTCCCCTTTGGGTGTCATCCACAGTAATGCGATGGTAACCGTGAGGCGGAGCTTTTTTATATTATAGGAAGCAGATACGGCTTCCTATAATCGGGATGCACGGCACAAATACAGCGCCTTTTATGAGAAGTAAGAAAGCAGCTTCTCATGCCTACTATATTAATAGGAAGCTTTAATGTTTCATAATGATGGCCAGCAGATAAAGGAATGGGCAGAAAACAGATAAAAAGGGGCATAATAAGGAGGAATCAGCAAATATAGTATAGAATTATTAAGTGCACGTAAATATTCGTGGCTCCATAATAAATAATTATATTTTGTTGAAAATTGCCTGCTTATCAGGTATAATAACGTTGGTATTAACTGTATGAAATACTAATGTATGGAGGTAAATGAATGGCAAAAGAAACAGTGGAAGCTGTACGTCAGGCGGAGTTAGACGCAGCCAGGAAAGAACAGGAGGCTTCCGGCCGTAGGGAGGCAATCATCTCAGAGGCAGAACACCGTGCCAGGGAACTGGTTAACTCCAGGACAAAGCAGGAATTGGAGAAAGCAGAGCAAAGGAAGGCTGCAGCAAACCAAAAGGGAATGGAACTGCTTGAAGAAGCGAGGGTGAAGGCAGAAAATGAAGCCGCGTTCATGAAGGAGATGGCTTTCCACAAAGAAGGGGAAGCAATTCGCCTGGTGCTTGCCAGTGTAATCCATGCTGATTAGGGATGGTAACCCCAGAATTGGAAGCTTAATGCCAGAAATCAGCAAGGAGGTGTATGAGGCATGGCAATGCTGCAAATGCAGCGGATTAGTATTTATGCGTTAAAAAAAGATCGGAAAGCAGTCCTGGAGCTGCTGCAGCGCAAAGGTGTCCTCGAAGTGGATAATCAGATAGAGGAGGACCAGGTATTTAGGAAAATGGATGTTTCTTATGCCAGGTCAAGCTTCGAGAGAAATATCAATGCGGCAAAGGATGCATCGGAGATATTAGGGCGCTATGCTCCTGAAAAAAAGTCCATCCTGTCTTCCTTTGAGGGAAGAAAGGTGGTATCAGCAGAGGAATACGGAGGCTTTAGCGAAAAGCTGGAGGATGCCCTTCGGGTTGCAAACCGTATTATCGCCTGCAATAAGGAGATTGGAGAAGGAAAGGCCGAGATTTTAAAATTAGAGGCACAGCGGGAGATGTTAAAGCCCTGGACAGACCTGGATATCCCTTTGGATTTGCAAGGGACAAAGTATACCAGGAGCCTCATCGGTGTCCTTCCCAGGGAATATTCACTGGAGGAGCTTCATCAGGAGCTGGAAGAATGGATGCCGTTACACATCGACGTCATCAGTGCCTCAAAGGAGCAGACCTGTGTGTTCATCCTGGCTCCGAAGGAACAGTGGGAGCCGGTTTATGAGAAGCTGAGAAGGATGGAATTCGCCTTTCCAAGCGTATCTGCCGACAAGGCACCAAGGCTACAGCTGGAAGAGCTAAGAGACCGGATCGTCTCCATCAGGGAAGAGATCCGCATCCTGGAGGAAGAGATCAGGAACTTTGCCGGTAAGAGGGAGGAGCTGTACTTCCTGCAGGACTATGAAAGAATGAGATCTGATAAATATCAGGTGCTCGGGCAGATCGCCCAGTCAAATAATGTATTTGTTATAACAGGCTATATCCCACAGCAGGAGGTAGGAGATTTAAGAGGAGAGCTGGAGCGTAAATTCATGGTGGCGATTGAAGTGGAAGCGCCAGGAGAAGAGGAAGATGTTCCCGTAATCCTCAAGAACAATGCTTTTGCAGGAGCCGTGGAATCTGTCGTGGATGGCTTTGCATTACCTGCGAAGGGGGAGATTGACCCTACGGCACTCATGTCCGGATTTTATTATGTATTATTTGGAATCATGCTTGCTGACGCAGGTTATGGAATCATTATGACGCTGGCCTGCGCTTATATTTTATTTAAAAACAGGAAAACAATAGAAACAGGTACAAAGAAATTCCTGTCAATGTTTTTGTACTGCGGCATATCAACCACCTTCTGGGGGATCATGTTTGGCGGTTATTTCGGGGATATGTTTGATGTCATAGCTACCACCTGGTTTGGAGTTACTGATGTGCCCCTGATTCCACCCCTCTGGTTCTTCCCGGTAGATAACCCCATGAGGATGCTGGCATTTTCCATGGCTCTTGGACTGATCCATATCATGACGGGATATTTCGTCAAGGTATATCAGCTGTGCCGCCAAAGGGATTATGTTGCAGTGTTTTATGATGCAGTGTCCTGGATCTTACTGGTGGCCAGTGGAACCATTATCCTGCTGTCCATGGAGATGATCCAAAACATCCTGGACGTGTCCCTGACCATACCGGGCAATATCAATACGATCGCCGGGGCTATTGCAATTTTATCCTCCCTTGTCATAATACTTACCAATGGCAGGGAGTCAAAGAACCCCTTCAAGCGGTTCTTGAAGGGAACCTATGCGCTGTACGGCATTACAGGAGTTTTAAGCGATGTGTTATCCTATTCCCGTCTGCTGGCCTTAGGCCTGGCCTCCGGGATTATCGGGAATGTTATTAATAAAATGGCCTCAATGCCTGCGAAGAGCTATGGCGTTGTGGGGGTTATCATTTTTATCGTGATTATGCTTCTTGGCCATACGCTCAATATCGCTATTAATGCATTGGGCGCTTATGTCCATACGAACAGACTCCAATACGTGGAGTTTTTCGGGAAGTTCTATGAGGGCGGCGGACGTTCCTTTGCGCCCTTCACAATGAAAACAAAATATTATAAGGTTAAGGAGAATGTAAACAATGGATAAATATGGTATTGTATTTGCTTTATTAGGAGCAGCATTAGCGGCTTTAGGAGCCGGTGCAGGATCAGCAAAAGGAGTAGGCCTGGCAGGTGAAGCAGGCTCTGGTGTAGTTACGGAGGATCCGTCAAAGTTTGGTAAGGTCTTAATTCTTCAGCTGTTGCCTGGTACACAGGGTATTTATGGACTTTTGATCGCCTTCATAACCTTGACGAATATTGGTGTGTTAGGCGGAAGCAGTGATTTTGGCATCGCAAAGGGCTTATTGTATTTTGCGGCCTGCCTTCCGATGGCAATCGTAGGATATATTTCAGCAGTGGCACAGGCAAAGGCATCTGTTGCGAGTATGGGAATTCTGGCAAAGAGACCGGATCAATTCGGTAAATCAATGATTTTCCCGGCCATGGTTGAGACCTATGCGATTCTGGCACTGCTGATTTCCGTGCTGGCGATCCTGGGTGTGTCAGGCTTATCCATCTAAACCATAAAGGGCATGGAAGATGCCGTATTATTGTAGAATGGAGATTAAAATGACTGGATTAGAGAAGATATTGGAGGCCATTCATGGGGATGCCCGGCTGGTTGCGGACCGGATACTTGAGGAAGCGAAGCAGCAGGCACAGGAGATAATGGCCGCAGCAGAATCGGAGGCGGAGAAAAAAGCAGCCCAGATTGCGGAAAAAGCGGAAAATGACGTTAAGGATATCGTAAGCCGGTCAGAATCAGCCGCCGCCTTACAGGAGAGGAAGATTCTCCTTGAGACAAAGCAGGAGCTGATCAGCAGCATCATAGCAAAGGCCAGGAAGTCCCTGGAGGAGCTGCCTACGTCAGAATATATGGAAATTATTTTAAGCATGGTAAAGCAGTACGCACATAACCAGGCAGGAAAGATTAAGTTTTCTGCCCGGGACAAGAATCGTTTGCCGGCTGATTTTGATACACGCTTAAAGCTTGCATTATCGGACCGTCCCTTTGGGGCGCTGACCGTATCGGAAGGTACAGCCAATGTGGACGGGGGATTCTTATTAATCTATGAAGATGAGGAAGGAAACCCTTCCATAGAAGAAAACTGTTCCTTTGATGCGTTGTTTGCTGCAAAGAAGGATATCCTGCAGGATAAGGTGAACTCCTTCCTGTTTAGGGAATAGATCCGGAGGGAAGGTGATGATATGGCAGAACAGCTTTATGCCTATGCGGTTGCCAGGATACGCTCCAAGGAGCTGCAGCTTCTGGGAAGATCCGACGTTGACCAGCTGCTTAACTGCAAGAGCGAGAAGGAATGCTTGAAGCTGCTTGCAGAAAAGGGCTGGGGGAAAACCGGCGAGGAAAGCTCCGAGGCAATGCTAAAGGCTGAGCGGGAAAAAACCTGGGATCTGATGAAGGAGCTGGTAGAGGATACATCGGTTTTTGATATGTTCCTCTATACCAATGACTACCACAACCTGAAGGCAGCGGTCAAGCAGGTATATACGGATACAAAGGACATGGATATTTATATCACCCAGGGGACAATTGAGATAGGAATGATCCTGGATGCGGTGAGGGAGCATAATTTTTCCGCCCTGCCGGAGCACATGCATAGCTGCGCTGAGGAAGCCTACCAGGTTCTGTTACGCACCGGTGACAGCCAGCTCTGTGACGTGATCCTGGACCGGGCAGCCCTGGAGATGATGCTCGTAAAATGTAAGGAATCCAAGGTTGAGTTATTGGCAAGATATGGTGAGCTGAGGGTTGCGGCGGCGGATATTAATATAGCCGTCCGGGGCAATAAGACGCATAAATCCAAGGAATTTTTGGAGCGCGCCATGGCCGGCTGCTCCTCCCTGGACAAGAAAAAGCTGAGCAGTGCAGCCCTGGAGAGCCTGGAGGCCATATACCAGTATCTGCAATTTACTGATTATTCGGATGCAGTGGAGGCGATCAAGGAATCCTCATCCGCCTTTGAGCGGTGGTGTGATAACCGGATCATGGACCTGATCCGTCCCCAGAAATCAAATCCATTTACCATATCCCCCCTTGCTGCCTATATCCTGGCGAGGGAAAATGAGATAAAGACGGTCCGCATCCTGCTGTCGGGAAAGCGCAATGACATCCCCGACAGCGCAATCAGAGAAAGAATGAGGGATATGTATGTATAAGGTGGCTGTAATCGGTGACCGGGACAGTATCTATGGGTTTGGAGCCTTAGGACTGGACACCTATCCGGTCACGGACAGAGAAGAAGGGGCAAGGCTGATAAAGACCCTGGCGGAAGGCCAGTATGGGGTTATTTATATCACAGAAAGCTTGCAGGCTGAGCTTGAGGCGGAGATAGACAAATATATGACCAGCTATTTACCGGCCATCATATCGATACCGGGTGTATCGGGCAATACGGGCAGCGGCATGAGGAATGTCAAGAAATCCGTGGAACGTGCAGTCGGCTCCGACATCATATTCAATAATGATTAAATAAAGTCCATAACAAATATTGAAGAAGCAGGTGAAAATAAAAATGAGCAAAGGCACCATAAAAAAAGTCGCCGGCCCCTTGGTGGTTGCCCAGGGAATGCGGGATGCCAACATGTTTGACGTGGTCCGTGTAAGCGGGCAGCGTCTGATCGGCGAGATCATAGAGATCCATGGCGACCTGGCATCCATACAGGTTTATGAGGAAACCTCAGGACTTGGACCGGGAGAACCGGTAGAATCCACCGGGGCACCCCTAAGCGTGGAGCTTGGGCCTGGACTGATCGGGAGCATCTTCGACGGAATCCAGCGTCCCCTTGAGGATATTATGGAAGCTACGGGAACCAACCTGACGAGGGGCGTAGAGATACCCTCCCTAAAGCGTGATAAGCTGTGGCACTTCGTTCCGGCTGTTTCAGACGGAGCAGAGGTTGAGGCAGGAGATGTCATAGGTACTGTAGCGGAGACAGAAATCGTGGTACAAAAGATCATGGTTCCCCATGGGATGAAGGGCAGGATCCGTTCTATTTCCGAAGGGGACTATAGAGTTGATGATACCATCGCTATCCTGGATGGGGCGGATGGCTCTAAGGAGCTTACCATGCTGCAAAAATGGCCGGTCCGTGTGGGCAGGCCCTATAAGCAGAAGCTTTCACCGGACAAGCCGCTGGTGACGGGACAACGCGTCATCGATACCTTATTCCCCATCGCAAAGGGAGGCGTGGCAGCGGTTCCAGGTCCCTTCGGAAGCGGTAAGACAGTAGTCCAGCACCAGCTGGCAAAATGGGCCGAGGCAGATATCGTAGTATATATCGGCTGTGGTGAGCGTGGAAACGAGATGACGGACGTACTGAATGAATTCCCGGAATTAAAGGATCCAAAGACGGGAAAATCCTTGATGGAGCGTACCGTATTGATTGCAAATACCTCCGACATGCCCGTTGCGGCACGTGAGGCTTCCATCTATGTGGGCATTACCATCGCGGAATATTTCCGTGACATGGGCTATTCCGTGGCGCTGATGGCAGATTCTACCTCCCGTTGGGCTGAGGCGCTGCGTGAGATGTCCGGCCGTCTGGAGGAAATGCCCGGTGAGGAAGGCTATCCCGCTTATCTGGCAAGCCGTCTGGCGCAGTTCTATGAAAGGGCTGGGCGTGTCATTTCCCTCGGAAAGGAAGGCAGGGAAGGAGCCTTATCTGCAATCGGGGCGGTTTCCCCTCCCGGTGGAGATATCTCCGAGCCGGTATCACAGGCTACCTTACGAATCGTTAAGGTATTCTGGGGACTGGATGCGAACCTGGCTTACCGGAGACATTTCCCGGCCATCAACTGGCTGACCAGCTATTCCCTCTATAGCCTGGGAAAATGGTTTAATGAAAATGTCAACGAGCGCTGGCAGGAGCTTCGCACCAGGATGATGCGCCTGTTAAATGATGAGGCGGAGCTGGATGAGATCGTAAAGCTGGTTGGTATGGACGCCCTTTCCGCACCGGACCGTTTGAAGCTTGAGGCGGCGAGGTCTATCCGTGAGGACTATTTACACCAGGATGCCTTCCATGAGGTGGATACCTATACGGATCCCCATAAGCAGTACCTGATGATGGAGCTGGTAATCCATTTCTATGATATGGCCCTTGGGTACCTGGAAAAGGGTGCGTCCATCGAGGATATCGTAAAGATGCCGATCCGTGAGAAAATAGGCCGTTTTAAATATATCGAGCAGGCAAAGGTTGACCAGGAATTCGAGGAAATCTTAAGAAGCCTGAATATAGAACTGAATCATTTGCTGAATAAGGAGGAAGCCTAATGCCAAAGGAATATAGAACCATTCAAGAGGTGGCGGGTCCTCTTATGCTGGTAAAGGGTGTCGAAAACGTTGCATTTGATGAGCTGGCGGAGATAGAGCTGGTGAACGGTGAAACACGCCGTTGCAGGGTTCTCGAAATTGACGGGGGCAATGCACTTGTGCAGCTTTTTGAAAACTCTGCCGGTATTAACCTTGCAAGCAGTAAGGTACGCTTCCTGGGAAGGAGCATGGAGCTTGGAGTATCGGAGGATATGCTAAGCCGCGTATTTGACGGGCTGGGACGCCCCATCGACGGCGGTCCGGAGATCCTTCCGGAGAAGCGGATGGATATCAATGGCCTGCCCATGAATCCGGCGGCGAGGAATTACCCCCAGGAGTTTATCCAGACCGGGGTATCAGCCATTGACGGGTTGAATACCTTAGTCCGTGGCCAGAAGCTGCCCATCTTTTCCGCCAGCGGACTCCCGCATGCTGACCTGGCTGCCCAGATCGCAAAGCAGGCGAAGGTACGCGGTACAAAGGAGCCCTTTGCGGTTGTATTTGCCGCCATGGGTATTACCTTTGAGGAGGCGAATTTCTTTACGGAGAGCTTCCGTGAAACAGGAGCCATTGACAGGACCGTTATGTTCGTCAACCTGGCCAATGACCCGGCGGTAGAGCGTATCTCTACACCCCGTATGGCCCTCACTGCGGCGGAATATCTTGCCTTTGAGAAGGATATGCATGTACTGGTTATCCTGACGGATATTACGAACTATGCGGATTCCCTCCGTGAGGTGTCGGCTGCCCGTAAGGAGGTTCCGGGACGCCGTGGCTATCCCGGTTATATGTATACTGACCTTGCATCCCTTTATGAGAGGGCGGGCAGGAAGAAGGGAAGGAACGGAAGTATTACCATGATCCCTATCTTAAGCATGCCGGAGGATGACAAGACCCATCCGATCCCTGACTTGACCGGTTATATTACGGAGGGGCAGATTATCCTGAGCCGTGAATTACACCGTAAGAATATACAGCCACCGATTGATGTATTGCCGTCCCTGTCCCGTCTGAAGGATAAGGGTATCGGTGAGGGAAAGACCAGGCAGGACCATGCCAATACCATGAACCAGATCTTTGCAGCCTATGCCAGGGGCAAGGAGGCGAAGGAGCTGATGGTGGTTCTTGGTGAGGCAGCCTTAACGGATATTGATCTCTTATATGCAAAGTTTGCGGATGCCTTTGAACAGGAATATGTATCCCAGGGCTACGACACCGACCGTAATATTGAGGAAACCTTGAACCTTGGCTGGAAGCTGCTAAAGATCCTTCCAAGGACAGAGTTAAAGAGAATTAAGGACGAATTATTGGATCAGTATTACGGGAAGGAATAGGAGGTGCTGACCGTTGGCTAAGGCACAAGTAAATCCCACAAGGATGGAGTTGACCAGGCTAAAGAAGAAGCTCACGACGGCGATCCGGGGACATAAGCTGTTAAAGGATAAGCGGGATGAGCTGATGAGGCAGTTCCTGGACCTGGTACGGGAGAACAAGACCCTCCGTGAAAAGGTAGAGCAGGGAATCCTGTCAGCGAATAAGAATTTTGTCCTGGCAAGGTCCACCATGCAGGAAGAGGTGTTAAAGGTATCCTTGCTGGCACCGAAGCAGGAGGTGTACCTGGAGGCATCCAGGAAGAATGTCATGAGCGTGGACATACCGCAGTTTGATTACCATACAAAGACACCGGATATCAATGATATCTATTCCTATGGCTTTGCCTTTACCTCCAGCGACTTAGATGACGCAGTATTGTCCCTGCAGGAGATCCTGCCGGATATGCTCCGGCTGGCGCAGATTGAGAAGTCCTGCCAGCTGATGGCGGCGGAGATCGAGAAGACGAGGCGCCGGGTAAATGCCCTGGAGCATGTTATGATACCGGAGCTTAAGGAGAATATTAAGTTCATTGTGATGAAGCTGGATGAGAATGAGAGAAGTACGCAGATCCGGTTGATGAAGGTGAAGGATATGATGCTTGAGAAGGCTCATCATTATAGTGAGAAGGAATAGGTGGCTTTACAGTAGAAGGATAAAGTGATTCAAGCGGCAAATGAGGGAATGGGCGAGATTTTGGGTGTGAGGGTTAGGCTGTGAGGTGAATAGGAGTGTATCGATATCCACCTGGGCTTGCCTTTAACATCCCGTGATTGCCAAGTGCAGGCAATCGCGGGATGCCCGGTCTGCGCCCAGATGGATATCGATACACTCCTATTCACCGCGTTAGTTAGTGGAAAGAAGCTTTTTGCTGGGCGAATCATAAAATTTAATTTATAATTGGAGGCTCCGCCCCTTGTTTATGACAGGGGGGCGGAGCCTTTGTATATGGGAGTAGAGAATTTTGCAGATAGGATTGTAGAGCTTTGTGTATAGGGTTAGAGAGCTTTGGATATGGAATTAGGGGTACTTTTTATATGGAATTATATGAAATGGATTGACAAGCGGCAGTTTCTCAATTACTGTTTAATATGATTAAAGATAAAATGAACTCAAAGAGGTGACATAGAAATGAAAGAAACTTGCCAATGCCTTCATTGCCAAAATGACCTGTGTATCCATAAGGTTCCCATATTTTCTTCTCTTAGTAGGGAAGACCTAGAGAAAATTGCGGCTTTGATCCTACATAGGGAGTATAAGAAGGGGGAATTCCTCCTGAGGGAAGGGGAAAGGTCAGAAGCAATCACGATCATCAATGGCGGAAGCGTAAAGGCCTTTAAATACACGCCGGATGGCAGGGAACAGATCCTGTATGTTTTTTCAGAAGGGGATTTCTTCGGGGAGACAAACCTGCTTACGGATAAGACGGCTACCTTTAATGTGGAGGCGCTCCAGCCGGTGCAGGCCTGTTCCCTGTCGAAAACAGAGTTCCAGAATATCCTGTACCATTACCCGGAGATCGCGATCAAAATTATCTCCGAGCTTGGCGAACGGATGGCCCGGTTAGAAAATGCAATGCAGGGCATGGGCGTCCGCAACGTGGATAACCGGGTAGGCGGCATCCTCCTGGAATTTGCCTCCAAGTATGGAAGCGAGGATCCCCAGGGAATTCTGGTACAGCTGCCCCTCAGCAGGGAAGGGATAGCAAATTACCTGGGAGTTGCAAGGGAGACCTTGAGCCGGAAGCTGGGCCAGCTGGAAAATGAGGGCGTTATAAGGTCAGTAAATAATAAATCTATCTTGATTCTAAATACAAAGGCGTTGGAAGAGATAGCTGGGTGAGAATAAATTATACGCATAATTTAAAATTAAAAGAGGATGAGCCTGAATCCCAGAATGTATCAATAGAAGTTAATATTATGTTCGATTGTATCAGAAGGAATTATATGGTAAAGTAAATGTAGGAGTAATCGGGACAGGGTGTTAGCCTCCCGGAAGGGAGCGTGGTGAAATTCAGCTACGCTGAATTTATGGATTATGTTACATACGGTGATTTATTTACATTTGTATTAGTAATCATTGCACTGCTTACCTATTTAAACAATAGAGGTAATAAGCACAAAAAATAACTGCCCCTGACTTAGCCGTTCCGTGGGCAGTTAATTTAGCAACAGGAGGCTAACCACTTTGTGGTCGGTTACTCCTTTTCTTATGATTACTATATCATAAGAAAAGGTGAATGTAAAGATATAGTTGCTTCCATAAAAATTTAATGTATTCTTCAAAATGTGAGGTGAAGAAATTATGACTGACAAAAAAATCATAGTACAATTTATAGCGCTGACCTTTTGCATAGCCTATCTTGTGTCAGGTGCTTTGATTGCTCTTGGGCAATTCGGATATTCGGTTCACAATTGGGTTTACTCGTTACAGCAATTTGGGATGAATATTCCTTTTGCAATCTATATTTTGTCGCCGGCCATTGCTTCATATATCGTTCTGAAGAAAAATAACAAAATAGCAGATTTTAAGGAATGGCTGAAAACGGTTTTTTACGTCAAAAATAATATCTCTGTCTATTTGTTCGTTGTTGCAGGGCTTGCACTGTATTTTTTGGTACACCTTGCAGTTTCAGGCTCCACGGAAATGGTGCTTCCATTTTATACGTTCTTTCTTGCCTTGCCGGGTAATCTTATTATCGGTGGCTTGGAGGAAGCTGGCTGGATGTACATATTGCAGCCTGAGCTTGACAAAAAATATGGCTTTGTTTTATCTTCTGTTTTTGTTGGAGTTATTTGGGCTTTATGGCATATCCCTCTCTTCTTTATTCCGGGGACGAATCACGGCGAGGGGCTCATTAATTTTTGGATGTTTGCAGTACAACTCATTGCGTTTCGGTTTTTCAACGGGGCAATCTACAAAATATCAGGAAAAGGCCGTGTGTTTATGTGCGTATTATTCCACACCATGTTCAATGCGGCATCCCCCATCTTTGGCACCATGACTATGACTTGGGTGGGAACAATTGCCGCAAATGCTGTGATTGTTCTTGTTTCAATTGCAACTGTTGTGATATACGACAAAAAGAGCAGGCTAATAGTATGAGCATAACGCGAAGGAATTAAAGTGAGATGCCATTAAAGCAACTAAGAACTAAAGGGGATCTGGAGTTTTCTGTTAAGCGGACATTGTGAGCAAGGGGGGAATTATGGGTAGTTTTCGATTTTGGCCTTTTCCAGAGTTAAAAACGAATCGTCTTACGCTTAAGAAATTGGTTCAATCGGATGCTGATGGAATATTTGCTCTCCGGTCTAATCCGGATGTTATCAAATATACAGGAATCAAACAGTATACTACAATTAATGAGGCCGAAAGTTATATTCAAAAAATAGAACATGATTTAGAATGCGGCAAATGTATTATGTGGTCAATCTCGATAACTTCAACAGAAGAGTTTATAGGCAGCATCTGTTTTTGGAATATTTCTGAAGATGGAACTTGTGCAGAAATCGGATACGATCTTTTACCACCCTTCCATGGGAAAGGATTCATGCAGGAGGCTATACAATCAGTCGTTAGGTATGGCTTTGAGGGCATGGAATTAGGTGAGATTGTAGCAGATTTGTGTTCCGAAAATGTCAGGTCGGTAAGGTTGCTTGAGAAAAATGGTTTCCGAAAAAACAAAGCTCATACGATTTCTAATGAAAATGGAGATAAGGTTGGAATGGCTGTATATTTTCTTAAAAGAACAGATTTTAAGTATAATATACCACCAAATTGTATTTTGCACGGAGGATGCATTAGCGACTTTGCATTTTGAAAGGAGTTATGAAGTTAAAAATTATGAATTATCTGGATGGGAAGATGTTTTCTAATACATAAAAATAATTAATTGAGAAGGGGGATGTTATGATTAAAATTAATGATTCTAAGAGAATTAATCTAAGTAATCTATGCTCTTGCAGAAAAGACGATAGCATACTTTTATGGTTCCTTGAAGGTAGTCCCTACTGTGCTGCCTGGGTAGATGATATAATAAATCCTAAAGAAGCAATTATTATAGCAGCTGATTTTTGTTATCTTCTAGGTGATGCTAAGCATCCCGATGAAATTGAGCAGATATTAGCAGAGAATGCTCACTATAAAGTTATCATACCATGTAATACACAGTGGATTACATATTTGAATGATTATTTATCCGAAAAAGTTCATTGTTATAAAAGGTATGCGATTAAACGTGAACCGAATGTTTTTAATAAGAGTGACTTAGAGCAATTAATACAGAAAATTGATCCAATTTATACAATTAAGCAGATAGATGAAGATATATACAAGGAAGTTTTGAGTATAGATTGGGCTGCCGATGGATGCTGTTTTTTTAAGTCATACAGGGACTATAATGAAAATGGCTTAGGATATGTTATTTACAGAGAGGGACAACTTGTTTGCATCGCTTCCTCGTATACGACGTACAAAAACACCATCGGAGTTACAATAGGAACATTGGAAGAGCATAGAAGAATGGGTCTTGCAGCAGCCTGTGCTGCTTCCTTAATCATGGAATGTCTGAAACGAGGTATTTACCCTGAGTGGGAAGCTGCGAATATGGATTCAGTGGCTTTAGCAGAAAAACTGGGATATCATTATGATAGGGCATTTGATATTTATTCTCTTTTATAATGGCTTATAATATAAAATTTTCAATACGTTGTTTAGTCACAATAGTGAACTATAGATTTGGAACCAACACTAAATAGGAATTTGTCGAGGCATTCTTTTAACAAGAGTCTGCTATAGGAGCTGATTATGAAAGTATTAGTAAGTGCATGTGCCATAGGCTGTAATTGTAAATATAATGGAAAAAACAATTGCAATGAATCTGTGATTGAATACCTACAAGGAAAAGAGATAATAAGTATTTGTCCAGAAATGTTAGCCAATATGCCAACCCCTCGTCCGTGTGCTGAGATTGTTGATGGAGTGGTAATGGATGATAAGGGAAATAATGTTGATTCTGATTATAGAAATGCAGTAGCACTTGCATTAGAAAAAATCCAAGACGAAAGAATTGATTTAGCTATTTTGCAATCGAGAAGTCCTACCTGCGGAGTTAATAAAGTATATGATGGAACATTTACAGGGAAACTAATATCTGGCCAGGGACTTTTTGCAAAAGCCTTAATTGATAAAGGATATAATGTAAAAGATACAGAAGATTTTGATATGTAGCGTTCTAATAGATAAGCTTGAAACTTACAAATTCTCATTTTCAGAATGGAATTGATTCGCAATTGTTGGCAACTGTGAACAATAGTAAAATTAGATCTAATATATAAAAGCGAAAATAATAAACGAGATTAAGTTATAATTGATTGAATTTTTGCAGAAATATTCTGCTATTCAAAGGGGGAAGAGGATTGCCTTATTTAATCATAATAGGTATAGTAATATTGTTATATATCGGATGGATAAATAGTTCGATAAGGGAGATAAAACAGAAGTTATCCAATATTGAAGAATTACTAAAAAATAAAGAGAGTTAGGTAAGAAAGCTATAAAAGTAGAGTATGCGTATTATGGGATACTGGAAGAAAATAACCTGTAATACAGATTGTTTATATTATGGGAGGAAAGCAAAATGATGAAAGACCCTGAAAAGACGATTGGCAACTTAATTGACAAGGCTTCATTAACGCAGATTTGTTATGTTGATGATGAAGGTTACCCAATTACAAAGGCTATGCTAAAACCCAAGGAACGCGAAGGAATTAAAGTGTTCTGGTTTTCGACTAACACATCTTCAAACAAAGTAAAGTTCTTTAAGAGCAATCCCAAAGCAAGCCTTTATTTTGTAGATAAGCGTTTCTTCCGTGGAGTCAGTCTGGTTGGAACGATTGAAGTGTTGGAAACGGCTGATGCAAAAGAGCGAATTTGGCAAAGAGGCGATACCATGTACTATCATAAAGGAGTCACTGACCCGGATTATTGTGTATTGAGATTTACAGCAATAAAAGGGCGTTTTTATAGTAACTTCAAATCCGAAGATTTTAATATTTGACGGAATAAATGAGGTATAGCGAGAAGCTGGCAACTTAAGAATTTATCAAGCAGCTTAATGTTAAAGTTGAAAATGATATAGCCAAAGAGTGCCCCAAGTCCATAATTCTACCTGGTATTGCTGTAAACGGTACTATTGCGCCGGAAGAGACCACAAACTGGCTCGGGGCAATTGGATATGAATTATAATAAATTAATCTACCTCTACAACTATGAGCAATCAATCCGAATTTGACAAGGTAGGTGTCCCTATGAAAAATATAAAAAAGAAAAGCAAGCAGCGCAGGATGGTATTGACAGTTTTACTGGTTATAATTTTTGCATTGCCCATCTGGGTATACTGGGGCAATATCTCCATACAAACAACGCAAATTAGTATCAACAGCGAAAAAATCCCGGAGTCTTTCAAAGGTTTTAAAATTGTTCAGGTATCTGATTTGCATAATACAGAATTTGGGCAAAATCAAAGTAAACTCCTTCGGAAAGTAGGGGATGCATCCCCAAACATAATTGTTGTTACTGGCGATCTAATCGATTCGAACAATATAGATGTTGAGAAAGCGATGGATTTTATCACTGGCGCTGTTAGGATTGCTCCGGTATATTATGTTACAGGTAATCACGAAGCACGGACTGACAAATATGTAAAACTGGAAGAAGAAATGACACGGGCCGGTGTTATCATATTAAAGGATAAAGTCATTACACTCGGACACGATGGAGATTTCATCCAACTGCTGGGCTTAGATGATCCCGATTTTACAATGAAAGGCGATACCCATGGGGAAAGCGCAGTCATGATTGATACGAAACTGAAAAGCATGCAAATCGGAAACGGTCAGTACACGATCTTGTTATCGCACAGGCCGGAGCTGTTCGACGTGTATGTATCTAATCGCATGGATTTAATATTAAGCGGTCATGCTCACGGCGGTCAAATACGTTTACCTTTTATTGGAGGGCTTGTTGCACCGAATCAAGGTTTCTTCCCCACATATTCTGAGGGTGTATATGAAAAGAAGCAAACGAAAATGGTTGTCAGCCGGGGCTTGGGCAACAGCATCATTCCTGTTCGCATCAACAATCGGCCTGAATTGGTTGTTATTACGCTTGCATCACAACAGAACTGAGAACATAAAATTTGAATTGATCTGCTAGATTATGAACTAACACCTGGAAGATGCCCGGCCGAGGCAGCCGGAAGCATCCCGATTATTGTGTGCTTAAAGTTCACAGCAAAAAAGGGACGATTTATAGCAATTTCAAATCGGAGGATTTTGATATTTGATATTGAGACAACATTAAATTGGAATTTATTAGCAGTTTTGACCAAAATATATTTATATTATGGAGGGACTATTGAATGCAAGAAAAAGAGGTTTTATTGATATTAACGGATCGTTGGGCAGATTGGGAAGCAGCATATGCAGTTGCCGAAATAAATTCTGTTCCTACATATGCCGTTAAAACGATTGCAACTGATAGAGCAGCTAAAGTATCAATTGGTGGAATACGGGCTGAAATTGATTATACAATAGACAGCTACCATAATTTTGACAATCTTGCTATGACCATCTTACCGGGTGGTTTTGCATGGCAGGAAGCCCGTCACGACGAAATAGCGGCCTTTATCAAAAAAACCAGAGATTTCCAAGTCCCTGTCGCCGCTATATGTGGAGCTACCATATTTTTAGGTAAACACGGCTTTCTCAATGAAATAAAGCATACTGGGGACGATTTAGAACTTTTTCAAAAAGAACATGGCTATGATGGGCAAGGTTCTTATATGTCAGCACAAATAGTTGTTGAAAATGGGTTTATAACTGCAAACGAAACCGCCGCTGTTGACTTTGCCCATGCAATTTTTCACATATTAGAAATTGATACAAATAAGGAAATTGATTTATGGTATGATAAATTCAAGTATGGCATGGTGCGATAGTTAATAAGCACAATAGAAACCCGACAAATTCGAATTTAACGGGGGAGTTCATATGGATCATAATAATCTTAAAGAGATGATTGAAAGAGCAAAAAAAGAGAAGGAAAGATTGGAAAAAATGGATTATACGGAATATGTTGCTGAATGTGGAAAAGGTGATTGCATTGATGAACTTGTTAAAATTAGAAAAAATGTAATTCCCCTTAGGTTTGAAGCCTATAGCGAAAATGATATACCTGTTGGAGCAAGTAAAAGTGGTGGTTATCCAGACCTGCCTCCAACAATTTCTTATCCAACATTCTGTGGGTATACTGAAACTAGAACAGGAGATGGACAAGTTACCCACTACAATGAATCCGCGATGCAGCTGGTGGCACAGATTAACCTTTTGGAAGTTACAGAGTATGACCGTGATAATAAACTCCCAAAAAGTGGTATGTTGTACTTTTTTTGGAGTGGTGAGTTGCCTTTATCAAATAATAAATATGTGTCTTATCTGTTTGAGGGGAATAATACGCAGGTTTTTAAGGTTATTTATTATGGTGGGGATTTATCTTTATTGAAACGTACTATGCCGACAATGCCGTATTATGCAAAGTATTTTGATAAAGCCTTTGACCCTTGTAGGATTTTGGCAAATGATGCTAAGTATATGTACGACTCAAATCAGCTTGAGGATATTTTTTACGATGAAGGTAATAAAGATATTGCAGGTACGCTTTACGAAGCATATGAAAAATGGGCTGTTGAAGGAGATAAATTATTAGGCTATTTTACCGGCAGTATGAATGTGACTGGACCGGCTGATAATGGTATGAATTTATTGCAATATAATTACAGTTCGGGATGCTTGTGGGGGATTTATTGGTTTATCAGCGAGAAAGATCTTGATGAGAGAAATTTTGATGAAGTATATATGAACTGGGATATGGATTAATACCGCAGATAAACTCGCTAAATCTCAATTTGTTCGTGGTGAATTAACTACTGATTCTTTATATTTGACGAAGAAAATAGGTGAATACAATGATTGAAACAATATATTTTGCAGGTGGCTGTCTTTGGGGGGTACAAGCATTTATCAAAACATTAAAAGGTGTTATTAATACTCAAGCAGGACGGGCAAATGGTTATTCAAATACTCTTGAAGGCAAGTATGATGGTTATGCTGAATGCGTAAAAACAGAACTTGACTCTAAAATTGTAACTGTTTCCCAACTAATGGATTATTTTTTTGAGATTATAGATCCTTATAGTGTAAATAAGCAAGGTAATGATGTGGGAAAAAAATACCGTACAGGCGTATATAGTAAAGTGCCTCGACATTTGGAAGAGGCCAAGAATTATATAACAGAAAGAGCAGACAGGGACAAAATTGTAGTGGAAGTCCTTCCGCTTATGAATTACGTTAAAAGTGCAGATGAACATCAAGATAGATTAGATAGGTGCCCTAATGACTATTGTCATATTCCTAAAGAGTTATTACACAAATATTTATAACCCGCAATTATGAGCATAATGTGAAGTCAACAAATTTAAATTTTTCGGGATGTTGAATGATTCGTTGTTTTTCACAACAGCGAGCGAAACATACGACAAATTATATTTTGAAAGGGCATATTCAGTTATGGAAATTAAGATTATAAAACAAGAGTTGTCGGTATGCAAAATTAAAGATTTGTCTAAAGTGGATTATTCAGATGAGATTTTTTTTCTTGGTAAAACAGATGAAGAAATATCCCTGGTTTGCAGCTCAAATTATAACCCGGCTTTCAGGGCTCACATTTCCTCAAAAGGAAAGCTTCCAATTCCGGTTGGTTACTATATAAAGATTCAACCGGGGAATCGCTCCTTTCTAGGCGGAGGGTTGTTTGCTGACATGTTCAAAGACGCAACAGACATGATCAGAGATTCTATTGCTATGCATGGGGACGAATGGTCGAAGATAATTAATGAAAAGTCTTTTTCAGAGACATTCATCAGTGTGAAGGGTGAATGCTTGAAAAACGTTCCTCGCGGTTATGATCCGCTGCATCCACAGGCAGAATATTAAAAAAATAAGTCTTGGTACTTGGAATATCCTATTTCAGATGAACTCCTTCAAACGGATTCATTCATTACCTTTGCGGCAGATATATTTATGCGCATGCAACCATTTAACGCCTTTTTAAATAATGCGCTTATGGGCTTTGTAATGCCAAAGAGATAAAGTATATTATGGGCAAGCGTAAAATTAAGATGACTATATGACGGTCAAAGGGTACGTTGTAAAGAGTGGCGTTATAGGAGGTGAATCCATTAAAAATATTCCTAACTGTATCACAATTATTAGGATATTCGCAGCTGTTAGTTTGTTATTTGTAAAACCATTTTCAGCTCTGTTCTTTTTCTTCTATTTTATGTGTGGAATTAGTGACGTTTTAGATGGATATATTGCAAGAAAAATGGATGCTTCCAGCAAGTTGGGGCAGGTACTTGATAGTATTTCTGATTTGATATTTGTTAGTATTGTATTGTTGATTTTTATACCAATTATGACCCTTCCGTTGTGGATTATCTATTGGGTAGCTGCTATTGCTGCCGTACGCTTGATTTCAATAATTTTGGGTCTTGCAAGGTATCGTCAGCTTGCTTTTTTACATACCTATGCCAATAAAGCTACAGGTATAGTCTTATTTCTCTTTCCTTTTCTGATTTCTGTCTCAGGAAAAGAAATAACAGCAATTATTATCTGCTGTATAGCGAGTATTTCAACAGCTGAGGAATTGTTAATTAACCTGACCTCGAGAACATTACATAGGGATAGAGGTTCAATTTTCAGCCAATGAAGCTAAAGACGAGATGTCTTTCATAATTGATGGTTTTTAATGAACTTTCCTACATAAGAAAATGAGCATAACCGGAAACTTATAAACTCCAATTTGTGGGAGGATTCATATGGACATAAGGAAGGCAGAAGCTAAGGATTTAGAAAGCGTAAAAAATATAACAAGCCGCACAATACAAGCGATATATCCTCACTATTATCCTCCAGGAGCAGTCAATTTTTTTCTATCTCACCATAACGAAAGAAACATAATGGATGATATTGATTGCCAAAGAGTATATGTGCTTGAAAGTGAAGGAAGCATATTCGGAACCGTGACAATAAAGGGATTTGAAATATGCCGATTGTTCGTAGCGCCTTTATATCAAGGAAAAGGCTATGGTAGAATACTGCTGGAATTTTCCGAACAATTGATAGCAGGCAAGTTTGGAAAAATACAGTTGGACTCCTCACTTCCGGCCAAAGAGATATATCTTAAGCGTGACTATAAGGAAATAGCCTCATACCATATAGCTACTGAAAATGGAGATTATCTTTGCTATGATGTAATGGAAAAAAAGGTTTCCCGGTTATCTTAAATATAAGTTATAATGAAAGAATATAATTACTTAGAGATACGTGGAAAGAAGGTGAATCACATAAATAGAAAAAGAAAGGCACTGATCGCCGCAAACGAGATATCTGAAATGAGAAGTTATATCTTAGATGGGATACCACAGAAGGTTCTTATTGAGGGTAAGAGAGCCTCAAATCCGGTTGTCATTTTTCTGCATGGCGGTCCGGGATCCCCGCTTCCGTTCAATGCGGGATGCCGTGGGATGTTTCCGGAATTAACAGACAAGGCGACGATGGTTTATTGGGATCAACTGGGTTGCGGGATTAATGATTATCCGATCGATGACTCATTTTCGATTGAGCGCTTTGTTGTTATGACAACTGATCTGATAAAGCAGATAAAAGCAGATTTTAAGGAGTGTCCCATTTGTATCTTTGGTGTGTCTTGGGGAAGTATTCTTGCGGCTAAAGCTGCTGAAATAGTGCCGGAATGGATCGACCGTGTGGTTATCTACGGACAGGTATTAAGGCCGCTTTTGTCTCATAAAGAAGTTTTTGAGGTTTTGGAGAAGTCAAATATGCCGGGCAAGCACAAAGCTCGCCTTACTCTACTAAAAGACCGGAATGCTACATACAGCATAGAAGAGTTTATAGCAGTCTTAGGATGGATTCGAGAATACACGGAAGGGTACCAAGCAAAAGATGGCGGTAAGATGAAGCTTGGAAGCATTATCTGGGGGCTTTTGACAAGCCCTGATTACTCATTAAAAGACGTCAAGGCAATGGTGTTAAATGGATATAAGAAAAACAAATCCCTTCTTAACGAGTTATTAAGCATTGAGCTTTCGGAGACCTTGAGAAAAGTTCAGGTGCCATATATGATTCTTCAAGGGGATACTGATATTGTAACATCCACAAAAACGGTTGCCGCATTTGTTGAAACATCAGGAAATAATAATTTGCACTTTCAGATGGTTGGTCACAGTGGCCATATGCCGGGTGCAAAAGGAATGAAGGAAATCATTGGGACTGTTTTTGAATTCTTTGGGGCGAAGTAGCATGAGCATAGGAGTTCAGAGAATGGTTGGGAAACTTGAAAACACTTAAAATTCAAGGAGGAAAAACAATGGAGAACAACAGACGTGAAGAATTGATTCAAATCATGACAAAATTTGCAGAATCTGGATGGGACTTAATTGATGCTCCATCGAAAGCATGGCTTGAGGGTAATGGCGATACAGAAAAATTAATTGCCGCTATCGAACAAGCAGATAGAGAGTGCGGCAGATGTGGATGCGATTTTGATCCTCTTTACAAAAGAGCGCTCACCCTGAAAGAATTACTATAGGTGGTCAATGATTATATCTTCACTATTATCCTTCAGGAGCAGTCAGAGAAAGGCAAGAATGCTGGATATAATCATAGCTGACCGGCAAATAAGAATTTGTCAATGGGAATTATATAACGGGAAGGTGAAAATTAATGAAAAAAAAGAATACTCAGCTATTCCAGAATCAATGAGAACGATGGAGACTTATGGATTTTCATGGATGGATTTTGTAACTGCAATACCATCTCCATTATTTGTAGTAACTTCTTACAAATCTAATGGCAAACTAAGGCTTGTCTGCAATCGTGGGCGTGTTTTAATGGTAGTTCTCGTGGCTTTTACGCAATTCTCTCAAATGTAAATAAATCTGGACACATGTATCAAACTATAAAGGAAAAAGGGGAAGCGGTGCTGAATTTTCCCTCTGCTGACATTTATGAGAACTGTATCGCAACAATTACTAACAATGGATTTGACAATGATGAGATAGCATTGTCGGGACTTACTGCTGAACAAGCAAAGAGTGTAAATGCACCATGTATCAAAGAATGTTTTCTTAATCTTGAATGTCGCTACTTGTGGGAACGTGAAATTACTGATGGAGATACTCATGTTTTAATGTGTTTAGAAGTGGTGAATGTTTGTGCTAGAATGGCTATAATCACACCGAATTTTAATTTCGCAGGTCGTTGTGAAGAAGCAATCGTACTGTATCAAAAGGCTTTTGACGCAAAAGTTGGTTGTTTATTACGATATTCCGATGCCAATAAGTCTGATTGGGATAAAGAATTAGAACCAGAACAGGAAAATTACATATATCATGCGGAGCTTTTTATTGGTGACCAGAGGGCAATATTCTTGAATTACAAAGCTGGAGACAGATAAATCCTGCTTATAAAGAATGAGGCGCTAAATTCCAATTTGCAGGACTAAAAGTTGAAAATCTAGATAGAAGGTAGAAAAGATGAAGTTACTTTTTTTGTGTAGTCAAAATAAACGACGTAGTTTGACAGCCGAAAATATATTCGATGGGTATAATGGGCACGAAGCACGTTCAGCAGGAACAGAATCGAACGCTCGGATTAAAGTTACGGGTGGGCTTCTTGGATGGGCTGAAATCATATTTTGTATGGAAAAAAAGCATTTTAGAAGAATAAAGGAAAAATATTCTGATATGATTGCAGATAAAAAGGTGGTTTGCCTTTATATCAACGATGATTATGATTTTATGGACAGAGAATTGGTTGAGCTACTCATGAGTTATGTTTGTGACTATATTTGATTCAAATGTAAATAGCATTGTTAAGATGAAGATCTGATTCATACTTTACTTATAGAGCATAATTGGAAGATGACAAATTTGATTTAGGAGGTATGCATATGAAAATTACGGTCTATAGTGCAGAAATTGAGATAAGCGATTGGAGCCGTAAGCTAAAAATAGCTACTATTATCTTTGCAGCTATTACTGCAATATCATCTATAATTCTATTATTTACAAAAGTCGTAATACCAGGGTTGGTACCGATTGCATTAGGCTGTACAACGCTATTATTAGGTGTCAAATCATTCAATGTCTATTTTAAAAGGCAGAAAAGTAAATTATTTTTATTGACGGGGATAGTTCTTACATTGATTTTTGCATGTGGGTTGTATATTGGGATTGATCAGGTTATTACCGAATTTACAAAAGCAATCGGATTATGAATATGTTGCATGGCCAGTAATCTTGACAGAGAACTAAGTTGATAAATTCCAAGTTGCCGGGAAACTTTGAAATATAGGTTATTTATATAATTTTAAGTTAGGAAAAAGGAGATATAATGAATGGGTTTTTGCTGTTGATTCCACTTTTACTGATAAGATACGGGCTTTTATGTGCGTTAAATAAAGAAGCGTTAAAACGTGCAGCCTTCTTTCCTCCTATGATCGGAAAGGAGAAGGCCGCGTTCTGGTTTTATCAGACCTCAACTATACTTTTATTCCTGTATTTGTGCTTCCTCAAGATAAATATTGATTCAATGTGGTTTTATCCCGGCGCAGTCGTATATGGTTTCGGAATCCTATTGTGCATCGTGTCCATATCAAATTTTGCAAAGCCGGCAAAGAATGGAATAAATCACAAAGGGTTTTATCGTGTTTCACGCAACCCCATATATGTGGCATATTTTATTTATTTCTTAGGTTGCGTTTTGCTTACACGGTCGTTCATACTACTTGCGTTAGTAATTGTTTTTCAGGTATCGGCACATTGGATTATTCTGTCCGAAGAAAGATGGTGCGTTGAGGAATTTGGGGAAGAGTACATAAACTATATGAAAAAAGTGAGGCGTTATATTTAAGATAAGGGAACGTATTGGGAATACTTGTATAAAAGCATTTATGGTATAATCTTTATGACAGAAATTTGTATGGAGGAATTAGCATGAATAAAAAAAGAGGATTGGTTGAAATAAACAAAGAGGAAGTGACAGAACCGATTGCACCATTGCAATGCAGTACAGTTTTGGATACCGGACCTTTCTACCATGGTACAAAAGCTGACTTGAAACCGGGAGACTTGCTGGAGCCTGGTTATAGCTCTAATTATGGCGGGCGAAAGAAGGCCAACTATATCTATCTGACTGCGACCTTAGATGCGGCTGTGTGGGGAGCGGAGCTTGCAATGGGCGATGAGCCGGGTCGTATCTATCGTGTGGAGCCCATCGGCACCTTTGAGAATGATCCTAATCTGACAGATAAGAAGTTTCCTGGAAACCCGACTAGATCCTATCGCACCCGGCAGCCCTTGCGTGTAATAGGCGAAGTTTTGGATTGGGAAGGCCACTCCCCGGAGGTGCTACAGAAAATGCGGGATCACCTCGAAGAACTTAAACGTCTTGGTATTGAGGCGATAAACGACTGACTTCGGATAGTAAGCAAATTCTAGCAAAATTAGCCGTTCCAATACTGCACATAAGTTAAATCACCAACGTTTATCGCCTCTTCCAGTTTTTCTCGATCTGATTTGAGTTTGTCTTATTAGATAAAATGCGAACATTATTCTGCATGGAAAGAGTGCTGTGGATTATTTATATTAGGGAGGGGCATATATATGAAATTTGCGGCTTTACAATTAGATAATTCTATACGTGGGGTAGAGAAACGGTTTCTGATGATAGAACAATTGATTAAGCAGGCCAATGGTGTCCAGTTCGTTGTTTTACCCGAGTTATCAACGCCAGGCTATATTCCTACCTATGAAATATGGAATTATAAAGAATCAAATGGAGAGCTTACAAAAACATGGGCGATTTCCATGGCTAAAAAATATGATGTTTATATTGGATGCGGATATGTTGATTATTCTGAAGGGGAGTACTATAACGCCTATCTTATTGCAAATAAGAACGGTATATGTGGAACAGTATATAAAGAAGAGCCTGAATCCAACATATTTAAACGCGGGAAGTTTCCGCATATCATCCAAACACCACTTGGAAAGATCGCCGTGGGCATTTGTTTTGATTCCCATAGAGAGTGTTTTTATGATGGAATTAAGAATGAAGATCCGGGCTTAATACTTTTACCTCACGCTTGGGCAATGTCAGTCGATGATGCTGGAGCAGTAAAGCAGGAAAATATAGCAAAAACGGATTTTCTTGGAAAGACTTACGCCCAAGCTTTTGGTGTTCCTGTTGTTTTTTGTAATGCAATCGGAGCTGTAGACCGTATGGCCGGCATCACGGGAACCTTGATGAAAAATTATAGGTTGGTTGGGCAATCGAGTGTATATTTCCCTAATGGGATGATTACTAATTTTGGTCAACATCAAATTTGCCTGTTTGACATTGATATTTCAAACGCAGGGAAGTTGAATGAGGAAATACCATTCTATGGTACTTATATTGATAAAGGATCAAAACTGTTTCGCAACATTGTGCTACCACTTGATATCCGAAAGGGGATTAAAGATTATAAACGGTATAAAGGGCAACTCTAATTCACAAAGAGAGATGATATTATGGATGACGATAAGATTTTACGTTTAAATTTAGACAAAATTCATACCACTAAAATGGGTATTGACAGAATAGAAAGAAATTTAGGATTGGATACAAAGGATGTCGTAGAATGGTGTAAAAACAAAATTAAACTTTCGGATTGTTCTATAATAAAACAAGGGAAAAATTATTATGTAACTATTGATAACTGTGTAATAACAATAAACTCTTATAGTTATACGATAATTACGGCTCATAAATTAAAAAACAAATAAATTCTAATGTGCGGAGGTGTGGATATGTTAGATAACATACCTTTGCCCACAGAAATACGGACAATATCATATCCTTCCATATCGATATGAAAAAATAGAGCATAATACGAAGCGGGTCAAATTTCAATTTGGTGGAGAGTTATAATAATGAAAAAGTGGTTAAAATGGGCAATGGAAATACAAAGCTTAGCGCAGTCCGGGCTAGCATACGCTAATAATGTTTATGATATAGAAAGGTATCAGAGATTAAGAGAAATATCAGCGGAAATATTAAGCGAAAAAACAGATATATCAACTGAAAAAGTAAAAGAGATATTTTGTAATGAACAGGGTTATCAAACACCGAAACTAGATACCAGAGCAGCTATTTTTAAGGGCGATAAGATATTGCTTGTACATGAGAATAATGGGACTTGGTCATTACCTGGTGGTTGGGTAGATGTGTTAGAATCAATAAAGTCCAATACGATAAAAGAGGTAAAAGAAGAAACTGGTTTAGATGTTGAAACACAAAAAATAATTGCTATTCAGGACAGAAATAAACATAATAAACCAATATATGCGTATGGAGTTTGTAAAGTTTTTGTATTATGCAATGTCACTGGTGGACGTTTTGAAAAGAATATAGAAACAACAGAAATGGATTATTTTTCATTAGATAATTTACCTGGTTTAGCAGAAGAAAAATGCAATAAAGAACAAATTGAAATTTGTTTTAAAGCATATAGTAATGAGAATTGGCAAGTACAATTTGATTAGAACAATCATATAAATCAATTATATGTGCAGAAGGAGTTTAAATACACCAATCCTTGATAATAAGTATATCCAAAATCCAAATTTAGCAAACGGTTTGAAGCGAAAATAAAAATGTAGTCAACAATCATTAAATTGAAAAGGATCAATATGAAAAATTACAATACACCTTTATTAGAAACAGAGCGATTGATATTAAGAAAATTCACTGAAAATGATATAGAGGCCTTATTTACTATCTACGGGGACAAAGACGTGAATACCTTTTTGCCGTGGTTTCCTTTGAAATCATTAGAAGAAGCCGGGGTGTGCCTTGGTATTTGAGGCGGAAAGGGGTAGGAGATTATGAATTTAACAATAAAACCGCTCACCATAGAGCTGAGGAACGATTTTTTTGATTTCTTCGCGGTAAAGGAGTTGCGTTGGCTCTTCTCAACCATGCCAGTGAAGATGCGGAGGCAGAAGGCTTTGATGCTATTGAGGGATATCCTCAATTACACGGGCACAAGGAAACCTTCGACTTTTCCGGACCAGTGCGGTTGTATGAAAAAGCTGGATTTGTTAAAGTTGCTGAACAAGAAAAGGTAGCAATTATGAGGAAGAGTCTGAGGTAGATGTACGAATTTCAATACCTGGAGGAACAATAGGAGCGAAGCTATAGAGAATAGCAAAATTTCCCCGATAAAGAAAAACGGCGGCTTTGATGAGGTTATATCAAGTCCGCCGTTCAACTGTTTACCTATCACTTTCTTCTGTTGAAATACTTATCTATGAGTTCCTCCGTAACAGGTACAGCCCGTCTGTTATCAATGATATAGACCGCATCGCAGAGCTGCTCAATATCCTCGTAATTATGGGAGGTCAGAAGGATTGTCTTGCCCTCCGCTTGCAGCAAACGGACAATTTCCTTAACATCGTTGTATGTCTGGAAGTCCAAAGCGTTAAACGGTTCGTCCAATACAAGGATTTCCTGATTCTCCATAATGGCCTGTGCCAGTCCGAGCTTTTGCTTCATACCGAGGGAATAATTATCAACCTTTGTTTTATTTTCAGGATCTAACCCGACCTTCCGCATGGTTTCACGGATTTGATTGTCGTTGATAACGCCGCGGATGTTCGCTAAGAATTTCAAGTTTTTAAATCCGCTGTAAATCCCGATAAAGCCGGGGGAGTTGATGAATACGCCCATATTTGCCGGGAAATCCGCCTTATCACCTAAGGTGCTTCCATCAATGACAACGCTTCCCTTGTCCGGTTTAACCATGCCGCAAATTATTTTGAAAAGCACGGATTTTCCGCTCCCATTTGCGCCGACAAGCCCGATAGTTTTTCCTCTTTCTACCGTAAGAGATACTTCCTCCAATATGGGCTGGCCTGAAAATTGTTTTGATACGTTTTTTATTTCGATGCATGCAGACATGTATGCTTCCTCCTTAATTCTAATTTTTTGGAAGGCGCTTGTATCCGGCGGCAAAAAGCCAGCTGATGAACAAGGCATTTGTAACAAGTAAGATCAGGGCGGCACAAGGGCTTGTGATACCCTCCGCGCCGATTTGCGGTAAACCGATTCTCGCCAGGCTTGATAATCCAAAGGGCAGGTATTCTATAGGAGCCATACAGAAAAGATTTATTATTACAAGTCCAATAAACCCTGCAGTTATCTGCCCTGCCAAGCAATAGATCCCTATGATGAAAAGAGCCTGTGCAGCTATATCTAATAATCTCATGCCCACAGATAGGCCAAGCAAGGTAAGCGTACCTGTGTCAATTGTCATCCCCATTACCGACAGTCCGATGATCGGAAAGGCCGCGAGGAAAATGCCATAAATAAGGACAAAGAGCAGTGCGGATGTGAGAATCCCGACGAGTATATCCCTTCGCTTTTTTAGTCGTACCGTGATAAAAGCGGAGTGCCCGGTTGTCGCTTTTTCGATGAACGCCGCTAACAAATAAATCGGTGCACCGTTTAACAAGAGCATCTCCATGAAGCTCAATATATGGAAGCTGCCGGTGCCATGCCCTGCAAACAATCGGATAATCCATTCTTCGCCGCTGATCCCACCCGCACCTTGGAGATATTTCCACACAACCATCAAAATCACCATAGCGCTTAAAATGATTACATTCTTCTTGTTGATTAACTCCTTGCAGTAGTACGGCGTAATTCCTTTCCATTGTCTTTTTGAAAAGGTAAGCTGGTGATGCCAATATTTCTTTGCAGTCCAAAGGATAACACAAAGGAGGAGGATGCCGGTTATGGCAGTGATCATCAAGCGGTGCGGGCTTGTTAGGTTATGGTGCAGTATAACGATATGATTGAATGCAGTGATCGGCAATTCCAGCAAAAACCCGATTTTAATGCTCAACGTAGATAATACATAAAGGAACAATATGATCTTTATCGCTGATGATCTTAACAGGAAGTGGCCGATCCACATTAAAATCATAGCGGTTACGCATAATCCTACGAACATATAGGCAGTCACCGCCGCAAAGCTGAGGGCAGGAGAAGCAAAGAAGGAGGAAAAAACAGTGAGCAATTCTTGAACCGCCCCTCCATCTGCTATCATCCAACCGCCGTCCGTCGGCAACCCTATTCCAGAGACAACAATCGCCAAGAGCTGCACTGCCATAAAAATGAATGAAATAACCACCAGCGACAACCATTTGTGGACAAAATAACGGAAATATGTCTTGTACCGCAGAATCACCGCTTCGCTGTCATCCTCTATAACAAAGAAGCAGAGCAGCAGAAACATCGGGAGCATGAAGTACAGCAAATAATAATGGTCTGATATAACGGCAAGGCAATGCTGGAGCAATGGCTGTTCTGTGCCCACGCGGACACTCAGCCCGAAGATCAGACAAACGATAAATAACCCCACAAGGGTTCCCCTAACCCCGCCACTTAAGTTTTTCCGCAGCAGATTCATGTATTTCACCCCCATCATACCTCATAAACAGTTTTATTCCTTACTTTAGCGAAAACAATCCAAAGGACCGCAATAACAGCGAGGAGCAAAGCCGGGCCGGCAAATGGTGACAGGGAAGTGATCGATTGGCTTGCTACCGCAGTCGGCTCATAGGAGGTGATAAGCCGGTATTCCGGCATGGCCAGTATGGATAAGAAAAAGTTCTCCAAAATATCATAGATAAACGGGCCAGTTAAAATAACAAAGATATTTTTGATATATAGCGACAGCACAAACCCAAGGCTCATAATTATCACACCAATCATGCTTTTCCAAAGTGACAGCAGAAACGCATATAAGAGTGGGGCATTGGCAAACATATCAAGATAGATATGGCTAAAGGGGGAGGCCTCCGTACCCCTTATCATAGGAACGATCGGCTGCTTTATATACAAGGCAAAAAATGCCGACAGGAAGTAGGGGATGAAGAGAATGACAAAGGCTGAAACAGCGGCAGCGATCCATTTTGCCGTCAGGTACTTTGCCTTGCCAACACGGGGCATCGTATACAGCAGGAAGTTATTTTTACGCTCATAGTACATAAGCCAGCAAATCGGAACGGCCACGAACAGGGGAAACAGGAAGTTTAGGAGCTCGGAGCCAACCTCCCATGCCTCAAGGTCATAATCCAGGCTGTAATTTTGATACAGGGTGCAGGACAGGATGATGGCAGCGATGGTAAGGAAAGCGACCGTCAATATGACCGGAACCTTTAATTTGCTAAATTCGTTTTTTATCAATCGAAACATAGTGAGTTTCCTTTCTTTGTGGATTGCCGTATCAACGGTATGTTTATAATTATAGGAATTATCCAGGTCAAAGCAACAGTTCTGAAACGAAACAGGGGTATAACGGCACGAATTCTTGTTCATGCCGTTATACCCCCGTTTTATTCTGTTTCATTATGGGAAAATAACGCCGATGGTCACATAGTTCTGATGATGTACCGTTTCATTCCGCGTGATGATCTTGCCACGATAACGGTCAACAATCGCCTTGACATTGGCAAGACCGTGACCCCGCGTATCATTCTCGCCCTTTGTAGAGAAGCCCCGCCGGAACATCCGCACAAAGTCGGTTGCGGATTGCATCATGTATGGATTGGAGACCAAAACGGATAAGCCATCGTCTGAGTGCTCTATCTTAATATAAATAGTATCTCCGGCGTTAGACGCTTCAATGGCATTATCAATGAGGATTCCCACAATTTCAACAACATCAAGCTCCCGGATTGCCCTGCCCTTCAAAGGAGCTGTTATATTAGAAATAACCATTATTTTTTTCATCTCAGCGTATTTCATTTTGCTGAATATCATGCCTGCAATAATTTTACTGTCACAGCCCAAAAGGCTTTTTTCGCTGATATCAAGCTGCAGGCCCGTGGTCAGCTCCGCAATTTCAGCCTGTGCCTGTTCAAGATTATCGGCGGTTTGGGCGGCTGCGGAGATAGCGAGCAGGCGGTTGTTGAATTCGTGCTGCCTTGCGCGGACCTGGGTAATAAGCTCTTCGATTACAGGGATATATTGCTCCAGCATAGTTACCCGCTTTATTTCAGCAGAGCGCTTCTGGGCGTATGCTCCAAAGAGCAGGTTTATTAGGAGGATGGCGGCTATTGTTACCGATAGGAACAGCAGCTGGTCCGTCGTTTTTGTTGCGTCAAAATCCAGGAAAACCAGGAGGGCACATAAAAGAACCATCGTATTTCCAATCAGCAGCTTGACGGGCAGCAAGCCGTCATTTAATTTATCCTGTATCCATTTGAAAAATGGGGTAAACAAAACCGCACACAATAGTAGCACAGAACCTATGCGGCATATGACCGGATTCCAGCTATTATCCGCTGTTCCTAACCCGTAAAACAGAAGAATAAACATCTCACGTACGATAATAAAAATAGAAAAAACCGCCATGGTGCCAAATAGCGTATATACAGCATCCTTTTTAAACCAAAGGCTGTTAATAATAATCACGATCAGGATTAAAAATAAAAATAGAATTAAGCTGGGGGCAGGAACGATCTCATAGCCCTGCTTTTCCATGGATAGAAGAGGAGCTGTATTCATACTGATTGAGACGGAAAGCCGGCTCACGGTGCAGGAGAGCGTAAAATACAATGCCAACAGGCTGTCCTTTATTTTCATACCGTGACGCTCGTTAAAGATTCCGAAGCTAATCAGGAAAAGCAAAGCTCCATCGAGTAATATTTCAATACCGATCGGTAGCGTCATAATGTTACCTCCATAGGTTTTCCCTGTATTTCTCGCCAACCGGTATTTTTATGTCGTCCCGCATGAGGGAAACCGTCATTTCCTGTTTATCCATCCTTCTGATGTAGCTGCGGTTGATCAGATAGCTCTTATGGCATTGGATGAAATTATCAGAGGAAAGAGCTTCAAGGAGACGGGCAAGGGAATAGCCTGAAATGCTGTCCTGGTTAAGGGTATGTCCGTCTTTGTTTGAGTGTATGATTACTTTCTTGCCGAGTGATTCCACATAGACAATTTTGGGAAGCTCATACTCAAAGATAAATGATTTTTGTTCGATGCGGAGTGTTTTGGGAGCAGGATTCAGGTGGCTGCCCATTTCAAGGGCGTCCTGGAATGCTTTTATAAATTCGTTTTTTGTAAAAGGCTTTATCAAAAAGCTATGGCATTTGACATCGCGGTACATGGTAAGTTCTTCCCCAGCTAAAGCGGAAGCGAAAATAATCGGCGTAAATTTGTATTGCGGCAGCCCCCGGAGCTGTTTCGCGAGGCTGGTACCTTTGTAGTCTAAAAGCTGGATATCTAAAATGAACAGCTCTACTGATTCCGCTCCGGCATAACGGTAGGCCTCTGCTGCCCGTGAGAACAGTACTGTTTCAAGGGAAGGGTCAATCTCGCCAATATATTGTTTCAGCAATTCCGCGACTTTTTTATCGTCCTCAACAACCAGAATTTTTTTCATGGGAAACACTCCTTTTTATACGTCCGTCTTCCGGTTTTTCAGCGTCTTTCGGTATCAGCCACATCCGGCTGAAACGTACAACACCGGGTATGCGGTTCTCCTCGCAAAGTTTTTGTACCCGCCGCTCTGAAATTCCCCATTTCTTAGCGGCTTCAGGGGTAGATATGTAATCCATAAATCACCCATCCTCTCCAGGCCGATACTAATATTATATACGGATAACCGAATAATATCAACAAAGTTAGCATAGTCGTCAGGCCGATTCTTTTTCCAAAGAAGGAGGCTGGTAAATCCATGCAACGCGGCAGTTTGACAGTCTGCCTGATGCTACAAGAGTTATCTTAGCCTTGTTGATTTTGCCGGATGGGGGTATAATACCCTGTATAATCTTCATATGAGGTGAAAAGATGGTTAAGAATAGGATTTTGATTGTAGAGGATGACAGGGCAATTTCAGATGGCATTGCGGTCAATCTGCAATATTCAGGATATGAATATATGGTATTTGCCGACGGACAGGAGGCGGCTGATTCTTTAGGGGCTGACCATTCCTATGACCTGGCCTTGCTGGACATCATGCTGCCAGGCATCGGTGGTTTTGAGCTGCTTCCATATATGAAGAAGTATAATATCCCTGTCATCTACCTTACCGCAAAAAGCGATACACTTTCCGAGATCAAAGGACTTCGCGATGGCGCAGAGGATTATATCATAAAGCCTTTTGATGTGCTGACATTGCTGGTACGCGTTGAAAAGGTTCTGGAGCGTACCGGCAAGCTAAACCAAATATTGCGTATTGGTGATATTACACTGGATTTGGAGAACCGTATCGTTACCAAAGGCAGTGAGGAGGTTGTCTTAAAGCCACTTGAATTTGAGGTTTTTACTATGCTTGCCAAGTATAAAAACCGTACCATCCTGCGCGAAAAGCTGCTCAACGAAATTTGGGGGGCGGATTTCTTTGGCGATACCCATACCATAGATGTACATATTGCAAACCTGCGCAAAAAGCTGGATATCGCAGATAGGATTAAAACAATTCCGAAGTATGGTTATCGATTGGAGGATAAATGATATGAGATTATGGAAAAAAATATCTATAATCACCATAGTCATTCTTCTGGCAGTTGTCGTCACCTGCAGCACATTATTGCTGCTACAGGCGAAAGACAGTATGATCCAGCTTACAACGGAGCAGGCGCAAACGGAGCAAAGAAACCTGTCAACTTCTTTTTCCGAAATGGTGCAATATTATCTTGATAATGAAAGCAAGCCCGTTGTTAAGCAATCGGGTATTAATTATTGTTTCAAACGCCTTGCCGGCAATTCATCGGTGCTAATTGGCGGGGATGGCACAATTTATTCTGCGGTGAGTGTCAAGCCGGAGAAGATATTGCCAATAGATAGCAGCCATGAGCAAAGGACATCATTGGAGAAAATAGAAGGCAGAAATATCCTCATTGTGGGAAGTGGGCTGATTCTTCTCAATGACAGCTATTCGGTATACATCGTTAAGGACGTAACGGGGATTTTTAATAACATCGCCGCCATGACCTGGCGCTTTGTCCTAATCTGCGGAATAGGAGTGATTGCCGGTACCCTGCTCATCATCTTGTTTGTCCGGAAAGCCAGCAAGCCGCTTATAAGCTTGCAGGACATAACCCGGCGCATCGCAGTTGGCGAATATGACAAACGGGCACAGATACAATCTAAGGATGAAGTAGGCGGACTGGCCAGGGATTTCAACGCCATGGCCGATGCGGTGCAATCCCATATTTCTGATTTGGAAGATACGGCAAAACGCCAGCAGCTTTTTATCGGCGGCCTTACCCACGAATTCAAAACACCAATGACTTCCATGATAATCCATAGCGATACGCTGTTATCCGCTGATTTAAGCAAAGAGGAAGCACAAAATTCCCTTATCCATATCCACGCGCAATGCCGGTGGCTGGAACGGTTAACCCAAAAGCTGCTTAAACTCATTACCCTGGAAGAAGATATTAGAATACAGCCTGAGAACATAAAGAGGTTGTTCGATGATATTATAGAAAGCACAGCGGAGGCGATGCGGGAGCGCAATACCCCGCTAAAAAGTGAATGCAACCTGGAAACCCTAAAAATGGACTATGACCTGATGAAATCGCTATTAATAAATCTTATTGATAATGCGTCCAAAGCATCTGAGCCGGGGCAACCCATAGCTTTGCGGGCCTATGGCAACACATTGGAAGTGCAGGATAATGGCAAAGGCATACCGCAGGGTGATATCGAGAGGATAACCGACCCGTTTTACATGGTAGACCGCTCCCGTAGTAAAAAAAATGGCGGCAGCGGATTGGGGATGGCACTGGTAAAACGGATAGCCGATGCCCACGATGCCAGGCTGGTTATTGACAGTCAGACAAATGTAGGTACGACCATGAAAATAATCTTTCCTGGGAATCCGTCAAGTTAGCATTTCGATGAGGGTTTTTAGAAGAAATTTTTTGAGGCATGGAATGGAACGAGGTATGTTATGAAACGGAGATTTATGGTTCTTTTGGCTTTGGTAATGGCAGTTAACCTGGCTTCCTGCCAAAAGCTGCCGGATAGCCTAATTGTGGTGGGGAAGACCAACGACCAGCTGCTTGAAGCTGCTTCCGGCAATGAAGAAGAAAAGAAGGGCATCGCTGAAATGCTAAATATGCCTGATCGCATGATACTGTCCGTAGCAGACGCAAAGGGTGATATTTCCGTCAATGTGGACGCCGATATTACCCGCCCTGGGACGGACAGCATTCCGGTAGTGCGGGTGCGCAGCCGCGATTTTACCCAGGAAGAAGCGGATTGCAGCATTGCGTATTTTATAGGGGACGCAGCTTTTAATGACCGCTATGAAGCTGGATATAGCTCTGAGGAAGAGAGGCTGATGCAATGGATAGAAGAACTGGCAATGGAAACCGATCCTGCCAAAGGGGAAGAGCTCCGGCGGAGCATTGATAAATTCAAATTGGCGGGCATTGAAATACCTGACAAGCCCCATGAGGTTCTTCCAGCCTCAAAAGTGTTTAAGCAGGCGAAGCAGGGTGTCTCCCAGATCACGGGTTATGCAAAAGACAAAGGGGACCATAAGTATTTGGGCATCGTTAACCAGCTCGCTGAAAATAAAAATATGCTGCTCTATACATGCGAGCAAAAAGGCTATGCGGATATCGGGCATGAGGCAAGCTATTACACGGAAGCAAGTAAAGGTGATTTAGGGAAGCTCGGGCTCATGGCCGCAGGACAAATGCCGCTTTCCATCTCACCGGAGGATGCCAGGAATAAGGCTGCAGAAGCGCTCCGGGCTTTGAATATCCCTGATATGGAGCTTTACTCCTGTGAAGAGGTCTGGGGCAGCGCTTTCCTGCAGGGCGGTGTTGTTAAACAGCAGGAACGTCATGCTTATCGGCTGGAGTTTGTACGCAGCCTTGGAGGCACGCTTTTAACCTACGCTGAAAACAACATAGGTAGGACTGTTGTTCCGATAGATGAAAGGACGGGTGAGAGGCTCGCCGCCAGTTGGCCATATGAGAGGGTCATGTTCATCATCGATGATACCGGTATTGTTGAGTTTTTATGGGAATCCCCTTATGAGGTGATGGAGCAGGTGGTCGGACATACCAAGCTCATGCCATTTGAGGATATTCAGGACATCTTTTCCACAATGATTCTGGTCACGCATGCACAGTATGGCGAGGATGTGAAGCTGGCCTTCAATATTGATCAGGTACAGTTGGGAATGGCACGGATCCAGGAAAATGATGATCCGGTAACCGGGCTGATTGTGCCGGTGTGGGATTTTTTTGGTACTATGGCCATAGAATACGATGGCGGGCAGGAGCTGCTTACAGAGCATGTCAGCCATCTAACGGTCAACGCCATTGATGGCAGCATAATCGACAGGACGCGGGGATACTAAGAAAATTAAATAACAAAAAAGGAAGCAGGTATGGCAGAACACCCATACTTGCTTTTTTTATCCTACGCGCGTTAACATTTTGTTGAGGTTTTGTTGAGTACTTTGTATCCATACACAAGGTACACTTATTCCAGCCCTACACCACAGCACCTGCCTCTGGAACGGGTCTGCGGCCAAACGCCCAGACAGATGTGCAGGCCAGCTTTAACTAATCCATGAACAATTAAGGAGCAAAATGATATGACAAGGTTAAAAAAAACTACACGGCTTCTGGGTGGCTGCCTGATAATATTCAGCTTGACGGCATGCGGACCGGAAGACCTGAATGCGGTAATTATTAAGCCGACACAGGAACCAGGGCAAACCGCTGCCCCTACGGGAACAGAACATAATATAGCTGATAATAGCTCTATAGAATCTCTGCTGCTAGGCACTCCCACCCATATCAGCAAAGTCTTTAGCGAAGATTTTGACGTGGAGGCGGACGTGCATGTCCCCAATGTCAAAAAAGCAGATATATTACTTGCTGAATATATGCCATTTGATGAACAAAAGTTATTATCCATTTTTTATAAAGGGAAAACACCTCAAAGAAGCTTAAGCAGCTATGATGATACCATATTGTACAAAGATGACAGCTCATACCTTAATATTAATGACGGCTTTCTCGGATATGGTACACAGGATTTTGCCTATGTCCAGTTTCCCACGGATTCCTTTGTCGCAGCAAGTGATACTTTTTCTCTTAACAGACGGTTTGGCGAGGTGTATACGCAGGAGAACTTAGGGTTTATGCCCAGGTCAGAGGCACTCGGGACCGTTTCCGCTGTTCTAACGGAATTATCCGTGGATATAATGGACGATGCCGAAATTTATGCCATTGATTCTTTCACAATGCAAAGGCAGCAGGAGGAAGAAATCCAAAGAGAGATTGATAAACAAAAAGCAGCGGGTATTTCTCCCATACAGAACCCGACGGAAGGATATCAAACGAAAGACACATTTACACAGGAGGATGATTTTTATATCTTTTTTTTCAAAATGACCCAAAACAATATACCTGTTACCCAAAAATCATATACGATCCAGGCAAGCGACCGGGCTCTTAACGGGTCAACCGCCAGGGTATCCTTCTCCCGAAACGGCATTATTCAATTGCATTTTAATGGGATTTATCAGCAGCAAGGCGTTGCGGAATCTCCAGGTACGCTCATCTCCGTGGAAGAAGCACTCCAAAAAGCCTATGAAGAACACAACGCCATTATATCCACGGACAAGGTTACCGTCACGGCAATCGATTTTGAATATGTGCCTGTTCCTTATAATAATAATTATGATGAAGTGAAGCTTATTCCCGCATGGTGCCTGACATTGTCTTATGAAAGGACGATAAACAAGCCTTCAAAGGATGGGAAGCAAGATTCGCAATCCAGTGCAGGCAGCAGCATGATGTTCATCAACGCCATCACAGGAGAAGAAATCCGGTAAGAAGGGGGGAGGCTGCCATCAAAAATTTTATGACCATACTTAAAACGGATTTTTACCGTGGGTTTCTTTCCTCCGGCTTTGTGGTCGGAGTTTTTTCCACAGTGGCCATATTTTATTTTGGCTCAGTCGGAATGATATCACATATCACCTCTGCTGTTGCCGCTTTTAATAACACGCTTAAGTATAATAACATTTCAAATCTGCTTATTCTGAGCGCAACCTTTGCGTATGGGGCAAGCTTTTGTATAGACTGGCAGACAAGGTTCGCTTTTTCTATAATCATAAGAAGCGAAAAGACAGCCTATGCCCTATCCAAATGCATCGCTGCCGCTGTTGCGGGTGGGGCGGCTGTCGTCATCGGCGCGGCTATATTTATCGGTTATGTATGTGTGACGCAGCCAAGCATATTGCCTGAAGCTATTGCTGTAGAAATGGAATTTTCCAATCAGGCCTTTGGCGATCTGCTTGTAAAGGGGGAGGCGGCGTTATTCTTCCTGTCCTATCTTTATATTGTATTCTTGCAAGCGGTCTTCTTCTCATCGCTGGGGCTTATGATATCCGGTTATATGCCAAATCGGTATGTTGCGTACATCTCTCCTTTCGCCTTGAGCTTTGTGCTAAACCAAATCGCCAATGTTTTTGCCCTGCCCATATGGTTGGACCCCGCTAAGCTTGCTACCGCAAGGGTATTGGGCGCCACAGCATCCACAATACTTTGGATGGCGACAGCGGTCTTTCTTTCACTTACCGTCATCTGTGACATCTTATTCGTCCGCACCGCGAAGAGGAGGATTGCCAATGGTTAAAAAAATATTCTGCATCGCCATATATTCCATCCGGCAATGGATAACAAATCCGCGCATTATTTGTCTCTTTATTTTGATGAGTATGTTTGTGTGGAATGATTTTGATGTGATCGGCAGTCTGACCGGCAGGACGGGGATAAAAACCAACCCCCTTATTTTCCCCTTTTTCTCCAACGATCCGGTCAAGCAGCTGATATTACTTGCCGGAATTGTATTTTTGTTTTCCGACGCACCCTTTATTAATAAGAACCAGCCCTATATCATCATTAGAAGTAAACGTATACCCTGGGTGCTGGGGCAAATACTGTATATCGTCATGGCCGGCGCCATCTATTTCTTATTCCTAATGTTGGTCTCCATACTGGTCTTGCTTCCATACGCGACATTCGCGACAAACGGGTGGGGGAAAATCATCCATACCCTGGCACAAACCGACATGGGTGCGCAGATAAAATTGCAATTTGGTATTACAAAGGAAATAACGGCTTTTTATTCCCCATTTGAAGCGTTTGGCCTTAGCTTTCTCTTGAATTGGGGCGTGGCGTGCTTTTTAGGCTTGGTCCTGTTTGTAATCAATCTGAAATTTAATCGAATGCTTGGCTTGGCTGCCGGGGGCGTGATTCTATTTTTTGATTTACTCGTTACAAACATGCTTTCTCCTGCGTTTTATCATTTCTCGCCCGTGTCGCTTTCAAGATTGGGCGTTTTAGACCCAATGGGGGTTTCAATGTTTCCCAATATGGCATATCCATTTGCTTTTTTTAGTGTAAGTATTGTTGTTTTATCCGCTTTATTAGTTGTGGGCATTAAAAAAATATCGATAGAGATTACATCGGAGTTGTAAGGAGGTATGGGCCTATGTCAGAAAATATAATCACTGTAACCAATGTGAGTAAGCGCTTTAAAGAGGGAACCGTACTAAAGGATGTGACCATTGCGTTTGAGAAGGGTAAAATCCACGGTATCATTGGCCGCAACGGTTCAGGCAAAACGGTGCTTTTTAAATGCATTTGCGGGTTTATTCCGCCATCTGCCGGAGAAATAGCAGTAGACGGTAAAAGAATAGGAAAAGACACGGATATTCCAGATAATGTTGGAATCATTATTGAGGAACCAAGCTTTCTGCCAAATTACAGCGGGTATGGAAATCTACGTCTGCTTGCCTCTATTAACCATAAAATTAAAAAAGACGCAATACGCGCCGCCATAACAAAAGTAGGGCTTGATCCTGACAGCAAAAAGCATGTTAGAAAATATTCTATGGGAATGCGTCAGCGGCTGGGGATCGCACAAGCCATCATGGAAGACCCGGAGATCCTGATTTTTGACGAACCTATGAATGGATTAGACCATGCTGGCGTGAAGGAAATCCGTGACATATTAAAAGGGTTAAGGGACGAGGGAAAAACCATAATTTTAGCAAGCCATAATTCCGAAGACATCCAGGAGCTTTGTGATACCGTTTGTGAGATGGATGCAGGAATATTGAAAGTAAAACGTGGATAAAGCAGAAGAGGGAGGGAAGGTAATGGTTTTAGTTCCATAGTATCCTGGTGAAAAATCAGATCCTGTCTTTTCTTTATGCACATATGCGTGGTAGAATGGATATAAGAGTTTTACATCATATGGATATAAGAGTTTTACATCATGTTGATAAATAAGAATTTGACGTGCATTATTTATATAATCTTTCAGGCAAGACAAAACATAACACAAAAAGTCGGGAACAACCGCTTGAATTGAGATAAGATATAGACACAGACAGAGGTGATGATTATGGGGTGGATTGAAAGAATCGGTGAGATTATAAACTATATCGAGGAGAATATCACGGAAGAAATCGCAATAGAAGATATTGCAAAAAAAGCATTTATGTCTCCGTTCTATTTCCAAAAAGGTTTTGCAATGCTTTGTGGTTTTACCCTCGGAGAGTATATCAGACAGCGCAGGCTTACCCTTGCCGGCAGTGAGCTTGTTTCTACTGATGAAAAAATCATTGATATTGCATTGAAATATGGTTACGACTCACCGGACAGTTTCGCAAAAGCTTTTACCCGGTTTCATGGTGTCACACCGACTGCTGTTCGAAAAGATGGGGCAATGATTAGGTCCTTTGCTCCGCTTAAAATCAAATTTTCATTGGAGGGCGGTTATATTATGGATTACAAAATTGTTGAAAAAGATTCGTTTACTGTCATGGGCGTATCAAAGGTATTTAAATATGATAGTGCAACTGCAGAAATCCCACAGTTTTGGACAGAGCATTATCAGGCGGGAAAGGGGAAGTTTGTATGCGGTATGTACGGGGTATGCATAGACGAGAACATGGGCTCAGATGAGTTTGAATATTTGATTGCAGACAATTACAATCCAGCGGTAGAAATACCCTATGATGTTATTACAAAGATTATCCCCAAACACACATGGGCTGTTTTTCCTTGCAAGGGTGCAATGCCGAAAGCTCTGCAGGATGTGAACAAAAAAATCTTCTCAGAATGGCTGCCTAATTGCAGGGATTATGAAATTGCAGCAGGTTACAATATTGAAATGTATACCAATACAGGAGATTATCCGCAGGGTAACCAGGATGAAAACTATTACAGCGAAATTTGGATTCCTGTTAAGAAAAAAGACTATGTAAAAAAGCATAAGCGGTAGTCTGAAAGGAAAGGATATGATTACAATAAGACTGTGGATTCTTTATGTTTTGAGCATTTTTTATAAAGAAATTTGCATGATATCCAAGACTACCGGAGACTGTGTATAAAACTGTAGAAAATCAAGAATATATTATTGACATTTTAGATAAATTTCTATATAATAAAGTCGGAAAATAAGGAAAAAAGAACAAAATAAAGGTAACGCTGTAGTTACCGTCAAGAGTATGTTACTGATTATGCAGGCAGAACTCAAGCCACTTAAAAGCAGTCATTGTTTTTAAGTAGTTTGAGTTTTTTTTTCTGGAAAGGAGGAAAATATGATTGTCAGCCAGATATTAAACAACCATGTAGGCATTGTAAAACGGGGCGGTAATGAGGTTATTATATATTCGAAAGGGCTTGCTTTTTGCAAAAAGGCAGGAGATAAAATCGAGGATCACGAAATTCAAAAAATGTATGTGCTGGATTCCCATGAAAAGTTGGAGCATTTTAGTTACCTGTTATCCAATACAAAAGAAGAATATTTCCAAATTGTAAACGAGACGATTGCATATGGTGAAAAAATAATTCAAGAAAAGATATCAGATTATCTATATCTGGCACTACTGGACCACATTAACTTTGCTATTAAGCGGTTGGAAAAGGATCAGATCATTAAAAGTCCGCTTGCCTGGGAAGTTAAAAAATTTTATCCGGAGCATTATAAAATTGGATTATATGCAGTTGACAGGATTAACCAGGTTTTACAAAAGAATTGTCCAAGTGAAGAAGCCGTATCGATAGCGTTACACTTTATTAATCTTCAGACGAGTAATGGGTCTAATGTTAATGATATGACAAAAATGCTGGACACAGTTAAGGATATTCTGGCGATCATAAAATATCATTACAGTTTAGATTTAAAAGAAGACACGTTAAACTACATGAGACTTATAACCCATCTACAGTATTTTGTCGTTCGGATGATAAAAAATGAAATATATGATTCGGATGAAACAGAGTTAAACAAGCAGATTCGTAAATTGTATCCAGAAGCTTTTCTATGTGTTAATAAGATAAGAAAGTATGTAGAAACAGCATTTGGTAATGAGATTAGCAGTGATGAAGAGACATACTTAATTTTGCATATTCACAGAGTGACAATGTATGATGAAAAGGAGAAATAGATGAAATATAAAGCGTTTTGCGAACAGATAATTGAACTGGTTGGAGGAGAAGAAAATATTGTCAGTGTAACTAATTGTATGACGAGATTACGTTTTAAATTAAAAAATCGCAGTCTGGCAAAAACAGAAAAGATCAAGGAACTGCCGGATGTCATCGATGTCGTATCAAATGAAGTTGCATTTCAAATAATAATCGGAACACAGGTGCAAGAGATCTCGCCTGAGTTGAATGAATTATTGGGAATGAAAACAGATATGCAGACTGGTGATGGTAAAAAAGAGAAACTGGCAACCATGGCACTAAAGATATTGTCAGAGTCTATGAGTCCGATTCTGGTACCCTTAATAGCATCGGGACTTCTGGCGGGACTATTATCGGTTCTTTCAGTGACCGGTCTTGTTTCTGCCGAGAGTTCTACATACCAATTACTGGAAGCGTTACGAACATCGGTATTTTACTTTTTGCCGGTTTTCATTGCCTTTTCATTTTCGAAAAGACTAGGCGTAAATGAATATATATCGGTAGCATTGGCCGTCACGTTGTTATCAACAGGGATTAACGGCGTGGAAGGGTTGGATTTTTTAGGAATCGGGTTACTGACGATAACTTATTCAAATTCGTTCTTTCCTATCATATTAAGCATCGTTTTCATGAAATTTTTAGGTAATGGACTGAATAAGATAATTCCGAAAGGATTGCAATATTTTATTAATCCAATGCTATCACTGATTATTACTTTGCCGATAACTTTAATTTTATTCGGTCCGCTGGGGAATTATATGAGCGGCTTCTTAAATATCATCTTTGGTTTCTTATCCGATACTTTTGGAAGTTGGATCGTAGTGATGATGTATGCGGCTTTACAGCCATTCTTAATCATGATGGGTGCCGGTAATTTTATTATCCCGATTTTTATGAACTCTTATGCAACTTTGGGATACGATCCGGTTTTTACAACTGCCTGGGTCATCTCTGATATTGCTGTTTGCGGAGCCGTTTTTGGATATTTTCTTAAAACAAAGGATATGAAGCAAAGACAGTTGTTTGGTGCCACTGCATTCAGTGCTTTTATGGGAGTTACTGAACCGGCGATCTATGGTGTTTTTGTAAAGTATCGCCGCCCTTTTATTGCGGTGATGATCGGCGGTGGACTCGGTGGATTATTTGCGGGGATTATGAAAGTAATTGGATATGCACCAGTTAGTATCCTTGGAATTACATCGTTTATTGGTGATAATAATTACCGGAACTTCTATATGATGGTTATTGCGGTGGTAATCGGTTTTGCCGGATCGATGATTGCTGCCTATATCCTGGGTATTCCCAAAGATGAGGTGCAAAATACAAAAGAAACTAAAAAAGAAACAAATAAAATAGACGGCATTACTACTTTTGAAATAAATGCACCGGTAAAAGGAAAGAAAGTAGCCCTGAATGAAGTCAATGATAATGCATTTTCTTCATCAGCATTAGGCAAAGGTATTGGAATTATACCGGAAGATACTGTCATATCCGCACCGGTTAGCGGTGAAGTAATCAGTTTGTTCCCGACTAATCATGCGATTGGGATTCGAACGGAGTATGGAGTGGAAGTATTAATCCATATTGGTATCGATACAGTGCGATTAGAGGGTAAATACTTTACGTCGAAGGTGAAACAAGGCGATAAGGTTATGGCGGGTGACAGTCTCATAGAAGTTGATTTTGACAACATAATTGTAGCGGGTTACGATCCGGTGGTTATTACGATTGTTACGAATACGGCAGACTATTTAGATGTTGTACCAACAAATGTCACAGAACTAAAAAAAGATGATTGTTGCATCACGGTCATCATCTGATGGATAAGGAGTATTAGAAAATGAAGGAATGCTTTTTATGGGGCGGCAGCATCGCTGCCCATCAATTAGAGGGAGCTTGGCAAGAGGATGGTAAAGGCCCGGCAATTATGGACTATGCTACTGCCGGAGCATATGATACACCAAGGGAATATACGAAAACGATAGAGTTAGATAAAAGATATCCATCGCATGAAGGGATTGACTTCTATCATCGGTATAAAGAAGATATACAGCTGTTTGCTCAGATGGGATTCACTTCATTGCGGATATCCATTGACTGGTCCAGAATCTATCCAAGGGGTGATGAGCAAGAGCCAAATCAAAAAGGATTACAATTTTATCAGAATGTCGTTGATGAACTATTAAAATATCGGATCGAACCAATAGTGACATTGTATCATTTTGAAATGCCGATGCATTTGGTGACAGCGTATCAGTCCTGGCTGAATCGTGAAGTAGTAGATTTCTATTTAAAATATGTTAAGACTGTAGTCACGGCTTTTCAGGGGAAAGTAAAGTACTGGGTGACATTCAATGAAATGAATCACATTGATCCTCAAACAGAGGCGTCAGATATGTTTACTTATATCTTAGCCGGGATGAAATATAGTGAATTGAAAGGTAATAGAAAAGAAATATTAGCCATAATTGGTTACAACATGACATTGGCCGGTGTAAAAGCGGTGAAACTGATCAAAGATATCGACGCAAACAATAGGATTGGATGTGTCTTTGGACTAACGCCGTCGTATCCCTATAACTGTGATCCGATCAATGTATTGAATGCTTTCAAAGACATGGACCGGGATTTTTATCAGTTAGATGCCATGACTGCCGGCAAATTTCCTCTATATAAGCTGAAAGAATATGAGAACCTGAAAATCAACATCGGTATGACATCGGAAGATGAAAAGTTTTTTGAAGAAGGAAAAATAGATTTTATCGGGATTAACTACTATTCGTCAAGTGTGAGTAAATATAAAGGCTATGAGGGAGAAGACGAAACCTTATTTGGAGGGGTGCAAAACCCATATTGTGAACAAAATAAGTGGGGATGGGCGATAGATCCAATCGGATTGCGCTACTTATTAAACTATACTTATCGCAGATACGGTTTGCCGATGATTATCACTGAAAATGGATTGGGCAGCAATGATGTTAAAAATGCTGACAATACGATTCACGATGATTATCGTATCGAATACGTAAAGGCACACTTAGGTCAAATAAAAAAAGCAATTACAGAAGATCATGTGGATTGTTTTGGATATTTAATGTGGGGCCCGATTGATCTGGTTAGTGCTACTACCGGTGAAATGAAAAAACGTTATGGCTTCATCTATGTTGATAAGAACGATGATGGCACAGGGGATTTATCGAGATATCCAAAAGATTCTTTTTACTGGTATCAAAATGTCATTAAAACAAATGGTAAGGATTTATAAAATAGTAACGATATGTTATGGGTAATTGGTAATACGCAGTAAGTTGACGGACTGAAGGGGGTGTTGGGGCTGCCGGGAAATATGATACTATTTTACCAAAAAGGGCAACTTTGATTTCAATCACAGAATATTCATTAAGCTTCGATTATACTGATAACATCAAAAGACGCAAAGAAACCTTGAGGTCATCAATTATAATCATAATAAAAATAACGCTATCTTTTTAAAAATTTACTTTTAAAAATGTTAAAAAAGATCAGGCGTGATAGGAGGCTTTTATGAATTTTAGGGAGAAAAATATTACAATAGGAAGTGTAGTTGCAGAACTACCAAAAGCAAGTAAAATATTTGGAGGCTATGGGATTGATTTTTGCTGCGGTGGGCATAGGAATCTGGATGCGGTGATCAGGGAGCAGGGGATACCGGCAGAAGAAATTTATCAAGCACTGGAGGAAGCACAGAGGGAAAGGGAAGACAGCTACAGGGATATCAGCCTTAATTCCATGAGCCCCACGGCGCTTTCCACTTATATCGAAGACCGGCACCATAGCTATTTGCGTGAGGCGCTTCCTGAGATTGCAGACCTTCTGTCAACCATATTAAGGGTTCATGGAAGCAAGCATAAGGAGCTTTTTGAGGTCTACCGGCTCTACGGGATGTTAAAATCAGACCTGGAGCAGCATTTGCTGAGAGAAGAGACCATGCTGTTTCCCGCCTTTGAAAATGAAGCGGACCACCGGGAGGAAATCTCAGAGCTGTCTGCCATTATTATCGGGGAGCATGAAGCTGCCGGTGAGGTTCTTGAAAAGCTGCGCCATGCGACAGGACATTACCATATTCCGGAGGATGTCTGTGGAACCTTCCGAAAGACCTATGAGCTGCTTGAGGAATTAGAGCAGGACCTGCACGAGCATATCCATCTGGAAAATAATATATTGCTGAAGCAATATGATACAAGAGGGAATTAGCCCATAAATATTTTGTTTTTTCCTGATAAAAACCGGGATCAACTGGCAATACTTTAAGCAAACATAGATTGGAGGTTTGTTTATGTCAGTTGAGTTTAAGGATAGTCAGACTAAGGATAATCTTATGAGAGCCTTTGCCGGTGAAAGCCAGGCGAGGAACAGGTACACCTTTGCGGCCTCCCAGGCAAAAAAGGAGCACCAGCATGTAATTGAAGCAGTATTTAAGTTCACCGCAGACCAGGAGAAGGAGCATGGAGAGATTTTCTACAATCATCTCAAGGAATTTGCAGGCGAGACAATCCATGTGGATGGAGGATACCCGGTTGATATCCATAAGGATTTGGCTAAGCTGCTGCGTTCAGCCCAGCATAATGAGTATGAGGAGTATGATTCTGTCTATAAATCCTTTGGCGATATCGCAAAGGAGGAGGGCTTTAATAAAGTAGCCGCTTCTTTCCATATGATTGCCAATATTGAGAAAACCCATGGTGACAGATTCGCCCGTTTTGCACAGCTGCTGGAGGAAAACAAATTATATGTCTCAGAGGTAGAGGTAGGCTGGATGTGCCTGCATTGCGGCCATATCCACTGGGGAAAGGAAGCCCCGAAGGTATGCCCGGTCTGCCAGCACGACCAGGGATATTTTATCCGTCTGGGATTGGTGCCCTTTACGGAATAAGGGAGAAGTATGGAAGAAGTGCATGCCCAGCCGGTGAATAGCCTCCAAATAAGCTGTTTACCGGCTGGGTTTTTCTGGATAGACATATATGGCACTTGCTGAGCAGGCCTAAATTCATATTAATATATATTTGAGGCTGTGGATATCCATGTGTAAACAGCAAAAGTGATATGGGCTTTATTGCTAATTGGGTCTGCCTTACTAAATTATGGATATGTAGTAATCAAAACTATATAAGATAGAAAAATGTACTATAATATCTTGACAACAATTCTCTATATGCCTTATAATTAGTTTAATCTGGTGGGAGCACCAGATTTAAAACAAATAAATAGTTTGATTATCAAAATAGTTTTCCATAGGCAGACAGGTCCTTGGCTAAGATTTTGATAGGAAGTCCAAGTAGAGAATTAGGAGAGGATTCATATGATTATGCAACCATTTGTGATAGGCGATTTAGTTGCCAGAATTCCAATTATACAGGGCGGCATGGGAGTTGGTGTCAGCAGGTCGAAGTTAGCCGGCGCAGTTGCGAAAGAAGGCGGTATCGGCATTATCTCAACAGCCCAGATAGGTTATGATGAACCGGACTTTAACAAGCATCAGATTGCAAGCAATCTGGTAGCCATCAAAAAGCATATAAAGCTGGCAAAGGAGACCGCCCAGGGCGGAGTTGTGGGCGTAAATATCATGGTAGCAACAAAGGAATATGATAAATATGTAAAGGCGGCCTGTGAAGGCGGGGCGGATGTGATTATCTCCGGCGCGGGGCTTCCCATATCCCTGCCCGAATTAGTAAAGGGCTTTAAAACGAAGATTGCACCCATTGTTTCCAGTATCAAGGCTGCCGCTGTTATATTGAAAATGTGGGACCGTAAATATAACAGGACTGCTGACTTCCTTGTAATTGAAGGCCCCCGGGCCGGCGGACATCTTGGCTTTTCAAAGGAACAGCTGGATCACATTGAGGAGCTGGATTATGATACAGAAGTGAAAGGCATCATCGAGTGTAAAAAAGAGTATGAGAAAAAATATGACCTTAAGATTCCGGTAGTAATCGGCGGAGGCATCTTTGATAAAGAGGATATTAAGCATGCCCTGGAGCTTGGGGCAGATGGGGTGCAGATTGCAACCAGGTTCGTGGTTACAGAGGAATGTGATGCCAGCGAGACCTACAAAAGAGCTTATCTGGAGGCAAAGGAGGAGGATGTCAAGATCGTAATCAGCCCGGTGGGAATGCCAGGGCGGGCTATTATGAATCCCTTCTTAAAGACAGTAAAAGAGGGAAGGATCCCGGTAACCAAATGCTTTAATTGTCTGGAGCACTGCAACCCAAAGGAGACACCATACTGTATTACAAAGGCGTTAATTAATGCTGTGGAAGGAAGGCTGGATGAAGGCTTGATTTTCTGCGGTGATAATGTCCACAGATTGAAGGAGATGACCACGGTAAAAGCCCTATTTGAGGAGCTGGTGTTTTAGATGGATTAATTTGGGACGGGGACGATAAAAACCCGGTGACAGTTCAATGGAAAATTAATAAGGATGGTATTTTCAGTTGACGGGGGTATGGAATAGTGGCATTTCGTAAGAAGCTAAGTTGCCTCTAAGCTGGAATAGACAAGAAAAAAATATCCGACAGGTGTATTGGGGTAATACAATATACCTACCGGATATTTTTAAAAAGAAAAGTTATTAGCCAGATAATGATTCCTTTGGAAGGAGACATAGTTATTTTCTCCTGTGATTACCCTTTTCTAATAAAGTATTTAGAGCCGGCTCCCCGGAATAGAAAGGAGATAGGGATATCCGTCCAGAAAAAATTGTGACGGAAATCACAGTAAAAAAATAGAACCCGGCATAAACTATAAAATAAGTAGTAATTATTAATGGAAAGAATGGAGGTTTTATCATGGAGGGGAAAGAATTGGATATAAGCAAATCGGTATATGAATTATGTTCTGCGTACCCGGAGCTTCCTGCTGTTTTAGCAGATTTAGGATTTAAAGACATCACAAAGCCAGGGATGCTGGCTACTGCAGGGAGATTTATGACTCTTCCCAAGGGAGCGGCGATGAAAAAGATTGATATGGAAGTAATTAAAAATACTCTGCAGGAAGCCGGATTTAAGGTGACGGGAGCATAGGGACAGATCTGTTCGTGGATTTATAAAATATATTTCTTGTGAATTTTAGAAAAAAGTACTAAAATACAAGATATCGACTTAAATAATCCGGATATAATGTTATTATATGGCTGGAGTAAGAAAAATAATAAAGTTGTGACATAGTTACAGATAATAGTGGATAGATTTTATAATTTACAAGATAGGAGATTATAGAATCTATTTCTGTAATCAGAAATATTACTTAATATGCCGCCAAAAGGGCAGATGGAGGTTACCATGAAAAAACAACAAGTTGGAGTGATTGGTTTAGCGGTTATGGGGAAGAATTTAGCCCTTAATATTGCAGACCATGGTTTTTCCGTGTCGGTATACAACCGGACACCTGGTAAAACCGATGAATTGCTGGAGGAAGCAAAAGGAAAGGATATGGCGGGAGCCTACACCTTAGAGGAATTTGTGGCTTCCCTTGAATTACCCCGTAGGATTATTTTGATGGTGAAGGCGGGAGCTGCAGTTGATGACACCATAAAACAGCTTCTTCCGCTGCTGTCGGAGGGGGATTTAATTATGGATGGCGGCAACTCCTACTATCTGGATACCATAAGGAGGAGCCAGGAATTAAGTGGACTGGGCTTCCATTATCTTGGTACCGGAATTTCCGGCGGTGAGGAAGGGGCAAGGAACGGCCCGGCCATTATGCCCGGCGGAAGCCGGGAGGCTTACCAAAGGATGGAGCCGGTCCTTACGGCAATCTCTGCCAAGGTGGATGGAGAGCCCTGCAGCACCTACATTGGTGAGGACGGTGCCGGTCATTTTGTAAAAATGGTCCACAACGGAATTGAATATGCGGATATGCAGCTGATCAGTGAGGCATATTCTATATTAAAGGAGGTGCTGCATTTAACGCCGCCGGAGCTGCATGAGGTATTTGAGGAATGGAACCAGGGTGAGCTTAGCAGTTACCTGATCGATATTACGGCTAAGATATTTGCAAAAAAGGATGAAGACACGGACAATTATCTGGTGGATATGATCCTGGATGTAGCAGGACAGAAGGGTACCGGCAAATGGACCGGCCAAATTGCCCTGGATCTGGGGTCACCGATACCAACCATAACGAATGCTGTTTACGAACGCTATCTTTCAGCAAGGAAGGAAGAGAGAGTGGAGGCAAGTAAGCAGTTAAGCGGGCCAAATGACAGGATCCAAAAATCAAAAGACTTTATCGGCTCGGTCCGCAAGGCTCTTTATGCAAGTAAGATCTGTGCCTATGCCCAGGGCTTTAGCCTGCTCCGTACCGCCTCCGGGCAGTATTCCTGGAACTTAAGCTTTGGGGATATTGCTAAGATTTTCCGTGGGGGCTGTATTATCAGGGCACAGTTTTTAAACCAGATTACAAGTGCATACCAGCAGGAGCCTAAGCTTCCCAACCTGCTGCTGGCAGATTATTTCAAGGATATTATCAGCAACTATCAGGAGGAGTGGAGGGAAGTTATTAAGACAGCGGTTTCTGCCGGTATCCCGGTACCTGCTTTTACGAGTGCCATTTCCTATTACGACAGCTACCGCAGGGCAGAGCTTCCGATGAATTTATTACAGGCACAGAGGGATTACTTTGGAGCGCACACCTATGAGCGTAAGGATAAGGAAGGAATTTACCATACAAAGTGGTAAGAGAGTAGTTAGGTAAGTATCAATAGCAAAGGTAACAACAATCAAGGTAACTATGAAAAAAAGAAGGAGGGCAGAGTGTGAGAATGGATAATATCGAGCAATTATCGAAGGAATTATCGGCACTCATGGTGATATTCGGGGGTACCGGTGACTTAACTCATAGAAAGCTTATGCCTGCCATATATAATCTCATCCGGGATCAGCTGATTCCCGAGCATTTTGCGATTGTCGCCGTCGGAAGAAGGGAGAAGACCCTGGAGGACTATCTAAAGGATGTCCGTGAGGCGGTTGCAAAATATTCCCGTAATAAAATAGATGAGGCCATCTGGACGAGGCTCCGGGGGATGATCCACTATTATAAATTTGATTTTACTGACCTGTCCGGCTTCCAGGAGCTTAAGCTGTACCTGGGCCAGCTGGACACCAAGGTAAAAAGCGGTGGAAACCGGGTATATTACCTGGCGGTAGCCCCGGAATATTTTGAGACGATTGTACAGGGCTTACAGGCGAGTGATATGGCAGTAAAGCCGGGGGCATTTTGCAGGCTGGTAATTGAAAAGCCCTTTGGAAAGGATTTAAAGACGGCAAGGGCTTTAAATGATAAGATTAACGAAGTATTTCCGGAGAAAAGTATCTACCGTATCGACCACTATTTAGGCAAGGAAATGATCCAGAACATCATGGTCCTGCGCTTCGGCAATACTGTTTTTGAATCCTTATGGAATAACCGGTTTATCGATAATATACAGATATCCCTATCAGAGAAGCTGGGGGTCGGAACCAGGGGCGGTTACTTTGAGCAGGCCGGTACCATGCGCGATATGCTGCAGAACCATATCCTCCAGATCCTGACCCTGGTGGCAATGGAGCCGCCGACTAATCTTAAGATGGATTCTATCCGGACAGAGAAACAGAAGGTTTTGGAAGCAACCCAGGAGTTTACCCCGGAATTTCTTAAGAATAACGTGGTATTCGGACAGTATGGGAAGGGCATGGTTGACGGGACGCCGGTTCCGGGCTACCGGGAAGAGGAGAATGTCCCAAGCAACTCAGAGACGGAGACCTTTGTGGCAATGAAGCTGCATATCAATAACTTCCGCTGGGCAGGAACTCCCTTCTATATCAGGACAGGAAAGCGTATGGCAACGAGCTCTGCGGAAATCGTGATCCAGTTCAAGTCCCTGCCCAATATCCTATATTTTCAGGAGCAGGACCTGCAGGAGCCTAATTTGCTGGTTTTGAGGATACAGCCCAGTGTCGGTGTATTCTTCCAGTTTAATACGAAGGATTTCGCCAGCCATAACGGAATTGTCCCGACGAAGATGGATACCAGCTATTATAATCCGATGCAGGGCAATACGCCGGAGGCTTATGAACGGCTGATTTTTGATATTCTGCGGGGAGATGGGACCTTATTCTCCCGGTGGGACGAAGTGGAATCCGCCTGGACTGTGACGGACCGGTTGATACAGTACCGGGAACGTAAAAAAAATATATTCCCCAACTATGATGCTGGTTCCATGGGGCCGGTGAAAGCCTTTGAATTATTGGCAAAGGATGGGCGGAAATGGTGGAATGTATAGGGTATCCTGTGTTATAATTTATGTAATTATTTTTACAAAAATTTAACAGGAATGGAGAAAACAAGATGAAAATTAACCTGGATAAAATTTATGACATATCAATGCCGATCTATCACGGGATGCCGGTTTATAACGGGAAGGAAGAAAAGAGGCCTGTGCTTGAGGTGCAGTCTGATTTTAATACGTCAAAGGCCTATGAAAGCCGCATCCATATGAACCTCCATACCGGAACCCACATGGACCGCACCCTGCATATGATTCCGGGGGGCAATACGATGGAGACCTTGGACATAAGGGACATGATAACAAAATGTACAGTACTTGACCTGACCTCGGTACAGGAGAAGATTACGGAGGCTGACCTGGAAAAGAAACAGATCCGGGAAGGCGACTTTGTACTATTTAAGACCAGGAATTCCTTTGAGGATATCCTGGAGACCAGCTTTATTTTTCTTGAGAAAAGCGGCGCTGCCTACCTGGCAGAGAAGAAGGTGAAGGGTGTAGGAATTGATGCCCTTGGAGTTGAACGGTCACAGCCGGGCCATGAAACACATTTGCAGCTGATGCAAAAAGGGATCCATATCCTGGAGGGCTTGAATTTAAAGGAAGTGGAAGAGGGGGAATATTTCCTGTCGGCAGCCCCGCTTAACATTATTGGGGCGGAGGCAGCCCCCATTAAAGCATACCTGATTGCCCTGGAAGGGTAGTAAGGATAAGCTATAATTGGTATTCTGCCCAGTTATGGCAGGTATCAACGTGAGTTATAAAACGTCTTGTATTTTACCATGGAAAATGGTATATTAGGAGAGCTGTATATCATATGGAGGAAGCCAGGAAGAAGGCTTCAGCCACCGGTATACACAGCGCAAAAACAGCGCCGGTTACCAAAGCAAAAATTGGCTTCTGGTGACTTATTCTAACACATATGGGAAAGGACGTTTTATGGAAAAAAGGAGATACGGTTTATTTACTGCCATTACCATGATCACTGGTATTGTTATAGGATCCGGTATATTTTTTAGGGCAGACGATGTGCTTGGCTATACGGGGGGCAATGTACTATTAGGAATTATTGTTTTTGTAGTGGCAGCATTTGCAATTGTATTTGGATGTCTGGCTATTTCACAGCTGGCAAACCTGACGGATAAGCCAGGCGGAGTAATCGGATACATGGAGGAATTTGTCGGCCTTGGCTCGTCCTGTGCCTTTGGGTGGTTTCAGACCTTCCTGTATTTGCCCACCATAACCGCAGTTGTTGCCTGGGTGACGGGAATCTATATCTGCCAGTTATTTGGAATTGAATTTACTTTAGAAACCTCTGTTTTAATCGGGGTCATCAGCATGACTGTATTATTTCTTTTAAATATGCTGTCGGCAAAATTGGGAGGCTATTTCCAGAATGCCTCCATGGTCATTAAACTGGTTCCCTTGGCTATTATCGCAGTAGCAGGTTTGATTTTTGGAAAGCCCGGTGAATTTGCCCTGGGCGATGTCCAGGCCTTTAAGGCCGCCGCCGGCTCCTTTGGCTGGATAGCAGCCTTTGCGCCCATTGCCTTCTCCTTTGATGGCTGGATTATATCTACCTCAATCTGCCACGAAATTAAGAACAGTAAGAGGAACCTGCCCTTAGCACTTACCATATCCCCATTGGTAATCCTGGCCGCTTACATTGCGTATTTTGTTGGCATTACTTCCTTCATTGGGCCTGATGCGGTATTGGAGCAGGGGGATGCTTCTGTATTTATGGCAGCCAGCCGGTTATTTGGCAGTGTTGGAGGCAAGGTAATCCTTACCTTTGTCGTAATATCGGTGCTGGGCACCGTGAACGGTTTGGCTCTTGGCTTTATCCGTATGCCTTATTCCATGGCGCTCCGCAATATGGTGCCGGGCAGCCCCTGGCTGAAGAAGGAAAATAAAAAGCTGGGTGGAATGCCGGTCAATTCTGCAATTTTTGCTTATGTACTATCCCTTATCTGGATGCTGATCCACTATCTTACCCAAAAGTTTGGCATGAGGGGTGATGTATCGGAGATTGCAGTAGGGATGAGCTATTTAAATTATATTGTGCTTTATATAACGGTAATGAGGTTAACAAAAAAGGGAACCCTAAAGGGTAAATGGAAGGGATACGCCATCCCGGTTCTGGCAACGGTTGGCTCCCTGATAATCCTGTCCGGCAGCGTAACCCATCCCTTATTCCCATATTATTTTTTAATCTGCTTTGCAATTATTGCTTCCGGTTATGTTTATTATAGGAGAAATAAGAGTAAGATAATGTAATAGGAACTTTATCTGTAATACTAAATTTACTTTACGTACGTTAGGAGGAAAAATTCTCCTAACCAAGAGCATGTTAGGAGGAAAAATCCTCCTAACCAAAAGCATATCAGGAGGATTGGTTATGAGTGAGTACATCAACAACCGTGAATACCGCCAGAAGGTATTAAAGGAGTTAATTATGGAGCTCCATGACGGAAAAAGCGTGGAGGAAGTCAAGGAACGTTTTGGTAAGCTGATTGAGGGCGTTTCCCCAACAGAGATCTCTGCCATGGAAAATGAACTGATCAAGGAGGGCATGCCGATTGCCGAGGTGCAAAGGCTTTGTGATGTCCATGCCGCCGTATTTAAGGGCTCCATTGAAGAAATCCACCGTCCTGAGAAGGAAGAGGATAATCCGGGACATCCGGTATTCACCTTTAAGGCGGAAAACCGGGCTCTGGAACGGCTGATGCGCAAGGGAATCAGGCCAAAGCTGGAGAGCTTTGCCAAGGATGCAGGCCAGGAAGAGGCAGATGGATTATTTGAAGACCTGACCAAGCTGTGGGAAATTGATAAGCATTATCTGAGGAAGGAAAACCTTCTGTTCCCCTATATGGAGAAGTACGGAATTACAGCCCCTCCTAAGGTAATGTGGGGAGTTGATGATGAGATCAGGGCAGAGATAAAAAATGCCTTGAAAGCACTCAAGGATAACCAGGAAAGTAAGGAAGCTATTGCAGAAAAAATTGAGAGTGCACTGAGCAGGGTGGAGGAAATGATATTTAAGGAAGAAAACATCCTGTTCCCGATGGTGCTTGAAACCTTAAATGAGGACGAGTGGTTAAAGATTGCCAGGGAAAGTGCTGACATCGGCTTTTGCCTCTATGAACCGAAGCAGGAATGGAAGCCGGCCAGGGTGAATGTGGAGGAAAAGGCCAGGAGCCAGGGTGAGGAACCGGCAAGCGAAGGCTACCTCCGGTTTGAAACAGGAGTGTTCTCTAAGGCAGAGCTGGAAGCGATGCTGGATACTCTTCCTGTTGATATGACCTTTGTCGATAAGGATGGCATCGTAAAATATTTTACAAACGGCAGCGAAAGGATCTTTCCACGTACGAAAGCGGTAATCGGCAGGGAGGTAAAGAATTGCCATCCGCCGGCAAGCGTCCATATCGTTGAGCAGATTGTGGAGGACCTGAAGTCGGGCAAGAAGGATCATGAGGACTTCTGGATTAAGATGGGCGGCCGGTATGTTTTAATACGGTATTTTGCTGTCAGGGATAAGCAGGGTGAATTTCTGGGGGTTTTGGAGTTTACGCAGGATATTGGGCCGATTCAGGCAATTACGGGAGAGAAGAGGCTGGTGTCTGAATAAAGATTTGGCGTAGGCTGTGAGGCGAATCCGGGTGTAGATATATCCACCTGGGCTTGCCTTTAACATCCCATGATTGCCAAGTGCAGGCAATCATGGGATGCCCGGTCTGCGCCCAGATGGATATATCTACACCCGGATTCGCCGCGTTAGTATTTAGTATAAAGGAGCCTTTGTTGGGGGGATTATGGCGTGTGGAAAGTATAATTGCATTGTGGGATATAGTAGCGTGTGGAAAGTATAATTGCATTGTGGAATATAATAGCATGTGAAAAGTATAATTGCATTATGAAATATAGTAGCGTGTGAAAAGTATGATAGGTATTAGGATTGTGAAATATAGCAGCACGTGAAAAATATAATAGCATGTAAAAAGTGAAGGCTATAAAGGGCTGCCATGGAGCAAGGTCATTGAGGTAAGATAAAATGACATTGGTTCTGTGGCAGCTTTTTTTGATTTGTATTTTTTCTTCTTTGATTATTATTTTGGTGCAGGGTTATAGTTTTTATCAGATTAGGAAACAATGTTATAAGAATTATGACTAAGATTGACGCGGACAGCATTGGAAAACAAATCCCATTAACTGGGGTGACTGGAAACTAATTCGTATCAAATCTGTATTAAATTTAGAAGGAGGAATTCATATGGCGATCAACAATATCAATCCTAAGGAGCAGCTGAAGGGAAAGGACAATAAAAGGATAAATTCCAAGACCCCGACCAACTGTGAATGTACGGCAGCATGGCAGAATCAGGAGGGCTACTATAAGGCAGACCAGGTAAATATAAATAAACCGTCGCTGGATGCGGTGATTGCGGCAAAGGACTGGGTAGATAATGGAAGTAAATTATAATTAGGAGGAAGACGTGATGAAAATTCAGATGACTGTGGATGGTAATACGGCAGCGGCTTACGCCGCCTATGCCTTTACGGAGGTGGCTGCTATTTATCCGATTACGCCGTCCTCCGGAATGGCAGAGGTAACGGACGAATGGGCTGCGAACCATAGGAAGAATATCTTTGGGCAGGAGGTAAATGTGGTTGAAATGCAGTCAGAGGCAGGGGCTGCCGGAGCGTTTCACGGCTCCCTCCAGGCAGGGGCGCTGACCACGACCTTTACTGCGTCACAGGGTCTGCTGCTGATGATCCCAAATCTTTATAAGGCTGCGGGTGAGCTGCTGCCGGGCGTTATCCATGTGAGCGCCCGGGCGATTGCGACCCATGCCCTTAGCATCTTCGGTGACCATCAGGATGTTATGGCGGTCAGGCAGACAGGATGTGCAATGCTTGCCTCTGGCTCCGTCCAGGAGGTGATGGACCTGGCTCCCCTTGCGCATTTATGCGCGATTAAGGGAAGGCTTCCCTTCGTGCATTTCTTTGACGGCTTCCGCACCTCCCATGAGGTACAGAAGGTGGAGGCATTGGAATACAGGGATTTTGCAGAGATGGTTGATATGGAGGCAATCAGGAGCTTCCGTGACCGGGCGCTGTCACCCAACCATCCCGTGGTCCGGGGTACTGCCCAGAATGCGGATATTTATTTCCAGGGAAGGGAGGCTTCAAATCCCTTTTACCAGGATATTGTACCAATTGTAGAAGGTTATATGAAAAAGCTGGGCGAATATACGGGCCGGAGCTATGGGCTGTTTGATTATTATGGTGCGGAGGATGCGGAGCATGTTATTGTGGCTATGGGCTCCGTGCTGCCGGCAATTGAACAGACCGTGGACTATTATAATATGATCGGTGAAAAATATGGCTTAGTTAAGGTGCGGCTGTTCCGGCCATTTTCCATAGAGCATTTCAAAAGCTGCCTCCCGAAGACGGTAAAGAAAATTGCGGTACTGGATAGGACCAAGGAGCCAGGAGCCATCGGGGAACCCCTGTACCTGGATATCTGCTCCTGCTTCCAGGGAGATGAAAAAGCGCCTGTTATTGTAGGAGGGCGCTACGGCCTGGGTTCAAAGGATACTACCCCGGTCCATATTGCGGCAGTATACCATAACCTGAAGGAGGAGAAGCCGAAGAACCATTTCACCATAGGAATTGAGGATGATGTGACAAAGACCTCCTTAAAGCCCATCAAAGGCCTTAATGTAGAGCCGGAGGGAATGATCGCATGCCAGATCTGGGGACTTGGTTCAGACGGTACGGTCGGGGCAAACAAGCAGGCGATTAAAATCATTGGCGAAAATTCCGACCTGAAGGTACAGGCTTATTTTGATTATGATTCCAAAAAATCAGGCGGTTTGACGGTGTCACACCTGCGCTTTGGCAAGAAGGAGATCAGATCCACCTACCTGGTCAGCCATGCGGATTACGTGGCCTGCCACAACCAATCCTATGTCCACAAATATGACCTTCTGCAAAGCATCAAGGAGGGCGGTACCTTTGTGCTGAACACTCTATGGGATGAAAAGGAGCTTGAGAAAAACCTGCCCGATATTATGAAAAAGCAGATAGCGGAAAAGGACATCAAGTTCTATACCATAAATGCAATTAAGATAGCGGATGAAATTGGCCTTGGCAACCGTATCAACATGGTAATGCAGGGAGCCTTCTTTAAGCTTACCCAGGTCCTGCCGGAAGAGATATATCTAAAGGAGCTAAAGGAGGGGATCCATAAGCTGTACGGAAAAAAGGGCGAAAAGGTTGTTAAGATGAATGAAGCTGCCGTGGATAAGGGCATAAAATCCATCAAAAAGGTAAAAGTGCCTAAGGCCTGGAAAGACCTTGAGATTAAAGAGGATGCATCCGGTAAGGAGCCTGAATTCATCCAAAAGATCATGCGTCCAATGGCTGCAATGAAGGGAGGGGATCTTCCGGTCAGTGCATTTTCAGGAAGGGAGGACGGCACCTTCCCCTCCGGTGTCACAGCGTATGAAAAGCGGGGTATTGCAGTAAATGTCCCCGAGTGGATCATAGAACGGTGCATCCAATGCAACCAGTGCTCCTATGTCTGCCCCCACGCAGTCATCCGTCCATTCCTGTTAAACGAAGAGGAAGTAAAGAATGCACCGGAGGGCTTTGAAACGAAAAAGGCCACGGGCAGGAGCTTTGAAGGATACGAATATAAGATCCAGATAAGCCCCATGGATTGTACCGGCTGCGGAAACTGTGCGGATATATGCCCTGCAAAGGGCAAGGCCCTGATCATGAAGCCCATTGAAACCCAGCTTCAAAAGGAAATCATAAATTGGAAATATGCCATAGAAAAGGTCAGCTTCAAGGAAAAGCTTGCTTATGGCAGTTCCTTCAAGGACAGCCAATTTAAAACACCGCTGCTGGAATTCCACGGAGCCTGCGCAGGCTGCGGTGAGACGCCCTATGTCAAGCTCCTGACCCAGTTATTCGGCGAAAGGATGATGATTGCCAATGCAACGGGCTGTTCCTCCATCTGGGCAGCCTCCGCCCCGAGCACCGCATATACGGTAAACCGCGAGGGGAAGGGACCCTCCTGGGCAAATTCCCTCTTTGAGGATAATGCGGAATTTGGCTATGGCATGTATCTTGCCGTGAAGCAGATACGCAATAAGCTCCACGAGAACATGAGCAAGCTAAATGGGATGAAGGTGGAAGAAAAGGTAAAGGAAGCCTTCCATGATTGGATCCACTACAAGGAGGACGGAAAAGCCTCGGAGGAGGCCAGCAGGAAAGTGATTGACGTGCTGGAGAATTTCGTGTCTACAGATGTAGAAATAGAGGAGCTGGTAAAGGAAATTAAGGCAAATAAGGATTACCTCATCAAGCGCTCCATCTGGATGCTGGGCGGTGACGGCTGGGCATATGATATAGGCTACGGCGGCCTGGATCATGTGATGGCCTCAGGCGAGGATATCAATGTCCTGGTATTTGATACGGAGGTTTACTCCAATACCGGAGGGCAGGCATCAAAATCAACGCCAACGGCAGCCATTGCCAAATTTGCTGCCTCCGGCAAAAAGCAGGGAAAGAAGGATCTTGGGCGCATGATGATGTCCTATGGAAATGTATATGTAGCCCAGGTCGGAATCCACGCCGATAACACCCAGGTAATCAGGGCCTTCCGTGAAGCGGAGGAGCACCGTGGCCCCTCCATTATAATCGCATATTCCCCCTGTATTAACCATGGGCTTAAGGCAGGTATGGGCAAGAGCATGGAGACCATCAAGCGGGCGGTGCAGGCAGGCTATTGGCACCTCTACCGCTATAACCCGGAGCTTAAGGAGGAGGGCAAGAATCCCTTCGTCCTGGATTCAAAAGCACCGACGGAAAGCTTCCGGGACTTCATCCTAAGTCAGGTACGCTACAGCTCCCTGGAGCAAACCTTCCCGGACCAGGCCGAAGAGCTGTTTCGCCAGGCCGAGGCCTACGCCAGGGAGAAATACGAAATCTACAAACAGATGGCAGCCGCGGAACCCATTAAAATCAATGTGGACTGGAGCACAGCAGAATAAAATCATCATATAGTGAAGAAAAATCTATAAGGGAGGTGTCGCAAAACCAGTTCTATAACTAGTTTTGTAACACCTCCCTTTCCATACCTAAAAATAGACTGAAAATAGAAAAGGGGATATTGCATAAACAAGAAAAAAAGGGAAAAAAGGGAAGAAGCAATGAATATCCTGGAAAAAATTTTCATTGTGTGGTAAAATCGAGTAAATAATAAACAAAAACCGAAAAAATATCCAGAATGAAACAAAAATATTAAGATAACAGGTGGTGAAACTATGCTTGAAATTGTATTTAGTGACAGTACAAAAGGTTCCATGAAAGTAGCAAAAAAATTTAATGGAAAGGATGTGCTCGGCGGGGCTATCGGATATATTGGCGACGAACCCTCCGAAGCTGAATTTAAGGAATTCCTGGAGAATTCCAAGAAGCATTGGGAAGGCCAGGCCGTTGGCGGAAGCTCGACAGATGTGGTTTACCTGGGCTTTGCAATGGATATCGGGGATATCTCCGGTGAATTTGACAACGTCCAGCGCCAGGCTGTTTATAGCAAGCTATGGGACAGGTTTGGGCTTGCCGATAAGGAGCGGGTGTGGTTTTTCCAGGAGCAGCGCAGGGACATGGAGAAGCTTCTGGAGGCCGCAGATAATGGGATACCCATACGTATCTGGAAAAGCAATGCTCCCTATTCGGCCTGTGGGTTCCACTTTATCTGCCATGTATTACGCAACATTGACTGCAGCATAAGTGTTATTTCCTTGCCGGAATATAAGCAGGAGTCTGAAAATGAAATAGTTATTTACAACAGCTGGATGGAAGTGGATGCCGGTAAATTCTATCAATTCCTGCCCCTGGAAAGACAATTATCCCGTATGGAAAAATGGATGTACGGCGACCGTTGGCGTGACTTAATAGCAGAAAATGCCCCCTTAAGAGCTGTTGTAAACGGAAGGCTGATCTCCGTACCGGAGAATTTTTATGATCACATAATCACAGGAAATCTTCCGGAAGATAACTTTGTTATGGGACGCTTTATTGGCAGCCTGCTGGGTAATTACAATTTAGGAGTCAGCGACAGTTGGTATGCCCTGCGCATTGATCAGATGATCGATGAGGGGAAATTGACCGTCGTGGAAGATAAAGACACCTCACATCCCTACAGAAAGCTGTTAAGCCGGGCAAAGGTCTAAACAAGGCCAGAACGTGCAGAGCAACCACCCCCCCTGGCACAGAATTTCCTCCAATCCCCTATCGATATTATTCCCAATTATGCTATAATAGTGATGTCAATTGATATCATTTGTGTAGTCGTAAAGATACCATAACGAAGGGTGGCGTGATATGGCAGACCAAATGCTTAATGCCTACGAAAAAACAATTAAGGATGAAGCTACACAAGTTGTGTACAAGCTGGTATTTAAGAATGCACTGTACAGTCTTGAATGCTATTACGAGCAGATGAAGCACAAGAATTATTGTTATCTTGAGAACTTTACGGAAGATGAGGGAGAGGCAGAATTTTTTCTGCATCTGATAGCAAAAGGTAAAGCTTTACCGATACATATTAAGGATATTGCAGAAGATTATTTTGGAAAACGGTTCTCCGTTCCAAAGGGATACCCAAGAGATTTATAAAAATACCATAGATTGAAATATCATAAAGATGCGATCGATCATGAATGATGTCATGAACTTAAGAACTGACTACAAAAAAATGAATAAGAATGACTTAGAAAAGGCTGTTCCTATACTATTCCAACCGTTATTGGCCAAACGGGAGGATAATGTCCCGCAAAAGAATGCGGGACTTTAGTAGGGGAAGGGCCTTTTTTATATGTCCCATATCATTAAAATATATCCCATATCATTAAAATATATCCCAAATCATTAAAATAATTGAAAGATTCTCCTAAATGAATAAAGAATCTTAATTTTGAGAAAATATTAAAGTAGATCCTAATTAACCTTTGAATTCAGAATACTGGGGGGTTTTTAAGTGGAACAAGTTATCAATTCGCAGGCAATCAAAGAATTATTTTCAAAAAGCAGTGACGTTCTAGTCCGGCCCATTAAAATAAACCAAAACAATATTACCTTCCATATCTTTTGTGTAGACGGACTAATTGATTCTACATTAGTAGACGAGGCCATCCTAAAGACTATGATACAAGACCGCTTTATCCAGGCTCATATTACGGAGCGTTCCGTTATGGATTATTTGTTGAATGGCGGAGCCTACCATGTGTTTACGGAGGAGGAGGACGACTATCAGAAGCTGTTAAAAGCGGTCTTAAGCGGAAATCTGGCCTTTATCTTTGACGGAGAAAAAAAGGCCATCGTATACGATATTAAAAGCTTCGCAAAGCGCTCCGTGTCAGAGCCCATGGAGGAAGGAGTTATAAAGGGAGCCAAGGATTCCTTTATCGAAGTGTTGCGGACTAACACGGCATTAATCCGCAGGAGGATCCGGTCAGAGTATCTGGTCATCGAATCCCTTACGGTTGGAAAGGTATCAAAGACGGATATGTCCCTTTGCTATATCAGTAATATTGCCAACCTGGAAACAGTGAATAAGATCCGGGAAAAGATCCAGGCAATTAATATTGATAATATCTCTACCCCGGCCTTTATCGAGGAATACCTGATCGAGCATAATAAGAGCCTTTTCCCCCAAATCATGTATTCCCAGCGCCCGGACCGTATATCTGCAAATCTTTCGGACGGGCGGATAGCCTTGGTGGTTGACGGGATACCCTTTGTCTACCTGTTACCCTGCCAGCTTCCCATGCTGATGCAGTCCCCGGAGGATTATGCCAACCATTTTATCGTAGGCTCGGCACTCCGGGTAATCCGTTATATTTCAATGATTATTACCTTGTTTTTGCCGGCATTTTATATTGCTGCAACTACCTACCAAAACCAGATGCTTCCGGTCCAGCTGGCCCTGTCCACCCAGCAGGCAAAGCAGAATGTCCCCTTTTCCTCCTCAACGGAGGTGCTGGGGCTGCTGATTGCCTTTGAGATTCTGATTGAGGCAGGCCTGCGTCTGCCTAAGGCGGTAGGTACGGCCATGTCCATCCTGGGCGGCATTGTTGTCGGCCAATCAGCGGTTTCGGCCAATATTATATCCCCGCTGGTAGTAGTTGTGGTATCCCTGGCGGGAATCTCCGGGTTTATGATGCCAAACCAGGATTTAAGCAGCGGGATACGGGTCATAAGGTTTTCCTTTGCGCTTTTGGCTGCGGTGGGCGGCTTCCTTGGCCTGGCTGTGGGGCTGATCCTGGTCATAACCCATCTTTGCAGCATGGATAATTATGGGGTGGCTTACCTTTCACCCTTTGTTGACATTGATGAAAGCAACCACAAGGACACCGTGTTCCGGTTCCCCGTGAAATATTTCCGAAAGAGGCCCCAGGCTATTGTACCGGAAAACCGTATCAAACAAAGACCATAGGAGCTGTGGGATGTATGAAGATGAATAGGATATTTTTTATGCCCTGCCTCGCCCTTTTGATTTTCCTGGGCGGCTGTACCCATGATATGAGCAGACGGGAAATTGATGAAATCGACCTGGTGCTGGTGCTCGCAATCGACTATGACAACGGGGAATACACCGTTAGCGGTTTATATAGCACCGGAGGAGGAGCCGACCCGGAGAAGGGAACCGGTACCGGGGAGGAAGAGGTGGCAAAGGGAACCGGCAGATCCGCTTATGAAGCCCTGGAGGATCTTAAACTGAAGAACAAAAAGTCCATCTCCCTTGCACAGGCCGGTTCCTTCCTGATCGGTGAGGCGGCGGCAAAGCAGGGTCTGAACCGGAGCCTGGATTTTCTCTCCAGGGATGAAACGATTAAAATGGAGGCCTTGATCTATATTACCAAAGGAAAAAAAGCGGCTGATTTCATCCAGGAGGGAATTGAAAATAAACAGACGATCCACGAGGACCTTGAAGCCATAGAGCAAAAGCAGCAGGAGATACTGACCCGCAATGACAACACCATGGTCAATATATTAAATGATATGAAGCAGACGGATTCCTGTGTAATGGTACCTTACCTGATTGCCGATGAGTCAGGGTATTTGATCGATGGCTATGCGGTTTTTGACCAGCTGGTGCTCCGGGATTATTTAGACCATGAGACCTCGGACGGGGTGAATTTTATCCGCAATATTATGAGAAGCTATCCGGTTTACCTGGACAATGGGGTGGGCTTATACATTTCCTATACGAATACGAAGCTGAAGACAAGGCTTGAAAACCAGCAGGTTACCGTTAAGATTACGGTAAGCTTTGAATCCATGCTAAAGGAGGTATTAACCCAAACGAATGTATTTACGGCAAAGGAGATGGAACGTCTGACACAGGAACAGAACAATTATATCAGGTCGATTATTGAGAAGCCGGTAAAGTATTCTGTGGAAAATGGGCTGGATATCTTGAATTTGGCGCGTCAGGTTGAGAACCAGAATTTTGTCCAGTGGCAGGGCATCAAGGATACCTGGGCGGATGAAATATCAGATATTAAGTATCAGTATAAGGTTCAATCCAGGATCTCAAAGTCCTTTATTTTGGGAGAGGATTAACCTTACCTTAACACAGGAAAGAAGGAGAACCCCATGATTTATATATTTTCATTTACCATCATCTATACCTTTATCAGGCAGCGGGAAAAGATCTTAAGCAAAAAAAGGAACCTTGCCCTGTATTTACTTCTTTCCGTCAGTGGTCTGGCCCTGGGGATTGTATATCTGTTAAACCCTTATTTGCCCAGCATAACTACTGTAATGGAAAAATATATGAAATGAGGTGTGGAGCGGTGAATCGAGAAGTAACACTTCGTCAAATCACATTTATGTACTTGTTTATATCGATATCCTCCATCCTGCGCCAGATGCCCCAGATGCTGGCTGCCGAGGCGGGCAGGAGCGGATATCTGAGCCCCGTATGGTCCATTTTAGCTACGGTTCCCCTGACTGCCATTGTAATCTTATTGATTAAATCCTATCCGGGGCTTAATTTCTATGAGATTATGGTGCAATTAACCGGCAAATTTCTGGCTAAGCTCTTCATCCTGCTGTACCTGTTATGGATTTTATTAGCCATTACGGCTAAGGTTACGGCCTATAGCCTGACCATGCAATTTACCCTGATGCCAAAGACGAAATCGGATTTCTTTATGGCAATCATGATAGTGCTGGTGTTTTACGCGTTAATCCGGGGTATCAAGACCATTTTCCGTTTTTCGGAGCTGACCCTGGGGACGGTTCTGGTCTTTTTTGCAGTCCTGTTCCTGTGTGCCATGACCAGGATCCGGAGGGATTACCTGCTGCCGGTGCAGACGATCCATTTAAAGAGCACGATCCTGGCTTCCAAATATGTAATCGCAATTGGGGGAAATATCATCCTTGCTCTGTTTTTTGCGGATAAATTCGGGGTGACGGTAACCAAGCAGCAGCTGCGCAAGCTTTGGTTTGGCCTGCTCACCTTTACCGGGCTGGCATTTATCATAACCTTATTTAGCTTTGGGATCTCAGGGACAAGCTTAACGGCGAATTTGCCCTTTCCATTTTATATTACGGTAAAAAGCATCTCCTTTTTCAACATATTTGAGCGCTTTGAGGTATTTGTCACCCTGATCTGTATCCTGTCGGATTTTGCGGCAATCGCTATCTTTGCAATCCTGCTGATGAGGTGCTTTACCTGGGCATTCGGTCTTACGGAATACAATTTTTTGTACACTCCGCTGACCGTCATTATATTCTATTTGACATACTACTTAAGTAGTACGCAGTTTGAATTCAATTATCTGTACCAATATATTATAGTGAACCTTAACCTTGTCTTCCAATATGTAATACCCGCGCTATTGGCGCTGCTATGCTTTTTGAAACGGAAGCAGATTAAGAAGCAGTATTAATCATAAATATGTATTTCAAACTCATCATCATTATACTGGTAGGTGCTGTGGTTGATATAGTGCTCCGCCACAGGGTCGACAAACTGGTATATGCGGCTGTATTCCTTTGTTTCAGGATCCTTCACGGTTTCGGAGCGGTTGCGGGAGAGGAATTGCACGATATCGTAGCAGTCAATCCAGATCTCGCTGTTGCATTCCTTCTGGGATTCATCAAAAATAAGCTGCAGGCCGAAATGCAGATGGGGGGTGTTGATATTATTTGCATTTTCCGAGCTGCTGTAACCGGTCCTGCCAAGATAACCGATAACATCACCGCCCTGGACGATACTGCCGACCTCCAGGGATTTATTGAAGGGGAAGTTCTTGCGCAGGTGGGCGTAGTAATAATATCTTTTTTTATCAAAGCTGCGGATGCCGAGGCGCCAGCCGCCGTACTGATTCCAGCCCAGGGCTTCCACATAGCCGGATTCCACGGCGATTACCGGGGTGCCCACCTGACCCATCATATCATGGCCAAGGTGCTTGCGCCGGAAGCCGTAGCTTCTGGATACGCCAAAATCATCAAAATGGCTGTAGGGATAATATTTCGCCAGGGGCAGGAAGGCCTTCAGGCCGTATTTCTCCTCCCATCTTTTCCCGCCCGGGGCAGTGTCATCCGCCACCTCAATGCGGTAATCCCCGACCATGCCTCCCAGGACGGCGGAGTAGGCTTCATAGTAGTAGTCATAGTACTTCATATCCTTAGTCAAGGTCTCGATAGTTTCTTCCTTGTTCTTTAATTTCTCCACCAGCTCCGTCATATGCCTTTCCTTATATTTTGAAAAATCCCCGCCGTACCGGGTTCCAAGGCAGGCTAAAACTTCGATCCAATTGATCTGTACATCCCAGGACCTGGATTCCACGTCATACCGGTAGGCACGGTCCATGGCCTGGCTGGAGACATCAAAGCTCACCCATTTAATATAATCCTTTTCCGTGTCATACAGGGCGGTATGCATATAGGTATCCTGGTCAAAGCCCTTCTTAATGAGGAAGGAGGCAAATAGGAATATAATGATTAATTCACATAAAACAATATGCTTGGTTTTTAATCTGGACAGCATAGATTTTCATCCTTGTTATTTACAACTTGTAATATTCTATGAAATAACCGGGGTATCTAGTACAATGTTCACTAAATACCCCGGATGGATTTAAGGGATGATCAATTATTCAAAGATGTCACGCAGCATTTTCCGATGGAATTTTCTGTAGATATTCAGCTGGTCCTGATTGCTGTCATAGGTAGCGAGCATTACCTCTTTTATATCAGTAACGTTGTGGGCGCTAAGCTGTTTGTCCACCCATTTTTCATCCTTTCCGGTGGACTTTAAATTATCCTGGAGTATTTTGCCGTCAATGATTACATTGGCAAGAGGAACATCCTGGACAGGATTTAAGTCCATGTCCTTGGGAGTGGCGGGACGGTTCAGGGTCTTTGGGAGGACACTTATCTTTCCGTTGGTCTCCAGATATATGGTATGGATCTCTTCCAAATCAAAATATCCGTTGAGCCGGCAGATGGACAATAGTTCACCTATATCAAGCTTGGCCTTCAGCAGGTTCTTCTCGAATATTTGGCCGTCCTGGTACAACAACATTGTGGAGCCTCCAAAAAAGCGGCGTAAATAGATGGATTTGCAGGTAATATAGGAGACAAGAGTTGCAAAGCAGGAGTAAATTGCCATGGATACAAGGGGCTCCAGGATACTGTCGGTGGACATGACTGCCATTTCACCGGCAATGGAGCCGATGGCGATGCTGCTGATATAATCAAACATGCTAAGCTGTGACATTTCCCGGTTACCCATAATCTTAGTGAAGAAAAAAAGTGAAGTTAGGGATACAAGGGTAGACATAACTATTTTTAACATTAGAAAACCTCCTGGTTATACATTCTGATTGGGTTACGTGGATGGGGAAGGGCACCTGTAAATGGGCGGCTTTTTCATCTGTAACATACAATAATGGATAAGGATAGTATTTTCAGATTGGATGAAATTATAACGAAAGCAGTAAGTATTTAAAGGGAAAATAAAAATAGAAGGCCGGGTAGAATGGTTTTAACTATGATAATAACTTGAGCGATAAATGGGGGGATTTGGGTTGTGAGATGAATACGGGTGCAGCTATATGCATCTGGCTTGCCTTTAACATCCCATGACTGCCAAGTGCAGGAAATCATGGGAAGCCCGGTCTGCGCCAGATACATATAGCTGCACCCGTATAAAAATAAGGTAGCTTCCCTGCAGGAAGAAGCAGGTAGCTACCCTATGAGTTTTTTGTTTACCGCTTTTCTACCAGGTCAGCATATTCCGGGTGGTCTCCAAACCACTTTACGGCATAGCTGCAGGAGAGCATGGCTTTCATGTTATGTTCCTTTAAATGTGAGACGGCTTCTTCCATCAGCTTTGCCGCCACTCCCTGACCCCGGAGGGAATTGTCTACAAAGGTATGCTCAATATTTACGACGCCTTCCTTTATTGGGGGAAAGGTAACTACAGCGACCATATGGCCGGTTTCGTCATTTAGGTAGATTCTATTATTCTCATGGATGAAATTCATTTTATTACACTCCTTTCATAGGTGGTAGCTGGTTTTTGGGAAAAATAATCCGCACTCCATAGGCTGGAAGAATGCTTGAAGTCCGAAGCCGTCTTCCAGGTAAATTTATGATAGCAAATGTTATCAGGAAAATCAACCCTGGCCTGGAAGATAGAAGAAATGGGCAGTGATCCCTTAGGCTGCCCTTGTGTTCTTCCCAATTATGTTTGTGCTGCCTATGGCAGCATGCCGGAAAGTTGAAAGAAAGCCACTTTCAAACTATTTATTAAGGCCT
>DUNO01000031.1 GCA_012839295.1 Clostridiales bacterium
AATATAAGTTATGAGAAGTTGCCTTTTAACTTCTCATAAAAGGCGCTGCATTTGCGCCGTGCATCTTGATTATCGGAACATGTACTTGGTTCCGATAATATAAACATCTTCCAGATAAGAATCAGGCAGGTTATTCTTATTTGAAAGGTGTTTTTTATATGGACATCCAGCTTTAGACATGGAAATTTCTTAAAAGGCTTATTCATTGTCTTGAAGAATTTTTATTTCAGATTTAAGCCAATCGATAATATCACTTTTGCTTTTATAAATGAAAGGAATGTGTTTTAAAATATTTTTCAGGTACTCATAGGAGCCATTTACCAGCGTAGGTTCATCTGCAGTAATACGAACCTCAGAAGAGCTTTTTCTGGAATCGATAACCTCAAGAAGTACGGAATGCCGTTCCTTTACAAGGCAATAGATATTTTTAATACCTTTTTCCATGCTTGCGTCGATTTTCTGGAAAGCAATATTATAGTTATGATAGGTCTCCAATAGAAAAATAATGTACTCCATATGCTGTATGATATCCTTTCTTTCCACATCAATCAGATGTATGCCATTATAGCTATATAAATAAATTTGCTGTTCCCGTATTAAATCCTTAACACAACACGAGGCATAGATATCCCAGCACTGGTACCGCTGGGCATTATAAATAAAGGCCTTATGCCTTTTATCGTATAGCTCGGCCAAAAGTTTTACCTCCGGGCCGGAAATATTATTTTTTTTTAATAACTTAAAATATAGGTCCTTAGGAATTGTCATTGCACCAAAACTATAGCGGTAAAGAATGCGGTTGCCGGCAGATTCCTCAGCCTTGATCAGAAGATCCATATAATTTAAATCGCCCTGATGTTTTTTAAACAGGGGATGGCAGCTCTTCTCCATCAGCATCTTCAGGTGGGATAAATATATATCAGTAGCTAATGTGCTGGATAAATAAAAGGCCGACTTGGTATGTAAACCTGGCTGATCATTAAAGTATATTAAAGAGCCAATATCCGGCACGATTAGCAGTTCTCCTCCTATGATATAGCTGTCATAATTCTTAATATAATAGAGGCTGATTTGTTTTTTATGGATCAAATTGATCAGACAGCCGATGCATTTTACCATACGTGGGATATCTGGAGCCAGACGCATTAACAATACGAGGTGCCAGCCATTAGCTAAGGCCTTATCGAGAGTTTTTATCCAGGTATTTAAGGTCTTTTCTGAATAAAACTCCATATCATGATAATTATTATATGCAATATAAATAGCGGGATCCTTGCCGGGCTTCGTAACAGAAGCTGATTCTAAAATTGATTGGCTGATATAGGTTATGCTTTCAATTCCGACTAATATCTTGTCATCCGATGAAAAAGAAAAGGAATTTACGCCGTATTTTGTGATATCTGAAATAGCTGCTGCGTGTTTTTTATCCATTTGGTTTGTGATCACTTTATTCTTATTTTCTGATTTTTCTTTCTTATGGCATTCTATGGAGTAGCCCTGTGATTCTGAGAGTAGTTTTTTTATTTGCTCCTGAAGGCTTGATTTGACGCTATGGGCGCCGCATATTCTTTGGAGTATTTCCTGTACCTGATGCATTTGATAGGTATTGTAGATATTCTTTGCTAAAAATTCTGAAATATGATCAATATAATATGTATTATAGGGGGGAATCCTTTTTCCGTTAATCCAGCGATTAACTAACGAGCTGTCTACATTAATCACCTTTGATAAACGATTGCTGCTGATATCAAGAGTGGAAAGTAATAGTTTCAGGCAGTCACAAAATTTCATATGTTCCATGATTAATTATTGCTCCTTGTGCATCAATAAAGAATTAATTAAGCTTTAATACTTCCCTTATGACAGGCTTTAATTACAAAGTATATCACAAATATGGTTCATGAAGTAGAGAATTTGACTTGAATTGAAAAAGTGTCATTGCCATGTCATTGCCGAATGGTCGATAGCGGTAGAATTGGAAGCTAAATTGAAGTATTATGTAAAAAAATACGTATTCAGGAGGAGCATATGTTTCATTTTAAGAGTATTGGGGCGAAATTGACAATTATCTTTGGTATATTACTGGCTGCTGTTAGTATGGGGATGGGATTGACTTCCTATCTTGTAGCAAAGGATGCATTATCAGATAGTGTTAATGAAACTATACTTACTGCGGCTGAAGAAGCAGCACAAATCGTGGAAGAGGGACTGAGGGTTCAGATCAATACACTGGAGGCATTGGCAGGTAGTGAATGGATGAAGGATCCGGACCTTTCGGATGAGGAAAAGCTAAGGCTTTTAAAAACAGAAATAGAACGCAGCGGCCATATCAAAATGGGTATCTCCGATCTGCAGGGGAATACACTATTAAGTAACGGAAGCTCCGTAAATATAGCTGACCGGGAATATTTCACCCGCGCGGCAGCAGGAACCGCAGCGGTTTCAGATCCTTTGTATAGTAAGGAAGACGGGCAGCTTATCATGGTTTATGCAGTTCCTGTCCAGGTAAATAACCGGATCAGCGGGGTATTGATTGCGATCCGGGATGGTGGAGTGCTTAGTGATTATACACAGAAAATAAAGTATGGGGACAGCGGGGAAGTATTTATGGTAAATAGCGCTGGTACCATGATCGCTAACCAGGATATCTCCCTGGTAGAGAATATGCAAAACTCAATCAAGGAAGGGGAAGAGGATAGGAAGCTTGCCGAACTTGTTGCGGTAGTGAAAGAGATGACTGAGGGCAAGAAAGGAGCAGGAGAATATAGTTACAATGGAATAAATAAATATGCAGGGTATGCTCCCTTGAGTAAATATGGCTGGTCCCTTGCAATTACAGCCCCAAAGAAGGAGGTAATGGAAAAAGTTGACCAGATGACCCAACTGTTAGTGATAATGTCAATTACCTGTCTGATCATCAGTATATTGATCACTGTCTGGATTTCAAAAAGCATTTCAAAGCCCATCAAACTGATCGCGGAGCAGCTCAGGATAGTTTCCGGCGGGGATTTCACGCAGGAGGTTCCCGGCAGCCTGCTTAAGATGAGGGATGAAACCGGCATATTAGCAGGAGCGATGGATCAGATGCTCCGGTCGATTAAAAAAATATTAGGGGACGTGGAAGAGAAATCCATAGAAGTAAGTCAGAGCCTGACGGACATTTATTCCAATATGAGCCTATTGAATAGAAGCATCGAAGTGGTTTCAGCAACCTCGGAGGAGTTGTCCGCCGGAGCGGAAGAAACAGCAGCAGCGGCAGAGGAAATGAATATCTCTTCCCTTGAAATCGAAAAGGCAGTGGAAACAATTGCGGAAAAGGCTCAGGACGGAACGGGAATGGTGAGTAATATAAACCAAATGGCGGAGGAGATGAAGGAAAAGGCCATAGCCTCTAAAACAAAGGCCGTAGACATTTATATGAAAAGCAAAACCAATTTGAAAAGTGCTATTGAGCAGTCTGAATCAGTATACCAGATCAATGAACTATCCCAGACCATTTTAGAAATATCCTCCCAAACAAATCTATTATCCTTAAATGCTGCAATTGAAGCGGCAAGAGCCGGGGAAGCGGGAAAAGGCTTTGCGGTTGTAGCCGAGGAGATAAGAAAGCTGGCAGAGAATTCAAAGCTTGCAGTGTTTAGGATACAGGAGGTAACCCAGCTTATTGTGGATGCGGTCACAGAGCTTTCCCACAGTTCAGGTGAGGTATTGGATTTTATTGATGGACATGTATTACAGGATTATGATGAGCTGGTAGGTATGAGCGAGGAATATAATCTTAGTTCCGTTAATATGAACGATATGGTGATGGATTTCAGTGCAGCTTCCGAAGAATTATTTGCTACCATCCGCGATATGGTTAAGACGATAGAAAATATCACCTGTGCATCAAATGATGAGGCGACAGGCTCCAGCAATATTGCCCATGAGGCGGCTTCCATTTCCGCGAAATCCAATGATGTAATTCAGTTGACGCAGACAACCAAGGATCAATCAGATTCCCTGGTTGAGGCGGTAGCTGCCTTTAAAATCAGATGAGAGCCAGTACTAGGAACAGGATAATCAAAGAATAAACTCTGTTGATGGAGATACTGGGAGAGATTATGGGAACATACAAAAGAGGGCGGCCACCGGCAGAAGCTAACAGGCGTGCCGGAAGGAGAAGGGAAGTAAGAATTACAAATGATTTAAAAAATGGAATTAAGGGATTATTTCAAAATCATGAGTTCTACCTTTGCTATCAACCGATTCTGGAGGTAAAAAGTAACAAGATTACGGCTGTAGAAGCACTTGTGCGCTGGAAGCATCCTGAATTAGGGATGATTAATCCGGAGGAGTTCATTTCCATTGCTGAAAAAAGCCTTCTGATCGCTCCTTTGGGGGAATGGATTATGGAAGAAGCCTGCCGCCAAATGGCTGCCTTCCATCAGGGCGGCTGGAAGGTTGCCGTATCGGTAAATATATCCGCTGTGCAGCTGCAGCAAAAAGACTTTTCAGTCAGAATATCTCATATCCTGAAAAGATATCATTTGGAGCCGGAATTCCTGGTTTTGGAGATGACGGAGAATGCTTTGATGGAATATAATGAGATAGTGGACAATAATCTCAGAAGCCTGACCATGCTGGGAATCACAATGGCAATTGACGATTTTGGCACCGGGTATAATTCCTTTATCTGTTTACAGAATGGCCTGTTTGATAACATAAAAATTGATAAAAATTTTATATTACATATGTCTTTTTCGGCAAATAGGGCAATTATTGCTTCAATGATACACTTGGGACATGAGTTGAATATGAAAATTACGGCGGAGGGTGTAGAGAAGGAGGAACATTATAACTATCTGAAGGGGCAGGGATGTGATTATATACAGGGCTATTATATTGGAAAGCCGTTGCCGGCAGAAGAGCTATGGGAGGACAGGAAGGCAGGCAGGATAGAAAACAGGGATTGCTTTGCCGAGGAAGCAATAGGGAACAGATACCACAGGTAAATACATAAAACATACAAGTTTCAGATAAAAATAGAGCTGCGCATCAGGCCGTTGGGAGGAACGGCCGGTGCGCAGCTCTTTAAAATATATAGACTTATCATTGACCCCGATAACGGGCAAATGGACTGTGTTTCAAAACTTACGGAACTTTAAAGGGGTAATTCCTTCCGCCTTTTTAAAAGTCTGGATGAAATGGGCGGTGTCATGAAAACCTATGGCAGATGATATATCATCAATACTGATTGAGCTTCCTCTTAGTAGGAGCTTTGCTTGACTGATACGGATTTGTATCAGGTATTCTTTCGGGGAAAACCCGGTTATCTTTTTGAATTCCCTGCTTAGGTGGGAGCGGCTGATGCCAAAGGTTTCTTTAGCAAGCGCATGAAAGCTTGCCCGCAGTAAAGCATTATCCCGGTAGGATTTATGAATTACATACCGGCTATCTATTATAAATGTCCCCCTTTATTAATAATTCCATATTATACCACCCTCTTTTAGTGATGCCAAGACAAAAAGCTTATATCATCTTTTTGCCTTGTTCTTCTATCCATGGCCCCCCGCTGCCCAAAAGGGAAAAATAGTAGCTATGTTTTGGGATTAAAATTGGATGCTGCCCATAGGGGTCTCCGTTATACTGGAGACATAACTACAGTGTTTAAATAGCTTTGGCAACGAAAGGAGAGGTAAAATTGTTTGAAAAATATATGATTTATGATGAGGGGTTCCGGAATGTAGAAAAGGACGGGGAAATCATCGGATTTCAGATAGGGGTAAGGATTACCTATTATAGAGGTGTGGTTCTCGCGGTCATTGGGGGCTTTAAGGTAACTGTAGATGGAACCTCCTATGGGAAGGAACAGATGACCTTTACGGTTAACGGCAACACCTATACCTTTCAGGAAATGATCGGTAAAACAGATGAGCATTGGGATTTTGGGGATGTTGCCTACCTTACGGTCTCCCTGCCCGGCGGCTTGGCACAGGGGGAGCACGAGGTAGAGGTAACGGAGAATATCAGAGTAGTGTACGGACTGAGGGATATGCTGCTGCCTAATATTGCCACCTGGAAGAAACGGCTGGCTCTGGGAGAGACCTACAGGCTTCCTCCGGACATCAGGAGGGGAGTATCCCTTTATAGCTACCAACAGGAATATTATTTAAGGCAAATGGATCTGGAGGATTGCATCAGGGAAGTAGCGGGCCTGGGGGCGGATGGTATTGAGATTATTTCAGAAGCAATGATACCGAATTTCCCGAACCCGTCCCAGACCTGGGTGGATCAGTGGTTCACCTTAATGGATAAATACCATGTGGTTCCCACCTGCTATGACGCATTCATGGATGGGCAGATTTACGAGGGTAAATTTATTACGGATGAGGAAGCCGTAGAAGTGATGGAGCGGGATATCCGCCTTGCAGCCAGATTAGGCTTTCGGTGCATGCGTGTCCTTTGCGCGGTTCCCCTAAGGATTATAGAAAAGGCTCTTCCCTGCGCAGAGAGATATAACGTTGTCATGGGAATCGAGGTCCATTCACCCTATAAGCTGGCAACGCCCTGGCTGGATGAGTATGTGGATTTTATCAAGAAAACCGGTACCAAGCATTTTGGCATCATTCCTGATTTCGGAATCTTTGTTGAAAAATCAGTCCGTATCCTTGAGAGGAAACGCATACGCAACGGTGCAACACCTGAAATCGTAGAATTTGTCAGCCGGTGTTACCGGGAGAGAAAATCTGCCGAGGAGACCATGGAGCTGGTAAAGGCCATGAACCCGAATGAGGAGGACCTATTCTGGGCAAAGGAGGCATTTACCTACACCTATTGTGATCCTGAGCTTTTGTCACAGTATATCCCTTATATCATACATATCCACGGCAAGTTCTATGAGATGGAGGATGGCCGTGAAATGAGCATTCCTTATGATAGGATTATTAAGGTGCTGAAGGAAAACCACTGGAAAGGATATATTAATTCGGAATACGAAGGGCAGCGCCATTACCATGATATTCCTGAATGGGACGTGGACAGTGTGGACCAGGTAAGGCAGCACCATGAAATGCTGAAGAAATATATCGGGGAATAGAAAATATCGGTTTTTTACTAGAATATGGGCTGCAGCTTGGAAGGATTCTTTGCTGTGGCCCTATGGCGTTCTGTTTACAAATGTTTCAATCTTGTCTGGCAGCCCTGGGAGATATAGAATAGTGACATAAGCATTCATAATTTGATCCATGGAGGAGCTCATGAAAAAGAAAATCATAAATTCCATCAGCGTAAAGATTATCCTGTTATTTGTCATAACCAATGTGTTCATATCCCTAATAGCTGCCTATTCCGCAAATAACTCCATGAGGATCCTGGAAGAGAACGCAATCAGGGAAAGCCGGTATAATCTTGAGCTTGCAATTAACCAAATCGACAATGACCTGACCTATGCCCAGAAATACATCTATACCTATACCTCCACGAATGCTGATTTTGTCACCATGAACAGTAATTACGGCGGTGACCGTTATTATATCTCAAGCGGTGTGGTCCGTGATTCCTTTAAAATTCAGCTGACCAGCTACCAGTATGTAACGGGAATGTTTGTCTATGTGCCGGAGCGTAGGGATTTACTGACGGTAACAAAGGATAACTCCCTGGAGAAGTTCGTTGAAATCAATAATTATATCCTGGAGAATGGGGAGAATGAAAAAGGGAAGATATGGCATATGGTTATGGTTAACAATAATCCATACCTGCTATGGGTAAAAAAATATGACAAAGCCTACGTAGGAGTATTTGCAGAGGTGGGCGCTGCCTTAAAGAAACTTCAGATCCTGGAAAATTATTCGGATAAAGAGATCCGCTTTACGGGGAAGCAGGAGGAGGAAAGCCGGAAGAACTATATTAAGGTATCAGCTGCCTCAGCGGTCAATAATTTTCAGCTCACCGGATATATCCCGAAAAAAGAGATCTTCGGAAACATACCCTTTACCATAAAGCTTACGATGGGCCTTGCAATTACCGGACTGCTTGCCATCCCGTTAATTGTGGCCTGCCTTGGTACCTGGCTGATCACCCCCTTAAAGAAAATAAAGGCGGCCATGGAGGAGATAAAGCATGGGAATATGAATTATAAAATCACAACCAGGAAAACCTCCTATGAATTTAGCCAGATCAATGAAACCTTTAATAAAATGACAAGTGAGATCACCGCACTAAAAATAGAAAATTACGAAAAGAAGCTGGAAAAGCAGCGGGCGGATTTTCAGATTTTACAGCTGAAGATCAATCCCCATTTTCTGTTAAACTCCTTTAATATCATATACAGTATGGCGCAAATTAAGGATTTTAAGGCGATACAGAATTTAAGCACTTACCTCTCCGGATATTTCCGCTATATCTTCCATAACGGAAACGAGCTGGTGGAGCTATCAAAGGAACTCGATTTTGTCAAGGACTACCTGGCTATTTCAGCCATGCGGTTCCCGGGTACCTTCCGTGTATCCTATGAAATTGATGAAGGGCTGGAAAACTATAAGATACTTCCGCTGTTGATCCAGAATTTTGTGGAGAACATCATAAAGTACGCGATCATCCTGGGGGAATGCATTGATATCAGGATAAAAGCCAGGGAATTGGAAGACCGGGTAGAGCTGTCCGTTGCCGATACCGGGAAAGGAATGGATGAGGCCAGCGTTAGGAGTATCCTGGCGGAAGAAGGGCTGGTCCATAAGAAAGGCTCTGGCACAGGGATTATGAATTGCCGGAAACGTCTTTATTTTTTATACGGTGACCGGGCCGGGATAAATATTAAAAGCAGGTTAAATGAAGGTACCGAAATAATGATTTTGATCCAAAAGGAGGACGGGCATGGCTGATTTATTGATTGTAGATGATGAGATTTATGCAATCATGGGCATAAAAGAGGGGGTTGACTGGTCAAAGCTGGATATTAACCAGGTGCATATTGCCAATAGTGCGGAGCAGGCAAGGCGGATACTGGCACAGCAAAAGATTGATATCATCCTGTGTGATATTGAGATGCCCCAGGAGGACGGCATACGTTTTATCCGGTGGTTAAGGGAGAGGAATGAGGAGGTCAGATGCATCTTCCTGACCTGCCATGCGGACTTTTCTTATGCCCAGGAAGCATTGCGCTTAGGAAGCTCCGACTATCTGGTAAAACCGGTATCCTATGAGAAGCTGGAGGACTGCCTGTCCCGTGTGATAGAGGATATCAACAGGAAGAAGGAAGAGAAACGGATTCTGAAATACGGTGAAATATATCTGGAGCATAAAAGTAAGGATATCGAGGAAAAGGCAGGAACGAAGAAATCCAGTAAGGAAATAGCAGAAGAGGTGGCCAGGTTAATATTGCAGAATATCAAGGAGGATCTCAGCGTTGAATTCCTGGCCAGGCAGGTGTATTTAAACCCGGACTATTTAACGAAGCTCTTTAAGAAGGAGATGGGATGTTCCATCGTTAATTATATCATCCGGGAGAGGCTGTGCCTGGCGTCAAGGCTGTTGATAGATACGGATGCCTCCATCAATGAAATCGCCGTAGAGGTAGGCTACCCGAATTATTCACATTTTACCAAGATGTTCCGCCAGCTGTTCGGTGTGACACCTACCGTATACCGCCAGAATAATAAAAGCCTTATCTGATGGGAGGAATTGTGCAGGATGCATGCATGATGCCGGGGAATTGGCTGTGCAGCAACGAAAATGATAAGATGTCGGAAAAACGATAGTGCAAATCGGATAAGAAATATCATTTATTGGATTAAAATTATACAATGTGCTTACAGTAATCAACAGCCATTACTGTAAGAAAGGAGAAGGTATATGAAGAATATGGTAAGACGTATGGGATCCCTGTTGCTGGCATTGCTGCTAGTGATCAGTCTGACAGCCTGTGGGAATACGGGAGAGACCAACAAGGGTGAAACGAGCGGAAATGCTGTAACAGAGGGGGCAGGAAAAGAGGCTGCCGGGGAAAAGCCGGTAGAGCTGACAATGGCATTTTTGATCTTCGGGCCAGTCCCAAATGACCTGCAGAAGGTCAATGATGCAATCAATGAATATTTACTGGAAAAGGTTAACTGTACCTTAAAGATGGTTCCGATCAATGCAAGTAATTATTCCCAGCAGATCGACCTGATGCTGACCAGCGGTGAGCCCCTGGATTTACTGGCGGACGGGACGATAACGGCATTTTTCAATTACACAAGCCATGCTTCTAAAGGGCAGCTCTATCCGATGGGCGATCTTTTGGAGCAGTATGGACAGGGTATCACAGATGCCCTCGGGGATTATGTGTCTGCAGCGGCTATTGACGGAGAGGTTTATGGAGTTGCGACAAACAGGGATTTGGCGGCCAGGACCAGCTTTATGTGCAGGACCTCTTTGCTGGAGAAATACAATATCGACCCCGACAAAATTAAAACCTATGAGGATCTTGAAAATGTATTTAAGACAATCAAGGATAATGAGGCAGGAGTAACACCGGCCATGGCAGGGCAGACCGCCAACGGTACCCTCTTTGACAGCCTTGGCTTAAGCTTTGACACAAATGGGGACCAGTTAAGCGATATGATTGGCGTTTTGCTGGATAACCAGAAGCTTGAGGTAAGTGATTATTACGAGTCCGACCTTTGCAAGGCTCTGGCAGAGCGTGCTTATGACTGGTATCAGAAGGGCTACATATTACAGGATGCAACCACGAACCAGTCAACCGCCGAAGATCTGGTAAAGGCAGGAACTTTGTTTGGATATTTCGGAAACTCAAAGCCCGGGATCGAAAAGCAGGAATCAGCTCTTTGTGGTGAGGATATAACAGAAATCATATTGAGCGATACCCTGTCCGATACCCAGAAGGTAACCGGCTTTATGTGGTCAATTGCGGCAGGAAGTGAGCATCCTGACAAAGCGATGCAGGTACTTAATTTAATGTATTCGGATCCTGTCTTTGTAAATCTTTTGGACCATGGAATTGAAGGAACCCATTATCAGATGGTGGATGCGGAGAAAGGCATCATCAACTATGCGGATGGCGTGGATGCTTCTACAACAGGATATGATATGGGTGTTGATTTTGAATTCGGCAACCAGATGATCTCCTACATCTGGGAGGGGGATTCCCCTACCTTATGGCAGGATCTGGACAGCTTTAACAGATCAGCCGTCGTATCAAAGGCGATGGGCTTCCAGTTCGATTCCACAAGCGTTAAGACAGAATATGCGGCCGTTACCTCTGTAATTGATAAATATAAGCGTTCCTTAGGGCAGGGAACCGTAGATCCAAATACGGTATTGCCGGAATTTGTCGAGATGCTGAAAAAGGCTGGTATAGATACGGTTATAAAAGAAAAACAGGTACAATTGGATGCATTTGCCCAAACAAATAATATCCAGTAGCCTGAAAGATAGCGGGGCAGAGGCAAGCTTTTCTTCGCCCCGCTAATTTTATACACTTTTTTAGCCTGTTCACTTTCTTCCCACTTATGTTTGTGCTGCCTACGGCAGCATGCCGGGAGGGTTGAAAGGAATAAAGTTAATGAACGAAGGGGGGACCGGGTCCATGCCGGCACTTGCAGGGCAATTTGTGCGGTATAAGGGCAATGCACGTAATGATAGGCAACGCACGTAACGATGTGCAATGCATGTAGCGATGGGCATGGACATAAATATGGCTGACGAAGGAAAGGCTTTACGAGGGAAGAAAAAGCAAAAAAGAACGCTGCAGAAATTAAAACGCTATTACATGCTGTATTTGATGATGATTCCTGGGTTGATTTATTTGCTGATCAATAATTATGTGCCGATGTCCGGTTTATATCTGGCATTTAAAAACATTGATTTCCGATTGGGTTTACTGGGAAGCGACTGGATCGGGTTTAAGAATTTCGAGTTCCTTTTCCGCTCACAGGATGCTTTTATCATTACACGGAACACCATTTTATATAACCTGGCATTTATTGTTGTAAATACAGTGATTGCCATAATGCTGTCAATTTTATTGAATGAGATTATAAGTATCCGCAGGATTAAGCTATATCAAAGCCTTATTTTACTGCCATATTTAATCTCCATGGTGGTAGTATCTTACCTGGTTCTGGCATTTTTGAACACAAAGGGTTTTATTAACAGTACGATTATTACAGGCCTGCTTGGAAGGGGGACGGGAATCTCCTGGTACAGCGAGGCAAAATACTGGCCGTTCATTATAATTTTTGTTAACGCGTGGAAAAATGTGGGTTACCTATGTATCATTTATTATGCTTCCATCATCGGGATCTCGTCGGATTACTATGAAGCGGCTTCCCTGGATGGAGCCAGGATGTGGCAGAAAATAAGATATATTACAATACCGTTGATCAAGCCGACGGTTATCACCATGGTACTGCTCAGCCTGGGAAGGATGTTCTACAGTGATTTCGGCTTGTTCTATCAGGTTCCCATGGATTCCGGGGCAATCTATTCAACGACCAATGTCATCGATACCTACGTATACCGTGCCTTAATCCAGCTGTCTGATATCGGCATGTCTTCCGCAGCCGGAGTATATCAGTCCGTAGTCGGTTTTATCGTAGTATTAGGCTCTAACCTGGTGGTAAGAAAAGTATCAAAAGAAAATGCACTTTTTTAAAGGAGGGTTTACGGTGAAAAAAAGAGCAATCATTCCAAATTTAATTTTAGCTTTGACAAGTATTCTCTGCCTTGTGCCATTTCTGCTGCTGATTGCATCATCCTTTACGGATGAAAATGCCCTGGTGCTGTATGGATACTCCTTCTTTCCTAAAAAACTAAGCCTGAAAGCATACCAATATATTTGGCAGCAGGGAATCGTAATCGTCCGCGCTTATGGAATCACGGTTCTTGTCACAATACTCGGAACAGGGGTTGGTTTAACCATAACCTCCATGCTGTCCTATCCGCTTTCCAGAAAGGACCTTCCCTTTGGGAAAATATTTGCGTTCCTTGTGTTCTTTACCATGCTGTTTAATGGGGGACTGGTACCGACCTATCTGATGTATGTGAAATATCTCCATATAAAGAATACGCTGCTGGCACTGATCGTACCCGGCCTGCTGGTAAACAGCTTCTTCTGTATGATTATGCGTTCCTATTTTATATCCAATATTCCGGATGCGATCATCGAATCGGCCTATATCGACGGAGCCAATGAATTTAAGATTTTTACAAAGATGGTTCTTCCCCTTTCCAAGCCGATTATGGCTACTATCGGACTGTTTTTAGGAGTTAACTATTGGAACGACTGGTACAACGGCTTGATTTACCTGACGGAGACAAAGCTGTTCAGTATCCAGAATGTATTAAACAGAATGATATCGGATGCGCAGTTTTTAGCAAGCAGTAATCTTGGCAGCACGGTGAACGCAGGAGCAATCCAGCTGCCGGCGACTTCTACCAGGATGGCAATTGCGGTTGTAACAATATTGCCGATCTTTGTGGCATATCCTTTTTTCCAGAAGTACTTTATTAAGGGGATTACCATTGGGTCTGTCAAGGGCTGAGCAAGTGCAGGAAGTATTTTTACATTAAAATGATTTTGTGGTGACCACAGGAAAGGATGTGTAGTATGGCAGGATTTCAAGCCTTTGCAGATTATATCATCTGCGAGAAGCCAATTGAAAATGTTGTAGTGAACGGTCAGGCAGTCGGATATGAATTTGAGATAAAATATCCCTCCTACCGGGGAACCTATGTATCATGTATCGAGAAACTGGAAATAGCGGTGGATGGGAGGGAAATTGATCCGAAGGACCTGCGTTTTTGCCTCAACCATAAGGAATTCCTGTTTGCCCAGATCCCGGAGCTGTACAGCGAATACTGGTTTATTCACGACAATGCCGTGATCCGGGTCTTTCAGGAGGACGGCCTGGCAAAGGACAGGGATCACGAGGTCAGTGTACGTATTGTCCACCGGATTCCCTATACCGGCTATTTTGGGGACTATCTGGTGCTGGACAGCGCGAATACGAAGAAATTACAGGTTTTATAGGGAGGGGGAAGCAAACATGGCAGATAAGCAAATTAAATATGCAGTTACACTTTACAGTATGTCCTGTGAGTATTTTACAGGAAAATATAATCTGGAGGAATGCCTGAAAGCGGTAGCGGAAATGGGATATAAGGGCATAGAGCTGGTCGCCGCACAGATGATCCCGGAATATCCGAACCCTTCCAGGGAGTGGATGGATGAGTTTGTAGCCCTGCTGAAGCGCTATCAATTAGAGCCGATCTGCTATAGCGCCTATATTGATATGGGCATAAGATCCGACAGGGATTTGAATGAAGAGGAGATTTTCCAGTGTACCTTAAATGATATGATGTATGCAAGCTATATGGGCTTTCCCATCGTACGCACCCAGCATGCCATAACACCAAAGATTTTTGAGCAAATGGTGCCCTATGCGAGGAAATTTAACGTCAAGCTTACAATTGAGCTTCACCGCCCCCATACGCCATCGGTTCCGGTATGGCAGGAGTACATGAGGATCATGGATAAGCATGGGACAGAGAATTTGGGAATCGTGCCTGATTTCAGCATCTTCCAGCGTACTCCCCATAAGCTCTATCTGGAGCTTGCAATTAAGCAGGGAGCCAGAAAGCCGGTGCTTGAGGCCGCCTGCCGCATTTTTGAGGAAGGAGCTGAAGTTGAAGCAACAATAGGAAAGCTGGATTCCCTGAGTGAATTTGAAATTGTAACCATAAAAGACATCTATTCCAATTTCTATTCCAATAGTGCCGATGTGGAAGAAATGAGGACGTTACTGAAATATACTCCCTATATTCATGGGAAGTTCTATTATCTTGAGGAAGATCAGGATGACACCTGCGTCCCCTTCCATAAATTATTGCCATTAATCAAGGAGGAAGGTTATTCGGGCTATATTTCCAGTGAGTATGAAGGGCATCATTTTTCAACGGAAGTCAGTTCTGCAGAGCAATTGCACAGGCTGATTAAAATGGAAAACCGGATTCTGTATGGCGTATAATTTGCGGAATAATTTCTTTCTATTGGTAAAGTGATATAATATCTGGAACGGTTTTGGTAAAGAGGGATGTGCCAGAATACTAGAACATCAAAACATCAGAACAGGAGGAAGCATCTATGTATGAGGATTCCATCGTAGAGAAAGACATCATCACATTGAAGATAAAGGTTCAGACCGGTGAAGGTCCCCATTTACATGATAACATAGAGCTGCTTTATATCCTGGAAGGAACGCTGAGGCTGACGGTGGAGGATGAGGTTTTTTCCTTGAACCAGGATGACTTTGTCATAATCAATGCGGGTAAACGGCATTCCTACCTGGCCTCTGAGAATATCCTGCTCGGTGTTTTCGCCATATCCTATCCCAGGTTAAGTGATATGCTGAACCTGGACTTCCTGGTATTTTGGTGCAATTCGGCCATCGATAAAAGTGAAGCCTATGAGGATGCCAGGCGGACAATCCGCAATATCCTGAATCAGTATTTTGGAAACCGGTCCAAGGAAAATATTTATTTGAAGAGCCAGTTTTATTTCCTGCTACATATATTAACCAGCAATTTCCTGCTAAATCCAAAGGATAAACGTTTTGAAACAGGAAAAAACCGGTTTGACGACCGCCTTTACGAAATCCTCCATTATATCCAGATGAACTACAACAAGGATATCAGTTTGGGTGACCTGTCAGGGAAATTATATTTATCCAATGCCTATCTTTCCAAATACATCAAAAAGAGGCTTGGGATCAGCTTTGTAACCTATCTGAACCAGATCCGGCTGCAGCATGCGGTCTCGGACCTGCTCCATAACAATGGGTCCATTATAAGGATAGCGCTGGACAACGGTTTTTCCAATGTAGGAGCCTTCAATAAAGCCTTTAAGGAGGCGTATCAGATGACCCCCTCCTCCTACCAGAAAAAGTTCAAAGCTAAGGAAGGGGTTTTTGATAAGCAAAAAGAGGCCGAGGACTTAATCCAGGACAGGCTGAATGAATATTTTGAGAAACATCCCAATATGGCCTCTGACAGCTATACCGACCAGGAGATATCCGCCGATGCTGCCGTAGTAAGGGAGCTTCATAAGAACTGGAATGAGATGATTAATATCGGAGCCGCCTCTGATTTATTAAAATCCGATATGCAGGAGCATGTCCTAATGCTCAGGAACAAGCTGAACCTGGAATATGTACGTTTTTGGAATGTATTTTCGGCAGAAATGTATATCAATATAAAGGCAGCTGACGGGCAGTATAATTTTGACCGCTTAAACCGGGTGTTGGATTTTCTCGTAGCGAATGAAATAAAGCCCTATATGGATATGGGTTACAAGCCGAAAAGGATTTTACGCAACCTCCACTCTGCTTTGGTTGAGGAGGAATTGGAAACCAAATCAGAGACACAGGAAGAGGTGGGAGCCTTTATCAGCGCCCTTACCGTCCATCTGATTAACCGTTATGGCATAGAAGAGGTGGAAACCTGGTACTTTGAGCTTTGGAAGGAAGAGGAGGAGAGCCGGGCGGAGGATTGCTCCGGGGAGGAGAAGTACTTCAGGCTCTTTGACACTATTGCCGGAACCATGAAGCAGTATTCACCTAATTTCCGTATCGGCGGTGCGGGGCTGGGAATACGCTTCGGGCAAAAGAATTTTAAGGATCTTCTGGCGAATTGGAAGACAAACCATATCCTCCCGGACTTTCTTACCCTGTATTGTTACCCCTTTACTCCGGGTGAATTGGAAGGAAAGCAGGTCACGAAGCCTTCTACGGACCGGAGCTATATGAAAAATCAGCTGATTATGGCCAGGGAGCTGATGGAGGAGATTGATTTCCAGGTAAAGGAGCTCCATGTGACGGAATGGAGCTCCACAGTATCTAACCGGAATGTGTTTAATGACCATTGCAATAAGGGCGCATATCTCGTGAAAAACATGATTGACAGCATTGGCCTGGCGGATTTGACCGGGTACTGGCTGGGATCTGATTTGTTTGCGGATTTTTATGATTCGCAGCCAGTCTTAAATGGCGGCTGCGGCCTGATTACGAAGGATGGCATATTAAAGCCGGCATTTTATGCGATGGATTTTATGAATAAATCCGGTAAGCAGCTGATCCAAAAAGGTGACAACTACATAATGACCTATTGCGGGCATTCCAATTACTGCATTGTCTGCCATAATTATAAGCACTATAATTACAGCTACTTTTTACGCATGGAAAATGAAATCGGCATCCGAGAAATCAATCAGATGTTTATTGACCGGGACAAGATCAATTTAAAATTCCATATCAATAATGTAAAAAACGGCAGCTATCAAATTAAAATCCATTCCATTAACCAGCACCACGGCAGTGTCCAGGATGAATGGATGCGGATGAACCTGATTACAGCGGCGAATAAGGAAGAGATTGAGTATTTGAAGAGGGTCTGCACCCCGAGGCTGTCCGTTATCCGGTGCGATGTAAAGGACAGTACATTGAACGCAGAAGCCACACTGGAGCCAAATGAAATACAGTATATTCAGATCATGTATCAGTATTAAGGAAGGTGTTAAGCTTTCCTTACAAACTCCGGTTATGGAAGAAAGCTACGGGGGCTCAGACGGGACAGGAGCCTGGGAGAAAAGAAAGGGATGATAAGCATCTGGAATATGATACACAATAGATATCCTTCAACAAAGTGTAGAGATGTACCTTGTTGAAGGATATCTATTTTTTATTCTTAGGAGTATAGGAAACCAGTGGCCAACGGTATCCATTTGAATATAATTGTTTTACTTCAATACTTTTTGTTTTTTTGCTTATATAATTCAGATTGTTGCACTGTTTTATCTTTGAAATTAAAACTTGAAAAAATATTAATATCGGGTATAATACAGAATAGGACGTATTAATACGGGTTGTTATAGAATTTGTTAAACTAACAATTAAAAGAAGAAAAAATATGGCTGGGGGACAGCTATTATAGTCCTATTATAGTTTTTAATAGAAGAAATAGATCCTGAATGATTTTGAAATATTTTGAAATTTCTTGTATGTCTAGAGGGGCTGGAAAGCATTTATGGCATAATTAAGTAAGAATGTGATAGGAAGTTTTTATGAACTTACATATAGCTCAAAGTGAAATATTTCAAGTTGGTGTTGAAATAAAAATAAAAGACGTTATAATATAATTAGCATAATCTGGGGAGGTGATATCGGTTTGGATTTTGATAAAGTGAGTAATTTGCCGCTATATATTCAATTAAAAAATTATATTAAAAGTAATATTGATCAAGGGAAATTTACAACAGGAATGCAATTACCATCAGAAGCAGAGCTGCAAAATATGTATAATATGAGCAGGGTTACCGTGCGCCGAGCTATCGATGAGCTGGTGAAAGATGGTTATCTGATTAAATCCCAGGGTAAAGGTACCTTTGTGAACCGGGCGGATTTGTTTAAAAATGCAAAGGATGTCAGGAGCTTTACTAAAATTTGTGAGATGCAGGGAAAGACAACGGATTCTATCGTTCTTGTGAATGAGCTGGTAGAAGGAACCGATTCACAATGTAAGTTTTTAAATCTGCCGATAGGTTCAAAGGTGGTAATGCTTAAACGTATCCGCAGGGTTGATGGTAAACCAATGATGCTTGAAACAAATTTCTTACATCCAGCTTATAAGGGTCTGCTGGAATGCGATCTGACAAAATCACTCTATGATGTATTAATTACTAAATTTGATACCGTTCCTGAGAGAAAAGGCCTGAATGAATTAGCCATAGTATATGCAAAAGGTGAGGTTGCGATGTTTCTGCAAGTGCCGGATGGACAGCCATTGATATCTAATCATATTGATGTATTTGATGCGGCAGGTAAGCCGTTGCACCAGGTCGTTGAGTATGTAGTTGCTGATATGGCGGAATATTTTAAATATTATGTATAAATTTAAGGCAAATAAGGCGATAAGGCGAAATAGTATAAATCAAAAAGTAATACCTCTATTCCATAAACAAATTTAATTAATAATTCAAACGTATTTGGATATCTTTTAAAGAAATTCATAAAGATAACAAAAAGACACTGCAGTGGAATTTTATCCGCGGTGTCTTTTTTTGCTGCTTTTGATTGAAAAATCAACTTGTATTATGACATACTATAGTATTTGCTAAATAATGAAATGGATGCGTATTATCAAGAAAGGCCAAATGCATTGCTCACTATAGATTTTGTATATGATGCACAATATATTTTTAAGATTATATCCTTTGAAATGCAAAATTTATAAAAATATTAGCTTGACAAAATATTTGTATAAAGTATAATGATAAAAAGAAGACGTATTAATACGTCATTAAAAATGGGAGGATTAATATGAATGTTTCAGAAATTGTAGCAGACATCAGGGCGAAAAGTGAAGCAAGAGGAGAACCGGTTGAAAGTGTGTATTTTATTGCCTGCGGAGGTTCTCTGGCAGGGATTTATGCAGGAAAGTATTTATTAGAAAGGGAGTCCGTGAAATTAAGGGTTGCGGACTATAATGCAAAGCAATTTGTTCTGACGACTCCCAGGGCATTTAATAAGAATTGTATTGCAGTCTGCTGTACGTTAAAGGGGACACCGGAAGTAGAAGAGGCAATTAAGCTTTGCAACGAAGTGGGGGCATACACAATTTTAATCTGTGGCGATGGAAATGAAGATATAACGGAATATGCCGACTATATAATACGTTTCAAAACAGTTGCCGATGTGAATACACCAATGATGGAAACGAATATTTCGGAATCATTACTATTAAGCTTTGAGATTCTTCACCAGTTTGAATATTATAAGTTTTATGAGGATGCAATACAGGCTTTTGGTTTCCTGGAAAATATGGCTGCTAAAATCCGCCGGTATGTGAATAAAGGAAGAGCCCAGGAATTTGCAGAAATGAATAAGGAGGAGGAGGTTATCTATGTTATGGCGGGAGCACCGGCACTAGGTGTTGGATATGCATTTTCACTTTGCAGCTTAATGGAGATTCAATGGATTCACTCACCATTTGTTAATTCGGCAGAGTATTTCCATGGTTCCTTTGAAACACTTGACAAGAATTTATCGGTATTACAACTGATTAGTGATGGAAGAAGCCGGGAAGAGGATTTAAGGGCAGAGAGTTTCTTAAAGAGGTTTGGGAAAAAAATATCTATTTTAGATGCAAAAGAACTGTGCATAGACGAAATAAAGGATACGGTAAAGGAATATTTCAACCATGTTATACTGGATGTTGCATTAAGAGAATACATAACGCAATTAGCCATTGTTCGCAAGCATCCGAAGGAAGTTCGCAGATATATGTGGAAAATGGAATATTAGGGGATATCTTATGAGAGTATTGGGAATTGGCATTAATACGATGGATATTTATCTCCAGTATGGAAAAATGTATCCGGGAGGAAATGAGTATAACATTGCCTATCATGTGCGGAAGCTGGGAGGTGGATCCTCTTTTATGGGAGTCTTTGCACCTGATAAAGCAGGGGAATACCTTTACACGGTATTGGAGGAAAATGGTGTCGATTTATCGCATTCCCGCTGTGAGGATGGGTCAAGCGGCTATGCGGTTGTAGATTTGAAGGACGGAGATAGGGTGTTTTTGGATTGGAACCGAAAAGGAGTGACGGACGAATACCCATTTCAAATTACGGAGGATGAAATTAATTATGCTTCCGGTTTTGACATGGTATGTACCAGTCATTATTCCAGACTAACCAGGGATAAAGTAAAACGGCTTGGAAGCAGGGTAAGGCTTTGCTATGATTTTTGCGATGATTTTACAAAAGCAGAGGTTTTGGAGATGGCACCGTTTCTGAAAATTGCTTGTTTGTCAGCAAGTCATCTGGATAATACCGATATTCAGATTTTGATGAAAGAAACATATAAAGCAGGGTGTCCGTTGATTATAGCAACCTTAGGCAGCAAAGGCTCCATGGCTTATGACGGTATAAAATATTATTACCAGAACGGTAAAACAGTAGAAGTTGTGGACACTATGGGGGCGGGAGATTCTTTTTTAAGCGCATTTTTGGTAAGCTACCTATCATTTATGGTAGGTGATGTTCCGGCTGCTCTTTTTGCAGGAGCAGAATATGCGGCAAAGGTAGTACAGATCCCCGGCAGTCTTGGCATTGGTTATGATATTGATATAACAAATATAAATCAATATTTTAAATTAAAAGGAGGGTTTACGTTATGAAAAAAGTAGTTGCTTTACTTATGACTTGCTTAATTACTATAAGTCTTATGGCAGGTTGCAGTAATTCCGGTGACAAATCGGCTTCAAAGCAGCCGGGTGGTTCGAAAGAATCAGCAGATGTGACGGATACTGCTACGGAGGAGACAATTACCCTTAAATTTCTAAGTAAGTATCCTGAGGATAATTATCTTCCCTATTTCCAAGAGGCCATCGCTAACTACATGAGTGAACATCCAAATGTAATAATTGAGATGGAAAGTGTCAGTGATCAGGATATTAAGGAAAAATTAAGCGTTATGGCTGCAGGAGACACTATGCCGGATATCTTCTTTTCCTGGTCTGGTGAATACGTGAAAAAGTTTGCACGAAGCGGATTGGCACTTGATTTGACAAATTATTTAAATGAAGATACGAAATGGAAAGAAGGCTTTCTGCCAGCATTCCTGAATAATAGTACCTTCGATGATCATACCTACGGGATTCCTTATAGAAGCTCCGTAATCTTTATGTTATATAACAAAGCCATTTTTGCTGACTTGGGGTTGGAAATTCCAAAAACATATGATGAGTTCCTGGATGTATGTGAAACATTGAAATCCGCTAAGATTACACCTATTTCCTTCGGTAATTCCCAGACATGGTACTCTGCATGGTGGATTGGACAATTTAACGCAATGATGGTTGATGCGGATACAATTACGAAGGATTATAATCCTGAAACTGGTGAGTTTGCAGATAAAGGATACTCTGATGCAGTACAGAGGTTTTTGGATTTAAACAGCTCCGGTTATTTTGGAAACAATGTAAATTCCAAAGACTACTATCAGGTACGTGAAGAATTTTGTGCCGGTTTGTCGGGTATGATGCTGGATGCTACAGCACAGTTTTCGGTTTATGAAGAAGGAATGGGGGATGACTTTGGATTCTTCAAGTTCCCGGTTATGGAAAATGAAGCAGGGGATCCGGGCACTATTACTGGTGGAGCTGAAGTTTATTGTATAGCTTCAAAGTGTGAATATCCGAAAGAGGCGGTTGATTTTGTAAAATATATGACATCCTTAGAGCAGGCGATTAAGCAAACAAAGACGGTAGGATTACCAAATTGTATTATTGGGGGAATTACAGCGGATAATGCATCGGCAAATCTGGTCCAGGCATATAAGATGGCAGAAGATTATACAAATATAGCGGATTGGTTAGACACCGCCGTAGATTCTAATGTTGCAAACCGATATATGCAATCAGTCCAGGAAGGCTTTGCAGGAGAGAAATCGGTTGACGAAATCATGCAGGATATAAGAGATGCAGCGGAAGTAGTAAAGGATATTTATAAATAGTAAAACCTAATTATATGGGAAGGACAAAGAGGCAATTTAATTGCCTCTTTGATATAGGATAATTGCATGGAGAAAAAAAACAAAAAAACCATAGTAATGTATCTTGCTCCTGCAATGGTAATGATAATTGTGTTTTTGTATGTGCCGATTATTATTAATTTTATTAACAGCTTGTTCAACTGGGGAGCTTTGAGCCCAAAAAGATCCTTTGTAGGGGTTACAAATTATACAAAAATGTTTAATGACGGTGTTTTTTGGACGGCAATTCGAAATAATTTTATTTTTGTTGTGTTATCTTTAATTTGCCAAATCGGCGTATCTCTTATTATTGCGGCACTGCTGGAAGAACAGTTTATGCGCAGATTACAAAATATATTCCGTACAATTTACTTTATTCCTTCACTTATGATGGCAACTGTAGTGGGAATTGTATTTAAAATGATATATAGCCCCACCTTAGGATTGGTCAATCCTTTTTTAGAGGCTGTAGGGATAGATACTTCTAAAATTGATTTACTCGGAAATTCAAGTTCTGCAATTTACGCAATTACAGTTATGTCACAGTGGCAATATATTGGATACATGGTCATCCTATTTGTGGTTGCAATACAAAATATCCCGGAAGATTTGTATGAAGCAGCAGCCATCGATGGTGCAGGTACAGTAAAACGGTTTTTGAAGATAACACTTCCCCAGTTAAAAGATACAATTATCGTTAATGCAATTATTATCCTTACTGGTGCAATCCGTGTTTTTGATGAGGTGTTTGTCACAACAAAGGGAGGGCCGGGCACTTCAACGGAAACCCTTGCAACATATCTTTACAGAGTTGGCTTTAAAAATGACCAGATGGGATATGCGTCGGCAGTTGCATTTGTGATATTTATTATAACCTTTATTCTTGGTCTTTTTCAAATGAAGAGCTATCAGCTCGAAGAAGAATAGGGGGGATGTTATGAAAAAAGCACGTTTAAAATTGCTGCATGGGCTGATCTATTTTCTATTTATTTTGTTTGCGATACTGATCATACTTCCTTTGATTTGGATGGTGATCACAGGTTTTAAGACAAATAAGGAACTCTTTTTATCTCCCTTTGCATTACCCCGGAAATGGGAATGGGAGAATTATGTAAATGCGTGGAACAGCGGTATTGGCATGTACCTGAAGAACAGTTTGTTAGTAACGGTAATATCCACATTACTATCTACTTCTTTAAGCTGCTTTGCAGCGTACCCATTATCCAGGTTGCATTTTAAGTCAAAACGGTTTTGGGTATACCTGATCATGGGAGGTCTTATGCTGGCTCCACAGTCGTCCTTAATATCATTATATAAAATGATAAACTGGGTGCATTTATTGGATACACAGCTGGCTCTGGAGGTTGTTAATGCAGTTTTCCGTATCCCCTTTGCGACTTTTTTGATTATGACATTTTATAAGGGCATCAGTTATAGTCTTGATGAATCAGCATATATCGATGGAGCAAGAACCGGGCAAATTTTCTGCAGGATCATACTGCCTCTTAGTAAGCCGATTATTGCATCGTGCAGTATTATAAGTTTCCGTGCTGTTTGGAATGAACTTATGTTTGCCAATGTTTTGCTGCAGAGTTCGAGTAAAAAAACGGTGCCTCTCGGACTAATTAATATGCAGGGTATGACGACGACGAACTGGACTGAAGTAATAGCAGGTACGGTAATCGCGTCTGTTCCCTTGATTATTGCTTTCTTATTAATGCAGAAACAGTTTGTAAGAGGTCTGACAGCAGGCAGCGTGAAAGGATAGATTATGAAAAGCATCAACAGACAACAGTTGGCTATTGGAAATTACCCATATCCATTGTATCCGTTTACTTATTTTCTGGATGCTGCAGAAGCTTTTCAAATCAGGAATATAGAAATTTGGGCAGCCGGACCTCATCTGTATCTGGAGGATTATTCGAATGGGATGATAAAACAGTTAAAACAGGAAATGGCGGTAAGACAATTGCATGCTATTTGTCTGACACCGGAACAATGCATGTACCCGGTTAATCTGGGAGCCCGTGAAAAATATATCCGGGATAGGAGTATAAAGTATTTTGAAAAAGCATTAAATGCTGCTGAAATACTTGATGCCGGAGCGGTGCTTGTGACTCCTGGAGACAGCTACAGAAATGAGGGAACTGGTGATGCCTATGCATATACGGTTGAAAATATCCGCAGGTTAGGTGAAATAGCAGCGTCAAAGAACTTAAAGTTTTATCTGGAGCATTTAACAAAAGAAACAACAAGTTTGGCTACAACTGCAAAAGAGCTGTGGAAGATGAAATGTGATATTGGATTGCATAATGTCATATGCATGATGGATACGGATATGATGAGCCGGTACGGTGAAACCACGGATGATTATTTAAAGGAAACGCATGGACAGCTGGGACATGTCCATTTCATTGATGGAATGCCTTCCGGTCATTTGGCACTGGGGGATGGGGTATTACCACTCCGTTCTTATCTGGACTCATTGAATGAAGCTAAATACCAGGGGTATCTGACATTAGAGATATTAAATGACAGGTATTATTTAAATCCGAATGCGGCAGTGCAAAAAAGTATTGAATGGTTTGATAATTACATAAGGAATTAAGGAGGCTATATTATATGGAAACCAAGGATTTATTAAAGGAAATAATAGAAGAGAAAGAAAAGATAGGTGGAATTAAAAGTGTTGTATGGGTGGCGGCTGGAGGTTCCTATGGAGGTTTCTATCCTGCACAATACTTTATGGATAGGGAATCCAGGACGATACATTCACAGGTTTTTACTAGCAATGAATTTGTATTTGCACCTCCGGCATTTTGCAATGAAAATACATTAGCCATACTTTGTTCCATGCGCGGAACACCCGAGACTTGCGATGCTGCACAGGTGGCAAAGGATCTTGGTGCAGCTACCATAGGCTTATATGTAAATGAATCCAGGCTTACAGAAATATGTGATCATAATATTCAATATGAAAGCATTGCCCTGGACGAAAGCAATCAGGCCATGACCAATTCTAGTATCGGGGTAAAACTGGCCATGACGCTTTTGCATTTAACAGAAGGATATGAAAATTATGAAGATGCTATGGCTGCATTTACTATTTTGCCAGATGTTTATAAAGCTGCTGTTGAGTACTGTACGCCTTTATCGAAGAAATGGGCAGAAGAAAATAAGGATGAGAAATCAATTTATGTTATGGGAAGCGGTCCTGCATACGGTTCTGCGTACATATTTTCCATATGCAATATTATGGAAATGCTCCAGATAGATTCCCCTACCTTAAATAGTTGTGAATTTTTTCATGGACCCTTTGAAACACTCGACAAAGCAACTTCAGTATTCCTTTTAGTTTCGGAGGGAAGAGTCCGAAAGGCTGATGTTAGAGCCGTAAATTTTTTAAAACAGTACGGCGGTGATAAGGTTTATATTCTGGATGCTAAGGAGTTGGGCATCAATCGCATTAAAGATTCTGTTTGCGAATATTTTAATCATTTATTGTTTTCACCGATATTGAATAATGTATATATGCGGCAGCTTTCATATGCAACAAAGGTTGACTATACGACGAGGCGATATATGTGGAAGGTAGAATATTAATTAGACCCTGTTACGGTGATTCATTACGGGTCTGTTTTCAAGTGTTTCTACCAGTTAAGATCTGATACCATTTATTAAATGCAATGCGAAGAGACGATCCGCAGCAGGCTCCGTTATTGTGAGGAGCATATGGGACCTTCAGCTTCCTGTCTCTTTGTACCCCTTTTGTCCGAGAGAAATACTCCTAACAGGATCAATATGGAGCCTGCGATACCCATCCAGGAGACCGGTTCCTCTATTATAATCCTGGCGGCAATCAGCGTGGCAAAGGGAGTTATGTAAATATAGTTATTCGTCGTGACAGTGCCAAGGCGGTGGATTGCCATATTCCACATCACATAGCAAAGTCCGCTGCCGAGGATACCAAGAAATAGGATGCAGAATAAATAAGTGCCCTTTGTTAACGGAGCCAGGGAGAAGGATTCCCCGCGGATCAGCTCTACCGGCAAGGAGGTGATGAGCCCCCACAGCATGACGCGGCGGGTTAAGAGCAGGCTGTCATATTTTTTTATGTATTGCTTTAAGAACACGGAGTAGACCGCCCAGCAAAGAGCCGCTGTAAGTGTCAGGAAATCTCCGATAGGCTTTAGCTTAAGTACAACGGTGCCGTTAAATACCACAAGTGCAACACCGGCCATGGCTATGAAAAATCCGATAAAAATGTTCTTGTTAAGCTTTTCATTCGGAAGGATAAAATGAGCCAGGATAGCGGTCAAGATGGGAGCCGCTGTGATCAAGATGCTGACATTGGAAGCAAGGGTAAAGGTCAGGGCATAATTTTCGGCGAGGAAGTACAGGGTACAACCCGACAAGCCGAGAACTACACAGCCGAGCTCTTCCTTTATAGTCAGGCGGAGCCTTTTCGGACGCAGGATCCATAGCAGGATATAAGCGATAAAAAACCGTATCAGCATGATTTGCAAGGGGGAGTAAACTGCCAGGAGTATCTTGCTGGCGATAAAGGTAGTACCCCATACTGTGATTGTGAATAGTGCCATGATGTGTGCCACCGGGGCGGAAACTGATTTTTTCATGTGATTACCTCCTTGTACCATTATAGTCAGGAAGTTATCATTTGTCCATTTCCTATGACGGATTTTTTTTTCATGCGTCGTAAAATTATCGTAAAATGGAGGCTGTCAGGCTTAGCAGACCTAATTAATGCAGACCCTATCAGATCCTATTAAATTAAGAAACTATTGATATTATCCTGCATCAAAGCTATAATGGTTCTTAAGTTTGTTGTATTGGCAACATAGCTGACATAATAAAATTTACAACTAAAACAAAGGAAGGTATTATAAACTATGGATTCATTTATTACAAAATATCTGGAGAGAATTAAGTATGAAGGAAGCCTGGAGCCGTCCTATGAAACGCTCTATGGGATACATGTTGGACATGCATTAAATATCCCCTTTGAAAATCTTGATGTATGCGATAGGAAGCCGGTTTTGCTTGATCCGGACACCCTGTTCCATAAAATCGTAGAAAACGGCAGGGGCGGATATTGCTTTGAGATGAACGGGCTGCTGTCTGCCGTCTTAAAGAAGCTGGGCTTTCAGGTTACGGATGTTTTAGCCAGGGCATGCCTGGGAGGGGAAGTCTTCTTCGCTAAGCTGCACCATGTGATGCTGGTAGAGCTGGGAAACCAGACATGGCTGGTGGATGTCGGCTTTGGAGGAGAGGGTATCACGGCACCGGTACTGCTGGAGGTAGGCACGGAGCAGAAGCAGTTCGTCAATACATACCGCATCGTAACCCATCCGTCCTTTGGGTATGTGCTGCAAAGAAAGAAAGACGGGGAGTATATTAATATTTACGCATTTAATATGGAAGGGTGCATTCCGATTGACTGTGTGGTGGCGAACCACTTTACGGCCACCTTTCCCGAGTCCCTCTTCCTGAAAGAGAAGTTCTGCACCATTCCGACAAAGGAAGGCAGGATTACGCTGACGGAGGGGCATTTTAAGATTATAGAAGGGGATAAGGTTACTGAGACAAAGCTATCGGATAGCAAGGAGTTTAACCAATTGCTGGAGCAGTATTTTGGAATAGCTGCAGAGTAGGAAATGTTAAGCAATGTAAAACAACTGAACATATCAGTTATCAGAAAGCTGGATGCTAAGATACAGGGTCTATAAACCGTGAACATGAACCGCGGTTTATAGACCTTTTTTGGAAAGCTATCTTTAAAAATTGTCAGTTGAACCGGTCTGACTGGAGATCACAATATTGAAAGGCGGCATACCTTTCCATATGGTTTGTATTGTAGCGATATGACTATCATATCCTGAAAAAGTACGTTGTTTCCCATGAAGGCAGGTTAGGTGTCCTATAGTTATTATTTTTTTGTGACAATCGGTTGTCATGTATATATGATTGAAAATTAATATATATAATTACACCTAATGGATATTTTGAATAATTAAAGCATAATGCACAAAATAATTACTTATAAATAAAATTAATATAAAAAATACATATGACAACCGATTGACATATTAAAAACATGGTGCTATAATAAATTTACAACAAAGCGCAAAGTTGTAACAGGGTTTATGAGGAATGAAGCTTTTACATTTTAATTGTAAGTTTGGAGGAGATAAGTATGAAAGTAAAAAAAGTATTAAGTGTACTTCTGTCCGTGGCAATGCTCACTGTTATTTTGGCAGGCTGCGGGAAAGATCAAGTGAAAAATGAAAATACGCCGGGAACAGATACTTCCGCCCCGACAGAGGCAGGCAAGGATAACGGGAATACATCGGGTGCTGCCGGTGATGTTAAGATTACAATTTTAAATACGAAAAGCGAGATTCAGACACAATGGGAAGAGCTCGCAGAGGAATATAAGGAGTTAACGGGAGTAGGTGTTGAAGTGTCTGTTACCGTAGGTGACTCCCCTTCCGAAGACATTACAAAAAGATATGCTTCCGGTGAGGTTCCTACGATTTTCATGGGTGATGTACAGGATATCATTATGCTGAAGGACTATGCCCTTGATTTGACCAACGAAAAATGGGTTCCGGTCGGCGGCTCCCAATACGGTATTGCCCAGGACGGTAAGGTGATCGGCTTCCCGTTCTGTATTGAGGCCAGGGGACTTATGTATAATAAGACAGTTATTGAAGAAATTACAGGTGAATCTTTTGATCCGGATGCGGTGAATACTATGGGTGACTTAAAGAACTTGCTGGATAAGCTGGTAGCCGGCGGGATGGAGACACCGGTGGCATTGAACAAGGAGGACTGGTCATTAGCCGGACATTACCTTTCCCAGGTTTATGAAGAGCAGGACGGTACCGCCGCAGGGGCTGTCAGCTTTACGGAAGGGCTGAAGGATGGCTCCGTGAAGCTTGCAGATAATGCGAGATGGAATTCCTTGATGGATACCTTTGATTTATTAATGCAATATAATATGAACAAGGCCGACCCCCTTGCGGCTGATTATAATGCCAACGCTGTTGCCCTTGCAGAGGGTGATGTGGCGTTCTGGTTCAACGGCAACTGGGCATGGGCGGAGATGAAAGATTTTGCCCTGGAAGACAATGAATACGGCATTATGCCCGTATCACAGAATGATACCTCCATCGGTGCCACAGATAAGCTTTGCGGCGGTGCCACAAAATATTGTATGATCGATACAAAATACAATAGTGAAGCACAGCAGCAGGCAGCAAAGGACTTTTTAAACTGGCTTGTATTTGATCCGGCCGGACAGGAGTTCCTGGTAAATGATTGCAATCTGGTTCCTGCCTTCTCTAATATTGAGCTAGAGGTAACCAATCCTATGGGCTTATCCGTACAGGGGTACGCAGTGACCGGAAACATTTTTGAAGCCTTTTCCGGAATGCCTGGTGACCATTGGAAGACCCTGGGAGCCGAAATGCAGAAATATCTTGGCGGCCAGTCCACAAGAGAAGAGCTGGAAAAGAATATAGAAAGCTATTGGCAGGCTCAAAAGTAAAAACCGTTAAACAGAGTTCAGTTATGAGAGCTTTGACCCGGGCTGGATCTCTAAGGTTCAGCCCATTTTGGTGTAAAGCTAAGTAAATTGGGTTGAAAGGAGTTAACATGCAAAATCAAAAAAAGCTTAGTTATAAAATATGGACGTTCCTGAGCTTTGGCGGAGTGTCAATTGTATTATTTTCTGCAGTAGTAATCGTACCCTTTATTTTTGGCTTATACCTTACCTTTACCGGCTGGGACGGTATCTCCGGCAGCATACCCTTTATTGGTATGGAGAATTACCTTACCCTGCTAAAGGATACTGAGTTCTGGATCTCTTTGGGAAGAACGGTTATATACGCCCTGTTTTCTGTTCTGCTGGCGAATATGGTGGCTTTTGCCTTGGCCTATTTGGTGACCGGCAATGTAAAAGGGAGAAACGTTTATAGGGTGGCCTTTTTTACGCCTAACCTGATCGGGGGTATTGTTCTCGGTTATATATGGCAGTTTGTTTTTAACAGGGCGATTCTCATGGTTGGAGAGGCAACAGGTATTGAGTTATTTTCAAGCTCCTGGCTGTCCGATCCGACCAAGGCCTTCTGGGCGCTCGTTATTGTAACGGTGTGGCAGCAGTCAGGCTATCTGATGCTGATCTATATTGCCGGGCTGATGGGGATTCCGGAGGATTTAAAGGAAGCTGCCAGGATCGATGGCTGCAATGAGAGGAAAGCCATGCGGCATATAACCCTGCCCATGATGGTGGGAACCTTTACCATCTGCTTTTTCCTGGCGATCACCCGCAGCTTTGTTATCTATGATGTGAACATATCTTTAACAAACGGCGGCCCCTATAATACTACGAGGCTGGCGGCCATGTATGTATATAATATGGCGTTCTCCTCCAAAAAGTATGGCGTGGGCCAGGCGGAAGCGTTGATACTATTTGTTGTTATAGCGGTCATAGCTGTCAGCCAGGCGTTGCTTGGTAAGAAGAAGGAGGTTGAGGCATAGTGGATTTAAACAGAAAAGGCTATCTTAATAAGAAAATATCCATGGCTGTGAAGATGGTTGTTTTAACCATATGCCTGGTAATCTATATGTTTCCTTTTGTTATGGTCATTATCAATTCCTTTAAAACGAAAAGAGACATCATAAAAGAACCTCTTTCCATTATTGGCAGTAAAGGAGCCTCCCTTGAGAATTATATTGAGGCCTTTGCTAAAATGAAATTCCCCCGGGTATTTTTAAATTCCCTCTGTATCACCGGTTTCAGTGTTCTTTTTATTGTTATCACCTCGGCTATGTGTGCGTATTTATTTGTACGCCTGAATTACAAGATTAATAAAGTTATTTTCACCTTAATGATCGCTTCCATGGTAATCCCTTTCCAGGTTATCATGATCCCCCTCGTCCTGATTTATGGCGGGCAATTGCATATCCTGAACCATAGGCTGACATTAATACTGATGCATGTCGGTTTTTCAACGGCAATGTCGGTGTTTATGTACCATGGCTTTATTAAAAGCAGCATTCCTCTTTCCCTGGAAGAAGCGGCCAGGTTGGATGGCTGTACAAGGCACCAGACTTTCTTTCGGATTGTATTTCCCTTATTGAAGCCGACAACCGCGACCCTGGTTATTTTGTACGCCATGGGTATCTGGAATGACTTTTTGCTTCCTTCCCTTGTTTTGACAAAAAAAGAAGTATACACCCTGCCAATCGCCACCCAGATGTTTTACGGCACCTATTCTTCTGATCTGGGGTTGATTATGGCTTCGTTGATTATGGTAATATTACCGATTATCGTTTTATACCTGTTCCTGCAAAAGTATATCATAGCAGGCGTGGTGGCGGGGGCTGTCAAGTCCTGAGCATAATGGTTTTATAGGGTAAGGGTAAAACCTATCTTTGGAACCGGTACAATATTTAATTTAGGAAATGGAGATAACGATGAAATATCTGATATGTGAAAAACTTGAAAAATCTGTCATTCTATTTCCTGTAAGCCAAGACGGTAAGATGATAAATGTCAGAATTTTAGCTGCCGGTGTAACTGTCTCAGAGCAAACCCTGCGTATCAGTAAAAAAGCGGAAATGAATGCAGTCTTTTTAATAGAGGATCATAAAGGGGAAAAGATTGAACTGGAAGTATTTGACGGCCAGGAAACCATAGAGTTCCCTGACATCGTATCCTACGTAAAGCTTAGTGACGGGCCGGAAGGAGAGAATAATACCAATATCCTTTCAGAATATATACGGCCGGGGATTCATTATACCTGCCGGAAGGGGTACATGAATGATCCGAACGGGCTGCTCTGTTATAAAGATACCTATCACATGTTTTATCAATGGAACCCATACGGAGTGACGCCGGGAAATACACATTGGGGACATTGTATCAGCAGGGATCTGGTTCATTGGGAAGAGCTGCCGCCGGCAATTGAACCCGATGGGGAAGACGGATGTATCTTCTCCGGAAGCGGTGTAATAGACCATCAAAATACCTCCGGGTTAAAAAACGGGGAAGAGGCACCGATCCTTCTGTTTTATACAGCCACCGGTTACCGGTTTCCGGCCATGAAATATTACAGGAATAACTTCGACGACTTTTTCTGGAGCAGTGGGACGCCCTATACCAAACAGTGCATCGCATACAGCATTGACGGCGGAAAAACCTTCATGAAATATGAAAAGAATCCGGTCTTGACCCAAAGAACTGTGTTAAACAGGGATCCCAAAGTGGTTTGGGACCAGGATAATGAATGTTGGATTATGATATTATTTTTGTCCGGGAACCAATATCAGCTGTTTTTCTCCCGGAACCTTTTGGATTGGGAGGACGGGCAGAAAATAGAAATGGAAGACAGCGCAGAATGTCCGGATCTGTTTTGTTTACCCCTGGATGGACAACAAAACAATAGGAAATGGGTTCTATGGGGGGCACCGGGCAATTATCAGGTTGGATATTTTAAAGACAGGCGCTTTATCTCTGAAACTGGTATTGTGAAAAGCAGGATATTGGATCATTTGAAGTATGGCAGCCGTTCTCCTTTTGGGGGCTATGCGGCACAGACCTATTCCGGAACCTTGAAGGGCAGGGTAATCCAGACCTGCTTTATCACTACCTGCTTTTTTGCCGCGCCCTTCCGGTCCTGCATGAGCTTACCGGTAGAGTTGGAGCTGGCCTCTGTCCATGGCCAGATGCGGCTTAAGTTCCTTCCTCCGGAAGAACTAAAGTCATTAAGAAAAAAAATGTGGACCGTGGCAGACTGTAATAGGGAAGGAGCCATGCTTGATGCCTTCTCTGAAGAAATATTTGAGATGGATTTAAAAGCTACACTTGGAGAGGACGCAAGATTTGTCTTAAATATCAGGGGAACGCTTCTTATTTATGACAGAAGGAATGAGACCTTAATCACCCCGAAGGGAAGCTACCGCTTATCCTGTGGCAATAACAGCCTGGGACTGCATATTTGGGTTGACCGGGGTAGTATAGAATTATTTTCTGAAGACGGACTGGTTTATGCCATCCTTGCGGGAGTATGGGATGCAGGCAACAGGGATCTCGCCCTGATAGAATGCAGGGACGCAAGCTTAAGCGGCCATGTTTGGGCGTTGGAAACCATATAGAATGGAGATAAAAATGAGAAAACTAGAAAATAAAATCATGCTGATTACTTATTCTGATTCCATGGGAAACAACTTAAAGGAGTTGGACTTGGTACTGGATAAATATTTTAGTAAGGCAATCGGAGGTGTGCATATCCTGCCGTTTTTCCCATCCTCCGGGGACAGGGGCTTTGCGCCGGTGGATTATCACCGGGTGGATCCGGCCTTTGGGGATTGGGAGGATGTAGAACGGCTGGCAGGCAAATATTATCTGATGTTTGACTATATGATTAACCATATCTCGGCCCAGAGCGAATACTATAAGGATTTTCTGGAGAAGAAGGATGGATCCGTATACAAGGATCTGTTTATCCGGTATAAGGATTTCTGGGAAAATGGTGAACCGACCCAGGAGGAAGTGGATGCAATCTACAAGAGAAAGCCCAGGGCACCTTATGTGGATGCATATTTTGCTGATGGGACTACGGAAAAAGTATGGTGTACCTTCGACGAGGAACAGATCGATATCAACTGTAAGTCGGAAACGGCTAAGGAATTTATAAAGGATAATCTGACCACGCTATGCAGGCATGGGGCAGCAATCATCCGCCTGGATGCATTTGCTTATGCGACTAAAAAAGCAGGAAGCAGCTGCTTCTTCATCGAGCCTGATGTGTGGGAATTCCTAAAGGATTGTGATGATATCCTGCAGCCTTACCAGGTAGAGCTGCTGCCGGAGATTCATGAGCATTATACCATGCAGGAGAGGATCGCAGAAAAGGATTATTATGTTTATGATTTTGCCCTTCCGATGCTGTTGATCAATGGGCTGTACTATGGAAAAACACAGTATTTAAAGCATTGGCTTACCATCTGCCCGAGAAAGCAGTTTACGACCCTGGATACCCATGATGGAATCGGTGTAGTGGATGTAAAGGATTTGCTGCCGGATTCGGAGATCGGGCGGACCAAAGAGGACATCTTTAAATTCGGCGCTAACGTAAAAAAGATATACAATACGGCGGCCTATAATAACCTGGATATCTACCAGGTAAACTGTACCTATTATTCAGCCCTTGGTGAAGATGATGCATCTTATTTGCTGGCAAGGGCAGTCCAGTTCTTTGCACCGGGCATTCCCCAGGTGTATTATGTGGGATTGCTGGCAGGCAGGAACGATTTGAAGCTGTTGGAGGAAACAAAGGTAGGAAGGAATATTAACAGACATTATTATACGCTTGCAGAGCTTGAGAAAGAGGTTGAAAGGCCGGTAGTGCGCAAATTGCTGCAGTTAATGGAATTTCGTAACACCCATCCAGCCTTTGATGGTTCTTTTGAATTAAAGGATTGCGGTGAAGGGGAACTGGTAATTGTCAGGACGAAGGATGGGCATAGGGCAGAATTGGTGGCGGATTTTGTGACGAAGCAATTTACGGTCTATTATTCTGAAGATGGAAGCATGAAAGAGTTGAGGATTTAATATGGAGAAGGAAATACGGATTGAAGAGGAATATCTGTACCTCCCGGTTGGGGCAGGACAGGCGGAAAAAATGCTGGAGATATTTGTCCGGGACGGCAGGAACCAGAAGGTGAAGGTCATGGAGTTTATGGTACCTGTGGGAAAGGTGGAGGATGGTCTTTGCGCCTATGATTATCTTGCACGCATTCCGGTGAAGGAATTCATGGATAGGACCTTAATCCTGGAGGGAGAGGTTCCGGAAGAATTTATGGAAGGGATACGCTGTGCCTCCTTCCTCCCCTATGGGAGGCTCAGACGCCCGGCCGTCCATTATACGGCGGAACGGGGCTGGATTAATGATCCAAACGGACTGGTATACCAGGACGGCACCTATCACCTGTATTACCAGTATAATCCCTGCAACACCCGTTGGAATAATATGAGCTGGGGGCATGCGGTGAGTAAGGATCTGCTGCACTGGGAAACAAAGGATATGGTTATGGTTCCTGATGAGGACGGCATGATATTTTCCGGGTCAGCCATAGTGAATGAAAGGGGCATGCTGGGGCTTCCAAAGGATGCGCTTTTGTTTTTTTATACCGCGGCAGGAAGCCATAATCTTTGGAGTAAGGATAAGCCCTTTGTCCAGAAAATGGCCTATAGTCTTGACCACGGGGATCATCTGGTGAAAATGGAGGAGGGAAGGCTGGACACCATATGCAAGGAGAACCGGGATCCAAAGGTATTCTGGCACGGGGAAAGCAGTTCTTATATCATGTGCCTCTGGCTGGAAAAGAATGATTTTGCGATTCTGCGGTCCCCGGACCTGAAGGACTGGAGGATGTCGGACCGGTTTACCCTGGCGGAAGCCTGGGAATGTCCGGACCTGGTAAGGCTGAAAGGGGAGGACGGCAGTGGACAATGGATGTTCTGGAGTGCGGACGGCTTCTATTACTGGGGGGATTTTGACGGGTACCGGTTTATTACGGATGGAAAAAGGCACCGGACCTACATCAATAAGCTCCCATATGCGGCACAAACTTATTCCGGGATAGAGGACAGGGTCATATCGGTTGCCTGGATCCGAAGCAGCCAGGAAGGAAGGCTGTACACCGGAGCCATGGGATTGCCGAGAGAACTGTCGGTGGTCACGGATCACGGGGAGAAATATCTGTCACAGAAGCCGGTGAAAGAATTAAAAGAGAATGGCGAACTGATTTATGGGGATATAATGGAAGAATTATCCGGGAAACGGTTCAGCCTTGAAAAAATGGATGGTTCCGCTGTTTTTATTGATATGGTAATAGGAGCGGAGGGGAGGCCTGTAACAGAATGGGGAGTTTCCGGTATAAGGGTGGGCTATAACATCGATACGGGCATTTTAACGGTAGGAGAGGATGGCTTTGAAATAGGAAAAAATATTTGTGATTTTTCTTTCCTGTTGGATGATAATATCTTTGAAGTTTCTTCGAATCGTGGTATAATTTTAGGTGTTTTTGAATTACCGGAATCAAAGCAGCTGATTGATGTAGATACCGGGCAATTTGAGACCTTCAAGGCTTATCAGGTAAATTAAGCATGAGCCTTTTGTTTGTGGTATAAAATGGAGGCAAAGCCTCCCCTAGATAAAGGAGGCAAAGCCTCCCCTAAATAAAGGAGGCAAAGCCTCCCCTAAATAAAGGAGGCTTGTAAAAATGGCAACTTTAAAAGACGTGGCAAGGGAAGCGGGGTTGACGGTAAGCACAGTATCGAGGGTGCTTAATAACCGGGGTTACATCAGTGAAGAGACAAGGCAGAAGGTATACTCTGTCATGAAGGAGCTGAATTATCAACCGAATGAAGTGGCACGCTCTTTGTCCAAACAATCGACGAAAACCATTGGAGTTATCGTGCCCCATATCAGGCATCCATACTTTTCGGAGCTGGTCAGCCATTTGGAAAGCCAGGCATATCAACATAAATATAAAATTCTCCTATTCAATTCGAAAGAAAAGAATGAAAAGGAAAGAGAGTATCTGGAAATGTGCACCAGCAACCGTGTCGCCGGAGTGATCCTGTGCAGCGGAACGGTTGCAGTAGAGGAATTTAAGGGGCTGAATATTCCGCTGATAACGGTGGAACGTTATCTGGAGAATGGGACGGCAGCTATTGAATGTGACAACCTGCAGGGAGGAAGACTTGCTGCAAAGCATCTGATTGAGTCGGGCTGCAAGCATCTGATTCATTTTAGCGGTGTCAGTGAAACTGCCATGCCGGCAGATTCCAGGGCCATTGGCTTTAGGGAAACCTGTGGGGCGATGAACATTAATTTTGTGGAGGCGGTAACGAGCGCCTACCAATATAATAATCTGGAGTACCATGATTATATTGAAGCGGCATTAAAGGAGAACCCGAAGGTGGACGGAGTATTTGCCAGCAGTGACTTGATTGCCGCACAGGTGATTCAAGTCTGTGCAAAGCTGGGGATCCGGATTCCGGAGCAGCTTAAGCTGATCGGGTTTGATGATGTATTCATTGCAACCCTGACGACACCGCGAATTACGACCATACACCAACCGGTCAGGGAAATGGCCAAGATGGCTATTGAGCTATTGATTTCCGCGTCGGAGGGAAAAATCGTTCCCAGCAGGACATTGCTTCCTGTTTCGCTGGTCAAAAGAGAAAGCACCTGATAAAGTGGAGAAGGGTGGAGAAGTCAGATAGAAGACTTTATCAAAATTTGGACATGAAGTAAATTAAAAATAAATACGGGGTTTACTTTAGCTGTAATTTTAAGTATAGTTGAAATAAACATACGCTGGTGCGATGCACTGGGTTAAATCGGGATAACAAGTGGTAGCTTTGTGTAAGCTTCCACTTGTTTTTTGGCAGGTATGGACGATAGAATCATGGGGGTGATTTTAATGTTTCTAAAAAAGAGGCGCAAGAGGTTGCCTTTAAAAACCGTGTTTTACATGTCTTTTCTATTCTTTATTGTAATACCGATCCTGATTGTCCTGGTGGCAGCATTAATCATATTAAACCAGCAATTTAAAAAGCAGGCGATTGAAAATATAAAGAGGGCCCAGGAAGCCATTATTGCGGATCTGGAATCAGATGAGGACACCATGTCCATGCGGCTTTCCCATATGATATATACCAATAACAATGAAATACTCCGATATGCGGCAGAAACGGATACAAATGATCCAAGCACCAGAAATGAGTATGAGAATAAGCTCTCACAAACCGTAAATCTGGTACTGGAGCCGGTAAAGGACATTATTTCCGTCAGTTTTTACATGAAGGACGGGAAGAAGACCTATGTCTTAAACGAGATAACCAGATCACAGGAAGAAATAAAACAGACCAAATGGTACCAGGCGGCACTGGAAAAGAAAAATACGGTATGCATCGGTTATTTTGATACGGCTTCCACCAACGATGTTTACCGGGGAAGCAAAAAGGATTCCCTGATTCTTGTATTTGCCCTGGCGCCGGATGTTATGACGGACCGCTCCCAAAAGGTGGAGATGGTAATGTATTATCAAACCACCGGGGCAGCGGAACGGATACGAAGCTATAATAAAGGCTACCTGGCAGGTAAGAATAAGCTGGGCATTATCCAGATTAAGGATGCAGACGGAGCAGTTGTTTTTTCTACCCAGGAGGACAGCGACTTTTCCTCGGACCAATATATCTGCATCAAATCCCCGGTGAAATTCAATAACGCCCAATGGTATGTGGAAAGCTATATCAAAAGCTATGAGCTTACATCGGATTTCTGGGATACAGCAATGCTGGTCCTGGGGGCTGCAATTCTAATTCTGCTATTGGCGGGATATTATTCCAGCTATCTGTTAAGAAGCATCGTAAGACCCATTGAAGAAATTAGCGGCGGTCTCAGACAGGTTGAGGAAGGGAATCTTGAGGTTCATATATCCCCTAAGGGGCAATTCGAAATCAGGACTATGATTCATCAGTTCAATGCCATGGTGCGGAGGCTAAAGGTCTTGGTGTATGAATATGAAGAAAAAATTAAGAGCGTGGAAAAAACACCGGAGGATTATTTTGCTGCAATGATAAGGGGCGAGATGTTGCCGGAGGAGATAAATAAGCGGTCAAAAGAGTTCTTTATGGAAAGCTATTCTATCCTTGGTATCTATGTGGAACAGCATAACACAAAAGAAAAGGAAACGGACTATGTCTCCAGGCTGGTCAGCGGCTTTGAAAGAAATCCCAGGTTTGCCTCCAGATGTATTTTGTATATGGAAAGCGCTTCCTTGTTCCTGGTATTTTACCGCATCACGGAGAAGGATTATTCCCATAAGATTATTACCATGGCAGAGGAACTGAGGCGGATGGGGAACCAGGAAATTGGGGTTCAGTTGATGGTTTGTATTGGACAAAAGAAATTTGGCTTTGGTGAGTTTGAAGCCCAGATCAAAGAAATCAGGGACAAGATGTGCCTGCATCACGTAAGAGGCAATAATGCCATCCTTAATCTGGAACAGGAAAAGGAAAAGCTGGACAGGATGATAGAGCTTTCCAAAACCTATGAAAAAATGGCGGGAGTGCTCTATACGGCGGATGAGAAAAATCTGACTCAGGAAAAGGAGCGGATGTTTGAGCTATTTAATGGCGCCTCCATGGAAGAGATCAGGCTTCAGGTCTATGCCTGCATCCTGGCTTTGGGGATCCGCTTTCAGGAGGATAACTTAAATCTGTCCGATGTATTTGGACAACAATATAATTATGTGGAAAAAATTGACCGTATTGATGACCTGCGGAGCATGAAGCTATGGGTCACGAATTATTTTGCCTGGGTTAAGGATTATACCGCGTCAAAGCTGAATGTTTCTAAAACGGATGTTATTGTAAGGGCTAAGAGATATATAGCCGACCACTATGAGGAGGCTGATCTGTCCCTGACCAGGGTAGCGGAATATGTGGGCCTGAATGAAAAATATTTTACCAACCGGTTCACGAAGGAATGCGGAGAGACCTTCTCCACCTATGTGACAGAGCTTAGGATTCAAAAATCGAAGGAGCTGTTGAAAAGTACCAGCTTCAAGGTTTATGAAATTGCGGAAATGGTGGGATATTATAATGTGGAGCATTTTAACCGGATGTTTAAAAAGATAAATGGAATCAGTCCGGCACAATATCGTAAATCTGAGTAAAAATTTAGTTGGAGAAGAATAAGAAGTAGTCACATTCATTTTCAGGCCAAGAGAAGGAATGTGACTTTTTTATAGCTTTGTTCTTTTCATACGTACTAAATAAAAGTCTGACAGAATGATTTTTATTTCTATAAAAGCTTGACATAGTAGTTTTTATTTCTATGAAAGCCCTGGAGTAGTAAATTGGATTCCTATAAAAACCTGTGATATAGTTGGGTTTTCTCACTTTTCATCAATAATTCTAACAAAATGCAAGGAATCTAAAAAGCCCAATGTGAAAAATAATCAAGAAAACTGAGAATAAGAAATGGTGATCCGGTGTGAAAATTGTTATGCTTAGGTCACAAAAAACAAGGGAGGTTTTCAATTATGAAAAAGAAAGTATTAGCAACAATCTTATCTTTTGCAATGGTCGCATCTACATTAATAGGATGCGGGAATGCAGACAAAGGGACACCGGGTACATCGGATGCAACTACCACTGCTCCGACAGCCACGGAGGGGGACACGCCGGCTGCATCTAAGGAAGACTTAAACGGAACACTTACCTTTACGATCTGGGATAATAACCTGAATACATTTATTGAAGAAAATGACATGGTAGCAAAGTTCCAGGAACAATATCCTAATATTGATATTGAAGTTGAGAAGATTAAGGATGACAGTGAATACTGGAATGCAATGAAAATGCGTGCATCAGCCAATCAATTGCCCGACATTATGTTCAATAAGCCATTTACCTTATCAAGATTTAAGGATTACTTAATTGATTTATCTTCTACAGATGCTTGTGCAAATAATGAGCTTGCAAATGGATATGCCATCGACGGGAAGGTTCTAGGCATTCCGATGACAGCAGGTTATGAATATGTTTACTATTGGAAGGATATGTTCAAGGAAGCCGGAGTAGAGGTGCCGACCACCTGGGAGGAGTTCGTAACCGCAGCAAAAACCTTACAGGATTATTATGGTAAGAGCAACAAGGATTTCATGGCAATAGCCTGCGGCTTAAAGGATGAATGGCCGGATTATCCCTACATGGAATTCATGCCGGCACTGGAATCCGGTAACGGACAGAACTGGAACTTAATGGCGACCCAGGATGCACCCTTTGCAGAAGGGACTGATATTAACAGTGCATACCAGAAGGTATATAGCCTGTTCTCCTCGGGTGTTCTTGGAAAAGATCCTTTAGGTCTGGGAAATGACCAGGCTACCTCCTTATTTGCAACGAAAAATGCTGCCATCATCGCTCTTGGCGACTGGGGCTTGCAAAATATTGAGGCTGGCAGTGATGACATCTCCCAGCTGGGAACCTTCTATCTTCCTACCAGGGACTCAAAAACAGATCCCTACAATGTCATTGTACAGGGTGACTCCTTTATGGGCGTGACAACACATTCCAAGAACCAGGAAGCAGCAGTGGCCTTTGTAGAGTGGTTCTATTCCGATGCCTGGTATCCGGACTATATTAATTATGTATCCTCCGCATCCTCAATGAATAATTTCCCGAAGGAAAAAGATCCAATTCTGGCAGAAGCAGATACCTTATGCCCGGACAAAGTCCTGATTATGTATGATGGCGGTGGCGATAATTTCTCCGCATTACAAAATGAAACCACCTTTGATTACAAAAAGCTCGGTGCCCAGATGCTGACAAACGGATTTGACCTGAATGCTGCCTTATCCGAGTTGGATAATAAGTGGAAAGCTGCAAGAGAAAAGCTGCAGATCCAATAAGTTAGAAAGCAATTGTCTATTGTTATGGGGGTTACGTTTCGTAACCCCCATAACAGGCTGGCGCCTGATACGAAAGGAACAGCTCATTGATCAATCTGGTTTCTGCCAGTGACGAAGGAGCGGCTTTTTAATCTATCCGGGTTTATACCGTAAAGAGTGCTGTAATGCAACATGTTTGGAATGGAGAATGATTGTATATGACAAAATTAAATAGAAAGAGAACCTGGTTCATCCTGCTTTCCCTGGTTATACCGGTAGTGCTCTTGATCGGGTTTGTAGTAGTCCCCGCAATTGATCTGTTTCGTATGAGCTTCACGAACTGGGATGGCTTTTCGCCGGAAAGCAAATTCATTTGGATTGATAATTATATAGCCATGTTTCAGAATAAAGACCTATGGCTATCCTTAAGGAATAATGCCGTGTATTTTATGGTGCACTTATGCATGATCCCATTGGAACTATTATTCGCAGTTCTGTTGAACAGCAGGCTCCGGGCGGCTAAATTCTACAAGACAATGGTGTTTTTGCCTTATATTATTAATGGTGTGGCAATATCCTATGCCTTTTCCTATTTCTTCTCGCCGATCAATGGTGCCTTTGATTCTATTCTGGCACTGCTGAATCTGGACTTCCTGAGCGCAAATTGGTTATCGGATTCGAAGCTTGTTAATTATGTACTGTCCTTTGTATCTGTCTGGAGATTCAGTGGATATCATGTGGTCCTGTTTATGGCGGCGCTGCAATCCATCCCGAAGGATATTGAAGAGGCGGCAAGAGTGGATGGTGCAAATGCCATGCATTTATTCAGGTATGTCCAAATTCCGGCAATTATGCTGATGGTAGACTTTATCCTGTTTGATAATATCCGGGGAGCGCTCCAGGTATTTGATATTCCTTTTGTTATGACCTCCGGAGGCCCCGGCTATGCATCCTCTACATTTACCCTGTATACCATTAAGACTGCCTTTGCCTTCTCCAACTTTGGCCTTGCGTCAACGATGGCAGTGGCAATTATGGTTATGATTGTGGTAATCTATTTGATCCAGAATAATATCATTCATGGCCTGGTTTTAAGGGATAGGAGGAAATAATATGGTTAAGAGGATAGCAGATCAAACTGCAAAACAAATAATATGCCTTTTCATGGTTCTAATTGTGCTGGCGCCCATTCTGCTCACATTGTTTGCGGCATTTAAAACCAGGGCTGACATGGTGAATACCTCACCCCTGTTGTTACCGCCCATGAATAGAATCACCCTGGAGAATTTCATGGATGTACTGACGGACAAATATCTCTTGCTCGGTTTTAAAAATACTGGTATCATTTTGGTAGTATCCATTTTCTTTAATGTGATTTTTGGCACCTTAACTGCGTTCATTATCGAACGCTTTCAATTCAGAGGGAAGAAACTTGTAGTTGCCCTGTTTTTTATAGGTATGCTGATTCCCAACTTTGTAACGGAAATTGCAAGGTTCCGTATTATTCAAGGCTTGAACTTGTATAACACCCTGGGAGCGCCGATTATTATCTATGTAGCCTCGGATTTAATGCAGCTCTATATTTACAGGCAGTTTTTATCGGGAATATCCGTATCCCTGGACGAAGCGGCCTTGCTAGACGGATGCTCTTATTTCGGGCTGTTTTCACGGATTATTTTTCCGCTGCTTACCCCTGCGACGGCAACGGTTTGCATTATCAAGGCAATCAATATTATTAACGATATGTATATCCCGTATTTATATATGCCAAAGAATAAGCTGCGTACCTTAACTACCTTTATTATGAATTATGCAAATGCGCAGCAGGGCTCCTGGCAAAGGCTGGCGGCAGGAATTATCATAGTTATGATGTCTACGATTGTCATTTATGTATTTTTCCAGAGATATATCCTTGCAGGTGTGACGGCTGGTGCCGTAAAAGAATAGAAAAAGGAGGAGATTGTAGTATGAGGGCGGATCTTAATTACTTGGATAATCCGGAAATATTTCGCATTAATCAGCTTCCGGCTCATAGTGACCATGCTTTTTATTGCAGCGTGGAGGAGCTCCGGGCCGGAGAAAATTCGTTGTGTCAGTCTTTAAATGGAAGTTGGAAATTTCACTATTCGGTTAATGCGGGGGAAAGACCGTCTGAATTTTATAAGAAGGAATTTTACCCGGAGGAATTCGATGAAATCAAGGTACCTGGCCATATCGAATTAGCCGGTTACGATAAAATCCATTATATTAATACCATGTATCCCTGGGAGGGGCATATGTTTTGGCGGCCCGCCTATAGTCTGGAGGGAAAAGCTGAGGCTTTGGGCTCCTTTAGCCAGGCGGAATATAACCCGGTAGGTTCCTACCTTAAGACCTTTGACCTGGAGCCGGGCTTGCATGGAAAGAGGGTGAGTATCTGCTTTGAGGGTGTGGAGCAGGCTATGTACCTGTGGCTGAACGGTGAATTCATCGGCTATGCAGAGGACAGCTTCACTCCTTCGGAATTTGACCTGACTCCCTATATCAGGGAAAAGGATAATCTGCTGGCGGTAGAGGTATATAAGAGAAGCACCGCAGCCTATTTGGAGGACCAGGACTTCTTCCGGTTTTTCGGGATTTTCCGGGATGTTACACTTTATGCAAAGCCGGATATTCATGTGGAGGATCTATGGGCAAAAGCATATTTGAATGAGGATAATGCTTCCGGCAGCCTGGCAATGGCATTAAAGCTGTCCTATGTAACAGAGCCCGGCGAGGTTCGCATTGTGCTAAAGGATAAGCTTGGAAATGTCTGCTATGACCAGCATGCAGGTATCAGCCCTGAGGTTAAGCTGATGCCGGCTACAATCAGCAAGGTTGTTCCCTGGCATTACCGTAACCCGTACCTTTACTCCCTGACGGTAGAAGTCTTTGATAAAGCTGGAGCTTTGGTTGAAATAGTGCCATATAAAATCGGATTTAGGCGCATCGAAATTAAAAATAAGGTAATCCTGTTAAATGGAAAACGGCTGATCTTAAACGGCGTAAACCGCCATGAATGGAGTGCGGAGGGAGGAAGATGCATCAGCAGGAAAGAGCTGGAAACAGATATGCGGATCCTTCTTAAAAATAACATTAACGCAGTCCGGACCTCCCATTATCCAAATCAAATCCCCTGGTATTATCTGTGTGATGAAAATGGGATATACCTGATGGCAGAGACCAACCTGGAATCCCATGGCTCCTGGCAGAAGATGGGCAGGGTAGAGCCATCCTGGAATGTTCCGGGCAGCCTTCCTGAGTGGAGGGAAGCGGTAATTGACAGGACAAGGACTAATTTTGAGGTATTTAAAAATCATCCCTCCATCCTGTTCTGGTCCCTTGGAAATGAATCCTACGCAGGTGATAATATAGAGCGGATGAATCACTTTTTCAAAGAGAAGGATGACAGCCGCCTGGTACACTACGAAGGTGTGTTCCATAACAGAAGCTATGAGGCTTCCATCTCAGATGTGGAGAGCAGGATGTACGCTGCACCGGCAGAGATCGTGGAATATTTGGAAGGCGAACCCGCAAAGCCTTTTATTCTGTGCGAATATATGCATGACATGGGAAATTCGCTGGGTGGAATGAAATCCTATATCGATTTGCTGAACCGGTACGATATGTACCAGGGCGGTTTTATCTGGGATTTTATTGACCAGGCGCTTTATGTTACGGATGCGGTGACGGGAGGGAGAGTGCTCCGCTACGGAGGAGATTTTGACGACAGGCCCTCCGACTATGAATTTTCAGGAAATGGAATTATATTCGCCGACAGAACGGAAAAACCGGCTATGCAGGAGGTGAGGTATTTTTATGGATTATACAGCTAAGGAAGGAAAGCAGGAGGAGGTGCTCCGGCTTGTTTATGGGGACTGTACCCTTGGTGTCCACGGAAAAGGCTTTTGTTATATCTTTTCCTATCAATCCGGCGGGCTGGAATCTCTGGCCATGGATGGAAAGGAATGGCTCTACCGCGTGCCAAAGCCAACCTTTTGGAGGGCAACCACGGATAATGACAGAGGGAATAAATTCCCCTTAAGATCGGGCATGTGGCTGGGCGCCGATATGTTCATGGACTGCGACGGGATCGAAGTTGCTGTGGATGGGGAGGAGATGGAGCTGCCTGTGGCGCCGGTAAATAACCGGTACGGCGGACAGGAAACGGCACATAAGGTGAAGATCGGATATACCTACAAAACGATTACTGTGCCGGCTACAACCGTAGAGGTTGTCTACGAGGTAAGCTATGACGGGATGATTGAAGTAAGGGTGCATTATCAGGGCAGGGCAGGCCTGCCGGAGCTGCCGGTCTTTGGAATGCGCTTTATAGTACCAACCAAGGCAATCAAATACCGGTATGAAGGAATTTCAGGAGAAACCTATCCGGACCGTAAGGAAGGGGGGATCCCGGGCATCTATGAAGTGGAAGGCCTGCCTGTGACGCCCTACCTGGTTCCCCAGGACTGCAATGTCCATGTTGATACGAAATGGCTGGAGGTATACCGGGACTCAACTCTTGATAATTCAGCCAAGGGACAGGAGGTCTTCGGGATTCGTTTTGCAGGAAAGGATCAGGATTTTGCCTTCTCCTGTATCCCTTATACGGCGCAGGAGCTGGAAAATGCCACCCATCAGGAGGAGCTGCCGGCTGCAAGAAGGACCGTGATATCAATTCTTGGTGCTGTCAGGGGAGTTGGCGGGATTAACAGCTGGGGAGCGGACGTTGAACCGGAATACCATATTGATGCCGAAAAGGATATTGCCTATTCGTTTTGCGTTACGAAGCTTTAAAGCTACCATTGAAAAATTAGAAGGAATGCTATTATGGATATATTAGATCTGAAATACGTTGCAGAGGTTGCTAAAACCGGTTCCATGACACAGGCAGCTGCGAACCTGTATATGAACCAGCCAAACTTAAGCAAAGCGATCCTGGCTTTGGAGAAGGAGCTTGGGATTACTATCTTCCGGCGCTCCTCCAAGGGGGTGTCCCTGACTAGGGAAGGAACCCAGTTCCTGCTTTCCACGAAAGAAATCCTGGAAAAATTTGAAGGGATCGAAGCAAAATATAAGCTGGAGGGGACGAAGCATTACTTCAGTATTTCAGTTCCGAGGGCCAGCTATATTTCCTGTGCCTTTGCCGGGTTTGTCAGGGAAATTGCGGCTACGGATGAGCTGCAGGTTGATTTTTCCGAAACCAGCTCAATGCAGGTGATTCAGAATGTATCCACCCGGAAGCACCATCTTGGCATCATTCGCTATCCGCTGGAATATGAGAGATACTACCATAAGCTGCTAAGGGAGCTGGATTTATGCGGAGATACTTTATTGGAATTTGAATATATGGTGCTTATGTCAGGCAGCTGCCCCCTTGCAAATAAGAAGGAGCTCCAGCTACCGGATTTAAGCGGATTAATCGAGATCATCCATGGAGATACGGGGGTTCCCTCCCTGGCGGCGGGAGAAATCCGTAAGCCGGAGCATGCTGCGGGCGGCAGGAAGAATATCTATATCTATGAGAGGGGAAGCCAGTTTGACCTGCTGACCAATGTCCCCTCAACCTATATGTGGGTTTCCCCGGTTCCCCAGGAGCTGTTGGCCCGCTACCAGCTGGTGCAGAAACAGGTGGGGAGGAAGGATAGCAGGAACAGGGATGTGGTGGTCTATCCGAATGCCTACCAGATGACCGATACTGACCGTAAATTCTTAGGCCATCTCTACCGGATGAGAGATATAATCAGACAAGGATAATTTGAAAAAATAGGACCATTATTCCAAAAAGGCATATTGCGCTGCTGGCAGTATGCCTTTTTTATCTTTCCATTAAAACAGATATAACAGTAAAATTGTGAATGGATAAGAAGGAGAGTAAAATATGGTTTATTTTGATAATGATGTTCAGCAGTTGAAATATGAAGTGCTCAGTGAGATCGCAAAGCTTGCCTTTGATAATTCATTGACGGCAGAGAATTTAATGGATGTGGCGGGTATCATCGTCCCGGAAGGAAAGGCGAGGATGAGGTGCTGTATCTATAAAGAAAGAGCCATTGTAAACGAACGTGTAAAGCTGGCTCTGGGCGGGGATGTGAAGAATCCTAATATGGTAGAAGTACTAAAAATAGCCTGTGACGAATGTCCGGTAGACGGAATACAGGTAACCCCATCCTGCCGCGGATGTATCGCCCACAAATGTGTCAATGCCTGTCCCAAGGATGCGATTACTATCGTGGACCGGCGAGCCGTAATAGACAAGAAGAAATGTGTGGAGTGCAGCAAATGTGTCGCGGTCTGTTCCTACAGCGCAATCGTCAAGCATACAAGACCCTGCGTAAATGCCTGTAAGGTGAATGCCATATCCATTGATAAGGATTCCAAGAAGGCTGTCATCAAGGATGAGAAATGCATCTCCTGCGGAGCCTGTGTATATCATTGCCCCTTTGGAGCAATCATGGATAAATCCTACATAACCCAGGCCATCCGAATGATCCGTGAGTCCGATGACAACCGGGTATTTAAAATATATGCAGTCGTTGCACCTTCCCTGGTCAGCCAATATGCAAGCCTTCCGGAGATTACCACGGGAAAGGTAGTCGCAGGCCTAAAGAAGGTAGGCTTCCATTCAGTAATCGAAGCGGCCCTCGGGGCAGATATGGTTGCTTCCATGGAAGCGCTGGAGCTTGTGGAGAAGGGCTTCCTTACTTCCTCCTGCTGTCCGGCCTTTGTACAGTACATCCGTAAGAATTATCCGGCGGTGGCGGATAACATTTCCCATAATCTCTCGCCCATGGCGCAGATTGCAAAGATTATCAAGCAGAATGACCCAAATGGCAAGGTCGTATTCTTTGGCCCCTGTGTTGCCAAGAAGGCTGAGCGCCAGGAGGAAAACGTAAGGGAGTATGTCGATTGTGTCCTGACCTTTGAGGAAATGCAGGCAATGTTTAATGCAAAAAATATTGGACTGGAAGCCCTGGAGGAAGAACCCCTTGACAATGCCTCCTACTTTGGACGCATCTTTGCGCGCTCCGGCGGATTGTCCACTGCGGTGGACCAGGCTTTGAAGGAGCATGGGGTAACCCCGGAGCAGTTCACCTGCAAGCCCCTGGTCTGCAACGGCATCTCTGAATGTAAGGCAGCCCTGTTAAAAGCCAGCAAGGGTCTGCTTTCGGAGAACTTTATCGAAGGCATGATCTGCGAGGGTGGCTGCATCGGCGGACCCGCCAGCCTTTCCCATAGCTCGAAGGATAAGAACCTGGTGGATGCTTATGGGCATCAGGCGATTGAGAAGACGATTACGGATGCCATCTCCGTCTTTGACCAGGATGCTAAATTACAGCTGTAGCTGTAGGCGGGCTGCCAAGCCGGGACGGCTTGATGAAGAGTGGTTGAAATCAGTTTTGAAGTGAATGAAAGATACCTGTAGTAAAGCACATGGAATGCGGTGCAATATTACAGGTATCTTTTTGTTGCCCGGTCATATAAATAAGATAAATCAATCCGGCATAGAAGGCATTTGACGATATAAGAGAAAACACTGATTGTGAAAAAATACACAAAATGATGAAGTGAGTAATTGTAATTTGTGTAAAAGTATGTGACATGACTCGGAAAAAACTTTATTTAATATACATATTGCATAAAAAAACTTCATTTGTTCTAAAGGCTATGATATAATGTCGTTAGACATTATATCATAGCGCCGGAGCAAAGCGTAGTGCGCATCCCTGGCACGAAGTGCCATATCATGTGGTTTTTACATGATATAATATCAGCAGATGTTATAAATCAGAAGGAGGTTTGTTGATGGCAGGTAATAGTGATACACAATTGAAGTTTGATGAGCTTCAGAGATTCATTGACAGCATTGCAGACAGGAGGGGGGCACTGATTTCGGTGCTTCATAAGGCACAGAACCTATATGGTTATTTGTCGGACGATGTCATATTGTATATATCGGAAGCAATGGACATTCCCAGTTCAAAGGTTTACGGCGTAATCAGCTTTTATTCTTATTTCACGACCACGGAGAGGGGAAAATATGTGGTAAACGTCTGTCTTGGCACCGCCTGCTTTGTCCGTGGGGCCGATGCGGTTATGAAGGAATTTGAAAAGGAATTGAAGATTAAGGCGGGAGAAACCAGGCCGGATATGAAGTTTACCCTGGAAGGCCTGCGTTGCATCGGCGCCTGCGGACTTGCCCCGGTAGTCATGATTAATGAAAAGGTGTACGGAAGAGTGGAAGTTGACCAGGTGAAGCAAATTATAGCGGAATATCTGTAGGAGGTTGCCATATGAACAAATTAAAATCCATGGAAGAGCTTCAGAAAATAAGGGAGGCTGCCAAAGCAAAGATTGATCTGAGGGCTACGGCGGAATCGGAGGACAGGATCATCATCCGGGTCGGGATGGCTACCTGCGGCATTGCAAGCGGGGCGAGGGAAACCATGCGGGCGATTATTGATGAGATTGCAAGGCAGAACATCCCCAATATATCCGTAACCCAGACCGGCTGCATGGGATATTGTGCGGAGGAACCGATCATTGAAGTCATCAGCAAGGATATGCCCTCGGTGATCTATGGACATGTGGATGAGGAAAGAGCCAGGGAGATCGTTAAGGAACATATTATGAACGGGCGCCTGCTCCAGAATGCAATTATAGCAAAGTCATTTGAAAAATAGGCAAGGGGAGGATGAGATATGGGAAAATACAGAATGCACCTGCTGGTCTGCGGCGGCACGGGATGTACCTCCTCCGAGAGTCTGAAGCTGGTGGACAAATTAAACGAATACATAAACAAGTACGGTATTTCCAATGAAGTAGAGGTAGTCGTTACCGGGTGCTTCGGCTTCTGCGAAAAGGGACCCATCGTCAAGGTATATCCGGATGATGTGTTCTATGTAACGGTGAAGCCGGAGGATGCGGAGGAAATTATAGCAGAGCACGTGATAAAAGGGCGCCAGGTCCAGAGGCTCCTCTATGTGGAGCCGAACCTAAAGACGAAGCTGGAGGGCCAGAAGAACCTTCCCTTCTATAAAAAGCAGGTACGTATCGCTTTAAGGAATTGCGGGTTTATCAACCCGGAGGATATTAACGAATGCCTGGCGGCAGACGGCTACCAGGCTCTTGCCGGTTGCCTGGCCGGGATGAGCAGGCAGGAGGTAATCGAAACCGTAATCAAATCCGGGCTCCGGGGCAGGGGCGGCGGCGGTTTCCCTACGGGACTTAAATGGAAATATGCGAGCCAGAGCAAGGGGGAGGAAAAATACATTATCTGCAATGCGGATGAAGGTGATCCGGGAGCCTTTATGGACAGGTCCATTCTGGAGGGTGACCCCCATTCTGTCCTGGAAGCCATGGCCATTGCCGGGTATGCCATTGGTGCAGAGCAGGGCTATATCTACATAAGGGCAGAGTATCCCCTTGCCATCAGCAGGCTGGAAATAGCCATCAGGCAGGCCAGGGAGCTGGGCTTATTGGGAGAGGACATCCTGGGGACAGGCTTTAACTTTAATGTTGAATTAAGGTACGGTGCCGGTGCCTTCGTATGCGGGGAAGAGACGGCCCTTATTAACTCCATCCAGGGAGAGCGGGGGGAACCTACGACAAAGCCCCCCTTCCCGGCGGAAAGCGGTGTATGGGATAGGCCTACCTGTGTCAACAACGTGGAAACCCTGGCCAACATCCCTCCAATCTTTTTAAAGGGGGCAGATTGGTTCCGGCAGATAGGGACTGAGAAATCCCCGGGGACAAAGGTCTTTGCTTTGGCAGGTAAAGTCAACAATGTGGGTCTGGTTGAGGTTCCGATGGGAATTAGGCTCCGGGATGTCATCTATGATATCGGAGGCGGAATTAAGAACGGAAAAGAGTTCAAAGCCGTACAGACCGGCGGACCCTCCGGCGGCTGTATCACACAGGAAAACCTGGATATTGCCATTGACTATGAATCCTTAGGCAGCATCGGGTCCATGATGGGCTCCGGCGGTATGATTGTCATGGATGAGGATAACTGCATGGTGGATATCGCCAAGTTCTACCTGGAGTTCACGGTGGATGAATCCTGCGGCAAGTGCACCTCCTGCCGGGTAGGCAATAAGCGGCTGCTGGAAATATTAGAGAAGATCACCTCCGGGAAGGGTACGGAGGAAGATTTAGAGGATCTGGAGGAGCTTGGGGAAGTCATTAAGGATACCTCACTTTGCGGCCTGGGCCAGACCGCTCCCAATCCGGTTCTCAGCACCTTGAAATATTTCCATGAGGAATACCTGGCCCATGTCAGGGATAAGAAATGTCCCGCTGGGGTCTGTACCTCACTGCTTTCCTACTATATCCTGCCGGAGCAATGTATCGGTTGCACGGCCTGTGCAAGGGTATGTCCTGTAAGCTGTATTTCCGGGGAGCTAAAAAAGGTTCACGAGATAGACCAGTCCAAATGTATTAAGTGCGGGGCATGCTTTAATAAATGCAAATTCAGCGCCATTGAAAAACGCTAAGGAAGGGAGGGAACAGTGATGATAAATCTTACAATTAATAACCATAAGGTTTCCGTGGAGGAAGGCAGTACGATCCTGGAAGCGGCAAAGAAATTGGATATCAGGATACCGACCCTCTGCCATCTGAACCTGGATAATATGAAGATGGTAAATAAAGCAGCCTCCTGCCGTGTATGCGTCGTTGAGGTGGAGGGAAGAAGAAATCTCGCGCCTTCCTGTGCTACTCCCGTAACGGAGGGCATGGTAGTGAGGACGAATACCATCAGATGCATCAAGGCCAGGAGGGTAGTGCTGGAGCTGCTGCTTTCCAACCATCCCAAGGATTGCCTGGTCTGTGAAAAGAACCTGGACTGCGAGCTGCAGGCCTTGGCAGCGGAGCTGAATATCCGGGAGATCAAGTATAAAGGGGAACGGGCAAGGCATCCTATGGATACCTCCAGCAAGTCCATTGTCAGAAACATGGATAAGTGTATCCTGTGCAGAAGGTGTGAGACCATGTGCAATGAGGTTCAGACAGTCCATGTGCTTTCTGCCATAAACCGGGGCTTTGATACCTATATTGCGCCTTCCATGAACCTGCCCATGCATGAGACCACCTGTACCTTCTGCGGACAATGTGTTGCGGTCTGTCCGACGGGGGCATTGACGGAGGTAAACAATGTTTCTAAGGTATGGGATGCCCTTAACAATAGGAACAAGTATGTGATTGTCCAGACGGCACCGGCAGTCAGGGTTGCCCTGGGTGAAGAATTTGGGGCGGAGCCGGGAACCAGCGTTACGGGGAAAATGGCCGCGGCACTGCGCCAGCTGGGCTTTGACCGGGTATTTGATACGGATTTTGCGGCAGACCTTACGATTATGGAGGAGGCTACGGAATTCCTGCACCGTCTGCAGCATGGCGGAAAGCTGCCGATCCTGACAAGCTGCTGTCCGGGCTGGGTAAAATTTTTCGAGCACCAGTTTAATGACATGCTTGACATTCCCTCCAGCAGCAAGTCACCCCATGAAATGTTCGGCGTGATAGCAAAAACCTATTATGCCGAAAAAATGGGGATTGACCCGAATGACATCTATGTCGTATCCGTGATGCCCTGTCTTGCGAAGAAGTATGAGGCGGCAAGGCCCGAGCTTTCCCAGGAAGGTATGCCGGATGTGGATACGGTTATCACCACCAGGGAGTTGGCGGGAATGCTGAAGGAAGCTAATATTAACCTGATGAAGCTGCAGGATGAGGATTTTGACAATCCTTTGGGTGAATCCACAGGTGCCGGTGTGATCTTTGGTACCACCGGCGGGGTTATCGAGGCAGCCCTTAGGACCGCTTATGAATGGCTTACCAATGAGACACTGGAAAGGGTGGAATTCCATGATTTAAGGGGCTTTGCAGGGATCAAGGAGGCGAGCATTAAGATCAACGGTATGGATGTAAAGATTGCAGTCGCCCATGGCCTTGGTAATGCAAGAGCCCTTCTTGAAAATATCCGGGAAGGGAAGGCGGAATACCATGCAATTGAAATCATGGCCTGTCCCGGAGGATGCATTGGCGGGGGTGGCCAGCCCTACCATCACGGGAATATGGATATCCTGAAAAAGCGCATGGAAGGCATTTATAAGGAGGATGAAGGCAAGGTGATCAGGAAATCACATGAGAATCCTTATATCCAGAAGCTTTATAAAGAATTCCTGGGTGAGCCCTACGGGGAGAAGGCCCACCAGCTGCTCCATACCCATTATGTGAAGAGGAGGAAGATGTAATACCAGCATTGTATATTTTGGATAGGAAAGGGCATTAAATTATAGGAATTAAACAAAAATAATCCCTGCAATGAAGTAAAGGATGCAGGGCTGTAAAAAATATGCTAGACTATAGATACCTTAAAACGGGTGATGATAAATCTTGTTTTAAGGTATCTGTTTTCAATTTTGGGGCATGGAAAAACAGGCTGCAGGGAAGCTTGTTAAATGCTTTGGTTCTTGGGGTTATGTGTTTATGGAGGTATTTGAATATATTTGTGAAATGTTTTTTGTGGAATACTTTTTTGTCATATGCATGTGGTATACATGTGATATATTTGATACACATATGACATGCTATGATGCACATATGACATACATATAATACACATATGATACACATGTGATATACATTTTACGGAATACATATTAGGAGGAAAAGTTTTGGTAATACACAAGTCAGCAGAGGAGATATTAAAAACCTACTTTGGTTATGACAGCTTTCGTGTGGGACAGGAGAAGCTGGTGCAAAGCATCCTGTCCGGGAAGGATACCCTGGGGGTAATGCCAACAGGAGCCGGGAAATCCATTTGCTACCAGGTTCCTGGGGTTGCGATGGAGGGAATAACCCTGGTCATCTCACCCTTGATTTCTTTAATGAAGGATCAGGTCACGGCCTTGAACCAGGCGGGGATCCATGCAGCATATATTAACAGTTCATTATCTGCCAGGCAGGTCAGCCTCGCCCTGGATTACGCCAGGCAGGGGCGTTACAAGATCATTTATGTAGCGCCGGAGCGGCTGGAGACGGAGGAGTTTTTAGATTTTGCATTACATACGGATATCAGTATGGTTACGGTGGATGAAGCCCATTGTATCTCACAATGGGGGCAGGATTTCAGGCCGAGCTACCTAAAGATTGTCCGGTTTATCGAGGTACTGCAAAAGCGTCCTGTTATCAGCGCCTTCACGGCGACGGCTACCAGGGAGGTCATTGAGGATATCAGCTGTGTCCTTCGTTTGGAAGAGCCCACCATCGAGGTTACGGGATATGACAGGGCAAATCTGTATTTTGAGGTAAGGACATCAAAGTACAAAGATGTGGAAATTGTTGATTATATCAAGAACCATGGGACGGATTGTGGAATTATATACTGCTCTACCCGCAGCAATGTGGATGAATTACAGGAGCTTCTGATAAAAGAGGGGATTTCAGCCGCAAAATACCATGCCGGGATGAGTGATGCAGAGCGCAGTGAGAACCAGGAGGCCTTTATCTATGACCGGAGATTGGTTATGGTCGCAACCAATGCCTTCGGTATGGGAATTGATAAATCCAATGTCAGATACGTGATCCATTACAATATGCCTAAGAATATGGAAAGCTACTATCAGGAGGCCGGCCGTGCAGGGCGTGACGGTGAGCCGGCAGAATGCATCTTGTTCTACGGAGCCCGGGATGTGAAGATTAACCAGTTCCTGATCGAGAATGGCAATGATAGTGCAGAATTAAGTGATGCACAGCGGGAGCTGGTCAGGGAAAGGGATGAAGAGCGGTTAAAGCTTATGACCTATTACTGCTTCACGAAGGATTGCCTGAGGGAATACATCCTGCGGTATTTCGGGGAGTATGGGGGAGGCTGCTGCAACAACTGTTCCAACTGCCTGACGGAGTTCGAGGAACGGGATGTAACCGGGATCAGCCTTGATATCCTTGGATGTATCAGGGAATGCAGGCAGCGCTTTGGGATGAACGTGATTATTGCTACCTTACTGGGCAGAAGAATAGCCAAGCTTACCGCGAACCATATGGTGGACAGCGTCTTCTATGGAAAAAGGTCATCCGAGGGCGAGGCTTACCTGAAGCATGTCATGAATAAGCTTGTCCTTGATGGTTATCTGTATCTGACGAATGATAAATATTCCGTTGTAAAAATCGACCACTCCACGAGGGCATTGCTGGACGGAGAGGTTAAAATTATAATGAAGCTGCCCAAGGAAAGCCCTCTAAAAGCGGAGGAAAAGCCGGATAAGGCAAGAAGAAAATCGGAGGTGCTCACCTCCAAGGGCTTGGATTTATTCGACCAGCTACGCCAGGTAAGAACCAGCCTGGCCAGGAAGGAAGGGGTACCGCCTTATGTCATATTTTCGGATAGAACACTGACGGATATGTGTGTAAAACAGCCGCTCTCCGAGCAGGAGCTGTTACATGTGGCCGGAGTGGGTGAGCATAAGCTGAAAAAGTATGGCCAAAGTTTCCTGGAGGCAATCCTGGAATTTACAAAGGGCACCAAGGAGGCACTGAGCTATGAGCCACCTGCCGCGGAGCCTGAACCAAAGGTCAGGAAGAGCCGGAAGGCAGGAAAGTCTGAATTTTATCTGACCGATGAGATTACACAGGGGCTGCATCTTAATGAAACCCTGAATATCAGCCGGTTCGTAGAGATACTGAATGGCCTTAGGGATGAGCAGTCCATGAAACGCCTGACCTCGACCTATCTGACCTCGAGGCTGAAGGAGGAAGGCTACCTGGAGGAGAAATACCACCCCCTCCTGCAGAGGAATGTTACGGTAGTTACGGATAAAGGATATGAATTGGGAATAGACACAGAAAAGAAAACCAGTGAAAAAGGGAATGAATATGAGGTGGTGGTTTACAAAGAAGAGGCACAGAGATTCCTGTTGAATTTTTTACAAAAGAAAGGGGGAGCAGACTGAATATGCCCGGATAGTTCCGAATATAATCAATTAACATTCTATTAAATTCCACCAGAGAAGAGTTGACTTGTTATGGTAACCGTATTAAAATAATTGAAAAGGATGGGTGAGTTCTATGGGTAATGAAGAAAAAATTCTTGAGATGCTGGTAAGCATGCAGAATCAGATGGGTGGGTTAAGCGGTAGGATAGATACGTTATCTGACGGGCTGAACGGCAGGATGGACAAGTTGGATGGCAGGATGGACAAACTGGACGATAGGATGGACAAACTAGATGATAGGATGGACAAACTAGATGATAGGATGGACAAATTATCTGACGAGCTGAACGGTAGAATGGACAGGTTGGACGGTAGAATGGACAAGTTGGACGGTAGAATGGACAAACTGGACAGTAGAATGGACAAACTGGACGGTAGAATGGACAAACTGGACGGTAGAATAGACAAACTGGACGGTAGAATGGACGACTTATCGAATCAGGTGGTGAAAATTGAATTACACCTGGAAAATGTTACTGACAAAAATATTGGTTTACTGATGGAACAGTATAAGCCCAATGTTGATAAATTGAATTTTGTCGCAGACCAAATTGAAGAAATACAATTTGACATCAGTGGATTAAAAAGAGTTGTGGCATCCCACAGTAAGGAAATTAATACATTAATGAGCCGGTAAACAATAAAAGCTTACAATCAATGACAGGTTGTAAGCTTTTACTTTAAAATCTTGTGAGGACAGGTCTATGAAAGGAATTGATGGTAATAATTTTAATAACATTATGAGGCTTCCTGACCGAGGCTTCATCGATAAAACCTTATGCTTTGGAGGTGGCAGGAATGGACAAGATATGCTTTTTTGATACAAAACCCTATGATAGGACGTATTTTGATTTACTTAAAGAGAATTATGATATTGAAATCGAATACTTTGAACCGAAGCTGGGACCTAAAACCGCTTTTATGGCAAAGGGCTTTGAGGTAGTCGTTGCATTTGTAAATGATACAATAGATGCCGAAACGGTTAGGGTATTGCATGAAAACGGAACGAAATTGATTGCAATGCGTTGTGCCGGCTATAATAATGTGGATTTTAAGCAGGCATACAGGAAGATCCATGTGGTGCGTGTGCCCGCCTATTCCCCCTATGCAGTAGCGGAGCATGCGATGGCATTGCTGCAGACCCTGAACCGGAAAATCCATAGGGCCTATTCCAGGACGAGGGACTTTAATTTTAGCTTAAGCGGCCTGACGGGATTTGACTTGCATGGAAAAACCATGGGTGTGGTCGGGACGGGTAAGATAGGGCGCATCTTTGTTGATATCTGCAGGGGCTTTGGCATGGATGTACTTGCCTATGATCCCTTCCCGCTGGAGGATGCAGACATCCGTTATGTGTCATTGGAGGAGCTGTACCATGGATCAGATATTATTTCCCTCCACTGTCCCTTGACAAAGGATACCTTTCATATCATCAACAGTAAAACCATCAGGATGATGAAGGATGGGGTATATCTGATTAATACCTCCAGGGGAGCACTTGTCAATAGCGAGGATCTGCTGGAGGCCTTAAAAGCGGAGAAAATCGGCGGAGCCGGATTGGATGTGTATGAAGAGGAAACGGAGCTGTTCTATGAGGATATGTCCTATGCCATCATTCAGGATGATGTATTGGCCAGGATCATATCCATGCCAAACGTCATTGTAACATCACACCAGGCGTTTTTGACAAAGGAAGCACTGTATAACATAGCTGAAACAACATTATCAAATTGCAGCGAATACTTTAGGGATAAGACACTCAGCAATGAAGTATGCTATCAATGCAGCAGGGGGGAAGCCTGCCCCAAGGGAGAGGACAGGAACTGCTTCTGAGATGCTCAGGCGGGTTCCGGTTGGTTCCGCCCATAGTGCGCTGTCTCACTCATAATGAGGCAGCACTGTTAACCTAAAGATGAATGAGACAGCACACTAGAGGGCAGCAGAACTTTTGTGGAGTTTATATTTCAATGAGGCATAAGCTCAATCAGCCGGATTTCAAGTGGTTCAAGGAGGAGGTTTAGGCTTAAGGTGTTACCGCTCACTGCCTGCATGCTTCTTTTTACCATTGGCTGTGATAAGAACTTAAGGGTATCAACCTCCTCCTGGTACTTAGGCTCCAATGCGCCCATCTCGACCCACTGGTCAAAGGCGCTCCCATGCCTCCGGTTTACGACAGTTTCCAGCATGTCATAGCTCCCGTCAGGAAGGTCGGTTAAGGTGACCTGGGCTTTGACCTGGTTCCAGGAAGCAAAATCCTTATACCGTTCGGTAAAGGTGGAATTTAAGACGATTCCATCCGCATATAAATCAGAAAAATGAATGTAGTTATAGAAAAGCAACACATAACGGTCGTTTCCCTTAGTAATAAAGTAACCGTCTCCCTGCTCCACCAGGGTGTCTTCTAATTTGTTGAGAAAATAGTAGGCATAATAAGCAGGCTTCTTAATCCCGTTCTTTGTAAAAAAGCCCATTCCCCCATGGAATAATTCCGGCGCAAATTCCAGCTCTTCAATCCAGTCCGTCAGAGACCAGTGGCAGAAGCTGTCCACGGCATCATAATTCTCAAGAATATTCTTAATGATATAGCAGGAGGAGTAGCAGGTATCATTCAACAGTTCCCTGTGGGAAGGGGTCAAATTCCATTCCGTAATGTAAATGGGCTTCTGCTGGTCTGGGATTAGCTGCCGGAGCACATGCAGTGATTCCTTCATGGCATCCGGGTTACAGTGGAGCTTAAGCCTCTGCTGCCGGTTGCGTCCCGAATTTATGGATAGCTCCTTTGGCTTTTGGGAGTCGTGCCGGGTAGGATAGAAGTGGAACAAATAGGCATCCGGCTCACAGGAATGGGATTTGGCATAATCCAGATATTCCAGATAATCCTTCTCCATATTTGGCTCATGGTAAACGGACAGGCTTGCAAAGGTAAGGTCTGGATTGCATTCCTTAACCGCCAGGTAGGATAATTCATAAAGGCGGAGGGTGGTTCCTTTGTCCGTAAGGCGAAAGGGAAGATAGTCTAAGGCTTCATTCCAGAAGGTAAAGATCCATTCCATCACTTCCTTGTTCCCATAGCGGTTAATGACATGTCTGGTAAAGGCGGATACCAAATCATACCACTTCCTCTCGTCCTTGGGCGGACTGATGTAGAATTCAAATTGAAATATGGTTTTCGAGGTATCAAGTGCCAGTGCCTTTGGCATAAAGGATAGCTGGATCATCGGCTTCAAGCCCACGCTTAATATAAAATCCAGCACCTTATCGACGTAGGTGAAGCTATAGGCCGGATTTCCAAGGCTGTCCTCCCGGTAAACCCCCAAGGCATCATCAAAGATACCATGGAATTTAATATGCCGGAACCCGATTTCCCTTTGCTGGACCCGTAGCATCTCCTGGATTTCAGAGTAAAGCATCTCCCTGGCACGGCCGACGGAGCAAAAGCTGCGCCAGGTGTGCTTTAGCGCCCGCTGCTCCTTCAGGACAGAAATATTAGGAAGGACATGGAGGATGGCCGGAGAGGATGGCCGGGAAGGCATGGCTGTGTCCTCTTGCAGCAGTTCATTGATCTTATCAGAAAAATCAAACCGATCCAGCATAAGATAGCTGGCATTCTGCTTTAATGTGAGGGAAGACAAGGGGGTTGCTTCCCTTTGGTAATCCTTGCGGTACTTACTGGGCAGGCAGCCGTAAAATTTACGGAAGGCCGCGGCATAAGCCCTGGCGCTGGCAAAGCCATTTTTGGCAGCAGTCTCTTCAATGGATAAATCAGTATATAACAAATCAGCAATGGAATGGCTGACCCGGACCTTTGCCAAATAATCCGAAAAGGTTACCCCCATATGCTTTTCAAAGAAATGGGACAGGTAGGCAGGGGTCAGATATTCATGGGCAGCCACGGAGGTCAGTGTAATTTCCCCGGGATAGTTCTCTTCTATATAGGAAGTAATGGCCTTTAAACGCTCTAAGTGCTTCTTGGAGCGCCAGGGGTTATCCGGGGCATTGACGCGGAAATTCGTTAACAGCTCATGCATGAGCTGGTTGGCATAGGCATAATTCAGCAACTCATTGTGGAGGGGGGTGTTGGCGTTGCTATGGATCAGCCGGGCAATATAACCTTTCAGGAGCCGGAAATCCTCTTTTGACCTTGTGGAGGAATTGCAGTCGAAGACCAGGGCCTCCACATCCAGCCAGTCCAGATGGAACATGGATAAGCGCAGCTGCAATACGATCAGGGTACAGTCCGGACTGTCGGTTTCGTGGATTTGGTTCGGGTTCACCAATGCAATATCATCCTCCCCCAGCTGGTATATGGAATTCTCGATCTTAAGGGTCATTGTACCGGAAAGGACATATAGGATTTCAAGGCTGCTATGCCAATGCATTGGGGCATGTCCGATCCGCATAAAGGACAGTTTGACAGGAAGGATGCTGGTATAATCAATAATTTCATGGGATACTATCATAAGGGCCTCCGGATAAATGAAAATATATGGGGAGCATCATTAAATATTAAGGGTTGGGATAAAAATATTACTATCAATATCTTCTCCTGGTCTGATGATAGCATATATTTTTGCTATTCACAATAAATCACTGCACTTATTTTAGATTTTTATTAAAGAGAATATTTTTTTGGTTGAAAAAAAATATATTTTAACAGCAAAATAGAGGATTTGCTTACTGGTTTTTCCGTGTATCGTCGGCTAAAATAACAGATATAAAGCAAATATAAAACAAAAAAATAGCACAGGCGTCCAGGAACCGGCATCCACGGTATGAAAAAATACCGTAGTTTCTGGTTTCGCGATTGCCGAAACAAAGTAATAACGCATGAAAAGGAGAACAGGGATGGCAAATTATGATTTGTTGAAGAACAAACCCTTCCATTTGAAGGAAGAACAGATTGAATGGGTAAAAACAACCTTAGAAGGAATGTCCGAAGAGGAGAAGATCGGCCAGTTATTTTGTCTTATCACCTATTCGGACGATGAGGGATATTTAAAAGATGTGGTACACCGTTATAGGCCGGGCGGGCTTATGGGGCGCAGCATGAAGCTGGAGGCGGTATGTAACACCACGACCCTGCTGCAGAAGGAAGCAAAGATACCGATGCTGATTGCGGCTAACTTTGAAGCCGGCGGGGACGGTCTAATAACAGAGGGTACCAACATCGGACCAAACAGTCAGGTGGCGGCAACGGGAGATCCTGATTTTGCGAGGAAGCAGGGATATGTATGTGCGAAGGAAGGGCTGGCGGTAGGCGCAAACTATGCCTTTGCCCCGGTAATCGACATCGATTATAATTTCCGTAACCCGATTACTAATGTAAGGACCTTTGGTTCGGATCCCAAAATGGTGCGTGATTGCGGCGTAGCTTATACGAAGGCAGTGCAGGAGCAGGGGATGGCCGTGTCCATCAAGCATTTCCCCGGAGACGGTGTGGATGAGAGGGACCAGCACCTGGTGACCAGCATAAATTCCCTGTCCTGTGAGGAATGGGATGCCACCTACGGGGAAGCCTACCAGGCATGCATTGATGCCGGTGCCCTTACGGTTATGGTAGGGCATATTATGCAGCCGGCTTATTCCAGGAAATTGTGCCCGGGAATCAAGGATGAGGACATCATGCCTGCAACCCTGGCGCCGGAATTACTTAAGGGACTCCTGAGGGAAAAGTTAGGCTTTAATGGTATGATTATTACGGACGCTACCTCCATGGCGGGCATGCGTATCCCGATGGAGCGTAAAAAAGCGGTTCCCTATACCATCGCAGCCGGCTGCGACATGTTCCTGTTTACAGTCAATGCAGAGGAAGATTACCAATATATGCGGGATGGCATAAAGGATGGCATCATAACAAAGGAACGCCTGGATGAAGCTATAATGAGGATCCTGGGAACTAAAGCTGCCTTAAGGCTGCCGGAGAAAAAGGCGGATGGAAGCCTTTATCCCAACATTGAAGAGGCAAAAAGGATTGTCGGCTGCGGGGAGCACAAGCAATATGAACTGGATTGTGCCGATCAGGCGGTCACACTGGTAAAGAATAAGCAGAACTTAATCCCGTTAAGTCCAAAGGATTATAAGCGTGTACTGCTCTACCCCATATCCGCAGGTGAAAGTGCCTTTGGAGGTGGCGGTGAGGATATTGGCAAGCTGATGAAGGAGGCTTTGGAAAAGGAAGGCTTTGAGGTGGATGTGTTCCAGCCGGCAGCCGGTTTTGAGGGGATGTCTTCATCCCAGAAGGAAATGGCGCAAAAGTACGACCTTATGATCTACGCTTCCAACCTTGCGACCAAGAGCAACCAAACCACGGTGAGGATTGAATGGGCACTGCCCTTTGGTGCAAACTGCCCGAATTACCAGGCGGTGGTACCTACCATCTTCATCTCCTTTGCAAATCCTTACCACCTGATCGATGTCCCGAGGATACGCACCTTTATCAATGCATATAAATGCAAGGATGTTACCATAAGCGCAGTAGTTGATAAATTACTGGGACGGTCCAAGTTCAAGGGTAAAAGCCCTGTGGACGCATTCTGTGGCATGTGGGATACAAGACTGTAGGTGATTTTTGCAGCTTTGACACAGCAAGAATTATCGTGTATAATAATTATTTAAAAAACGGAGATTTACAAATGAATGTAAAAGGTTTGATTTTTGATTTAGACGGGGTAATTGTGTTTACGGATAAATTCCATTATCAGGCGTGGAAGAAGATGGCTGACCAGATGGGGATTTATTTTGATGAAGAGATTAATAACCGGCTCCGGGGCGTAAGCCGTATGGAGAGCTTGGAGATTATCCTGGAACGCTATGAAGGTGCGCCCCTTTCCCCGGAGGACAAGCAAAAGCTGGCGGAGGAAAAGAACAGCACCTACCGTGAATTATTAAAGACAATGACTCCGGCAGACGTGACCCGGGAGGTCCGTGATACCCTGGAAGCATTGCGTGATAGAGGGTACAAGCTGGCAATTGGTTCTTCCAGCAAAAATGCAAAATTCATCTTGGAAAAGGTAGGGTTGCTGGAGGCCTTTGATGCAATCTCTGACGGGAATAATATAAAGAACTCCAAGCCGGATCCGGAGGTATTTATAAAAGCCTGTGAATTCATTGGTGAAAAGCCGGAGGAGTGTATCGTAGTGGAGGATGCCTATGCAGGGATCGATGCGGCAAAATCCGGCGGCATGCTGGCAGCGGCCATTGGGGATGCGGCCTCCTATGATAAAGCAGACTTTGTATTAGCAACTTTTTCGGATCTGCTTAACATTGCCGGATAATGATATTTCTGGATAATGATATTGCCGGATAATTATTATTGTCAGATAACCGGATTTATTGCAAAGTAACAAATAGTGGGCTGTAAAAGCACGACTGTGTTTTTACAGCCCATTCCTGTGCAGAAGCTGATTTTAGTAATTTACTACAATAGAGCAGACAAAAATGTGGCATAGTCATATATAATACCAGTAATAAAATAAGCTATTGATAAAATAATTCTATGACGATATAATATAGAAAATATAGAATAATTATTAATATTACAAGAAAGAGGACAAAATATGAGCGGTATTAAGGTTGTAAAATTCGGCGGCAGCTCACTTGCCGACGCGAAGCAGTTTAGAAAGGTTGCGGATATTATCCATGCGGACAAGTCCAGGCGTTTTGTGATAGCATCAGCTCCTGGTAAACGTTTTGATAAGGATACAAAGGTTACAGATATGCTTTATAGCTGCTATGAGAAGGCTTCCAGGGGAGGAAAGTTTGACCAGGAGCTGGCTGCGATAGAAGAGCGTTATAATGGCATCATCAAAGACTTAGGCCTTAACATGTCCCTGGAGGAAGAGTTCAAGTATATTAAAGCATCCTTTGCCCATAGTGCCGGACGTGATTATGCCGCAAGCCGGGGTGAATATTTAAACAGCATGATTCTTGCGAAATATCTGGACTTCCCCTTCCTTGATACTGTTGGCCTGCTTTATTTCAACGAAAGCGGTGAGTTTGACCTGGACAGGACATTAACACAGCTGTCACCGAAGCTGGCGGAGCTTGAGCATGCGGTAATTCCGGGCTTCTATGGCTCCATGCCTAACGATACCATCAAGACCTTCTCCCGCGGCGGCTCCGATGTTACCGGCTCCATCGTTGCCAGGGCGGCAAATGCGGAGATTTATGAGAACTGGACCGACGTAAGCGGCTTCCTGATCTGTGATCCCAGGATCGTAAAGGATCCCAAGCCAATTACCACTATTACCTATAAGGAATTAAGGGAGCTTTCCTACATGGGAGCTACGGTGCTTCATGAGGATGCCATCTTCCCGGTACGTGCCAGCGGTATTCCCATTAACATCAAAAATACGAACCATCCGGAGGATCCCGGCACCATGATTGTGTCCCAGACCGTGGATTCCAGCCCCTACGTCATCACAGGAATTGCGGGAAAGAAGGGCTTTTCCGTAATTAACATTGAAAAGGCTATGATGAACAGTGAGGTTGGCTTTGGGAGGAACATCCTCCGCTCACTGGAGAAGAACGACCTCTGCTTCGAACACATCCCATCCGGTATTGATACCCTGAGTGTCATTGTAAGCACGGAGGGCTTCAAAGGAAAAGAGAAGGCCGTCCTTGACGAAATCACACACAGAACCCATCCGGACAGCATCGAGATAGAGGATAACCTTGCATTAATCGCGGTAGTTGGCCGTGGTATGCGAAAGGCAAGGGGTACTGCGGCCAGGATCTTTACCTCCCTTGCCCAGGCTAAGGTGAATGTCAAGATGATTGACCAGGGTTCTTCTGAGTTAAATATTATCATCGGTGTTGCAGAGGAAGATTTTGAGGAAGCAACCAAAGCGATTTATAGCAGTTTTGTCCAGTAATCAGCAGCTTTACCCTGTAACCTGATTATTGGTAATGCCGGAAGCTTGCTTTGTGCTTTATAGGTTTTCCCAGTAATTAAGAATTGATTTATCCATACCAAATATCCAGGCTGTCCCATTACAATTAGTATGATGGGGCGGCCTTTTTGTGAGTTTATAAAAAAACGGGTGGGGCAATAAGTTTCATATCACTGAGGAGGATAAGTCATTTTAATGATAAAAAAGATGTAATTATGATATACACTTTATTAAGGGAATTGTAGAATATAGATAAGGAACCTGGCCATAAAAACCCATATCGTCTGCAATCTTTTCGTAAAGGAGACACCGGCGATATCACATCCCCTGGCGATGGGCAGGAAGCATCCCTACCTCACCCGGGATGGCCCGGATTATGAACCTGGGAGTCCCGGACAGGCTCCGGTACAGTATATTACAAATATAAAAAATGGAACCGTAGCGGGATTTAAATATTTTGATTTAGAAGCCGTAAAGGAAATATCCGTCAAGGTGAAAGGGAAGGGAAACGGTAAATTTGTCATCAGGACAAAACCCTCAGGAGAGGCTGTAGGAGAGATTCTGATACAGCCTTCCAAGGAGTGGACTGAATTTGGGGGAAGAGTGCAGCTTGAGCCTTCCGTCAGCCCCTTGTTTTTTGCTATGAAGGAAAAGGTAAGCTGGATTTTTTGGAGTTTTGCTTAAAATAAGCCTAATCGGTGCCCTTTTTGAAATCCAGCAGCCTGTTTTTCTCCCGGTATACCTTCGGTGTTTCCCCCATGTGCTCCTTGAACAATCGGCCAAAATGGCTCTGGGATGCAAAGCATAGGTAGTTGGAAATAGTCAGGATGCTTTCGTCAGAAAACTTTAACATATTTGCGGCAGCCTCAATTCTCTTTAACTGGGCGTACTGCTGTATTCCCATGCCCTCTGCCTTAGAAAACTTCCTGTTTAAGTAGCTTTTATTGATCTGGATTTCTTTCGCAAGGTCTTCGACCGTAAAGCGCTTATTTAAGTTCCTGGCGATATAGTTTTTACACTGCTCTATATAGGAAAGCTGGCTTTTATTCTGGTTCACCTGCTGGACGCGTTCCGCATAGCTGAGCTGGACCTCCAGTACAAGACGGTAGATGGAGGCGATGTCCTTACAATTTTCCAGCCTCTGCAGGTATAGGTCGCTCATAAGGTAGGAGGTCAGGGAATCCAATCCGCCCTCAATTGCCGCCCTGGAAGCGAGGGTGATGGCGGTACAGGCCAGATATTCATTTTGCTTGAAGGGTTTCTGGGCCAGCTTTCCCACACGGCCTTCCTGGAAGGCCGGGAGATGCTGGTTCATATGCCGTTTGACAGAATCAGGATCACCATTTTTAATATACTTTACAAAATCTATCTCCGTAGAAAAGTTAAAGCGTGAGAGATCAATCTCCGTATTTTTTAAAAGATAATTCTCATACAGGGAATGCTGCATCTCTTTGTTATCTGAGCTGTCTTTGGGGTCGGAAATAATATCAATCTCCGTAACGGATTTTCCGGTGATGGAATAGAAGAAGATAGCTAAGGTAGAGCATAACTCATCGATTGATTTTGTGGAAATCCGAAAGGTGTCTGATTTGATCTTATGGCGATAGGCGTATTGCTTCAGGTTGCCCACAGTGAGGGGAAGAGTGCTTACAGGTCCAAAGAGGATCATGTTTTCCATGGAATCCCTGCAGGCTCCATAGAGTATGTTTTCCTCAAATTCCAGGACAGGAAGCTCTGATTGGTGCAGCCTGTCCATCAGGGTTTGCAGCAAGGCCTCGTCTGTCATAAAGGGATTGTCAGAAGAATCATATCCAATATTAAATAATGTGAAGCCACCAGTCTTATCAAGATAAAGAACTGGGATGTGGGTCATGCGGTAAATCCGTTCCAGCAGATAAAATGTTTTTTCCATAACCTACCCCTTTCTATGGCTGTTTCTATCAGTTTATCATTGATGCGCCTGTTTGACAACAGCAGAGAAGGCGGCAGACATGATAAAAGTGGTCATTTAGGTGACAAAATTACAACTATTATGATATACCTGTTCGTGATATTTGTGTATAATTCCTATATAAAGCATTTATCAATGCTTCATTTTGTGAAATAATGTATCATAGCCGGGAAGGAGAATAACCTCCCGCAAAATTTAGGAGGAAATGTACAATGAGTAAAGCGCAAGAAAAACAGGATGTATCAGTAAAAAAATCTACAGAGCGTCTTGGGTTTAAGTCGTTTTTTGGAACAACCGTGATGGCCTCTACGGATGGAATCGCAGCAGCCTTGATGACCTCTTGGTTCATGGTATATCTGACAGATTATGCAGGCATTGGAAAATGGGCAGCAGCGCTGGGGAGTGTCCTGCTTCTGGTGGTTCGTATATTTGATGCAGTCAACGATCCGTTCCAGGGGTGGATTATGGATCGTGCCAAGGTTGGTAAGCATGGAAAGTATAAGCCTTTTATTGCCCTAAGTATTATATTAACGGCAGTAGGAATTTCCTGCCTGTTCTTTATCCCTACAAACCTGACATCAAGCCCCGTAGCTATTGTGTTCTGGGTATTTTTCTTCTACCTGATGTATGATATTGGTGCATCCTTTTTCGCGCCGAACCTGATCTATAGGACCTTGACCCTGGACAGCGTACAGCGTGGCAAGCTGATGATTGGACCCCGTTTATTGACCATGCTTCTTGGTATGGTAACCTCGGGCCTGGTTGCCATTGTTAACGGAGTGAATGCAAACTTTGGCAATATGCATACGGCCTTTGGCGTTACTGTTGTGATTCTGGCCGTTATTACGGCGCTGATTTCCCTTCTTGGGATCTCGCTTATTAAGGAAAAGCATCACGCTCCGGTGAGTGAGAAAGCGGACCGGGTTAAGCTGACCGATATTTTCGTGCTTATCCGTGAGAATAAGGCATTACGGGTTAATATCTCCGCAGCTGTATTTGCTGGATTTATCTGGACCTTCCTGTTTGCCACGATGGTCTACTACATAAAGTGGGCATATTGTGCGGACTTAACTACGGGAGCCGTAGATACCCAGAAGTATGGAATGTATTCCTTGATTGGCTCCATGCTGATGTTCCTGCCTCTGGTTGTGGGCACAATAATTGCTGCCCCGATTTTGAAAAAGATTGGTTCGGCCATGAAGATGAACCGCTTTTTGATTCTGGTGCAGGCTTTAGCCTGCGGGCTCCTATTTTTGCTCCAGATTCTTGGATTGCTGCAGCAGGTACCTATGTTATTCTTCCTGTGTATGGCAGTTGCGGCGCTTGCCATAGGCTGCGGCTTCATTCCGGGAGAGACAGTCAATATCGAGTGTATGGATTATGAAATTTATAAAAATGGCAAGGATCGTTCCGCATTATGTAACGCCTGCAACAAATTTATTAATAAAGCCCAGTCGGCTGTTTCCGCCGGTATCATCGGCATCATCCTGGCCTCCATCGGCTATGTGGTGGACTCTGCAACGGATACCTATGTGGGGGATCTGGCAGCGATCCCTTCCATGATCACATGGTTCATCGTTATTATGGGTCTGATCCCATGCGTGCTCGGAATCGTGGCGTGGCTCATTTTGAGGCACTATCCAGTAACCGATGAGGTGCGGGAAGAGATGAAGCAGGCATTGAGCAAAAAATAAAAAATCATATTTTCATGGTATGGAAGGAGGCGGCAGTGCATGCTGCCTCCTTTCTAAATTAAGTATAGAAGAACTGCTAAGAATGGAGGATTATAATGAAACGAATCGAATTTAACGATGGTTGGAGCGTCTATAAGGAAGGGGGACCGCCAAGGAAGGTAAGTCTGCCCCATGATGCAATGCTTGAGGAAGAGCGCAGCCCGGGAAGCCCCTCAGGAAGCGCTGGTGCATATTTTCCAGGGGGGAAATATATCTATGAGAAAAAATTCACCCTGCCGGAGGGGTATGAAGAGAAGAAGCTCCTATTGGAATTTGAGGGTGTCTATAAGAATGCGGAGGTGTACCTGAATGATCAGCCGGTAGGAGGCTGTGCCTATGGATATTCCCCTTTTTGGATAGACCTGGATGGGGCGTTGGATTACAGCGGTGAGAATACAATACGTGTCATTGCTGATAATGAGGATCTTCCTAATAGCCGATGGTACACGGGAAGCGGTATCTATAGGCCCGTATGGCTCTGGGTTGGAGGGAAAAAGCATATCCGTCCTGACGGCATAAAGATATCCACCCTTTCCTACGAGCCGGCCCGCATCCGGATTGAGGTGGAGCATGAGGGCGGAGAAGCGGCGGCCCAGATCCTGTACCAGGGGAAGGCCGTGGCGGAAGGCAGGGGCAGCAGCATGGAGCTGGAGATACCGGGAGCCAGGCTGTGGAGTGATGAAACGCCGGAATTATACCAGTGCAGGGTTGTGCTTTCAGAGGAAAAACACGGGAAAGATAAAGCGGTATTAGATGAAGCGGTGGAGAGCTTTGGAATACGGCTTGTGGAATGGAGCAATCAGGGGCTTTTTGTGAATGGGAAGGAAACCCTGCTCCGGGGAGGCTGCGTGCATCACGACAATGGCATCCTGGGCGCCAGAAGCTATGCAAAATCAGAGGAGCGCCGTGTCAGGATACTAAAGGAGGCGGGCTTTAATGCAATCCGCAGCTCCCACAATCCTGCCAGTAAGGCAATGCTTGAAGCCTGTGACCGCGTTGGCATGTATGTGATGGATGAAACCTGGGATATGTGGTACAGCCATAAGAGTAAATTTGATTACGCCAAGGACTTTATGGCAAATTATAAATATGACATTAAGGCCATGGTTGACAGGGACTTTAACCACCCGAGCGTAATCCTATATTCCATCTGCAATGAGGTGGCAGAGCCAGCCCAGGAAAAGGGGGTCACCCTCGCAAAGGAGATGGTGGAGTATATCCATCAGCTGGATAAAAACCGTGCAGTTACCTGCGGGATCAACCTGATGATCCTTAAGATGGCCTCCAAAGGCAAAGGAATCTATAAAGAGGGCGGGGGACGCGAAGACGAGAAGAAGCAGCTGCCCAATAGCAGCACCCTGTTTAACCTGATGACCTCCATGGTCGGAACGGGAATGAATAAATCGGCCAATTCAAAGGCGGCAGACCTGGTTACTTCTCCTTGTCTGGAGGTCTTTGATATCGCCGGTTATAACTATGCTTCAGGACGGTATCCTTTAGAGGGCAAGGCACACCCGGACCGTGTGATTCTGGGAAGTGAAACCTTTCCGCAGGATATCGGCAAGAACTGGAGCATGGTAAAAAAATATAGCTATCTCGTAGGTGATTTCATGTGGACTGCCTGGGATTACCTTGGAGAGGTTGGGCTTGGAGCCTGGGCTTATACGGAGGACGGAAGAAGCTTTGACAAGCCATATCCCTGGCTGCTGGCAGAAGCCGGAGCCTTTGATATCCTGGGAAATGAGAATGCGGAGGCCGGATATGCCGCCACCGTATGGGGCGTGCGAAAAACACCCTACATCGGGGTGCGCCCTGTGAACCATCCGGGAATAAAGCCGGCCAAGGCGGTATGGAGGGGAACAAATGCACTGCCTTCCTGGTCCTGGCAGGGCTGTGAGGGCAACCAGGCAATTGTTGAAGTGTATGCGGATTCGGCAAAGGTGGAGCTTTTCTTGAATGAAAAAAGCCTCGGTAAGAAAAAAATAAAAGACTATAAGGTGGTATACAAAACAAAATACGCACCCGGTAAGTTAAAAGCAGTTGCCTATGACGGGGCAGGCAGGAAGATATCACAAAGTGAGCTCATTTCCGCAGCAGGTAAGCTGTGTATCTCTGCATCTGCGGAGGAAGCGACAGTTTCTTCAGGGGATATTGCTTATATCAACATCGAATTAACCGGTGAAAATGGTATTTTGGAATGTAATGCAGATAGGAAGCTGAAGGTTACAGTGGAAGGCGGGGAGCTTCTGGCCTTTGGAAGTGCGAACCCGCGGACAAAAGAGAGCTTTCTGTCCGGCAGCTATACTACTTATTATGGCAGGGCTCAGGCGGTTGTCAAAGCAGCGGCAGCAGGCAAGCTTCAGGTTCAGGTTACCGGAGAGGGGTTAAAAGCAGCAACTGCCGTGGTAACTGTGAAATAGCCTATAAAAGTCTATGGGTCAGATGGAAATTTGTTTGGATATTAAAATAAAGACTAATTACAACAGAGAAAACCTATAGGATAGCCAGAAGGATTTAAGGAGGAGACAAGTATGAAGGCAATCAATTTAAGAACAGAATACTTGACCCGGCCCATTGGTATCAGCAATACGACACCCCGCTTCTACTGGAATTGTGATGGGGGAGAAAGGCAGGGAGCCTATCAGATCGTAGCAAAGCGGGACGGGGCTGGGATTTGGAACAGCGGCGTGGTTTCGTCGGATCAGATGACGCATGTCCAATACGGCGGAGAACAGTTAAAAAGCAGGGACAGGATAGAATGGTCCCTTAAGCTCTGGGATGAAAAGGGAACGGAAGGTGAGTGGGCAACCTCCTGGTTTGAAATCGGGCTGCTGGGAGCAGACGACTGGAGCGCAAAGTGGATCAGCGGAGACTACACTCCAAAGAAGAATATGCGCTATCCGGTGGACTGCTTTCAAAAGGAATTTCAGGTTGAGAAGGAGGTTAGCAAGGCAAGGCTTTATATAACCGCCTGCGGACTATATGAAGCAAAGTTAAACGGTGAAAAAATCGGGGACTTTTGCCTTGCACCAGGGTGCACGGACTACCGGTGCCGTCTTCAGTACCAGACCTATGATATGACAGGGATGCTGGGGAAGGGAAGGAACTGTCTGGAGATACAATTAGCCGACGGCTGGTACCGGGGATCCATTGGATGCTTTGGCTTTACGAACGTATTTGGGCGGCAGACGAAGCTGCTGGCTCAGCTGGAGCTCACCTACATAGATGGTACCAGGGAGATTATTGGAAGTGATGAAAGCTTTCGATGGAGTAATGACGGACCTATGCGCTTTGCCGACTTAAAGGACGGAGAAATTTATGATGCGTCCTATGTACCTTCCTATAGCGGAAGGGCCAGGCTTGCGAAGGAAGAGATCTTACCCTCTGCATCCAATAACGTGGCTGTGAAGGAGCATGAAACCTTCACGGCGGAGCTTATCACTACCCCCTCGGGAAAAAAGGTGCTGGATTTCGGACAAAATATTGCAGGCTTTATTGCCTTCAAGATAAAAGGAAAGAAGGGGCAGAAAATAAAACTGCGTTGCGGCGAGATTCTGGATGAAAAGGGTGAATTCACACAAGCAAACATGCAGGCAAAGAGGCCGGTGAAGGAGGTTGGAAAGATCGGCCAAATATTGCTGATCACCGGTAATGAGAAGAAGCTTAAGGGTGAGCTGCAGCCAACTCCGAAGCAGGAGATTGAATTTATCTGCAGCGGAGGGGAAGATACTTACCAGATGTCATTTTCCGTCTTTGGCTTTCGTTATGCAGAGCTTTTGTCAGAGGTTTCCCTTGACCCATCAGCATTTAAGGCGATTGCCGTCTACTCCGGCATGGAACAGACGGGCAGCTTTGAATGCTCCAATCAAGGAATCAACCAGCTTTTTGAAAATACCTTGTGGAGCATGAAGGGGAATTTCCTTGACCTTCCAACGGACTGTCCGACCCGTGAACGCCTGGGCTGGACTGGGGATGCACAAATATTTTTCAACACCGCCGCCTATTTGATGGATGTGTCTGCTTTTTTCCGTAAATGGCTTAATGATGTGAAGGATTCCCAGTTCAAGAATGGGAAATCAAGCGCTGTTATCCCATATGCAGGAGCCAGTATGCTATATGATAATACGGGAGGCTCCGTTGGCTGGGGAGATGCGGTAGTGCTGATCCCATACCGTTTCTGGAAATGTTATGGGGATAGGGACATCCTGACCCAGTTCTATGGGGTTATGCGCAAATATGCCATGTATATGATCGGAAATACAGGGCATAAGGATAAGAAAAAGGGGAAGGCAAACCCCTATAACAAATATGTTTATGAAAAAGGCATGCATCTGGGGGAATGGCTGGAGCCGGAGGAGTTCCGGGATACAAAGGTTGGGATGTCGGTCCTGCATACGGAGGTTTGTACTGCCTTTTTACATTACACCATGACCCATATGGCAGAGATCGCCCAGGAATTAGGGAAGACAGAGGATGAGGCATTGTTCCGTGAATATGCAAAAGGAGCAAAGAAGGCCTATGATTTTCTATTCCTGCAAAAGGGAACTGTTGATACAGACCGCCAGTCAAAGCTGGTGCGTCCCCTGGCTCTTGGCCTTGTAGATGGTGAAAAGCAGAAAAACCTTGAAAAGCGCCTGATACAGGCAATGGAGAACCGGAATTACAGCATAGGAACAGGATTTTTGTCCACCCCCTTTGTATTGCCCGTATTAACACAGGCCGGCCGGGCAGATGTGGCATACCGGATGCTGGAAAACGGGGAAGCCCCCAGCTGGCTGGCAGAGGTCAAAGCAGGAGCCACCACCATATGGGAGGATTGGGAAGGAAAGCTCAGCCAGAACCACTATTCACCGGGAGCCGTGTGCGAATGGCTGTTTAACACCGTAGGCGGAATCCGCCCCGCAGGGGAGAATTGCTTTGAAATCAAGCCGGTACCCGGCGGCAGTTTAAGCTATGCTAAGGTGGAATATAAAAGTATTTACGGTAAAGTAGCTTCTAAATGGAGTATCAATGGAACGGCGATGGACTTCATCTTTGAAATACCGGCAAATACAAAGGCCCGCATTGAATTGCCGGATGGAGCTGTATACCAGGTTGGGAGCGGAAAATATCAATTTACTATATAAACACCAATATATTTAGTCCATAAATGGAGAAGGGTATAAATCAGGATGCTATAATCAAATTATGCAGAATGACATCGAGAAGCTATGAGCTTGCTATAACCTATTATGATACGGACGGAAAGCTTATATTTTGTTCCCATGACCTGAAGGAGATTTTCCTGAAACATTTGGTGAATTCAGAAAAGCATATTGTTCAGCAATGTATACACTCTGAGAATATACAAATAAATATTAATGAGATGGCTATGGCTTATTTAGGTATCCCGCTCATTCGTAAGGAGCATAATGTGGGGAGCATTGTTATTGGACCATTTTATTGCTACGGATTATCGGAAAAAATATTGTTTGATATTATTGATCAGGTGGATATGAAGGAAGAAGGAAAGAAATACTTAAGGAGCTATTGGAGATATCTCCCCTGTTACCATCTACCTTACGAAAAGGAGGGATCTTTGGCCCCTGCAGCTGTTTATGAGGGAGATCCTGGTCCAAAATGATATGGGGAAAATCATATCCGGTTCTGATGCAATCAATAAGGCGGACTACACAAACAACCTGGTGAAATATTGTGTTACTGTTGTGGGTACACTGCCAATTCTCTGTGTCTATCCCTTTGCACAGAAATACTTTGTAAAGGGTGTTACCCTTGGCGGCGTAAAAGGGTGAGAAAGCATCGGAAACGGTAAAGTTACAATCAGAGCTATGCTACCTTCGGGTAAGAGAATTATTGAGGCCAGAAATACTTTATATTTTTTTAAATCAATAATACAGTCTCTTATTATATAAGGAATTCTCTTATATATAAGGAATCCTCGAGTTAGTGTTTTGGAAATATTATTTTACTTAATTCTTGTTTTATTATATACTAACAGAGGAAAAACAACAAAATGGATAGTTGTCTGTAAAATGATAAACAGAATGATAAAATATGAATAAGCAAGATAATAAAAAGGAGCTAATAAGAATATGAGCAAGAAGCAATTGGTTTATGATAAGTTGGCTGATATGGGGATTCCGTTTCAAACAGTGGAGCATGTTGCTGTTTTTACAATTGAGGAAATGCAGATCCTGGATTTCCCCCCGCATTTAAAGATAGCAAAAAACCTATTCTTGCGCGATGCAAAGGGGAAACGCCATTTCCTTGTTGTTGTCGATGCACAACAGGAAGTAAACCTAAAGCATTTGGAAAAAGTTCTGAACAGTACAAAGCTTTCCTTTGCCTCGGAGGAACGTCTCCAAACCTATCTGGGGCTTACCAAAGGGGCAGTTAGTCCTTTTGGCTTATTAAACGACACGGATAATCATGTAGAAGTTTATTTTGATAAAAAGCTCAGGGAAGGTAGCGCAATCGGGATTCATCCCAATGATAATACAGCTACGGTATTTATTACTTTTGAAAATTTGTTAAAGTTTATTGAAGCAATTGGACATCAGGTAAAATTAATTGATTTTGTTGTGTAATATGTCTGAATAAAGTAAAAAACTAATTTAGAGAATTTAATAATCATATAATGGGCAAGGCCACTTACAGCGGTTCTTGCCCATTATAACTTCTACTTATTGGCGGTCACAACCGATTTACGATAAGTTTGTGGAAAGCATGTATACAGGTGGCATTGGATGCAGATATGAAGGAAATAGTATATGATTCCGGATGGACGAAAGAATTGAACAGCCTTGCTAGCAAGATAGACTTGAAATTAACACCACGAACACGTTATTGAGTAGTAACTCTCCGATTAGGGAATTGATACTGAATCCGGCGGCTAAACAGATTCTACTGCAAATATCCCCGGAAGCAGAACAGATGCCGGGTTCAATGCTGGATATGTCCCTCCGTCAGATTACGGAGAAGTATGGAAATCCCCGGATGGAAATTATGTTGGGACAGTTGGATGCAGCGCTGGCAGGTATTGATTAGAGCTAAATATAGAAAATATCGGAAGATATAAGGTTTAGGTTGTTCTTTATATTTCAGTTAGTTGTGTTATAATACAAGCAACAATTTCTAGAAGAAGAGGGGATAAAGTGTCTTCGATTATAGACATTGAAAAAAAGATGTTAGATAAATGGGGAAATACCCTTCCTTTTTATAAAAATATAAAAGAGGAGGGAATCGTATTATGGAAGGCAGCATAATAGAATTAGCATTCTATCGAATAGAACGCTCAAAAGAAATGCTACTGGATGCAAAAATATTTGTAAAGCAATTGAATGTTATATTAGCAACAATAAGAGATAAATACTTATGCCTACGGCTGTTCTTTTATAAAAGTGTGTTGTAGGTTTATTTTATGTGTTGGTATTTGCAAGCGTTATAGAAAATAGGATTATGATGGAATTAACAAAATCGTAACAAATCACAAACAAAAATCAAATATGCAGCAGATAGACTAAAGAAACCAGCAGCCATACAGCGGATAGGAGGAAATGATGGTTCACATATTAGTGGTAGAAGATGATGCGGAATTAAACAGGATCATCTGTACGTATTTAAAGGACAGCGGCTTCCAGGTGAAGGGGTGCCTAAATGCCAGCGATGCTTATGACGAAATGTATAACAGTATTTATGACCTTGTCATTTCTGACATCATGATGCCAGGGATCGATGGATTTGAATTTGCCAAAACCATACGCCAGGTCAATAGGACAATTCCGATTTTATTCATGTCCGCAAAGGATGACTTATCCTCTAAGAAACGGGGGTTCCAGCTCGGCATTGATGACTACATGGTGAAGCCGGTGGAGCTGGATGAATTGCTGCTCCGTGTGAGGGCATTGCTCCGCCGGGCTAATATCGAGCAGGAAAGGAAATTAACCATCGGAAACCTTACGATGGATGCAGATGCCGTGAGCGCTGTAGTCGGGGAGGAGGAGATCCCGGTTACGGTCAGGGAATTCAACATCCTATATAAGCTGCTTTCCTATCCGAAGAAGACCTTTTCCAGGGCGCAGCTCATGGATGAGTTCTGGGGCATTGATACGGAGACGAGCCTGAGGGCAGTAGATGTGTATGTGACGAAATTAAGGGATAAATTCTCAGGATGTGACGGCTTTGAAATAGTCACGGTCAGGGGAATCGGATATAAGGCGGTGCCAAGATGAATAAGGGACGGGCGGAGGAATTGAAAAGAAAGCAGTATTTGGGGCGTATCTATATATTTATTCCGGTATTACTATTTTTTGGAGTTATCACTACAATCCAGTTTTACATCCTAAGGGATTGTCTGGATTATAAAAGCATAACAGTGCTTCATGTTGTCCTGATTTTAATGTTCTGGTTCCTGATTGCGGTTGCTTATACCCTTCTTACCTCTAACCAGATCGCCCACTGGTATGAGAAGCCCATGAAACTCTTTGCAAAGGCTACGAACCAAGTGGCGAATGGGGATTTTTCTGTCTATGTTGAGCCGATCCATTCTGCGGACCGAATGGACTATATGGATTATATGTTCCTGGATTTCAACAAGATGGTAGAGGAGCTCGGCAGCATTGAGACCTTGAAGGCAGACTTTGTATCGAACGTATCGCATGAGATAAAGACCCCCATTGCGGTGATACAAAGCTATGCGGAATGCTTACAGGGGGCTTCTGTTACAGAAGAAGAGCGGAAGGAATATGCGAAAATAATCGTAGGGAATTCAAAGCGCCTGACGAATCTGATCAGCAATATTTTGCGGTTGAATAAGCTTGAGAACCAGAAGATACAGCCGGAAGCAGCAGAGTATGACCTTTGCAGACAGTTAAGCGGGTGCGTCATCCAATTTGAAGAATTATGGGAGCAAAAGAGCATAGAATTTGAGGCGGAGATGGAAGAAAGGGCATTGGTCTATGGGGATGAAAGCCTTATGGAGCTGGTCTGGAATAACCTGTTATCCAATGCGATAAAGTTTACGGAGGCTGGAGGGAAGATTACCCTAAAGCAGATGTCCGAGCCGGGCTCCATCGTCGTATCGGTTTCAGATACGGGCTGTGGGATGAGTGAGGATACCATGAAGCATATCTTTGATAAGTTCTATCAGGGGGATTCCTCCCATTCACGGGAAGGGAATGGGCTGGGTCTTGCCCTGGTCTTGAGGGTTTTGCAGCTGCATGACTGTAGCATAAGTGTGGACAGCACTCCGGGAAAGGGGACTACCTTTTCCGTAACCATACCTGTTTCCGGCATCAGCGATTCGGGAAAGAAAGGCAAGAAAGGCAACAAAGGGGGATATCGTTATGAGTGACATTGAAAAAAAAGAACAGCCATTTATAGGGTATGAATACAAAGAGGTTGTTACAAGTGCAAATGAGGCTTCCTTTTTGATGGACGGATATAAGAATTTTGGCTGGGTAATGGATGAGAATATGAATTCCGGTTTAACGGATAAGATACTTGATTCCCATGCCCAGGTTGTCCTCCGTTTAAAAAGGGATCGGAAGATTATGAACCGGATGGAGCTGACCAGGCTACAGAGGAATTTTGAATTCTGCTTGAAGGAAATCGCCCATCTGGAGGGTTTAAAGACAACCCAGGCCCTCTTCTATGCCCTGACCGTAGGGATTATTGGAACAGCCTTTATGGCAGGATCTGTATTTGCGGTAATAGCAGAACCGCCAAGGATTGCCCTATGCATTATCCTGGCAATTCCAGCCTTTGTGGGATGGGCTGCGCCCTATTTTATATATAGGGCTAAGGTAAGACAAAAGACGGAGCAGCTTAATTTGTTAATTGAAGAAAAGGAGGATGAGATTTTCTCCATTTGTGAAAAGGGTAATAAGCTGTTGTATTAATAAATCTTAAATAATTCCCAAACATTACGGAAATGAAAGTGATGTAAGATTAGTTTATCAAAGAAAGCCAGTGGGTGGCATGAAATAAATTAATTGGAAGGGAGATTAGTAATATGGCAAAATCAAAGCTGGTAGCAGCAAACAAGAAGATAGCGGATAAGGTTGTGGGCATCTATAAGAAAATTGAGGACGGCGTTGTGGGAGGATATAAGAAAATCGAGGGCAGTGCTGTGAGTGGATTTAATAAAATATCGGATAAATTTGTAGATGCCTATCTCACAAGGGATGGGGAGACTGTCGAGGAAGCGAAGGAAAGATTGAAGGCAGAGCAAAGGGTCAGGGAAGGGAATGACATAGAGCAAGCAAGGGAATAAGAGAGCGACAAGGGAAAGAAAACATAAGAGAACATAAGAGGGCAAGGGTAAATGCGAGTAAATATGAGAATGTATAAGTAAATATGAGAAAAATAGTAACTGTGGTAGAAATAATAAAGATTATAAAAGATGAGAGATAATGGATTCAACAATAATATATTGAAAGGATTGTTCATTATGAAAGACAAAAACTTAGGAGGCACTGTCGGAATCGATCGGAAAATTCCCCTTTTAGAAAAGATCATTTATTCCTCTGGCGGAGGTATCTCGACATTTTATTATATGATGGTCCAGCTTTGGCTCCTATACTTTTATACGGATATCATGAAGCTTGATGCGACCTATGTCGGAGTTATGTTTGTTGTCGTACGTGCCCTGGGTGCAGCCATAACCCCGGTGGTTGGTGTTGCGCTGGATCGTAGAAGTACGCGGTGGGGGAAATACAGGCCATGGTCCCTGATATTTGGACTGGGGTTAACTGTAAGCGGGTTTTTAACCTTCATCCCTGTAGACCTTGGGGCTGCCGGTAGGACAGTTTATGCGACCGTTACCTATGTCATCCTCAGTATCTTCATGTCGGTAGGAAGCGCACCGGGGATGGGCTTGACCTCATCCATGACAAAAAGGCAGGATGACAGGATGACCATGAATATCATGGGCTTTGTTTGGATTTTAATCTTGTCCGTAGTTGCCCAGGTTGGATCACAGCCAATCATACGGATCTTTGGAAAAGGGGACGAGGGCGCCGGATTCCGGTGGTTCATGCTTATTGTTATGGGTATCTTTGCGGTCTGGTACTTATTAATCTTTAAATCCGTAAAAGAAAGGTTTACACTGCAAAGCAAGGAACAGGAGAGATTCAGCTTGAGGCTGGTTGTGGAATCCTTGACGAAAAATAAATATGCACTGATTACGGTGACTTATATCTTTGCCCTTACCCTGACGACCTCCATGAGGTCGACGGTGGGGATCTATTACTACAAATACTATTTTAATGATGCTGGTATGCTATCGCTGATCGGCGGCATTACAATCCTACCGACGCTCTTAGGCTCCCTGTTGTGTCCATTGGCGAACAAGCTTATGGGGTTAAAGCGGAACCTGGTTTTAGCAGTTGGGGTGAACATAGCAGCTTCGATTGCGATGTTTTTTGTGCCGGCGACGGATTCGGGGAAAACTGCATTTATTATATTAAGCGTAATAGGTGGCTTGTTCATGGGAATCGCCCAGCCCGCACAAGGAACCATGATGCCTATGGCTGTTGATTATGGAGAATGGAAATATAAGACCAACAGCGGAGGATTTTTCGGAGCCCTCAATGGCTTTTTCCAAACCATAGCTACAGCTGTCTCGGGTGGAATCGTAGCCCTTGTCCTTTCAGTAGTGAATTATGTGCCGGATGTGCAGCAAACGGTGGGCACCTTAACTGGAATCAAGGTTATGATGTCTATCGTCCCGGCAATTGTATATATCCTCGGCTGGGTTGTATTGGCCTGGGATATGACGGAGGGCAGGCATAAGAAGATTGCGAGGGAATTAATTGAAAGACGGCAGTATACGCCGGATATGGGTCTTTCTGAAAATGGTTAGAATGGATTTGCTTATATAACATGGAGGTAAATTAAAGAGCTTATTTTCACGGATAAGGGGTGGGAGATTGAGAAGAATACATATACACAGGAGTGGTTCAAACGGTTAGCCAATATGGCAGAGCTAAAGGTTCTGGAGTTATGGAGCTTACAGGAACTATTAAAAGTGAACCGGCAGGTAGTCTTTGATGTTCTGGAATTGATACGGGAGACCGGAGAGAAGGAGTACATTCCGGTACTTCTGGCATGGCAAAAGCTTGAGGTAAGAAAGGTAAGGGAAAGAATACAGAGTGTTATAAATACGTTGGAAAAGCGTGAGTTTAACGAATAGAATAAAAAACACGAGGTACAGGAGGAGATTGAAATGATTAATGAGCAGTACAGCCTATGGACAAAGGAAGAGTATACTTACCCGGTTTTAGGTGAATTTAGCCCTAATATCGTAACCTATATCCACGACGAGGATGAGAAGATACGTCCTGCTATTTTGGTGGTTCCTGGCGGCGGTTATTGCGTGGTATCCAATACAGAAGGAGAGATCGTTGCAAAGAAATTCTACCTGAAGGGCTACAATGCCTTTGTCGTAACCTATACGACAAACCTGTTAATGGATAAGCCTCTGAAGCTGCAGCCTTTAAAGGATGTGTCCAGGGCAGTGGTATTTGTAAGAAAAAGAGCGCAGCAATTCCACATTCATCCAGATAAGCTGGCAATTTGCGGATTCTCCGCAGGAGGGCATCTTTGCGGCAGCTTAGCGGTGCATTTTGATGCAAAGGAATTGGTTGAAGAGGGAGAATATGCAGGAATCAGCAATCGCCCTGATGGGGTGATTCTATCCTATCCGGTGATAAGCTCAGGAGAGCATGCCCATAGGGACTCCTTCATTGCGCTGCTCGGTAAGGAGGCAACGAAGGAAGAATTAGGGTATATGTCACTGGAAGCGCAGGTTACGGCGGACACACCTCCTACCTTTTTATGGCATACGGCAACAGATAAGGATGTGCCGGTGGAAAATAGCTATCTGTTTGCAAATGCGTGCAAGGAAAAGGGCGTGGATTTCGAACTTCACATCTTTGGGAACGGAGATCATGGCTTGTCGCTGGCGAACGAGGAGTGGGCTTCTGGCAATTTTGATGGGGCATACACGATGCAGCAGTTTTTTGAAACCCTGCAATTCCTTGTAGATAATAATCAGGAATTACCGGCACCGTTTAATGGAATGGGAAAGATATCCGCAGGTACTGATGTGAAAGAATTGTTTATACAGGGCGTGAAGAAATTACCGGGGCGGCAGCCTGATAAAGGGATTGCAATATGGCCTCAGTTGGTGCATAATTGGTTAGCGAAGGTTCTTGACTTATAATGGATGCTAAAGTACTTATAATACTACGAATAAGAATTTCGAATACAATGTTAACTTTTATATAGATATGTAATGTTATATCTGCATAAAGGTAAAACAAGAGTAGTAATTGATCCTGCTACGGGACTAAGATGATAAGCTTAAAAATACCTCTATATATTTCATAAATTGGGTCACAGGAAATCGTGGCTCAATTTTTTTGTGCCCGGTTTTTCATTCAAAGTGATGTAATAAAAGATGTAATAAAAGAATTAAAGTCATTTTTGTAATAAAAACAACACAATGGTGATATACGATTTGTTCAATTATTTGTATGCTTTAAATTAAAGAAATAAGATGAACTATGAAAATATGCAATGCCCTAGAAAGGAGACAAAGTTACATGGAAAAAGAAAACATAAGAGATATCGTTTCAAAACTGACCTTAGAAGAGAAAGCAGGATTATGCTCCGGTGCCTCGGATTGGCTGACGAAAGCGGTGGAACGCCTTGGGATACCGAGTATCTGGCTGACAGACGGGCCTCATGGACTCCGCAAGCAGGAGGGGCTGACGGATAACCTGGGGATTAATGAGAGCAAGACGGCGGTCAGCTTTCCGGCAGAATGCGCAACAGCAGCCAGCTTTGACCGGGAGCTCTTAAGGAAGATCGGGGAAGCCCTGGGGGACGAGGGGCAGGCTGAGAATATCCAGGTGCTCCTGGGTCCTGGAGTCAATATCAAGAGGAGTCCTTTATGCGGGCGTAACTTTGAGTACTTCTCAGAGGATCCGCTGCTGGCCGGAGAGCTGGGAGCGGCGTATGTGGAAGGGCTACAGAGCCGTGGCATCGGTGCCTGCGTAAAGCATTTTCTGGCAAACAACCAGGAGACCAGGCGTATGACCTCGTCCTCGGAGGTGGATGAGAGGACACTACGTGAAATCTATATGCCGGCCTTTGAACGGGTAGTAAAGAAGGCGAAGCCTTGGGGCGTCATGTGCTCCTACAATAAAATCAACGGAAAATTTGCTTCTGAAAGCCGGGAATATATGACGGATGTCCTGCGGAAGGAATGGGGCTTTGACGGTTGCGTAATCAGTGACTGGGGAGCAACCCATAACCGGGTGGGAGCCATTGCCGCCGGGACGGATCTGACGATGCCTGGAGTGCCGGAGACCGACGGGGAGATCGTAGAAGCGGTAAGGGCAGGAAAGCTCCCGGAGTTCCTCCTGGATGAAGCCTGTGCCAATGTATTACAGCTGGTTTACAAAGGAATAGAGGGGCGCAGGCCAGGAGTGGAATTTAACATGGAAAAGGATCATGACCTGTCGCGCTATGCAGCGGAACAGTCTGCAGTGCTGCTAAAGAACGAGGATGCAATTCTTCCCTTGTCAGATGCAAGGAAAATAGCCTTTATCGGCCAGTTTGCTGAGAAGCCCAGGTATCAGGGCGGCGGCAGCTCCAACGTGAAGGCGGCTTATGTCACTAACGCCCTCGATGAAGCCAGGAAGCTAGCTAATATAAGCTACAGCAAGGGCTATACGGAGGAAGGAACCGATGAAGAAATGCTTGAGCAGGCAGTGCAGGTAGCGAAGGAAGCCGATGTTGCAGTAGTTTTTGTCGGACTGACCCCGGGCATGGAGACAGAAGGCTATGACCGCCAGCATATGTCACTTCCGGAGGAGCATGCAGCAGTCATTGAAGCCGTGGGGAGGGTGCAGTCCAATATGGTAGTAGTCCTGCATACAGGAAGTCCGGTGGAAATGCCCTGGCTGCCTAAGGCAAAAGGGTTACTGGAGATGTATTTTGGAGGAGAGGCAGTGGGAGAAGCAACAGTTAACCTGCTGTTTGGCAGGAGCAATCCCTGCGGACGCCTCCCGGAGACCTTCCCGACCCGCCTGGAGGATAACCCCTCCTACCTGTTTTATTTTGGAACAGGTAATAAGGTGGAATATCGGGAAGGGGTATATGCAGGCTACCGGTATTATGAAAGCAAGAGGCAGGAGGTGCTCTTCCCCTTTGGATACGGTTTGTCCTATACGGATTATTCCTATTCCAACCTAAAGCTTGACAGGGATAGGCTTTGCAGCGGTGAGGTTCTCACTGTATCCGTTGATGTGACCAATACGGGAAGCCGCCCTGGAAAAGAGGTGGTACAGCTCTATGTTGCTGTCAATAAGTCCGATGTATTAAGACCGGTAAAGGAGCTCAGGGGATTTGATAAGGTAGAGCTTGCCTCAGGGGAGACAAGGACAGTTTTCTTCCAGCTGGAGCAGAGGGATTTCTCCTATTGGAATACCGAGGCACACTGCTTCCATATGCCTGCCGGCAGCTATGAGATCCAGATAGGGAAGTCAGCTCATGAGGTGGTGCTTTCAGCAGAAATAGAGGCAGAGGAGCAGCCGCTGGATATAGAACAGGAATTTACCATGGTATCCTTAATCGGTGACATCATGAAACACCCGGCAGGAAAAGCTTTCATGGATACCTACCAGGATGAGCTTTGTGAAGGCATCATAAACAGCGGTATGGTTGAGAATATCATAGGAAAAAGCATTTCAAAGGATGAGGTGCTTCCCATGATGAAGGGACTACAGGGGCAAGGGCTGATGGTATTAAAAATGTTTTTACCATCCTTGGGGACAGATGTATGGGATAAGCTGTTACAAGAGCTAAATGGTAAAGAGTAAGAAAATCTGGAATTTATTGAATGCTAAAAATATTACTATAAGAAACCGCTGATATGGCAAGTATCAGCGGTTTCAAGCTATTTGAATAACACGTTCTTTTAGTTTTCTGACTTCAAGGGTGCAATAGAATGGTTGGCATGCCCGCAGTGAGGATATCTATTTGACTTGGAAAAATATTGTGGTATACTTGTTTCCAAATTAATTCTGTTATTCTTTATCAAATTTTAATGGGAAAGGACCGCTTAAATTGAAATGGGTATGTATAAAATTTTTGTAATAGAAGATGATACGGTCATCGCAGGAGAGATAGAAAAGCATTTGGAAAAATGGGGCTATAAAGTGGAGACGGCGTCGGACTTTGGCAATATTATGCCCCAATTTGCCGCATTTGAGCCCCATCTGGTGCTGATGGACATTATGCTTCCTTTTTATAACGGACATTATTGGTGCTCCCAGATCCGGCAGATCTCCCAGGTGCCCATTATTTTCGTATCCTCCGCTGGTGATAATATGAATATTGTTATGGCAGTCAATATGGGTGGGGATGATTTCCTGACCAAGCCTTTTGATCTGGAGGTTCTTGCTGCCAAGGTCCAGGCAATCCTGCGGCGGACCTATACATTCCGTGGGCAGACCACGGTCATGGAGTACCGGGGAATCCTGCTGGATGTGACGGAAGCAGCCTTGAAAATCGGCGAACAGAAGCTGGAGCTGACCAAAAATGAGTTCAAGATATTGCAGCTGCTGTATGAAAATATAGGAAGTCCGGTTTCCAGGGAACGGATCATGAAGAGGCTATGGGATAATGATTGTTTTGTGGATGACAATACGCTGACGGTAAACGTGGCGAGAATACGCAAGAAGCTGGAGGAGGCTGGAATTACGGATATGATCCAGACAAGGAAGGGGCTTGGGTATATGATTGGGGAGGGGCAATGAATGGGGGTAAGGGAAGGAAGGGTGAGGATATGATGGACAGGCAGGGTAGGGAAGAGCGGGAGAAGGAGGGGAACCTGGTTCTGGATTATATTAAGGACAGGAGGGCAGTTATTTTGCTGTTCCTATTTACGACCCTGATCTATGTAGTGGTTTGCAGCCTATACCAACTCTATAACCTTCCAAAAATTCTCTATGCTTTTTTGATATCCTTGTTTGTCTGGGGTTGTTATGGCGTTGTGGATGCAAACAGGTATCTGCGAAAACGGAAGAAGCTCCGCCTGGCCAGAAAGCACCCGGAGCTTGCGGTGGAGGCGTTGTTAGGCAGCGACCGGCAGGTATCCTTCGGTCAGGGAGCCTTTGAGCATGGCAGGGCGACGGAGCCGCTGACAGAGCTGGATAGAGCCTATGGAGGCTTGATTGAAGAGCTCTGCCGGCTGCAAAGTGCTTTGGAATCAGCGGAGGAGCTGCGCCGCAGTGAGATGACAGATTATTATATGATGTGGGCCCATCAGATTAAGACTCCCATTGCAGCCATGAAGCTGCTTTTAAATGGCAGGGAGGATGGCTTTTTGCTGGCGGAGGAATTATTTAAAACCGAGCAGTATGTGGAGATGGTGCTTCACTATCTCCGGCTGGAGAGCATTGCCTCTGATATGATTTTAAAGGAATATCAGCTGCAGGAGCTGGTGAAACAGTCTGTGAGAAAATATTCGGTCCTATTTATTAATCGTGGCTTAAGCCTGCAGCTGGAGGACTTTGACGTTAAAGTCCTGACAGATGAAAAATGGCTGGGCTTTGTGCTGGAGCAGATTATTTCAAATAGTATTAAATACACCAAAAAGGGTACTATCTCAATTTATATGAAGCCGGATGCCCCAAAGACACTGGTAGTGGAGGACACCGGAATCGGGATACGGCAGGAGGATGTTCCCAGAATCTTTGACCGGGGCTTCACCGGATATAACGGCCGCATGGATAAAAAGTCAACCGGAATCGGCCTGTACCTCTGCAAGCAGATTATGAACCAGCTGTCCCACGGAATATGGGCCATAAGCCAGGAAGGCCGGGGAACGAAGATTTATCTGGAGCTTTCCAGGGATAATGAGCCGGAGCAGGGAGATAGGGATTAGTATAATGTCCGTTAAATGACAGGTTAGAATCTGACCTGTTATTTAACGGACGCTGTACTAGGTGACAATAATGTAAGGTTGGGAGCCTGAAATGTAAGGAAATTCGATGGTAGCAGGGAAGGATTTTTATTATGATAACAGTGTAAGTCAGAAATGACATAGAACTATCCTGGGAATATCTGAAAGCTGCAATGGGTTTTCAAATATATCCGGGCGACAGGATTTTTATGAGGAGGCAAAGCATGGCACTGTTAGAAGTGAACAATTTAAAGAAAATATATACCACCCGGCTGGGCGGAAATAAGGTTCAGGCATTGACGAACGTGAACTTTTCTGTAGAAGAGGGAGAGTATGTAGCGATTATGGGAGAATCCGGTTCCGGTAAGACGACCCTGTTAAACATTATGGCTTCCCTGGACAAGCCAACAGGGGGGCAGGTCATCTTAGCAGGGAAGAACATGGCAGAGATTAAGCAAAAGGAGATCTGTGCCTTTCGCCGTGATAACCTGGGCTTTGTATTCCAGGATTTCAACCTTCTGGATACCTTGTCCTTGCAGGATAATATTTTTCTTCCCCTGGTACTGGCAGGCACCCCGTATGGTACGATGAATGAGAGATTAATTTCTTTGGCAAAGAAATTGGCAATTGAAGATATTCTGGATAAATATCCTTATGAGGTATCAGGAGGACAGAAGCAACGTAGTGCTGTGGCCAGGGCATTGATTACCCAGCCACAGATCGTCCTGGCGGATGAACCGACGGGAGCCTTAGACTCCAAGGCTGCTAACAGGCTGCTTGGCATCTTTGCAGATATTAACAGGGAGGGGCAGACCATCCTTATGGTTACCCACAGTGTCCAGGCGGCAAGCCATGCAGGACGTGTGCTGTTTATTAAGGATGGCTGTGTATTTAACCAGATTTACCGTGGCAATTTCAGTAATGATGAGATGTACCGCATGATCTCGGATACCCTGACGGTGCTCCAGACCGGCAAAAAGGCGGAGGAAGAAGGCAGGGGTGGAGCCGCCGGCGCTTCCTTAGCGTCTGCGGGTGCAGGCTGGGAGGTACAGGCATGAAGAAAAAAGGCGTAATCCCAAGGCTTGCGGTGAATGGAATTTTGAAAAATGGTTCCACCTACCTTCCTTACCTTGGAATCAGTATATTTTCTATTTTCACATTTTTTGTGTTCGACCTGATCCTTAAAAATGATGTCATGAAAACCATACCGAGGGCGGGCTATGCCCTAATGCTTATGACCATTGGCTTTGTGCTCCTGGGAATTATCATGATACCCTTCTTATACTATACCAACAGCTTTTTGATAAAACGCCGTAAAAAGGAGCTGGGATTATACAGTATTCTTGGCATGGAGAAGAAGCATCTCGGCATCCTGATGCTGATTGAGACCTTGATCATATACGTGGTAGTGGTTATCTGTGCTATTGCGTTGGGACTTTTATTTTCCAAGGTCCTTTTCCTGCTGCTGCTTAACCTGGCTAAGCTTCCGGTGGAAGCTGATTTTGCGATCAGCGGGAAAGCTGTTTGTGATGCACTGACTTTTTATGCGGTGATTTCAGGAATTAACCTGTTTGCCAACCTGATCCAGGTTGGTAAGGCAAATCCGACGGAGCTGATGGGTGAATCCCGCAAAGGGGAGAAGGAGCCAAAGCGTATCCTGTTGTGGACTGTGGTTGGTCTTCTCCTGCTGGGCTATGGGTATTACCTGGCTATTACCTCCAAGGTGGATTCCGCTATTTTTTTGAATTTCTTTCTGGCAGTATTTTTGGTTGTGGCAGGAACCCATTTTCTTTTTACCTCCGGAAGTATCACCTTGTTAAGGGGGTTGAAGAGGAACCGCGGGTTCTATTACCGGCCGGATAATTTTGTGGCTGTGTCCGGAATGATCTATCGTATGAAGAAGAATGCGGCCAGTCTTGTGAATATCTGTATCTTTGGAACCATGGTGGTCATTACGGTCATTTGCACCCTGTCCCTATACCTGGGAATCCCGGGAATTCAAAAATTCAGGTATCCCTATGAAATACAGGTGGATTATGTGGAGGGTTCCTTTACGGAGAGGGAGAAATGGGAGCAGAACCTAAGGGAGCTTGCACAGGAGGAAGGCGTAACGCTGGAGGATTACCATGCCTATAGCAGTGCGGAACTCCATATTGTGAAAAAGGGAGATCAGATTCTGGTCAGGGATGGAACGGCAGATTTTGCAGATAGGTATGAACTGTGCCTCCTGACCCAGGATGTCTTTAACGCTATGGAGACGGCTGACGTTACATTAGGGAAAGACGAGGTTATGATCTATTCTACGGGAGCCGATTATGGAAAGGACAGGATTATATTTTATAACGGTACCTACAATGTAAAGGAGGAAATTACAGAAAGCCTCCTTAGGCCAAAATCCTATAGAAATGGGTTTTCAAGCATGTATTACGTGATTGTACCCGACCTGGAAGCCCTGGAAGAAATCGCGAAGCCCTATGGGGTGGAGCTGTCGGACAGCTATGTTTATACGGTTCGGATGAATCCTCAGGGGGAGGAAGCGCGTAAACAGGCCTTCTCCAAAGAGCTAAAGGAGCTCTCTTCGGCCCAGCCCGGATTTCAAGGCTATATGGATTATGCGGAGGATAGGGAGGATATGGCGTCAATTTATGGGGGACTTCTTTTTATTGGAATCTTCTTTGGAACCATCTTCCTGCTGTGTCTGCTGGTCATCATGTACTATAAGCAGATCACGGAGGGCTTTGAGGACCAGAAGAACTTTGAGATTATGCAAAAGGTGGGCATGAGTGACAGTGAGGTAAAGCGCACCATCAAGAAGCAGATTTTGCAAGTGTTCTTTATTCCTTTGGCTGGAGCAATTGTCCATACCGCAGCCGGAATGTTCATGGTAATCAATCTGATGGCGGCCTTGGAATTCTTTCAGGAGGGACTTATCATTACCTGTGCTGTGGGTATATGCGCAGGCTTTGCCGTGATCTATGGGATAAGCTATCAGTGGACGGCTAAAACCTATTATAGAATTGTAAAACGGATGGCATAGGCCGGACGGAAAAAGAACGAAAAGAGTACGAAGGAAGAAGAAAAAAAGAGCAGAAAATGAACAGAAGAGCAGAAAGAGAATAGAAGAAGAGCAAGAAAAAGAACGTAAAAGGATGCGCCGCAGATAACGATTAGTTATATGCGGCGTGTTTTATAGCTTGTGCTTCTGTTGGAAAATTTCCCGGCAGAACGGTCTGTCTGGAGGGATTGAGAAGGAATGCCGGCACCGTTATTAGAGGTGGATAGCCGTTAGAGCAGAAGGATGCTTTGAGGGCTGTTTTTTTGCATGCCCGGCGGGCATGGCCGATTGTCGGGTTCTGGATAAAGGTATTGGATTTTTATGTAGTACATGGTATAATTTTGTAAAACAAGGAGCTATGAAGTTCTCTTCCGGTCTTAGGAGCCGGTGAGGCTAACAGTAAATATTTTATTGGAACAGGGCATTTCACCATCATTACAGTTTAATGAAAGCAGGGACATTGTGCATTCACAGACTGAAAGGAGGTATTAAATGGGTATTCCTGAAAACGATACACATCATGAGATTGGAGCATCAGGAGATTCCTATATTCATGATATGGGAAAGCTGTTAGAGGTCGTCCAGAAACTTTCTGCATCCCATGATTTAACATCAGTTATGGATATTGTGCGGCACTCGGTACGTCAACTGACAGGCTCCGACGGAGCCACTTTTGTACTGCGTGACGGCACCTATTGCTACTATGCTGAGGAGGATGCCATCTCTCCCCTGTGGAAGGGGCTGCGCTTTCCTATGGAAATCTGCATTAGCGGGTGGGTTATGCTGCACCGTGAGCCGGTTGTCATTGAGGATATCTATAAGGATTCCCGTATTCCCATTGATGTCTACAGGCAGACCTTTGTCCGAAGTCTGGCCATGATTCCGATTAACACGAACAATCCGATCGGTGCCATCGGCTGCTATTGGTCAAAGAAATATAAGCCAACCCCCGAACAAATCAAAGTATTGCAGGTGCTTTCCGATACGACTGCCATAGCCATGGATAATATCCGCTATCAGGAGGCTATCGCAGCGAAGGCTATGCAGCTAGAGGAGGCAATTGACGGAACCATGCTGGCCATTGCCAAAATGGTAGAGCAAAAGGATCTGTATACCTCCGGCCACCAACGGCGCGTTGGAAGGATTTCCTTTGACATAGCAAGGGAAATGGGCTGGAGCGATGAAATCTGTGAGGCCGTCCGCCGGGCCGGAATCATCCATGATATCGGAAAAATCGGTATTCCCAGCGACCTGTTGGCCAAGCCGGCCAGGCTTACGCCCACAGAATTCAGTTTGATAAAAACACATGTAGAACAGGGCTATGAAATCCTTAAGGATGATAGTTTCCTTCTTCCCATTGCCCAGATTGTCCGCCAGCATCACGAACGGCTGGATGGCAGCGGTTATCCCCTTGGCCTTAAGGGGGAAGAGATTCTTCCGGAAGCCCGTGTTTTGGCGGTTGCCGACGTGTTTGAAGCTATGCTGTCCCACAGACCCTACCGGCCCGCCCTTGGTGTGGAGGTGGCGCTGGATGAGCTTATCAGTCATCGGGGCACATTGTATGAGCCTGGTGCCGTGGACGCCATATGGCGTCTGGTAAGGGAGAAGGATTATCAGATACCGGAATAGAATTTAGATATGATAGGAATAGTACTAGTTTGGTGAGGGAGCAAGATTGAAAGAAATAAAGTTAATGAAGGAAAGGGGATCGGGTCAATGCCGGCATTTTCATGGCAATTCGTACGGTACAGGGGCAATGCCCATAATGGCGGGCATGGACATAATTATGGATATTGATAAAATTTTAAATAGTAAAGAAAACTTCCGGGGAGTTACTATGTTTGAACGCATGGAAAAATGGAATATACCCGGTGTAAGCTTTACAATAATACGAAACGGTGATATAGCGGCCAGTTACACATATGGCCGTAAAAAGAGATATGATAAAGAGCCTGTTACGGTTCAAACGATGTTTCAGGCAGCATCTGTCAGCAAACCCATCTTTGCAACCGCTGTTATGAGGCTTGCTGAGCAGAAAATATTGGATATTGATACAAATATAAACCAGTATCTGAAAGGATATCATGTTCCGACTTTTGACGGGAAGGAGTATGCTATAACCCTTAGAAGGATTTTAAGTCATACCGCAGGCTTAAATATACATGGTTTTCCCGGATATCATCATGAACAGAAGATTCCTACCCTTATGCAAATCCTGGAGGGAAAACGACCGGCAAATACTGATGAATTGTTTGTATTCAAGGAACCGGGAAAGGAATTCTGCTATTCGGGAGGAGGATATGTACTGGCACAAAAGGTAGTCTGCGATATATTGAATAAGGACTTTGAAGAGATCATGCAGGAAACCGTCCTGCAGCCCTTTGGTATGAAGGACAGTACATATTTACAACCCCTGCCAAAGGACAAGGAGGCAAATATAGCATATGGAATTGATTCCCATGGCCTGCAAATAAAAAAGGGGTATTGCATCATGCCCGAATTATCGGCAGCCGGATTATGGACAACGCCGAATGATTTAGCTGCTTATGGTATAGAGATGATGAAGGCATTAAAAGGTGATAGTAAATTAGTAAAAAAAGAGACAGCGCAAGCGATGATAAACCCGGTCACTCCAGCTTGCGGCCTTGGACTTTTTTTAGGGGAACAAGACGGAGTGAAATATTTTGGACACAGGGGATGGAACACAGGATTTAATTCCGGTATGTCATTTTTTCCTCAAAATGGTGATGGAATTGCCGTAATGGTAAATTCAGATAGGGGAGACCCATTTGTTACTATGCTGATGGAGGCAATTATAAAAAGTTTTGATTATTGCTGAACTTCGTCATGAGAACAAAATTACACAGGAAGAATTAAAAGGTAGTGCATTTTCCTTAAAGGATGATGGCTTATATAGAAAGCCATGTTTATGGCGGCTCTGATCGATGAAGGGGGAGTAGTATGAAGAAGATAGTAAAATATTTTTTGCAAATCATAATATACTTTGGGCTTTTATTAATAGTCTTCTATTTTTTTGATAAATTTTATAAAGATATAGATATAATTGCTGCATCAATGGGAGGGACAACTGGATATATTATTGTATTGTTGACTCAAAGGTTCCATAAAGAAAAAAGCAATTAAAGGGTCAGAGAGATGTAGTAATTGTAAAGGTCAATAATGAAATACGGGAACATAAAAGGATTCGTGCTTGTAAGCACGGTCCTTTTTATGTTCCCATCTGAATTTTGGCTATTTCTTTGTGCCATTATCCTAGAAACTTAGATCTTCATTTGTTTTCTGACCATCTCTGCAAGTGCAGGAGAAACTTGTTCCAAATGCCATAAGACCATGCACTGTGTATTGGGCTGGGCGTCCACAAGGCCTGACGCAATATTATCTGCAAGGTTCTTTTTCTCTTGTGCACAAAAAGCTTCATACCTTTGAGTCGCTTGCGTAAAATTATCTGGATCCGGGATTTCGGCACGCATAATTTCGCCAGCGACATATCTGCCGTTTCCACTGGATACCATAGATGCGGGGGACCAGTTTGGCTGTTTGTTGACGGGGATATTACGATAATCAGGACCCAGTCTGTGACGCTGTGCATCGGAATAAATAAAGGTACGTCCCTGCAGCACCTTGTCATCTGAAAATTCCAGACCGGGAAGTAAATTCGCCGGATTAAAGGCTAATTTGTCTACCTGCTCAGCATAATTTTCTGGGTTACAGTTTAAAACCATACGTCCAACGGGTAAAAGGGGATATCGGGTTTCATCCCATACCTTGGTATCATCCAGAGGGTCAAAGGGAAGGCACTTTTCATCTTCAGGATTCATCAGCTGTACACAAAGGTCGTATTCTACGGTCTTTCCTTTTGCTATCGTGTCATATAGGTCGCGCCCTGCAATATTAGGGTCTTGGCATGCCAGCCATTGAGCTTCCTGTTGGTCAATGTGCTGAGCCCCTGCCACAGGGAACCAGTGATACTTCACATAGTGGCGGACACCCTGTGCATTTCGCCAGACATAGGTGTTTACACTATATCCTTTGATATGGCGAAGACTCTTTACCGTTCCCAAATCTGAGAAAAACCATATCAGCATATTCGTTGCCTCGGGATACTTGGCAAACAGACTCCAAAGCCTCTCCGGGTCAGGCAGATTATTCACCGGAGATGGCGAGAAATGGCTGATTACATCCGGTACATGAATGGCATCCCGTACAAAAAAGACAGGGAGATGATTGCAGAGCAAATCAAAAAATCCTTCCTCGGTATAAAACCTGGTGCTGAAACCCCGTACATTTCTTAAAGTGTCCGGTGTTCCCTGATTACTTGCAGCGAGTGAGAAACGCACCGCCACCGGCACCCGTTGGTTAGGCGTTTGCAAAAATCCGGCTTTGGTATATTCTTTCATTGAATGAGTGGTGAAAAAATATCCAAAAGCACCATAGCCTTTTGTATGAAGACGTCTTGGCAGTGTGGTGGAGAATACAAAGTCTTCCAAGGTTTCATGCAGGACGGTATCCTGTATGAGTACAGGCCCCTGAACACCTACCGTCTGGGAATGGGATACATCTGATTTTCTTGATTTTACAGGCGTTATGTTTGGACGGGGTTCTGCGGCAGTCATCCGTTTACTGTTCTTATAAACACCTGAAGTAGGTGATTGAGGGCGGTTGTGATTGATGTTTCTGTTTTGTCTGCCTGTTGTACATGGGGGATTTTCTTTGTCTGGTTGAAACCATTCGTTATTATTGTACATATATGAGACCTCCAAGACGTGTTAAAAACACGAGAAAAATATAATATGTAATACAGTGTATTCCTGATTTTCAAAGATGATACTATTGTACATGCATGCTTCGATTTTCCACAAAGATTAGCCATTGCAGGAGGTATATATAGGAACGGAACATAAAATGGCTGTTGCCCAGCTGGATCATTAGCGGAGCAACAGCCTCGTTAAATTGCCAGGAATGAAACTATTTTTGAGAGTCTGTCCGGCAGTTTTGATATGCGATTAATATAACCTCTTCCTTTGTACGATTGCAAATGTTATGCTCTAATTCTATGATTTTTTTTAAATCTTCTCCCGATACATCTGCAAATTGGTAATCTTTGAAAGCATTCTTATCATTTATTTCCATCTTTGTCAACCTCCTAACCAGAATCATTATTTGCAGTTTGTTATAACCTTATACAACGTTTCTCCCTGGTCAGTCAACTCTTAAATTATTTTCCTATCAACCTATTCTCCTTTGAGCTTTAAAAAATCCTGGAAAGTTCTGACTTTTCCGGTATCGTTAAGCTTGCGGACATGGTATAATAAAACCATAGAATCAGTAGCATAAAAATCAATTGTTTCAGGCAATTTTTGGGAAAGGGAAACTGGACCAGAATAGAAAGGAATAGGGATACCTATGGGCTTTGAGTTGAAAGAAGGGTTTCTACTGGGTGTTGCATCGGCAGCGACACAAATTGAAGGTGGCGAGTGCGGATCAAACTGGAATGATTGGTATCATAAAGGTAGGATTAAAGACAACTCCAATCCTGCCCGTGCAACAGACCACTATAACCTCTGGCAGCAGGATGCGGATTTGATGGCGGATATGAAAATCCAGAACTACCGCCTTGGAATTGAATGGGCAAGAATTTGCCCAAAGGAAAAGGAAGTGGATGAGGCTGTGATCGCCCACTACCGGGAAGAACTGAGCTATTTACAAAGCAAGGGTATCTCTGTTTTATTGACAATTCATCATTTTACAAATCCTATGTGGTTTGAGCAAAAGGGCGGCTTTGAAAAGAAGGAGAACCTAAAATGCTTCTTGGATTTCGTGGCATTAGTGGTGAACTCCTTTGGTGACATAGTTTCTGAATACATCACAATTAATGAGCCAAATGTATATGCCACGATTTCATATTTTTTCGGCGACTGGCCTCCGGGGGAAAAGTCCTTTGGCAAAACCATCACGGTTATGTCCAATATGGCAATTGCCCATATTAAGGCATACCAGCTGATCCACAAAATGCGTCAGGAGAAGGGGTTCCATAATTCCAGGGTAAGCTTTGCAAATCACGTGCGTGTATTTGAACCGGCAAACAAGAAGAATCCATGGCATCTGGTGTGCAGCAGGTTATCGGAGCGGTTTTTTCAGGATGCAATCACTGTAGCCATGTGTACCGGTGTGTTCCAATGGCCATTGCATAAGGAGGAAGGTATTTTCCAGGGTGAGTATTGTGATTTTATTGCGGTGAACTATTATACCAGGACATCCGTATCCGGCTTGGCAGATGGAACAAAGCAGGGTGCACCGAAGAATGATTTGGGCTGGGAGATATATCCCGAAGGGATCGTCCGTTGTTCAGAGAAGCTATATCAGATCCTGAAAAGACCGATCTATATTACTGAAAATGGAACCTGCGATAACCATGATACCTTCCGTTGCAAATATATCCATGAGCATTTAAAAGCAGTGACGGAATCGGAGCTTCCCTTCGAGCGGTATTATCATTGGTGCTTCTGCGATAATTTTGAGTGGATAGAGGGAGAAAGCTCACGCTTTGGATTAGTACATACCAATTATGAAACACAGGAACGGACCATAAAAAATTCAGGTGAATTCTATATAAAAATCATAGAAGAAGGTGCGGTTACAGATGAAATCTACGATCAATATGTAAAAGCCCAAGAATACCATTTTTGATAAGGAGGTATCCCATTGATTAAGGTTGCGGAAACAACATTTCGGATCGATACGGCAAATACTACCTATCTGTTTCGGAAAACAAAGTACGGGCACCTGGAGCATATCTATTATGGGGCAGCGTTAAGGGAATTTGATGCCGCAGATGTCCTCGCACAAAAGCGTTCGATCCAAATCGGGAGCAGCGTTCTTTATGATGAAGCAGATCCAGCGTATTCTCTTGACAGCATGTGTTTGGAATGGTCGGATAACGGGCGGGGGGATTACCGCCAAAGCCCTACGGAGCTTACGGTACCGGATGGAAGCTTTGTCAGTGATTTTATCTATGTCAGCCATGAGGTGGTGGAAGGAAGCGTTCCTATGGAAACTCTTCCGACAGCATATGGCGGAGGCGGGACCTTAAAGATTATTTTAAAAGATATTTCCCATGGGCTTTTTATAGAGTTATACTATGGGGTTTTTGAGCAGACAGATGTCATTACCCGAAGGGCGGTATTGCGGAATGAAGCAGGATCACCGGTCAGGGTAAGCCGTATGATGAGCATGCTGCTCGATATCCCGGATGAGAATTTTCAGATGTATACCTTAGACGGCGGCTGGATTAAGGAAGCAAACCTACATAAAAGGCCGGTAAGCTATGGAACCACGGTGAATTCCTCTACAACAGGAGCCAGCAGTAACAAGCATAACCCGGCTTTCTTATTGGCAGAGGAGGATGCAACGCAGGAGCATGGCAATGTCTATGCCTTTAACCTGATTTACAGCGGCAACCATTATAGCGCCGTGGAAAAAAGCGAACGGGACCATGTACGCGTTTTAATGGGGATCAATCCACATTGCTTTGCATGGGAATTAGGAAATGGAGAAAAGCTTGAGACGCCGGAATGCATCATGAGCTATAGCAACCAGGGCTTCAATGGCGTGAGCCATCAACTGCATGATTTTGTGAATGAGCATATCGTGCGCGGCAATTGGAAGAAGAGGGAACGTCCGGTTCTGTTAAATAACTGGGAAGCGCATTTTTTTGATTTTAATGAACATAAGCTGCTGCAGCTGGCCAGGCAAGCAAAGAAACTAGGCATCGAGCTGTTTGTACTCGATGATGGTTGGTTTGGAGAACGCAATACGGATAAAGCAGGATTAGGTGATTATACCGTAAACAGCAAGAAGCTTCCTCATGGAATCAAGGCTTTTGCCGATAAAATCAGGGCATTGGGCCTGGACTTTGGACTATGGTTTGAACCGGAAATGATAAATATAGATAGCGAACTATACCGGCAACATCCGGAATATGCGGTAAGGTTACCGGATAAAAAGGCAGTGCTCGGAAGAAATCAATTAGTGCTCGACCTATGCCGGCAAGAGGTGCGTGATTATATCGTAAACCAGGTAGGCTCTATTCTTGATGAAGCAAGGGTCAGCTATGTGAAATGGGATATGAACCGCCATATTGCAGAGAATTTTTCTTCCGCCCTGCAAAACCAGGGGGAGTTTTACCACCGCTATATGATCGGATTATATGAGGTGCTCACCCGAATTTTTGGCCCGCGGCCAAATATCTTGTTGGAGAGTTGTTCCAGCGGTGGAAACCGGTTTGATTTAGGGATGCTTTGCTTTAGCCCGCAAATTTGGTGCTCCGATGATACGGATCCAATTGAGAGGCTGAAAATCCAAACAGGACTATCCTATTTCTATCCGCCATCCACCATGGGTGCACATGTTTCCCAGTGCCCGCATCAGCAAACCTTACGGGAAACACCGCTGGCAACCCGTTTCCATGTCGCAGGCTTTGGGTGCCTTGGATATGAGCTTGACTTAAAATATCTTACGCCTGAGGAGAAAAAGGACATTGCGGACCAGATCGAATTTTACAAGGAGTACCGTCATATATTCCAATATGGCAGGTTTTCACGGATGAAATCCTATAAGCCCAACAAAGTGATTTGGCAAAGCATCAGTGAAGACAAGGAAACCGCTGTCACGGGGCTGTTCCAGACCTTAGCCACGGCAGCAGAGAGCAGCGATAAGCTTGTAGTAACAGGGCTGAAGCAGGGAAGCTACACGGTCAGCACCCGTCCGCAACGGCTTTACATTGAACGGTTTGGCGGGTTGATGAAGCATATCCTGCCGGTTGAGCTCAATCCTGATGGAGTAATCCTGCGTGTTGCCAACCGGCATTACAGCTTAACGGATTGTGTAGAAACATATTCCTGTTCATCCAATGCCCTGGCTGCCGGTATTCCCTTATGCGGGCAATTTATCGGAACGGGCTATAACGAAAAGGTACGTATGCTTGGTGATTTTGGATCAAACCTATATATCGCAAAGAAAAATAAGGAGGGTAAATGATGATGGGTACTGCAAAACGCAATCGCTTCAACTTTGGCCTTGGTACCGTAGGCAGGGATATGCTTTATACGATGGTAAGTATGTATTTGCTTTTTTATCTGACAGAGATATTAGATTTACCGGATTCTGTGATGTGGTGGATGACGGGCGCGTTTACTATTTTGCGCATCTTTGATGCCGTAAACGATCCAGTCATGGGATTCTTAGTAGATAATACCCGTTCCCGTTTCGGAAAATTCAAGCCCTGGATTGTCATTGGCGGCATATTAGGAGGGATCCTAACCATTCTTTTGTTTTTGGATATGGGCCTGCAGGGGACAGGTTATGTCGTTTCCTTTGTCATCATCTATCTGCTCTGGGACTTAACCTACGGTGCAAATGATATTGCCTATTGGTCAATGCTGCCTTCTTTAACCGTCGATCAAAAGGAACGTGAAAAAACAGGTGCCTTCGCGCGTATTTGCGCGAATATCGGCCTGTTTGTTACAGTCGTCGGTATTCTTCCGGTTACCAATGCGCTGGGGGGAGACAAAAAAGCCTGGTTATTAGTCACGGTTGCAATTGTGTTCCTTACATGGGCATTTTTGTGTTTCACAGTATTTGGCGTGAAAGAAAATAAGGGCCTGCAGGCCAAAACGGAATCAACCTCCTTAAAGGAAATGTTCCGTATCCTTTTTAAAAATGACCAATTATTGTTCACTGCGATATCGATGGCATTGTTTATGATCGGATACTGTACAACCACGGCCTTTGGTGTTTATTACTTCAAATATGCTTTTAAAAATGAAGGCATGTACTCAGTCTTTGCAGCTATTTTGGGCGTTTCACAGCTGGCGGCACTCATCATTTTTCCCGTCTTCTCTAAGAAGTTTAGCCGGAAACAGCTCTATGGGTTTTCAACAATCTTAGTAGTAGCAGGCTATGTGATTTTCTTCTTTGCGCCAAGGAATATGATGCCGGTTGGCATCGCAGGAATCTTGATCTTCGTGGGCCAGGCCTTTATCCAATTGCTCATGCTGATGTTTTTAACGGATACGGTGGAGTATGGACAATGGAAATTGGGCCACCGTAATGAAAGCATCACCTTTTCCGTGCAACCCTTTATCAATAAAATCGGCGGTGCAATTGCAAATGGTATTGTCGGTGTAACCTTAATTATTTCAGGCATCAATTCTGCTGCGACACCGGAGGATGTGTCCGAATCCGGCTTATTGACGATGAAGCTTGTTATGTTGATTTTACCATTGGTTTTTATTTTGGTCAGTTATATCATCTACCGATTGAAATTCAAGATTGATAAAGAGCTGTTTGATAAAATCATAGCAGAATTAACGGAGCGTGGCGATATTGCTGCAGAACAGGAGTAGGCCTATGTTGACAGAGAATAACCGTATCAAGGATGTGTATGCCAATCCAATTGGCAGGGATATTATTAAAAAAATATTGCTGCAAATGGGATATAGCGAAAGGCTGGTTACCAATCCGGTGGTAGGAAGCGTAAAGCTGAAAGCATTGCCAAAGCTTTTGAAAAAACAAATCGACCAAAACTTTATAACTACCCTGCTGGAGCTTTTGAACAGCGAGCCGGACCTTCCAAGGACAGAAGCTTGCGTGATGGAAAAAGCATGGTGGAAGGAAGCTGTTTTTTATCAGATTTATCCCCGCAGCTTTAAGGATAGCAATGGTGATGGTATTGGTGATCTGCTAGGGATTATTGAAAAATTAGATTACCTAAAACAGCTTGGGATAGATGCCATTTGGCTTTCCCCAATTTATGATTCTCCAAATGATGATAACGGTTATGATATCCGGGATTATCAAAAAATCATGACCGAGTTCGGCTCAATGGATGATTTTGATACATTATTAGAGGGTATCCATGCCCGGGGTATGAGATTGATTATGGATCTGGTAGTAAACCACACCTCGGATGAACATGAGTGGTACCGAAAGGCAGTCCATGAACCTGATTCAAAATATAAGGATTATTATATCTTCCGGGACCAACCGAATAACTGGGATTCCTTTTTTGGCGGCAGCGCATGGAACTATGTCGGAGAACGTGGCCAATATGCCCTCCATTTATTCTCGAAGAAACAAATGGACTTAAACTGGGAAAATAAAGAGGTGCGAGGGGAAATTCATGATATGGTGAAGTGGTGGCTTGAGAAGGGAGTTGATGGATTCCGTTTAGATGTTATCAACTATATCTCAAAAAGAGAAGGGCTGCCGGATGGGAATGAAAGCATTGGAGCATTGATGGGTTACAGAGGGGTAGAGCATTATTTCTATGGACCAAGGCTTCATGAATATTTAAGGGAACTCAAAACCAAGGCCTTTTTACCATATAAGGCTTTCTCCGTTGGAGAGACCCCGGGAATCGGTATGGAAATGGGCAAATTGCTCACAGCAGATTATCGAAACGAACTGGACATGATTTTTTCCTTTGATCATTTAGAAACCCCGGGGCATGTCCGTTTTGACGATTACCGGTATGATCTAAATTATTTGAAAGCGTATATGATTGATTGGATGGAGCATTACAAAAACCATTGCCAGCCTTCCTTGTTCTATGAAAATCATGATAATCCACGTATGATTTCAAAGATAAACCCTGATCCACAATACCGCAATGTATTGGGCAAGCTGCTTGCCGTGATCCAGCTCACCCTCCGTGGAACGCCCTTCCTATACCAGGGGCAGGAGCTTGGTATGGTCAATCAAAGGTTTACCTCCATGGAGGAGCTGCGTGATGTGGAGGCACTGAACCTCTACCAGGATTTGTGCAAAAAGATGAGCGCAGAGGATGCATTCAAAAGGATCCTGGCAGGAACAAGGGATCACGCAAGAACGCCCATGCAATGGAGTGACGGCAAGGGAGCCGGCTTTTCCGATGGTACTCCGTGGATCATGATGGATGATGATTACAGGACCTGCAATGTCCAAAACCAGCAGGGCGATGAAGACTCCATCCTTCGTTTTTACCAAAACCTGATTGCTTTTCGCAAGGACCATCCGGCATTACAATATGGTGACATCATAATCACCAATAAAAAAAGGAAAGATCTGTTTACCTATACCCGGACATACGAATCAGAAACGCTGTATATTGAATGCAATTTAAGCTCAGCATCATTAAAGCGTAAGGGATTTCCGAATGGAAAACGTCTGGTTTCCAATTATGAAAAAGCATCTCAGGCCTTTCTCCATCCTTATGAGGCTGCTATCTGGAGCATTTGATAGCGCAGAACGGGTTGGTGAGGGGAGCCTTTGAAAAAGAGCGTGCCACAATCTGGCTTTTGGCCAGGATGGGGCACGCTCCTTTTTCTGTGATATAGGATAAGTTATCAAGATAAGTTATATGATTAGCTTGTGTATAGCCGGACTATTCCATATCCTCCTGCAACGGCTTCGCCGGTATCCGGACCTGCACCTCCGTCTCAACCCCCAGGGTGCTCCGGTAGGACAGCCCATATTCTTCCCCGAAGAATACCTGGAGCCGTTTATGGGTATTGTAGATGGCGATGTTATTGCCGGTTTCCTTGGTGGAATTCCCCAGCAGGATGGTCTGGAGGGCCTCCGAGGGGATGCCGACGCCGTCATCGGAAATGGTGAATACCATAATATCATCCTCCAGCCAGCCCATAATCACAATATTGCCTTCCTTCGAAGCCTTTCCCAGGATACCGTGGAAAATGGCGTTTTCAACAATTGGCTGGAATACAAGCTTGGGTATTTCAAAGTCCAGCAGATCATCCGGTACATCGATGAAGAAATGGATCTTATTCTCATATCGCATGTTCTGGAGCTGTACATACAGGCTGACATGCTCAAGCTCATCCCGGATGCTTACGATATTATTTCCCTTACTTAAGGTCAGCCTATAGAATTTGGATAATCTCTGGACCGCCAGGGATACCTCCGTTGCCTTTCCAGTCCGTGCCATCCAGTTAATCATGTCCAGGGTATTGTATAAAAAGTGGGGATTAATCTGAGCCTGCAGCGCCTTGAATTCGGACAGCCTTAACTCCCTTGCGGATTGCTCCTTTTGAAGCATCAGCTGGTCTAACTGGTCGGACATGTAGTTGTAGGTTTCGATCAGCTCGCCGACCTCGTCGGTCCCGCCCTTGGTGTCCAGGTGGGTGGGGATGCCGAAGCGGACACCCTGCATCTGGCTGATGACGGAGGAAATCCGTTTTATAATGGAATGGTTCAAATTGAGCGCCAGTATTATGCCAAGGATCAGGATCGCCAAATAAAAGAAAAGGAACTTATATAACAAAGCATCTCCCTGCTCCGACATACTGCTGGCGGGGATGGTAGTAATCATATACCAGTCGGTTCCAGGAATGGTCTTATAATTGCAGTAGACGCTGGAGTTGGCGAATTTTACGGTCACAAATTTGGTCGTGGTGTTGATCAGGGAAGGAACCCTGGAGTATTTCAGCAGATAGGTACCGGACAGCCGGGTGCTGGTCGTAGATACTAATTCCTCCCTTTCGTTCAGGATATAGATAACGCTTTCCGTAAACGGAAGATCCTGCTTCAGGATCGAATCAATAATACGCTGGTCAAAATAAACCACCAGATGGACATAGTAATCGTTCACCTTAATATTATGGATGATTGCCAGGTCACCATAATTGGAAATTTCGTAGGGGGACAGGTATTTGCTGGGACATACCAGGGTCGGCTGGTCTGGATTCAGGGTCAGGATACCGTGCCAGTAGGTACCGTATGTTTTGGCCAGGGGCTCGAAGAGCCCCTTTTGCTCGAAGAGCCCCTCTTCACTATAGGCCTGGAGGGCATTATAGTGGGCATTGTCAACATAGATTTTAACAGTGGAAGCCTTGCTGCTATTGGTTAGCGAGCTGACCATGGTATAAAAGTCATTCAGGCTGGTCAGAAAGGATGGGCTGCGGGTATAATCCGCCGGTGAATCGCTATAAATATAGGAAATGAAAAAGTCCTGGCTTTCAATACTGGAGGCCACCGTCTCAATCTGGCTGATGGTATTTCCCAGGGCGGTCTGTGTCTGGGTGGATATGGCCGCCAGGGATTTTAAGGTGTTATTGGTGGTAATGGTAAGCAGCTGGCTATAGCTGAATACAGTAATAAAGATTGTGGGAACAATAGCTATGAGCAGGTGCGAGAGCATAAATTTAGATCTCAGCTTCAGGTGGAACAAATAATAGTCATATATTTTATAAAAAAATCTTTTCATTTGATAGTCCTTTCAAAGATTCAAGTTATCTGCCTAGCTTTTTCTCACGGTACTCGGAGGGGGAAAGCCCGACCTCCTTTTTGAAGCTCTTACCGAAGTAATTGCCGTCCGAATATCCGACGCGGGAGGAAATGTCGGAAATTTTATTTCTGGGATCCGCTAACAGCTGCTTTGCTTTTTCAACACGGAACTGCGTAATGTACTGGTTTAAGGTCTTCCCGGTTTCCGTCTTAAATACGGTACAGAGATAGGAGGAGGACAGGTGTACATGGTCGCTGATATCCTTAATGGAAAGGGAGTAATCACTATAATGCCTGCTGATATAGTCCCGGATCATGAAAATCGTCGGATTTTCCTGGGACAGTGACTGGAGGCGGTGGGCGAACTCGTCAATTTTAGCTAAGAGCATCATGTGGAGCTCCCTTAAGATATCACAGTTTGATATGGTCTCCAGCAGGCTTTCCGAATCAGCGGCGGAGGTCTCCGTCTGGAGCTTCAGGTCATACTGGACCATGTTAATCTGCATAAACAGCTTATAATATACATCCTTGACCCCGTTAGCCAGCAAGGAATGGTTATGCAGAAGGGAATGGTAAAAGGCTTCTGCCAGGGCACGTGAGCGGACAAGCTCCTTCTCCTGGATGGCCTTTGTAAAGTCCTCCGCAAATTCATAGGGATAGTTGGCGGGCAGTGGATCAGGGGAGTTTCCATAATTAAGAATACTCCCGTATTCATAAAAGAAAGAGCTTTGTAGCAAAATAACAGCAGAGTTATAGGAGTGGAAGACCTTTCCGGCACCGACTGCGGTTTTGCCGATGGAGATAAAAAAGCTGATATCCTTTGGGATCAGCTCCTTGATTTCCTGGGCCAGCCGGAGCAAAAGGCTTTCCGCGGGGCGTTCGTCAGCAAATATGTGCATGACAAACACCGAATCCTGCTTTATGAAATGTATTTCGGACATATTCCGCCTGGTAACTGCCCTATGGATGTCATTTATAATAGAAGTGGTTCCTTCCTCTGTCAGGTTATTCAGGGAAGCCTTCAGCTTGATGATAAAGGTGGTAAAGGCCGTTTTGGGATGGATCCTGTCACGCAGGCCGGAATCATCCAAGGCCGGGTCATTCTTACTGCTGTATCCGCTCCTTGTCATATTCTGCGCAAGCTTAGAGGAAGCGTCCCTGGTAAAGAGTGCATTCGATTTTTGGTTTGCCCTGGTCTGGAGGATCGTACTGACGGATTCGGAGAGGGCCTCGGTCAGATCCTCAGCCGTAAAAGGCTTTTCCACATAGCGGACAGCCTTTAATTTAATAGCAGCCATCAGGTACTCCTTGTCGGAGTAGCCGCTCATGAAGATGATGGGGCAATGTGGGTTCAGCTCCTGGATCTTTTCAGCAAGCTCAATCCCGTTCATGCGGGGCATACGGATATCGGTCAGCAGTACATCCGGGACCTGTGTCCTGGCCAGCTGAAGCGCATTAATTCCGTCATCCGCCTGGTCAATATGGTCAAAGGGAAGCTTATCCCAGGAAATGCTTGAGATAAGGCCATCCCGCGTTAATTTCTCGTCATCCGCTATCAGAATTCTCATAGTGACTCCTTTGTTCGTTCTATACAATGGTCTGTTATTTTTTATGCCATGTCCGCAGATTAGGAACTCATGGACTAATTTACTCATTGTAAATATTGTACCAAATTTCATAAAGAATACAACTAAAAACAGGGAATTGCAATATGGCTGGAAGTAAGACAGTAGGAATTTACCCTCAATCAAATGATATTACGATGTAAAAAAATTGACCGCGATGATAAGATAATAAGTGTGAAAGGGAAAAACCGGAATAGGAATCCCCTTTCACAAAGCGAAAAGGATTAACTTCCTTTTAAAAACAGGAAAGGAGCAACCTCCTTTCAAAAAACAGGAAAGGAGCTAGAAAATTGGCTGAGGAATTCATTCTTGAGTTAAAAGGAATAACGAAGATATTTCCCGGTGTAAAAGCCCTGGACGATGTACATTTTCAGTTGAAAAAAGGCGAAATTCACGCATTAATGGGTGAAAACGGTGCCGGAAAATCAACTTTCATAAAGGTAATAACCGGTGTACATAGGCCGGATGGAGGAGAAATCTTCATTAATGGAACAAAAGTGGAGCTAAAGGGACCGAAGGATGGCCAGAGCCATGGTATTGCAGCAATTTACCAGCATGTAACGGCCTATCCCCATCTTAGCGTTACAGAAAATATCTTCATGGGACATGAGAAGGTTAAGAGGGGCTTCATTGACTGGAAGGAAATGCACCAGGATGCACAGGCCTTACTGGCCCAGCTGAATGCGGACTTTAAGTCGACAGATGAGATGGGCTCCTTAAGCGTTGCCCAGCAGCAGATGGTTGAGATCGCAAAGGCGTTATCCTCCAATGCGAAAATCATCATCATGGATGAGCCGACCGCATCCCTTACAAAGAACGAATCAGAGAATTTATACCGGATTACGGAAAAGCTCCGGGACGAGGGCGCATCCATTATCTTTATTTCCCACAGATTTGAAGATATGTACCGCCTGGCATCCAGAGTAACTGTATTTAGGGATTCAAAATATATCGGAACCTATGACGTGGATAAGATTTCTAACCATGATCTGATTACAGCCATGGTTGGCCGTGAAATCACCGACATGTTCCCCAAGCCGGAGATTAAGTTTGGCGAAGAGGTATTGAGGGTAGAGAACCTCTGCAGGGAAGGTTATTTCAAAAATGTATCCTTCAATGTCCGTGCAGGTGAGATCCTGGGTCTTACAGGTCTCGTAGGTGCCCGCAGGACAGAGGTAATACAGACCATTTACGGTGTGGAAAAGCCGAACTCGGGCAAAATCTTCCTGGAAGGCAAGGAAGTAAGGATCCGCAAGCCACAGGATGCAATTAAGCACGGCATCGGCCTGCTGACCGAGGACAGGTCCAACCTGGGACTGATCCAGAGCTGGGGCATTGGCAGGAACATAACCTTGACTGAAATTGAAGAATATGGTAATAAATTCTTTACCAATGATAAGGCGGAACGGGCTGCCGCGAAGGAGCTGGCAGAGAGCGTGGATACAAAGGCAGTTTCCTTATTTGATAAAGTAAGCACACTTTCCGGCGGTAACCAGCAAAAGATTGCCGTAGCAAAGATCCTTGCCTCAGACTTGAAGGTCCTGATCATGGATGAGCCGACTAAGGGTATCGACGTAGGTGCCAAGGCAGAGATTTATGACATTATGGGACAGCTGGCACAGCGGGGCTATGCAATCATCATGATATCTTCCGAAATGCCGGAAATCCTTGGCTTAAGCGACCGTATCGTTGTTATGTGCGAAGGTAAGGTGACAGGGGAACTGTCCAGGGAAGAAGCAACCCAGGAGTTAATCCTTGAGTTTGCCATGGCAAAATCCCTGAAAGAAGCAGAGAAAGAGAGAGGTGCTTAAGCGATGGAAAAGAAATCCTTATGGAAAACAATCACCGGCTCTCGTGAAGCGAGTTTGGTAATTGTATTAATAATCCTTTGTGTATTTATTGCGAGCAGAAATTCTGCCTTCTTAACACCGGGATCCATTGAAGGCCTGTTTAAGAACTATGCGGTAAACTTTGTTTTAACCTGCGGTATGATGCTTGTGCTTATCATTGGTGGTATCGATATTTCCATCGGCTCCACCCTTGCATTTTCCGGTATGACTGCTTCCCTGGTTTTAAGGGATTTCCCGGAGACCTCAGTACCGGTGGCATTCCTGATTTCCATTGCGGTAGGTACGGTATGCGGTTTGCTCATCGGCGCGGTTGTTGCTTATGCCAAGGTACCCCCGATTATCTGTACCCTGGGTGCCATGAGTGTGTACCGGGGTCTGGCATATTTAATAGCAAAGAATGAATGGGTATCCGCTTCGGAATTCAGTAAAGCCTACAAAGCCTTTGCGCAGAGCAGATATCTGGGCTTTGGTATTATTAATAACCTGGTAGTTATCGTTATTATATTAATTGTTGTTTTCTATATTGTTATGAAATGGACCCCCATTGGAAGAAAGGTGTATGCGGTCGGCAGTAATGCAGAAGCTGCCCTGGTCAGTGGTATTAAGGTTACAAAGGTAAAGCTGGCATGCTATACCATCCTTGGAGCCTTAGCCGGTTTATCAGGTGCAATGTTTACCTCCCTCTACGCATCCTCCCAGGGTAATATGGGTGAGGGGATTGAGATGGACGTCATCGCGGCTTGTGTCGTGGGCGGTGTCAGCTTAAACGGCGGCAGGGGAAGTGTTATCGGAGTATTCTTAGGTACCCTGATCATTTCCATCATCGGTAAGGGACTTCCTATGATCGGAGTATCCCAGTTCTGGCAAAAAGCGATCAAAGGTTTAATTATTTTACTTGCCGTTATCATCAACGTTTTAGTCCAAAGACAGATGGATAAGGCTGCATTAAAAAGGAGGGAGATTTAACTATGGCTGGAAAATCAGGCAGGACGATCATTGCAGAAGAAAAATTCTCCTTAAAAAAATTACTTGTAAGATGGGAAACCTTTTTAGTTATCATATTTATCCTGGTTAACATAATGAACAGCAACATCTCCGATAAATATTTGAGTGTCCCGGGTTTGTTTAATGCTACTAATTCATTCTTGAGCATTGCCTTCCTGACACTGCCGATGTGCTTTGTCCTATTAATCGGTGAAATTGATATTTCCGTCGGTGCCCAGGTAGCCCTCAGTGCAGTGCTTCTTGGTATCAGCTTTAATGCAGGTGTGCCCATGTGGCTGGCTGTCATTATCGCCCTGGCAGTTGGCGTATTGTGCGGTTTCTTAAACGGCATTATCGCCATTAAATTTACTGAATTGAACCCGATGATTATTACACTCGGTACCCAGATATTGTTCCGCGGTATTGCGGAAATGATCCTGAAAGACCAGTCCACAGGCGGATTCACCTCCGTAAAATGGTTTTCCAACCTGTACTGGGGAAAAATCGGCGGAGTGGTTCCGGTCATGTTCGTCATCTTCGTGATCTGTGCCGTGATCTTTGGTGTGGTCATGCACAAATCGACCTTTGGCCGGAGGATGTATGCGGTGGGAAGTAACAAGCTGGCTGCAAAATATTCCGGTATCAACGTACCTGGAATGCGTCTTACCATTTATACACTGACCGGTCTGTTTTGCGGTGTCTGTGCCGTATTTGCCTCATCCCAGATGGGAAGTGCAAGACCGAACGTCGGTGCAGGCTATGAGCTGGATGCAATCGGCATGTGCGTACTTGGCGGCGTGCTGACGGATGGCGGTAAGGGTAACTTTATCGGGGCAATGATTTCCGTATTCCTGTTAGGCTTATTGAAATATGGTCTTGGCCTTGTAAATGTATCCTCCAATATCATGCTGGTAGTAAAAGGTGCGTTACTGATTTTTGCCGTAATGATTCCCCATCTAAACCTGGGAAGGTTTTTCAAAAAGAAGGCGGTAAAAACAGCATAATAAGGGCAGTTTAGGTTCATTCTAATTGTGATACCAACACTTCGGTGTTCGTATAAATATTTTTAAAACTATGGGAGGTTAGTTAAATGAAAAAGAAGTTATTAAGTGTAATGCTTTGCATCACATTGACAGCAAGCATGCTTGTAGGATGCTCTGGCAAGCCCAGTTCAAACGGAACGACAGATACAACGCCTACAAAGCCGGCAGAAACTAATACGGATAATGGCTCTGGGGACGCAGGATCAGCAGATCCATACGCTACAGATGGTACTTATGCAATTATTGTAAAGAGTGCAGGTAACCCTTATAACAAGAAGGAATCCGATGGTTACAAGCAGGTTATTGAAGCACAGGGAGGCACCTGTGTAATCCAGGAGCCGGAATCAGCTACGGCAGAAGACCAGATTACCTGTATCAACAACGTAGTATCCCAGGGCGTTGATGCAATCGCAATTGCGGCAAATGATACTGACGCTTTAGAGCCGGCTTTAAAGCAGGCTATGGACCAGGGCATCCATGTAATGAGCCTTGACTCCGCAGTGAATGCCAACAGCCGTGAAGTATTCGTAAACCAGGCAGGTACCAGGGAAATTGCCCAGACATTAATGGATGCAATCCTTGACATCTCCGGTGGAGAAGGCAACTGGGCAATCCTTTCCGCAGCTTCCACAGCTACCAACCAGAATGCCTGGATCGATGGTATGAAGGAAGTTATGCAGGATTCCAAATATTCCAAGCTTAACTTAATCGGCGTTTACTATGGTGATGATCAGTATCAGGCATCCGTTGACCAGACAGCTGCTATCCTTACAGACGACCCTAACGTAAAGGTTATCTGTGCTCCTACAACAGTAGGTATCATGGCTGCTGCTAAGGTTCTTCAGGACGAAGGTCTTACAGGAAAGGTTAAGTTAACAGGTCTTGGCTTACCTTCTGAGATGGCTGACTATATCGGTGCTGATGATGCACATTCCTGCCCTTATATGTATCTGTGGAACCCTATCCAGTTGGGTAACCTGGCTGCTTATGTTTCCATCGGTTTAGTAAACGGTGTGATCACAGGTGCTGCAGGCGAAACCTTTACTGTTCCGGATACAACCTTAGGTGACAATGGTTCTTACACCATTAAAGAAGCTGCCGACGGCGGTACAGAGATCATCTTAGGCGCTCCTTTCGCATTTACACCTGAGAACATTGCTGAGTGGTCTGCTGTATACTAAGATACGGAATGGCTTTTCAAAGCTTTAGTTGTCTGTTATAATGATGAGCGGAATTAAATTTATTAATTGTACAAGTGAATCAGCTTGCTGGTTCACTTGTCATAAATTAAAAAAGGGTTGCTGATTCCAGGCAGCCCTTTTTACCAAGAGCTGTAAAGTTCTTTAGGAAGGAGTGCTGGTATGATTAAAGGGTTTAAAATGAAATTGTATGAGGGTATGGCAAAAGAATATGAGAAACGCCATAATGAGCTTTGGCCGGAGATGGTGGACATGATCCATGAGCATGGCGGAAAGAATTATTCCATCTTTTTGGACAAAGAGACGAATGTATTGTTTGGTTATATTGAGATTGAGGACGAGGCTAAGTGGGCAAAAGGGGCAGATACGGCGATCAACCGTAAATGGTGGGATTTCATGGCTGACATTATGGAGACAAATCCTGATAACAGTCCTGTTGCGGTTGACCTTGAGATGTTGTTTCATTTGGAGTGAGTGGGCGACGCGTTTTATTGAAGAAGATTATTGTATGCGGAAATTTATCGTATGTAGAAATATAGCCGGCGATGAAGGCTGGACAGGCACAGCGGAATGGAGGATGTCTTTGAAGAGGATTGGATTACTGATAAGTGTTTTTTGTATCATTACGATATTAGTGGGCTGCAGCTCCAGTAAGATGACAGTGGAGCATGGGGACAGCTATTATGCACCGGTTGCATCCGGCGGGAAATATGGCTATATTGATGCTTCCGGTAAGGTAGTGATTAAGCTCCAGTATGAGGATGCGGGACTTTTCGCTGACAATGGGCTGGCTGCCGTGAAGGCTGATGGAAGGTATGGCTATATTGATGCTGCGGGAGATATGGTAATTGAGCCGCAGTTTGAAGGTGCCGGGTTTTTTAGGAATGGCTTTGCGGCGATTACGAAGGACGGTTACTATGGCTTTGTGGATGATAAGGGCGTGGTCGTAGTGGAGCCTGTTTATGAAGGCGTGGGCAGCTATGCTAAAAATGAGTACGCTGCGGTCATGAAGGACGGCAAATATGGTTATATTGATGAGCAAGGAGCAGTTGTAATAGATTTTATTTATGAGACAGCCTGCGCCTTTGCTGACGATGGCTTAGCAAGGGTTGTTAAGGAGGGGCTGTATGGTTATATTGACGGGCAGGGAAAGGAAGTTATCCCATGCCAGTTTGGATATGCGGAGGATTTTAATGATGACGGCATAGCCTTGGTAAAGACCAAGGACGGAACCTATGGTTATATCGATAAAAGCGGGGCATACATTATAGAGCCTGTCTATCAGATGGTATTCGGTTTTACGGATAATGGGCTGGCAGCAGTAGAAAAAGATAACAGGTGGGGATATATCAATGAACAGGGCGAGACCGTCATTGATATCCAGTATGATACGGCCTTTAGCTTTGCAAAGAATGGAATTGCCCTGGTGAGTAAGGATAAGAAATATAGCTTCATTAATGCGGGCGGAGAGCAGGTATCAAAGGAAAATTATGATTATGCCTCAAAATACAGTGATCTTGGATATGCAATCATTAGTAATGAAAAGCTCTATGGATATATCGATTCCAAGGGAGATACCATTGTGAAGCCTTCTTTTACGGAAGCTTATGACTTCATGGACATGGGCTTGGCCATCGTAAAGACGAAAAAGGGCTACGGCTATATCGGGACGGACGGTAAGTTCGTGATTCAGCCGAAATATGAGGTGGTTGGCCAATTTGTTAAAGTGAAATAAGTATAAATAACGCATATAGCATGGAAGCAGCTAAATGCGTTTTTTATGTCATAACAATTACCTTCTATTATCTTTTTCAAAGCTCACTTCGGAATACTCTCCATATGACACCCGTATTGGGTATGAAAGAGACGGGGTCATTCAGGACATTTAGCCCGCTATCTACGACATACATTACTCCGTCAGGTCCAAAGAGAACCTGGGAAGGTCTTTCGAAACCGCCCTCCCTTGACAGGGAAGAGGGAAAGCCCGATTTATTAATGGCAAAGGTAGCTGCGGTCCTGGACCTTACATCGATTTTAGAAATTCTATGTCCTGCGTTGGTATAGGATATCACGCCTCCGAATTCAGTGCTTATGGTGCTGCCGAATTCAGCCACGTATACATCTCCGTAAGCGCCGAAATGTTCATCATAATTAAAATCAAAGCCTCTGATATTTGAGTTTGGAGGAAAGGTTACAAAAGGAAGAGGAGGAACATTAGGCTGATTTTTAAACAGCAGCGTAGGCTGCTGTCCGCTGACGGGAGTAAACCTTGGTGAATTTACTGCTTCACCTCCCGAATAATCCGGCCAGCCATACCATAAATCAGGTATGATATAATAGAAATCATCAGTTGCATTTCCGATGGGCCTGCTTCCGATTGCATTGTAACCGTTATTTACAGCATATAACTGACCTTGGTTATCAAATTTCAGAAAAGCGGGGTTCCGGAAGCCCCAGGCATACTGTTCCAGGGCTGAACCATCAAGGTTGGACCTTATAATGCTGCCGGAAGCTTTAATATATTTCTTTCTGTATTCATAGGGCATGTTCGGTATCCCATAAGGTGAAAAAGCGCCGGTAAGGGCTATATCATCTGGCAACGCTTCTGTCATCAGATTATCTGTCTCAAAGTTTTGTCCATTTAGCATGACATAATCGCCGGAATAATCACATAGCAACGGAGAAACCGTGATCCATTTGTTATCATTTCCCACGACACCGCTGTTCGTGACGGTTCCCTGGCCAAAATATAATTTATTATCAGGGGAAAAAGTAACTGGACTGTTATAGTTATCACCGTTACTTGGCAAGCCCATAATGATATTTTGTCTGGTACCGTCTTTATATATTTTCGTGACAAAGCCTCTGTGGGATACATAGATTATCCCGTTGTGATAATTGATTCCGGATATGGGGACGTTAAAATTCTCAGCTATTAATTCCAAGTGATTGTCAATTAGCCGCAGCACTCTGGGACTTCCTGTAGCTAACCCGGAATCAGCAATCAGGACATATCCATCCTCATCAAATACCATTCCGATCGGTGCATTCAAATCTTTCATAAATACCTCAATACGGTAGCCTGAAGTAATATAAATATCTGAAGGATTTAGATTCCTTTCTGGTATGGCATTGCTTTGATTGAGTGAATAAAGCTTTGTTCGCTTATTGACATCCTGATACATTAACCTCACCCGGAAAATATTTATTATAATATATTCATCTCTGTTTAAAATAGACTTAGAGCTTCCATTCCTTGCGGTAACTAAGAGGGGTCATTTCTTCCCGGTTCTTAAACAGGTTGATAAAATGGCTGACATTATTCATGCCGCATTGAAAGGTAATATCGTTGATGGACAGTTCGGAATATTTCAATAATTCCTTTGCATAGTTAAGGCGCAGCATGATCAGGTATTCACTGTAAGTAACACCGAGATATTTTTTGAACTCCCTGGAGAGATAATATTGGCTGAAGCCATAAAGCTTTGCAAGCTGCTTTAAGGAGATTTCCTCCTTGAAATGCTGGTCCAGGTATTTGACCATGCTTTTGATATAATCCGGCATAAAGGAGAGGGTGCCCTGGTCACTGCTATTGTGCACGATTAATTCCGTAATTAATGAGTTTAAAAGATTTGAACAGATTGCCTCTGTATTCAAATCTTTTTTCTGCGTCAAGGAAAGGACACGGCGCATAATAGCTTCTATAAAAGTCCTATCCTCCAAGGAAATAATCCGAAAACCGGGCTCCGTAAAGACATTATAATAGCCAGGGGCTCCAACGCCATGAAAATGAATCCAAAGGAACTCCCAGCGGTCACTAAAACAGCTGTAATACTGATAATCCATGCAGCTGATATAGAAGCAGTCCCCCTCCTTTAGCAGGTATTCCTGCCCCTTATATTTTAGGAAGCCTGTGCCGGAGATGGTATACACAATAAGATAGCTGTTCAGGTTCTCCCGCTCCGTGTAATAGGTGGGGGAGGTTTTAAAATACCCAACTTCCTGGACATAGAGGTAGGTATGCTTGGCAAGGATACTGGGCGTATTGATAAAACGGATGCTGTCCTCACTCCAGTCAAAGGAGGCACTTTCTTTATAATTTTGCATAATCCTTCCTCTCCATTCTTACCATTCACATACTTTCCCGGTATTCTACCGGAGGTATGGAGGTTAATTCCCTGAATGTTTTTGTAAAGTAGCTGGCAGAGCAATAATGTAGCTGTTCGCTGATTTCCACTACGGGCAGATTTGTTGTAGAAAGAAGCAGCTTTTGCCCATTCTATCATTACCTCGTTGATATAGTCCCTCAGGCTGATCCCTTTTTCCTGCTTAAACCTTCTTCCTGTCTGCTTCATTATGATAAATATTAATGTAATTAACTAGCGATTGCAATCATTAATTATACTTAATATACTTAATATGAAAAATAGCAATTAAATGATAGAAATAAATAATAGCTTATAACGCTAAGTCCTAAAATCAATATAATGAATCCTGGGACAAAATAAAAAAATCTTTGAATAACACCCAAATAAAAAAAACTCCATGAATGGCTCCTAAAACGAAATGGAATAATTAATTGATCGATGGAATTGCACATTTGTGGTAATATATAATTGTGGAAATTAATGGATCCCATTATAGAGACTCCTGTTAAAAAATCGCTTTTAAAAGATGAAGAAATATAATTAAAAGAAATTAATAACTCAAATAAAAAAGGAGGGCAATTATGTTACAGGTGATACCGGAAATAAACGGATTATATGAGAAGAAAGAGGGCTGCTTTATACTGCCGGAGGCAGTCAGCATGAGCAACAGCTTTGCAAATGTAAACAGGGTATTTGAAAGCAGGATAAGGACTTTAGGAAACTATAAAGTATGTGAGGATTTGGCTCCGGTCATTTCTTATATCCAAACAGGGGGGAGCAGGGAAGCTTACCGGCTGGAAATCATGGAAGATAAGATAGGGATTTATGCACCAGGGGAAGCGGGATATTCCCACGGGCTGGTAACATTGTTCCAAATGCTTTCCCATGGGAAGGGAAAAGCAGCATGCTGCAATATTACGGATGAACCAAAGTTTGAAAAACGTGGCTTTATGTTGGATGTATGCCGTCATTTCTTCCCGGCGGAGGAAGTAAAAAAAATATTAGAGCAATGTGCTCTTTTCAAACTGAACCACTTTCATTGGCATCTGGGGGATGACCAGGGCTTCCGTATAGAAAGCAGGCGGTATCCAAAGCTGAATAAGATTAGCCCTTTCCGCAAATTAGATAACAATGATCCCGCTGTTTTAAAGGGGCTTGCAAAAGCAGGGGAAGAGTATGGCGGATATTATTCACAGGAAGAAATCCGTGATATTATTGCTTTCGCCGCAGACAGGCAGATTGACATTGTGCCGGAAATAGACCTGCCAGGCCATAGCAGCGCCATCCTGGCAGCTTACCCGGAATTCACCTGCAGCGGGGAGCCTTTAGAAGTAAAGAATACCTTTGGAATCCATGAACGCATCTTTTGTGCCGGCAATCAAAATGGAATCCAGTTCTTATGGGGCTTGCTGGATGAAATCTCTGATCTGTTTCCATCGGATTATATACATATTGGAGGAGATGAGGCGCCGAAGACAGAATGGCATTCCTGTGAAGCATGCAATCAGGTGATGAAGGAGCAGGGGTACGATAATTATGAGAAGCTTCAGGCCTATTTTACAGGAAAGCTGATAGAGCAGTTAAAGAAAAAGGGAAAGACACCAATTGTGTGGAATGAGTCAGCAGCTTCCGGTGAGTTGGATAAAGAGGCAGTGGTTCAATACTGGATGGAAATGGCTCCCGGACCAAGCTATGTCCTGCCTGAGGTTCATAAAGGGAGAAAGTTCATACTTTCATCAATGAACAATTTTTATTGCGATTATTCCTATGCAGAGATCCCTTTAAAGGCCACGCTTCTCTATGAGCCTGAGTTAAAGGGAACACTGATCCCGGAGGAAAATGTCCTGGGAATAGAAGCTCCCATGTGGACAGAATGGACACCAACAAAGGAGGATGTTGAGAAAATGATATATCCCAGGCTGGCTGCGGTGGCAGAGAACGGGTGGACAAGGAACAGGGATATCGATGGATTCTTAAAACGTCTGGAGGCTTATTTGAAGATAAGCGGTTTAAACATCCTAGAAGCTATGCCATGGGAGGCAGCTACGGTTCATGGGCAGGAAGCCCTTGATATGATTGTGGAAAAAATGCTGGAGCTTTCAGCCAGATTTACCAGTATGTCCAAAGAAGAAGGGGGCAAAGTGGAAGCAGTGGTGCCGGAAGGGGCAGAAAAGATCAATCCGCTGGATATGGCGAAGGGATATGTATATAACAAGATGAGAGCAGCCTATTCTAACGAGGAGATAGAGCAGGTCACGAACCGTTTGCTCGCAGCTATGGCAGAGGGGATGAAATAAACTGTATCCAGAAGATAAGATAGCAAAGATAAGATAGTAAAGATAAGATAATAAAATAAGATAATAAAATAAGATAATAAAATAAGATAGTAAAATAAGATAGTAATAATAAGGTAGTAAAATAAGGTAAGCTAGAAAAAATGATACAAGATGTAATCGCATAAAAGTAGCAAACAAGCCTCTTAAAGTAGTTTTGACTAAATTTAAGCAGGCTTTTTTGTTATGCTCAAGAATTGAATCCTTTGTTTATGAATCTTGTTAGAACATAATATACTGGTTCCAAAATTAACATGACAAAAAAGTGTTATTTTTAGGCATAATAAGTGGATGATATTCTTGATAAATAGGCTATAATAGCATTATAGTTAGTAAATCAGATTGATGAAGTGTTTAGATAGGTAAGCAAATTATTGTTATTGGGTTTTGCTGTAAGGAAGTAAGGATAAGGCGCCAAGAAAAAAAGAAAAACAAGAAAAATTAACTAAATCAAAATAAAAAGGAGGAAGCTTTCAAATGGAAGAGTTAAAGAAATTAAAGGCACCAAAAAGAGCCAGGATCGGTTTGTACAGTGCAGGACTTCACGCATACTGGGATCAATTTGAAGGATTAAAGGAATGTCTTCTCGAATATAACAGGTTCCTGGAAAAGCGGATGGCTGAATTTGGGGAGGTATATAACTTTGGCCTGGTGGATACGGAGGACAGGGGGAGGGAGGCAGGAGAATATTTTAATGGGAAGAATGTGGATATCGTATTCTCCCATGCCGCAACCTATTACACCAGCTCCTGCTTACTGCCCCTGCACCAGATCAATAAGGCTCCAGTCATTATACTGAACCTGCAGCCGGCACCGGAAATGGCATACGACAAGACAGGAACAGACCGCTGGCTGGCACAATGTGTGGGCTGCTCCATTCCGGAGATCTCCAATGCCTTTAACCGTGCAGGAATCAAGTTCCGCGCAATTAATGGTCTGCTGGGACTGGACTATACCCCGAAGTTTTCGCTGGCTGATGAGGTTACGGCTGACCGCCCGGAAGCAATTAAGGCCTGGGAGCAGATTGGGGAGTGGTGCCTGGCGGCAGGAGTAAAGCGTACCCTGCAGCATGCAAGGTTCGGATTTTTAGGAGGATATTATAGCGGAATGCTGGATATGTACAGTGACTTCACCATGCTCCAGGCACAGACAGGCATGCATGTTGAGGTTCTGGAAATGTGTGATCTGGAAGCCTATTTACGCAACGTCACGGAAAATGAAATAAAGGGAAAATTAGCACAGATCGAGGCCTTCTTTGAAATCTCCGGGGATTCACCCTCCGACCCCATTGCAAAGAAGCCGACACCGGAACAGCTGGAATGGTCTGCCAAGGTGGCGGTAGCCCAGGAAAAGCTGGTATTGGAACGGAACCTGGACAGCATTTCCTATTATTATCACGGACGTGATAACTATTATGAGGAGATCCAAAGCGGGTTCATCGTTGGTCATTCCCTGCTGACGGCCCAGGGCATCGCCTGCGCCGGGGAAGGTGACATTAAGACTGCCCTCGCAATGAAGATTGCCGATATCCTGAATAAGGGAGGAAGCTACTGTGAGATTGTGGCATCGGACTTTAACCGTGATACCATGATCCTGGGGCATGATGGACCCTTCCACTTCCTCATCTCTAAGGGCAAGCCCATACTGCGTGGAATGGGGGTATACCATGGCAAGCGCGGCAGCGGGGTCTCCGTAGAAGCCAAGGTCCAGCCGGGACCTGTTACGACCCTGGGAATTACCCAGACGGGAGATGGAAAGCTTAAGTTCAATATCAGTGAAGGGGAAGCCATTGATGCACCGATCCTGCTGAATGGAAATACCTCCACCCACATCCGTTTTGCACAAAAGCCGGCAGAGTATATGGACAGATGGTTCGTAGAAGCACCAACCCATCATTTCGCCTTATCCGTCGGACATAACGCAGGCCTGTTCACAAAGGTGGCACAGCTGCTGGAGATACCCTATTCTGTTTACTAATAAGATTTATAAGTTACCCGGCTCTGAAATGGTATAGCCGGGTAACTTTTTATGCATGGTGAAGCTGTTAAAAATACTTTCTATATTCCGTAGGAGTCATATGCATGGAGCGTTCAAAACTGCGGCTGTAGGTCAGCGTATTTTTGAAGCCGACGGATGTAGCGATGGCATTAATGGACAGCTTGGAATAGGTTAATAAGTCTTTTGACTTTTCTACCCTGTATTCGCTAATGTATTGATGGATTGTCACTCCCATATGTTCCTTAAAAATCTTACAAAAATAGTATTTAGAGAAGCTCACCTCATTGCAGATGGTATCCAGGCTGAGATCATGCTTATAATTTTTTGATATGTATTTTATCACATTATTAATAATTGTTTCTTGAACCGGTGTAATGTTTTTTGTATTTTCGATATTAGTGGATATTTTGTACAGCTCATAGAGCAATTTATGAATGAGGAGACAGGACTTAATATTATCATCCATATCATTTTTATAGTGCAGGTTATAAATCTCAATAAAAAGGTCTAAGATGCTGCTCAATGGGCTTGTTGAGAAGACGCAGGAACGGTTACGGATCATATTATAATAGAATTTTGAATGTGCTCCTCCGATAATTACGTAGAAATAATTCCATTCCTTGCTGGTTCTCGTGAAGGTTAGCGGAACATTGCAGGAGGTTACGATTATTTTATCATGGGAAACATATTGGGTGTGGGTATCCTTGGTAAAACGCACAACCCCATCCAGGGAATAGAGTAAAAGATAATCGGAATAATTATTGGTACTCCCGAGTTTGAATTTCTTTTCCGAACAATAACCGCATTCTTTTACATAAAATGGCAGGTTTTCTGCCTGACTGCCTAGCGTATTAACTTTTTTTCCCTGAGCTTTGGGAAAGGTTCTTTTGGGCAAAATCATAGATATACTCCTCTGAAAAATCTAGTTATTAAATTATATCATCAATGCTGTTGAGTATCTAAAATTATCCTGTGTAAAAGATGTAACTATTTTATCATTTTTTGGGGAAAATAGCAATCATGGTTAAAATCAAAATATTTGATATTGAAAAAACAAATTTTGATATTGCCAAGTCTAAAATTAGACGCTATTATGGCGGTAACAAAAGTGCAGTAATGAGCAGAAATCACAAAACCAATGGTAGAAAAGGTGAAATGAGAGACATTGTGCATAATGGTAATGAGGCAAGATGAAAGGAGATTAGTCAAGATGGGTAATTATGTCTTGGAACTGAAGGATGTGGTTAAGACTTTTGGTGGTGTTACAGCATTAAACGGTGTCCACTTTCAGTTAAAAAGGGGAGAGATTCATGCTCTGATGGGTGAGAACGGAGCCGGTAAATCAACCTTCATAAAAGTAATAACAGGCGTACACCAACCGGATAGCGGAGTAATGCTGCTGGAGGGTGAGAGAATTGTATTAAAATCTACATCAGATTCTGCCAAGCTTGGAATAGCGGCAATATACCAGCATGTTACAGCATTTCCTGACCTGACAGTAACCGAAAATATTTTTATGGGGCAGGAATTAAAGAACAGGGCAGGTTTCTATAATTGGAAATTAATGAACCGTAAGGCAAAAGAGCTGATTGAGCCATTAAGCAAAGAGATAGATGTTATGAAGCCGATGGGAAGCCTGAGTGTCGCACAGCAGCAGCTGGTAGAGATTGCGAAGGCGTTATCCAGGGATGCAAGAATTCTGATTATGGATGAACCGACAGCTTCCCTGACAAAAACCGAATGTGAAGAGCTGTATCTGATTGCGGAGCGTCTGCGTGATGATGGAGTCTCTATTATCTTTATTACACATAAATTTGAGGATATGTACCGGCTGGCCACCAGAGTTACGGTATTCCGTGATTCCCAATACATAGGAACCTGGGATGTGGATAAGATCTCCAACCAGAAGCTCATTACGGAAATGGTTAACAGAGAGCTGGATCAGATGTATCCCCACAAAACAGCAAAGATCGGTGATGTTGTACTTGAGATAAACAATCTTAGTAAAGAAGGATATTTTAAAGACATTTCCTTTCGCGTAAGAGAAGGTGAAATTGTTGCATTAACAGGGCTTGTCGGTGCAGGAAGAACAGAGGTGTGCCAAACCATTTTTGGCATTATGAAGGCCGATAGCGGAACTATTAAATTAAACAATGAGACAGTTAATATCAGGAGCCCGATTGATGCGCTTAAATGCGGTATTGGCCTTCTTCCGGAAGACAGACAAATCCAGGGCTTAATCAACGAGCTTCCTATTTATCAAAATGTTTCCTCTGCAACTATAAAAAAGTTCCAGAAAAACAATATCCTTCGTGAAGAGAAAGAGATTGAGAATGCCATTGACCTATGTCAGAAGATTAACCTGAAGGCCAAGGACATCAGTGCACCTCCCTCTTCATTATCCGGTGGTAATCAGCAGAAGGTTGTATTTGCGAAGCTCCTGGCCTGTGATCTTAAAGTATTAATCATGGATGAACCTACAAAGGGTATCGACGTAGGTGCAAAGTATTCCATCTATGAGATCATGAACGAATTGGCCTGCAAGGGCTATGCAATTATTATGGTTTCATCAGAAATGCCTGAGGTTCTTGGTATGGCGGATCATATCGTCGTAATGAAATCAGGACGTGTAACCGGCAGCTTTGAAAGAAAAGGAGCTACTCAGGAAATGATTCTGGAAGCGTCCCTTAAACATAATGGAACGGAGGATTAGATTGTGAAGAACCAAAAAAATTCATTGTTTAAAAATATTCTAAACGGCAGAAATACGGGTCTTTTAATTGCCTTTGCAGTTTTATTGGTTATTGCGGCAATTATTACACCTTCCATGTATTCTGTATCCTCCATCATGAACATGTTTCAGAATAATGCAGTATATATGATGCTGGCAGTAGGCATGATGTTGGTAATTATAACAGGAGGTATTGACCTTTCCGTAGCATCCACCCTAGGACTGTCAGGGGTTATTTGCTCCTCCTTAATGAGCAGAAATCCGGATGTACCTGCGATTGTATGGGTGTTCCTGGGGATCCTGGTGGGAGCCTTATGCGGAGCCTTTAACGGCCTGATTGTAGGATATCTAAAGATGGTACCCATGATCGCAACCTTGGGTACGATGTACATATTCCGGGGCTTTGCTTTCCTTGCCTCCGGTGGTGAATGGTGGTTTCCGCACCAGTTTACGGAAGGTTATTTAAAATTTGCTACCGGTAAGATATTAGGTGTCTATAACATCCTATGGATTACAATCATTATCTTCATCGCATTTGGTATTTTTCTGGGCTATACAGCTCCGGGAAGAAGGATCTATGCCATCGGTACCAATAAAGAATCGGCGAAGGTAGCCGGTATTCGGGAGCCGAAGGTTACCTTTATGGCATTTACCATTTGCGGAGCCTTAGCCGGTCTGGCCGGTATGCTGTATACCGCTAACTATGCAATTTGCTACTATGGCATGGGTGACGGCTATGAAATGATAGCAATCGCAATCTGTATTCTCGGCGGTGTAAGTATTACAGGCGGTAAGGGCAGTATTGATGGTGTTATCATCGGCGCATTAATGATGAGTGTTATCACCTATTTCATCAGCTTACTTCCGGGCCTGAGTGTATGGCAGAGTGCAATTCAGGGTGCAATTATTATTATAGCGGTATTAATTAACATTTTTACCGGTTTATCAGCGAAAAAACGAGTGTTGAAGGAAAGGGGTGCATTAATCTAATGGCTAATCCTACAAAAGCCCCGGCTTATAATTTAACTGTAAAAGAGAAATTCAAGCTATCCAGGTTTTTAGTACAGTGGGAAATGATCCTGGTGTACATCCTTATCCTTATTAACCTGGTACTTATGACCACAAAGAGCAATCTGTATTTTACACCGGGTACCATCCAATCAATTATCCAATCAGGAATGGACCTGTCACCATTAGTTTTAGGAATGATTTTTATACTTATGGTTGGTGACATTGATGTATCGGTAGCGGCAACGATGATTACAGCCTCAATGGTAACGGGTTTAACGATGGATGCAGGTATTCCGGCGGTAATCTGTGTTATTTTAGGAATCCTGGCAGGCGGTATCTGCGGAGCATTCAATGGCTATTTGGTTGCTTACATGAAAATGCCCTCCGTAATTGTAACAATTTCAACCTCAATGCTATTTCGGGGTATCGTAAAAATCATCCTGGATGTTAATGTATTAAAAAACTTCCCTAAGTTTTATGTGAATCTGGCATGGATGAATATATTAGGTATTCCTATAGCGTTATTATTCTTCCTGGCAATGGCAGCCGGATTCATGGTAATCCTTCATAAATCTACCTTTGGCCGGAAGCTATATATTATCGGGAATAATCCGACCTGCGCAACCTATTCCGGTATCAATGTGAAATGGACGAAGATGGCCGTATTTATAATAATGGGATTAATGGCAGGCATTACCTCCATGTTCTTTGTTGGCCGTATGGGCGGCGGTGTTAGTTCAACCATGGGTACGGGCTATGAGCTGGATGCTATTGCGATCTGCGTACTTGGCGGTATCTCTACGAATGGTGGAAAAGGTAAAGTATATGGCCCGGTTATTGCTACCTTAATTATGGCATTTTTAAATTATACACTAGGCCTGATGGGCGTTGATGCTAACTCAAGAAAGATTATGATCGGTTTCATTTTAATTATCGCTGTTTTAATCCCAAGCATTAACAAACAGCTTTTTGACAACATCAAATTGTATTTGGCCTATGCGGGAAATAAGAATATCCAGGCAGTAAATGTGAAAGCGGCAGAAGAAGTTAAATCCTTAATGAACCTAATTAATGAAACAAGAAAAGATGCAGCATTAAGTGAAGCCGACAAAACGGAAAAAATGAAAAAATATAATGAGAAAATCAATGCAATTAAGGCGAAGACAAAAGAACAGACATTAAAATTAAAAGCTGAGATGAAAGAAGATCAAAGAAAAGCTTCTGGTGCAAGTCGTTAGTAATTAGGTATAGGCAGTCAAAGACTGATTCTATATTGTTAGGACTCAAATGAGATCTGACAGAAAATAAAAAAAATGGAGGATGTAAAAGCTATGAAGAAATTTAAGAAATTGTTGGCACTCGGTTTATCGATCTCTATGATCGTAAGTGCAATGGCAGGCTGCTCCACAACAAATCAGCAGGCTACGGGAGGCGCTGATTCAGGAAAGGCATCAACAGGCGCTAATAGCGATTCATTGGAGGGAGCACATGTATTCATGTTCAAATCTACCGGTAATACATTTGGTGATTTGATGTTCGAAGGCTTTGAAGAATACATGAAATCAAATAATCAAAAGGCAGTTTATAAGAGCCCGGCTGAAACTACAGTAGCAGCACAGGTTCAGTTGCTCGACGAGTTAATCACACAAAAGGTTGCTTCTATCACAATCTCCACCAACGGTGATGCAGGTTATGATGAAGTATTTAAGAAGGCGAAGGATGCAGGTATTGTTATCACCTCCATCGACTCAGCAGCAAGCCCTGATTATCGTACAACACATGTTAATCAGGCAGACCCTAACGATATCGGTGCATACTTGGTTCAAGCAGCGGTATTGATCACCCTTGGCATTGACTATCCGGAAGACGGCGATATGAAAGCAGCAGTAACAACGGCGTTATCAAGCTATTCCGGTGATGAAATCGTACTCGGCGTTCTTTCCGCTTCGATTGATACTCCTGTTCAGAACAGCTGGATTGCTGCTATGGAAGTAGAATTAAAGGATTCCGTATACGCTGGAAAAGTCAGCCCTACCATTGACAAGAAATATGGTAATGACGACTTAACAGAATCCACAACACAGGCTCAGGCATTTGTTGCCGAAAACAAGGTGGATTGTATCATTTCTCCTACTACAGTAGGTATTGCCGCAGCTGGACAGACACTGAAATCCTCCAACAGCAAGATTAAATTAACCGGCTTAGGTTTGCCTTCTGAGATGCAATCCTTCATGCCATCCGCGGCTTCTGATGATGCATTTGCATCTGTTTGCCCTTACATGATGCTCTGGGATGTTATTCACCTTGGCGCAGTATCCGCAGCCTCTACATTAGCAACCATTGACGGTTCCTTCGATGGTGCGGTAGGCTCCAGCTTCCAGATGGATGCATTCCGTGAGTATCCGGCTACTACCTATGAAGCTTATGATAACGGAGATGGCGGTACCGCGGTACTAGCCGGCACGCCTTATGTATTCTATAAAGGCAACATGGCAGATTGGGTAAAGAAACTGTAATCTGAACAAAATTAAGCTTAGATAAAATAGAATTAAATGAATGGGCTTAGATAATAGAGTTAAGCAAGATAAGATGATTCAGGGCGTACTGTGGCTATGCTATATAATATATAGAAGCATAACGCCCTGCTATAATGATACATATTAAATATGAAATAAGTTTTTATAGTTTGGAAAGTTGTGCGAACCATTCGGAGTTGCATATTTTATGCCAAAAGCCAAGGGCATAAGATAGGTATGGTTCGTACAGCTTTTTTTTTACAAATTTTTTGCTTCTATATAATAATAATAATCAGCTCTGAAAAATCAGCTCTGAAAGGTAAATGTTCTTCGCAAAACAACCCCATCAGCGAAGCGCCAATAAATTTAGCTTTCACTGAGATTATTTTATAGTTACTGGGTAGCATCATTGAAAAATAAAATTTAAAGTAGTATAATTTTTTAATAAAAGTGCCCTTGTAATTTGGAACATGGGGTACGTCTTTTGTACATATATTGGAATTTATGGGGCAGTTATTTACAATCTGCCAAAATGTAAGACAAGTATTTTGGCTAAAAGAAAAACAAAGGATGACGAATTGGAGGAACGAGAATGGTTAACGCAGCAACGGATAGGCTGTACTTAGTGGAGGAAAAGTGCGCCGGATGTAATCAGTGTATTGGAAACTGTCCCATACCGGGAGCCAATATTGCATACCTGGCGGACGGAATCAATAAGGTGAAGGTCGACAGTATAAGATGCATTCATTGTGGGGAATGCATCCGGGTTTGTGAGCATGGAGCACGCCAGTTCCAGGATGATTGTGAAAGGTTTTTTACAGATTTGAAGGCAGGGGCAGCCATCTCCGTCATTGCTGCGCCGTCAATCATGGTAAATATTCCTGAATATCAAAAGCTTTTTGGGTATTTGAAGCGATTGGGAGTACGTCTGATTTATGATGTTTCCTTTGGGGCGGATATAACTGTGTGGGCATATTTAAAGGCGGTCAAGGAGCGGAAAATCAGCCATATGATTGCCCAGCCATGTCCCCCGGTGGTGAATTATATAGAAAAGTATCAGGAAAAGCTGATCCCAAGGCTGGCTCCGGTACATAGCCCGATGATGTGTACGGCCATATATATGCGCAAATATCAAGACAACCGGGACAGGATTGCCTTTCTCTCACCCTGCCTAGGAAAAGGGGATGAGATTAAGGATGCCAATACCCAGGGGCTTGTAGAATATAATGTTACCTTTAAGAAATTGATGGAATACTTAAAGTCCAATGGGATTAATTATGGAAGGGAGGAAGCCATTGGCTTTGATGATATCGGCGCAAGCCTGGGCTTTCTATTCAGCCGTCCCGGCGGTTTGAAGGAAAATGTGGAGTACTTCGTAAAGGATGCATGGATCAGGCAGATTGAGGGTCCCGGGCATATCTATGAATACCTGGAGGAATATACCCTTTCTGATGAAAAGAAGGAGGAGCTGCCCTTACTTCTTGATATCCTAAACTGCAGCTACGGATGTAATTTTGGAACGGGGACGGAGCAGAATGCTTTGACCAGGACCATGTCCCTGGACGAGGTGGACCGTACCTTTAATGAGAAGAAGAGGCAGCGGAGTAAGGAAAAGGCGGGGATGCTTGGCAGGAAGCGGATGGAATATCTTCACCGGTATTTTGATAAAACCATGCCCTGGACAGACTTTGAACGCCGCTATACTAAGAAGACCCTGTCACTGAACCTGCCAAAGGTGGATCCCCAGGAGCTGGAGGCTGTTTACCGCCAGATGAATAAGGAAGAGGCGGAAAGCCGTAAAATTAACTGCTCAGCCTGTGGATACCATTCCTGTGAAAAGATGGCCATTGCCATCTACCATGGTGTTAATATTCCCAACAACTGCATTGATTATAATAAAAAGACCGTAGAGCTTGAAAAGGAAATGATTACGGCAAGGGAGTCCCAGATCCAGCTGGCACAGGAAATGGAAGCCATGGCAGAGGAGCGCCTTGCAAAGGTAGAATCCGTAAACGGACAGGTCCGTACGATTTTAAGTGCCATAGAAAGTGTTTCCACCGGAAACGAAGAAACTGCCGCAGCAATTGAATCCATCAGCATGAAGGCTTCCGATATTACAGGGGTCATGGAAACCCTGAACCAGAACATTGCTTTTATGGAGGAGCGCTTGGATAACTTTGTGAATTCCAGCAGGCAGATTGTGGAGATAGCCAATCAGACCAACCTTCTTGCATTGAATGCGGCAATTGAATCTGCCAGGGCAGGGGAGCATGGGAAGGGCTTTTCCGTTGTAGCCGAGGAAGTAAAGCATTTGGCGGAGCAAACCAAATTCCTTGCAGGAAATACCCAGGGAGACCAGGAAGAAATGCTCCGCGCCACTGCGGACGTGTTATCCACAAAGCAGCTCATTGACCAGCGTATTGAGGAAATGACCGGTTCCATCCACAATATTACGGCGTTCGTAGAGGAAATCACGGCAAATACAGAGGAAATATCCAAATCTGCCCATCAGGTAATGGTAGAAATGAATTAGGCAGAGGTGAATTACATAGAAATAAATTAACAAGAAAAGACAGGCCGCCGCATCAATCAACTCCCGCGTCAGCTGCTTGTTTTTTCTTTGTGATTTCCCTACTCATTGTTGCACAATAGTAAAAAATATGTGATAATGACTATAATTTATACTATAGGAACATAATACGTGTTCCTATAGTCGAGATGCACGACGCAAAACCAGCATCTTTTATGAGAAGTTAAAAAGCAGCTTCTCATAACTTAGATTAACGGAGCAGCCCAATAACATGTTTTTATTAATCGGGATATACGGCGCAAGGGCGGTGCCGGTGCTTTTTAGCAACTTGTATACTTGTTAACTAATTGAGGAGTGAGAAATTGCATGAGAATTATAGTTTGTATGAAACAGGTACCTGCAACCATGGAGGTGGAGGTTGATCCACAGAATGGAATATTGAAAAGGATGGGCTCCGAGACGAAGACAAATCCCTATGATCTGTTCAGTCTGGAGACGGCACTCCGTATCAGGGATAAGGTTGGCGGAACGGTAACGGTACTCACCATGGGACCGGCACAGGCTGAAGACATGATGAGGGATGCATATTCCATGGGCGCTGATGATGCAGTGATCCTATCAGATAAAAAATTTGCCGGAGCAGATGTTTTGGCCACCTCCTATACCCTGGCACAGGGGATCCGTTTACTGGGCGGCGCAGACCTGGTTATCTGCGGCAAGCAGACGACGGACGGGGACACGGCCCAGGTGGGGCCTGCAATCGCGGAGCATCTTGGTCTCCCCCATACAGCCTGGGTGAAGGAGGTCTGCTATGTGGATTCCGGCAAAGTCCAGGTCAGGCAGGATCTTGTCAGCGTTTCCCAGGTTTCTGAAATGCAATACCCATGCTTAATTACGGTGGATAAGGATATCCATGTGCCCCGTCTGCCCTCGTACCGGTTAAAGAAATTAAGTGAAGGCCGCAAGGTCCGGATTATTACATATAAGGATCTCCCTGACCAGGATTTAAGCAGATATGGCCTTGTCGGGTCACCGACACAGGTGGAACGGATTTTCCCTCCTGAGGCAGCACAGGAGAGGGTGCAGCTGGAGGGTGATTCGGAGCAGAAGACGGAGCAGCTGTTTGGGCTGCTGGTAGCAAAGAAGCTGGTATAGCTGCTAGTATAAGCTAGTGTAGAAGATAAGTTGGAAGAAAGCCGCTTCCAACCGGTTTATATGCCGCTTGGGCGGCAGGTGGAGGTATCGATGGAATTACTAAAGTTTAACCAGGAACGCTGTGACCTGTGTCGTCTTTGTATTAATAAATGTCCCTTCCAGGCTTTATCCATGGAAGCAAAGGGAATCGCAGTGAATGAAAAATGCCGTATGTGCGGTGTATGTATCAAGGTATGTCCACGGGATGCAATCCGTTTTGAACAGAAGGCAGGTTCGGCAAACAAGAGGGAATGGAATGACATCCTGGTCTATGCAGAGCAGGAAAATGGGGATATCCATCCCGTGGCCTATGAATTAATCGGCGAAGCAAAAAGGCTGGCAGCCAAGGTAGGCTACCGGGTAAAGGTAGTGATTGTAGGAGCCGGAGGAACTGGGGAGAATGCTAAAAAGCTGCTCTCCTACGGGGTAGAAAAGGTCTACGTATATGAGCATCCGGGCTTTACAGGCTTTAAAGCCGATTGCTATACGGACGCAGTGGCAGACTGTATAGCCGCAATTAAGCCCTCCATTGTCCTGATTGGCGCAACTGCCCTTGGCAGATCCCTGGCTCCCAGGCTGTCCACCAGGTTCCATACGGGCTTAACGGCAGACTGCACGCAGCTTGACATTAAGGGTAATACGGATTTAGTCCAGATCCGTCCGGCCTTTGGCGGAAACATTATGGCACAGATCATGATTACGGATGCCAGGCCCCAGTTTGCAACAGTACGTTACCGGGTGATGGAGCCGGCCAAAAAGGTGGAAGACCCCACGGGAACCCTGGAGCTGTGCCCCGTTACGGATGACCTGGCGCGCTCCCGCATTAAGGTGGTTGAAGCGACGGCCATCTGCCGTTCCAAGTCCATCTCGGAGGAGGAGATACTAGTAGTGGCAGGCCGGGGTGTGAAAACAGAAAAGGAGCTGGAATTAGTCCAAAGGCTGGCGGACACCCTTGGCGGACAGCTATGCTATACGAGGCCAATGGTTGAGCAGGGATATGGGGATACCTCCAGGCAGATCGGCTTATCCGGCAGGACCGTAAAGCCGAAATTAATCATTACCTGCGGTGTTTCCGGTGCGATACAATTTACTGCCGGCATGAATGGCTCCGAATGTATCGTGGCGATTGACCGCAACCCGGAGGCCTTGATTTTTAATATCGCAAACTATTGTATCGCAGATGATTTGAATAATATCCTGCCGGGATTGATTCAAAGGCTGCAGGTGTGGAAGGAGGGAAAGCAGGATGGCGTTTCCATACAATAAGCTTACCGGGGAGGATATTGTATTCCTGAAGGGGGTCACGTCCCCGGAACGTGTCCTCGTCGGGGAGGAGATCCAGAGGGAATATTACCATGATGAGATGCCGGAGTACGGTATCTTTGCACCGGAGGTATACATAGAGGCAATTTCAAAGGAGGAAATCTCAGCAATCATGAAATTTGCCTACGAACATAACATTCCCGTCACTGCCCGCGGTGCGGGTACCGGCCTGGCCGGCGGAGCCACCTGTAAATACGGAGGTATCATGCTTTCCGTAATGCGCCTGAACAAGATCATCAAGGTAGATGCGGGGAACCTGTCCATGACGGCCCAGCCGGGAGTGCTCCTGTCCGAGGTTGCGGCGGCAGCCATAGAAAAGGGCATGTTCTATCCGCCGGATCCCGGTGAGAAGACGGCTTCCATCGGCGGTACCGTAATGACCAATGCAGGAGGAATGAGGGCGGTCCGCTATGGCGTAACCAGGGATTATGTCCGTTCCATTGAAGCAGTGCTGCCGGATGGTGAGATCGTAACCTTCAGCAGTAACGTGGTGAAAAACACGACGGGCTATGCCATCAAGGATCTTGTCATCGGCTCCGAAGGAACCCTTTGCATTGCGACGGAGATAACCTTAAAGCTGATCTCCATCCCGAAATGCTCCTACAGCCTGGTAGTGCCCTATAATGACCTGGAAAAATGCATCGACACGGTACCAAAGCTGTTAAACAGCACCCTGACTCCAACGGCTATTGAATTTATTGAAGCAGAATTGCTGGATATCGTGGAGCGGCAGCTGGGAAAGGTCTTTCCTGACAAGAGCGGTTCGGCGTACCTGATCGTCATGATTGACGGAAATACGAAGCAGGAGGTAGAAAGGGACTGTGATATTGCGGCAGAAATCTGCCTGGAGGCAGGGGCAAGGGATGTAATGCTGTGCAATACGGAGGAGCGGAATGCATCCGTCTGGAGTATCCGGGGAGCCGTATTGGAAGGCATGAAAGCGGATACCACCGGCGAGGAAGAATGCGACGTGGTTGTTCCCAGGAGCAAGATTGCCGAGTATGTCAAGGCGGCAAAGGAGATTGCCGCAAAGCATAAGGTACGTATCATAACCGTAGGACATGCGGGGGACGGTAACATCCATACGGAAATCCTAAGGGATGACCTTACTGAGGAAGAATGGAAGGTAACGACGGATCTGGTCCTAAAGGAACTTTATGCAAAAAGCAAGGAATTAGGAGGACAATTATCCGGGGAGCATGGTATTGGAAACGGACGCCTAAAATATCTGGAGGATTTTGTGGGCAGCCGGATGAGCCAATTGTACAAGTCCATAAAGCTTGCCTTTGATGAGAAGAACATCCTGAATCCGGGCAAGATGATTGAAATCATGTGACCGCAATCCCATTGGCTTTAGGGATGGGGAGTTCACTGGAGGAATATATGCGGTAAAGGATAGCATAATTAGCTAAATGACCCCTTCAAATATGAAAATAGGAGATTATGGAGGTTAAGCGGTTGGTATGAATACAATAGTATTGGTGGATGGTAACACGGATAACGTAAATGAACTGCAGCATAATGGGCAGAAGCTATTACAAAAGCATTCTCATAACTTTATTGAGATTAATACGGAGGAAGATGATTATTCCGAGCAGGATTTGTATGAAATCTTCGTAAATTCAGGAATTGAATTCACAGGAAAATTCTATGTGGGATTATGCTATGGAGTGTTACTGGAGCCGGAAAAGATAAGAAACATGTCTTATGAGAGGTACCTGTTTCTCAAATTTTCCATCTATAAGAGGATCAAGGAGATCTTCTGCTTATCAAAGACGGGCTTTGTCGTCAAAAAAGAGGACAGCTGCTGCAGCCTTATCGCCGTAATCCCGGAGGAAGACAGGGAAACCTTTATCGAGAAATATGTGCTGAAATCAAAGCAGGTGATTAAAAATGACTTTGGGGTTGAGCTCCAGGTTGGTGTGGGTGAGATGATAAGGAACACCAGCCAGCTGCTTATGACCTATGAATCGGCAAAATATGCCTATGATTTATATTTCTTTGAAGAAAAAGACATCATGGATTACGGTAAGCTGGATAAGGTTGAGAACCTTTCCTTTGACGTGTACGAGGAATTATTGGAGGAAGTATATAATTCTATCGTCGGCAAGGACAAGCGGGTCTATGATAAGATTGAAAATGTATTGAATGCCATCGAGTATATCCATTATGGGAATAAAAATGCGGCGATCAACCGCTGCATCATGTTTATCGGGGAGCTGGGGAAGAAGCTGAAGGATTTAAATCCGAAGGCGGCCAACTGGAGGATCAAGCAGGAGGAAAAGCAGGAAGAGCTAAGGTACCAGACAACCTACCGGGCTGTGAAGGCGATTGTCATAGAGTTCTACCAATACCTGATCCCAGTAATCTATCATTTGGTTGACCAGGGAAGTGTTTATGAGATTGTCCAGATTAAGGAATATATCCAGAGAAATTACATGAGGGATATCTCCTTAAAGGAGCTGGCGGACCTGACCTATGTAAGCCGCAGCTATTTCAGTACTGCCTTTAAGAATGCGACGGGAAAGAATTTTAAGACCTACCTGACAGAGATCAGGATGGAGGAGGCGCTGAAGCTGGTTCTTAGGACAAATATGAAAACCTATGAGATCGCGGAGGCCGTTGGCTACCATAACGTAAGATTTTTTGTGGATGCATTTAAGAACGCCTATAAGATGAGCCCGCTGGAATACCGGAAGCTCCACTCCAATGAGGCGGCGAAGAAAAATAAACTGTATCAGTGATACCATAGGAAAAATGAGGCGTTGACTGGTATATTTGGTTAGTGCTTGGTTAATCTGTCTGCAAATATGTTTAATTAATATTTTTGGATGGTATGTCCGGTTGATATCTTTAAATTAGAGTAGAGACTGTAGTGTCGTGGTGACCCTGCAGTCTTTTTTTATGCTGCAGCACCTCTACAGCCCCCTCTAAGCCATGATTTCTGGATCTGCCTGCTGTCCATCCGGCAGTTCCGGTATTGGCAAAATCACGAAACGTGGCAGGCGAATCTAAAAAAACATAACATTATTAACAAAAAACATCATTTAAGTGCCAATGCAAATATGGAATAATGACACTAAAGAAATTGATGGGAATAGAGGAGGGTAATGCTGCGATGGAAAAAGTGAAAGCAAAGACATTAAAGAAACCGGAACGTTTGTCTTCTAAATTATCAATGAAAACAGCGGATATCGTAAAGCAGGTCAACAGCCTGGCAAATCCCGGAAAGCCTCCGGTTAACTGGTTTGAAGGCTATCCTGATGCAAGGGCGGCAGTCCATGTAAAAGACGGGGCTTACCTGGAGGATAGCTCAAAAAATGGGCTTATCTTTGGAGGTAGGGTCAGCAAGAACCAAATCAAGGATATCAAGGTAGTAGCTTACCAGGGCAACGAAGGAGGTATCTATCTGGAAGGCGCAGGCTCCGAGGCCAAGGTCTGCGGCGGGGTGATACACCTTTTGGGGGATGGTAAGGGAGTGGGCGGCCCGGCCACAGGGGCAGCCGTGAAAAACCAGGCAAATTTAACACTTAGGAATGTCATAATAGATTCTTACGGAAAAAGCCGCTTTTGTACTGTTGCGGAGCAGTTTAGCACATTACGTGCCTATGATTCGCTATTCATCTCTCATGGTGTGCCTTATGGAGAGGGGATTGCCAGCCCGGCAGGGTTAATGGCAACCCCGCCTCCAGCTCTCGAAATCGGGGGGAACTGCAGAACCCATTGTACCATGAGTAATTCCTATAGCTATTTCTATGACAGCAAGATCATCTGTGACGGCTGGGGAGCCTTGTCCACAGAGACCGCGGAAGGCTTTGTCTATCTGGAGGCAAATGATTGTGACATCATTGTGACTAAGCGGGGCTATGGGGCCTATGCGGATCCGGACTGCCATGACTATTTTAACCGGTGCAATTTTGACATTGACGGCATGGCTTCCATCATCGCGGGAGAGGGGGATATGACCTTTACGGACTGTACTGCGGCCTGTGCCACCTATTTCTGCCTGATGCATTGTGTCATGGGCGTTCCGGAAGAGGTCGGAACCCTGGTTGTAAAGGGTGGGACAATCAGAGCCAGGCAGGAGCTTGTAAAGATCAAGAGCCATAATGCCCAGATTGAATTTACAGGGGCAGATATTAAATCGGATTCAAAGGTATTGGTACATACGGTCTTAAATGATGATCCCTGCGCGACAAAGGCTGGCGGTGCACCCTATGGTGTAAATGTCATTTTTAAGGACATGGATGTGTCCGGGGATCTCCTTCATGAGGATCCGGAGCGCGCCATGTGGATCAGCTTGAATTCCACGACCCTGAAGGGGGCTATTATAAATGGGAACCTGGCGCTGGACGCTGGAAGTAAATGGACGGCAACGGCGGATTCCAACATTATTTTACTGACGGACATCTATCCGGCACAGATCGATGCACCGGAGGGAGTGACAATCAAGGCCAAGGGTGGCCAGGCAGGTGCTTATGGGCTGGCTGGCGGCGGAAGATTGGTTGTGGAAGAGTAATGCATGCTTTAATGAAAGGAGGGATTAAGGATGGAACTAGTTTTTAAACCGTTGCATGTCGGAATCAGCGTAAAGGACATGGAGGAAGCAATTGAATGGTACCACAGGAACCTTAATTTTGAGGTGGTGCAGGATGATTACATACCGCCGCTTAAGGCGAGGATTGTATTTATTGCAAATGGTGACTTTCAAATTGAATTATTCCAGTATGATGATCCAAAACCGATTCCCCAGGAGCGGCTGGCACCGAATTCTGATCTTCAGACCGTAGGGACGAAGCATGTGGCTTTTCAGACGGCGGACATGAAGGCATTAAAGGAGAAATTCCTAAGCAATGGCGTTGATATTGCCCATGAGGTTGTTATGGAAGGAAATCCGGTAATGTTTATCAGGGATAATTCAGGAGTGCTGATCGAATTCATTCAAAGGGGGTAGGCCGGTGCAGCCAAGGCTGGCTTAATTTAGAATTTCTGGTTTGATTTAAAATTTAAGGAGGGTATTTTTATGTTTAAAAACAAGAGATTTGGGCTTTACTCGATACTTTTTATGGTGCTTGGGGTTGTATATATGTTCTTTTACTCGGGTCTGCAAAATGACCATATCAATATTTTGCAGCCCTACCTGTCCTCAACCTATGGCTGGACAGATATGCAGATTACCAATCCGGTTACCTATGGAAGCGTAGTCGTGATAATTTTTTACCTCCTGTGCGGCGCGGCATTCGTAAAATTTGGCGTAAAAAAATTCATGGTTCCCAGTATGGTCATATTGGGCCTGGCCTGCTGCGGCATTGCCTTCTCAGGTTCTAATTATGTATTATATGCGGTCAGCCTGTTCTTTGTCCGCATCCTGGTAGTTCCGTTGCAGATGGGCGGATTTATGCTTTGTGCAAACTGGTATATCAAATACCGTGGACGTGTTATGGGCGTTATTACAGCAGGTAGTCCCTTGTTCTCCGTCTGTGGGATTTCGATCCTGACAAAGGTATCAAATAGCGTCGGGATTAAAGAAGCATACATTGTTATGGGAATTGTAGTGGTTGTTATTGGCTTAATTACGGCATTTTTCATGAAGGATACACCGGAGGATGCAGGACTATATCCGGACGGGGCTGACAGGGCCCCAATTTCCGAGCAGGATGAGAGCGAACCAATCTCACTGAAAAAGCTTCTATCAGAGGCCCGCGCTTGGCAATTAATCATATCCTATGGTATAATGCAGTTTGTAATTAATGCTATGATGGCCTATATGGCAGTGCGTTACATATCTTTAAGTACGGAGGCGGATGTTCCCAACCTGTTTGTGGCAAAGGCTCTTCTTTGGCTGTCGGTTGGTGCAATTGCAGGTATCCCTATGAGCTATGTCCTGGGTGTTTTTGATGACAAGCTGGGATCAATCAAGGCGTCCCTGATCCTCAATATCCTGTTCTTTTTTGCCGTAATCCCTCTGGCAATCATGCCTGTGGGCGGCAGTGTGCCTTTGATGGTTGTTTGGGCATTCGGTGTGGCCTGCATGACGGGCGGTGTCCCGACTATGCATCCCTGCGTAACCTCGTATGTATACGGACGGAAGCACTATCAGGCAGCAAATAAGTGGATTATGACGATCCAGGCAATACCTTTTGCGTTTTCCATAGCCTTTATGGCGGCATTCAACCAGGCAGGTAAGCTGACAATGGCATATTATGTTCTGATGGTATTGCTGGTAATTTCATTTATCACCATACTTACCATGTGGAAAATCCCGGATGCAAATGCGGCTGACAGGGATTATAAAACCTCAAACCAGGAAGCGGAAAAATTAACGGCAGCAACAAAAAATTAACCTTGGATATAAGAGCAAAAACGGGACAGAACGGATACAGAATCAAAAATGAGATAGAACCAGAACGGATACAGAAGTAAAACGGAGACAGAATTAAAAACGGAAAGGCTTGGGAAAGACTATGAAAACGATATACGCTGTTGCAGAGCATGGCAGGGTCATCCTGAAAGAAAAAGAGCTGCCAAAGCCGGGACCGGGCGAGCTATTATTGGAAGCGGAATACAGCACAATGAGCCCCGGTACGGAGCATACCCTTATGGCTGGCTCCATTGTCCCACTGCCCACCAATATTGGGTACAGTATGGCAGCAAGGGTACTGGAGGCAGGAGAGGGAGTAACAGATTTTAAGGTAGGGGACCCGGTGGTTACTACCGGCGAGCATGCCCAATACCTGATTATGGACCAATATAATGTAACTCCCGCGCCGGAGGGAATTGACCTGGAGCAGGCGGCCTTCTTTAATCTGGGGCATACGGGAATGTATGCTGTCCGTAGGGCGCAGCTGCAGCTTGGGGAGCCTGTGGTTGTATTGGGCCAGGGGTTTGTGGGAGCCATTACCGCCCAGGTGGCAAAGGCAGCGGGAGCGCTGCCCGTCATTGTTGCGGACCTGGAGGAGAGCCGTTTAGACATTGCAAGGGAAATGGGTGTCCATTATGCGGTTAACACGGGAAAGGATCCGGAGGGCCTTACCAAGGTAATAAAAAGCTTAAAACGTGAGGGAGTTCCTGTGGTATTCGAAGCAACGGGTGTGCGCCAGCCTTTGGAGCAGGCCTTCGAAATAGTTGCTGAGCGGGGCCGTGTCATCATGATCTCCCAGGTTCACGGGGATGAAGTACCAAAATATGACCAGAACCTTATGATGAAGGGTGCGAGCCTTATCGGTACCTACGTTAACTCCAAGCCCTTTGCCCTGCGCAGGGCGGATTTGAAGATCCAGGGCGGCTGGCCCCCGGTCATGGACAGTAACCTGGTCCGCTATGTTAATTCCGACAGCTGGACCTCGGATGAGGATATCCGGGTATTCCTGAACCTGATCTACTATGGTAACTTAAATATAAAACCGTTGATCAGCCACCGTTTTACCTATGGGCAGATACCGGAGGCCTACGAGCTGGTCTGGAACCAAGACCCGGGCCTGCTTGGCGGGGTAATCCGCTGGAAAAAATAACTGATATGCCGGATATTACGGGCATCCTATCAAACAAAGGGGCTGTTTCAGGGAAACATGATATGCTCCCTTCTGGGTAGACAAGTGAAATAATAAAAACTTGTTTACTTAGGAGGGAGTTTATTTTATGTCAAAAGGAAAGATATCTGCTGAAGATAAAGTACCCGCCGTAACACTCTACCTTGATGGGAAGGGCAGCCAGAAACAGATGGCAACATCATACGGGATAAGCCAGGCATCCTTCCAACAATGGATCCGCAATTATGAGTCCATGGGAACAGAAGCCTTCTACAGGAAAGGATATAAGAAATATTCAAAAGATCTGAAGCTACAAGCAGTTCAAGAGTATTTAAGCGGCGGCGGGTCTTTAGATGATGTTTGTAAAAAATACGGTATTCGTTCAAAATGGAAGTTACAAACGTGGATTCAGGTGTATAATGGTCAGGAAGTATTAAAATCTTCTGGAGCAGGAGGAACTACCATTATGACCAAAGGGCGAAAAACAACATTTGATGAACGGGTTGAAATCGTACAGTATTGTATAAAACATGACCATAATTATACAGAAACAGCAGAAAAACATCAGGTATCCTATCAGCAGGCACGTAGCTATACTGTTAAATATGAATCTGGCGGCATCGAGGCTTTAAGGGACAATCGTGGGAAACGAAAAAGTCTGGATGATATGAGTGAATTAGAACGTTTGCGTGCCGAGAATAAGATTTTAAGGGCAGAAAAGGAACATGCTGAAATGGAAGCATCTTTCTTAAAAAAACTCGAAGAAATAGAGAGGAGGCGGGGCTGAGCCTGATCCGTCATGAATACCTATATCAGGCAATCAAAGAAGAACACGAAATTCATCATTATCCAATTGGCAACTTATGTGAATTTGCGGGTGTATCACGGGCTGCTTACTACAAGTGGCTTTGCAGAAGAATCCCTGAAAACGAACTGGTAAATGAGCGTATTGCCGAAAAAATAGAACAGATACATACGGAAATCACCAGACAAGGGATATCGTCGTATCAGGGATGATTTAGAACGTTATCATGATATAAAAGTGAATGATAAAAGAGTGTTACGTATATGCAGAAAAAAAGGTATAAAATCAACCATTAAGTATGCAAACAATGGTTGTACCAGACAAGCCAAAAATGCACAGTACATCGCAGGAAACATACTCAACCGGGAATTCCATGCGGATGCACCAAATGAGAAATGGCTGACGGATGTAACAGAATTTCATTACTACATCGGAATCGAAAAACACAAAGTTTACCTGAGTGCCATTCTTGATCTATATGACAGAAGAATTGTTTCGTATGTGATAAATGACAGAAATGACAACGCCCTTGTATTTAAAACCTTTGATGCAGCATTAGAAGCAAATCCAAAAGCACATCCACTGTTTCATTCTGACAGAGGATTTCAGTATACCAACCGGGTTTTTCATGCAAAGATTGAGTCAGCTGGGATGGTACAGAGTATGTCGAGAGTGGCAAAATGTATTGATAATGGGCCAATGGAAGGCTTTTGGGGCATAGTCAAAAGGGAACGGTATTATGGGAAACGATTTACCAGCAGAGAAACTTTGGTAAATATGATTGCTGATTATATAGATTACTATAACAACAAACGGTTACAAAGAAATTTAGGTGTAGTAACACCTATCGAAAAATACAACATGTATTTACAAGCAGCATAAAAACTGCCAGTAGGATGAAACCTACTGGCAGAGAAAAATTTATTTTTTTAGTTGTCTACTTGACGGGGAGCGGTTCA
>DUNO01000032.1 GCA_012839295.1 Clostridiales bacterium
CCTTTCACTTTTTGATGACCTATTCAAAAAGTGAATAGGCCTTAATAAATAGTTTGAAAGTGCCTTTCTTTCAAACTTGGTACCTCCATTTGTTTTCTGATTTCATTTTAACACTTTTACGCAAATTTTTGCGAAAATTCTATGCAAACGTTTGGCTTTATGTTATACTATACCTATCAGTATCATTTAATAAACTATAGCAAGAAAGGTCGGTCTCTGATCCATGACACTAAAAGATATTGCGAAGGCTGCCGGTGTTTCTGTTTCTACCGTTTCCAGAATCATTAACGGCAATTCCTTAAATGCGGCAAGTAAAGAGGTCCAGGATAAAATATGGGAGATTGCACGGAGCGGGGGGTATATTCCGAATACCTCTGCCCAGGCTTTAAAGATAGGGAATTCCGAGAAGAAATCCAACCACTCCATCGCCTGTATCCATGCACGCTCCACCGATGCCAAAAATGATGCATTTTTCTCTGCCCTTACCCGGAGCATCGAACAGGAGGCTTTAAAGGAAGGATACATTGTAAAATACTCCTTCTCTGCTTTTGACATCCATAACCCTGCAACCCATCATCAGATCCTGAATAACGAAGTAGACGGAGTCGCTGTCTTAGGCCGCTGTGACAAAGAAACCCTGAAGTTTTTAAAAACACACTTCAAAAAAGTGGTATACACAGGCCTGAATACCTTGGATTCTGAATACGACCAGGTCATTTGTGACGGCTACGCCGTTGCTGCTGACGCCATGGAATTTCTGTTTAAGCTTGGACATGAAAGGATCGGATATATTGGTGAATTCCAAAAGGAAGTCCGGTATTCGGCTTATCAGGATGCCTTGAAAAAGCATCATCTCCCCTTCGATAGAGATCTCACGACCAATGTCCCTATTTCCTCTGAGGGCGGGTATCAAGGAGCCAAACGCATTCTGGACCGGACAAAGAACGTCACTGCCTTTTTCTGTATTAACGACATTACTGCAATCGGAGCAATCAAGGCGATCCAGGAATGCGGCTTCAGGGTTCCGGAGGATATTTCCGTCATCAGTATGGATGATATCGAAATCTCCCAATACGTCTCCCCCATGCTGACTACCATGCATATACCGATTGATGAAATGGGAAAAATGACAGCTAAAATACTAATTGACCGCATTAACGGCGGACATACACTCCCCTTAAAGCTCTCCCTGCCATTTTATCTGGCAAAAAGAGAAAGCTGCATAGCCAGGCTCCCCCATAGCAGATGATTATGATCCGGTTCCCCTGCACCCGGTTATATCCCCTGCTCCTGAGAATAGTCAAAAGGGCAGCAATAATGCTAATTAGCCATTTTTGCTGCCCATCTGCTTATCTATTCTACTGATCCGCCAGAGATTAAATATATTACATATTTTAAAAATCAGGCTTCCCTAATTATTTGTATTTTCCCCAGAGATAAACAATAACTTTATTTTAAATCATCTATTTTGGAAATAGTACACCAAATAGCAGAAGCCTATTTTTGTCAACTATATCCAATGTCACATCTCAATAACCGGTATATTTAATAATTTACAGACCTCTATCATGGAATCTGCCACATCATCCCATACAACACTATAATGGTGGGGTATTCCATCTTCCATAATGCGCTCTACTATTTTTCTTACGGGCGTATCAACTTTAATATTAGCCATAACACCCTTGGTATAACGGTCCTTATCAATTGCTGTGCCCCTGAGAAGAAATAGCTTATAAGAATCATTGATATTACAAAATCTTGCTATTGTTACCTTTCCTTCCTTCAACGCACCATAAAAGGCTGTTCCCTGCCCTGCCAGGGGATGGTTGTTCATGGTATATTCATGCTTCGTATTTCTTAAAGACGGTGCTGCATTCCCGCAATGCCAGAAGGTCATCACATTTTGTTCCTCATCAATATTAATCATGTCAGTAATGAAGGTCGGAAGCCCGGTAAGATAGTTCTGCACAATCTGGGCAAGCTCGGCATCTATGTCACCTTCACACCCTATGTTCATGCCTTCATCCGCTAACCTGCCTAATACCGCACAGGGCGTTGTATGCAGGCTGCCCATCTCCGGCCAGCATTTGATCGTGGCAAAATCATAGGATTGTCTTTTCATAAGCTCCTTCAGTGCGAGGTATAATTTAGAATGGTTCTCCAAATGTCCCTCCGGGAGCTTACTGACATCGTACTGCGTTTCCACCTTTTCCATATCCGTTTCATATGCTTCCCTGGATACATGATCCATTTCGTCAAATACTACCTTTAAATCCGTTTCTTCCATTCTGATTCCAAAGGTTCTGCGGATTAAGCTTTCGCTAAAGCTTGAATTGTAAAAGGCCGTGGGGCGGTAACCAAACAGTCCCAGCACAGTACCTTTTAGCTTCTTTAATACATTATAAGCGGTTATCAGGTTTATAACCTTTGCGGCAGTGGTAGCTTCTTCCTTATCGCCATAGATGGTATAACACGTGTATCCCAGTTTCTTTAGTGACGCTGAATTCATCGTAATTGCCACCAAAGCATTGGCATACAATCTGTCATTTTTATCAAAGGGAGGCTCATATGGCGCCCATAGGACAATCGGCACCTCCAGGTTCTCCGCGAGACAGGTGGATATATCATCCCCGGTAAATGCTCCATAAACCATAACAATAATGTCTACCGCTTCTGCTTTAAATTGCTGTGAAATTTCATCTGCCGCTTTCGGTGAATCCCCCAAAGCTTTTGCCTTAATAATATTTACACCGGATAAATTCTCCTCAAGCCATTCCCCATATTCCTTCCTTCTTTTTTCCGGAAGCTCCCTGGGCCATCTGCCTGAGAGTGTTGTTATAAATCCGACATTGAGCTGTTTCTTCATAAATAGAGTCCCCCTTTCTATGCTCTTCCTTCTGATCCCGCTAACCGGATAATCGCTTTTACGTCCTCCGTTAATTTATCATTCGCATATTGGGATAGTTTCCAGGAATGTCCTTGATGATCCATATTTTTTAAGCCATCGGCATAATGTTCAATATATTTATACCGTATCTCGGTACCAAAATTAATTTTAGCTACTCCCATTCCAATTGCTTTTTTGATAATGCTTTCCGACATACCGGTACATCCGTGGAGTACAAGGGGTATATCCGTGAACTCCCTCACAGCCTTCAGGATATCCAGCTTGATATCCGGCTTTCCTTTGTAATAGCCGTGGGCATTTCCGATTCCAATCGCCAAGGTGTCGGGCTGGCATAGGGTGAGGTACCTTCTGACTTCTTCCGGGTCGGCAATATTTTTATTTTCCACTGCGTTTCCATCGCCGTCTAACCGGGCGAGCTCTCCAATTTCCGCTTCAACAATAACACCGTATTTTCTGGCTTCCAGGATAACTTTATTCGTAAGCTCCACATTTTCTTCGACCGGCTTCATGGAACCGTCAATCATAACGGAGGTGAATCCAAGCTCCAGCGCCTCCTTACATATCTCATAGCTCTCCCCATGGTCGAGGTGGATCGATACGGGTACCGATACCTTGTTGGCACACCATTTTGATACCTCTACAAACCAATCATTTCCCGAATATGTACCGGTAGAGACATAATGTGCTAATATGATAGGGGAGCTTAATTCCTGTGCTGCCCGGCAAATCGCCCATATGATATCATAATTTCCACCCTGTGTATTAATTGCAGGAATAGCATATCCATTTCGGCTTGCATATTCCAGATTTTCTTTGTTTGTTACTAACATCTCTCTGTCCTTCTTTCCTATTCAATATTCTGCCCTCTCTTATTCATCCTTACCTTCTTCCTGCGCATGTTTTTTGCGCATCCAAAGTTTGCGCCGGGGATGACGCAGGCACAAACCTTGAAGGTTGAACGTGTATTTCTTTCAACCTTTCACCGCCCCCTGTACTAATCCTTTTACAAGATGCTTCTGAAAGAAAAAGAATAGAAGTAACATTGGAATAATGCCAATCACTGAAATGGTATTAACGAGTGACCAATCGTAGGATAATTCCCCTAAATACCGCACCGAAACACCTGCTGAAAGCGTCCGTAGCGAATCTGTCTGTATCAGTGTCGTTGCATGCAGGTAATCATCCCAGGTCATTAATAAGGAATAAATACCAACTGCAAGGATCCCCGGCTTTACTAACGGTATAATGACGGAAAATAAGATCTTGAACCTTCCCGCTCCGTCAATAAAGGCTGCCTCCTCAAGAACCTTGGGTATGCTGTCAAAAAAGCTTGCCATCAGCATGGTGGTAAAGGGTATCATTGCCGCCGTTAACGCTAAAATTAATCCCTGCCGGGTATTTATTAAATGCATCTTTCCCATAAGCCCATATAACGAAATCATACGGCTTACTACCGGAAACATCTGTGCCGAGGTAAAGGCGGCTATGATCCACTTATTCCATTTGAAATGAAACCTTGATAATGCATATCCTGATATAATTGCCATAAATGTGGTCAATATAGCGCAGGAGCCGGATACAATAAAGTTATTTATGTAATAGCGGAAGAAATATTGATCCTCTGTAAACAGCTTCATATATGCACCCGCCGTCGGGAACTCCGGAAAAAACGTAGGCGGAAATTTATATGCCTCCATGTTTTCTTTAAAGGATGTCATTAAAACCCAATATAACGGGAATAACAGAAACAATAAAATCAATGCAACTATGATATAACGGATGACTGTAAAAATGATCTGCTTCTTCTTCATATCTATTATCCCCTCCTATTCCATTTTAGTTTCTTTAAAGATAATATTGAATAATATGACTACTCCAATCATTAACAGCATCCATATCGTTGTAACTGCCGCCCCTGATCCAAGATTGTTGGAAACAAAGGCCTCCCTGTAGCTTAAAATCGCCAAGGTGCTTGTCGAATTGTCAGGGCCGCCGCCTGTCATCGTCCAGATCAGAGGGAACTGCTTGAAGTTTTCTATAATTGACATTGATGTTGTAACCTTAATAATACTTTTCATATATGGTATTGTAATGTGAAAAAACCGGTTCACCGCATTCGCCCCGTCCACCGTGGCCGCTTCCATCGTTTCCTCCGGCACATTGGCAAGCCCTGATACAAGCAGCAATGCAGTAAGCGGAATCTGCTTCCATAAAGCAGCAATTGCTATTCCCAGCAGCGCTGTTGCCGGATTATTCAACATTGCAAAGTCTGTTACCCTGCCAGCGCTGAAAATTCCCACCACATATTTCAACAGCCCATATTGAGGCTGATAGATCCACATCCATATCAGACCGGATATAATGGTCGGCACAATCCAGGGAGCCATCATGATGCTTCTGATAAACCTGGCTCCTTTTAAATTGGAGTTTAACACTAGGGCCATTGCCATACCAAGGACAAATTGGGCCAGTACCACCCCGCCAACGAAAATAAATGTGGTTTCTATGGATGGCAAAAGCTTGTTATTGGAAAAGAGCTTCATATAGTTGGCAAACTCATTCCATTTTCCCGGTGTTCCGGCAATAATATTTTTAATTCTGTAATCCTGGAGGCTTCTTATCACGGAATCAAAAACCGGTACCAGAATAAACATAACTGTAACTATAATCGATGGGGTTAGTAATGCCAGGGCAAACAGCCTATCCTTTGTAATTCTTCTCATGAATGGTGCACCCTTTTTTTTATTTGGGTCAAATGTGATTGACTTATTCTGCATGATAGGCTCCCCTTTCTGTCCTTACCATATTTTTCATTTTCTCTTCTCCATGAAATCTTAAAGCATTCTCGAAGTATAATCTAAAGCCGGCAGGCAAGTAAATCAGCAAGCTGATTTGCTTGTCATGAATTATTTAGTTTGGCAGAGGATTTTTCTTCCTCTGCCAAACAATAGTCCCTAATTGCTTAATATGCCTTCCGCCGCTGTTTTAAAATCATTAATCGCCTGGTCTACCTCTTTATCATTCACCGTCACTGCCTGCGCTAATGCGGTTAATTCAAGATTGAAATCATTGATTGTAGGAATATTCGTTGCACTTCTTGCTGTATCCAAGGATTTAATGGCACCTGCGAGAACAGGGGATTCGGTAATTCCCGGTATTTCGCTTAAGGCCTTCATGGAAGGGTATCCAGGAGCAACATTCTGCAGATATGGAATCAAAACATCCTCAGTAAGTAAATATTGGATGAATAACTTGGTTGCTTCAACCTGGGCTTCTCCGTTATTGCCCATCATAAGAGTATGGGCCTGGATTAAGCTTTCTCCTGTTCCCTGCCCGCCGGCCAAAGGAGCAGCAGACGCTACAAAATCAATTGCATCCGGGTTGATGCTGCGGACACCATTAAATCCCCAGGATTGGTCATAATACATTGCAAGCTGGCCTAATGCGAATAAATTCCTCAAATCCTTTAATTTACTTACCTGGGGATTATAGCCCTTATCATCTAATTCCTTTAAAAACTCAAAGGTTTGTTTAAACCCGGCATTATCAATGTCTAATTTTCCATCCGCACTTAATACCGAACCTCCAAATCCGTATATTAACGATGTCAGACATGATCCGGATACCGCTACGGAGGCTGTTGTCATTCCAAAAGGATATACCGGATTACCGTCTGCAGTTTTCAACGCAGCTAATTTAGGTGCAATTTCCATCATTTCGTCCACTGTAGCCGGAGGGCTGTTAGGATCTAAGCCTGCCTGTTCAAAGAGATCCTTGTTATATAGCATAATAAAAGGAGATGCATACATAGGTATTCCGTGAGGGACTCCATCAACCTTCATCGCCTCCAGCATGGACGGATATATTTGTGATAAATAATCCTCAGAAAATGCATCCGTAACCGGCATTAAAATTCCTGCATCTGCCAAGGTCGGAATCCAGGAAGCTTCACCAAAAACCAGATCCACCTTTTCTCCGCCGCCAACCCAGGTTACAACCTGAGTTAACATCTGCCCATATTCAGCGGTCATAAATTCAATGGTAATATCAGGATACTTCTCTTCAAAGCCCTTTTTTGCATCATTCCAGAACTTATCATAACCAGCTTCTAAAACTCCATAATTTGCAAACTTAATTGTAACCGGCTCTTTAAATTCATAGTCCCCGCTTGCTTTGTCCGTTTCCTCTTTCACTGCCTGTGTCACATCTGTTTGTTTTGTATCTGTTGGTACCGTATCCTTTTTCGTTTCTTCTTTTGGAGAGCCCCCACATGCCCCTAAAGATGCTGTTAATACGAAGACTAACAATAACGCCAATACTTTTTTCATTTTGCTCATTCTTATCTTCTCCTTTTAAAAAATTTATTAAGCTCCTTATTCCCCCATTCAGACCTACAGCATTTTTCCCTGGTGAAAAGAATGAATGTTATTATAAGGTTAACTTTGATTTAAAATTGTAAAGCATTAATGAAAAGAATCTCTTGGGAATAAGGTTGTGTTAAAACCGGGAAACCTTGATATATCCCGATGAGAATTGATCTTTTCCCCTGCCAATGGTTTATTTCCTTCTGTCAGCTGCGGCGATGTTTTTTTCATGTTTTCCACCATTTTCCCCATAAGCTTTTCTTTAACCGGATTATATTCCGTCAGGTCCGCCAGATTCTGCCGCTCTAACGGGTCATTTTCCAAATCAAACAGCAATTCCTCCCCTCCATACCAGGTCCACATATATTTAAATTGCTTATCTATTACAGCAAAATATTTATTTTCACAATTTCCATAAAACTCTTTTTCATCCCCGTCTTCCATATAACGGAGCAAATCATTTCCGTCCAGCTGTCCATGAAAGCTAATTCCGCAAATAGATAAAATTGTAGGCATGATATCCGCTAACGTAGTGATTTTTCCGCACTGCAATCCGGCATACCCCGGGTTAGAGCTGCCAAATTCAGCAGGCGGCTTGATTAACAGGGGAACATGGGAGGAACCCTCTAAGAAATTGGTTTTTGCGCACATATTGTGGTCCCCTAATAAGTCCCCATGGTCCGAGGTGAAGATGATCCAGGTGTTTTCTAATAAATTCAATTCACGCAGCCTTGCAAACAACAGGCCTAGGTTATAATCGACCTGGGAGATGCATGCATAATATGCCCTTTTAATCTGCTGCTTTTGGGCTTTCGACATCCGCCATATATTATTTAGCTGAAAGGTCGGCTTGTAAAAGCCCAGCGGCGCCGTATCCATATCAGCCGACCAATCTCCCATGGCTGGCTCCGGCATTTCAATTCCGTTATAAATCTCCCAAAAAGACAAATTCGGATCCAGGGGCGAATGTGGCTTTGTGAAGCTGGTCCATAAGAAGAAGGGCCTGGTAGGATCCCTGTTTTCTATAAAATCTATGGATTTATCCACAATCCAATGGGTCAGGGAGTCTGCTTCATTCTCGGTATTAATAAAGGGCTCTACTTCGTTTTCACCAACCCCATGGCGCCGTGTGGAATGCTTCCCGTATTTTCTCATCTCGTTAAAATAATCCATCGGTAAATCTGCATGCTCAATACCGTAAGTTGCCCTCATCGGGTAAAAATGCAATTTCCCCTCCGCCCTTGTCTGGTATCCGTTCTCTGTCAGCAATTTAGGGAAGGTAATATGATCCCTCATCGGCAAATAATCGTTGTTATTCCCTGTCAACCCGTGTGTATATGCTTCCTTACCCGTCATAATGGTAGCCCTTGCGGGCATGCATACAGGACATGCAGAATAGCATCTGTTAAATGTTATCCCCTCATCGGCCATCCAATTAAGATGGGGAGTAAATATTTTTTTATTGCCCAAAGCATTAATCGTGTCAAATCTTTGCTGATCCGTAGTAATAAGCAATATATTAGGTCTTTCCATGTTTATGTCCATGCTCCCTGCTGCACAAATAGCCAGGAAAGTGTCAGCAGGAATCCGGTTCCCCCTTCATTGATTAATTTTATTTCTTTCAACCTTTTCTCTTTTATATTACGAGTTCTCCTATAAGTTCCTATAAGCTGTTTTCTGATCCTTAATGCATCTGATAAGATCTTACTTTTATTTTCTGTATTCAAAATATTCTCTGTAGCTTTATTTGATTTCTGATGGTTTCCCTTATTTGGGATCCATATCAACACGTGTGTACATTTATAACTAAAACCCTCTTAAATAATCGCTACTTGTTAATAATGCCTGTTTTAAGTACTTTCCCTTAAAATTAGATTTGTTTTAAAGGTTGCTTTTAAGTCCCCTTCACTTCCCTCAATAATCATTTGAAGCATATTGATCGCCGCATGGCTGATCTCCTCCTGCTGCATCTCCATGGTGGTTAACTTAGGACTGCAAAACCTGCTGATGGAAGAGTTATCAAAGCCTATTACCGCTATATCTTCCGGAACTTTTAAATTCATTCTTTTAACCGCAGACATGGCCACGCAGGCCAGCATATCATTCCTTCCAAATATAGCATCTACCTTTAATCCATTTTGAATCCTTTTTATAACCTCCGCTTCCACCTGCTCCTCTGAATAACAACCCGCTATAATCCGTTCCTCAGTAAATTCCAGCCCACTTTCAAGCATCTGGTCAGCAAAGCCACTAAGCCTTAAATCATCCATGGTGCTTTTCGTTCCCTTCGAACTAATTCTGTCTATATATAAAATATGTCTCCTGCCCTTTGCTATTAAATGCTTAACACATTCCCTTGCCCCGCTGTATAATCCCGAATTGATAATTCCTACATTCTTAGGTATATTATGATACCTCCGGTTCATAAAGAGCACTAAAGGAATATTGGCATTTATGAATTGCTGCACATATTCATCCGGAAAGCTCGTAGAGCTTATGATAATACCATCATACTGCCGGCTGATTACCTGGGAAACAAACTCCTGTGAATTCCGGTTGGCACATAAGGAGATCAGATACCCGTGATTATATGCAAACTTATCCATATGGCTGACAATACGGCTGAAATATTCATTTGTTATCTGATCCGCTATAAAAATAATCTGGTTGCTCCTCTTACCTTTCAAAGTCCTTGCCACATTATTGGGCCGGTAATTCAATTCCCTGATCGCCGCTTCCACGCGTTCTCTTTTATCCCTGTCAACATATCTGTTGTTATTAATCACATAAGATACGATAGTTTCGCTGACATTAGCATGTTTTGCAACATCAGCCCTTGTCACCCGTTTATTATTGGTCATTATGTGCAATCCTTCCTTATATCAACACGTATGTATATCACACTTTTCATTATAACATGTTGTTTTCATTTGTCAATACATTGTTATTAGCGGTAATATTCTTATTTTTATACATATTTATCATTGATTTTTGTGCATTATTTTATTACCCTTTGAAAAATGGCAGCAATAATGCTGAATTAGCCATTCTTGCTGCCTACATGATCCTTAATAATGATTCGAGTGATAAAAGTCTTTATGGTTATTTAATAAAATACTTTTTGATCGCTAATGCTCCCGCACCCTTCGCACCGGTCATCTGATCAAATTCAAGAAATTCTATTTCTACTTCTTTGTCATTTAGACCAAAGAGATGCTTCCTTGTCTCTGCCAATAATTGCTGCCGGTTATGCTCCAGCTTCATGATATACCCATCAACAATAACGAGTGGCGGGCTGATCAGGTTAATTACGTTGGCTAATACAGCTCCCAAATAAACAATCGCCCTGCGGACTACTTCATTTGCAAATTCATCACCGCAAATCTGTGCTTCCAGCACTTCACGCGCACTGAGCTTATCTATATCCGGGCAAAGGCTGGTAAGCATGGTATCTCTCCCCGCCTTGGCGCCTTCCTTACACCTGCTCAGGATCGCCCTCTCACTCGCTACTTCCTCAAGGCAGCCGAAGTTGCCACAGGTCTTACATTTCGGGCCATCAATTTCTATCACCGTGTGGCCTATCTCACCGGCTCCCGCCGACTCGCCGGTTATCATGCTATTCTTGATATAGAGCGGGCATGCCACACCATAGGAAATCATATAATATGCAAAGGTATCAGGCCGGATCTTTCCGCTAAGCAGCTCTTCGCCAATCGCCTTCGCCCTGGCGTTATTTTCAATCGTAACCGGAAGCTTTAGAACGCTCGATAAATCATTTGCAACATTTTTATTATTCCAGCCATAGGAGGTAGCCCTTCGCAGTATTCCCTCATGACGTTCGACAAAACCGGGAAGCCCCACACCTACACCCAGAATCTTTTCATGGGCGATACCGCTGTCCTGAATCATCTGTCCTATCTTATCGCTTAGAACCCTGATGTTATCCCCATAATCTTTATTATCCGGTATATAGGCCATGGTAACCTTATACTTCCCCCTCAGATTCATTAGGCATATCGTCGTCTGGTATGCATTGATTTCGACGCCCACAACAAATCTGGCATCTTCAATGAAGTCAAGACTAACGGGCTTTCGCCCTAAACCGCGCCCATCCTCCGCATCCTCTGCCGGAATCTCATACACTAGTCCGTCCTCCATCAATGCGGCAATATTGGTTGTAATGGTCGGAGGTGTCAGGGATAGCATTTCCGCAATTTTGGAGCGTGATATCGGAGCATAATTATAAATTGCTTTCATAATCAGTGCCCTATTCTGTTGTTTTACACGTGGGAGATTATTGCCCTTCATATTATTTTCCTTTGCAGTTATAGGTTAAAATCTACCAAATAATCATATTATAGTTTGGACAATATTTCAAGACAGATTAATTCTTATCCTATGATTATATTGTATTTTAGATTTTACTAACAAGCAAGGAATTCCAAATCAGCATAAAACTATCAATGAGATTACTCCTCACGGCGGCCCGTTGTAGCAGCAATTGAGTCGAGAGCCGAAGCCACATTATCTTTCACGTCAACGCGCCCCAATTGCTCTTGCATACTTGCCACGGTCTTCTTATCAAGATTATAAATATATGTCATGCTAATAAAGACGATAATAAGTCCTACCAGTGGCATGATAACGGAAAGGTTCTTGACACTGGTTGCATATTCCGTTGTCCATGTCGCAGTATTCTTTAAATCAAGGCCGGGAATGACAAAAGCAATCATAGCGGGAACCAACGCAGCACCAAAGCCCTGGGCCATTTTGTTGCACATGGTAAAGGTGGCATAGATGGAACCCTCTTCACGACGGCCGGTTTTGATTTCCTGGGCATCAATGCAATCAGTCATAAGTGCCCATCCGAGCATAGTAAGCATAATAGAACACGTATTTGCAAGCATTAACATTAATATCCAGATAATAGGGCTTTTAATAGGCAGGATAAGCATCAGAATATAGATCAAAATACTTCCTAATAACGGATAACTGCACAGTTCTTTTTTTCCAAACCTCTTAACAAGATGCTTTATAAAAGGTCCCATAGCAAGCATAGGTATTACGGTCGCCACCCCAGATAACGCCGCTAATTGACCGTTTCCAAAATAAAGTTGAAAAACCAGCTGACCGAGCTGTTGACTCCCCATGATAAATACAAATACCGAAACGGATGCCAAGATTCTGCCAAGCAATGGCCTGCTTGTAAAGAACTCCTTTAACGTCCTGAAATAATTGAACTTAACATTCTCCTGTGCTGCATTACTGTGAACCCTCTCAATAGTCCATCGGTATAAAAGCTGAAAGCAGATCAGTGATAATACCCCAAGAACTGCAGCTAAAAAGAACATCTTATCACCCTGGAATGTACTTACCTGAGTACCGTCTATTGTTTCTTTCTTAAATACTAATAGCGGAATTACTATACCAAGTATAATCCCTCCAAATACTCCCCCAAAACTCCTAAATGTTGATAATTGACTGCGTTCGATAGGATCTGCTGTAATATTTGAATTCAGTGAACCGTAAGGAACATTGACAATTGTATAACATACATCCCACACCAAATAGCCTACTACAAAAACAGCCAACTTAGCCCCATACGGAAATTCACTGGTATTTATGAAGATTATTACTCCTGAAATCGCGAGGGAAAATGAACCCCAGAATATCCAGGGACGAAACTTATCTCCATTTTTAGGAGCAATTCGGTCACATAAAGCGCCAATGATAGGATCATTGATACCATCCCATATCTTAACCAATAAAATGATTGTTGCAAAATGTAAAGGATTTATTCCAATAAATTGAGTGAAAAATATAAATAAATAGCCAGATATCATGAAAAACTCATATTACTGCCAAAATCCCCAAGAAAATAGCCTATTTTATCTCTCCAACCAAAAGCTTTTGCATTTTGTTTCCCCATATTCGCTCTCCTTTTTACGATACACTGACCTTACAAGTATAACTGCGTCTTCCCATTAGCTCTCTTACTTCACCGGTAAGCTCAACTTCTTCTGTAAAGAATATATCATGGGCGCTTGTTCCGAGCATTACATCCATTTTCGTCGGCTCTACTACGAACTGCATTTCCTCATTATAGAAGCCCAGTTGACTACATGGTAGTGTAAAAGTAACTGTTTTTTCTTCACCGGGATCTAACTTAACTCTCTTAAAACCTGCCAGCTGTTGTACCGGCCGCACAACATGAGCAATTTTTGTATGATAATATAATTGGACCACTTCATCTCCCGTGACTTTTCCAGTATTTTTCACTTTACAGCTGACCACAATTTCACCATCCGTCGGTACCTGAAGGCTATCAAGCCTGCAATCCGACAATTTAAAATCCGTATAGCTTATACCGTGCCCAAAGCAAAATAACGGAATATCATCTTCATCTACATAGCCTCCATGGAAGATAAAGCCATTCGCGCCGTCCCCCTTTCTTTCCGGCAGAAGATATCCTGATCCTGTACGGTGATTGTATGTAACCGGTATCTGGCCCACACTTCTTGGGATCGTAACCGTTAATTTACCGCCAGGGTTTACCGTACCGTCCAATACATTCGTAATTACTCTGCCTGCCTGCATTCCCGGCAATGATGCCTGGATCATTGCAGAGGTATGTTCTGCTGCCCATGGCAAAGAGAAAATTCCAGGTCCATAAATAATTAATATAATCGGCTTTCCAGCCTGTGCGACCGTCTCAAGCAGCTCCTGCTGGACACCCGGAAGCTTAAGCTGGCATCTGTCTATGCCTTCACCACCTGTTACATTTACCCAGCCACTGTTTCCGCCACATGCAAATATAACAACATCACTTTCTTTTGCGGCTTCTAAAGCAGCCTCAAACTCTTCCTTCCCTTCCGTCATAATATCGCATCCTTTAATATAGGAAACATCATACCTTTCCGACATCATATCCTTTAAGCTGAGGCCAGCCATAGTCCTTAGTGTCGATTCCATATCCACCTCTTTTGCTAAAGCTCCCGCTTTCCCGAACGCAGCAAAGGGATTTTCTTTGTCCTTATTCTTTCTTGCTTCATCCGCCATTCCGTTGAAGTTACTTTTTTCCTGTGCATTCTTTGAGTGGTACTGCAGCATTTCAATATAAGCAGGATAGGTATATCCACTGATGGGGTAGCGTATACTGTCAGCATGGGGTCCGATTAAAGCAACCTTCATTCCTTCCTTTAAGGGCAGAATACCATCATTCTTTAATAGTACAATTGATTTTTCCGCTATTTCTTCCGCCGTTCTATTCTTTTCCTCATTATTTAAATTACTTTTTACATTTTCAAGATTAACATAAGGATTCTCAAATAATCCATATTCAAACTTGATTGTAAGGATTCTGCGAACCGAGTCATCAACCAGGCTTTCTTCCAGCCTTCCTTCCCTTACATAGTCCGGCAGTTTTTTAAACGCATTTCCAACAGGGATTTCCGTATCCAGTCCTGCTTTTTTAGCAATCAGACCAGCCTCCTCATAAGTAGCAGCCGTATGGAAATCCGTATACATTTTTAGTACTCCTGCCCCATCGCTTGTAAGCATCCCTCTAAATCCCATCGTATCACGAAGTAAAGTCGTTGCAATTTTCTTATTGCCTGCAACACATTGTCCGTCGATTTCTGAATAGGAAGCCATCATGCCGCTAACATCGGCTTCCTTTGCAGCAGCTTCAAATGGAGTTGCAAAAACTTCGTACAATTCTCGGTCTGTCACTCTTGTAACGGCTGTATTAAGGCCTCCCTGTGTTTCCGAATAACCAAGAAAATGTTTTGCGATACATGCTACTCCGTTACTCTTCTCCTTTTGCATGCCTTGGATGTAATTAATGCCCATTTGGGAGGTTAAGTAGGGATCCTCACCATAGGTTTCATAAGTCCTGCCCCATCTTGGATCTCTCGTAATGTCAATTACCGGGCTCATCGCAGAATTAATACCGACCGCCTTGCTTTCTTCCCCTATAATCTCTGCCATTTTTTTTGCAAGCTCCGGCATCCATGTAAAACCCACATTCATCTGTGAAGGAAATATGGTCCCACCCACTCCCGGATAACCGCATAGGTTCTCAGACTGCAAAGCAACGGGTATTCCCAGCCTTGTCTCTTCCACAAAATAACGTTGGATCTCATTGGCGCAATATGCAATCTGTAACGGATCCTGTAATCCAAGCGTCGAAAACTGCGTAAACCTGCCGTGCCCATCTGGAAACTTTTCCTTCAGCTTTTCCTTAGAAATCCCCCTTTCCCCCATCACGCTAAAGGGTAGATCCCCACAAAGCTGGGCCGCTTTTTCTTCCAGTGTCATACGGGATAATAAATCCTCCACCCGTTCTGAAACCGGCAGCGTACTGTCCTTATACTTCTCCATTCCTCTTCTCCTTTACTCTTTGATTTATTTATATTAAATTTTAATTTTCCTGTCTCCATTAATCCCATTATGTTCTGTCTAATTTATCCCTACCTAGTGCCTCAAACATATAACTCTTGTAATTTTCTACTCCAGGTTGGTTGAAGGGGTCAATCCCTAATATCCTCCCTGATAAATAACAGGCATATTCAAAGAAATAAATCAATTGTCCAAGGTAATATTCCTCTATCCTCGGTATCGAAAGGCAAAAGCACGGGAACCTCTCACTATGTGCCTTCCTTGTAGCATTGAATGCAATCCGGTTAATCCTGTCCAGATCCATACCTTCTAAGTATTGGAATCCATCCAGTACATCATCCCCAGTAATTTTGATAGAAGTATCCTGCTCCTCTATCTCTAAAAAGGTTTCAAATATAATTGGCGTTCCCTCTTGGACAAACTGGCCAATGGAATGAAGATCCTCCGAGCATTCAGAAGCCACTGGGTAGATTCCCTTATTCTCTTTGCCTTCACTTTCTGCAAACAGCTGTGTCCACCACTTTGAAAAATAACGGAATCTGGGTTCAAAGAAGGACAGCATCTCTATCTGATATCCCTTTTGATTCATTAAATTTCGGAAGGCTGCGTAACGGTATGCCTCATTCTCAGTTCCTTGAATCCCACTCAATTGCTTCGCCATATCCCCTGCCCCTTGAACCAGTGCCCTGATATCGGCACCGGCAACAGCCATAGGGAACAGCCCGACATCACTGATGGCTGAATAACGTCCTCCTACATTAACCGGAAACGTAAGAAACTGGTACCCTTCTTCCTTGCAAAGCTCTTCTAGCCGGCTTCCCTTGGTTCCTGTTGCAAAAACCCGGCTTGCTGCCGCTTCTCCATAACGTTTTTTCAGATATTGTCTGAGGATCCTAAAGGCCATTCCCGGTTCCAAGGTCTCAAAATTCTTTGCAACTACATTAAGATAAACTGACTTATTTTCTAAATACTCCAATACCCTCTTCATCTGATACGGGGATAATGTATTACCGGCATAGAACACCTCGACCTTTCCTTGTTTGTTCAATGCCTTTATTACCGCTCTGGCTGCCTGGTTTGATCCGCCAATCCCGATCAGCACCAGAATATCCCCGTCTGCCTGAACACGCTCCGCCTGCTTTTCAAGGAATTCCAGCTGATTCAGACCAGCCCATTCCTCAACCTCTACCCAGCCTAAGCTTTCTTCAAATTCTCTTTCCCCCATCTGTGCCCTTTGTAGAACTTCCATATTTTCTTGTAAGCATTTTTTCAACTCTATTTCAGAAAAATATGTATATAACGCAGAATAATCTAATTTCAATAGATCTCACTCCATTCATTTATTTATTTAATTTAATTAAATAATAGCATAATGCACACTTATAGTCAATGAGATTTTATTAACCATGGACATTCTGTACATTATAGCTAGAAACTCCACCAAAACCGTCTTAAACCAAACCTTTATATCTAGCAGTTTGCAAAAAAAGAACGAGCTATTATCCACCTCTCTGATAATAACTCGCCTAATTTATTTTCTTAAATTGCCTATGCCTTCTTTATATATGATTCTCCCAGGGAATTACATCCGAGGTATGGATAAGCCAAGTAAGCATTTGGTCCTTTAACCCGCAAATTATATCCCTGTATTCCGCTTTATAATAGAGATTATATTTTTCATCCGGATCTTCTTCCATATCATATAATTCGTTTTCTCCATTCGTACGTATATTCAGCTTATACTTGGAGTTTCGGAGCATTGTCCCTCTGCAGCAGGAAGGCCGGTCATAGATTTGCTGCATCATCTTTGGATAATAGATGCTTCCCTCTTGCATAAACATGCTATATTTGGGACTTCCTTCAAAGGCATGTGGTTCCCTGGTATCATATCCGCCTTCGCAGTATACGGTTCTTTGCGGATCTCCTGCTGCACCCTGCAGCTGCTGTTTCAGGGAAATCCCAAATTGGTCATGGCAGATATCAATGCCCAGAATCTCAAACAGGGTCGGGAAGATGTCAAAGGTCTGGGTGAGCTCCTTCACCCTATGCCCCTTACAGTATCCCGGTACGCGCACGATAAGGGGCACTTTTGTTATATCGTCGTCAAAAGCATTCGGCCACTTTTCCACCAGACCGTAGTCCCCTGCCCAGTCACCATGGTCAGAGGAAAACACAACAATGGTATCCTCTGATAATCCTGTGGCATCGATCGCATCCAGCACTCTTCCAAACAGCATATCACTGTAAGTGCACATACCAAGATAGACCGCATGTATTTTTCTGAAGACCATTTCATCCGTATCTCCAAGCTCACGGTATTTTCGGATCAATTCCTGAAATTCCGGTTTATTCTCCAAGTCCGGAGGTAAACAGGGCGGCAGCTTGCCCGGATCGTACATATTTTGGTACTGCTCCGTTAAGAAATATGGGGCATGGGGATAAAAGGTTGGAAGGAAAATAAAGAAGGGCTTATCTCCCTGCTTATAATTTTTTATTACCTCCACCGCTTCATTTACACATTTCGTATCACTGATCTCCTCCAGCCTCCCATCCGGCAGAGGGTCGAAATACATCTTATAGTCCTTGGTGTCTTCCGGCAAAACCTTCTTTTTTGACATTACTGAGAGGTCATATTGCAGCTCCTGGCTAAAATCAACGCACTCTGCATATACTTCATCACTAAACATGTGATTTTTTCCATAGATATGTGTCTCATAGCCTGCCTGCTTCAGATAACGCATAAAGTTCGGATGTTCTGTCTGTAAAAAATAACGCAGTGTGCGGAAGCCTTCTACATGAGGATACCAGCCGGTCATCAGGGAGCACCTGGAGGCGACACATACCGGATGGGTTGTATAATTATTTTCAAATAAGGTTCCCTCGGACGCCAGCCGGTCAAAGTTTGGCGTCTTAACGTATTGATTCCCATAGCAGGATAAGCTTTTTGCCCTCATCTCATCCGGAAAGAAAAATACTACATTCATAATCTCTTTCTCCTATTCACAACAACAAGGGCTGTTCTGCCAGAAAAGCATGTTACCATACACTCTTTCAAAACAGCCTTGCAGCATACTATCTCCAATCAGTCAAACAAAGCTTCCATAAATTCCAGCTTATTATTCAGCCGTCATCCTGTCATAAGCCGTCTGTGAAATTCTTAAGAAATCTCCCAAGCCAATAATCTCAAACTCATTTAAATACTGCTTCCATATGGCATCATCCTTAGGGTCTAAATTACCAACTGCGAATTTAGCAATCGCTTCATTTGTATAATCATCAAGGTTATTCATAATATCATTGATTTCCTCCAACTCCTCCTCATTATAGATTAAGGTTGCAATCGGATTCTTCGGTTCGTTATCCTTATATAAAATTGCCGTCTGTGCATTCAGGTATTCTCCCTGCTTCGGATCCCCGTTCCAGGCAGTATGCTCATTATGTATTGCATTGACAAAGGGACAATAATTCTGCCAATGGGTATTCTGCGGCAGCATCCAGATATTTTCGAGTACCGACAAGGTCGCTTCCGTTCCATAATAATCCTTTGTTCCGGCAGGAGGTGTCTCCCAGTTCACACCTTCAATTCCATATCTGGAAATCGTACTTGCCTCAAAACTGAGCATCAGGTCAAATAAACGGAATACTGCTTCGGGATGCTCGCAGGCGCTGGTTATGACTCCCCCTGCAGCAGGTGTTGCAGGCTGGCTTACCGCATAGGCCATTCCTTCCGGCCCTGTTAGCACATCGATACCGATATACCGGTTAATCACATCCTGGCTGGTCGCAACCAGACCAACGCCTAAGGACTGGAATGCGCCACAGATATCATTTTCATCATTTACAATTTGCTTCAAGGATGCAAGATCCTGCGTAAAGGTTAATGAGCTTAACAGACCGGAGGTTGTTAAATCATTCAGATAGATCATTGCATTCCTCCAGTCGTCAGTGACTGGAGCATATTCAATCGTTGCTCCATCCTCAGCAGTTAAGCGATGGAAGGTTGTATTATCAACACAAAATGATCCAATCAAATAATCATAGGCGGAATATACCGGATTTTCTGTAGTTCCTACATAAGCAATCTCATCCTGTTTACCGTTTCCATTCGGATCCCGGGTTGCAAAGGCCTCCAGAACTGCTTTAAATTCTTCCGTTGTAGTCGGAACCTCGAGATCTAATGCCTTTAGCCAGCCTTCATTGATCCATAGCTTTGATGTATAACGGTTTACGGTAGCCGGCCCAAATGCAGGCATATAGTATATATTCCCATCCGCTGAAGTCATCATCTGTTCAATACTGATGCCATCGGAAAATTCTTCAAACAAGGCTTTGGTATTCTCACCGTATTTGACAATATAATCATTCAATGCCACAACCTGGTCAGCTGAGCCGTAGCGGATGATATTATTCGTCGAGAAGGTATTCGCATTTACGCGTCCCACTCCGAGGTAGGCATCCGGAAGATTCGAATCCGATGCAAAAGCCAGCTGGACCTTCTGTGCAATATCTGCCTGGGGAATAACTTCAAATTCAATATTGATTCCCGATTTCTCCTCAAGCCACTTGGTGTAGTAATTCGTATTATAGTCCTCAACATTAGTATTTTGGGGCACTGCAAAAGTAACCGTAATTGGTTCCGTTACAATCGGAAAAGTTCCTGCTTCCGTAACAATAGGATCCCACTCCCTTTCCCCATCCACGGTCTCCTGTGCCAGACTTTCTTTTTCTGCAGGGGTTGTTGTATTGTTCCCGGAATCTGAGGCAGTTTCCTTTTCACTGCCGGATTTCCCGCAGGCCATCAGTAAGGACGATACCATGCATACAACCAAGACCATACTGACAAACTTCTTCATACTCATAATCTTTCCTCCTCTAAATTTATTTTATCATTAACCGCAGTCCTTATTAAGACCGCAGTCAGAGCTCCTTTTGCCGGATCATCCTTTGATTGCCCCAATCATTACTCCCTTTACAAAGTACTTTTGGACGAAGGGATATACACACCAAATTGGAATACAGGAGACCATAATTAACGAATATTTTAAGGTTTCTACCAAATTATAATTAACGATTGAATCCGAGCTGACAACATCCGATGCATTTACTGTATTGGAAATCAAAACATCCCTTAAAATCAGCTGCAAAGGATACAGGTTTTTATTTGTCAGATAAATGAATGCGTTAAAAAATGCATTCCAATGTGCAACCGCATAATATAACGCAATAACTGCAATTACGGCTTTCGATAATGGAAGTGCCATTCTTATAAAAAACCGGAATTCGGAACAACCATCTACCTCTGCTGCCTCCCTGAGCTCATCCGGTAAATTGGTAGCAAAGAAAGTTCGGCAAATCACCATATTGTAAACGGAAATTGCTCCCGGAATGATCATCGCCCAGCGTGTATTATACATTCCCAAATCCTTGACCAACAGGAAATTAGGAATTAATCCTCCGTTAAAGATCATCGTAAAGGCAAACAGCATCATGATAACATTTCTGCCGGGCAGCTGCTTTCTGGACAGGGGATAAGCTGCGATGACAGTGACCACAACATTGATCAAGGTACCTACCACTGTATAAAATATGGTGTTGCCATAACCAATCAATATGTATTTGTCTTCAAATACTGCTTTATAACCCTCCAACGAAAAGTCTACCGGCCAGAACGTTATTTTACCGGCCGCTACTGCATCTCCGTCAGAAAAGGAATTTGCAATGACATTAATAATAGGCACTGCTATGACAACAATAACCGCAAGCAAAATCAAGGTATTAATGAAATAAAATATTTTGTCTTCTTTCCCGATCGGCATCTTTGCACTAAGCACATGGGAAGAGTCTTCTATTTTCTTTGTTCCTGCCATATCAATATCTCTTCCTTTCCTAAAATAAGCCTGAGCCGCTAAGCTTCTTTGATAATTTATTTGTCATTAAAATAAGGATTAGATTAATTACCGAATTGAAAAGCCCAATGGCCGTTGAATAACTGAAATCCGCATTACCCGTCAGACCAATTTTATATGTATAAGTAGAGATTATTTCACTTGCTGCAATATTAAGGTCATTCTGCATTAAGTAGACCTTTTCAAATCCCAGGCTCATTACACGTCCCATGTTCAGGATGATAAGTATGGATGCTGTCGGTATTACTGTCGGAAAGTCAATATATCTTACACGCTGAAACCGTGTCGCTCCATCTACGATTGCCGCCTCATGCTGTTCCGGATCTACCCCTGCTAATGCCGCCAGATAAATAATGGATGCCCACCCGGCACTTTGCCAGACAGTTGACCATACATATAAATGCTTAAATGCACTTTCTGACGCAAAGATATCCGGGACCACCTTGCCAAATAGCGCTGCTATAACCGCTACCAAACCACTTCGGGTATTAAACATCTGCATCATCATGCTGACAATAACAACCGTTGATATAAAATGCGGCATATAGGACAGCAGCTGTGCTGCCTTTTTGAACTTCTGCCCCCTCACCGCATTCAAGGACAATGCTAAAATAATCGGGATAGGTATTTGTGCAAGAACAGCATAGAAGGAAGTCACAAACGTATTCCTAACAACCTCAATAAACTTATAGGAATTGAAGAACTTTATAAAATACTTAAAGCCTACCCACGAATCCCCCCATATGCCTTCCTTTGCATTAAACTTTTTAAATGCAAGCTGTAAACCCAGCATAGGATAATAATGAAATACCAATATGTAGATAATCGGTATCAGTAGCAATAAATAGAGCTGCCAGTAACGCTTTACAGCCAGACAAAAGCGTTCATTTTTTGTTTTACTGGTATATAAGCCCATTGGACTATTTTTTTTATTACCATTCATCCATCCTTCTCCTTCATAACATCGAGTATTTTTTCCTTAGGCCTGAAATAAATATATCAACAAACAATCACATAACATATAGTCAATCTTCCAATTTTAATGTAATATTGCACAATTCAATCTTTTATTTAAAATATTTTTTATGCACATGTGATATAATCCATATTTATTAAAAAATTGTACATATCCTCTGGCTTTTATAGCCTGGCTTTATTAATGCATAAAAAAACTTCCGGTATCTGAAGTGCACCCAGAAGTTCAGTGTTTTAAATGCAACACTTGGTGTACCTCAGATACCGGAAGTTAAAAGCTCTCTATCTTTATGGATTTCTATCTATTTTCTTCTGCCTGTGAATTTTTATCATCCTGGATTCGCCCGTCAGCAAGCAACGGAACAATGAAAGTAATGATAGTTCCCTCTCCCTCCTTACTTTCTATTTCTAATCCATAGGCATCTCCGTAATATAATTTAATTCTTTGATTAATATTTACCAAAGAGATCCCTTTAGGTGAAAAGTCCTGGATGCTTTCAGCCAGTCTTTTCTTTTGCCTTTCCAGTGTTTTTTCAGGCATTCCTGCTCCATTATCACTTACCAGAATCCGCAATAAATCCCCTTCCTTCTTCCCAGTAATGATAACCTCCAGTTGACCCTTCACTCCCCCTCCGCCATAGGTTAGCGCATTCTCTATAATAGGCTGTATTAACTGCCTCAGTATTTTATAATCACATAGTTCGTCATCAACATCATAGGACACGGCAAATTTATTATGGTATCGGATATTCATGATATAAATATATTGCTCAATAATCTGGAATTCTTTGAAAATATTAATGTATTCCTCCGGATGATAGGCATACCTTATTAAAGAGCTTAAGCCTTCCGACATGGCTTCAATATTCTCTTCGCCGCTCTCTATCGCCAAAGTCCTTATGGAATTTAGCGTATTATAAATAAAGTGTGCATTAATCTGTTTCCGCAGCACATAAAGCTCCTGCTCCTGTTTTTTCAATTCCGCTTCATAAAGCTGCTGCTGGGTATTGAAAACCCGTCTGCTATAGTCCTCCAGACGATCCAATAGCGCATTGATATCTCCCACCAGGGAGTTAATATCCGGACTTTTTGTTCCTACCAGACGTTCACGCAAAGTCTGGTTTCCCATTTGCTTCATTTCCTGAATCAGTAAATGAATCGGCTTTAATATGGTCTGGTTTGTAACAAAAACGCTAAGGAAGAAAAAGGCTACAATCAAAAGAATAAAGATAATTGCCATATATAAAAAAGACCGTGCATAAGGCATGAGCAGCTCTTTATCCAGCGCTGTAACCAGTAAAAAATCACTGTTTGAGATCACGCTTTTTTTCTGGTAGCTGTGCTCCTCATTGATTAAATCCAGACTCGCCAAATCCTTGTTTTCATAATCTCTGTTATTCGCAACCAATACCTTATTGTTTGTTTGATCCGCTATTATAATTTCCAGATTTGCCAGACCCTCGTAAACTGAAAACTCCGACCTGATATGCGTATCCTTTGAAAGAAGAATAGCCATTCCAAGTTTCTTAACATTCCAGTCCGAAGCAGAATAGACTGTAGCACTGACTCCGATATAAGGAATGCCGTTCAACATAGTATAGAAAAAAGTATTCTGCCTTGCATCATCTTTATGGTCCTGATACAACCTCTTTGCCTCTTTATTATCAATACTTATTTCATACTGATAATCAAAGCCATCCCTGTCATAAAGTATGATACTGTCCAAATACTGATTATTTTCAATGATACTTTTAATCAGGGAATAAACATTGGTATCAGTTTTATACCTCTTTCCGTAATTATCTTCCTCCAAAAACTGGTAAACCCTATTCTGGAAGGAAATTGTATCTGCCGACCTTATCAAGGTATCTGCATAATCATTCAAATCCTGTGATACCCTGCCCATGATAAATTCCAGATTTGTAACTGCATTATCTGTCGTAATATTAATAACCGATCCATAATATCCAAATAATGTCATGAGATTTATCGTTCCCAATACAAACATAATAATGAGATAATTTCGTTTTAGGGTATTATTCTTCATAGAAGTTCCTTACTTCCTGCAGCATTTTTACGCAGAGCTGTCGGGGAGGAATGATAACTGCGCTGAAACAGACGACAAAAATAAAAGTAATCATCATACCCGCTTAATACGGCTATTTCCTTAACTGATTTTGATGTTTGAAGCAGAAGCTTCCTGGCATATTCCATCCGAATCTTAATCATATAATTTACAAAGGTCGTATTTAAATAACGGTTGAAATAAGAACATAAGGTATTGGAAGATATATTAAATTTTTCACTTATATCGGAAAGGGAATATTTCTCCTGAAGATTTAGGTTTAGATAGTTAAGTATAGCGTTGAATTTTTCACTGCAAACAATAGGCTCAATGGTTTCTTCTTTAAATTTTTCAGATAACCTCTGATGGATCCGAATAAAAAGAGCTTCATAATCATTCTTTGTTACCGGCTTCAGCAGATAATCAAACGCATCAAGCTGTAAGGATTTGCGCAGATAACGGTAATCATCAAAGGCACTGATGAGAATATATTCTGCTTTCGAATGTTTTTCCTTTAACCGCTCAATCAATTCCAGCCCATTAATAAACGGCATCATAATATCTGTAAATATAACATGCGGTTGCAGCCGGTCAATTTCTTCTATGGCTTTTAGCGGATTCGTATTCATCCCGACAAGTTCGAAATTATTTTCAACCCATGCAATCTCAGCTTTATAATTTGCCAGTGCCATCGGTTCATCATCCACCATATATACCCGATAAATCATATAGCAATCCCCCTTTTACATATTGATAAGCATAATCTCATAGTCATATTATACTAAGTTTTATAATATGACAAGATAATTTTATACCATTTGACGAGTGCTTTTTTTCTCTGCCTGTTTCCCTCTTGTAAAATAATCCATATCTTATATGATATTGTCAATATGAATCTCTGCCCTCCTGCTGTACACTGTAAACAAACAAATAAAAAATGTGCTTTGCAATATTATTCGTGCAAAGCAGCATTAGGAAGGGTGGACTTATATGAAACAGCCTGATGTTTTAGTTTTTATGAGCGATCAGCATAGCCCGGATTTTTCAGGATGGGGAAAGGTATCGGTGGACACGCCGAATCTGTCCCGGCTCCGGTCAGACGGGTTATCTTTTGAGAATGCATATACCTCTTGTCCATTATGTGTCCCAGCCAGAATGTCTATGATGTCCGGTCTTCTGCCCTCAAGAACCGGTGTATTTACCAACGAGGATACCATCTCTGATATTACTCCCTGTTTTACCCATCTTCTGGTGGAAGCAGGTTACGAAACCGTGTTAATTGGCCGGATGCATTTCGTGGGCAGGGATCAACGGCACGGATTTACGAAAAGGCTCGCCCCTGACATGACACCGGTTACTTGGAACCGTCCATGGGAGAAATTACGGGAGGAACGCGGAAAGCTGGCCCCTACCTATGGTGAACCCTTTTGTACTTCCGTTGTAGGAGCAGGGGAATCACCTGTTATAAATTATGATAAAATGGTGGTGCAGACCGCCCTCAACTACCTGTCAGAAGAGCATAAAAAGCCACAATTTATCGTTGTTGGCACCTATGGGCCACATTTTCCTTATGTCGGCAGACCGGATTTATATATGAAATATCTGGAACGGGTAAAAACCCCAAACTTCTTTGAAAAAATGCCGGATTATCTGGAAGGCTTGGAATTGCTGGATAAACGCATCAAAAGAGATGTGCCTGAAGCAGTGGTCAAAGGAGCCTTAGCCGCATACTGCAGTCTGATTGAGATCATGGATAACCAAACCGGACAGGTGAGGCGAAGCTTTGAAGCCTTTACCAAAAAACGGGATCGGGAGCATGTCTTTTGTTATCTCTCCGATCATGGAGACCAGGCTGGCGAGCGGCGTATTTTCGGAAAGCAGACCTTTTTCGAAAAATCAGCCAGGATACCTATGATTTTTGAAGGTAGCAGAATCAAAAATGGAGAGTTGATTCAGGAGCCGGTCAGCATCCTGGATATCGGCCCGACCCTATGCAGCATGGCAGGTATTACATATGACATTAAAACTGACGGCAAAGATCTTTCTCCTTGTCTGAACGGTGAAGCGTCTCCGGATCCTGATAGAGTTGTAATCAGCCAGTTCATGGAATCCTTGGATCAGATGTATTACTACGGATATATGCTGCGGTATCGGCAATATAAATATATCTCCTATCACAGATATGAGGACAAAGAGATGCTTTTTGACCTGGCGCAGGATCCGGAGGAGGCTGTAAATATCGCAAAAGAGCATCCGGAATTTATCCAATGGTTATCCGGCAGGACAAATTCCATCTGTATTGCAGAGCAGGTTGAGAAGGAGCAGAAAGAGCATGCCCGTAATGCGACCCTCTTCCGGAAATATGAGGAGGCCATAGGTCCGGATGACAGTGAGCGTTGGAACCAAAATCCACCGAATGCCAGAGGGGATCTGGTTATTTATGCAGGATAAGCCAGATTAAAAAAGCCTGAAATGGAGGAGGATACAAAACTGCCGATTCCGATACAATAAAGCTTAGAGACACTGATCCTGATATTATCGGGGTGCAAGAGCCGCATATTATGGCATGATAGAGTTTATGGACAATAACATTGGCATTGTCTTTAATAAATGGCAAGAATATCTGGAACGCCGCAACCGGCAAGGACTGTTTATTTACTTATCCGATCACGGGGATCAGAATGGCGAGCGGGGTCTATATGGCAAAAAGACTCCCGTTGAAGCTTCCACCCGTATCCCCTTACTTTTTTAAGGTAACAACATTCCCGAAGGAAAAGCAATCTCCGGCCGTAAGGTTCCTGGCAGAATGGTTATACAATATCCTTGGAAATATATCACCTATTACGGATATTTCTACGCCCCTTAAATAATCCGATAGGCCTTAAATAATCCCAAAAGGAAACTCACCACTCCCGGCAATACTCCGCCTCCACTTCCGTAACTATCTCGTTCTTCCCCTTCTGTATCTGATAACAGATTGCAGGGATTCTGGTCATCGGATGAAGTAAATTTGTATTTGGATCCGCTACAATTACCGTTCCTTTTCCATCACCAGCTACTACCTGGACCCGACATAAGGAATGGCCATTCTCTACCTGTGCCATGGAGCTTTCTTCCGTAAGAAGCTCACCCTCTACGTCAATTTCTACTGCAAATCCGCAATCATAGGCCGTACATTCCATATCACTGATTATAGTATGCTTTCTTCTATGCCCATGCTCCGTCGGTATTATCGTTGAATCTACAACAATTCCCGGATAAGGAATCCATTTTGATATTACCTCTGTCTCTGTGATACGGTATTCCTCACATATTCTACGGACATATACGTAGCCATTAATATAAAATGCAAGCATGTTATCCGGCGCTGCTTCATGTATTTCATAATTTGATTTTGCTATATTGATGGAAAATCTTGTATCATAGGCAAACTTTCCGTATTTTGCAGGAGTCTGCCCATGTCCCTTCGGGCTGTACTTTCCCGGAACATATGCGGTGGTATGGTTCGGATAACGTCGTATCAGCATATCGGCATAGGGCAGCGATATCTGTTGTTCCAGCTCCGGCATCCTTTCTGCCTCAGCTTCCCAAAAGGGATGCTGATCCGGCAGCATTAGGATGGCAAAGGTTTTCAATGCCCAGTAAGGAGAGCCCGGACCGTTATACCGTTCACCCATAATCAAATCCGGATAGCCATAGCCAATGGTCAAAATATCATTTCTGTCAAAAATCGGCTTCCTCATCCAATCACATAGATGCCTTACAATCAGGCCTTTCATAACCCCGATAGGAAAAGGGGTTACATCGGCCATAAGGCATGCGCAAAAGAAACTCACCTGGGAGAAGCGGTAACATAGCGACCTCCCATAAGGCAATGCCGCACCATGATCATCAAACCAGTAGATGAACTGCTTTGCAAAAAGCTCCGCCCTCTCTTTATATAATTTGCATCTTGCCGGATCCTCCGGTTCCATGACCCTCACATAGAAAAGACTATAGAAATGGATTGCAAAGGAAACATAATAATCCTTCTGTCCCGAATCACCGTCCTGATACCAGCCATCTCCAAGATAGAACGTATCTGCACCCTTTAAATAATACTCCAGCTTCTCCGGGTCATATTTTCTTCCCAGTTTTTTTAATGCTAGGTTAACTAAAACTGCAAAGAGGATCCAGTTACAGATCGGAAGCTCATGTTCATTAATCCCATACAACCAGTTTGCCAAATTATCCTGTTCCTGTCCACTCAAGGGCTCCCACACCTTTTCCGGCGTCAGGATCAGACCGTAGGAAATCGCCGCCATTTCCACAAACCTTTGGTCAAAGGCATGAAATCCACCCCAGTATTCCTCACTTTCCGGATTCGTCCCTGCTGCAAGGCCTCTTCGATAGATCCTTTCAAATACCTGTGATCTTCCTCCGCCTGCCCAGAAGGGCACCAATCCCCACAGGGGTCTTGAAAATGCTTCCAGGCAGCTTGCCCTTCTGTCATAATTCGTTGCCGTTACTCCCAGCTTCAACTGAGCCTTTTCTTTACTATAATATGGAATTAACGGAGTTATAATTTCCATAAGCAATTCCTGAAAATCCGCTTTACTATGTAATTTTCCTTCCCATTCCGTTCTCATACCGCTATCCTCCAGATTCAAAGCGGAAACTCGTGATCCGCTTCGCTACTTACTCGTTAGCCCTCCTGGCAGCTCACTGCCATTCCAGCAGGAGCTTGAACTCCTGCTGAAACAAGTAAGCCCTCCCGCCACTTACTCTTCGCTTAGGAGCGGGGGCGTTACTCGGGAGGTTAAATTCATGTGCTACCTTCTAAATTCATCCACTGTAAGACCTATCTCTTTACCAGTATAATACCCAATCCTTCTGCAGCCTTGTCAAAGCTTCCATATAGAAATAATCCCCCCAGGAATTACATTCATCCACACCATAATGATTACAGGTATTATAGGGAGAGCGGTTGGAGTAGGTGCTGTGAAGCACCAGGCCGTTGGAAACCTTGGGATCCTTTACCGCATAGTTGTCATAGACGGATTTCATAATCTGCTTGGCCAGCTTTTTATAGCTTTCAGCGTCCTCCGTATCCATGTACTTCATCATCTCCAGCATTCCGCAGGCCGCAATCGATGCGGAGGAGGAATCCCTCGGCTGGTCATCCCCGTCCGTAAATTCCAGATCCCAGTACGGCACCATATCCTTTGGCAGATGCTCCAGGAAATACTGTGTTACATGCTTAAATATGTCAATATACTCTTCCCTCTTTGTATATTTATAAGCTAATGCGCAGCCGTAGATACCCCAGGCCTGGCCCCTGGCCCATGCGGAGCCGTCACGGTAGCCCTGACAGGTCGCACCGTGGTCCGGCGCCCCGGTTGTCATATCAAAAAAGAAGGTATGCCAGGTGGAGTAATCTTCACGAACCACATTTTTGATTGCCGTGTGGATATGCTTTTCCGCAATATCACGGTATTTATAATCACCGGTTTCCTCCGATGCCCAGTACAGCAGGGGGAGATTCAGCAGGCAGTCGATAATCAGACGGTAATTCTCCGGTTCGTCCATGGCACCCCAGGCCTGGATGAACTCTCCCACAGGATGATATCTCATAATCAACTGATCCGCCGCCTTTATTGCTGCTTCCCTGCCTCTCCTGTCACCTGTCAGCTTATATCCGGCAACACAGGAGGGTGAGTAGAGGAAGCCCATATCGTGGTGATCCACCGCTATTTTGTTATTAATTCTGTCTAAGAAGCTTTGGATCTGTATCTCCCCCGCCTTTTTAAGCCTCTCCTCCCCACTGAATTCATAAGCAAGCCATATCTCCCCTGTCCAAAAGCCTGTAGTCCAATAGTCATTTTCTATCGGATGATAAAAATTGCCTTCACTATAAGCATTTTGAAATTTGTAGGTAAACTCCGGCAGATTACGTATCACCTGCTCCGTTGAGAACTGGAGGGCCTTCTCCACTTCCTTCTCTGTAATCTCCGGCATATTCTCAAACAACATATTTATACCCCTTCCTTTGTCTGCCATAATTGGAAACAGGGCAGTTTTGCAACAGCCCCATCCACTGATAATATAAGTTCTGAGAAGTTGCATTTTAACTTCTCAGAAAAGGCGCAGTCCTTTTGCGCCGTGCATTCCTTAGCCCTTCAGACCCGATGATGCGACACCCTCCACAAAGTATTTCTGTAAAACTAAGAATACCAGGATTACCGGAATCAGGGATACGACAGAGCCTGCCATGATCAACCCATATTCGGAGGAATACTGTCCGATAAACATCCTCAGACCTAATTGGATTGTTTTCTTACTTTCTGTTTTCAGATAAATCAACGGTCCCAAATAATCATTCCAGGTACTTACAAAAGTAAAAATAGTAAGGGTTGACAATGCCGGCTTTGATAACGGCAGCATAATCTTTGCATAGATGGTATACTCGTTCATACCATCTATCCTGGCCGCCTCACATAAGTCATTCGGTATCCCCTCATAAAACTGCTTCATCATGAATACACCGAAGGCCGAGAAGGCTTGCAGGCATATCATTGCCAGTAATTTATCATTGAGTCCCATACCGCGCATCATAATGAACTGGGGCACCATGTACACCTGCCAGGGCATGGCAATGGTGGCGATATAGGCTAAAAACATAAGATTTTTATTTTTAAATTCCAGTTTCGCAAAGGAATACGCTGCAAAGCTTGATGTCAACAGCTGCAGACAGGTAACCACGATGGTTAGGAATACCGTATTCTCCACAAATTTTAACAACGGAATTTTTGTCCAAATATTAATATAATTGTTCCACTTCGGTACTTCCGGAATCCATACGAAGGGATCCATCAGAAAAACCTCCCTGTTTGACTTAATGGATGCGGATAACATCCATAAAAACGGAACAATCATGATTGCGGCTATGATGAATAAAATTAAATAAACCACAATTTTTCCAATGAGTGCATTTTTACTTTTTGATTTATATTTTTTTCCTGTCATTTCATTAGTCAAGCCAGTTCCTCCTTACCTTATTTCCTTTATGCTTCCAATTTCTTTTGATATCTGAATTGAATCAGCGTAATAATCAGCACCATTACAAACAATACCATCGCTATGGAACTGGAATATCCTAATTTCCAATAGTTGAAAGCATTCTGATAAATATAGTAAACAAGAACAGTTGCTGAGGTACTTAGCTTGCCGTCTCCGCCGCCGGCCAGCATAACTGCGATATCGTATACCTTAAAGCAATTGATGGTTAGCATTACCACAACAAAAAACGTAGTGGATCTTAACTGGGGCCAGGTGATATATCTGAATTTTTGCCAGGTATTCGCGCCATCGAGACCTCCTGCCTCATATAATTCAGGAGAAATGCCCTGCAGCCCTGCCAAATAAATAACCATATAATAGCCCATGTATTTCCATACACTGAACAGTATTAATGTAAGAAGTACCAGGGTTCCGCTAAACCATTTCGGAAGATCCGCCTGCGGAACCTTTAGAACCGTTAATAATAAATAGTTGACCGGTCCCTTTGAGGGATGGAACATCATACTCCACACCGCCGTAATTGCAACCAAAGAGGCGACATAAGGAAAGAATGCAACTGTCCGGAAGAAGCCCCTTGCCTTAACCTTCTGGTTTAGCAAAATCGCAAGACCCAAGGAAGCGACCATGGTAAGAGGCACTGTTCCAAGTACATAGATAATTGTATTCCTTAGGGCAGCCAGGAAAAATGTATCCGTAGGCAGGCTCTTGAAATTCTCTAAACCAACAAAGGTAACTGCATTATTTCCGTCCCAATTGGTAAATGCAAGCACAAATGCGAATACGATTGGTATTAAGGTGAATACGGCAAATCCGATGAAGTTGGGTGCGATAAAGGAATAAGCGATCAATTCTCTTTTTGTTTCCCGGCTTATCCTTCTGTTATTTTTGATCGCGGTAACCTTCCAGCGCACTTTATCCCGTCTGGCAATCAGCTTCCGCTTCTTCACAATATCATTTTCAGTGTAAATCTGTTGTGTTAACTCGGAGAATTCCGCCTCCAGTTTCTTTACCTGAGCTGCTTTTTTTTCATTCATTTTGATCTTCGAAAACCCGAGAAGGCTTATGCTCCTTTCCTTACTCTATGTATTCCATCCGTTCTTTTCTGTTTCTATGTTTGATTCGGGTGCCAAAAGTCCTCATTACACTATAGCGATGAATATGCATGTATATATTCATCTCCATTGTCTAAATCCGGCTTTTGGCACTCGAATCAGGTTTGTATCAATTATTTTCCTAAAACCTTGCCAACTTCCTCGTTCATTGCTGCAATACCTTCATCTATGGTAATTTCACGGTTCATAATAGATTTATGATAGGTATCAAGAATGTCGTTGACTGCAGAAACATTTTCAGCATATGGAACTTCCAAATACAAATTGGATACGCTAAGTGCTTCCTTACTCCCTGCATCAGAAGGGAAGCCCTCCAGACCTGCAATAATGCCTGAAACCTCAGCATTCATAAGTGCAGGAAAGTTACCTGTTTCAGCCATTACCTTAGCACCTTCCGCACCGGATACCCAGTTTACGAAATCAAAGGCTGCCTGCTTCTGGTCGGATACGCTTGTAACCGCAAGGCCTGTAATTGTTCCAAGGGTGGAGCCTACTTCCACGCCCTCTGCATGGGGATATTTTACCAAGCCCCAGTTACCGCAAAGGCTTGCATCATACTCACCGCTCTTAATATTGGCGATCAAAGTGGAAATGAACCAGGAACCCATATTCATCATAGCAACATCACCGCCGGAGAAGGCTGCGGAGTAATGCAGGCCCTCTGCGCTTAAGTCTGCATAGTTTCTGCAAATCTGGTCATCTTCCTGCTTCAGCACCATCTCATAATATGGCTTGAAGAAATCATATTTCCCATCCAGGATCGAATGCTGTCCATCCAATACACCAAACAGCTGGACTGCACTTCTCCAGGTATGGTAATGAGTACCGTATACCTGGGCACCGTAGGTAGGATCTGCTACTTGTCTGGCAAGGGCATCGTACTCTTCAAAGGTCATGTCGTTGGTAGGATAAGCAACTCCTGCTGCATCAAAAATATCCTTGTTATAGTAAATAGCCCAAAAGTCATTTCTGAAGGGAAGTTCATAAAGGCTTCCATCCACTGTTATCTGGTTATCAACACCGCCATACTGGCTTAAATCAATGCCTGCCGAAGATATGTAGCTGTCCAGCGGTTCCAGGGTATTTTTCGAAACCAAGGTTGCATAACCTGGAACATCCTTGATAGTAACTACGTCAAATTCAGAAGCACTTCCGGATAATTCCGTTGCAAGTACCGTCATATAATCTGCCGAACCCAAATCCATCAACTCAATGGTCACATTCGGATTTGCTGTTTCATAACCCTCTTTTAATGCTACCCAGTAAGGCGTAATGTCTTTATCCCAGATTGCCCATTTTAAAGTAATTTCCTCTTTCTCTACCGGTGCTTTCGGTGCAGTAGTGGCTGTCGGTTTTTCTGTTACCGCTGTATTATCCTGTGTCTGCGTAGCCTTTGCACCACATCCGGCAAGCATCGTCGCCGATACAGTTACTGCAAGTAGAAGACTTAAAAGCTTTCTTTTCATAAATAACTTCCTCCCTTAAGATAAGTTTAATTTTGAAATAAATGGCCTCTGCAACCTGTGCCGGTCAGTTATTATGCTTTATAGTATACCGTCTTTTCCATTCATTTCAAATGTACTATTTTTGAATTTCATACATAATTCCTTTGTATTGTCGACTCCATTTTTAAAATAATATAATATATTTGAATAAAATGTACTATTTATTTCACTTTGCCTAAAGGGGTGTTTTCCCGCGTATTTTCCCTTTTATTTGGGTTTTCTTCATGATAAAATAGACATACATTAGCGCCCAATATAATCGGATGTAATCCAAATAGTTACGAAGCCGGAAAGGAGTAAATCCTATGCGAAAGAAACCCTTTCATACAATACGTTCCCGCATTTTATTAAGTACCGTTTCTCTTATCGTTATTATAAGTGCGATTATAACCTCCATCAGCTATTTCCTTGTATCCTCCAGCCTGCAGCGGAACCTGATACAGATCTCGGAGACAAAGCTGTCTTTTTTATGCGGCTCCATTGACTCGAATGTAAGAGGTATTACCGGCTTTATCCGCTCCTGCCGGATGAGCAGCCAGGTAAAGGATTTTGCACTGGAGGGAGAAACGAATAATAACAGTATCAAACGGGAAGCCCATGATTTAGTTATGGAGACCTACTCTTCCCATCCCTCTCTCCCATCCCAATTAATACGTTTCGTTATCATTGGCAAATCAAGAAATGATATCATACAGGTTGTGGAGTCACCGTATTCTACAGTGGCCGTTTCCTCCCAGGCCATCCTATCGCTTCCTTATTTTGAAACACTGCGTTCCAATGCAGGCCAAATCGTGACCGGAATCTTAACGGATCCCTTTTTCACCTCAAAGAAGGTTCCTATGATTCCCTTTGTGGACTCCATCATACATCCCTATAACGCTGGGGAAACCGGCTATATTTTTACGGAAATGTCACCAACGATAATTACCAAGCCCATTAAAGATTATCTTTCTGAAACAGACAGCCGATTGTTCTTCCAAATCGGTGATTACCGGTATCAGTATTCCGACAATGCGTTAGTTCCCTACTCCAGCAGCTTTGAACTAATGGAGGACCTGTCCCAAACAGCGCTAAGTAATGATACTGTGATCCAGAAGGTCCGCGATTTGGATGATGGGAAGGCTTATATCATTATCACGCGCCCACTCGATACCAAGGGCTGGTATGCCACCGAATGCCTGGACGCGGACGTGTTATCCAGCAATATATTCCGGACATTTTTCCTGATTGTTTTAATTATCCTGGTGGCTGCCAGCATGATCGGAATCCTTCTCTCCTGGTTTCTATCCAAAACAGTGAATGTTCCTGTTGAGAAGCTTCAGGAGCGTATGAAACGAATTGAAAACGGTGACTTTTCAAGAGATCCCTCCACGGAATGGGATCATGAGCTTGGGGATATCGGAAAGCACATCAATGATCTGTCTGAAAATGTACTATCCCTGATGAACCAGCGAATTAAAGATGAACGTCAGAAGAAGGATTATGAATATAAAATGCTGCAGAGCCAAATTAATCCACATTTCCTATACAACACCCTGAACTCCATCAAATGGATGGCTACCATCCAAAATGCCCCGGGCATTGCTGAAATGACCACCGCCTTATCCCGGCTGCTAAAAAACATTTCCAAAGGCACCACGAACCTGGTTTCTTTAAAACAGGAGCTGTCCCTGCTCGATGATTACTTCACAATTCAGCAATACCGTTATGGCGGCACGATAACGCTGCATTATAATATTGAAGATGAAGCATTAACTTCCTGCCAGATATTGAATTTCACCCTGCAGCCCCTTGTGGAAAATGCCATTTTCCATGGGATTGAACCAAAGGGAAATGCCGGAACCATTGAAATCCATATTTATCAGGATCAAAATACGGATATCCATATCGATGTTACCGATGATGGTGTGGGCATGGATCCTGATGTTGCTGCCAGGCTCCTTGATAACAAAGCCCCGGCAGAATCCTCTTTTTTCAAGGAGATCGGTATCCGCAATGTCCATAAACGCTTACAGTACGAATTTGGAAACAAATATGGTCTGTCCGTAAAAAGCATGCCCGGTAGTTTCACAACGATATCCATACTGTTGCCCTTCCAAAGAGATTATTTGGATCCGGAGCATTAAAATAGGAGGTATGAAATGTTAAAATTATTAATCGCCGATGACGAACCTTTAGTTCAAGCCGGTATCAAATCCATGCTGAACTGGGAAGATTATAACATTAATATCATTGGAACTGCCATGAACGGTGCCGTGGCCTATGATATGATCAAAGAGCATACTCCCGAAATCGTTATTACGGATATCAAAATGCCTGTAATGACCGGGCTTGAGCTTGCCAAAAAATGCTACGAGGATAAAATGTCCCTGCCCGTATTTATCATCCTGACAAGCTATGAAGAATTCCAATTCGTAAAGGAGGCTATTACTTACCGGGTAGTGGATTATCTTGTTAAGCTTGAATTAACGCCGGAGGTCCTTGGTGACTCCATAAGGCGTGCCATCAGCCAGGTATCCGGCCTGCAGAAGGCTAAGGGTATGACAGAGGCTCCCATAAACAGTCTTTACCTGTTGAAAGAACAGTTTTACACAAGGCTGATCCTGAATCTGTTTGAATCGGAGCAGCAGTTCGAAACCCAGGCACATAACTTAAATATGAATTTTAACTATCAGGCCTTTGCTGCCAGCTATGTGGAAATACATAGTGAAAAATCAAGCGACATGTCAGCGGAACAGCGTTTTAATCTTTATACAAGCAGCCTGCAGATCGTCAGCGAGCTGACTGCCAAATACATTCCCTGCCATGTCCTGTCCCTGGATACAAAGCATTTTGCTATTATTTTCTTTCTGAACCAAAGTATTGTAGGCGGCTATAAAGCCCTCATCAAAAATGCAGTGGAACAGGTAGGCGCCATGCTCTTTAATTATTACAGCGTTACAATATTTGCAGGCATTGGTTCCCTTGTGTCTGCGCCGATGCAGATTGCTTCCTCTTTCCAGGACGCCAAGCAGGTGTTTTCCCAGATCAATTCCGGGAATCTAATTCTTTTTGCGGAAGACATCTCTTATGACCATGCGCTGAAAAATGTATTTAACATATCCTTGTTCAAAGAAGATATCAGAAAGGCCTATGCGGAATTTGACGAAAAGGCCCTTTACGATATATTCACTTCCATCATGGAATTATTTGAATGTCATTCCGCACATTATGTACAGGCCCTGGATGCTGCATGCAATATCCTCTACCTGTCCCTCTCCCTTCTAAACAACGGAGAACAGATCGTATCCGACATATTTAAACACAAAAACAACGGCTACCGCTCTCTTTATGAATTGACCAGCGTAGAACAGATTATAGAGTGGCTTGCCCTATTCCGGAACGGTCTCTGCGAAAGCTTTTCCAAGCATCATAAGGACTATAAAAACCATATTGTCATAAGCGTCAAAAAATATATCCGTGAGCATGTGGCTGAAAAGCTTACTTTGAATAAGGTAGCCGAGGTATTTAACATCAGCCCGAATTATCTCAGTGTCCTTTTCTCAAAATATAATGATGTGGGTTTTACAGACTATATTAACCAATGCAAAATTGATGCCGCGAAAAAAATGCTGGCCGACGGTGATTACAAGATATATGAGATCTCTGATATTTTCGGATTCGAAAGTGCTTTTTATTTTAGCCGTGTGTTCAAAAAAGTCACTGGCGTATCACCCCGTGATTATATAAATCAAATTTCATAAATACTATGTCCATTTTGTATTGCTCCTGCCATTGGGCATAATTTGTACTGCCGGTTATAGAATGTATTTACTGTAAAAGACGGTACGCTCTATAAATAAAAAGTGGAGTGTAAAGAAAGTTATCCTGAAACTCTTTCTTTACACTCCATCTCTTATTACTAATACCAGGATCAGCTCCATCCTTATTCTATCTTATCGGTTCCATATAGCTCGAATTGTGACAGCGCCGGAAACGGAGAAGCATCCTCCGCTTTGATTAAATGATGCATTTCCACCCATTCGATTGTTTTTTCTTCAAATGCCAGCTCATGGGCTTTATCTGATTTCTCCAACTCCCATACAATTTCCGAACCGTCCGAAAAGCTGAGGGTAACCTGCTTCCACCAGCTGTCATGGGGAAAATCAGCACGCGTATACATACGCATTCTGCCCGCTTTAATGCTTCTTCCAAAATCCACCTTTATTCTCGCATCCGGATTTTGGTTAATACCCCAGGATTCATATGGCCATTCCCCATGGGAATGATTTTCACGGTTTCCATTGATGGCATTCTTCGCAGCAAATACGGATTCTCCCCTTGTCTCTACGTTTGCTGATGCATGGGGAAAGCAGTTCACGTTCTCGTGCTGGTCATATGGATTTTTGGCCAGGTTCTTAACAGCAATAATCTCATCCTGCTGTGCATATCTGACACCGAGCAAATGCTTATTTCCCGAAAAGCTTTTCGGCGAATAGCAGATCTTATGCTCCCCGAAGGGAACGGCAAAATTCATCTGGTGATTTTTCAAATACACAAAAGCGTAGCCTATGGCATCATCCAGCTGGATCATCAAATAAGCCGCTTCCTTTTCGCAGGTAACCAAAATCCGGTCTCCCTCTTCATAATACCTGCTATATACCAGCGACACTTCCTCCGCGCTGGCAGCAGCGGCTACCGTATTATCTTTCTTTATAATTTTTATGGATAATGACCCCATATCAATCTTCCCCTCTTCTATTTCGGCTGCTTACCAATGTATGCAAGAATCCCTCCATCAACATAAAGGACATGGCCGTTCACAAAATTAGAAGCCTCGGATGCAAGGAAGACAGCAGGTCCCATCAGATCCTCCGGTTCCCCCCAACGCGCTGCAGGTGTTTTCGCGATAATGAACTGGTCAAAGGGATGTCTGGAGCCATCTGCCTGAAGCTCTCTAAGCGGTGCTGTCTGAGGGGTAGCTATATATCCCGGCCCAAGGCCATTACACTGGATATTAAATTCCCCATACTCGGAGGCTATGTTCTTGGTCAGCATCTTTAATCCGCCCTTTGCCGCTGCATAGGCGGATACTGTTTCCCTGCCCAATTCACTCATCATGGAACAGATGTTAATAATTTTGCCATGGCCTTTTTTAATCATGCCTGGGATAACTGCTTTTGACATAATAAATGGAGCATTGAGGTCAACATCAATTACCTGCCTGAATTCTGCTGCTGTCATCTCACACATGGGAATTCGTTTGATAATTCCGGCATTGTTGACCAGAATATCGATAACACCAACCTCCTCTTCGATACGGTCTATCATTTCCTTTACCTGTTCTTCGTTAGTGACGTCGCAAACATAGCCTTTCGCATCAATTCCCTGCGCCCTATAGGACTCAAGTCCTTTATCAACGGCTTCCTGCTTAATATCATTAAACACAATCCTTGCCCCTGCTGCCGCATATGCACTTGCTATGGCAAAGCCGATGCCATAGGATCCCCCTGTTACTAATGCAATTTTACCTTCCAAAGAGAAACGGCTCATTATATCCATATAAGCACCTATCCTTTCTTAATTTTATAATAGCTCTTTTATAACAGCTCTCCCATTGAAACATGATCCATATCATCGAAGGCCTGGTTTTCTCCAACCATTCCCCAGATAAAGGAGTAGGCCTGCGTTCCGCAGCCGGAGTGGATGGACCAGCTCGGAGAAATAATTGCTTCTTCATTCCGCACTACGATATGACGTGTCTGTGTAGGCTCTCCCATATAATGCATCACTGCTGAATTCTCCTGCAGGTTGAAATACAGATAGACTTCCATACGCCTGTCATGTGTGTGGCAGGGCATCGTATTCCAAACACTGCCCTCCTTAAGGGTTGTCATTCCCATGACTAATTGACAGCTTTCCACCTGTCCGGGGAGAATGTATTTATTGATGGTTCTATGGTTACATTCCTTCTGGCTTCCCAATTCAACCTTATTCTCATCTTTGATGATTATGGTTCCTTCCTGGGGATTTCCCTGCAGTTTAATAAGTACCGTAGGATAGGCCTTATGAGCCGGCGCACTGTTAAAATAAAATTTTGCCGGTGTCTGGGCATTGCTGCTCCGGAATTCAATCTGCTGGGTTCCTAACCCAAGGTACATTCCATCCATGCTCTCCAAAGGATACTCTTTTCCATCGGCAATAATCGTTCCTGCACCGCCGATATTAATGACACCCATTTCTCTTCTTTGTAAAAAGTAATCCGCACGTAATTCCTCTCCGGCAGTCAGTAAGATGGGTTCCACCGGTACTGCCGCTCCTGTGATAATCCGGTCAATCTGGCTGTATACCATCTTGGTTTCACCAGGTATAAACAGATTCTGAATTAAAAATTCTTCCCTCAACCGGTCTGTTGTATAAAACTTTACATCCTTAGGTGATACTGAATTTCTTGTTTCCATCATTTTTCATCCTTTCTATGCTTATTAATTAATAATTTTTATTCTTTCATCTCCTTAACAGCTTTTCATCCGGCTCCAGCCTTATTGTTAAGCCGGCTTTTGAATAACCTTAGCCGTAAATCGAAACCCCACACTCCACTATTGAATAACTTCCTAGCTATAATCAGCATATCATATTATATTTGCTATTTCTTGTGATAACTTGATCAAAATGTTGCATATTTTGAACCAGCCTGTTATAATCAGAGAAAGGCTTGGGGAAAGATTGGAAAAAGGAACAAAAAAACAGAAGAGTTTATTATAGAAGAGGAAAACCGATGCCGGGAAGAACAAGAAAACCAAAATCTGCATATCTAATATCTTTTTAATTTACGGTGCCCCATAACGGAATACCAGCCGGGCTCCGGGAAAGGTGTCGCCATGAAACAGTGTACTTCCTGCCAGGAAGCAATGGATTCCTGTATTGCAAAACAATATTTTGCAATTGCCCATTTATATAAGAATGAAAAAATCATGAGTATGCACATTCACGATTGTTATGAAATTTATTACTCCATTACCGGTGGAAAGCAGTTTTTAATTGATAACCGTTTTTATGACATCCACCCTGGTGATATTTTCTTTATTAACCAGTACGAAAGCCACTACTTAAGCCAGATCGACCATGAGGTGCTAGAGCGCATCGTAATCTCGGTTTCACCGGAATTTCTGAAGTCTCTTTCCTCGAAAGAAACTGATTTAAACCAATGCTTCTTCTATGATAAAAAGATTAATCACAAGCTATCCTTAAACCCTGAAGAGCAAAAACGTTTTTTGTACTATATCCATAAAATCTGCAGCACGAATGGTTTCGGCGAAGATCTGATTGAACGGTCTGTCTTCACGGAGCTTATGGTTTTTCTGAACCAGCTTTTCTTTATCCAGCAGGGTGAAAACGAAAAGGAAGCACCCGAATATCATCAGCAGGTTGATAAGATTCTGACCTACATCAATCAAAATCTACAGAATGAATTATCAATTGCCGAGTTATCCGAACACTTCTTCCTGAGTCCGTCCTATATCTGCAGAATTTTTAAATCATCTACAGGAACAACGATCAACAAATATATTATTGCCAAAAGGATTGCCCTTGCAAAATCACTGTTAGTACAAGGCTATACCGTGAATGAGACCTGGGAGCAGTGCGGCTTCCATGATTATAGTAATTTCCTAAAATCCTTTACAAAGACTGTAGGTATTTCACCAAAAAAATATTCCAGGTTCTCCACTTAAAGAGAATAGGGTGTTGCAAAAAGAAAATCCCATACCATATATTGCAGGATTATCCTATGTTATCTGCAATATATGGTATGCTTTTTCCATTTTGCAACACCCTATTCTTTATGTTATATATTTTTTATATACATTTAACGCGGTTCAGCATAACATCATTACATATATCCCGGGAAACATGATCATCATTTTGGCTGATAATCAAAATAGTCAAAGGCCGCATACTTCTCCTTTGTTTCAGTAACACCGCTGGCATACATTCCGATATAAGCTCCTACGAAGCCTCCTGCTGTCTCAGAGCCTAAGAAGCTGCCGTCCACCTTCTCAGCCACTAATTTTAATTCATCCCCGGACAATCCTGCATAGAAGCTATAATCCGTCTCCTCGCCCTGGATTTTCAGGATAAGGGCATTTTCGTTATTCCCAGCGTCAACCTGGACGCTGCCCATACAGGTTTCCTTATAATATTGTTTTCCGTTCTCGATTTGCGTTCTGGTTGCTATGCAGCTTACAAAGATCCTGCCACCATCACCCTTGCTGCATTCCAATCGCAGCTGGTGCGCATCATTTTGAAGGATCACAAGGCCAGCACATTCCTTATCCTCCGGCCGGAAGATTATTTTTACCGCTGCCTCAAAATTTATATGCTGCTGCCTCCTGCCTAGAAAGCTGACACAGCCCTCTGACTTGCCCAAAAGCTGGAAGCGTTCGAAGATGTTTGCACTTGCTCCATCCATTTCCCATGGGGTAAGCTGATTTTTTAGCAACTGCAGCTTCAGGCAGCTATCTTCAATTTTTGCAAAATTCCCCTTCGGTGTTCCCAGGTAATTCCACTCAAGGCCTAAAACAGGAGAATCAAAGTGTTCGACCCTACGCTGTAAAACCCCGTCAGAATGATTCCCGCCATCCATTTGAAGACTGTCCGGAGAAGGATACGTAAATTCCACCTTCCCTGTCCCATAGCTTACGATTGGCCATCCATCCTCCCAGGTAACCGGTGCAAGGAAGGTTTCCCTGCCGAGAATCTTATGGTAGCCCTTCATAAGCCTTGAACCCAGCATCACCATATACCAGGAGCCATCCTTCAATTCAACAAGATCCCCATGCCCAACATTGCATATCGGGTAGTTCTTGCCCAGATGCCTATGGGTTAAGATCGGATTTCCTTCATAGCCCTTATATTCACCCATGATCTCCTTGCTTCTGCTGATCGTTATGGCATGGAAATGCTCCGTACCTCCCTCAGCAATCATCAGGTAGTACCAGCCATCCTTTTTATACAGGTGGGGTCCTTCCGGAGAAGCCGCCCCTTTTAGTGCACCCTGCCATAATATTTTGCGCTCTCCTACCAGCTCCATCTTTTCTAAATCAATCTGGCTGCAGTAAATTCCCTGCTCATTTCCAAAGCCGGTGGTTCCTGTATAATACACCTTTCCATCATCATCAAAAAATAAGGATGGGTCAATGCCATCCGCACCCTCCAGGATATGCATCTCTGACCAGGGGCCTTTCGGATCCTTGGCTGTAACAATGAAGTTCTTGCATCCCAGGCTCATGTTGGTAGTAATCATATAGAAAGTACCCTTGTTATAACGGATGGTTGGCGCAAAAATTCCTCCGGAAATCATCTCATGGGTTAAGGGCAGCTGGCTTGGCCTGTCCAGCACATATCCGATCTGTTCCCAATGCGTCAGATCCCTGCTATGAAAAATAGGTACTCCCGGAAAAAAGCTAAAGCTTGAAGTAACTAAGTAAAAATCATCCTCTACCCGTACAATGGATGGATCCGGATAAAATCCGGGAATAATCGGATTGTTTATCATGACACTTCTCCTCCTTGTTTACATTATCTTGTTCATATTATATAGTTTAATATATAAACTATATTAAGTTTACCATATTCCCCAAGGAATTACCAAGCAAAATTATGACCTTATTATAGTAAAATCATAACCTTATCGGATAAATTGGAATTTACAAATCCCATATTTATAAAGAAGCCTCCTGCTTCCATTTTGAGCTTCGTTCATACTGTTCCAGGATCAGATCAATCCGTGTCATCTTCCTCATCCTCCTGTACCGTTAACAGGTCCGTAAATTCCTTCTTCTCAAATTCCTGGACAGAAATACGGTTCTTATTCGGATTTGCAAAAACAAAAGTTTTATCTACATTGTCCACATAGTTCTGGATTTTATCATTGGTTGCACTGATAATTGCCTGGAAGCCCAGCTTACGGATCAGCCCGATACAGCTTCCCACCTTCTCCGCATCCATTTTTGAAAAAGCCTCATCCAGTACAACCAGCCTTGGGGTCGGTCTCCGGCGTACATTGGACTTTAGGTTAATGCGGTAAACCTGGGCAAAGCTTGCAAGTAAGGCAACATAAAGGGGGTTCTGCCCTTCTCCACCGGAGTTTTTGGACAGCATCCGACTCAGCCTCATGGGAGGCATACCCTCCACTAACTGCTCCATATCAAAGGACAGGTAGGTTCTATAGTCTGCGTATTTCTCCATATTTGCCCTTGCCTCTTCCAGTGCCTTATTATCACAATTTTCCGGTGGCATGAATAATTCAATCAGCTCATTGATTAATTCACTGTAGTCCTTCTCATGCTGCAGGCTGAACATATCCATCTGGTTATTCATGTTGCCGGTGAGCTGGTGAGGATTGATCTCCAGGTTTTCATCCATGAACATCTCGTAGAACTTGCCATCCTCCCCTTTATTTTTGGTGATGATGAATTTATATTTATCCTTACCGAAATCCAGCTGCGCCAGGATGCGGTTTAAGTCGTCCTTCTGCTGCATGACTTCCTTGATAGCATCCCGGATTTTATAGATAAAGTCTGTTTTAAAATGATAAATCGCCTGAAGTGCCTGCTCATTTGCCTTCTGGGTGAATTCCGCCAGCTTATCGCTGCTCAGGTTCTCCAGCAGCCCTTCATATTCCTTATTATCCTTACTTGTAATGGAGAAACCGCGGTAAGCATAAGCATCATGGTATCTTTCCCTTCGCTTTAAAAGGGTAAAGAACTCCTCCTCCATTTGCTTTTCACCTTTTTGCTTTAAGTAAACCAGTTCGTTTCGGATAGTGTCCGCCTTCTTATTCTCCTGTTCTTGCAGGAAAAGCCGGTAAGCCTCCTCCCGTAATGGGTCATGTTGGTAATTTGCCAGCTTTTCGTTAAGCTCTTCATTTAACTGGAGCATGCTCTCCTGGAAGCCCTTTATATCATTCTCTTTGGATTGCAAAGCAACGCTGGATTTCTCCTTTTGTTTACTCTTTGCCTCCATGAGCTGCTCCAAAAGTAGCTTTTTTGCTTTCCATTCATCCACATTGAGCTGCTTTAGCTCATTGATTTTGCGTTTATATTCTTCCTTCTGCTGTTCCTTCTCAGGAATCTGCCTAAGGTGCTTTAACAGCTCTCCATAATATTCCGTATCATTGGAGAGGTATTCATAGTGGAGTAATCCTTCCGTCCTCCTAAGCTTCCGGTCAAGAGGCTCCTTTTCCAAGAGCAGCTCCCGCTGGCTCTGCTCCAGAAGCTTTCGTTTACGTTCAATGGCACTCCGGCCAATATAAGCCTCTTCCGTATAATTTCTTGGATTTAAATGCTGTAATTTATATCCCTGGTAAAGAACACAATCTGCCGTGATACCGCTTTTATTTTTACGGAGCTCCCAGGTGGAACTGCACTTGATAACCCCTCCCATAAGATAATCAATATAAGCCCTGGTGTAATCCGTCCCTGTCTCTATTTCCTCTGCAAGGGAATGAGGCAAAATGGGACGCGTATCCCGGAGTACTTTTTCTGTATCAATTACTGCAACACGGTAGTATTTCTTCGGGTCTAATTCTTTATAGATTTCCATCGCTGGCTTTGCATATTCCGGGGGAACAATAAGGTTTAGCTTATTATTTCCCATGTAGCCTTCCACCGCATTCAACCAGCGCTCATCCTTCACCTCGATGATATCTGCTAAAATATCTACCTTGACCGGCAGCTCATATGCCTGCTCCAGCTCCTTTGTAATGTAATCCTTCGCCTCCAGCAGATAATTCGGATACGCCTTTTGTCCATTTTTCAAAAGGTTAATCTGCTTATTAATATCGGAGAGCTTCCTATTTAATTCACTTAAGGCCCGGGTTAATTCAACCTTATCCCCTTCCAGCTCCCTGCGTATCTGAGCCAGCTCCAATTTTATTGTATCTATATCGGCATAGGACACTTGACATGCGTCAAACTGTTCTATGAGGCTAGCCAGGGACGGATCTAAAAGCTCTGTCTCCAGCCATATCCTAAGGCCTGCTGCCACCTTATCATAAGCCGCTTTATTCCTATATAATAACTCCAGCATCTGGTTTAAGTTCCCCAGCTCCGCTTCCAGATGCTCGTACCCGCTGTTCTGGATTGCAAAGGCTACCTCGTCCCTTTGCTCCTGAAGCTTCTTAATCCCCTGCTCCAGCTCCTGGATGGTTAGGGCAAGTACCTTAATATCCTCCTCATAAGCCCCTTGTTGAAGGGTAAGCTTCTCAAGCCTCCCTTCAATTGCTGTAATATCGAGCTTATCAAGATTATACTGGTACTGCTCAAGCTGGTTTACATAAGCATGGTAGCGTCCATATTGCTCCTGAATATCAGTCAGTAAGCTAATCTCATTCTTCGTGTCCTCTAACCTGCGCTTTAATCTGGTGTATTGTGCAACGCTATCCTGCATATCCTCCATATGGATATCATTTTCCGTACAGATATAATTCTTAACAAAGTCCTCCAGCTTCATATCCATCTTAAAAGGAATCGCCTTCTTAAATAATGCCGGAAAATGCTTTGGATGCAATCCCCCAAAATAATTGCTGTAAAGCTCATTGCGGAATTTCTCATTGGTACGGCTTAGAAAGAAGTCTTCCCTGGAGTAGTTAGCCTGCAGATACTCTTTTAACTCACTGATGGAAAACACCTTCTCCCCATCACGGTAGCGGTTTGGTTCAAGCTCCCCTGCATGCCAGAAGAACATCCGGTTAACATCATTAACGGAGACATCCACATCAAAAATAATACCAAGGCTCTGGTATCTATGGGTCTCCGTGTCCTGGAACTCCAGGACAATAGTGGAAGAAAAGTTTTTATTTCTTAAATAGCTGATCTCATTATTCTCCTGAACCACCTTCATTCCCCGGAGATATTCAATCAGGGATCTGTCAGAATCCTCCTTCGCCGCCTTATTAAAAAAGCCCCGTCCGTTGGTATCCGCATACAGGACAATCTGCAAAGCATCCAAAACCGTTGATTTACCGCTCCCGGAATGTCCTGTGAAGAAATTAATCTCATCATGAAAGGAAAGTAATTTCTCATTTATGTAGTGCCAGTTATTCAGACACATTTTCGAAAGTGCTTGATATCTGCCCATCGGCGATTACCTCCTCTTCTTCCTGGTATTGTTCTATAATCGCTGCAATGGACTGGCTGTCCAAAAGAAGATTCACAGTGGGATAAATGATAAACCTGGTATCCCCTTCCAAATCCCCCATCTCCTCTGCCACCTCAATTACCTGGTACTTTTTCAATGCCGCAATTGTCTTTCTCAGCTCAGTCGGAGATATCGATTTATTATTCCACAGACGGAACAGCTGAATTTTTTCATAAACCTCATTCAATGAAGTATAAACATGAATCGAACTGCTTGCCGTATTCATCTGCTCATCAAAAATCAACTTCAAAAGCAGCAGAAAAATCGTCGTCAGCCTGCTCAGCTTATCTCCCTGCAGATTCTGGGTCACAATATGCATAATCCCATACTGCCTGTTCTCGATCAGGTCAATATCCCCAATCTTAAAATACTCCTTCAAGAAGTCCAAATGCCTTTCACAGGTCCGGTACAAACGGTTCGGTAAATACCGTTCCGTTTTTTTATCATACTTTCTCTCCAGTAAGTAAGTCTGAAAATATAATGTCTTAATTACTTCCTTTAACTCATCCTTCTCCTCATCGAGAAGCTCGTTATAATATGGAAACATATAAATTCCTTCCTCGTAACTCAAATTAAATTAGGATCCCCCACCAAAACCTTCTTCATACTAACAAACATTTGACCGTCAGGTCACAGGGTGCCGGATGTGAAATATTCTGTATTTCACACTAAATACTAAGTACTAACGCGGTGAATATGGGGGCTCTATATCCATCTGGGCGCAGACCGGGCCTCCCGTGATTGCCTGCACTTGGCGATCATGGGATGTTAAAGGCAAGCCCAGATGGATATAGAGCCCTCATATTCACCCCACAGCCCGGATCACACTATACTGTTTTTCTCAAACACCAGCTCCGGATAAGTATATTTCCCATTCGCAACCGTCCCCTTAGCCCCCGGTACCACATGGAAGGGACTTGTCCTGCGGATACTATAGTCATACGCCAAAATTAAAAGCTCAAACTCCTCATCCGTATTGATCGGATGCTCCTTTGTCCTAAAGGTTCCGTCTTCCATCTGGTCAAGGATGAAGGCTTCAATCTGGGCCTTGCTGTAACGGTTCTTATTGCGGTTAATACGCAGGATATCTTCCTTCGATAATTCCTCCTCCGTTTCAGCCTCCACCTCCACCGTATCTTCAAATTGCCTGCGCTTTCCCCGCTTTTTATAAAAGGAATCCGGGGTAATTATGGTCGGATCGTTGATCAGGAGGGTATTTGATATCTTGGAATAAAGCTCATTCTCCTGATTCCCTGACATAAGGTTCAACAGTGCAACCACATTGCCCTGCAGGCTGTCGTCACTGCTTAAAAGATATTCCAGCCGGCTTACCGTTGCCTTAATATATTTGCTATGCTCCGTATCGATATGGGAAATACGCTTTTCCATATTGATGATGCCCCGCTCTATCTCATAGATTATTTCAGCAAAATCCGCCTCAATATCCTCTTCCTTCCTGCCTTCCCCCATCATCCTGTTTTTTAGAAGGGTCAGACGGTTTTCGTCCTCACTGATGACGCGCAGCAGCCTTTTAATATCATTTTTATAAATATAGAAATTATCACTGGTCTTTAAAAGACTGTATTTCTTATTAACAATCGTCTCAACATAGACATTCAAATGCTCCAGTAATAAGTCCTCATAATTGTCCTTTTCCAAAAGCGCACCGAAGAACTGGTCCATGTTGTGGAGCATGTCCTGTAAGGAACGGTTCAATCTTGTAGTATTAATCTTCGCGGCATTAAGCAGCTCCATTCCAGCCTTCGTATCATAGTAAAAGGAATAAATATTCGTATAGACATTCTGTATGTATAAATCCTTGTCGTCCTCGCCAGGATTGAGCAGCCGTTTAATTGTCTCAATAAATAGGGCTGCATAGTCCGGAATAATAATATTTGACTTAAAGGCGCTGTAATCCTCCACCTTTTTAAGCCAGCTAAACCGGATCAGACGGTTCAGGATTTTTGTCGCCATCGGTTCCATCTGGTCCGCATCCTGCTCCTCATCATCGGCGGAGATATCCACAATGCGGTCTGAAAATCGCTCCGCTATCAACTGGATACAGGTTTCCTTTGTGAGAAAGTAATCATTATATAAATATTCATCATAAATTGTCAACAGCGCTTCCATATAAATGTAGCGGTTCCGGGAACTGAATACGCTCCAGAACTGCTGCGGTAGTTTTAGTATTTCTTTCATTAGCTCTCCCTGGCAGCGTAGCTCTGCTATTTACTAACACTGCTTTTCTGCTTTTATCAATATATTTTAACATTTTATGACTAAATGAAGCAATCATAATTTTTTAACACTAAGATGCATTCTATCCCAGAGCCTAGATTTCAGCTCCGGCTTCTGTAAATCAAACAAAGCCATGCCAACCGGCTTACCCTTCCTGCTACCAGCCTTCATAGCGCTTCTCCTCAGCCTGTATGCAAAGCTTGTACAGCCCGGATATGCTCCCGATCTGCGCCCGGTTCCGCATTGCTAAATGCTTTTCAATGCCCGTAACAATGGCCGAAATTTTATCCGTATCTTTAAAATCCAGTTGGTCCATTTCCTTACGGAGCTGTTCGACGGCGTATTTCTCACCTCTCGCACGCATTGCAAGCTTCATGGCCTGTATCATTAATATCTCATCGATATGTGCCTGGGTAAAGGTTCTGTAATTGTTGGCTGCACAGCGGCTCGCCGAGATAAGGCCTACCTTGTCCCAGTACCTGATGGTGGAAGGTACAACGCCGGTTGCCTTACTGACTGCATCAATGGAAAGCTCCTTTGATGCAGCAGTTTTTTTCCCATGCAAAAAGCGTTCCCTGACCTGTCCACAAATATATTTGTCATTTTGAAGTTCAGCCTGAGCCTTATTTGCTGCCCAAAGGGCTTCGTCCAGCTTATCTTCCATGACCAGCTTCAGCATGCCTGTAATCTCTGATAGTGTAAATCCCTGCATCATTTCCCTGATACAGATAAAGTAAGCGATATGCTCGTCGGTATAGATCCGGTACCCGTTAGGCGAACGCATAACAGGCGGAACCATTCCAAGGTCTTCATAATGTCTGAGGGTCGTAGTGCTTATTCCAAATTTTCTTGCTATATCAATGGGGCGTGCCGGCATGTCCGCTGTCCTCCCTGCTAAAAGAATTTTTATACATTATAACACTACCCTAAGGTTTCTGCAATAAACCTGCCTATTTCCGGGAGATATCCTCGATTATTGCATTAATGTTATATACTATAAGTAAGAGGACAAAAAGAAGGAGGTTTCTATGTCTAACATCTTAATCAGCGGTGCCAAAGAAGGTAACCTAAAAAACATTTCACTCGAGATACCCCGGAATAAGCTGGTGGTTTTTACCGGGCTGTCAGGCTCCGGAAAATCCACCTTAGTCATTGATGTACTTTTTAATGAATGCCAGAGGCAATACCTGGAGGCCCTGTCCCTGCAGGGAATCCATAAGCCTAAGGTGGACCGTATACGGGGAGCTTCCCCGGCCATTGTAATTTCCCAGACCGACGCAAACAAAAACCCCCGCTCAACCGTAGGAACAATGACGGACGTCTATACAGACCTGAGAATGATATATGAAAAGCTGGGTGTCCGAAAATGCCCCTATTGCGGGGAGATTATCCCAGCAGCGGACTGCAAGGAAGAAACAGAAGTGATTGATAATGATTTTTATGTCTATATGTACTGTTGCCAATGCGGCAGACGGATGGATAAGGTCACCCGCACACATTTTTCCTTCAATACAAGGGAGGGTGCATGTCCCACCTGTGAAGGACTGGGCAAAATTCATTCCATAAAAAAAGAGCAGACCGTGAATGAAGGGCTATCACTAGAGGATGGCGCAGTGAGCTATTGGGAAAAGCAATATGGAGCTTATCAGCTTTCCATATTATACGCCGCCTTCAAATATTACGGCCTTCCCGTCCCTGAGGGTATTCCCGTAGGACAGTTCAGTGATTTGCAAAAATCTATTTTATATGATGGCATTGAAAGCGGCCTGGTAAAAATCAATTTTCCTGACCAAAAGCCGCCTAAGACCGTTGCAGCCGGAAGATTTGAAGGCGTACTTCCAATCTTATGGAGGCGCTTATCGGAAAAAGACGGGGACACGACACAGCTGGAGGGGTATTTCGATATAGTGGAATGTCCTGACTGCGAGGGGGAAAGGCTCTCCGGGCTGAGCCGGGGCATTACTGTAAATGGTACCCGCCTGCCCCAGCTGTCCCGGTATTCCTTGGAAAGATTGTATGAATGGATGGAGGAATTAACTGCCTCACTGACAGAAAAGCAGGTGGAATTAGTACAGGCATATTTGCTGGATATAAAAACAAAGCTCACCCGGTTCATCAATGTAGGAATCGGCTATCTCTCCATTGACCGTCAGATTGTTACCCTGTCCGGAGGAGAGCTGCAAAGGTTAAGGCTTGCAGCAGTTCTTGACTCGGAGCTGTCCGGTGTAATCTATATCCTGGACGAGCCGACAGCCGGACTTCACCCTAAGGATACTGCAGGGCTGATAACCATACTCCAAAAATTGCGTGACCTTGGAAACACGGTGCTTGTCATCGAGCATGATATCGATGTTATAACAATTGCAGACTATATTATTGACATCGGCCCCGGCTCCGGGAAATATGGCGGTGAGGTGGTTGCAACCGGAACCTTGGAGGAAATCAAGGGTCAGGAGAGGTCTGCCACCGGCAGCTGCCTCCGGGATCCCCACCCCGGCAAAACAGCGTTCAGGAAAGCAACCGGCATGATCCAGCTCCAGGATGCGGATAAGTTCAACCTAAAAAATATCAGTACCTCCATCCCTGCCGGCTGCATAACTGCCGTTACAGGGCCTTCCGGTTCCGGTAAGTCCACCCTGATCTTTGAGGTACTGGCAAAATACAATCATCCTTCCCCCCACAACCGGGTATCAGGGCTGGAAGCTTTTGATAAGGTGGTTGAAATCGGGCAGGCCTCCATTACAAAAATGAAGCGCTCCAATATAGCCACCTATTCCGAAGTCTATTCAGAAATCAGGAGCGTCTTTGCAAAAACAGATGCGGCAAAGAATGCCGGATTGACGGCAAAGCATTTCTCCTTCAATACCCCCGGCGGCAGATGCGAGAATTGCGAAGGCTTGGGGTACGTTGACAGCAATATGCTGTTCTTTGCCAACACCCAGGTCATATGTCCGGTCTGTAACGGCAACCAGTTTAACAGCAGTGTATTGTCAGTGAAATATGAGGATCTCTCCATAAAGGATGTCCTAAACCTTTCTGTGGAGGAAGCGGTCAATTTCTTTGCCAGACAGCCAAAGATCATACGGATTTTAAAGCTCCTCCTGGATGTGGGCCTTGGATACCTGCAGCTTGGGCAGACCCTTACTACCTTATCCGGCGGCGAGGGCCAGCGGTTAAAGCTTGCGAAGGAATTGATAAACAGCCCCGGCAAACAAAATCTCTATCTGATGGACGAGCCTACGACGGGCCTGCATCCAAAGGATACCGAACATTTTCTCCTTCTGCTGGACCGGATGGTGGATGCGGGCAATACGATTGTTGTCGTGGAGCATAACCAGCAGATGATCCGAAGCAGTGACTGGATCATTGACCTTGGCCCGGAAGGGGGAGAAAAGGGCGGTAAAATCATGTTTGAAGGGACACCGGCAGAAATACTCCAGGAAAAGAACAATGTGACAGCAAAGTATCTGTGACATAAAAAACCCCGCGAATATCAGGAATTCGCGGGGGCTATTGATTTCAACGAATTATTCAGCAAATAACGGGGTGGATAAATATCTCTCACCGGTATCAGGAAGCACAACAACGATTGTCTTTCCCTTATTCTCCGGGCGTTTTGCAAGCTCAGTGGCTGCCCACAGGGCTGCACCTGAGGAGATTCCAACTAACAAACCTTCTGTTTTAGCAATTTCCTTGCCGACTGCAAAAGCATCCTCATTCTTAACCTTGATGATCTCATCAAACACACTGGTATTTAATACCTGTGGTACAAAGCCAGCCCCAATACCCTGGATTTTGTGGGGGCCTGCCTTTCCTTCTGATAAAACAGGGGAATCAAAGGGCTCTACTGCTATTACCTTAACATCAGGGTTCTGTGATTTTAAATATTCACCCGCACCTGTAATGGTGCCGCCAGTACCAATACCGGCTACAAAGAAATCAACCTTTCCTTCCGTGTCCTCCCAGATCTCAGGACCTGTGGTCGCTTTATGGACTTCAGGATTTGCCGGATTATCAAACTGCCCCGGAATAAAGGAATTCGGAATCTCCTGCGCAAGCTCATTTGCCCTTGCGATTGCTCCCTTCATGCCCTTGGCACCTTCTGTCAATACCAGCTCTGCCCCGTAAGCCTTTAACAGGTTCCTTCTCTCCACGCTCATGGTCTCAGGCATTGCCAGGATTAAACGGTAGCCTCTTGCCGCAGCAATGGAAGCCAATCCGATGCCTGTATTACCGCTGGTTGGCTCGATGATTACGGAACCCTCCTTCAGGATACCCTTTGCTTCAGCATCCTCGATCATTGACTTCGCAATTCTATCCTTCACACTTCCTGCCGGATTGTAGTACTCTAATTTTGCTATTACCTTTGCTTCAAGACCATGCTTCTTCTCATAGTTGGATACTTCTAATAAAGGGGTCTTTCCTACTAACTCTGTTAAACTCTTATAAACCTTTGCCATGCTTATTTCCTCCGTTCGATTAATTATATTTATCATATATGATTAATATGTTTGTTATTATCATATTACGTAATTCCCAGAATGTCAATAGGAAATTAGAAAATTTATCTATATAACAACAAAAAATTTTATCCATATGGCTCCATTGCAATTTTATCTGTATAACCCGGGAATAATTTATCCATAACAGTATTTACCGAATACGCTTGTTTTATATACCTGCCACGGATATATTTGTTGATTGACAATTCTATTATTTTCCGATATCATAAATACATATAAAATCAGTATGAAATGGAGGTGTTATTATGAGATTGTCCGCAAAGGGCCGCTATGCCCTGGCCGCTACCACCAGTATGGCAACACAGCATAATAGCAATGAATATATCACATTAATCAGTATTTCCGAGAAACTTGGTATTTCAAAAATATATCTGGAGCAGGTATTTTCATTATTAAAGCACGCTGGAATCGTCAATTCCATCAAGGGCTCCCAGGGAGGCTACCAACTATCCAGATCCCCCAGCCAAATAACGGTTTACGATATCTTATCCGCGATTGAAACCTCACTGTTCGAAGGTACCGAGGAGACGGTAAATGACACTGCCCCTGATATAGAGGCGGCCTTAAAGGTTAAGATTTTTGAACCCCTGGATCATACAATCGAGGAATTCTTAAAGCTGACCTCCCTGTATGACCTGGTATCCGAAGCCGAAAAGCACAAAGGCAGTGACGGGTTTATGTTTTTTATCTAAATAATGCAAATAAATGCACCTCAAACCTTAGATGCCCCCCTTGTGGCAGGCAGTTAAAAGAATAAAACTGTATATCACAAGGAGGCGCATATCAAGATAGATAAATCTATGTGTCTGGAGGTGTATTTTATTACAAAAAATTATATTTCTAATATTATGATTCGGGCACCAAAAGTCTTTCTATAACTATCGCGGTGAATGCGAGTGCATATATATGCATATGGCGCAGACCGGGCATCGTATGGTTGCCTGCACTTGGCAATCATACGATGTTAAAGGCAAGCCAGATGCATGTATATGCACTCGCATTCATCTCACAGCCTAAATCTCCCCTAAATCCCTTTTTAAATCGGCTGCCGCCTTTAAATAATCCAGAAATTATTATTAAAGATAATAGTCCGGTAGGTTTCAAACCTTAACCATTTATTTGCCACCGCAGCGGCCTCCTGCTCCCCTAAGGCCTTGGCATCATGCAGGAACACTGCCAATTCAGTCTCCGAGGTGACCTTTATGGCAAAGCCCTTCTCATCAATGACGGGGTAGCCTGCATATTGGTATTCCTGCAGCGGCTTTATTTCCTCGATCCTCTTATTCCTAACCGTAACCGCGACTTCATCGCGGACAGCCAGCACATCAAAATGCTCCGGGTAGTGGTAGCTCTCCCCTTTCACGGGGATCTCGTCACCAACAGTATAGACAGGATGCTCCTTCGTCTGTTTTGAGATATTGGAGCTTTCCAGGTTATAGTAGAATTCTTCAAAGATGCTGCCCCTGGCTGATAAATCCTGATACCGGAAGGTAGCATTTTCCCCTCGGAGGGCATCTCCTGCCCCAAGCTCCTCCACCACACCGCAGGCAGAGGTCATATTCGTTATCCTGTCAATTAAAACCAGCTCTCCCAGGGTTTTATGTTTTTTAAATTGATCCGCTACAATCTTCTCTGATAAGGTCAACTCACAGACCCCAATCTCATTCTTCACCAACCGATCCGTATTCCGGTGTTCGCCCGTATTGACATCCACTTTATATTTAATTCTTGTCACAACGCCTGGAATAAGCTTTGTCCCCAGCTTTACAAAATAATGCTTATCCGGTGTCAGCTCGCTGTCATCCATCCATAAAAGGGACACGGTCAATTGCTTAGTGGTGGTCAGATCCGTCCCCTTGGTAAGCACACAGCCCCTGGAAACATCCACTTCCTTATTTAGCTGGATTGTAACCGCCTGGCCCCTCTTTGCTTTTTCCTCTTCCCTGTCTGTGATATGGATACTCTTTATTAGAGCCTTTTCATTACTTGGAAGCGCCGTGATCTCATCACCGGCAGCAATGCTGCCCGCTTCAATCTGTCCCTGGAAGCCGCGGAAGCTATGGTTTGGCCTGCAGACCCTTTGTACCGGCAGATAAAAGCCTTCTTCCCCGTCACTTAGGATATCCACCTGCTCCAAATGGGTTAAAAGTGCTTCCCCCTCATACCAGGGAATATTCTCTGACTTTGTCGTCAGATTATCCCCTTCGGTAGCCGAAAGCGGTATGATCTTGACATCCTGCAGGGAAAGCTCCTCTACCAACCCATCAATCTGCTGCTTAATCTGGTCAAAGCGTTCCTCACTATATCCGATTAAGTCCATTTTATTTACTGCAAAGACGAAATGCCGGATTCCCATGAGGGAGCAAATCCTGGCATGGCGTCTGGTCTGGAGCAGTACCCCCTGCTTCGCATCCACAAGAATAATTGCAAGATCCGCAAAGGAAGCTCCTACTGCCATGTTCCTGGTATATTCCTCATGTCCCGGCGTATCCGCCACGATAAAGCTCCGGTGGTTCGTGGTGAAATAACGGTATGCCACATCAATTGTAATCCCCTGCTCACGTTCTGCCATAAGGCCATCCAGCAATAAGGAGTAATCGATTGCCCCGTCACGGCTGCCTACCTTACTGTCCAGCTCCAGCGCCCTGGCCTGGTCCGCATACAGCAGCTTGGAATCGTATAAAATATGTCCGATCAGAGTGGATTTTCCATCATCTACACTGCCGCAGGTAATAAATTTTAATAAGCCCTTCATTAGAAATATCCCTCCCTCTTTCTTCTTTCCATACTTCCGGCCGCCTCATTGTCAATCACACGGGTTGTCCTCTCGGAGGAAACCGCACTCAAGGTTTCCTCGATAATCTCATCCAGGGTCACCGCTTCCGATTCATTGCCGCCAGTCAAGGGATAGCAGCCCAGGGTGCGGAAACGTACCTTTTTGTATTCGATTTTCTCCCCAGGCTTTAATTTTAACCTGTCATCATCCACCAGGATAATATTACCGTCACGGTAAATAACCGGGCGCTTCTTGGCATAATATAAGGATACAATATCAATGTTTTCACGCTTAATGTACTGCCAGATATCCTTCTCCGTCCAATTGGAAATAGGGAATACGCGGATGCTTTCCCCCTTATTAATCTTTGTATTATAAAGCTTCCACATCTCCGGCCTCTGGTTTTTCGGATCCCAGGCATGGGTCTCATTGCGGAAGGAAAAGATCCGTTCCTTTGCCCTGGACTTTTCCTCATCGCGGCGGCCGCCGCCAAAGGCTGCCGTAAAGCCGTATTTATCCAGCCCCTGCTTCAAGGCCTGGGTTTTCATAATATCCGTGTAGGCGGAGCCATGGTCAAAGGGGTTGATCCCCTGGGCAATCCCTTCCTCATTGCTGTAAACCAGCATTTCAATCCCCAACTCCCTTGCTTTCCGGTCGCGGAATTCGATCATCTCCCGGAATTTCCAGGTGGTATCGATATGCATAAAGGGAAAGGGCGGCTTTTCCGGATAAAATGCCTTCATCGCAAGATGCAGCATTACCGAGCTGTCCTTGCCAATGGAATACAGCATTACCGGTTTCTCACATTCGGCGGCAACCTCACGGATAATGTATATCGCCTCCGCTTCCAATTCATCAAGATGTGTCATATTACTCATTCTTATACCCCTGCCTTTCCATTTTGGTATCCTATTCTTAGTCATAACTTTCCCGCTTTAGTACTGGTTTGAATCTTTACGGTTGATATCAATAACCAAAGCTTCACCGTCACTCTTTTCTACCTGCCAATGAACCAGGTCACCTTCGATTTCAACGGTCAGCCTGCTTCCCATGCCCCCGATATCGGCTCCCAGATAGAGGGCTATTGCTTTATAAGCGCATTCCTTCAGACAGGAGGAGCATCCCCAGCAGTCCTTCGGATATTTGATCCAGGCCTTTTTATCCTCATTTAGCTTAATCAGGTTTCCCGGACAGACCTTCAGGCATTTTCTGCAGCCGACGCATTTGCCCTGGTTAATTGCTATGCTCATAAATATCCCTCCGTCCTACCAGTTCCCGGTAAATGATCTGCAGTTCTCCTTCCACCAGCCTGGAATTCACGTATTTTAACCATTCTCCACTTTTTGCGGGATAGTCCAGGTTCTCTGCGAAGCTGTGCCATCTGGTTTCCTTCCTTGCCCGTAGATGTGCAATTACTGATTTACATACCACAAGCCTTTCCTTCAGCTCATAGACGAACATCAATTCATGCATATCCTCCGCTTTTAAATGTCCGCTTAAGCCCATAATCCGGTCTATCTTTTCTTCAGCAAGCTTAAGCTGCTTCTCATTAAATTGATAGTTCGTGCTGATTCCACCGGCATAGGTATCCATGACCTTCTGCATTGCTTCCTCCAATTGCTCCGTGGTGAAAACCGGATCAGGCTCATCAAGAATTTGCCCAATTTCCTTTACCTTTGCCGCAATCAGCATGTCTTCTATGCGCCGGCTTAATAAGGATCCCTCCTTTTCCTTCCTTAGGTCCTCCAGAATGGCAAGGGCGGCAATCTCTCCTTCCACCAGGGCTCCGGTAACGTATTTCTGGGGGCATCCTCCTGCCACATCACCGGCCGCATACAGACCCTTAATTGTAGTCCTCCGCTTTGTATCGACCCAATACCCGCTTGCCGTATGGCCTCCCACGATATATGGCTCAGTGCCCTCGATTTCAACGTTCTGCTTACTTGGATCCTTACCATCTTCAATCCATTTTAAGGTCTGGCTTGGCGCCATATTAAGGTAGGCTTTCTTTAGCTCCTCGTCCTGGGCCGGGGTAATGCCTTCCGTCCGCAGGTAGCAGGGTCCCCTGCCCTCCTGGTTTTCCCGTACCGTGCCATAGACACGTTCCGAGGTGGTGATGCCATACCTTGTTTCATATACCTCACCCTTCGCATTCACCTGCTTCGCACCGACACCCTGGGCTATGGTTCCGGTGGGCGCAATGGTGTCCTTACAGCGAAGTGCAATAAACCTCATCTCAAAGGTAGTCATCTCTGCCCCTGCCCGGATTCCCATGGCATATCCGGCTCCCGTGTTAAAGGGGGGATACCACAGCTTATGCCTTGAAAAACCGGGATTGTTAGGCCGGTAAAGCCCTGCCGCCCCTCCGGTTGCACAGATTACCCTTTTTGCCCTGATCTCATATAGGATGGGCTCCTCCACATGAATGGCAAAGGCACCGTAGATGCGGTTATCCTTTGCAATATAGTCGATAACATTCACCTGATTCAGGATCTCTACTTTTTTCAGGCCTTCCACCGCCGCTGCCAGGATTGGCTTTATGTTCTCCCCGTTAATCTTAATATTACGGTTGCCCCTCGCCACATATTCACCGTTTTCATCCTTTAAAATCACAAGGCCAAGCTCCTCCAGCTTTTTCGTTACCCGGTTCAGACCCTCGGACATCGTCAGGAGCAAATCCTCCCTCACAATACCGCCGGCATCCTTCTTTGCATAATCAACATAATTGTCCGGCGTTCTTCCCTTTACGATGTAGGCATTAATTGCATTAACACCTGCGGCCAGGCAGCCGCTCCTTTTAATGTTTGCTTTCTCCGCTATAATAATGGATGCATCCGAGTGTTCGCGAAGGGTCAGGGCTGCATAGCAGCCTGCGGTACCACCTCCAACTATCAGCACATCGGCTTCAAGCTTCCTTAGTTCTATCCGTCTCCCTGACTCTGCCTCCGTATTTCGCTCCGTCCTTTCTCTTAGCCTTATTTGCTTTATTTCTTGCTTTACCTCTATTTCCTTCTTCATACCCTCCTCCTTATATTAACACCACTTATCTCCACCTAAATATCCCATTCTTTTGCATGAAGGTCACTAGGTAGCCCAAAGTCGATAGATACACTTCCCACCGCCGTCCCCAATGATCCGCCCAACAAAAGGCTTCCTTAAACTAGCGCGGTGAATCTGAGTGTAGATATCCACTTGGGCGCAGACCGGGCTTCCCATGGTTGCCTGCACTTGGCAATCATGGGA
>DUNO01000033.1 GCA_012839295.1 Clostridiales bacterium
AGATAGAGATAGAGATAGAGATAGAGATAGAGATAGAGATAGAGATAGAGATAGAGTTAGAGATAGAGATAGAGTTAGAGATAGAGATAGAGTTAGAGATAGAGATAGAGATAGAGATAGAGTTAGAGATAGAGATAGAGATAGAGTTAGAGTTAGAGTAGAAGTAGAATAGAAATAGAAAAAGAGAAAGTGGAGTTGAAACGGGAATTAATAATCAAGGGTGAAAGAGTGAATTATATGAAAAATACCGGATATTATGAAATAAAAACGAATAGGACCTTTGGAATGGAGCTTAGTGCGGCAGCTTTTGCTGGAAATGTACAGTTTAACCGCCTGCACTGGCATGAGCAGCTGGAAATTCTATGCTGTATCTATGGAACCTTCAACGTGCGTGTGGATGGCATTGTGTATCACCTGAAAGAAGGGGATCTGATTACAATTAACAGCGGAGCCAGCCATGAGATCTTTGATGGTTCGGCAAATGGACTGCAGATTATTGTTTCGATAGATCCATCCTTGCTGCATAAAGAAGAAACGGAAATTTATGATTTTTCTACAGTGGGGGACTTTGCGCTTGCAGCTGGCAGTGAAGAGGTAGAAGCTGTCCGCAGAAGTCTCGGGAAAATGGTATGGCTGCTGACTCCGGAGGCGGAGGAGATGCTTCAGATCCTGGAGGCATTCAAGGAAAAAAAGACACAGAAAAGACATGTAGTATTGAAAACAGAGGAGGAATGGAATTGCTTTCACATGGAACTGTACCGGGTGCTGATGTATCTTGCCCATCATAAGAGGAAGACAGAGGATGTGAAAAATGTGCCGTCGCCGAAGGCAGTATTTACAAAGTGCGTTGAAATACTGCACCGGGAATATGGACAGCCCCTCAATGCAAAAGTACTTGCAGAGAGAGTGGGAGTCAGTGAACCGACGATTTACCGCATGTTCCAAAAACAGGTCGGTGTCAGCTTTATCAATTATTTAAACTCTATTCGCATCAATGCCGCCTGTGGCTATATGGAAAACACGGAGTTGAGCATCACGGAAATCGCTGACCGTTGTGGATTTTCCAGTCTGAGTAATTTCTATCGGGTTTTCCAGGCATATAAGGGGCAGGCACCGCGGGAATACCGGAAAAAAGAAGGAACAATGCTTTCCTGGAATAAGATAATGCGGCAGGATATCATGGAGCTGAACCGGTTCCAGAGCTTTTGGGAGCTGCCATATGACAGGGCGGAGCTGTTGATTAAATAGGAATCCTATCTGTTGGATACTGAATTCCTGTCAGTGCCATTTTAAAGTTCTAACTGTCCTAAGGCCATCCCTATAAGTTTATCCGCATAATCAGCCATAAACAAAGGGATATTCAATAGGTCATCATCAAGGCGTAAGTTATTAAGTGAAAAGCGGATACGAAGCTTTGTCTTATCTGCGTACTTTTCCTTGTACCTTTTCAGGCTTCTGCTTTCAACATTATCCTCTGACTTTACTTCCACTGGAAAAATGTCGTTTTCTCTTTGGATAAGAAAATCTACTTCGTATCTGGGATTGTCAATAGCCCAATAGCGCGGCATGGCTTCAAATTGATTTTGTAAGGCTTGCAGGATGTAATTTTCGCTTAGGGCACCCTTAAACTCTACAAACAGTCGATTGCCTTCACCAAAGGCGGAGGGAGCTAAGAGAGCTAACCTTCGCAACAATCCTACATCTGCCATATATAGCTTGAAGGCAGATAAATCATCATATGCAGAAAAAGGCAGTCCCGGTGCGCTGCTGCGATATATCTTATAGGTTAGACTGGCATCACAAAGCCACTGCAAGGCATCCTCATACTCCCTTGCTCTTGCTCCTTCTTTCACTACCTTATAAATAAACTTTTTGTTTTCCCTGGACAGCTGAGAGGGGATTGACTTCCAGACCAGCGATATCTTAGGAAAGTCTCTAAGGTCAGGATGTCTGGCAAAATCACGCTCATATGCGCCCAGGATATTTGATAAAACCTGCTGCATAAGTTCTATATTCCTATCTTGTGTCCAAGAGCGGACTGATTCAGGCATGCCTCCTGTTACAAAATACATCTTTAGCTTTTCATATAATGGATTAAAGAAGGCGTTAGGGATTGGTTCAATCCTATCTATGCTTTTCATGTAATTGGCAAGGTTTCCGTCACCATTAGCCATTAAAAATTCAGAAAAGGTCATGGGCATGATCTCTAAAAAGTCCACCTTGCCAACCGGAAAAGAGGCTGGCTTAGACAATGCTATACCCAAAAGAGAGCCTGCACAGGCAACATAGTCAAGAAAATCACACTTTTATAGTAAAAAGAAGATAAATAATTACGTTTTTATGTAATTCTGAGTGAAAAACAGTCTATTAATCCTAGGGTAATTCTAAATTTATCCCAACATTTTACCTTAAAATAGTGCAAGTAAACGGACAATATAGTTATATCCTGATTTCCTTTTCACCGATATAATCATACATGAAAGGAAGGTAGGAAAATGAAAAAGAAAGACAAGAAGGCCAGAATATTACGAAGTATACCAATTTACCTCATGATGTTACCGGGCTTAATTTATCTCTTTTGCAATAATTATATGCCAATGTTCGGAATCGTCATTGCTTTTAAAAAGATTAATTGGCAAAAGGGAATCTGGGGCAGTGAATGGGCAGGACTGAAAAATTTTGAATTTCTATTTAAATCAAAGGATACCTTTACAATGATCCGCAATACGGTGCTTTATAATGCAGTGTGGATTATCCTGGGTACCATATTATCCATTGCAGTTGCAATTCTACTAAATGAAATCGCAAATAAGTTCTCCAAAAAAATATATCAAAGCATCATCCTGTTGCCTTATCTGATGTCAATGGTAGTTGTCAGCTATCTGGTCTATGCGGTATTGAGCAATGAGACGGGATTTTTAAATAACAGTATCCTGCCAAGGCTGGGGCTGCAGCCCATCAACTGGTATCAGGAAAAGGCATATTGGCCCGTAATCCTTACCATTGTAAACCTGTGGAAGGGCATAGGCTTCTCCATGGTAATCTATTATTCCAGCATTGTTGGAATCAGCGTGGAATACTATGAGGCGGCAAGGCTGGACGGAGCCGGTAAATGGCAGCAGGTGAAGCTGATAACGATACCTTTATTGGTGCCCACCATTATCACCCTGTTTATCTTAAGTGTCGGAAGAATTTTTGCCTCGGATTTTGGATTGTTCTATCAGGTGACTAAGAATTCCGGAGCCTTATATCCTACGACACAGACCATTGATACCTATGTCTATAACGCATTAATGAAGCTGGGAAATATGTCAATGTCATCTGCTGCCAGTGTTTACCAGGCAATTATAGGGTTTATTCTGGTTATGATAACAAATGCCATTGTAAGAAAGTACAGCAAAGAAAATGCATTCTTCTAGAGGGAGGGAAAAGAAATAATGAATTTAAAATATTCAAGTGACCGCAAGATCAGAATGATAGCTCACGTAGTAATGATATTCCTGACGGTTTGTGCATTACTTCCATTTATCCTGCTTATGATGGCTTCCTTTACAGAAGAAAATACGGCAATTAGATACGGCTTTACCTTTTTTCCAAAGCAGCTCAGTATGGCAGCATACCAATACATAGCCGGGGAATGGCAGCAGATTGGGCATGCCTATTTAATTTCCATGCTGGTGACCGTAGCAGGTACACTGTTAGGAATGCTGATCTGCACTCTTTTATCCTACGGACTGACCAGGGATTTTATTGGGAAAAAATTTATCAATATCTATGTGGTTTTCACAATGCTGTTTAATGGAGGAATCGTATCCACCTATTACATCTATTCCAATGTATTCCATATCAAAAATACAATTTGGGCCTTAATTATACCGGGATTGCTTTTAAATGTATTCAATATCATGATCGAACGGAGCTACTTTGCAACCAATATCCCGGAGGCATTATTAGAAAGTGCCAGGATTGACGGGGCCACTGAATTAACCACATTTATCAAGATCGTTCTACCCCTATCAAAGCCGATTCTGGCAACCCTGGGGTTAATGACCGCAATCGCTTATTGGAACGACTGGACAAATGGTCTGTATTATGTAGATGATACTAGGTATTATTCCCTCCAGCTGGTGCTAAATAAGATTAATGAAAATGCTGCCTTTCTGGCAAGCAATAGCACCCAGATGTCAGGTATGATGCACGGTACGGCCTCCATTCCGACTACCACCGTAAGAATGGCAATTGCAGTTATCGGAATACTTCCGATTATCCTTATGTACCCCTTCTTCCAGCAGTACTTTGTAAAAGGAATTACAATCGGGGCGGTCAAAGGATGAACCCGTCTAAAAATGGTAATTATAGTATCCTGCTAAATTAAAATGTATTTGAGCCGGTACTATTGTTATAATATAATTATATTGGGAGGATATCTATGAAAAAGCTAAGAAAAATGTGTTCTATTTTAATCATGCTCAGTATGGTGATGACTATGTTCACGGCCTGTGGGAAACCCACAAAGCGAACCTCAGGAACAGACGCACCAACGGATAATTCCAGTGCGGGAACCAAAGTGACCGGGGAGGCAGACGAAGCACCCTATGAAATTGTAATGCCCTTTGTTACAGTAGGTACAACACCTGCGGATTTAGGCAAGGTGGAGGCTGCCATCAGCGAATATACAATGCAGGAAATTAATTGTACTGTAAAGTTCAAGCCGGTAAGCATTACGGAATTAACAACCCAGTACAATCTTTGGACCTCCTCCGGTGAAAAGGTGGATTTGCTGTTCTTGTTTTTCTCTGATTTAGGCTCCTATGTGAATGAGGGTAAGATTGTCAAGCTGGCTGAGCTGATGCAGTATGCACCGACGATTTCCAAGGAGAGTGAGGAAAGTCCCTTCCTGAGCGGCGGCTATTATAACAATGAATTATATGCCATTCCGGTTATTAATCCGGCGCAAGGAGAAGGAAAGGCTATGTATGCCCGCACTGACTTATTAGAAGAAGCCGGTTATGAGAAAAAGGATTTATATACTTATGAGGACTTGGATACAATCTTCGCAAAAATTCATGCGGCACATCCTGATATGACCGTAATGGCAAGAGCAGGAGCGATTACAACAACTTATGCGAGTGGTTTTATCAATTATGATAACCTGGGAAATGGCTCTGCAGCTGCAGGGGTATTAATGAATGTTGGTTCAGACAATACAAAGGTTGTTAACCTGTATGAGACAGATGAGTATAAAGAGTTGCTTCAGTGGCAGAGAAAGTGGTATCAGGCAGGTTATATTTCCAAGGATGCCCCAACGACCAGTGATAATGCAGGAGATTGGGTCAAAGCAGGGAGATGTGCAGGATTCTCTATCGGAGATGACACCATTGGCAATCAAGCTAATATAGAAGCAAGTTCCGGATATGATATAACTCAGCTCAATATCAAGTCAACCTATGTAACCACCAATACCTATAACCAATTACGCTGGTGTATTACAACCATGAGTGAGCGCCCTGACAAAGCTATGCAGTTCCTTGACTTATTATATAACGGGGAATATCTGGTTAACTTAATTCAGAATGGCATCGAAGGCACCCATTGGGTAAAGACGGATGATGCAAAAATCATTGACTTCCCGGAAGGTATCAACGGGGTCAATACCCCCTTCTCTAATCCCTTGGGTATCTATGGTGATAAGAGGAATATGTCCATGTTTGTTCCTAATACACCGGATTTCTATCCGATCAGTGAGCAGTATACGGCAGATGCATTAACGAAGCAATCAGCGGCTCTGGGCTATGCCTTTGTATCCGATGATTATACGACGGAGCTTGCCGCAATCAGCAGCGTATTAAGCCAGTACCTGACTACCCTGGAATATGGTACGGTAGACATTGATTCTACCCTGCCGGAATTCATATCCGCATTAAAGAACGCTGGAATAGATGATGTAATTGCAGCGAATCAAAAGCAGCTGGATGAATGGCTTGCTGCAAATAAATAATTCGTATTCTGCTGCTGCCATAACATTGTTTATGGCAGCAGTTTTAGGTATGATAGAAGGTACATGATATTCTTAAAACTATAACTAAGTTCGGGTCAGTAATTTTGTTACCGTGAAGGCCAATGAGCAGTCAAGCGGCATAAGAGATCAAATAACATAAGGGATCAGGCAGCATAAGAAATCAAGAGGCATAAGAGAAGGGGAGGTAGGGATTCTATATGAAAAAAAGAAGTTCAATCCGTATCAAAATATTTATCATTATTATAGGAATCCTGATTCCCACTAACCTGACCACGGTTTATATATGCAATAACCTGCTAAGCAATATGAAACAGAATATCATTAAGAACCAGAAAAATGAAATGCATCTGTTTACGAACCAGATTGCTGCACGGTTGGAGATAACAGAAAACTTTGTCAATGCCACACTAAATGACAGCAGATGGATTGGCCTGCGTTATCCTAAGGGAAGTAAGCAATATGAGCTTGCCAAGAATAACCTGTGGTATGAAATCAATAGCCAGAGCGCTATGCTGTCCATTTTTGATGGGATTTCTTGCCATGTAAATAGCACAAAGGAGAGCTTTACAGTAAGGGATACTAACCGGATCTCAGGAGAGGAAAATAAAGAGATTTTATCCTGGTTAAATAGCAGCAGTTCCCTGATGAGGGAATGGGAGCTTACCCGGATCGGAGGGGAAGCCTATCTTATCCTATGCAAAAGCAATTCAAACTTTAATCTGGGAATCCTTATCAAAATGCCTACCATCCTGCAGGAATGGTCCAACAGCAGTAACCGTGAAATTGTAATAGTGGATAGGGCTTCAGTGTTAGAAAAGAAGGGGTATCATACACTGACTACAGATTTTCTAAACCATAATATGCAGCTGGTCTGCTATCTTCCGCAAAAGAGCTTCAGCCAGGAAATACCAATCATCTATTACTTGCTTTTCATCTCCGTGCTATTTGGAGTTCTTGTCGTCCCCATTGTATTTTTGTTAATTGAAAGAATTGTAGAAAGACCCTTGAAAAATATGGAGCGGACCATTGGGGACATAGAGCGGGGGAATATGGAAAGTAGAATTGAATATTTTGATAGCTCAAAGGAATTCTATACCATAGAAAATGCCTTCAATGACTTAATGGACAAGATCTATACCTTAAAGATACAGGCCTATGAGATGGAGATCGAGAACCAAAAGACCCAGCTTTGCAATCTTCAACTGCAGATCAACCCTCATTTTCTCCTTAATTCCTTAAATACGGTATACGGCTTGTCGGAAGTACAAAATTATGAGACGATTCAGAAATTCACACTGAATCTTGTAAAATATCTGCGCTATTCCCTGAGAAACACAGGGGAATTTGTACCCCTGGGACAGGAACTGGAATTCATCATGAATTATATTGAAATCCAAAAGATCCGTTATCCAAACCAGTTTTACATTGTTTATGATATCGAGGATGAATTAATGGAAGAGAAGATCCCTCCCCTAATGATTGAAAACTTCGTGGAAAACAGCGTAAAATACGCGCCCAAAAAGAAGATAACTGAAATCATTATTGTCGCGAAGAGAAAAGATGGCTACCTTCATATCTCCATCTGCGATGATGGAGCCGGTATAAGGGAGGACATCCTTGAGAAGATAAATTTAGGCCTCCCAATTGAGGATGAAGAAGGAGAGCACATTGGGATCTCAAATTGCAAGAGAAGGCTTCAGCTCTTCTACGGCGAGGCGGCAGCCTTTACCGTTAATTCGGTGGAAGGAGAAGGAACCCAGGTATTCATGGAACTGCCCTGCAAAGCGTGAAAAGATTTTCTAAGGTGTCAAAAGACACAGTTTAAGGAAATCTAAAAGACACGGTTTAAGGAAATCTAAAAGACATGGCTTAAGAAAATCTAAAGATACGAACCAAAAAGATATAAAATTCCAAGGGAAGAAGGATCAAGCTGTTAATCAGGTATCCGAAGTAAAAACATGTGCAGGAATGGAGGCAAGCATGAACCTATTGATTGTAGACGATGAAATCATTACAGTGGAGGGGATTCTAAAAGGTGTATTATGGGAGGAATTAGGCTTTGACCATGTCTATAGCTGTACCTCTGCAGAGGATGCGAAGGCCATCTTTGGGAAGGATACCATCGATATTCTGTTAAGTGATATTGAAATGCCGGAGGAAAGCGGCATCCGGCTGCTGGAATGGGTTAGGGAGAAGGGCTATGATACGGAATGCATTTTCCTGACCTGCCATGATGAGTTCAAATATGCCCAGAAAGCCTTAAAGCTGGAAGGCTTTGACTATCTGCTAAAGCCGATCCCTTTTATGAATTGCAGGAAATATTGAAAAAAGCTATCCGCACGGTAGAAAAGAAAAGGCTCAACACCCGGTTCCAGGAATACGGGATGGCTCAGCTGAACCAATTGAAAAAGACGAGCGGTCAGAAGGAACGCAACAGCAGGATGATAGTCCAGGAGGTGAAAAGCTATATCAACAACCATCTTCAGGAGGAGCTTTCTGTAGATTTTCTAGCGAAGAGGGTATATGTATCCACCGCTTATTTATGCCATGTATTTAAAAAGGAAGAAAATAAAACCTTAGTGGAATACATTACGCAGGCAAGGTTGTTTTATGCCGCAGAGCTGTTAAAAGATTCGAACAATTCTGTAAGCTGTGTCGCGGCCAGTGTCGGTTATAATAATTATTGTTATTTTACGAAGGTGTTTAAAAAGATTTATGGGATGAGTCCCAGCCAGTATCAACAGAAGTGTAGCTTGCGGATAGGAAAGTGATTTAGTAAGGCGGAGTAGTGTTCGTGAAACTATGGACAAAGATCAAGGAGAAAGAAAATGAATTATATCTATAATCAAGCTGTTCCGGTTTGGGGCAATAATTTATCGAATGAATGGAATCAATTTTTAGGTTTTTGTACTGAGCTGGAAGTAGAAGCTGAAACACAGCTCCAGATAGCAGTAGCGGCCAGATCCTTCTACCGCATGTACGTTAATGGAGAAATGGTTGCCCATGGTCCGGCGCAGGCGGGTCATGGTTATGCCAGAGTGGATCAGATCAGCATCACAGTAACCGGAAAAGCTGTGTTAGCCTTTGAAGTGACCGCATACAATAAGCCGGACAAATACAGCAATGCCATTACATTAGAACCGGGTATGCTCTGCTGTGAAATCATGGCAGGGGAGAAGGTTCTTGCTGCCACAGGCTGGGAACAGGGTAATTCCTTTGTCTATCAGGAGCTGACTTACCGGAATCCCATGGTAGAATTGTTATCCCATAGCAGGGAGATCATGGAGGTCTATACACTTGCTAATCAGGATTATGATTGGCGCCTTGGTGTGGGCGAAATGGAGAAGCCGGTTGCAGTTGAGGAGAACCTGCCTGTTTTCTTAACAAGGAGAGCACCCTATGCGGACTATACAAGAAGGGAATTCACAAAGCTGCTTAAAGTAGCTGATTCCCTGCCCGCAAATGAAGAACCAAAACTCAAAATGGAGCCCGTATTATTCATGCAGGCAAAATGGTGCAGCATGCTTCCGGAACGAATTGTTCCAAAGGTTATGCTGGAAAGGGAAGCCTTGTTTTCCGGCAAGGTAGAAAAAGAAAATGGGTGGATGGTAAAGCCGGGAAACCATGCCGCATGCCTTACCTGGGATTTAGGGGAATCTGTCGTCGGGTTTCCGGAGCTTTTGGTGGAGGTAATGGAAGAAGCAGTGATAGATTTATTACATAGTGATATTCTGGACAAGGAGGGAAGGCCTGCCGAGAATCCCTGCATGGTGCGCTATCAATTAAAGCAGGGTACTTATCATTTGATTTGTTATGAGCCATATCTGGTGCGGTATATGAAGGTAATCCTCCGGACCGGGGGCATAGTAAATATTAAAAGGATAGGTGTGATCGACTATATGTATTCCGACAAAGAAAAAGGGATCTTCCTTTGCAGTGACAATGAGCTGAATCTTATTTATGAGGGAGCCAGGAGAACCTTAAGAAATAATATGCTGGACATTTTCATGGACTGCCCGGAGAGGGAACGGGCTGGTTGGCTTTGTGATTCCTTATGGAGCGCGAGGGCTGCTTGGATGCTTTTTGGGGATTTGGCAGTAGAAAAGGACTTTTTAGAGAATTTTCTATTGACGGATGCAGACAGGTACCGGTCCTCCTTTTTCCCGGAGGTTTATCCCGGCAGTAAAGGGAAGGAAAAGGATACGGGTATCATGAGCTGGTCTTTCTGGCTGGCCATGGAGCTATGCGAGTATTATGTACGTTCCGGTGACAGGGAGTTTGTTGACCGGTTCAGGGAGAGGATGGAAAGATTCGTAGAAGGGATCCTTAGCTTTACAGGGGAAAGCGGATTACTTGAAAATATACCGGATCTATTTGTAGACTGGTCTGATTCCAATTATGCAAGCAACCTATATCCGATTTCGGTTCCAGTGAACCTCCTTGCTGCCTATGCACTGGAGAGCTTGGGAGAGCTTTATGGTGAGGCTTCCTGGAAGGCTGAGGGCGGCAAGATAAGAAGCAGGCTGGTAGAGCCACCCTTTATGATGTTAGGTGAGCCTCTTGCCGGAGCATTTACCGATGCGGTTTCCTATCAGGATGGACATCTGGTTTCAGGACAGGGCATGACGGAGGCTGGAATCGCATTAGAGCTTTGGTCAGGCCTTGGAAAAATGCCGGGCAAGGAAGCATTGGTAAGAGCCTTCGTAGAGAAGATGGGAACCTGTCCGAAAAAAGCACCGAATATCCAGGTAGCAAGAGCGAATCTATTCATCGGACTTGCCATCCGTCTTGATGTGCTTTCCAGATTGGAGGAAATTGATACCCTGGTAAAGGAATTAAAGGATATTTACCTGCCACAGATGCTTCATGGGCCGGGAACCTTATTTGAGGGCGTATCAAAGGATGGAATATGCGGAAGCCTGTGCCACGGATTTAACGGCCATGCAGGGGTACTGTTAATGAGGGATGTATTAGGAATTGGGGAACCGGGTCTTCTTACGAAAAGCATACGCATTGCCCCCCATCCCCTTGGGCTGCACTGGGCAATGGGTAAAGTAAGCTGCCAAGATGGGGAAATTTCGGTGGACTGGAAATCGGATTATGTGCAAAAGAAATTCGGGATGAACATCAAGGTGCCGGAAGGCTGGAAAGCGGATATTGTATATCCGAAGGAGTTGGAAGGCTGGGATATCACGGTAAACCGTCATCCGATAAAAAATCAGACAATCAAAATATGATAGTATTTATGGTATAAAATGCGTCTTGAAGCATTTGATAATTTAAGTATCTTACTGCTGTGGGCAAAATCAATTCTTCTTATGATTATATATGTCATACTTAACAAGTACTACTGATTATATACGCCTTACTTAACAGGTACTACTCTGAACCATATCATACAGATGTGGCACAGAGCGGTGCCTTTTTGCATTACTTATATTCTGCCCTTGAACTGACAGAGGGTCGGGAATGGAACAATTCCAGGTATGGATTTTGATAATGGTAATAGGAAAGGCATCTTGAAGGTCGTTATTTTGCAAGCGAAGGTCTGCATATGGGTAGAAAAGGGCTTCATACGTAGTTTAAAATAGAGATACACTAAGGAAAGGCATGAACTACTGTTTCTACGGCTTTCCGGAGGGTAATGGTTGAAAAATGAGGATATTCAACCGGCAGCAGGCAAAGGAATAGGCCTGTTGATTATTTGTGAGGTGCCTTTTGGCGGAATGGAGGTAATTATGAAAAAGAAATTGGTAGCTGTCATTTTAGCTACGATGGTTTTGTGCACGGCATGCAGCAGCGGAAAGACCAGTGATGTTTCTAGTGGGAAGGATTCCGGCAGCAATGACGCCCAGCCCACGGCAGGTGCAACTGCTGACGCAGATTCTCAGAAGGAAGCAGCAGAGGAACCAAGTACTTATGATTTTTCTGACAGGGAACCTGTTACCTTGAAGCTGTATATGTTTGGCGATGCGGATACGGCACAGTGTGAGCTGGTTTCAGAAAAATTAAGTGAAATAACAAGAGAAAAGCTGAATTGTGATGTTCAATTGACACGAATCGGATTTGGCTCCTATGTAACCCAATTGAATCTTGCCTTATCTTCAGGCGAGCAAATCGATGTGTTTTCACCCTTCAATTTAAGTACATCAACCTTAGCAAACTCGGGGCAAATTAAACCATTAACAAAGCTGCTTCAAACTTACGGCAAGGAAACCTACGAAGCGATCTCTGCAGATGACTGGGCTTGCCATACCGTTGGAGATGATATCTATGCGGTGCCTCCGAATAAGGATAAAGCTATGGATCTGGGCTTTATGATGAGAAAAGATATCGTTGATGAATTGGGGATCGATTTAAGCCAGGTAAAAGATTTTAACGGCTTGCACGATGTACTTGTTAAGGTCAAGGAAGCCCATCCGGATATGTATCCTGCTGTTCCTGACTTTGGTAATATGCTGGGCTATTTAGAGGTTGACCAGTTAAGTGATTACTTTGGCGTGTTATTAGATCCTTACACCAGTGATTCTTTAAAGGTGGAGAACCTGTTTGAAAGCGAATATTATAAAGAGCTTTGTACGATGATGTATGGCTGGGCGAAGGAAGGCTTATTAATGCCCGATGCATCAACCAACACGGAAAGCGGTAACAATCTGATTAAATCCGGGAAGGCCTTTGGGCGGTTCTCCCATATGAAGGTTGGTTTTGAATCAGAAAATACTAACGCAATCGGAATGGAGATCGTTACCTGGAAATATGCCCCGGCTATTTCTGTAACCTCCAAGCTGTCTCCGGCCTGGTGCATTGGTGAGAACACCGTTGACGCGGAACGCTCTATGGCTTTGCTCAACTTAATGTATAATGATCCGGAGGTGTCCAACCTGTTAATCAACGGTGTGGAAGGTGTCCATTATCAGATTCTTGATGCGCAGAAGGGTATCATTGGATATCCGGAAGGAAAAGATGCAACAACGGTGGGTTATGCGAGACTTCCTTGGGGATGGCCGAATGAGCAGATTTCTTACCTGTGGCAAGGTGACAGTGAAACCCTGTGGAGTGATTTGAATCAGTTCAACCTGACCGCAATCCAGTCTCCGGCAAAAGGCTTTACCTTTGATAATGCCATGGTATTAAATGAAGTTACAGCATGCCAGAATATCTATACAAAATACAACCCTGCTTTATTGGGAGGACAGTTGGATCCGGAAATTACCATTCCTAAATTTGTGGAGGAGTTAAAGAAAGCAGGCATTGGTACAATTATAGCAGAAAAGCAAAAGCAGATCGATGCATGGGCTGCAAATAAAAAATAAGGTTCAGTAGTAAATCATGAGGGTGTCCCAAAGTAAAGCATTTCTTCAGCGCCTATAATGTATTGATATTTGAGATGCATTTTACACGATCTATGATAGGAGTTTGAAAGGGAATGCTGATACGGGGACACCCTTATAAATTTTTATAAATTTTGGTTTCGGGATTTTGGATGGAGGATATGTGATGAATACGGCAACAGTAACAGAAAGAAGGCGGCAGAAGGGGCGTTTTGCCAGAAGATATTTTCGCTATTTACCACTGTATCTCATGATGGTTCCGGGGATGATTTACCTTTTGGTTAATAACTATATCCCCATGACAGGAATTATCATTGCATTTAAACAGGTAAATTTTCGGATAGGGATTTTAAAGAGCCCCTTTATAGGACTAAAGAACTTTGAGTTTCTGTTCAGGGGGGATGCCTGGCTGATTACCAGGAATACCATCGGTTATAATCTGGTTTTTATTATCATAACACCAATCATAGCAATTAGTATTGCGATTTTATTAAATGAATTGACGAAGAAGGGACTGAAACAGTTTTACCAGACAGTCATATTGGTTCCTTACTTAATTTCAATTGTTGTAGTAAGTTATCTGGTTTATGCCTTATTATCTACGGAAAACGGTTTTCTGAACAATACCATACTGCCCCTGTTTGGAATAAAGGAGAAGATCGGATGGTATTCCTCACCCCAGTATTGGCCCTTTATCCTTGTATTGACCCAGGTGTGGAAAGGATTTGGCTACAGCACCATTATTTATTTTGCAACTGTAGTAGGAATTGACCAAAGTTATTATGAAGCTGCTTCCATCGATGGTGCTACCCGTTGGGAAAAAGTCAAGCATGTAACGCTTCCGTGCTTAAAGTCTACGGTCATAACCTTAACCTTGTTGAGTATCGGACGCATGTTTTATTCGGATTTTGGTTTGTTCTATCAGGTTCCGATGAATTCGGGACCGTTACTGGATGTCACGAATACCATTGATACCTATGTATATCGTGGGCTGATGCAGAATAACAATATCGGCATGTCCTCGGCAGCCGGTGTATTTCAGTCCGTTGTAGGTTTTATACTGGTGCTCACTGCTAATGCGATTGTGAATAAAGTCAGTAGGGAGGATGCATTATTTTAGCAGGGAGGAGAGAGAAAAAATATGGTTGAAAATAATAAAATATTTCAGATAATTACTAATGTAATAATGATTTTTCTTTGTAGCTTTTGTGTGTTTCCGTTTCTTATCCTATTTTCATCATCTATTACATCGGAGATGACATTGGTAAGGGAAGGATATTCGGTCCTGCCAAGGGACATTGACTGGTCTGCCTATAAATTTCTATTGACCGGTTCAGACAGTATCATAAGAGGCTATATCATAACCATAGCTGTTTCCGTGATTGGGACATCAATGAATCTGATCTTAACGACATTGTTTGCCTATCCATTATCCAGAAGGGATCTGCCCCACAGAAATGTATTTGCATTTATTGTATTTTTTACAATGCTGTTTAATGGAGGAATTGTGCCCTCCTATATCATGTGGTCCAGATACCTGCATATTTCAAATACCTACCTGGCTTTGATTTTGCCAAACCTATTAATGTCTGCCTTCTATATCATCATGATGAGAACCTATTTTCAGAGTAATATCCCGGATGCGGTCATCGAGGCTGGGCGGATTGATGGTGCCAGTGAGATTGTTGTTCTATTGAAGGTGGTGTTACCTATGTCAAAGCCGATTATTGCAACCATAGCATTATTAGTGGGTTTACATTACTGGAATGATTGGACCAACGGTCTGTATTATATTAATCAGGATAAATACTACAGTATTCAGGTTCTATTAAACAGAATGCTGCAGGATGTACAATATTTGATGAGCTCGGCGGCCAGCGGGAATTCATCGGAGCTTGCCAAGGACATTCCTTCCGTATCGTTAAAAATGGCGGTCGCTGTCATGGGGGCAATTCCCGTGTTGTGTATCTATCCTTTTTTTCAAAAATATTTTGTACAGGGAATTGTTGTAGGGGCAGTCAAGGGATGAGCGGAGGCAGCCGTAGAGGTTCCCTGTGATAGGTGTCCGGTAGCTAATAGATAGAATGAATGTGAGATAAATTAATATTAGGTAGAATTAAGATAGGAGGAAAATAAAATGCTTTATCCTGTTGTTACAGAATCCAGAGCGCTGATCGATCTGAGCGGGATTTGGGCTTTCCGGTTAGATAACGGCGAGGGCTTTGAAGAAAAATGGTATGAGAGACCGCTGGTGGATGCGGTTACTATGGCGGTGCCGGCTTCCTATAATGACTTAAAGGACGACAAAGCTTACCGGGATCATTATGGCTGGGTTTTTTATCAGACCACCTTCCGTATTCCCGTTTTTATGAAGCAGGAGAGAATCCTGCTCCGCCTGGAAGCGGTGACCCATACGGCAAAGGTATATATAAACGGTATAGAGGTGTGCCAGCATAAAGGGGGATTCCTTCCCTTTGAAGCTGAGATAAACCGGCACATAAAAACGGGAGAAAATCTGTTAACCATAGCAGCCGATAACCGGATTGACCATTCGACCCTACCTGTGGGTTCGGAAAATCTGGGCGGTGTAATGATGATAGGTGGAACGGGAAAGAATTGCGGGACGGTAAGGCCGCAGAACAGGCCTAATTTTGATTTTTTCAATTACTGCGGAATAACCCGTCCAGTGAAAATATATACAACACCCCAGGCATACATTAAGGACATCTCATTAAAGGCAAGCGTGGAAGGAACCTTAGGAATCCTTCATTATGAGGTTGAAACCTGTGGGGAGGGAGAAGTCCGGGTTGAGGTGTGCGACAGGGAAGGAAGGAGCTTAACCTCAGCAACCGGAGCATGCCAGGGCTTAATCCTGGAAAACGTAAAGCTTTGGCAGCCGTTAAATGCATATCTGTATAAGATAAAGGTTACCTTCGCAGAGGATATCTATATCCTTCCTTATGGTGTCCGGACCGTAAAGGTCGAAGGAGCAAAGTTTTTAATCAATGGACAGCCCTTTTATTTTAAGGGATATGGTAAGCATGAAGATACGTTCCCTGCCGGACGGGGACTGAATATACCCATGAATGTCAAGGACGTAAGCCTGTTAAAATGGCAGGGGGCGAATAGCTTCCGTACCAGCCATTACCCATACAGTGAAGATATGATGCGCTTGTGTGATGAAGAAGGCATCGTAGTGATTGATGAGACACCGGCGGTAGGAATTCATTTGAATTTCGGCGGCGGGGCAAATTTTAAAAATGGCAGGAAGGTCAATACCTTTGATCCGGTGGAGGATGGCGGAATCCGTACCTTAGAACACCATAAGGAGACCGTAAGGGAACTGATCCTGCGTGATAAAAATTATGCCTGTGTGGTCATGTGGAGTATTGCAAACGAAGCGGATTCGGCAGGGCCGGGAGCTTATGAATATTTTAAGCCCTTATTTGATATTGCCAGGGCATCGGATCCACAGAAACGCCCCTGTACCATTGTCGGTATGCAGGTGGAGGATAATACAAAGGATTGCACCTTAAAGCTCAGTGATGTATATTGCCTGAACCGTTATTACGGCTGGTATGTCATGGGCGGAGACTTAGAAACCGCTGAGAAGCTGATGCGGGAAGAGCTGGAGTTTTGGAATAGCCAGGGAAAACCCTTTATGTTTACGGAATATGGTGCGGATACGGTCAGTGGGTTCCATGATACAATGCCGGTCATGTTTACAGAAGAATATCAGGTGGAATATTACAAAATGAATCATAAGGTGGTCGATGAGCTTCCGAATTTTATTGGGGAGCAGGTATGGAATTTTGCTGATTTTGCAACCTCCCAAGGCATTATGCGTGTTCAGGGAAATAAGAAGGGCATCTTCACAAGGGAACGAAGGCCGAAGATGGTTGCCCATTATTTGAGAGAGCGCTGGAGGAGTATACCGGATTTTAACTACAAAGGATCCAGGCAGTAAAAAAGATTTATGATTGTGGCAGACTTATGAAAAGTAATTAAATGGGACGAGTAGAATGACCATAAATCGTTTTATTTTGAATAAAAAAGATGGTATACTGGAGCTGAGATGAAAAACATGCGTAAATGGATGAAAAGCATCATTCCCATGCTGGATTTAGGTAATGGCGCAAACTGGCATGGGGATGCAGGGACATCGGGTTGAAAAGGGCAGATTGCAGAACAATAGGGCGGTTCGTATTAAGAGGATGAACGTATGAAGCAACAGATCGGGGTCTATTCCATAAAGTGGCGGGTTCTTAAGATATTAATGGGCATGTTGATACCTGTATTAGCATTCCTGATTTTCCTGAATTGGTTTGTAATCCATGAACTGGACCATAAAATAGTAGAGGCCAACGGAAACACCTTATATATTCAATGTGAAGGAATGGAAAAAACATTGAAAAGCATAGATAATGCAATGGTAAGCATCATAGCAGAGCGTCCTTCCTTCTATAGCCTTACCTATGGAAAGTCTGTGGAATATGACGACTACGTAAATTCCTTTGAAATAGCGGAAGATATGAAAAAGATGATGTATCCCTACTATGATTTAACAGCCTGTGCATTGATTTCCTTACCCAAAGAAGTCTACATGATTAAGTATAACATTTATGAGAACCAAGGGGGTTCCGACCGTAAGCTGTTAGACGGATTAAAAGCCCTGGTATCAGAGGCCGGATTTAAAATGGAAAATAACTGGATACCATTAAGAATGGAAGGGGAGTCCTATTTAATACGGATTATGGGGTACCGGGAAACCTATTTGATTGGTATGATAAATCTGGGACATGTAGTCCTGATGCAGAATAATATTGATAATAATGACGCAATTACGGTGTTTTATAATGACGAGGGTTATTATACAGACTATGAACAGATTGAAGCTATGGGGATAGAGCTAAAACAGAGTGATGAATACTACTTTGTCGGAAAGTATAATAATCAATACCTGGTAGTTGAATCCGAGCTTAACCGGAGTACTTTACGTGTGGCATATCTGACACCGCGGGTCGCTCTCTTAAAGAGCTTGAGTGAAGGACATCTTATACTGTTGTTCATATCTCTTGCACTGTTGTTGGCCATTCCTATGGGATATCATTTACTGAAGAAGATCTTCTTCCGGCCGTTGGACTGCCTGGTGGGAACCATGGAGCAAATCAGGGACGGTGATATGGAGGTCATTCCTGAATCGGAATACCGGGAAATCGAATTCCAAAAGGTTGGAGACACCCTATATAGCATGGTGCGGGAAATCAGGAATTTAAAGATTGACTCCTATGAAAAGCAGCTGGAGATCAACCATATACAGCTGCAATATTATCAGGAGCAGATTAAACCTCACTTTTATCTTAATTGCTTAAAAAACATATATGGTATGATAGTAGAGAGGAAATTAGAGGACATCCAAAGACTGATTATCCTGTTGTCAAACCATTTGAGGTATATGCTGCAGGAAGAGCGGAGGATGGTCACCCTAGAAAAGGAGCTTCAATATATCCGCAATTTTGTCGAATTGCAGCAAATCTGTATGAAATACCCACCCCTTTGTATCGTAGAATGTGAACCGGAATTAGCCCAATTCGAGATACCCTCCATTTCCCTGTTATCCTTCGTGGAGAATTCCATCAAGTATGGAATGAATATGGAAAAAGGTCTGCAGATCTATGTAAGGATAGGAAGGATGATAATTGAGGGAGAGTCCTTTGTTTATTTAAGCGTATCCGATAATGGACGGGGCTTTGGGGAGGACATGCTAAAAAAACTGAATTTTGAGCTGGAATCCCTGCCGGCAGAGGGGCATATTGGAATCTATAACGTGATTCAGCGCTACAGGCTGCAATTCGGAGAAGAAAATGTTATCTTTGCCCATTCAAATTACGAGGGCGCTTTTACGGAGATTTTTATAAAAGCGGCTAACAAAGGCCTGCGGGAGGGTATGTCATGAATTTGTTGATTGTCGACGATCAGACCAGCGTTGTAAATGGCATTGCGCAAGGGATTTCATGGAATCTTATAGGGATTACCAAGGTATTTACAGCCTTCAATGCCTTTGAAGCAAAGGCGGTATTAAAGGAACAGAGAATTGATATCATGCTCTGTGATATAGAGATGCCGATAGAGAACGGGATCAAGCTGTTACAGTGGGTAAGGCAGGAAAACATTGACCTGGAATGTATTTTCCTGACAGCCCATGCGGAATTTGAATATGCGAAGGAAGCAGTCAGGGCAGGGGGCTATGACTATATCCTGCAGCCGGCACCCTACGAGGAGGTTCAAAAGGTCATAGCAAGTGCGGTCATTAAAGTGTTGGAGAAGAACAGCCATAATAAGGCGTATTCCCTATATAAGGCTATGCTGGAGCGCAAAGACGCCCTGAAGGGGACAATCCTGAGGGATATTGTAAAGGGCAGTATTACCCAGAAGCTTTATGAAAAATACGGTGACATTGTTACGCTGCCCAAGTGGTCACAAAGCTGTTATTCCTTTCTGGTCCAGTTTAATGCAGAGGATAAGCTGCAGCAGTTTGGGGATGAATTGCTGCAATTTATTATAACCAATATCAGCAGGGAATTATTTGCATCCTATGAACAGGATGTCATATTGTACCCGGCATCGGAAACTTCTTATTTTATACTGGTCTACGGGGTTAAGGGTTATTGCATGGATTATGAGGGCTTTATCCGGCAGCTAACCCTGATTGATAAGAATCTCTCTGCCTTCTATGATTTGCATACGGCGTATTATGCATCAAAGGCCGTTAGTACTTCTGACATAAAGGAAAGCTATCAAAGCCTTATTGCTATGAAGGAAAAGAACGTGATTTCCAAGGAAGGGATTTTTCAAGAGGGACACAGTGAGTTTGGGGAAGAGAAAAAAGAATACCATTTAACCTCCCTAAAGAGGTGGAAGCAATATTTATCGTCAAATCTGGTTGATACAGTGAGGGAGGAGATAAAAGAATATCTGAATAATCTGGCAAAGCATGGCCAGTTAAGCCAGGATGTCCTGTATCATTTTCATATCGATTTGATTCGGATGGTATGTGACAGTTTGGAGGAATATAAGGTACAGCCCCATGAAGTGATAAAGCAGATCAGGAACCTGAATGTATATCAGGACTCTGTCCATTCTTTAAATGGCATGTTACGGTTTGTTAATGAAATTATGAATTTATTTATGGATAACATTGATAAGGAAGCGGACTTGAACATAACCGACCGGGTAAAGGAATATATCCACGATAATATCGGAAAGGATCTAAAAAGAACGGATGTTGCTTTGGCTGTACATTTGAATCCGGATTACTTAACGAGGATATTTAAAAGGGATACGGGGATAACTTTGGGAGAATATATTATATGTGAAAAAATGAATGTGGCAAGGAATCTGATTAAAACAACGGCCTTACCTATTAAATTTGTTGCCTCCAGGGTAGGCTACGATAATTTCTCCCATTTTTCCCATTCTTATAAAAAAGTACACGGGATTTCTCCTTCAGAAGAAAGAAAATAATGGCTCATATTAACCCAGGGAAGCAAAGCCCTGGGTTATTTATACTCTTTTTATATAATTTCCTGTATGTGATAGACCTCCATATAGGTGTTGTTACATTTTAATGTCTGATACAAGGGCAGCAGCATATCAGTTGCGCTCTGAGTTTTTTTATATTATAGTATATTTGCCGTAGTAAATCAGAAGAAACGAATAAAAAATGAGAGGTAAGATGATATATGAGGCCATGGAATAAAAACATGAATTTAAGAAGGCGGGTAGTTGGTATATTAGTGATAACGATTATACCGGCTATCCTGTGTATGTTTTTTGTTTCTTTTATCACTTACCAAACAATTAGGAATCAAATATATTCAACAAGCTTTGATACCCTGTCCCTATATTGCAATCAAATTGATAATGAACTAAAGTCTACCGTAGACAACGTACGTAATATAGATTTTAATGAGGACTATATTGATATGTTCCAAAGTAGCGACAGGTCTGAGAATTACTATGCGGCAAATAATTATAAGAAAACTATAACGCCGATCATCAGTATGCTTGACTATGTGGAAGGAATTGTTGCCTTTTGTAATAAAAGCGGAGCGACGGTTTATAATTTCAATGTAAATTTAGATAGTAAATATTCTAACAGGCAAAATGTCATTCTATATTTAAAGGACCATACGGATGAGCTGTCAAAAGAAAAAAATCAATGGAGATGGTTCCGCATTGGAGAAAAATATTATCTTATCTATAGCTATGTCATCAGGGAGACTTATTTTTGCGCATGGACATCTGTGGATAGTTTTGTTAAGGTTACGGAGAATTGGAAGATAGCGGAGAACGGGACAATTTATATCACGACGGAGGATAACCAGATTATGGCTGAGTCCGGGGAAGGTACAGGGGAAATCGATCTATCTGGCGATATCAAAAGCTATTATCTTTCCGGTAATCGGTTTTTGGTTTTAGGAATCACATCGGGGGTGGGTAATTTTAAGATTATGGAAGCATTGAATGTCCGCCATCTTACCTGGACCTTTGAAAGGATTTTTTATGTAACCATCGGTATACTGGTTGTTTTTCTTATGATGATACCGGTTATATTAAAAAATCTCAACCATAATATTTTTCTTCCCATGGGCAGAATGCAGAAAGCCATTGCGGCAATCGACAGGGGAGAGCTGAATTACCGGATGGAACCCTTTCATGCTAATACAGAATTTCAGAATCTCATCGAAGCCTTTAATTCCATGGTACGCCAGATAGAGAACCTTAAAATTGAAACCTACGAGGATAAAATTGAACAGAGCAGGATTATGATGCAGTACCTCCAGCTACAGATAGAGCCTCATTTTTATTTGAATGCCCTTAATACCATCAGTGCCATGGCGCAGGTCGGAGATACGGACCTGATTTTAAAATTATCAAAGAACTTATCGGATTATATGAGGTTTATTACCAAGACCAAAAACGGAATAGTAACAATTAAGGAAGAGTTAGAGCATATTCAAAATTATATGGAAATTATTGAAATACGCCTTGGCAATGAATTTACCTACATGGTTGAAATGGAGGAAGAGTTGGAGCTGTTTAAGATACCTCCCCTTGCAATCCAAAATCTTGTGGAAAACGTGATGAAATATGCATTTAATATTTATGAAAATACGGAAATAACCATAAAAATTCATAGGACAATTCGGGAGGGACAAAAGGGAGTTTCCATTTCTGTAGAGGATAATGGCAATGGGTATCCAGAAGACATCATCCAAAGCTTTAATTTGGAGGCGGAGGAGGAAGGTAATCGGATTGGGCTTCAAAATATACGGAAGCGTCTATACTACTTATATGGTGACAAAGCCACCTTCCGGATCAGTAACCGGGAAGAAGGCGGAGCGAGAGCAGAGATATGGATTCAGATAGATTGACGGAGAAAGGGGTTTGTATAGTGAAGGGGAGATTTAAAAGATGAACATACTAATTGTTGATGATGATGCATATATTATCCGAAATATAAAAAATCAGATTAACTGGGCCGGCATAGGGATTGATAATGTATATACTGCTTTAAATGCCAGTAAGGCCAAGGAATTCTTGAAGGAGAAAAGCATCGACATAATGGTGACGGACATTGAGATGCCGCAGGAAAATGGTCTGGACCTTATGCGGTGGGTATTGGAGCAGGGATATCATCCGGAATCTATATGCCTTACCTGCCATGCTGAATTTGATTATGCCAGGGATGCAATTAAGCTTGGTTATAGCGAATATTGTGTAAAGCCTGTTGAATTTAAGGAATTAGAACAAATCCTTGATAATACAGTAAAAAAATGCATTGAGAAAAATAAAAAGATCAAGATGGAAGCGGAAGGGGCTTTCTGGGAGAAGAATAAAAGAATTGTGGCCTCAGATTTTTGGAATAATATGCTTATGGGAAATTATAAAGGGCATGTGGAAGAGATACTGAAGATTGCATCCCAGAAGAAGATTGAATATAAGTTTGATGCGGAATATCAGTGCGTGATACTGACGGTCTGCTCCATTCAGAATGATGAATCCGGATGGAAGCAGGATAAGGATTTGATGAAATATGCACTCTATAATATTCTGGGCGAGAAATTTCCTTATGAGGACAAGCAAGGTATGCTTGGATGGAATGAGGAATATCTTTGGATCATTATAGATGCAAGCGCTGACCTCGATATTATTGAAGAAATTCAGGATTATTTAAATGTGTGCCGTGAATTATTAGGCATTAACCTGGCAGCCTATGTCAGCAAGGAGGTATTCGGTGAGAACCTCAGGGAAGAGTATGAAAAGCTGGTTCAATTGGATCTGGATAATGTGAGAAGGGTCAGCGATATTTATCTTTCCGACCAGGATGCCCTCTATGTCGTTCAGGAAAACAGGAATGACATCTTTCTTAAAGAGGGTAAAAAATTATTGGATCGCAATGAATATGAGGTTTTCTTTGAAAAGGTAGCAAAGTATATCAAAACTAAAGAGGCTTGGAACAGGGAATTGTTGGAAGGCTTCCTATTTAACACAATACAATTGATATTTGCCAGGCTTTTAGACCTGCATATCCAGGCGGATCAATTGCTTGACCGGGAAATTATGCAGGGGTTGACGAAATCGCACCGGTCCGTTGATGAAATCTTGTTTTATCTGGAAAAACTAAAGTCAAAAATGTGTATTTTATCCGAGCGGCAGGAGCAGGAATCGAAAGTTATAAATGAGGTAAAAGAATATATCCGCATAAATATTGAGACAAAGCTCTCCAGAAAAGATATTGCTGACAAGGTATTTCTATCACCTGATTATCTTACGAAGCTTTTCCATAAAAAGACGGGCATGACCCTGATTGAATATATTATAGAAGAGAAAATAAATATGGCAAAAACAATGATTGGCAATGAAAACATACCGATTGGTGAGGTTGCCCAAAGGCTGGGATATGATAATTTCTCCTATTTCTCAGAGATTTTCCGAAAGAAAACGGGAAAGTCTCCCAGTGAATATAAAAAATAACGGAAAATTTATAATAATAACTGAATAACCGCAATAAAAAAAGAAAATACCTTCTGACCTTAAAAAAGTATTTTCTTTTTTTATAAAAAGGCCAGATTACCATTAACACAGAACAGAATGCCGGGAGCCGGACGAGAATTTATTATTTATAATATAAATACAAACCGAGAAAGAGAGGATAGTATATGAAAAAAATATTGGCGTTACTATTAACACTTGCTTTATGTCTTTCACTTGTTGCCTGTGGGAACAGTAAGGATGGAGCTGCTGGCAAGGATGGTGAAGCATCAAAAGCTACGGAGGGAGCTAAGAATACGGAAGAAATACAGAATATTGTATTTGCAATGCCTGTAACTAAGGTGGTAGATGGCATCAAGCAGGTAGAAGATGAGATCAACAAAATTACAGAAAGTAAGATTAATGTTCATGTTACCTTAGAACCGATCAGCTTTGCGGACTACGGCACTCAGGTTGGCCTGATGATGTCAGGTGGGGATCAGATCGATTTAATCACCATGGTGGGAAACTTTAGCCAGCTTCTTGCCAAGAACCAGCTAATGCCGATGGATCCCTATTTGGATACCTTGGGCGCTGGTGCAAAAGAGGTCTTAGGGGAAAAGTTCCTGAAAGCTACTACGGTAAATAATTCAGTATATGCTTTCCCGACATTAAACGGCAAGGCTGCTGCATTGAGCATCGCGATAGAAAAAGATCTTTTGGATGCCAATAACATATCGCTAGAGAACTTAAAGCTGGCAACAACCTTTGATGAATATGTGGCAAATCTTGAGGAGCTTACGAAGATATTTGAGAAGCTGAAGGCAGCAGCACCTGATAAGGTGTGCCTTGTGCCTATAACAGCAGGCTCCTTACAGTTTACATTAACCATGCCTGGCTTTGATAATCTTGGTGATAATTATGGTGTTCTTTCACAGGATGGGACGAAAGTAACGAACTATTTTGAATCAGCAGAATACAAGACCTTACTGGGATATGTTCATGATTGGTATAAAAAGGGGTATATATTACAGGATGCAGCTACAACAACAGAAGCAGCAAACACATATTTAAGCAGCGGACGTACTGTTGGATATTTTATAACCGGTGAAGAAGGGCAGGCAGAGCAGATACAAACGGCAACAGGTGTCGAGGTTGAGGTGGTAAAAATTTTACAGCCTACCTTAACCACATCTGTAATTAACGGGCTGGGCTTTGGTATTTCCTCAACCTCAAAATACCCGGAGGCGACCATGAAATTCTTAAATGAAATGTATACGAACCCTGATATTGTCAACTTGTTAGACTGGGGTGTGGAAGGAATTCATTACGTCAAAAATTCTGACGGAACAGTAGGGTTTCCTGAAGGCGTGGATGCCAATAATACTACTTACGGCTTAAATCAAGATTGGCTCTTTGGAAACCAGTTCTTAAGCTTTATCTGGGGCGAAGGCAGGGACACAACAATTTATTCACGGCTGCAGGAAAATAATGACACAGCAAATTATTCGCCGGTGCTTGGCTTTAGCTATGACAGTACCGCTGTAAAAAATGAATTATCAGCAATCGTAAATGTGTACAACCAATATGGTCCCGGCTTAGACACAGGGACATTAGACCCGGAAACAGAGCTGCCGAAGTATATTGAGGCCCTAAAGTCAGCAGGCATCGACGCAGTTATTGCAGAAAAGCAAAAACAGCTGGATGCGTGGAAAGAGGCAAATAATAAGTAATTAAAACCCATGTTTCAGATACTGCAAAACCGCAGTGACGTTTTGCGGTATCTGTTTCATGTAATTGAGACTGATATGAGGTGAACTATGTCCAAAACAACGACGAAAAGGGAGAAAATCCTGTGGAAACGCCAGATCCCCTTGTTCCTGATGACCATACCCGGATGTATCTATTTGATGATAAATAACTATATACCCATATTTGGGATATTCATCGCTTTTAAAAATATTGATTATGGAAAAGGTATTTTTAAAAGTGACTGGGTAGGATTATCGAATTTTACTTACCTTTTTAAAACAAAAGATGCGTTTATCATGACCAGAAATACAGTTTTGTATAACTTGGCATTTATTATTATCGGTACCGTCATGGGTATTGCGGTAGGAATCATGCTGAGTGAGCTTAGAGGAAAATTTAAATCAAAATTCTATCAGACGATGATATTATTACCCTACTTATTATCCTGGGTAATTGTTGCATATATCGGCTATGCGTTTATGAGTAATGATACGGGGCTGCTGAATAATACCATCCTTCCTAAGCTGGGGCTAAAGCCTGTTTCCTGGTATGCGGAGCCTAAAGCATGGCCCTTTATCCTAACCTTTGTGAATATCTGGAAAGGGATTGGATATTCATCCATACTTTATCTATCTACCATCATAGGAATAGACAAATCATTATATGAGGCGGCGCAGGTTGATGGTGCATCCAAATGGAAGCAGATAAGAAATATCACACTGCCATTATTAAAGCCCATGGTAATCATGCTCGTCATTATGAATATTGGCAGAATATTTAATTCGGATTTTGGATTGTTTTATCAGCTTCCGATGAACTCCGGGGCATTATATCCCACAACCCAGACAATCGACACCTATGTATATAGGGGATTGATGCAGCTAAATGATGTAAGCATGTCAGCAGCAGCCGGTTTATACCAATCAGTAGTTGGGTTCATGCTGGTTATCATCGCTAATTCCATTGTTCGGAAGGTCAGCAGCGAGAATGCTTTATTTTAGGAGGAAACGATGGCAAATAGTAAGAATGAAAGAATATTTCAATTAATAATAAATGTTTTCCTGATGATTATGGTGATTCTGGTAATTATCCCGATTTGGCTTTTAATCGCGGGCTCTATTACAGATGATGCTTCGCTGGTTTCTAACGGATATAGCCTGATACCAAAGGTCTTTAGCCTTTCAGCCTATGAATACCTGTTGTTTAAATCCAAGGATATCTTCCATGCTCTGGGCATTTCCTTCCTGATTACTGCAATTGGAACAGCGGTCAGCCTCATGATAACTCCTTTGCTGGCTTATCCCTTGTCCAGAAAGGATTTTGTAGCCCGAAATTTCATATCGTTTTTTGTTTTTTTTACCATGCTGTTTAACGGGGGCATTGTTCCCAGCTATATTATGTGGACACAGCTCTTCCACATCAAAAATACGCTGTGGGCGTTGATCATACCGAATCTTTTGATGAATGGCTTCTCAGTAATTATGATGAAGAATTATTTTGCGCAGAATATACCGTTAGAGTTAATTGAGGCGAGCAAGATCGATGGGGCAGGGGAGCTCTACATATTCCGTAAGGTTGTGCTTCCCTTATCACTCCCGATCATGGCTACTATCGGCTTGCTGGTCGGTATCGGTTTCTGGAATGACTGGACCAATGGCCTTTATTACGTAAATGATTCCCGTTACTTCAGCCTCCAAAATCTTTTGAACCGTATCCTGACCAATGTACAGTTTTTAGCATCAAGCACTGAGATATCACAGGGCGGCGGAGCCAATATGAAATTACCGGCCGTCAGTATTAGAATGGCGATAGCGGTGGTGGGCGTGGTGCCGATCATGGCGCTGTATCCGTTTTTCCAAAAATACTTTGTAAAGGGAATTACCATAGGAGCGGTTAAAGGGTGACCGTGCCTGGAAAGAAGTATGTGAAAAAGCACACTGATGTGCTTTTTTCATTATAGATGTATTTGATATATTTAGAAGTTGATACTGTATGATGATTTTTATAATTATGAAGGGCAGAGGAGGCACAGAGTATGTTTCATATTTCAGGGAATGGTTGGATTTGGACAAAAGACTGGAGCGAGAGCGATAATGCAGAACCTGCAATTGTGTATTTCAGAAAAACTATTAAATTTGCTGAGCTTCCCAAAGAAATGCTGGTTAAGGTTTCAGCAGATTCCAGATACAAATTATATGTAAATGGCAGCTTAATTGAAGTCGGCCCGCTTAAGGGGGATCGTCAGGTCTGGTACTACGATGAACTGGACCTGGTTCCTTATTTAAAACAGGGAACGAATGTCTTTGCTGCTATTGTCTTAAGATATCCTACAATACATGGTAAGGGAAGCCATAGTATATTCCGGACGGAAACTCCCGGCTTTTACTTAAAGGGTTATGTGAATAACCAGTATGATATTGCTTGCCGGCAGGAATTCATGGCGGATGGAACCTGGAGGACAAAAAGGGCGAAGAACATAAAAATAATTTCAGAAAACCCGTTTTTTGCACCGTTACAGATTTTGGAGAAGGCTTCAGGTGATGACGGAGCTTTTCGGTTTATGGATGAGGAATTCGAAGATGATACATGGGGAGAGGCAATGGAATATAATGATTTCACAATTCCGAAAGCCGTGAGCCCCGGTAATTTGACGGCAAGAAGTATTCCTTATTTATACCGGACAAAGAGAAATTTTAATGAGGTATATTGCATAAGGAAATCCATTTTTCCAAAGAACAGCTGGGAGAGCATGCTGTGTGGAGAATCGGCTGTAACAATTCCTGCTCACTCAAATGAAGTGATTGAAATCAGCGCAGGGGAAGAAACAACTGGTTTTTTAACACTGATACTTGCCAAGGGAAAAGCCGCGGACATTAAAATACTGACATCAGAATGCTATGCATATGATTCCCCGGATCAGGGGAATATCATGCGGTTACCGAAGAAGGGAGACCGTACTGATTGTAAGGATGGAACCTTGTTTGGTTTTGTTGATGAATATGAGGTGTTAGGGGCTGGAACGGAGCAAAGACCGGAAATTTATGAGCCATTCTGGTTCCGCACCTTTCGGTTTATACAGCTGGAGATATCGACAAGGGAAGAGCCCCTTACAATCCAAGGATTTCATTATACGGAGACTGGATATCCGATAGAAATGAAAACTCAGGTTAAGACTTCTGACAGGTCTTTAGAGGGGGTATGGGATATTAGTGCCAGGACACTGAAAAGGTGCATGCATGAAACCTACGAAGACTGTCCCTTCTATGAGCAGCTGCAGTATGCAATGGATTCAAGGAACCAGATACTCTATACCTATGCAGTATCTGCTGATGACAGGTTAGCCAGAAAATGCATGGATGATTTCAGGCGTTCCCAAAGATATGACGGCATGATAAACTGCTCCTATCCCTGCTATGGACCCAATATCATTCCTGGTTTTTCAATCTATTATATCGGTATGGTTTATGACCATATGATGTATTTTGGGGACAGGGAACTGGTTCGCGCACATATGCCGGCTATCTGGGGAATATTGAATTATTTTGATAATAGCATCAATGAGATGGGGCTTGTAGGTAAGACGGGCGGGCTTAATATAAAAGACAGGTATTGGTCTTTCATAGATTGGACAAAGGAATGGAATGAGACATCGGGCGTGCCAAGAGCTACCCTTCAGGGGCCGATAACAATGGAGAGCCTTTTGTATATCCTGGGACTAACCTATGCATCTGGGCTTGCAGCATTTATAGGAGAGACGGGGCTGTCAGAGGGATTTAGGGAGAGGGCATGCAGGATAAGGGAGGCGGTAAATAAATATTGCCGGGGAAGTAGCGGTATGTACCAGGATGGCCCTGGGGTGGAGGAATACAGCCAGCATTGCCAGGTATTTGCCGTTCTTACGGATACAGTAGCGATAGGGGAAGGTAAGAAGTATTTGTTGGAAACCTTGGAACACACGGAAGCATATGCACAATGCTCTGTTGCTATGATGTTTTATCTGTACCGGGCCATTGAAAAATGCGGTGTTTATGAAAAAACAGATGAATTGTGGAACACCTGGAGGGTCATGGTGAGTAAAAATCTAACCACCTGTGAGGAAGACCCGGTTAATAGCCGGAGTGACTGCCATGCCTGGGGAGCGTTGGCTTTATATGAGCTGCCCTCTGCCGTGCTTGGGGTAAAACCTTCTAAACCAGGATATGAAGCGGTACTGATTGCACCGGCTGTCGGGTATTTCCAATGGGCGGAAGGGGATGTCATAACACCAAAAGGGATGATCCATGTAAAATGGAACGTAGCCGGTGGAGAGAGGCTTTTGAAAGTGGCGGTACCGGATTCGGTTAAGATGGAGCTGGTATTTCCCAAGGAACTGGAAGGCTGGGATATCACGGTGAATGGTGAGCCGGCGAAAAAATAAGATAAGTAAAATATAGAATAATGGAAAGAGGCTATTGCGGAACTGAAATTAGTTTTGCAATAGCCTCTTTTAGGAATAATGCAGGGATCCCCCCTGCCCGGAGCAAAAAAATACAATTAATTCGCAAGATAATTCAATTCCGAAGACAATCAGCAAATATTTCATATGGAATGGCAAATACGTTGAATTTCAGAAAGCTGCTCCCGATGCTAGAATTAACTTAGCCGCTAAGGCAAAACATTTATTTTAAGGAGGATATCTTATGAGAAAGCTATGGTTAGTTCCGGTTCTGCTGCTTTGTGCAAGCTTAACTGCCTGCAGCTCCGGGAATGGGACAAGTACGACAGGAACTTCAAATTCAGCGACAGAAGCTGATACCCAGGGGGCGGAGACAGAGAAGGATGCAGCCACAGATGGCGCGGCGCAGGGGGGAATTCCGGTTGCAGGAGCCTGCTGGTATAATTTCGCAGACACCTTTATTTCAAATGCCAGACAGACCCTGCTGAATGTGGCAAAGGCTGACGGAAGGATTGAAGTGATTGACGCGGACAGCCAGAATGATGTTGGAACCCAGACCAGCAACATGAATAACATGTTCACCAAGGGCGTCGATTATCTTGTCTTGAACAATATCAACACAGGTGCCATTTCGGAAATCTGTGACCAGATTAAGGAAGAAGGCTGCTATGGTATTTTTGCCAATACGGATACGCCCTCAGACGAGGACTTTGCTAAGAATGACAAGCTGTACAGTGTGGCGTCCCGTGCCCCTGAATCAGGAACCATCATGGGGGAAGCGGTAGTGAAGTATTGGAAGGAACATCCGGAAGCAGACCGGAATGGGAATGGCAAGCTGGATTATGTAATGCTCCTTGGCATCCAGGGACACTATGATACGGAGGTCCGCTCCGAATATTCCGTAAAGGCAATCCAGGATGCAGGCATTGAAGTGAACCAGATCGGCGGGGAACTCATCTGTGAATATAACCGTGCCAAGGCCCAGGAAGCCGTTGCCGCTTTGCTTGCAAATTACAGCGAGGATATTGACTGTGTCCTGGCTTGTAATGATGATATGGCGCTCGGTGCCATCGAGGCATTAAAAGCAGGTGGATTCTTTAAGGATGCAGGCACCTATCTTCCGGTTTGCGGCGTTGATGCTACTGCGGTTGGCTGTGATGCCGTAAGGGAGGGCACTTTATTGACTACGGCGTTAAATAATCCTGTAACACTTGCAAAAGCAATCTATAAGGTTATGGCCCTTACGAAGGAAGGGACGGAGGTAACCACGGAGAGCCTTGGTATTGCAGGCACAGAGGTAGAAGGGCACCGCGTCTGGATCAGCTATAAGGCTATCAATGCGGATAATGTCGACGAGGCAAATTATGACATAACAAATACATCCCTGGAATAATAGCACTTCCATGCTTGTCTGTGGGAAGCGGGCAAAAATAAATGGAGGCCTGCTTCCCGCAAAAGTATGGAACTTAGGAAAAACAGCCGGCTCTCCCATTCACAAAATTTGTGTCCGCGCAATTCAAGGTACAAGCTTAAGAATGAGGAGAGCCTTATAAAACAAAGCTTAAAATTATTTGGGAATGGAGGAGAATATGGAAAATTCTCAGATTGTCCTGAAAATGGAGAATATATCAAAAAGCTTTCCCGGTGTCAAGGCACTTGACGAAGTATCCATCAGCATCAAACCGGGCAGGGTCCATGCGCTGATGGGGGAAAATGGGGCAGGAAAATCTACGTTAATGAAATGTGCCTTTGGGCTTTACCATCCGGACCAGGGCACCATATCCATGTATGGGGAGACAGTGCATTTTACCTGTGCCAGGGATGCCATGGATCATGGAATCTCCATGATCCATCAGGAGCTGCACCCGGTCAAAACCAGGAATGTCATGGAAAATATCTGGATTGGCAGAATTCCGCATAGAAAGGCCATGGGCATGAAGTGGGTCAACGAGAGGAAGATGTATGAAGACACCAGGGCATTGTTCCAGGAGCTGGGAATCGATATTAACCCGCGTACAATGGTGGGAGAGCTGTCCGTATCCCATTGCCAGCTATTGGAGATCGCAAGGGCCGTTTCTTATAATGCAAAGGTCATTATCATGGATGAGCCCACCTCCTCACTGACGGAAACAGAAGCGGAGCTGCTATTTCATATTATACGTAAATTAACCGCCCAGGGGGTTGCCATCATCTACATATCACATAAGATCGAAGAAATCCTGAAAATATCCGATGAGGTTATCATCATGCGTGACGGCCGCTTAATCGGAAGCTGGCCGGCATCGGAGCTTACGATGGAAACTATCGTAAACCGGATGGTGGGACGGGAGATGACCCAACGCTTTCCAGAGAAAAAGCACCAGCCGGGAAAAGAGCATCTGGTGGTACAAAATTTCACATCCGCAAACCCATCCTCTTTTCAAAATATTACCTTTACCTTAAGAAAAGGGGAGATTCTCGGTATCGGGGGTCTGGTAGGTGCCCAGCGGACGGAGCTGATGGAATCCATCTTTGGCCTGAGGCCCATTGCTGCCGGAACCATCAACATCAATGGAAAAGAAGTAAGGATTAAAAGTTCAAAGGATGCAATCAGGCATGGGCTGGCCTTGCTTACAGAGGAACGGCGGGCCACGGGGATTATCCCTATGCTTTCCGTCATGGAAAACATGGTGCTTTCAAAGCAGTCGGCAGATACAAGGCACTATACAAGCGGAAGGTTGTTCTTAAGGGATAAAATCCGCAGGGCGGATGCCCAAAGATACGTAAAATCCTTTTCCATCAAAACTCCAGGAATTAAGACCTTAATCAGAAACTTGTCGGGAGGGAACCAGCAAAAGGTCCTGCTTGGAAGGTGGATGCTGCTGGAGCCGGATATCTTAATCCTGGATGAACCGACCAGAGGCATTGATGTAGGAGCAAAATATGAAATCTATTGCCTTATGGAGGAGATGGCGCAGGCAGGAAAGAGCGTAATCATGATCAGCTCCGAGATGCCTGAGCTTATGGGGATGTCGGACCGGGTTATGGTAATGTGTGAAGGCCATCTGTCCGGGATCCTGGAAGGAGAGGATATCACGGACAGAAAGATTATGTATCTGGCCAGTACCTACGAAATAGCCTAAAGGAGAGCTTTGATATGAATATAAAAAGTTTAGATATAAAAAATTTCAATATAAAAAAATTCCTTATGAATTATGCCCTGTATATCATCATGCTGCTGATGATTATCATAATCGCATGCATCTCCCCCAAATTTCTCTCCCTGAGGGTGCTGCGTGATATATTGACACAGAGCTCCACCCGTATTCTGGTAGCGTTAGGCTGTATGTTCATTATTGTCTCCGGTTCCGCGGATTTATCGGGAGGCCGTGTGGTTGGGCTGACTGCCGTGGTTGCAGGCTCCTTGGCACAGCAGGCCACCTATTACAATAAATTCTGGCCAAACCTGCCGGAGCTTCCGGTCATTGTCCCGATCCTGGCTGCAATGCTGGTGGGCTTGGGGATAGGTGCAATCAACGGATACACGGTGGCAAAGCTGAAGGTTCCTGCGTTTCTTGCCACCCTTGGCACCCAAATGATCGCCTTTGGCGTGAACTGCCTGTATTTCAATAAGGCGCCGAATAACTCCCAGCCCCTGGGCGGATTTTTAAAAAGCTTCAGCGAGGTTGGCACCGGCTCCATGTTTGGAATTCCTTATTTAATTATTATTGCAGTCGGGGCTGCGGTCATTGTATGGATTTTCCAGACCAAGACCTGCCTGGGCAAGGAAATCTTTGCCGTGGGAGGAAATGCGGAGGCTGCAAGGGTATCCGGTATTAATGTATTTAAAACCCTTATGATTACCTTTATGATTGCCGGAAGCCTGTATGGCCTGGCGGGCTGCCTGGAGGCCACCAGGACCGGCAGCGCTTCCAGCAGCTACGGTTTAGCCTATGAGCTGGACGCCATTGCTTCCTGTATTGTAGGCGGCTGCTCCGCCAGCGGCGGTGTCGGAAGTGTTCCGGGCGTGGTGATGGGTGTCCTTATTTTTAACGTCATTAATTACGGTCTGACCTTTATCGGCCTCAGCTCTTATTGGCAGTATGTCGTGAAAGGCCTGATCATTATTGTAGCAATTGCAGTGGATGTAAGAAAATATTCCAGTAACCATTAAAAATTAGTAGGAAACCAGCCTGCTTTCATTTAAAATAGTGGATGGGAGGGCTTTCATATGAAAAAAGTGATTCAGTGGACCGTGATCTTATCCCTTGTTTTGGTGGCTGGTTTTTTTGGTGTTGTGCTAAAAGCAACGCTATTTGATAGGGAGGACGGTGTCCGGGACAAGCTAAGGATTACGGCAATTATGCCCCATACGGACCAGGGCTATTGGTCATCCGTAACGGAGGGGATTCTGGCAGCAGAAAAGGATTATTCTGACCAGGTTAATGTGAGGGTGGAGCTTCCACAACTCAATTATAATGTGAAACAGATGACGGAATTAGTTAACCGGGCTGTTGCAGCCAAAGTAAATGCCATTATTGTGCAGGGGATAGAGAACGAAGCCTATCTTGCCGCTTTGCAAAAAGCTGCCGAAGCAGGCATCCAGGTGATTTTCGTAGATACGGATATTGAGGATTTTGTCCCCCACCTGTATGTAGGAACCAATAACCTGGAGACAGGAATTATGCTTGGGGAAAAGCTGGCAGCGGTTACACAGGGAAAAGCAAAGGTAGCGATCCTGTCCGGGGAGGAAAATTATCCGAATCTGGAGCAGAGGGTTACGGGCTTAAAGAAGATCTCAGCACAATACCCGGACATTAAGTTCCTCCGTTTGGATTATGATAATTATGATGCGCTTACGGTGATGAATAAGTATAATCTGATCCAGGAGGAGAATCCTGAGATTGATACCTTGATCTGTGTTGAGGGAACCGGAGGGCAGACCCTGGGCTCCTTCTATGCTGAAAATCCCGGGGAATTTTCCCATATCCTGGCTTTTGATTATTCGGAAGGAACCATCCAGGGAATCAGGACCGGGATGCTTGACGGAATCGTGATCCAGGATACCCACGAAATGGGTTACCGTGCTGTGGAAGAAGCGCTGAACTTATTTTTAAACGGAGGCTATAGTGCCAACTGCATCTATACGGATGTAAAATGGGTTACTTCCTCGGATCTGGATGAGGAGGGGCACTATGTACCATAAAAAACTGATCGCTAATATTAACCGTTCCATCAGCAGGAAATACAGCATGGGATATTTTTTGCTGATTGGAATTGCGGCTATCTTAATTGCAGTATCCTTTATCGGCAGCTTCTTCATTACATCACAGAACCAGAAGATGATGAGGGAGCTTTTGGTCTTGAACCAGCTTTTTATCGAGGTCGAGACCGTGAATACCTATGTCAATGATGCCTATCTGTACTTAAGGAACTCAAGCCGCCAGAATTATACGGAGTACCAGGATAGCGTTATCTCTGCCCTCCATGAGGTGCGTAAAAGCTTAAACAAGGAATATTCCCGGGAGATTGTTGACATCACCTGCACCGTTGAGACTTACCTGGAGCAAAGTGATGCGCTGATCAAGAAGCTTGAGACTTATGTGACTGCCGATAAAACACAAAGGGACCAAAGCAGCCTGGAAGAAATGTATAACCAGACCCAGAATACCCTCCATTATATTAATGTGAGCTTTAAGGATGTGTATTCCGATAAGCTCATTACCGTACAAAGGGTGCAGGAGGCATTGAAGCTTTGGCAAAGCATTATCTATATCATCCAGGTGACCCTGCTGACCGCAGGAAGCCTGATCTGCATTATTTATTATAAAAAGGTACTGGACGGGATAACAAAATCAATACATAAGCTGACGGAATTCGTGGGTAAAATAAGAAATAACCTATACCAGAAGGAGCATGTAGAAATTAGTACGGGGGATGAATTCGGGGAATTTGCGGAAGCCCTCAATGATATGATCGACATCATCCAGGATCAGGTGCATGAAATTGAAGAAAACTCCCATATCAAGGAGAAGCTCCATGAAGCAGAAATAGAGAACCTTAGGATCTATACTGAGCTGCATAAGAGCCAGTTAATATTATTGCAATCAAGAATCAATCCCCATTTCCTGTTTAATACCCTAAACATGATTTCCTCCACTGCCAGGCTGGAGAATGCCGAACAGTCAGCTAACCTGATGGAAATAACGGCAAATTACCTGAGGTATAACCTGGATAAGCTCTCAAAGGCAGTTTCGCTGCGGGATGAAATTGAGAATGTAAAGGATTATGTATATCTTCAAAAATGCAGGTTTGAAGAACGGTTTGATTTCCATTTTGAAGTGGATCCCAATTGCGGGGGCTTAATCCTGCCCTGCATGATCCTGCAGCCCCTGGTGGAAAACTCATTGCGCCACGGGGTCAATATGATGCTGAAGGAGGGAACCATCTGGATCAGGGCGTATCGGGAGGCTGACCGGATCTGCCTTGAGGTTGAGGATAATGGGGTTGGAATGGAGCAGCAAAAGATTGGGGAGCTATACCGGTATTTAGAGGATATTACAATCGAGGATGAGCATATAGGGCTGAAAAACATTTATATGAGACTGAAAATATTCTTTGAAGATGATGTGGTATTTAAAATTGACAGCAAAGAAGGGAAGACATTGATACACATTTCTTTACCAAACCAGGAAAGGGAATAAGAATTATGTATACGATGATTATTGCCGATGATGAGGCAATTGCAAGAAAAAGTCTTGAGCTCTTTGTAAAGAAGGAATTTCCGGAAATACATATTATCAATTCGGTCTCGGATGGCATTGCATTAGTGCAGGAGGTAGAAAGACAGCTCCCGGATATTGCCATTGTAGACATTAATATGCCGGGACTGAGCGGAATTGACGCTATAGAGCTGTTATACAACAGGGGTGTAAAAACACGGTTTGTGATCAACACGGCTTACAGCGAATTTGATTATGTGAAGAAGGCGCTGGAGCTGAAGGTGGACGGCTATTTGCTAAAGCCGGAAAAATATGAAGAGAGCAAAAAGACAATCCGGAAGCTATGTGAGAGCATATCCTATGCGAAGGCGGAGCAGCAGATACAGAGCAAAATGCAGTCCCTGTTCCATGTCATATCCCCGGTGCTGGAAAGTGAAATTATGCTTACGGTCTTTGCGGGGGAACCAGCAATGGAGGATTTTACGGCTTACTGTGAAATGTATGGGATCAGCTTTTACGGAGGCTGTATGGTTTCGCTAATCGAGGAAAATGCAGAGGTGCTTACAAATAACCATATCAATAAGCGGAGCCTTCGCCAGGCAATCCATGATATCTTAACCATAAGCTGCAATCATTTGGTCATGGTCACGGAAAGCAGCATTAATGTGTTGGTGCTGTTACCAAAGCAAATGGAGGCCGCGGAGCAGAAGGAATGGATCTGGGATGTGGCACAGGTCCTGCTTAGCAGGCTGAAAGCCCATTGCGGTATTTCCTTTATGGCGGGGATTGGGGAGATCTATGGAGATTTCAGGAAAATGTCCCGCTCCTATAAAGAGAGCCTTGCGGCCTTAAGGCAAAAAAATAAACTTGACGTGATTCTGTACGATATGCAGGTGCATCATTTGCCGGAGGAAGAGCCGGGAGCTTCCTGCTATACCCTGGACAGGACGTTGGAGGAAGACTTCAAAACTGCCGCCAGCATGAAAAAAAGCGTTTATGTAGAGGATGCGGTCAGCTATATCCAGGAGCACTATACGGAGGACATTTCCCTGGATACGGTTGCTGAGAAAATCCGTATCAGCCCCTTCTACCTCAGCAGGCTGATGAGGCAGGAAACCGGGGTCACCTTCGTGGAATACCTGACGAGGGTAAGGATCAAGGAAGCAATAAAATTAGCCATAAATACGAATTTATCAATCAAAGAAATTGCAGAGAGGATAGGTTACCTGAATGTTACCTATTTTTGCAAGGTGTTTAAAAAGAGGACAGGGAAGACAATTGGTGAATACCGGCGGGGAAATTAAGTGGGACAAAAGGCTGGCCTTTGCCCCGCAGAGCATAAATCCATGTCTTATATAGACCATATAATTGTTGGAAATGGAGGAAGGACAATAAATGAATTATCTAGAATGTGTAGGGCAGTTAGGACAGAGTATGAGAGTGATCCAGGAAAAGGGTCTCAGCATCAGGATAAAGCCGATTCCGGATGATGACAGGCCGGGGATACCAGATCCAAGGGTATTCAGTGGGAGCAGGAACCAAAAGCCCTTTCCAAGGCCAAAGGATGCGGAGCATGTGACCATGGAAGAAATCAACAGCTTCCGGGCCGCAATGGGGTGTGGGAACCTGGATTTATCCCATAATGTCAGGAAGGAAAGCAGGACAGTGGTTACGGATGCAGGAGAGGTTCCGGTGCTCATCTATTCCCCGGATATTTCCGGGGATAAGGCAATCGTAATCTATATCCATGGCGGGGGTTTTTTCGGCGGAACAACCCGTGTGGTAGAAAATGCCTGTAAGCTTGTTGCTGACCGGGCGGAAGCAGTGGTTATATCCGTAGATTATGGGCTGGCGCCGGAGCATCCCTTCCCGGAAGGCCTGATGCAGTGCTGGCAGGTGGTATGCTGGGCATACAGGCATGGAAAAGAGCTGGGAGGAAATCCGGAGAAGCTGGTAGTAATGGGAGATTCCGCAGGAGGCAACCTGTCCGTTGCCTGCTCCATGCTTGATGAGGAACAGATCATCAAGCTCCAGGTGCTTCTTTATCCTGCTGTTATCCTGGATCCTGATTATGGCGGCTGGGAGGAAAGCGCTTATGAGATAAGGGAGGAAGAGGAATTATTGCATAGCTTAATCCATGAGGTGAACCAGATGAAGGAGATTGTTTACTCAACCTACGTCACGGACAGGGATAAGCTGAAAAATCCTTTAGTATCCCCTTTATTAGCCAGGGACTTATCGAAGCTGCCGACTACCTTAATTGTAACGGCGGAATATGATTCCTTAAGGCTGGAGGAGGAAGAATTTGCAAGAAGGCTTTTGGAGGATGGTGTTGATGTGATTTTCTACCGGTATAACGGCATGGGGCACGCTTTCTTTGAGCATACCGGCGAGTTCCCGCAGGCTGAGGACTGTACGAATGAGATTGCGGAAGCGATAAAAGCATTGTAGTGACCGGAAAAGGAAATGCGAAAAACATGCAGAAAACATGATGCGTTGTAGCTGTTGTCAGGCATAAAATTTTATGATAAGATGTCGTTATGGAACAATCGTGTTACAAGGGTAGTGTTGGCCTTCATTCTTTAGGAAAACCCCCACCCTTGTACACTTGCCGGTATCGGGTGGGGGCTTTTTCTATCCTTTAATCGGTCAACTCAACCTTTTGGACGGTTGTTCCTTTTATGATTTAAATATAACATAGTATCATAATATATTTAATAGTTTCGTTCAATATGGTGGCAGTTTTATGAATTGGCTGAATTGCTCCAGATCAAGCTCGGATAAAGAGAAACTATAAGATGAAATTCCAATGAAATATCTCACTCATTTTATAAAGGTGCGGTAGAATGAATCCTCAAATTTTAGAAAAATTAAAAGTAATAACGATGGAAGAACAAGACATATTGGATGGAAAAAAGCAGCAGATCGATAAATCCATCTATATGGACTCCTCATCCAATATCATCGATAATAAAAAGCTTCTCGATCATGGAAAGCTTATCCAGGTGCGCCCCCATACCCGCTTTGCCTATTTTCCAAAGCACAAGCATAATTATGTGGAAATGATCTACATGTGCCAGGGACAGACAAATCATATGATTAACGGGGAAGATGTGGAACTGAATGAAGGAGAGCTTCTCTTTTTAAACCAAAATGCAACCCAGGAGATACTTCCGGCGGGCATTGACGATATTGCGGTAAATTTTATCATTCTCCCTGAATTTTTCGACCGCACCCTGGTAATGATAGGGGAGGAGGAGAATCTTCTCCGTGAATTTATCATAGGGTGTCTAAAACGTGAGGATGATAAGGTCAGCTACCTGCACTTTAAGGTGGCCGACATACTTCCGATCCAGAATCTGGTGGAGAATTTAATCTGGACCATAATGAATAACCAGCAGAATGTGAGGAGCATTAACCAGGTTACCATGGGACTTATGTTCCTGCAGCTGATGAACCATACGGATAAGGTATCGGTGGGTAAAAACCAGTATGAGCAGGAATTGGCGATCCGCCTGCTCCGTTATATCGAAGAACATTACCGGGACGGGAAATTATCCGATCTGGCAGAGGCGATGCACTGCGATTTATATTGGCTGAGCAGGATGGTTAAGAGGCTGACGGGCAAGACCTTTACAGAACTGCTGCAGACCAAAAGGTTGAACCAGGCTGCATATTTGCTTTCTACGACCAAACTAACCGTAGCTGAAATCGGTATGGCAGTAGGTTATGATAACCTTAGCTACTTCCACCGCATATTCTTTGAAAAATATAACGTATCGCCGAAGAAATACAGGGATTGTAAGCCATAATATGTCCATTTTGGGTCATATCTGATCCCTTTTTATTGGGCAAAGTTACCAAAGGGATCAGAAGCGGTTTATTCAATGTTATGTAAAATGCAAATCAGGACACTTTTTTATACAAAAGGTGTTCTTTTTTTTATGGAGCTTCTCCTGTATAATAAAGGAATGAGGAAAGGAGCAGTTACTATGAGTAATTATTATTTAGCGATTGACATCGGTGCTTCGAGCGGTCGCCACATTTTGGGTTATCTAAAAGACGGCAAGCTTCAGATGGAAGAGATCCATCGCTTTGAGAATGGGATTGCCAAAAAGGACGGCGAGTATTGCTGGGATTTTGACAGATTATTCGCTGAAATTAAGCTTGGTATGAAGAAGTGTAAAGAAATGGGCAAAATACCTGTCAGTGTAGGTGTTGATACCTGGGGAGTAGATTATGTTCTTCTTGACAAGGATGATAAGGTGATTGGCAATACGGTGGCCTACCGTGACAGCCGTACCCAGGGAATGGATGATAAGGTTTATGAAATCATTTCTGAGGACAAGCTTTACGCAAGGACCGGCATCCAAAAGCAGATCTTTAATACCATTTACCAGCTCATGGCCGTTAAGGTAAAGCATCCGGATTATCTGGAAAAGGCGGAAAGCTTCCTGATGACTCCGGACTATTTTCATTTCCTGCTCAGCGGTGTAAAGAGCAATGAATACACCAATGCAACAACGGGACAGTTGATTAATCCGGTTACTAAGAATTGGGATTATGAGTTGATTGATATGCTGGGCTATCCGCGTAAAATCTTTCAGGATACCTCCCTGCCAGGTACGGTTCTTGGCGGACTGGCAAAGGAAGTGAGGGAAGAGGTTGGCTTTGACTGTAAGGTGGTGCTTCCTGCAACCCATGATACTGGCTCAGCAGTTATGGCAGTACCCACCAGCGATGAATTCCCTCTCTACATCAGCTCCGGTACCTGGTCTTTAATGGGTATTGAGCGTATGGACGCAGACTGTTCACCCAGGAGCAAGGAGTGTAATTTGACCAACGAAGGCGGCTATGAATACCGTTTCCGTTATTTAAAGAACATCATGGGCCTTTGGATGATCCAGTCAGTGAAAAAGGAGATCGGGGCAGGCTTATCCTATGCCGGGATATGTGAGCAGGCATCAAAGGTTACCATCCCGTCCCTGGTTGATGCCAACGACGGCCGTTTCCTGGCTCCGGAGAACATGACAAAGGAAGTGCAGAAGGCATGTGCCGAGACAAATCAGCCGGTACCGGAAGGGATTGCGGAGGTTGCGGCAGTGATCTACAACAGCCTGGCAAAATGCTATAAGGACACCATTGATGAGATAGAGGAATTGACAGGTAAGAAGTTTGATAAGATCCATGTGGTCGGCGGCGGCTCCAATGCAGATTATCTGAATATGCTTACTGCCCGCTATACAGGCAGGACCGTATATGCGGGACCTGGTGAGGCAACCGCAATCGGCAATATCCTTGCCCAGATGATCAGCAATAAGGATCTGGCAGATCTTAAAACTGCGCGGGAATGCGTAAGCAAATCCTTTGAGATAACAAAGTATTAAAAGCAAAGAACTATATTCAATCAACATTTAGATATGTTTATTGGATTTAACAATAATTAAGAGATGATATGAATTATAGGAGGAAATAACATGACAACTTTACAAAGATATGAATCCGCAAAAGAAATTTACGCAAAAATTGGTGTTGACACAGACGCCGCAATCAAAAGGCTCCAGAACATCCCCATTTCCATGCACTGCTGGCAGGGTGATGATGTAGGCGGCTTTGAAGGCGCAGGGGAATTATCCGGCGGTATCCAGGCAACCGGCAACTATCCGGGAAAAGCATCTACTCCGGAGGAACTGATGGCTGATATTGATAAAGCCTTAAGCCTGATCCCAGGTGTCCATAGGGTTAGCCTCCATGCAAGCTACGCAATCTTTGAGGATGGCGAAAAAGTAGACCGCAACAAGCTGGAGCCAAAGCATTTTAAGAAATGGGTTGAATTTGCGAAGGAAAGAGGGCTGGGACTTGACTTTAACCCTACCTACTTCTCACATCCTTTTGCAGCGGACGCAACTCTTTCCAGCGAGAATGATGACATCCGTAAATTCTGGATCGAGCATGGAAAGTGCTGCCTTAGAATTTCAGAATATTTTGCAGAGGAGCTGGGAACACCCTGCTGCATGAACATCTGGATTCCGGATGGCTTTAAGGATATTCCTGCCGACAGAACCGCTCCCCGTGCAAGACTTAAGGATTCCCTGGATCAGATCCTTGCAATCCCTTATGATAAGAGCAAGGTATATGTGGCAGTAGAATCCAAGGTATTTGGAATCGGCCTGGAAAGCTATACCGTAGGCTCCCATGAATTTTACATGAACTATGCAGCAAAGAATAATATTCTTTGCTTACTGGATAACGGACATTATCATCCGACAGAGGTGGTATCCGATAAGATTTCCTCCATGCTGTTATTCTCCGAAAAGCTTGCACTCCACGTAACCAGACCGGTTCGTTGGGATAGTGACCATGTTGTATTATTTGATGATGAGACTAAGGAGATTGCAAAGGAAATCGTTAGAAATGGTGTTGACAGGGTGCTTATTTCCCTGGATTACTTTGATGCCAGCATCAACAGGATTTCAGCTTGGGTTGTAGGTATGAGAAATATGCAGAAGGCACTTTTAAATGCGTTATTACTTCCCAATGCACACCTTGCAAAGCTTCAGAATGACAGGCGTTTATCTGAATTAATGATGTTCCAGGAGGAATTAAAGCTGTATCCTGTAGGTGATGTATGGAACTATTTCTGTGAGATCAACAATGTTCCGGAGAAAGCAGAGTGGTTCGCAGAGGTTCAGAAATACGAGCAGGAAGTTCTTACAAAGAGATAAAAATGCAAAGATGCATTTAAGATACAAAGGGGGGCAATATCAATGTTTCAGGGTAAATTATTAAAACGGTCTGAACTTGCGGATGTAGCCGAGATATTTATCAGCAAGAATTTTGCAGATGCTTCACCTGACCTAAAACTACATGACGGACATGCAAAGAGATTACTGGAAACAGCACTTGAATACCATGAGGCCTTAGCCCATGTGGTTGCCGGTGTAGAAGAACTGGCAAAGCAAGGAAGTATCCTGTCCCTGACCTATGAGGACAGGGCGAAATCGAACCAGAGCATTAGCCAGGCAAACGAGGATATTGCGGTGGTGGCAAGCCATCAGGCAGAGACGGCGACCCAGTGCGCAGTGTTTTCCGGGCAGTTTCAGAATGAATTTGATGATTTATTGACAGAAACACAGGAAATGGATGCAAAATCCGAAAAGACGAAGAAAATCAGCGAAGCGGGGCAGGAATCCCTGCAGGCCTTTTTAGGGGAGATACAGAAGTCGAATGAAGTATTTATGAACCTCTCCGATAAGCTGGTACAATTTGATGCTTCGTTAAAAAAGATTAACCAGGTTGTAGCTACCATTTCCGGGATTGCCTCCCAGATCAACCTTCTCTCCCTCAACGCCTCCATCGAGGCGGCGAGGGCAGGAGAGGCAGGCAAGGGCTTTGCGGTTGTAGCCAGCGAAGTAAAGAAGCTTGCAGAGGACAGTGACCTGGCAAGCAAGAATATTGAGAAAGACATCCAGGCAATCACGTCTGAGATGCACATAATGATGAACCTGGTCGGACAGGAGAAGGAAGGCGTGGTAAACCAGTCCAATGCCATTGGCAGCGTAAGCTCCGGCATGGAGGAGATTAACCATGCGATTTCTGACCTGATGACTGGCCAAAGAAAAATTAATAATAAAGTAAAGAACATGTATTCCACCAACCAAGAGCTGCTTGACAAGATTAATGAAATAGCCGCCCTGACCCAGGAATATGCTGCCACAAGCCAGGTGGTATCCAGTGCCTCCATGGAAGCGAACAGTAAGGATGAGATGATACTGGAGATGCTGCAGCGCTTTAATATGAACACAACGGAGTTGATGAGGTACCTGGAAGGCTTCAAGATCAGACGGGAAGCATCAAGGAAAAAGCGGATCGGCGTGGTCTGCCTGGAACAGGCGCCCTTCTACCGTGAGGTAGAGGATGCGGCCTATGCCACAGGCGATAGGCTTGGAATTGAGGTGGTATGTACCGCACCGAAGAGATTTAATGTGGAGGAACAGGAGAGGATATTCCGGAATTTTGTAAAGGAAGGCATGGATGGGATCATCATTGCGCCGGGCGATGCTAACCGCCTGAAGTCTGCAATTGATGAGGCGGTAGCCGCAGGAATTAAGGTAGCCTGCATTGACATGGATGCCCCTAATACAAAGCGTGATATCTTTGTTACCTCCGACAGCTACCGTGGAGGTGCCCTGGCCGGTGAGGTTGCCGCCAAGGGTCTTGGCGGGAAGGGAAGGGTGCTGGTCTTTTTGGCAGCGGCAGCGGTACCGACGGTACAGGAGAGATACCGTGGCTTTGCTGAGGAGCTGAGTAAATATCCTGGGATTAAAATCCTGAAAAAGGAAGAGCAGAAGGACACGGATATCACTGTAACAAGGACGATGCTGGAAGCCTTGATAAAGCAGCATCCCGATTTTGACCTCCTCTATCTGGTTACGGCGGACAGCGGTGAGGTGGCGGTTGAGCTTTACAAAAAGCTTGGCCTTAAAAAGCAGCTGGTAGTATTAAGTAAAAGTGATGTCATCACGGCTGCAGTCAAGGAAGGCATTGTTACCTCCCAGATTGTACAGCGCAATGAGCTGTGGGGGGAGATGGCCGTCAAACGCCTGAACGACATGTTCGCAGGTAAGGCCTGCAACAGCTTTGAAGATACCAGCATGTATGATATCAACCAATATAACTATAAGATTTTTGACAAGAGCCGGAAGTAATGCTTCGGGATAAAACAGCGGGCTGGGTTGTTCCGTATGGTCTTTTAAGTAATGATTTCATTGCCTACCACTCTTTGCTAAGAATATATGTAGGAAAAAGCAGGGCTCTTTCACTCCTGGCCGTTAGGCAGGGGGGGGTGAAGGAGCCCAACTTGCGTAAAAAATTGACTTACTACGTTATTTAAGTAAAAGCTAAATAGTTTCTTTGCAGAAAAAAGAATCATAGAGATAGGGATTGATGAGCTTTCCGTGTCTCCCACAATGGTATTGCCAATTAGAAAGAGAATATGTGAGCTGGATTAAAATGTCGGAATAAGATTCTTAGAGCTCTTTATCTGAAAATACAAAAGTCACTACCTGCACTAAATCCATCCCATCGAAGCTTGACGGTTCAAAATAGTCCTGTAAAGAGAAGCCCGGCATGCTGGTGCCGCTATTGTATACCATAAGGGCAACCGGTATTTCTTTATTTAGTTCTATTTCTTGAAACTTTTTCAAGAATCCTTTTGAAGATGCTGCAATTTCTTTATTCAACATAATTGGCTCTATTTTATAGGAAGCTCTTCCTCCAGACACTGCATTTATATTGAAATCAATTGCGTAATCTTCTTTTAGCTGCATGGTAAAGGTTCCGCTTAACTGCTCAGCAGGCTCCCTATCCGTGCCGGTCGAAATAGTACCGCCGCCAATGCTGCCCCAATCCCCACCATCTTCAAGCCGATAAACATTGACATTCAGGCTGATTGCTTCTTTTGGTGCGTTAAAACTAATAATTTGCGAATTGCCTTCCATGCCGAAGGACTGCAATATATATTTTTCGCTTTCCGACAATTCATATGGAGCAATGCCTTCTTTTGTTAAGAATTTAGGCGAATCTGTATTGGATGAACAAGCAGTCAAAGCCATCGCTATGGTGAATATTAAAATTGTTGAAATGAGTCTTCTCATAGTTGCCTCCACAAACAGTCCGGCCGATACCAGATCATATTTTATTTGGTATAGTTATCGAAATAACCTTGCACAAGTACAATCGGGGTACCCTTATCCCCGCTGCCGGAGGTAAGGTCGCAGAGGGAGCCGATCAAATCGGTTAACCGTCTGGGAGTCGTACCCTGGGATACCATGCTGCCGACCAGATTGCTATCCTTATGCTTGATATAATCTGAAATAGCTGTTTTTAATTCTTCACCGCTTAAATCTGCAAAATCATTATCTGCAAGATACTTTAGCTTAACCTCGTTGGGCTGTCCTTCCAGTCCCTCTGTATAGGCGGGAGATACAACCGGGTCAGCCAGCTCCCATATCTTTCCGATAGGATCCTTAAAGGCACCGTCGCCGTAGACCATGACCTCAACATGCTTTCCGGTGGCTTCCTTGATGCCGGACTGGATCTTCTTGACCACCTCTTCGCAATCCCTTGGAAATAGCTTGACGGTTTCCTCCGTAGCCTTGTTGCTTCCTAATAAGCCGTAATCCGCATTATATCCGCCGCCGTCCACCGGGCTGGTTAGGATATCATCGAGGCCGAGGACAAGCTCTGCACCGTTGGCCTTTAATATGCGCTTCGTCCTGGCACGGGTATGGATATCGCAGCTGAGGACGTGCTTCGTATAATTTAAGATGGTACGGCAGTCATTCGCAAGAATAACCTCTACCTCACAGCCTTCCCCTTGGATCAGCTCCTTATAATAATCAATATAGTCGACTCCGGTAAAGGGATGCTTTGTGTAGCCGAAAAGCGCCCGGTACTGTGCTTCAGATAAGACGTCAACCCAGGGGTTAATGCCCTTCTCATCTAAGGCATCAAGATCAACGATATGGTTACCGACCTCGTCGGAGGGGTAGCTTAACATCAGCTGGATCTTCTTTGCGCCCCTGGCGATGCCCTTTAAGCAAATGCCGAAGCGGTTGCGGCTTAAGATAGGAAAGATAACACCAATCGTGTTGTCCCCGAATTTATTCCTTACATCAGTGGCAATCTGGTCAACGGTTGCATAATTACCCTGGGCACGGGCGACGATCGCCTCCGTAATGGCGATAATGTCCTGGTCATAGACTTCAAAATTGCCACTCTTGGCAGCAGAAAGCACGCTTGTAATCGTAATTTCGGCTATGTCGTCTCCCTGTCTGATGATGGGGGCGCGAAGGCCTCTTGAAACAGTACCTATTAATCTTTCCATATTCTTGATTCTCCTTTAAACCTTTTGTAAATGTCATTTATAAATTATAAATCCAGAGCAAAAGATCCCCCAGATATTGTATTGCAAAGGCCATATAACGCCCTGGTATGCGTACTTAACTATCCTACCACACATAACAGCCGTAGTACAATAAAAAACTAAAATTTATTTATAATTGACAAAGGTATTCCCAAAAGTGGAGATAAAAGAGCACCGGCAAGCGCCCTCTTTTTTTAATAGGAAGTGAAAGGTTCGCTTGCCGGTTTGGTGTTACTTATAATAGTTGGCCATCGTGTTAGCAAGATTATGCCACAGTATCATCCGTGCTTTGCAGCCGTATATGTGTTGTAACATCGTCCTGCTTAAAATGCACGATCGTCGGTTTAGAATCCTGCTTTGATAGGATGGCGTGATTTAATTTATCCTTTAAGGAATCTGAAATATCCGTTAATGGAAGCCTGACCTCCGAGGAAGCAATGAGACCCAGCTCCTTTAAGCAATATTTTACCGGTGACGGATTCGGCTCCTTGAATAAGAGGGGGATAAAATCATAGAGCTTCTTCCAGGTCTGGAAAGCAGCTTCCGCATTGTTTTCCTTTGCTTTTTTATATACCTCCAAAAATAATTCTGTTTTTAAGTGGGCGGATGCAAGGATTCCGCCCTGACCGCCCATAACCAGGGTATTATAGAATAAGAGGTCCTCCCCTGTCATGATGGAGAAATCCTTTGGCGGATTCATCAATAAGGCCATGCTTTGCTTGAAATCACCGCTGGCATCCTTGATTCCTATGATGTTAGGAATGGCCGCAAGCCTGTGTAGTGTATCATTCTCAATATTTACACCGGTCCGGTAGGGGATGTTATAGAGCACGATATTCAGGGCAGTTTCCTGGGCAATGCTCTTAAAATGCTCGTAAATGCCTTCCTGCCCCGGCTTATTGTAATAGGGGCAGACAGATAGGATGCCCTGGATGTCGTAGTATTCGGCTATCTTTACCCGCTTGATTACCTTTGCGGTATAGTTGCCCCCGACTCCTACATATACAGGAACCCGGCCGTCCACATAGGCCATGGTCTGCTCAATCATTTCTTCAAATTCCCGTTCGTTAAGCACCGGACATTCACCGGTAGTGCCAAGGGGGATAATACCGTGGACACCCTTTCCGATATAGTGGTCGATTAGTTTTCTATAAGATACAAAATCTATTTTATCATCCTTAAATGGAGTAATTATTGGTAACCAAACACCGTTCATCTTCATAATAAATCCTCCCTTATTTTTTTGTAGGGTACCCAGAGGAGTACCTTTGGTTCTGTTCTGAAATGGATATTACACCCATATACAAAATATTATACAGTATTTGCTATATTTGGTTCTGATATTATTTTACATAACATTATTTGAATAAAATAGCACTATAATGCTTCAATTATTGCAAATAATGCTGTATAATAAAAAAGTGGTAAAAATGGGAGGATAAAACCTTTTAGAGAAAGACTGGAGGTGGCTATGAAGGATTTTGAAAAGCTGGGTTACCTGGAGGATGATTTTAAGATATTTCATATTATGGATAACCAGAGGAAGGACTTTGCCTTCCACTATCACGATTTTAATAAGATACTTATTTTAATCAAAGGAAATGTGAGCTACAATGTCGAAGGAAAGAACTATGAATTAAAGCCCTACGATATTGTGCTGGTGAATGCGGGGGAGATCCACCGTCCCTCGGTTTTGGACAATTTGGGCTATGAGAGGATCATAATTTATGTATCCACCCAATTCCTTGGACATTACCAGGATCCGGATTATGACCTGAACTATTGCTTTGAGCGGGCGAAAAAGGAGCATTCCAATGTACTTCGTATCCCTTCCATAGATAAAAGCAAGCTGTACCAGGTTTGCCTGGAGCTGGAGCATTCTTTTACGGACCAGGCCTATGCGAAGGAGCTTTACCAGAAGATCCTGTTCCTCGAATTTATGATACAGCTGAACCGCACCGCAATCTCGAACCATATCAACTATCTGGACTCCGCTAATGACAATGGGAAGCTGATCCGGATTATTGAGTTTATTAACGGACATTTATCAGAGGATCTGTCCATTGATCTTTTGGCGGAGCATTTTTATTTAAACAGGTATTACCTGATGCATTATTTTAAGAATGAGACAGGCTATACCATAGGAAATTACATCACGGAAAAACGGTTGTTACTGGCAAAAAGCCTGGTGCAGAAGGGGCTTTCCACTACGGAGGCCTGTTTCCAAAGCGGGTTTAAGAACTACTCAACCTTTTCAAGGGCCTTTAAGAAGGCCTTCCATACGGTTCCTAAAAATGCAGGAATCCTTGACTAGCCCATGGTCAATGGATAGGGGGCTGGTATATGAGACCTTAGTACCAGAATGTGGATTTAACATAAAAAAGCCACATATTAGCCATAAAAGCGACATATAATCCAAGTACGATATATCTGGAAATTGGAAAATTTGTTTAATAATTCTCGGGTTGACAAATCCTGCCTGTCGGGCTACCATAACCTAGGTAGGATTTAAAAGTCTGCCGAATTGTTGGACAACAAATGAAAGTACATGGAGTTGAAGCTGGATGAAGAAAAAAGTATTGATGTTATTTTTGGCAACCTTATTAATTGTCGGTGACTCTAATTTGTATGTGAATGACGTGGCCGCATCTGTAGTATCTGGACAGAATACGGCGCAGAACACCTCAGGAGCGACACCGACGGTAACACCAACACCCGGAGCTGTGGCTGCATCTGGAGCTACGGTAACACCAGCACCTGGAGCAGAAGTAACGCCGGCTCCTGGAACTGGGGTGACACCAACACCAGAAGCTACAGTGACACCAACACCAGCAGTGCCCCAGGCAGTTTTAGTCAGTATCAGACAGAATCCTTCCAAGGTAATTTATGAAGTGGGAGAAGCGTTGGATTTGTCCGATATGCTCGTAGCGGCCGACTATGTGGATGGCACAAGCGCCTATATTACGGATTATCAGGTAACAGGATATAATCCGAATGCCATCGGACCTCAGACAGTTTTTCTGTCTTATCAGAATCTGACGGCAACCTTCAGTGTAACTGTAATGCCAAAGAAAGTCACAAATGTGTCGGTTTCCTATCACGACACCTCCACATTTACCCTTACCTGGGATTCGGATCCGAGTGCGGTCAGGTATGAGGTATACATATTAGACGAGCTTAACAATGTCTATAATTTATATTCTTCCGTAAATACGAATAGTATTACCCTTGATTATCCGCCGGCAACGGTGAAATGTTTCCAGATCTGTGCGGTTGGAACAGCCCAGGGGGTAGAATATAAGGGCGGGATGTCGGATAGCTTTTATGCTGCGACAAATCCGGAGGAGGTTAATGACCTGTTGGTAACTGATACTACGGCCAAATATATAACCTTGGATTGGAGCGAAGTTCCAGGGGCAACCGGATATTTGGTCTATCGTTCCCCAGCTGCCAAGGATGATTACCAGCTGGTTGGAACAGCTGATACCACTACCTTTACAGATCAGGGTGTAGCCTCGGGTACCAGCTACCAATATAAGGTATGTGCCTATGTTTTGAATGAAACCTTCCAGGGAGAGTTTTCCCTGATTGTAGATACCAGCACCAATCCGGCAAAGATGGTCCTGCGTTATAAGGTTGGTGAGGAAAAGATCCGGTTGAGCTGGGCAAAGGTACAGGGAGCCACCGCTTATGACCTCTATATGTGGGGTGAGGACGAGGAGCCCATCCTTCTCCAGACAGTTAAGGGGGGAGGTACCGTCAGTTATATTGTAGAAGGCCTGGAGACGGACGGCTATTATGAATTTCATGCCGTATCAAGGCGTTATTATCAGGGCAACACTTATTTTGGAGAAGACTCGGATATAATTTCTGTATATATGGAAGCCCTTGCGGATACAAGCACGGAAGGCAAGCTGTTTATCACGGAGGAGCAGCTGTTAAAGTCCTGGTCCTACCAAAAGCTGTCCTATTTCAGCACCTATGTGGACTTTAAGAAAAGCTTTGTTATCCCGGGGCTGGCCACGACCAATGTCGGCGGCTTTTCCAGCACTGCAATGTGCCCCCAGGCAATTACCTTTGTCGGCAATTACCTGCTAATGACCGCCTATGACATGGCTTCCGAGGAAAATTCAGTTATTTATGTCATGAATAAAAAGACAAAGGAGCTTGTAACCACACTGATACTGCCAAATAAGACACATGCGGGCGGCATTACTTTTGACGGCTCCTATGTATGGGTTACCAGTGGATCAACTCTGTCCTCAATCGCCTATTCGGATATTAAAAAGGCAATTTCAAATGGCGGGGCATATAATTTTGTAAACTATATGTCCGTTTGCTCCTTAGGCATAACGACCTCCTATGCAACCTATTATGACGGTAAGGTTTGGGTAGGTTCCTATAACGAGCTGAAGGATACCATCATGAACAGCTATATCGTTGAGGATATCGACGGTGCTCCCGCATTAACGCTGGTTGATACAATGGCAATGCCGACCAGGGTACAGGGAGTTGCTTTTACAAGCCAGGGAACCTTAGTCCTGTCCCGCTCCTGCCAGCTTTATAAGGGGCTGAGGGGATATATGCGCCAGATTGACGTATACAAGCCTGATTTATCCAAAAAGGTGAAGGGCGTCATCCAGCTGGGAAAGGTGGTAAATACGGTTAGTATGCCATCCATGAATGAGGGAGTTGCAATTGATGGTAATTATCTGTATGTTAATTTTGAGTCAGGTGCTTTTGACAAATCCACCTACAAGATGGACCGGATCTGTGCCTTCAAGCTTACGGATATTGTAAAGAAGAAAACGAAGTAGGCTGATGAAGTAAATACTGTAATCAATGAGACTGTGAGTCCTGCTTGGAAATCCCTGCACGATTTGCAGTCTCATTTTCCGTTATTTGTGCAAGCTTTAGGAAGCTGCAATGAAAAAATTCAAAGAAAATAAATTCAAATTCATATATGATAAAGTTTATATTTCGTTTATAATTATATGGTAAGATGGTATTATAGGAGGCAGATATGGCTTCCTATAATCGGGATGCAAGGAAACCACCTTCCGGTAATTATCTTATTGATCATCCGCATTAGACAGCTTCAAAATAAAAGGAAAGAGGTTTGTATCTATGAGAGAAAAATTTTATCGCTTCATGCAGGGCAGGTATGGCAATGATGCATTAAACCAGTTGCTTTTTATTCTAATACTGGTCTGCCTTGGCTTATCCTTCATTTTCGGAAATGTGTTTTACGGCCTGGGGCTGATCGGCTTGTTCTGCCTGTATTTCCGCATGTTTTCTAAGAATATCCATAAGCGTTCCTTGGAAAACCAGGCTTACTTAAGAATTTACAATAAAATAAGGTTCGGGCTTCAAAAAAGACTTCCTTTTTTAAAGCAGGACAGGACACACCATATTTATAAATGCCCAAGCTGCCAGCAGAAAATCAGGATCCCAAGGGGCAAAGGAAGGATTGCGATCCGTTGCCCGAAATGCGGCAATGAATTTGTTAAAAAGAGCTAGGGCGAGGAGCTCCGGTATTGAATAAAATTCCTGGATATTTTATAATAGTTAGATATAAACAAGATACTGGCGAATACACATGATATCGACAGATATTATATCATGGCCGTTTGCGGACATTGGTGCCGGAGCGAAAGCGGAGTGCGCATCCTTGGCACGAAGTGCCATATCATGTGCTTTTTACATGAATTAATAAGTTATCACTGGGGTAGGGATGACCTTAGATGGCGAAGGAGGACTTTATGGGGAAAGTTAGGATAGTTGCAGACAGCACTTGTGATTTATCAGAGGATCTGATTAAGAAATATGATATTACAATAATTCCTTTAAATATTGTGCTGGATATGAAAAGTTACCTGGATAGGGTGGAAATAACTGCTGATGAGATCTATGCCTGGGCTGACCGGATGAATACAACTCCGAAGACGGCCGCGCCTGAGATGGGCTACATTCTTAACACCCTCAGGCCCTTTGCCGAGGCTGGGGAGGACATCATATTCTTTGGCATCTCTGAGGAAATGTCGGTAACCTGCAACAGTGTGAGGCTGGCGGCAGAGGAACTGTCCTATCCCAATATCTGGGTGGTGAATTCCCAAAACCTCTCCACAGGAATAGGCCTGCAGGTCTTACGTGCGGCAGAATTGGCGGCAGGGGGACGGAATGCGGATTCCATTGTCCATGAAATAGAAGAAATCCGCGGAAAGGTCCGTGCCTCCTTTGTAATTGATACCCTGACCTATCTGCAGCGCGGCGGAAGGTGCAATGCAGTTACCGCATTATTAGGAAATGCACTGAAATTAAAGCCCATGATCTGTGTCAAGCAGGGAAAAATGGGTGTGGATAAAAAATATAGGGGAAAGCAGCAGGCCGTTGTCCGCAGCTATGCCAAGGATCTGGAGCCCCAGCTCTTGCAGGCTGATCCGAGGCGGGTGTTCATCACCCATTCGGGGATTGACCAGACGATTTTGGATGAAACCCGTGAATATCTGCAGAGCCTGGGATATTTTAAGGAGATACTGGTTACCAGGGCAGGAGGAGTAATCTCCAGCCACTGCGGACCAAATACCTTAGGAATTTTATTTTATGAGGGCTAGGCTTCACAGGAGCCAGTAAGAAGGGGGGCAGGCAGTCCATAGTTGTGTCCAAAAATAATGATCTGGAAGGCGGTTGAAGGATGCTGGAAAAGAAGTTATCGGTAGCAAGGGGCAATACAAGGGCGGATCTGGTGTTAAAGAATGCAAATGTAATTAATGTATTTACGGAAACCATTGAGAGGTTGGATGTTGCGATTTGTGGGGATACCATTGTTGGACTGGGGGATTATACCGGGGACAGGGAGATCGATTGTACCGGGAAGTATGTTGCTCCAGGCTTTATCGATGGCCATATCCATCTGGAAAGCTCCATGCTAAAGCCGGTTGAATTTGCAAAGGCGGTATTAGCCCATGGAACCACTGCAGTAATTACGGATCCCCATGAGATAACCAATGTATGTGGAATCAGCGGGCTGGAATATATGCTAAGGGCATCGGAGGATTTACCGCTGGATGTTTATTTTATGCTGCCCTCCTGTGTCCCTGCAACAGCCTTTGATGAAAACGGGGCTGTCCTGAAGGCGGCGGAGCTGGAAGGCTTTTATGAACAGGAGCGGGTGCTGGGTCTGGCAGAGGTGATGGATTATACCGGGACAATTCAGGGTGACGGGGATTTGCTGCGTAAAATCAACTACGCAAAGCAGCAGAATAGGGTAGTTGACGGCCATGCACCGGGAGTCCTGGGAAAGCAGGCCTGTGCCTATATTGCGGCGGGAATCCAGTCGGATCATGAGTGCAGCGACCTTGAAGAAGCGAAGGAGAAGTATTCCCGGGGACAATGGATAATGATCCGGGAGGGCTCAGCGGCAAAAAACCTGAACGCATTGATGGGGCTGTTCCAGGCACCCTTCCACCAGCGTTCCATGCTGGTCACTGATGATAAGCATCCCTACGATCTGTTGGAAGCAGGCCATCTGGACGGGATTCTCAGGCAGGCAATTGAAAATGGTGTGGATCCCTGCATTGCAATTAAGATGGTGACCCTGAATCCGGCGACCTATTTCCAGCTGCGTAATACCGGTGCGGTGGCTCCGGGGTACAAAGCGGATATCCTTATTCTATCCGGGCTTACTGACCTTAGGGTAGAGAGGGTAATAAAGAACGGAACCATTGCTGCGGAGGCTGGACAGGTGTGCCCTATGGCGGAGCCTGAGCCGGACCAGGATATTCTGGACAGGGTATATCATTCCTTCCACTGCAAGGAACTCACCCCGGCGGATTTCATGGTAAAGCTGGATAAGGAACCGGTACAGCCGGATTCCCTCCGGGTAATCCAGCTGCTGGAGGGGGAGATCCTCACCAAAGAGCTTATCCTTCCCTTGGAGGAGGATGAACCAGGTGCTTTGGTTGAGGAAGATTTGTTAAAATTAGCGGTAATTGAGCGGCACCATAATACGGGGCATATCGGAATTGGCTTTATTCATGGATATGGATTAAAGCAAGGAGCGATTGCCTCTTCGGTGGCCCATGATTCCCATAACATAATAGCTGTCGGTACCAATGATGGTGACCTTGCGGCAGCAGCCAACTGCATCAGGCAGATGCAGGGAGGCTGGGTCATTGTCCGGGACGGTGAGATCCTTGCGAAGCTCCCCTTGCCTATCGCCGGCTTGATGAGTGAGCTGGATGCACAGACATTGGCGTCAGAAGTAAGGGGACTCCAGGCCGTGGCGAGGAAGCTTGGAGTTAAGGAAGGGATAGACCCCTTTTTAACCCTGGCATTTGTCAGCCTGCCGGTCATACCGGAGCTGCGGCTCATAACCACCGGCTTGTTTAATGTAGGTGCACAAAGGTTGGTGCCCTTAATTTTATGAATATGAGTTTCCCATTGTTTCTTTTTCACAGGTCATGCGGCGGCTTTGATTTCAAAGCCGCCGCGCGTAAATTTTGGGATAATGCAGGCCCAGTAGTTTTCTCCATGTCAAGATCACTGTTATAGCCTAAGGCAATTGTTAAATACAAGGTATGGGACAACAGTTCGTATGGGCAAACGGGATATTATTGGTTAGTAATAATATAAAAGCAATAATTTGTTGTTGACATTATGATACCAAGGATGTATATTTGTTTCATAGAAATGAATAAATATACAACCAATAGGATGCACAAAGAATAAAATATACAAAATAATATAACAGATGAGGTAAGTGTGAAGAGAAATTCTAAGGTGTCAAAAGACGCCACCTAAGAATCTCTAAAGCTTCACACCGGAAGAACGCAAGGGCAGCGTTTTTCCCAATTGTGATTGGGTCATCAAAAAGTGAAAGGCATGGGTATAGCTATGAAAAAGAAAATATTTGTGGACGGACTGACCGGGACTACCGGTTTAAAGATACATGAAAGGCTGGCGCTCTACAGTGAGCTGGAGCTGATAACCATTGACTATGAGAAAAGGCGTGACCCTGCCGAGAGGGCAAGATGCCTGAATGAGGCGGATGTTGTGTTTCTATGCCTGCCGGATGATGCCGCAAAGGAAGCGGTAGGCCTGGTGGCAAACCCGGATACCTGCATCATAGATGCCAGTACGGCTCACCGTATTGCGAAAGAGTGGACCTATGGCCTGCCGGAATTATCCCCGGCTCACCGGGAAGCAATTAAGGCCAGTAAAAGGATCAGCAATCCGGGCTGCCATGCAACCGCCTTTATCCTTTCGGCCTACCCCTTAGTGGCCCATCAGGTGCTGGGGGCGGACTATCCGGTAACCTGCCAGAGCTTAACTGGCTACAGCGGCGGTGGCAAGGCCTTGATTGAAAAATATGAGTCTAATGACGGGAAGAATGATTATGCCAAGGCTCCAAGACCTTACGGGCTGACGCTGAACCATAAGCATCTGCCGGAAATGATGAAGCACAGCGGTCTGGCAGAAGCCCCGGTGTTCATCCCTATCCTGGGCAACAATTATAAGGGTATGGCGGTCATGCTGTCCCTCCATACCAGGCTCCTGAACAAAAAGATGACGGCCAAGGATATCCATGAAGTGCTGGAGGGACATTACGCCGGCCAGGAATTCGTTAAGGTCATGCCCTATGCAGATGATTCCCTTCTGTTTGACGGAGCCATTGATATAACAGCCTGCAATGATACGAATAATGCAGAAATCTTTGTATTTGGGAATGAAAATAAGGGAAGTGCCGTTGTGATGACGCGGATTGACAATCTGGGAAAAGGAGCCTCCGGCGCGGCGCTCCAGAATATGAATATCGTATTAGGCTTTGAGGAAGGGCTGCATCTATAACAGAATAGTGGCCTGTGCGTGCTGTTTTTCAATCGGCCGCTGGCAGCTTCTTAAGCAGAAGGCGTTCCAGGCTTTTGTAACCCTTGGGGATAATGGGCAGATAAAAGGTTTCTGCCATTGATACATATTTATCTACTGCGCAGACAAGTGCTGCCTCTTTGCAAAGAGGCAGCTTTGATATGTTTAGGGGCCACATATGCTTTTCTATGATTTCTTCCTCAATTTTATTTAGCTTAAAATATTTCCTGGCATTTTTCAGGGCAAAGCCGGCGTGGAAATAACCATGGAGCCGGTGGCTCTTATCAGGCACATGCCAGTCATACAGATAGAAATCATGCAGCATGGCACCGCGTACCACACTCCGCAGATCATACTGGAAGGACAGCCTCAGGGCATAATGGTAACTGAGATAGGCAACAATGAGGCAGTGGGTGAAGGTAGAGGTGTTTCCATGCTGGATGTATCTGGTCATTTGGTGTACCTGGTCTATTTCCAATAATTCTTGTAAAATCTTAATAAATTCCTTTTTTTCAGAATGGGATAATGGCATATTACTCCTTTTCAGTCCTGGCAAAATCAAGCTTGGCGGGTATAAATTAATCGGCAGGGCAATTACCTGAATCCAGCAGCTTCATCATCTGGTGCAGGCCCTGCAATAAGCCGCTGGAATACTCAGGCTCTAAGTCCAGTGTGCAGATCAGGTTCTCAGGGATGTGGATGGCTTCCTTTTTGAGCTCCCTGCCCTTTTGCGTCAATTCAATATATACATTCCGTTCGTCGTTTACACTCCGGGTCCTCTTAATATAACCTAAGGCCTCCAGCTTTTTTAGCATCGGTGTCAGGGTGCCGGAATCCAGGTAGAGGCGTTTGCCCAGCTCCTTTACATTTACGTCATCCTCCTCCCAGAGGGCAAGAAGAATAATATAGCCGGTGTAAGTAAGGCCGTAGGGATCCAGCAGCGGCTTGTATTTTTTTATGATTTCCTTCGAACAGACATATAAGGAAAAGCATAGCTGGTTATCTAATTTTAGCAGTTCATAGCCGGGGGCGGTGGCTATGGATTTCTTTTTGTCCATACCGGGCAGATTAGCTGGCTGGCCTGCCACCGGGTCGTTATTTAATCTTTTTTTTATTTTATCCATAGGATACCTCGCTTTATTCAGAGGGATAAAAAAACCCCTTTCATACATCTTGTTTGGTTACAATTAGATTTTATACAATTATTTTGAAAAAGTCAATAAAACATATTGACAAATCCAAAAAAATGGAGTTAAATTAAATTGTAAACAATATAAAAGAAGAGGGTGCTATTAATACATAGCTTATCCTTTAACCATATATAATAACAAAAGTAAGAGTAAGCATTAGTTTTGATGAAAGGATGGTATGTTTATGAACAGTAATTTTAATCAGGCAGTGGAAAATAGGAGATCAATTTACGCGATAGGAAAAGAATCACCAGTCAGCGACCAGGAGATCAAGAATATTGTGGAGCACGCAGTTAAGCATGTCCCATCCGCTTTTAATTCGCAGAGCGCAAGAGTAGTAATTTTGTTTGGGGAACAGCATGATAAGCTGTGGGATATTGCAAAGGAAACTTTGAGAAAGATAGTACCACCGGAGGGCTTTGCTTCCACGGAGGAGAAGCTTGCTTCCTTTAAGAATGGCTATGGTACCCTGTTGTTTTTTGAGGATCAGGCAGTAGTAGAAGGACTTCAGGAGAACTTCGCCCTGTATAAGGACAATTTCCCTGTATGGTCGCTCCAGTCCTCCGGCATGCTGCAGTTTACAATCTGGACTGCCCTTGGGGAAGCAGGGCTGGGCGCCTCCCTGCAGCACTATAATCCTTTGATTGATGAGCAGGTAAAGGCAGAATGGGGTCTTCCGGAGAAATGGAAGCTGTGGTCACAGATGCCCTTTGGAAAGGTCTTAGCTCCGGCAGGGGAAAAGGAATTCTTACCACTTGAGGACAGAATAAAAATATTTGGATAAACCAAAGCGTTAATGTGAGGAAGACTTTCCATAACTTATATTCAGAAGAGCTATAGGGCATCTATTGCAGGCAGCTGCCAGGATATTATATCCTTCCGCTGTATGCATATATGGGTTATAGCTCTTTTTTGTCCGTATAAAAGCGGGGGAGACATTATAAGAAACCTATAAGGAATCCCATCAAAGACCTAAAAAGCTACTTTTAGAAATAGCTTTATTTTGTCCCACATCCTTGATATAATGTTAGCATGTCGATTTTACAATATAAGGGGGAAATATGTTGTCGTTAGAAAATAAAAATAATCACTATATCTATGTAGCCTTTTTGGTGACAAATACGAACATTGGACGGTTAATCCGCCTATTTACCCGAAACCAGTACAGCCATGTGACGATTGCTTTCGAGCATGATTTGAATAAAATGTATTCCTTTGCACGCTATAATATCAACTCGCCAATTTCAGGAGGGTTTGTGATAGAGGAGCCCTACCGGTATTTAATTAATAATAGTGACATATACGTTAAGATCTGCAAGCTTCCGGTAAGTGCCACGGAATACAAGAGAATAGAGCAGGAGGTGGAGTATTTCCACCGTCATAAGGAAGAGATGATATACAATACCGTAAATGCAGTTTTGTCATTAATCAAAAAGCGGCTCCAGATGAAAAATACCTTTACCTGCGTGGAGTTTGTCACCTATCTGCTCCGGTATCCCAATATACTTGCAATCCGTGAGCTGGAAGAAAGGCTGGGCAAATATGTAGTCTATTATGGCAGTTACCGGGATATAACGAAATGGGAGCAGGAATCCGTTGATGAGGAGGATTACTTTAGGAGAAGGCACATTGGGGAGGTATTAGTGGATACTGTATTGCATTTGAAGAAGGTAATGATAAGATTAATAGAAGCATAGGATATTTACGTAATTGATAATTATAAAGGAACGGAGGAAATGTGGAATTTGCATACATATATGATGCAAATCTAGGCAAAATATTTATTGAGAAGAAAGCCGGGTATATTACCGGGCTTTCAATTTGTGGAATGGCAGAGGAAATAAAAAGGAAATTAAACAGACGGACAATCAGGGCTTATAGGCAGGCTGTCAAATAAAAATATGAATGAAGAAAGGAATCGCAGCGTAATGAACAAGGAATGGTCACTGGATATCTTATATCGGAGCTTTGAGGATGGAGAATATAAAAAAGATAAAGAAAAACTGGAAAAGCTGATCGGGGAAATGGCGCAGTTTAGCAGCCGGTTATCCGAAGGAATGGGACTAAAATCTCCGGAATTAAAGTCCAGGGAAGAAGCAGCGCTTGTGCAGGCGGTAGAATATCTGGAGCAGCTGCAGCTGCTTGGCTCTAAGCTGGCAGGCTACGTATATTCCAGACAGGCGGTGAATACCTCGGACAGCGCGGCGGTAAATGAAATCAACCATTTTGAAAAAATGATGAGCCGGTCCACCAAGCCCACCGCGGTAATCAAGAAGTTTATTGCAGGAATCCAGGATATCGGGCAGTATTATGATAAATATCCAAAGCTAAAGGGCTATGCCTACCTTTTCTCAGAAATGAAAAAGGAGGCCGATTATTTACTCAGTGATGATGTGGAGGAAGTAATTGCAAAGCTTAATATCTCAGCCGCCTCTGCCTGGAGCAGTATGCAGAGCTATCTGACCTCTACCCTGGAGGTAGAATACCGGGACAGCATAATCACCCTTTCAGAAGTACGCAACAAAGCCCATGATGGGGACGCAAAGATCCGCCAGGAGGCCTATATTGCAGAAGTAAAAGCCCTGGAGAAGATTAAGGACGCGGTGAGCTACTCACTGAATAACATTAAAACACAGGTAACTACCATATGTGAGCTGCGGGGATATGAATCCCCCCTGGAGATGACCCTGATCGATTCCAAGATGAAGAGGGAAACCCTGGATGCGTTGTTGGAGGCAATCAGGGAAGCGCTGCCTGCCTTCCATCGCTACCTTAAAGCGAAAGCAAGGCTGCTGGGACATGAGCATGGCCTTCCCTGGTTTGATTTATTTGCACCTCTGGGCGAAAGCAGCAGGAGGTTTACGGTGGAGGAGGCAAAGGATTATTTGATCGGACATTTCCGTGGATTTACACAGGATCTGGCTGATATGGTGGAGGAAGCCTTCGACCATGCCTGGATTGACTTCTACCCCAGAAAGGGTAAGGTTGGCGGAGCCTTTTGTGAGAATATGCCCTTTGTAAAGCAAAGCCTGATCTTAACGAATTTTGAGGGCTCCTTAAGCGATGTGGTGACCCTTGCCCATGAGCTGGGGCATGCATACCACGGACTGAACATCCAGGAGCACCAGCCCCTCAATGTGGATTACAGCATGCCTGTTGCGGAGACGGCGTCTACCTTTAATGAAGCCTTGATTATGGAAGCAATCATTGGGGAAGCCAGGGGCAAGGAAAGGATGGCCCTGATTGAAAGCCAGCTGCAGGACCTGACACAGATCATCTGCGATATCTATTCCAGATATTTGTTTGAAACCCAGGTTTTTGAGAAGGGCAAAACAGGCTTCTTATTTGCCGATGAATTAAAGGAAATGATGCTCCAGGCGCAAAAGGAAGCTTACGGGGATGGACTGGACCAGGATTATCTGCACCCCTATATGTGGGTTGTCAAGGGACACTATTACTCTGAAAGCCATAATTTTTATAATTTCCCATATGCCTTTGGCGGTTTGTTCGCCAGGGGGCTTTATGAAAAATACAAGGAAGAGGGGGCAGAATTTGTTCCTAAATATAAGGCGCTGCTGAATGCAACTACGGTTATGAGTGTAGAGGATGCGGCACGCCAGGCGGAGATCGACATTGAGGATCCGCAGTTCTGGAGAAATAGCTTGAAGTCGGTTGAGAAAATGATTGATGAATTCATCGGCTTGGCAAAATAAGGCAGAAGGTGCGAAAAGAAGGGCTGTTGCAAAATAAAAGGAACATACTGTATGTTGTAGGTGTTAGAATGCTGTTCTACGATATATAGCGTGGAAAAATTCTTTTGCAGCAGGCCTTTTCTGTTTTAAATTGTAATGACGAGCCATCCGCGATAATTGTCGGAAAGGTCTAAAAAAACCAGTAGCATTTTTTAATTGGTGTGCTATAATGTTAGCTATCGGATAGGCAGCACCTATTCTACTTACCCGTGGACGGAACATGATTCCGTTCTATCAATAAGCTATCATATAATGCAAAGGAGTATTATAAGCACCATGAAAATTATTATTATAGGCTGCGGCAAGGTAGGATCTGCCTTGGCAGAGCAGCTTGACCGCGAGGGGCATGACATTGTTGCCGTTGATAACAAGCCCGCTGCAATCCATCACGTTACAGACACCCTTGATGTTATGGGGGTTATTGGTAACGGTGCCAGCTATAAGGTACTATTAGAGGCTGGTATTGAAGAGACTGATATTTTAATTTCTGTAACAAATTCAGACGAATTAAACATACTGTGCTGCCTGATAGCCAAAAAAGCCGGCAAGTGCCATACCATCGCACGGGTCAGAAGCCCCCAGTATAATGACGAGATTGATTTCATCAGGGAAGAGCTTGGAATTTCCATGACAATTAATCCGGAACTGGAATCTGCCTTGGAGCTGTCCCGTTTAATCCGCTTGCCTTCAGCAATTAAAATAGAAACATTTGCAAAGGGAAAGGTGGAATTGCTGAAATGCCAGATACCTGAGAATTCCATTCTGGACAATATGCAGATCAAGAATATTTCTGCGAAAACACACTGTAAGGTGCTGGTATGTGCGGTGGAGCGCAAAGAGGAGGTACATATCCCTTCCGGTGATTTTATACTCCGTTCCCAGGATAAGATTTCAGTCATCATTCCGCAAAAGAACGGTCCTGAGTTTTTCTACAGGATCGGGCTTCCCACATCCCATATCAAGGATATTATGATTTTGGGCGGTGGCGTGATAGCCAGCTATATCGGCAGACGTTTTGCCGGAACCGATGTCAAGGTTAAAATTATTGAGCAAAGCCGGGAGCGCTGTGAAGAGCTCAGCGTCCAGCTGCCGGACAGCCTGATCATCCATGCAAATGGTGCCGACCAGAATGTATTAATCGAGGAGGGGCTGGAAACCACGGATGCCTTTGCTTCTTTAACGAACCTTGATGAGGAGAATATCCTTTTGTCCCTTTATGCGCAAAAAAAATGCAAGGGGAAAATATTTACCAAAATCACCCGGCTTACCTTTGATGATATTATCCAGGAGATGAACCTGGGGGTTATCCTTAATCCAAAGCTGATAACCGCCGACCGTATTATCCAGTATGTCCGGGCAAAACAAAACTCTTTAGGCAGTAATGTGGAAACCCTGTATAAGCTGGTGGGCGACAAGGTGGAGGCCATGGAATTCAGTGTTAAGAATAAGGCCTTCTATGTCGGAGTTGCGTTGGCGCAGTTGAATATAAAGGGGAATACCCTGGTTGGCTGTATTAACCGCAAGGGCAGAATCATCATACCCAATGGACAGGATACGATTCAATTAGGGGATACCGTAATTATAGTAACTACCTCGTTTGCTCTGGATGATTTGAGCGAAATTTTCGAGTGAAGGAGCCGTTATGAATAAATCTATTATATTGTACGTAATCGGCTGGATACTAACCCTGGAAGCCATCCTCATGGTTCTTCCCTATATCGTTTCCCTGATTTACCGGGAGCAAAGCGGCATTGCGTTCCTGGTCACCCTGGTTCCCTGCCTCATCCTGGGGCTTTTCCTGGTTATGCGCAAGCCCAAAAGCCATGTGTTTTTTGCAAAGGAGGGCTTTATCAGTGTTGCGTTGGGCTGGCTTGTCCTCAGTATCACGGGTGCCATGCCCTTTTACATTAGTGGGGAGATCCCCAACTACATTGATGCATTGTTTGAAGTAATCTCCGGCTTTACAACCACAGGCTCAAGTATTTTAAGTGATGTGGAGGCGTTATCCTACTGTATGCTATTCTGGCGCAGCTTCACCCACTGGATTGGGGGGATGGGGATTCTGGTCTTTATCCTTGCCATTTTGCCCAGCTTTGGTGGAGAGGCTATCCACTTCATGCGTGCAGAAAGCCCGGGTCCCTCCGTCGAGAAATTTGCACCCCGGATGAGGGCAACCGCTGCCATGCTCTACTTGATCTACTTTGTTATGACTGTCATCCAGGTGGTATTGCTGCTTCTGGGCGGCATGCCACTGTTCGATGCCCTGACCATCACCTTTGGCTCAGCCGGCACCGGAGGCTTTGCCATAAAGAACTCAAGCTGTGCCGATTATACCCCTTACCAGCAGAATGTGATCACTATTTTCATGTTTTTGTTCGGGGTTAATTTTAATATTTATTATTTGATCCTGCTTAAAAAGTTTAAGGCAGCCATAAAAAGTGAAGAAGTGCGGGCTTATGCCTTGATTGTTTTGGGGGCAATTGTCCTAATTGCCTTTAATCTGGGAGGCTTTAAGAATTTCTTTTCTTCCATTCACCATGCAGCCTTCCAGGTATCCTCCATTATCACCACGACCGGATATGCCACCGTGGATTTCAACCATTGGCCGACCTTTTCCAAGACCATTCTTGTGTGGCTGATGTTCATCGGTGCCTGCGCCGGCAGCACGGGAGGGGGAATGAAGGTGTCGCGGATTGTCATCCTGTTTAAGACGATCCGCAAGGAGCTGTCCTTCCTGGTCCATAAGCGGAGTGTTAAGATCATCAAATTTGACGGTAAAATTATTGAGCATGAGACCCTGCGCTCTATTAATGTATTTTTTATAACCTACATTATGATTTTTGCAGCCTCCGTTTTACTTGTGTCATTGGATGATTTTGATTTTACCAGCAGCTTTACCGCTGTGGCAGCAACACTCAATAATGTGGGGCCGGGACTGGAGGAGGTTGGGCCCATCGGGAATTTTGGGCGCTTTTCCTATCCATCCAAGCTGGTCATGATATTTGACATGCTGTGCGGACGCCTTGAGATCTTTCCCATGCTGCTGCTTTTTAGTCCAAAGAATTGGAGAAAACTATAAGAATAGCTGGACTTGTTGGGCAGGGCAGATTATGCCCTGCCCAATGGATGCTTACACTAATTATTATTGGAAATGGATCATGTTTTTTCTGAATTGCCGTGGGGATACCCCCATATGCTTCATGAAAAGACGGGAAAAAGAAGAAAGCTCTTTAAATCCACAGGAGAGGGCTATCTCAGTGATTGTCAGTTTTGTATCATAAAGCATATTAACAGCCACATGCAGCCGGTATTGTATCAAATATTGCTGGGGAGAGATTTTTTCCTTTTCCATAAAAATCTTATATAAATAAGTCCGGTCTATTCCGATAAAATTAGCGACATCATTAATACGGATATCATAGCTGTAATTATGTTGGATATAGGAACAGGCTTCTTTATAAAATACTTCCCTAGGGATAAAATTTTCAGCAGCTTCCTTTTTTATCATATATGAAAAAATATTATAAAAAGAACCAAGCAAAGCAGCCTCATTATAATGGTTCTCATTAAATAAATCCACAAGTTCTAAAATTCTATGATTGCGCTCCTCTTCCCCGATACCATCCATAAATCTACTTTCCGCAATATATACCAAATTATTCTTATGCATATTACACATTTCTAACAGGGGATCAACCTCCGATCCGCCAACCGCCACCCAGGCATATTCCCACGGACACTTCTCATCAGCAATATAATAGGTAGACTCATTTGGGCAGATTAAAAAAGCGTCACCCCGCTTAAGATGGTATATCCTACCCCGCGCATGATACTGCCCCTTTCCATTTAAAATAAAATGAACCAAATAATGAGGACGTATCGCTGGCCCATAGAAATGACCACTTTGACATTTCTCCTTCCCACAATAATAAATATTTATAGATTTTAAATTAAACCTACCTTCCATAAACAGACCAAGCCCTTCAAAAAAATAAACCGTCAACATAATGTAAAATCCAAAGAAACAAATCACATTGATATAACCTATACAGGATTATATAATAAACTCAAAAACAAAACAATAACCAAGGAGGAGAAAAAATGTTGAAAATAGCTTTTCTAGGAGCTGGAAGCACTATATTTGCAAGAAATGTACTTGGAGATTGTATGTGCACCCCAGCCTTATGTGAGAGTGAAATTGCGCTGTACGATATTGATAAGAAACGTCTGGAAGAATCCTATATTATCCTGGATGCAATCAATAAAAACACAAATTTGGGACGGGCTAAAATTAAGACTTTCTTAGGCGTGGAGAACAGGAAGGCTGCGCTCCGTGACGCTAATTTCGTAGTAAATGCAATTCAAGTCGGGGGATATGATCCTTGTACAATTACAGATTTTGAGATCCCTAAAAAATACGGCCTGAAACAAACAATAGCTGATACAATGGGAATCGGAGGTATTATGAGGGCACTTCGTACTATTCCGGTTATGGCGGAGTTTGCGAAGGATATGGAGGAAGTGTGTCCAAATGCATGGTTTTTAAATTATACGAATCCTATGGCGATGTTAACAGGATATATGCAAAGATATACAAAGGTTAAAACGGTTGGGCTTTGCCACAGTGTTCAGGTATGCTCTGAAGGCCTGTTAACAATGCTGGGCATGGAAGATAAATTGGAAGGAAGACAAGAGCTTATTGCAGGCATCAACCATATGGCCTGGCTTTTGGAAATTAAAGACAAAGACGGCAATGATTTATATCCTGAAATCAAAAAACGTGCCTTGATGAAAAATGAAACCCCCCATAAGGATATGGTCCGCTTGGAATACGTTAAGTATTTGGGATATTATTGTACGGAGTCCAGTGAACATAATGCGGAATACAATCCATTCTTTATTAAAGCTAAGTATCCGGAATTGATTGAGCGGTTTCAGATTCCGTTAGATGAATATCCCCGGAGATGCATTAAACAAATTAAGGGTTGGGAGGAAGAAAAAGAGAGCATCCTTAGGGATGGGAAAATAACACATGAACGCTCCCATGAATATGCATCTTATATAATGGAAGCAATAGTTACGGGAAAACCGTATAAAATCGGCGGCAATGTCTTGAATACAGGCTTGATCGAAAACCTTCCCAGTGATGCATGTGTTGAGGTTCCATGCCTGGTTGACAGAAGCGGTATACAGCCTTGCCATGTTGGTAAGCTTCCAATACAGCTGGCAGCTATGAACCAGTCAAACATTAGCACACAGCTTTTGACTATCGAAGCTGCCGTTACAAAGAATAGGGATTATATTTATCAGGCGGCCATGATGGATCCTCATACAGGAGCAGAATTATCCATTGATGATATTAAAGCGATGGTTGATGAGATGATTGAAGCCCATGGAGACTATATGAAGGATTTCCGCTAATCCCCGGGTTTGCTCCAAAGTCATATTATGGCGAAATTTGAAAAATGAGGCAAGAAAAATCCACATAAATTCAATAAACCGTGAGACACTAAAAACAAGCCTTATTAATAACATTAACAAATGAAAAGCAAAACATGCATTATAATATGGTTTGGGAACGTGTCTTAGCGATGCATTTTAAGAAAGGGTGTGGAGAGAATGAGCTTAATAGATAATGAACACCAATTACCGGTAGGATTGGGAATGAAATTGGCACTGGATATGAGTGCAATGACGAATTTTGTAAGACTTTCGGATGATAAAAAGAAGCAATTAGTTGGTTATATTGAAGGTTCAACAACAGGGGATGAGGCTCGAAACCGCGTCAATGAGGTGGTTTCCAATCTGCATAAGGGGGACACATACCGCTAACCGGCAAGATGAATCTGCAGGCAGCTTCAGCTTCAATTGTCATAAATAAAAGCTTGATCACACTATGTATAGCAAAGATAACCTGGTGATCAAGCTTTTTTAATTATTCTTAATTTAATTCCCTTAATTTAATTCATAAGCAAATTCTTGATGAATCCGCTTACTATCTTTTGCTTCCCATAAAGAATAACGCCACGGTACCGGGGCCGGAATGTGCTCCGATGGTTGGGCTTACATAATTAATTAAGAAGTTCTGGATACCAAAGCGCTCCTTAACCTGGTCAGCGACATATTGGGCATCCTCGATACAGTCCCCATGGCTTATGAAAACAATATCATTGGTGCCGGAGTAATCCTTGATCCTCTCGCCCATGAGGTCAACCAGATTTAATAAGGCTTTTTTTCTGCCCCTGACATTGTTCAGGGGGATCAGGCGTCCTTCATTGTCAACATGGAGAACCGGCTTTACATTAATCAGGGTGCCGATAATGGCAGTGGCCTTGGAAACACGGCCGCCCCGGTGTAAATGATGTAAATCGTCAACCGTAAACATATGGCACAGGCTTAATTTGTTATTCTCAAGCCAGTCCGCAGTTTCCTCCATGCTCTTGCCGCCCTCCTTGAGCATAACGGCTTTATGCACCAAAAGTCCCTCGCCAAGGGAGGCACAAAGGGAATCAACTACGATGATTTTAGCATCCGGCCGTTCGTCACAAAGTTCCCTGGCAACAGTAGCAGCAACAGAGCAGCTTCCGCTTAATGCGGAGGAAAAACCGATATGCAGGATATCGTAGCCCTCATCAAGGAGGCCGGTAAATACCTTCCGCGCCAGGTCAGGATTTACAGCCATTGTTGTAGGCATTGCCCCTCCCCGCATGATATCATAAAAGTTCTTTGGAGCCAGTACATTCCCTTCCCCGTATACTGTCCCATTCATACTGTAATATAAGGGGAGGATGCCGATATTGTGCTGTTTGATATAGTCCTCCGGTAAATCACTTGTCGTATCGGTAGTAATGATATATTTGTCCATTGCGATTACACCAATCCTTTCTTATGGAAATTTGGGAAAAATGATCCCAGATAATAAATCAAGTAGTTTTCATTACGATATCATATATTATATCATACGATACATAGCTGTTACAATATTACTTTCTAAAAATATAATTTTGGTTAAGCTAATTTACTAAGTGAAGGATGCCTCAAATGCCAGGCATCCTCTATTTAGTTAGTTTGACACAAATTACGTGGCATAAAAAGTTGAAAAACAGGGATTTATGTAGTATATTATAACTACTACGATGATAGGAAGTAGTAGTTGCTTCCTATATAAGGAACTCCCTAAAAAACAAGTAAGGATTATTATGAATAAACGAAAAAGTGAAAACATTATCCTGATTCCATCCCTTGAGCCGGATTCCAGGCTTTTAACTTATGTGCAGGAGTTACAGGAGCATGGACTGACTGATATTATCATAGTGGATGACGGCTCCGGTGAGAAGTACCGGTGGATTTTCCAAAAGCTTGGAGAAAATGGCTGTGTGGTGCTGCGGCATGAGGAGAATAAAGGGAAGGGCTGTGCGCTCAAGACCGGTTTTCAATATATACAGAGGAACTTTGATCATTTTACCTGTGTTGTGACTGCGGATTCGGATGGACAGCATGCCTCGGAGGATGTATACCGGCTTGCAAAAGAAGCAGAAAAGCATCCCGGGGCACTGGTTCTCGGCGTCCGGGATTTTACGGCTCCGGGAATTCCGCCCAAGTCCTTGTTTGGCAACCGGTTTTCCTCTCTTACCTTTGCCGCATTGTATGGCAAGCGCCTTCCTGATACGCAGACAGGGCTTCGCGCCTTTGGGCCGCAGCTGCTGGCATTCCTGCTGGAGGTTTCCGGCTCCAGGTTCGAGTATGAGCTTCAGATGCTGATTTCCTGTGTGCAGTCGGGCATCCCCATTCTCACGCTGCCGATCAGGATTATCTATGAAAATGGAAATGCGGGAACGCATTTTAAGCCTATCCGGGACAGTATCCGGGTTATAAAAATACTAGTGTCCAACTTTATTAAGTTTTCCATCTCTTCGATTGCCAGTGCGGCAGTTGATCTGGGGATAGCTTGGTTTTTGCTGGATTTTTTCCGGTCCTTTCTGCCGCAGCAGGAATTTTTAAGGATCCTGTTGGCTACCGTTACCGCGCGGATTCTTTCGATTGCAGTCAATTATCTGTTGAATAAGCATTTTGTGTTCCGGGGGAAGGAAGCGGGCAGTCGGAGCCTGTGGCGCTACCTGCTGCTATGTATGGTGATTATACTGCTTTCCAGCACCGGAGTATATCTGCTCCACACGGTTCTCTTAATCAATGAGAAAAGTGGGAAGCTCATCTGTGACACCCTGCTCTTTTTGTTAAGCTATCAGGCGCAGCAGAGGTGGGTATTTAAAAAAGGAGGAGTGAATTCTGGTACATAATGAAAAACAGCGTAATTTTGTGTTTATTCTTACGATGATCCTGATGAGCATATACCTGCTTTGGCGAATAATCTTTACTTTACCATTTGGCCAGGGTATTTTAAATATAATTTTCGGAATCCTGCTGATTGCAGCAGAAACAGTGACGGTACTGACCACTTTTGAATTATTTATCCAGAAGATGCAGGAGGGCATATACCGAATTGTTCGCTCAGGGGAAAAGGTTAGCCTGGTTCCAATGCTTGAAAGATGATATCCTTCATTGTTTTAGTTGTAAAAAAGACAGGAAAATGATATCATCTTCTTGCATCGTGTAACCTCCGCATCGATTTGAAAAAGGATGAGATAGATATGAACGCCAGACAAAAAATGCCCATAGATTCAATCAAATGGTGCCGTTATATCGTAAAAAGCAGTTATGTTTCTGTTGCCCTAATTACCTTCGCGCATATCGTTTGGTATCTTATGGCAAGAGATTACCTTAACAATCCTCCCGATATTTATTTGAAGTACTTTATCATTGTGCCCACGATAGGTCTTAGTATTTTGGCTTTATTAGCCGACTTATTGGTTCGCTCTGTGTGGGTTTCGATTCAGGCAAAGGAGTATTTGTGCTGCTTTATTTTCGTAATCATTTCCTTCTATCTCATTATGACCCATAGCATCGCGGTCGTATTAATATGTACTTTTATGCTTTCAATATTTGTTTCAGCAGTTTTTTCAAAAGTGATTATAACACGTTGGGTTTTCTTTGCGAGTATGCTTTCAGTTACGCTGTTCAGCGTTAAAATGTATGTTATGGGGAATATGGATAGCCGCATGATTATGCAGATATTCATCACATGCTTAATGTTTGTTGGAGCATATTTAATGGCGAAAATTTTGATACGGCATTATCACGATAACCTCACGGCAATTATCAGTTCCCATGAAGAAGCAACTAGGAATGAGCTTGCTTTTCTGCAGGCGCAGATCAAGCCCCATTTTTTATATAATGCAATCAACACGATGGTATCGTTTTGCTACACAGACAGCGAAAGTGCAGCGAGCTTGCTTGTGAATTTCAGTAAATATTTAAGGCTTGTTTTTGACATCGACCATAGATCAATGATGGTACCTTTAGAGAGAGAAATTGAATTGATTAACGCCTACGTTGAAATAGAAAAAGCCCGTTTTGGAGAGCAAATTAATGTTGAATATAATATTAAACCGGAGCTTCTAACTATGGAGATACCTTCGCTCTGCATCCAGCCCCTGGTGGAAAATGCGATAAAGCATGGGTTGTGTAAAAAAGACGGCGGCGGAACCGTCCATATATCAGCAGAAAAAAGCGGAGGATCTATTATCATAAAGGTCAGCGACACAGGCATAGGAATGTGTTTGGAACAGCTTAATAAATTAAAGAATGCCGAATCATCAAATGAGGGAGTAGGCTTATTCAGTGTAAGCAGGCGCATCAAAAGTTGGAAAGACGCACAGTTTGACATTCAGAGCACAGAGAGCGAAGGAACTACTGTAATAATAACAATATCAGAAGCTGTCGTATAAGGGGGTGCCACAACATATGTTCAACGCGATTATTGTTGACGACGAAAAACCTGCGCTTGACATTCTCAGGCCTTTACTCGAAAAAACCGGTCAGATATGTGTTGTCGGAGCTTTCCAGCGTGGGGCGGATGCCCTTGCCAAAATACAAAGCCTGAAGCCGGACGTCGTCTTTCTCGATATAGAAATGCCTGATATGTCCGGACTGGATCTTGCAGAAAAAATCATAGATACAGGCAGTGATATTGAGATCGTATTTGTGACCGCTTATGATAAATATGCCTTTGAAGCCTTTCGGGTAAATGCTATCGATTACATACTCAAACCGTTTTCTTCAGACGATATTGCACGGGCCATAGCAAGGCTGAAAAAAGTGAAGCCGCTTCCGGCTGTTTCTCAAATACCTGCGGACAAAGGCCGCATATATTGCTTTGGAAGATTAGCGGTATACGGAGCGGGGTGCAGGGAAGCTGTCAAATGGCGCACCTCAAAGGCAGAGGAGCTTTTTGCCTTTATGCTGCAAAATTTGAACAGCAAGGTTGCTAAGTGGAAAATCACCCAGGTGCTTTGGCCTGAATATGAAACAGAAAGACAGCTCAATACGTATTTATATACGACTATCTATAAAGTGAAAAAAACGCTGTCATCCGCAGATATCAAATTTGATTTCACTGTTATAAACGGCAGCTACAAAATGGAGCTGCCGGACGTATACATCGATGTCGTTGAATTTGAAGCAATTACAGATGCCGAAATTACATTGCCGGCGGCATCTGTTGAAAGCTACAAAAAAGCGCTCAGCTTATACAAAGGGAATTACTTGGAAGAGAATGAATATCATTGGTCCCAAAGTAAAGCTGAGGAATATTCAAAAAGGTACTGCAATTTGGTTTCTGAGTTTGCCAAATACTACGCAACCAGAACAGATTATGCAAATGCTGAAAAAATCCTTCGGGAAGCCCTGAGGAAAGCTCCACTGGACGACAATTTAAACGAAATGCTGTTGAAGCTTTTCCTTATGAAAAGAGATAAGGCATCCTTGGTCATGAACTATAAAAAAATCAAAGAACTATATGAAGCTGAGCTTGGAATCGCACCAAACGCAGCCATGCAGGATTTGTTCGACAGGGCATTTGAATTATAATAAGTATTGCAAAAAACTCTTTTCTTATGAAATGACTTATGATATAATTACGGGGAGTTAATCGATGCTAAGGAGGCTTATACAATGAAACATATCAAGACTTTAAACACAAAAAACCTTAAGGATACCATGAAGAAAGGTGGCTGTGGAGAATGTCAGACATCCTGTCAGTCAGCTTGCAAGACATCCTGTACAGTTGGCAATCAGAGCTGCGAGAACAAATAGATCGTTCGTATTCTTTTGTGAGTAAGGGATCAGCTTGCTGGTCCCTTTGTTGGTAGTATGGGGCTGCCTTAAAATATTTTTCGGAGAGGGGTAAATTTCGGGAGATATTTTAAGACAGTCCTATTCGTTGTGAAGAGAGCGTTCAGGATATTCAAGGTACGAGGTATTCAAGATAATAGAAGAGAGCGTTCAAGATAATATTGGAGGTATAACTGTGGTTCATCAGTATAAAAGTAATGGATACAATATTGTATTAGATGTTAATAGTGGGATGGTCCATGTGGTGGACGACCTGGCATATGACATTATTGAAATGTATGAAAATAACCCCCGCGAGGCTATAATGGCGGCAATGCTTGAGAAATACAGCCAGCCCGGGCTGCTGTCGCAGCTTCTTTCGCCGGAGGAGGCAGCAGGGCTGGACAAGGACGGTGAGACCCTGGCTAAGCTGGTCGGTGAGGTTCTTGATGATGTGGAACAGCTGAAGCAGGACGGGGCTTTATTCACACCCGATATTTATGAGAATTATATTAAGGATTTCAAAGCACGGTCCACTGTTGTGAAAGCGCTTTGCCTACATATCGCCCATGATTGCAACCTGGCCTGCCGTTATTGCTTTGCGGAAGAGGGAGAATATAAGGGCCACCGGGAGCTGATGAGCTATGAGGTGGGGAAGCAGGCGCTGGATTTTCTGATTGCAAATTCGGGGAACCGGAGGAACCTGGAGGTGGATTTCTTTGGCGGGGAACCGTTGATGAATTTCCAGGTGGTTAAGGATCTGGTCAAGTACGGCAGGGAGCAGGAGGCGCTTCATAATAAGAAGTTCCGCTTTACCCTGACCACCAACGGAATATTGCTAAATGATGACATCATGGAATTTGCCAACCGGGAAATGAGCAATGTGGTGCTCAGCATTGACGGCCGTAAGGAGGTCAATGACAGGATGCGTCCCAGCAGGAACGGCAAGGGGAGCTATGAGCTCATTGTCCCCAAATTCAAGAAGCTGGCAGAGAGCAGGAACCAGACAAATTATTATGTCAGGGGTACCTTTACCCATAATAACCTGGACTTCAGTGAGGACGTGAAGCACCTTGCGGATATGGGCTTTAAGCAGATCTCCGTGGAGCCGGTGGTAGCACTGCCGGAGGAGCCCTATGCGATTAAGGAGGAGGATCTGCCGGGGCTGTTTGAGGAATATGATAAGCTGGCGAAGCTGATGCTGGAATATAAGAAGGAAGGGAAGGACTTTAATTTCTTCCATTTCATGATCGACCTGACGGGAGGACCCTGTGTTGCAAAGCGCCTTTCCGGCTGCGGCTCGGGAACGGAATACCTGGCAGTAACTCCCTGGGGGGATCTCTATCCCTGCCATCAGTTTGTAGGGGAGGAGGAGTTCCTCATGGGAAATGTATTTGAAGGAGTGAAGACGCCGGAGCTGGTACAGGAATTTAAGCATTGCAATGTGTATTCCAAGGAAAAATGCAGGGACTGCTTTGCAAAATTCTATTGCAGCGGCGGATGTGCGGCGAATTCCTTTAAATTCCATGGGGATATCAATGACGCTTATGACATTGGCTGCGAGCTCCAGAGAAAACGTGTGGAATGTGCAATTATGCTGAAGGCGGCGCAAGAATAGGTTGTGAGGTGAATGCGGGTGCCTCGATATTCATCTGACTGGCCTTTAACATTGCATGATTACCAAGTGCAGGCAATCATGCGATGCCCGGTCTGCGCCAGATGCATATAGAGGCACCCGCATTCACCGCGATAGTTATAGGGAGACTTTTGTCGCTCGAATTATGTATATAGTTTAAGATACAATTGGAGGCTGCATGGAAAACTGGGTACTAAAGAATAGGAAAGCGGACTTTCAAATGATTATGCAGCAGTGTGGTGTGAGTGAAGTGATTGCCCGCTGCCTTGTGAATAAAGGGTTTGAGAAGCCGGAGGAGATGGAGCGTTTCCTGCACCCCGGGCTGGAGCAGCTTAGGGAGCCCTTATTAATGAAGGATTTGCAGAAGGCCTGTGATATTCTTAAGGATAAGCTTGCTAAGGGCCGGAGGATCAGGATTATCGGTGACTATGATGTGGATGGCGTGGTAGCGACCTACGTATTATACCGTACCTTCACGGAGCTGGGAGCAAGGGTGGATTATGAGATCCCCGACCGTATCAAGGATGGGTACGGGATTAACATGAATATGGTGGAAGCAGCCCATGAGGCCGGGATTGATACCATTGTCACCTGTGACAACGGAATTGCGGCTTTAGAGCAGGTTGAGAAGGCGAAGGCCTATGGCATGACAGTCATTGTCACGGATCATCACAGCCTGGTACAGTCGGAAGAGGGGGAAGCCCTTATACCGGCGGCAGATGCGGTGCTTAACCCTCAGCAGCCGGACTGCGGTTATCCATTTAAAGGGCTTTGCGGGGCAGCCGTTGCCTATAAATTATCGCAGGCACTCCTTGAGGATATTTGTCCGGACAAAAGCCAGGCATTTGCCGGGGAGCTGCTGTCCTATGTGGCAATCGCTACGGTCTGTGATGTGATGGAGCTGGTCGACGAGAACCGTGTCATAGTAAGATACGGCTTGGAATTGTTGAAGAAAACGAAAAACCGTGGATTACTTGCCCTCATGGATGTCAGCTCTGTGGATAAGGAGCAGCTGAATGTTTTCCATCTGGGCTTTGTGATAGGTCCCTGCCTGAACGCTTCCGGCAGGCTTGATACCGCGAAAAAAGGGCTGGAGCTGCTGCTTTCCGACGATGAGGAAAGGGCAGTCCGCCTCGCAGATGAAGTAAAAAGCTTGAACGAGCTGCGAAAAAGCATGACGGCGGAAAATGTGGAAAAGGCTATTGCGATCATTGAAGGAAGCGATATCAAGGACCATAAGGTATTAGTGGTGCATTTGCCTGACTGCCACGAAAGCATTGCCGGAATTATTGCCGGGCGGCTCCGTGAAAGATATCATAAACCTGCCATTGTCCTAACGGATGCCGAGAGCGGTGTCAAAGGCTCCGGGCGGTCTATTGAGGCCTACAATATGTATGAGGAATTATCGAAATGCCGTGGGCTGTGCCTAAAAATGGGAGGTCATCCCATGGCAGCCGGGCTTTCCTTAATTCCTGAAAATGTGGATGCTTTACGGACAGCCTTGAACCAAAATACATCCCTGACGGAGGAAATGCTGGTTCCGAAGGTGACGATTGACATTCTTTTGCCCCTGGGCTATATCACCGAAGAGCTTGTAAATGAATTAAAGCTCCTGGAGCCTTTCGGAAAGGGCAATGAAAAGCCTCTTTTCGCGGAAAAGGACTTAAGTATCCGATCCGCCTTCGTGATAGGGAAGAACGGAAATGGCTTACGCCTGCGGGTAAAGAACCGGTATGGCAGGGAAATGGACGCCATCTATTTTGGTGACGTAAATGAATTTTTTGCATATATTGGTAAAATCCATGGAGAAGAGGAAGCAAGGAGGATGAAAACCGGCAGGGGGACAAAGGCTACAATCTCGGTTACCTATTTTCCGAAAATCAATGAATACAATGGTTTTAAGAACCTTCAGCTAATGATCCAGAATTACCGTTAAAGGGAACAGAAAAATCCGCTAATAGGCGGATTAGTTACCAGTATTTGGGTACATAATTCTATAAAGGGGTAGTTTAAAAAGGAAAAGGCCTATTTTGTCTAAATTTTGTATGATTCTCCTCAAATATTCTTTACGAAATTAAGGTTATGGTGATATAATAAATCATCTAAAGCACGAGTTTTTATTTTTTAAGCATATAGTACAGAGTTAAATTAGGAAAGGCATGGTTCATAGAATGAAAAAATTAGAAGAGTATGTAAGAAGTATACCGGATTTTCCAGAGCCGGGCATTGTATTCCGGGATGTTACAAGTATTTTGCAGGATAAGGACGGCTTAAAAATGGCAATTGACCAGCTGCAGGCGCTTCTGGAGGGCTTGGACTTTGATATTATTGTCGGACCGGAATCCCGGGGCTTTATCTTTGGTGTACCGATTGCATACAATTTAAATAAAGCCTTTATACCGATCCGTAAGAAGGGTAAATTGCCCTGTGAGACCATTTCTATGGACTATGACCTGGAATATGGGAAGGCTACAATAGAAGTGCACAAGGATGCCATTAAGCCGGGCCAGAGGGTGGTTATTATCGATGACCTGATTGCTACAGGCGGAACAATTGAAGCCATCACGAAGCTGGTGAAGGAGCTTGGCGGGGAAGTAGTGAAGATTATTTTCCTGATGGAATTAAAGGGTCTGGAAGGACGTAAGAGGCTGCAGGGCTTTGATGTGGAAGCAGTCCTCCGGTACGAAGGTAAGTAACCGGATTTTATGTTAAGATAATTTTTTATGCAAGGGGTGGTAATATCATGGAGGAAAAGAAAGAGTTATCTGGAAAAAGGGAGGAAATACAGCTTTGCCAGACAATCCTGATGGAGGCCAGCAATGCGCCTGCTGATTTTACTGCGCCCGAAATTCTATATAAGGAATTAATTGATAAGATACGCAGCTATCACCCTTCCGCAGATATTTCCCTGGTGGAGAAGGCCTATAATATTGCAAATGATGCGCATAAGGACCAGCTCCGGAAGTCAGGGGAGCCTTATATCATCCATCCGCTTTGCGTAGCCAATATACTGGCTGAATTAGAGCTGGACAAGGAGAGTATCATTGCGGGCATCCTTCATGACGTAGTGGAGGACACGGTTCTGACCACGGACCAGATTGCCACCATGTTTTCCGAGGAAATTGCACTGCTGGTTGACGGCGTGACCAAGCTGACCCAGTTAAACATGGATAAGATTGAGCAGCAGGCGGAGAACCTGCGCAAGATGTTCCTTGCCATGGCAAAGGACATCCGCGTCATTCTGATTAAGCTGGCGGACCGGCTGCATAATATGAGAACCCTAAAATACATGACCCCCGACAAGCAAAAGGAAAAAGCCCGGGAGACCATGGACATTTATGCCCCTATTGCCCAGAGGCTTGGTATCAGCAAGATTAAAATCGAGCTGGATGATTTATGCCTGAAATATCTGGAGCCGGAGGTATATAAGGACTTATCCGAAAAGATAGCGACAAAGAAAAGCGAACGCCAGGAATATATTGATGATATTGTAATAGAAGTGAAGAAGCACATTGATGAGGCGGGGATACCGGCTAAAATTGACGGGCGTATAAAGCATTTCTTTAGCATTTATAAGAAGATGGTGAACCAGAATAAAACCCTGGACCAGATCTATGATCTATTTGCAGTCCGGATCGTCGTAGATTCGGTGAAGGACTGCTATGCGGCCCTGGGTGTCATCCATGAGATGTATAAGCCGATTCCCGGACGCTTCAAGGATTATATCGCAATGCCAAAGCCGAATATGTACCAGTCCCTCCATACTACCCTGATCGGGCCTTCGGGCACGCCCTTTGAGATACAGATCCGTACCTATGACATGCACCGCACGGCGGAATATGGTATTGCGGCCCACTGGAAGTATAAGGAAGGGCAGGATGGTAAGAGCGGCACGGCAAATTCCGAGGAAGAGAAATTAACCTGGCTGCGGCAGGTGCTGGAATGGCAGAGGGACATGTCCGATAACAGGGAATTCCTCAGCCTGATTAAGAATGATTTTGATTTATTCTCTGACAGCGTGTACGCCTTTACACCTACGGGGGATGTCAAAACCTTGCCCGCCGGGTCAAATCCCATTGATTTTGCCTACAGTATCCATAGTGCCGTTGGCAATAAGATGGTCGGTGCCAGGGTAAACGGCAAATTAGTTCCCATCGATTATGTGATCCAGATCGGTGACCGTATAGAAATCCTAACTTCGCAGAACTCAAAGGGGCCAAGCCGTGACTGGCTCGGTATTGTAAAGAGCACCCAGGCGAAGAACAAGATTAACCAATGGTTTAAGACGGAATTAAAGGATGAGAATATCATAAGGGGCAAGGAGCTAATCCTTTCCTATTGTAAGGCCAAGAGTATCGTCGCAAGCGATATCCTGAAGCCGGAATACACGGGTATCGTAATGACGAAATATGGCTTCCGGGATTGGGAATCCGTATTGGCAGCCGTGGGTCACGGCGGCTTAAAGGAAGGCCAGATTGTAAATAAGCTTCTGGAGGAATACAAGAAGAAGCATAAGAAGGAAATCACGGATGCAAATGTGCTGGAAACCATCTCCGAGATTAAGGAGAAGCTTCCCCAGAAGAAATCAAAGAGCGGTATTGTTGTTGAAGGAATCCATGATGTGGCGGTACGCTTTTCCAAATGCTGCAGCCCTGTTCCAGGTGATGAGATCGTCGGCTTTGTCACAAGGGGAAGGGGAGTATCCATCCACCGGACGGATTGCATCAACGTCATGAATTTGCCGGAGGAAGACCGTGCCAGGTTAATTACGGCGGAATGGAATGTGGCCGATGGTAAGGTCTCCCAAGGTGTATACAGCGCGGAGATTACCATCTATGCCAACAACCGGACCGGTGTCCTGGTCGATATATCCAAGGTGCTGACGGAGAATAAGATTGACGTTACCTCCATGAATGTAAGGACCAGCAAGCAGGGGACGGCGACCATCAGCATCGGCTTTGAAATTAACAGCAAGGATCAGCTCAATGAAATTATTGCAAAAATCCGTAATGTGGAAAGTATTCTTGATATAGAGCGGACTGCGGGATAGAGGCTGTAAATATAGAGGCTGTAAACATAAAAACCGTAAATATAGAAACCATAATATAGAAACCATAAATATGGAAACCATAAATATAGAAGCTAAATATAGAAACTATAAATAGAAGCCATAAATATGAGTTGATTCATCAATTAGTATCCGGCTTTTTGTACATGAAATAAAGATAGGAGTGAGCAGCATAAAAATAAAAACATTAGTTCTCGGCATGGTTCAAACAAATTGTTATATTGTCAGCAACGAAGAAACAAAGGAAGCGATTGTGGTTGACCCGGCAGACCAGGCAGATAAAATTGAACAATATTTAAAGGCAAATGACCTCGTGTGCAAGGGAATCCTTCTCACGCACGGTCATTTTGACCATATTATGGCGGCAGCCCAGCTGGCAGCCTCCACAGGGGCGAAGATCCACGCCCAGGAGGAAGAAGCGGGGCTTTTAGAGGATCCCATGCTGAACGCCTCCATCCAATTCCGGCAGGAATGCAGCCTGGTTCCGGAGGTTCTGTTAAAGGACCAGGAGGTTTTGCAGCTGGCGGGCTTTACGGTTAAGGTGATCCATACACCGGGACATACGGCTGGCGGAGCCTGTTATTATTTTGTAGGACATGGTGTCTTGTTCAGCGGTGACACCCTTTTTCGGGAGGATATTGGCAGGTATGACCTGCCTACCGGTGACGGAAAGGTGTTAGTGGAGTCCATTAATAGCAAGCTAATGCTGTTGGAAGACCAGGTAGTTGTATATCCGGGACATGGCGCACCGACTACGATAGGTCACGAAAGGGATAATAATAGATACATCAACAAAGGCTGGTGAATTTGGGAACGGAGATCACAATGATAGATATTGTTTTATCGGATAAGGCCTATGAGAATGATTTTTACCCTCTGGTGAAGGCTTTTTATCCCGAAGAGACGGTAAAGGTGTATTCCATGGAGGAATTTGCCGGGCATCAAAAGGACCGGCATAAGACCTACGGGACTTGGGAAAAATCCCTTCCTGAGAAGGGGTTTTTGCTTCCTGGGCAGGAAAAGACAGAAGGACAGCCTGACCGCGGGATGAGGATCGAGGTGGAGTTACAGAGAGAATTCTTTCTTATTAGAATTATTGGGATTAATAAGGTAGTAAGGCAGGATGAGGATAAGGAAGGAAGTGCAGCTTCCCGTGAAAAACGGGTGCCCTGTCTTTCGGAAGCTTTAACAAAGGCGCAGTATAAGAATACATTAAAGCGCGCCCTATACCAGCTGCTGTCGCAGGAGGTAAAACGGGAGCTTCCCTGGGGGATCCTTACGGGAATCCGCCCCACAAAGCTGGTCTATGAGCTGCTGGAGCAGGGAACCCCGGAGGATGGGATCAAGGCCCGGATGCATGAGGAATATCTTTGCTCCGGGGAGAAGGTGGATATGAGCATACAGATTGCCAGGCGGGAGCTCCAGCTGCTGAGTGAGATGGATTACAGGAAGGGCTATAGCCTCTATATCGGAATCCCCTTCTGCCCTACAACCTGTCTCTATTGCTCCTTCACCTCATATTCGATTGCTAAGTTCGCAGGCCTGGTGGAGGATTATTTGGTGGCCTTGGAGAAGGAGCTGGAATATGCAGCGACCTGCTTTCCTGATAAGAAGCTGACAACAGTCTATCTTGGCGGCGGAACACCGACAACGCTGGCAGCAGGACAGCTGGACCGGCTGCTTGGTAGGGTGAGGCAGCTTTTTGACTTTTCCAATGTAAAGGAATTCTGCGTTGAGGCAGGAAGGCCCGACAGCATCACCCCGGAAAAGCTCCAGGTATTGAAAAAATGGGGCGTCAGCCGTATCAGCATTAATCCCCAGAGCATGCAGCAGGGAACCCTGGACCTGATCGGAAGACAGCATTCCGTGGAGGAGGTTAAGGAAGCCTTCCATATGGCGAGGGAAGCCGGACACAATAATATTAATATGGATATTATTATCGGCTTACCGGGAGAAAGGCCGGAGGACGTGGCAGATACCCTAAGGCAGATCCGGGAACTGGAGCCTGAGAGCCTTACAGTCCATACCCTGGCAATTAAGCGGGCAGCAAGGCTGAATCTGGAAAGGGATAATTATGCCCGGCTAAAAGCATCGGAGGTACCTCGGATGCTGGAGGAAACTGTCCGGTTTGCGAAGGAGAACAGCTATCTCCCCTACTACCTCTACCGGCAGAAGAATATGGCGGATAACCTTGAGAACATCGGATATTCCCGGTATGGAAAAGAGGGGCTGTATAACATATTAATTATGGAGGAGAAGCAGACTATATTAGCGCTGGGTGCGGGCGGTATGTCCAAATTTGTATTTCATAAGGAAAACCGGCTTGAGCGGGTAGACAATGTAAAAAGTGTTACGGATTACATTAACCGTATTGATGAGATGATAGGGAGAAAGCGGGATTTTATAGCCCGGAATGATATATAGGGATATAATAGATAGATCAAGAAAAGAATGTTTCATGAAGAAAAGTATAGATTTAAATGATCCGGGAATCAAATGGGCAAATCATTTAAATATAACGTAGGACGGAGGAGAAATCCTCCGGAAGGAGGATTAGATGATTACACAAAGACCGAAGGGAACCCAGGACTGGTATGGTTCCAGTATGCACAAGCGGACAATCATTGAGGGCATTGCGCGTAAGATATGCAAGGCTTATAACATAAAGGAGATTATTACTCCTGCCTTTGAGCATACGGTGCTTTTCCAAAGGGGCGTGGGAGAGACTACGGATGTTGTCCAGAAGGAGATGTACACCTTTGACGATAAGGGTAACCGTAGCATTACCTTAAAGCCGGAGGGAACAGCCGGTGCGGTGAGGGCCTTCCTGGAAAATGGATTGTTTGCAGAAAGCCAGCCGACAAAGCTGTTTTATTTTACCCAGGCCTTCCGCTATGAGAACCCCCAGAGCGGGCGGTTGCGCCAGCATCATCAATTTGGCATTGAGTTTTTTGGTTCCGCAAGTCCTCTGGCCGAGGTCGAGCTGATTACCCTGCTGACTGAATTCATGAAGGAATTAGGGATGAAGGGTGCAAGGCTCCACATCAACAGCATCGGCTGCGGCAACTGCCGTAAGACCTATAATGAAGCGCTGCTGGACTATTTAAAGCAGCATGAGACAGAGCTTTGCCCGACCTGTAGGGAAAGGATGAAAAAGAACCCCCTCCGTGTCATCGACTGTAAGGTACCTTCCTGCAAGGTGGTTATAAAGGATGCGCCCAGAACGATCCAGTATCTGGATGAGGAATGCAGCAAGCATTTTGAGGAGCTGAAGGGGCTGTTGACAGAGCTTGGGATCCACTATGAGGTGGATACGGGAATTGTGAGGGGGCTTGATTATTATACGAAGACCGTATTTGAATTCGTGAATGCGGAAGGCTTTACCCTCTGCGGCGGCGGAAGATATGATAACCTGGTCCATGAAATTGATGAAAAGCAGGATATTCCTGCCGTAGGCTTTGGTTTTGGGATCGAACGGATTATCAATGAGCTGGCGGCAGAAGGTGTCGAACTGGCGGCGGAGCCCCCTGTGGAGCTTTATGTCGGTATCCTGGGACAGGACGCAAAAGCAGAAGCCTACAAGCTGGTACAGAAGCTCCGCAGTGCCGGAGTAGTCGTAGAAACGGACTATATGGACCGGAGTGTAAAGGCTCAGATGAAGTATGCAAATAAAATTGGAGCCAAAAATACGGTCATTATTGGGGCGGATGAGCTGAGCAATAACAAGGCCAACATCAAAAACATGGAAAACGGCGAACAGACCGAGGTGGCATTGGATAAAATAGCGGAATTTTTCTGTTTTAAATAAGGAGGGTTAGTCAATGGTAAAACATTTTGTGGCATGGAATTTTGCTGAACATCTTTCCGAGGAGGAAAGGGTGGTAAAGGCGGCTCAGATGAAAAAGGAGCTGGAGGGCTTAAAGGATTTGATTCCTGGCGTCGTGTCAATTAACGTGTATCTGGACCAGCTGTCAACTTCAGATTCTGATCTGGTATTGGACAGCGTATTTGTAGATGAGGAAGCTTTGAAGGCATATATCGTACATCCGGAGCATGTCAGGGTTGGTACGAATTACGTAAGGCCAATCACCTGCAACCGTAAATGCGTTGATTTTGTTTTATAGACGGGAGCCTCACAAAAAGAAGGCGAAAACTTTCTAAAGGAGGGCAAAACCTCCAAAAAGGAAGCTTAAATGAGATGAAGGAGATTGAAAAAATGGCAGAAGCAATGAAAGGCTTGCACAGAAGCCACAGATGTACGGAGGTTACCAGTAAAAATATTGGCGAGACCGTAACCGTAATGGGATGGGTACAGAAATACAGGAATAAGGGTGGAATTATCTTTGTTGATTTAAGGGACCGCTCCGGCCTTTTGCAGATAATATTTGAGGAGGGTGACTGCGGGGCGGACAATTTTGCCAAGGCAGAAAAGCTCAGGAGTGAATTTGTAATTGCAGTGGTTGGCAGGGTGGAAGCCCGTGCCGGTGCGGTAAATGAGAATTTAACTACCGGTGATATTGAAATCAGGGCGGCGCAGCTGCGCATACTGTCTGAGGCTGAGACACCTCCCTTCCCTATTGAAGAAGAATCAAAGACGAAGGAAGATTTGAGGTTAAAATACCGTTATCTGGACTTGAGGAGACCGGATATCCAAAAGAACATGATACTGCGCAGCAAGGTGGCGATGGTAACCCGCCAGTTTCTCGCAGAGGAAGGCTTCCTCGAGATTGAAACACCGGTTTTAACCAAGAGTACTCCGGAGGGAGCCAGGGACTACCTGGTGCCCAGCCGTGTCCATCCGGGAAATTTCTATGCGTTGCCCCAATCACCCCAGATCTTTAAGCAGCTTTTGATGGTATCCGGCTATGACCGTTATTTCCAGATCGTAAAATGCTTCCGTGACGAGGACCTGCGTGCCGACAGGCAGCCGGAGTTTACCCAGATCGATATGGAGCTTTCCTTTGTGGATGTGGAAGATGTATTGGATGTGAATGAGCGACTGCTTAAAAAGATGTTTCAGGAAGCCATCGGAATCGATATTCCCCTGCCGATCCAAAGGATGACCTATGCAGAGGCCATGGACCGCTTCGGCTCAGATAAGCCGGATATCCGTTTTGGCCTGGAATTAAAAAATGTGTCTGAGGTAGTAAAGGGCTGTGGCTTTGGCGTATTTACGGCCGCCCTTGACAAGGGCGGTTCTGTCCGGGGAATTAATGCCAAGGGGCAGGCGGACATGCCCCGTAAGAAGATCGATGCGCTGGTTGACTTTGTAAAGGATTACGGTGCAAAGGGTCTGGCATATCTGGCTGTGGAAGCAGAAGGCTCCTATAAATCCTCCTTTGCGAAGTTCCTGACAGAAGAGGAATTAAAGGCCCTGGTGGCAGCTATGGACGGCGAGCCCGGAGACCTGCTGTTATTTGCGGCAGATGAGGATGACGTAGTATTTGCAGCCCTTGGAGCCCTTCGCGTGGAGATCGCCAAGAACCTGGGACTCCTCCATAAGGATGAATATAAATTCCTCTGGATCACAGAATTCCCCCTCCTTGAGTATTCCAAGGAAGAGGGCAGGTATAGCGCAAAGCACCATCCCTTCACCATGCCGATGGATGAGGATCTCCATCTGCTTGATACGGAGCCGGGCAAGGTAAGGGCAAAGGCCTATGACATAACCTTAAACGGCACGGAGATCGGTGGCGGTTCCGTGAGAATTTACCAGAATGATGTCCAGGAGAAGATGTTTGAGGTGCTGGGCTTTACGAAGGAAAGAGCCTATGAGCAATTCGGCTTTCTGTTAAATGCCTTCAAATATGGTGTTCCTCCCCATGCAGGCCTCGCTTACGGACTGGACCGTCTGGTCATGCTTATGACAAAGGAGGACAGTATCCGTGACGTAATCGCTTTCCCGAAGGTAAAGGACGCTTCCTGCCTGATGTCAGAGGCTCCCGGCCTTGTTGAAGATAAGCAGCTGCAGGAGCTGGGAATTGGAATAACCGCCGGACAGAACCAGACATGGAAGGAATAATGGTATATATGGCCTTGGGCTATCTTGCCTTTATGAGCAGCCTGGGCTTTGCAGCCATGGGTATCGATAAATGGAAGGCCAGGCGCAGGAGCTGGCGGATCCAGGAGAGAACCCTGTTTGCCCTTGCATTTTTGGGAGGGGGAATCGGTTCGCTGCTTGGAATGTATGCCTTCCACCATAAGACGAAGCATAAAAAGTTTGTGTTTTTGCTTCCCCTGGCGGCATTTTTGTACGCTGTTATTGTCTACCGGCTGATTATTTTAATTTTATGATAAATGTACAAAGAGAATGAAAAAAAACCACTGCCGGTATAGCATTATGTCGACAAATAGTATTTGACATAACGGAAGATAAGTGTTAAAATTAGGATGTTGGTGAGAACACCAACGAGATAATATTTATATTTTGGAGGAATTTTTACATGAAGGGTACAGTAAAGTGGTTCAACAATCAAAAAGGATTCGGTTTTATCTCTGATGAGCAGGGTAACGATGTATTCGTACATTACAGCGGTCTTAACATGGATGGTTTCAAGTCCTTGGAAGAGGGGCAGCCTGTTGAGTTCGAAGTAATTCAGGGAGCAAAAGGTCCTCAGGCAACTAACGTAACAAAATTATAATCAATGTTGGGATTACAGTGTACCTTTTCTATACTATAAATTTTGTTTTCGGTAGAAATGAGTTTATAAAGAAATAGTGCTGTATTATGTAGAACAGTTGATTAAAGGTTATCCTTAATGAGCAATCATTGAGGATAACCTTTTTTTGATGCAGTATTAATGAAAGTATGCGGGTCTTCCTTTCATTAATACTGTATCGCAGGATATTAGGGCTCACGGTGGTTAGCGAGCAGGGAATAATCCTTTGGCGAATAGCCATACAGCTTTTTGAAGGACTTGCTGTAATAAAAGGCATCCAAATAGCCGACCATATCAGAGATTTCAGATATTTTGTAATTCCCGGAGCCAAGGAGGGTCTTTGATGCCTCCATCCGGACCCGGGTGATGTATTGCAGTATGGATTGGTTGCTGACCCTCTTAAATACGCTGCCCATATAGCAGGGATTCAGCTGGAATACCTCAGCCAGTCCTGCGACAGATAACTCTGCCTCGGAATAATGGGAGTTGATATAGCTGGTAATCCGTTTGCACAGGATGATATCGGAGGGAACCGCTTCAGTTTTATTGATGATTTGGAGGCCGTAGTCTTTGATGCTGTCCTTTATGTCGGCTAACAGATATTCCTCCTCCAGCATCCGGTCCACGGAGGGTACCACATTATCATTCAGATTTTCCATGTCATAATAGCTTATCTTATAGGTCATGAAAAATTCCGTAACAATCAGGCGGAGATATTCAGGGCCGGCCAGCTGCAGGATGCCGTCAAAGGTTTGATCGACATAGTCGCCAAAGCCCTTGCTGTCCTTGCTGTTCAGAAAGTAAATAATGTTCTGCCGGATCTTTGAAAGCTGAAGGGCAGCGGTATGCTGCTCCGGTAAATCAGAGAGCTGATAAACCTGGGAATGTGGGAAGAAAAAACGGTAATCCAGCCGCTGGTATATTTTTTTGTGGTGCTTTTTCCAGCTCTCCATAACAGGGAAGGCCTCACCGGCCAGGATAAAATGATAGACCCCTTCCTTTTCCAAAGAATCCGATGGCTCTTTGGGATCCAAGGCTTTCATGTAGGCCAGGGAGTCCCTTAGGATATTAAGGACCGCAGAGGAGTCCGGCAGCGTCAAAAATACCTGGACCGTATAGATATAATCCGTTTCCTTCATATATTCACAATCAAAGCCCCGGTCACGAAGTGCGGATATGATCCTGGTAATGGATACGGAGGTCTCATCATTCATAAATAAGCAGATATAAAGGGTATAGGGATACTGCCTCAGCTCAGTGTATGTCAAGTACAGGCTCTGGAGCTGCAGGCTGCCGGCCAGCACATTGGAAAGCTGCATACAGCGCTCATAATGGTAATACTGTTGGATTTGATGCTGGTGGCTTTCCTGGAGCTGGATTTTTTTGATACAGTCCTCCAGGGTGGTATTTAAGCTGGAGGCCTCCACCGGCTTTAGCAGATAATCCACTACACCGTATTTAATTGCAACCTGGGCATAGCTAAAATCATTATATCCTGATAAAATGATGATTTTTGTCATAGGATAATGGGTATGGACATATTCTGCCACCTCAAGCCCGTTCATCTGGGGCATTTTGATGTCCAGCAGAAGGATGTGGGCGGGATGCTCCTGTAATAGCTTTATGGCTTCGGCGCCATTTTGCGCTTCTCCCGCAAGTACCAGGTTAAGCTCTTCCCAGGGAATTATCTTTTTAATACGCTGCAGGATGAAATATTCATCATCTGCGATGATTACATTATAGGACATTGCTCCCGACCTCCTGTTTCTTGATGGTGATGGTTACCAGGCACCCGATATCAGGCGCATTTTTGATTTCAAGACCGTAGTCACTTCCATAATAAAGCTGGATTCTCTGGTGTATATTTTTGATCCCAAAATGGCTGTTCTCCGAATTCAGGATCTGGGATTCCTTTTCCGGCGGAATTCCAATTCCGTTATCATAGATGGTAAAGATGATCCGCTCCTGTGCCTCCTGCACCCGGATCTCCAGATAGCCCTTCCGGCCCGTCAATTCCTTGATTCCATGATAAATGCTATTTTCCACGACGGGCTGCAGCAGGAATTTCAGGCAGGAGCAGGAAAGCAGGGTTTCCTCACAGAGGATATGATAGTCGAATAAATTAAAGTAACGTATTTTCAATATATTCAGATAGGATTTCGTAATCTCCAGTTCCTCCCGCACCGTGATTTGGAATTCTCCGTTGCTCAGGCCCTGCCTGTAAAAGGCGGAGAGGTTCATGACGAGGTCAAGGAGGGTTTCCTTTTCATCAATTTCTGCAAGGGAGCAGATATTATCCAGGGAATTATAAAGAAAATGGGGATTTACCTGCTGCTGCAACAGGTCCAGGGAAAGCTGGGCCTTTAGCTTTTGGGCAGCCAGCAAATCATTTTTTAGCTTCTCCTGGGCGGCAATCATACTGTTGAATTCTTCAAAAAGTAATCCGATATCGCTGTCACTGTAGGCTTCCTGCACCGGGGACCAATTTCCTTCCTTGATTTTCTGCGTGTGGGAAACCAGGCGGTAAATGGGGGAGGTTATCGTTTTAGAAACCCGGTGCGATAAGGATAAGCTGGCGATGATACATAAAAATACGATCAGGATTGATATAATAAAGGTGGTAAAGGTAGGCTTCAGGAAATTATATAAATTGATCTCATAGATGATATACCAGTCAAGAGCCGGGATATACTGGGATAGCACGATGCTGCTGTGACCCAGCTTGCGGCCGCTCTGGTGGAACTGTATGATTCCCGGAAAGTCCCGGTAGCTCTCCGCCAATTTGATGGAGCCATCAGAGCTTTGTACCGTGCCCGTATTGTCAACGATGAATAATTTGCTGAAGCTGTTTGACTTATCCTTATAGATCGCTGAGATTGCTTCCTCGGGGATGGCAATCTCCATATAGCCTAGCAGGGCTCCGGTGGAATAGTTGTAAAATGGGCGGATTAAGGATAGGGCATGTACCTTCTGGCGGTGGCTGTGCTTTGAATACTTTAAGCGGGGAACCCACATTTCATCTTCAACGACGGGAACCTGGCCAAGCCCTCCCGGATAAGGATAGATCTCTGTTGTAACAATCAGGGAAAGATCCGTGGAGTACAGGGAAACAGAATGGACAAAGGGGGTTGACTGGATGACATGGTTGATTTCGTTCTTGATATTTAACTGGGAAACAGCATCAAATTTTTGTCTGTTGGAGTTATATTTTCTGACGTAAGACTGGATACGGCTGTCACTGATAATGGTTTTGGAGTAATTGTCTACGGATTCCAGGAAATAACCGAGCTGTTCCGAGATATAATTTAGCTGGCTGGTGGAGGAGTCGGACTCCAGGCTGAAAATATGCCTGTAAAATATGGAAGAGCTTGCAAGAAACAAAATTAATACAAAGGTGATGGTTACCAAAGACATGGATTTAAAAAATCTTTTATTGATTGACTCTATTCCTCGTTTCTTCATGGCCCTCTCCAATACATGATAAGATAAACCGGTAGATGCAAAACCGGTTGGTTATCAGAAGTAAAGGACAACTTCTGATAACCTGTATTATAACACTCTGGCAGGAAAAGTCCACATGAATGGACGGATTATCACCCATGGAACACACCTGAGTTGTAAAATTTACATATAAGCTAAGAAAAATCCATGTAATGTTATGTGAAAAGTAGCTATGATAATCTTGTCAGACAAGAGAAAACTAGTAAAAATATAAAAAGTGGAGGAAAAATTATGAAGATGAAAAAGCTAATGGCAGTACTGATGGTATTTATCCTGGCAGTAACCATATTTACCGGCTGCAGCTCCAAACCAACGGACCAGGGAAGTACAGGAACCGATTCCGGCACGGGTACCCAGGGGGATGCCACTTCCGGCAATACGGATTCGGACAGCGAAAAGGGGATTACAATAAGATTGCTGACAAGAATGGCCGGCACCTCAACCCAGGTTACAATCTATAACGATATCCTTAACGAATTTAAGAGTAAGCACCCGGATGTTACCATTATTGATGATTCCCAGGGTGATGAATCAGCCTTCAATAATATCCTGACTACGGACATTGCTTCCGGCAATATGGCAAATATTTTCCGTATCCAGGGCGTATCCAACCTGGCAAATTATATCGATAACGGCCTGCTTTTGAATCTGCAGCCTTACCTGGATGAGGATCCTACCTGGGGCGGCGGCTTTACGGAAGGCTCCCTGGCTTATTACCAGGTACCTGGATACGAGGGCACCTATGCTATTCCGATGGAATCCGGGTTAATCGGCGTTTACTATAACAAAGACCTTTTCCAGAAGGCAGGAATTGCCTCCTTCCCGGCAAACTGGACAGAGCTTTTGGAGGCAGTTAAAAAGCTCCAGGCAATCGATGTTATTCCAATTGCAATGGGCGCCCAGTCAACCTATATGGCAGGACATTTGCATGACCAGATCTTCTATAAATGGGCAGGCACGGAAGCAGCCAAGCTGTTAGGCAACAGGGAAATGAAATGGACGGATCCTGAGGTTGTAAAGACCCTGCAGTTTGTAAAGGATTTAATTGATGCGGGAGCCTTTGATGCAAGTGCGGCAGGAATTACGGATGATGTTGCCCTGACACAATTCCAGCAGGGTGAGGCAGGCATGATTATTACCGGACCTTGGAATATCAGCACCTTTAGTGATAAGGAGGCAACTCCGATCGCTGACTCCATTGATGTTGCAAAATTCCCTTACTTTACGGAAAAGCCGGAGTACCAGAACGATGACATGCAGATCCTGAGCCCCTATATGGTCAGCGGAAAGCTGCAGGGCAAGGAGTTAGAGCTGACCCTTGAGCTTTTAAAGATGCTGACCAATGCAGAAGCAGCCAAGAGGTTTGCAGAGGAATCAGCCTTCTTAATTCCAAGAACGGACATTAACCTGGATGAATCAAAATGCAGCAGGCTGTTTATCAGGAATGTTGAGCTTGGCGGAACTTCAACGGGTATCGGCGTTGACGTATTCGACTTTGATCCCCTGGCTTCCATGCAGGATAGGACCAGGAATTCTATCGTAAGCATGTTTACCGGTGCAACGCCGGAGGCTGCGGCAGCGGAGATTCAGGCAGAGATTGACAGTAACTAATTAACAGGATGTTCCAATATTGGGGTGTTGATAAACTTTCTCTATTACTTCTGTCCCAGATAGTAGAATACAGTTTTTTCAACACCCCTCTATCTGAGCGAAGCTCCCTTATGGTCATAACTCAATTTTGGGTATATAAAGGCCCGCAAGGGAAATGCAGAATGTATTTAAAATTGAATTATGAAGCCGTTTTAGAATAAAGGAGGACATTTCAAGTGATTAAATTGAAAAATGGAAGGGCAAAAGCTTACATAGCCATGTTTCTGTTACCGGCCGTCCTGGTATATTTATTATTCCAAATAGTACCGCTGGTAGCGGCAGTATACTTTTCCTTTATGGATTGGAATGGGATCGGGGGCTCAGCGCTAACCTTTGTGGGGGTGAAAAATTATATCAATGCTTTTCATGATGCGGATTTTCTGCTCTCCCTGCAGAATATGCTGAAAATGGTTTTCTTCAGCGTCTTATTCCATACACCGGTCGCTCTGCTGCTTGCCGTCGCAATCAACACAAGGTGTAAGGGCTACCGGGCATTTAAGACCCTGTTCTTTGTACCGACTGTATTTCCCCTGACCTCCGTCGGTCTTATGTGGTATTTTGTATTTATGCCTACGGGCTTTTTCAATGCCCTGTTAAAAAATATGGGCCTGGATAACCTGGCAGGCCCATGGCTGGTAAACCAGTCCACGGCAATTAATACTATTATTTTTGTAAACATCTGGGCTGGTATCGGTTACTATATGGTAATTCTGCTGGCAGGCTTAACCACCATCCCGGATGAGCTGTATGAGGCGGCATCCATTGACGGGGCAACCTCTGTCAGCAAATTCTTCCATATCACGATACCAATGCTGAAATCAACAATTTCCATGTGTATCCTGATGGACATTATCGGTTCTGTTAAAGTATTTGACCTGGTGTTTGCCATGACGGGGGGAGGACCCAACGGGCTGACCAACCTGCCGACAACCTTAATGTATAATGAAGCCTTTAAATACAGCCACTATGGGCTTGGCAGTGCAATCGGCATCATCATACTGGTCATCTGCCTGGCGGCGACCCTGGGAAGCAACCTGATTATGAGCCGGAAGGGTGATCCGCAGGAAGGATAAAAGGGATGAGACCTGTTTGGCCTTACTGGTCCAAAAATTGAAAGGCAGGGGTGTAAGTTGAAAGAAATGAAATTAATCAATGAAGGGGGGACCGGGTCCATGCCGGCACTTTCATGGCGATTTGTGCAGTAAAGGGGCAATGCCCATAGTGATGGGCATGGACATAAGAATGAAGAAATCAATGGAAAAGAAAAAGAGAATAAATGCAAGAACCATAGTAATGTATGTGTTCCTCGTGGTAATGGGGCTTATTTTTGCCATGCCAATGGCTTTTACGCTGTTATCCTCCGTAAAAACGAAGGCGCAGATCTTTGCGAATCCCTTCTCACTTCCCGAGGTACCGAAATTTTCGAACTATATCGTAGCCTGGGTGGAAGCCAATATGAGCAGATATTTTATCAACAGTATCCTTCAGGCCGGAGCCACCGTAATTATCCTGGCGGTTGCCGCAACAATGGCGGCCTATGTGCTGTCGAGGTTTGATTTTAAGGGGAGTAAATTTTTACTGCTATTTTTTACGATAGGAATGATGATACCGATGCATACGGTCCTGGTGCCGATTTCCTATCTGATCGGGGCTATGAATTTAAAAAACAATATCGGGGCCTTGGTACTGATCTATGTGGCCTTTAGCCTTCCCTTCAGCATCCTGGTCATGACTAATTTTATGAAAGGGATTAACCAGTCCCTGGAGGAGGCGGCCGTAATTGACGGGGCATCCTATTTTCAGATTTACCGGAAGGTCATGATCCCGCTATCCGTTCCCGCAATATCAACCATATCGATCTTTAACTTTTTGTCGGCCTGGAATAATATCCTATTCCCATTGCTGTTTATCAACAACAAGAATTTAAAGCCGATCTCCCTGGGGCTTTTGAATTTTAACGGGGAGAGGGGCAGTGATTATGGCCCCTTGATGGCGGCAATTGTAATCACAGTATTTTTACCCCTGGTGCTCTACCTGTTGTTCCAGGAAAAGGTGGAAGGGGGTCTGACCGCAGGTGCGGTTAAGGGATAAGTGCACCTGGAAAAGCTGGTTATTTGTAATAACAAAGGCGCTGGAAGCAGTGCAGAAATGAGGAAATGATGGACGAGATGAGATTTCGCCAGGTACACCTGGATTTTCACACCAGTGAATATATCCCTGAGGTAGGGAAGGATTTTAACGGGGAGGAGTTTGCCGAAAGGCTTAAGAGGGCAGGGGTAGATTCCATCACCTGCTTTGCCAGGTGCCACCATGGATGGCTTTACTATCCTTCAGAAAAATATGCGGATCTGATTCATCCGAATCTGATGAACCGGAATTTACTTCTGGAACAGATCAAGGCCTGTCATGCAAAGGGGATCAAGGTGCCGGTCTATACCACGGTGCAGTGGGATGGGCGCATCATGAGGGAACACCCGGAATGGCTGGCAGTTGACGGGCAGGGGAAATATATTAATACACAGAATGTGCCGGAGCCCCATTTTTACAACACGATCTGCTTAAACAGCGGCTACCGGGAATATTTTAAGGATTTGCTCCAGGATCTTATGGGGGTTATCGGGACGGAGAACCTGGATGGGCTGTTTATGGACATTCTTTTTCCGGTCGATTGCAATTGCGGGCATTGTAAAGCGAAAATGGAGGAGCTTTCCATGGACAGCAGCAGTATGGCGGAGAGGATGCGTTATTCCCAGCACATGCTGGAGGAGTTTAAGGCTGAGATCACGGCATTTATCAGGGACAGGGCGCCTGAAACCAGCATCTTTTATAATAGCTCCCATGTAGGGCCTGCCTCCAGGGATAGCTTTAAGGATTACAGCCATTTGGAGCTGGAGTCCCTGCCAAGCGGAGGATGGGGCTATGACCATTTCCCGGCGACCAGCAGGTATGCCAGGACCTTAGGGAAAGCGATGATCGGTATGACGGGCAAGTTCCATACCTACTGGGGAGATTTCCATTCCCTGAAGAACCGGGCGGCTCTTGAATTTGAATGCTTTCATATGCTGGCGGTGGGAGCCGGCTGTTCTATCGGGGACCAGCTCCACCCAGGGGGCAGGTTATCCGGGGCTACCTATGACCTGATTGGAAAGGTGTATGGAAGTGTAAAGGAAAAGGAGCCTTATTGCAGGGGAGCCGGGGCGGTAAATGAAATTGCAGTGCTGACACCGGAGGAGTTCTACCCGGAGGTGGAATACAATCTGGGGATTTCACCCTCCTTAATCGGAACCGTACGCATCCTGCAGGAATTGGCCTACCAGTTTGATATTGTGGACAGCAGGACGCCCCTGGAGCGCTATAAGCTTGTGGTATTGCCGGACTGCATTTATTATAATGAAGGGTTGGAAAAGGTAATTAAGGATTATATCAGAAAGGGCGGTAAGGTAATTGGCTCCTATGATTCCTGCCTGGATAAGGAAAGGACGGATAATATCTATGGCATCCGGTATCTGGGGGAATCAGAATATTACAGGGAGTTTGTGATGCCGAACGATGTCATTGGCAGGGAGCTGCCGAAGGAAGAGTTTGTCATGTACCTGAGGGGTTATGATGTGGAGGCGGAGGTTGAGGAGGCGGAGGTGCTGATGCACAAGGTAAGCCCCTATTTTGACCGCAGCGGTAAGACCTTCTGTTCCCATCAGCATGCTCCTTCCTCAGGTAAGGCCGGCCACCCGGAGGTGGTTCAGAAGGGTAATGTCATCTATTTTTCCCACCCGGTTTTCCGGCTGTACCGGAAAAATGCCGCAAAATGGTGCAAGCTGATGGTAAAGGATGCAATAGAACGGCTGCTGCCGGATAAATTGGTCAGCCATAACGGACCGTCCACCCTCATAACGGCGCTTAATGTCCAAAGGGAGGAGAAGAGGGAAATCCTTCATCTGCTGCATTACATAACGGAAAAGCGTTCGGAGGATATCTATACTATTGAAGATACCATACCCTTGTATTTTCTGAAGCTTAAGCTGCATACGGGAGGAAGATGCCCTGCAAGCGTAAGGCTGGTTCCGGAAGGAGTGGAGCTTGACTTTACAAGGGAGGGTGACTATATCCTGTTTGAGCTCAATAAGATGGAAGGCCATTGTATGGTGGGCATCCAGTACTAATTCGGGATATTCAATATAAAACAATAATAAACAATAGTAAAAACAATAAGAATAATTGACAACAATAATAAACAGTGATAAAATCAAATCACTTGACAGGAAAAGCATTTAAAAGAGTATGCGATGTAGCATAAACAAAAATTAGTTTGTTGTTACCGGCGGAAATTCTAAATGCTTTTTTGGATTAAAATAAGTGGAAAAGGAAATGCCCCAGCCGGTCTTGGTTAAGGAAGCATATCGAAAGGAAGGGATTTTATCATGTTTACGGAAGAACGTTTAGATTCAATTGTCCAAATGCTCCGGCAGGATGGCAGGGTGAAGGTACGGGATTTAAGTGAGTTTTTTCAGGTGACGGAAGATTGCATCCGAAAAGACTTGAAGGTCCTGGAGAATGCCGGAAAGCTTAAGAGAACCTATGGAGGCGCTATTCTTTCACAGGACTATCCTCTGCAAAGGGATGTCATTGACCGCAGGCTGGTCCATGTGGAGGAGAAGAATGTGATTGCCCGGAAAGCCCTGGAGCTGATTCGTGAGAATGAAACCATATTTTTGGATATTTCAACCAGTAATATTAAGCTTGCAGAATTGTTGGTGGAATCCAGGAAGCACCTGGTGGTTGTCAGCAATATGATTGACATATTGCAGGTGTTGGCGAAAACAGCCTCTATTACCGCCATCGGTACCGGCGGTACCATGCACCGTACCGTGAACGGATTTATGGGTATCGCTACTGTGGAATTTATCAAGCAGTACAGCTTTGACAGGGCCTTTATCGGCAGCTGCGGCGTGGATATGACGGATTCCTCCATTACAACCTTGGGGGCGGAGGATGGCTTGACTAAGAGGGCAGCTGTTATGAGCAGCCGCCACAAATATATTGTTATGGAACGGGATAAATTTTATTATAACGATTCCTATAAATTTGCCCATTTCGACGATATTGACGGAATTATTACGGATTCTTTGCCGGATCCGGAAACTTTGAAAAGCCTGGAGGCTGCAGGAGTATGTATCTATTAAACGGGCACTGCCGAAAGCTTTTTGTACGCCTTTGACGGAAAATCACCTCACAAAGCTGCATACAGGAAGGTTGCGGGAGTGCGCTGACTTGAATACAGAAGGGGAGACAATCAGATGATCCGGATTGTAAAGGAGAGTAAGAAACAGTGTAAGGTGAGCTTTTACGAAGGAGAGCTGCACAGCTACTTTGACAATCAGCTGCGAATCGGCATGGGCACCTTCCCATTGACTAAAATAAGAGTGAAGGAAATCATGGCCGCTGTGGTAAAAGAACTAAAAAAGCATAAGCTGCAGGAGGCCCAGATTGATGTTTCTCCAATTCTAGGAGCAGGCACCATAGAAAGTATGAGGGATATTACCGAAGGGCTTATTCTTGGAGGATATGAACTGCCAAGATATCCGGCAAGGAAAGAGGCTCCCCTGGGACTTGATTTGACAGGAGTTTTGCAGGAAGACTTGCAGGAAGGACAGGAGCTGCTCCAGGAAACCATTCCTATCCTTAGGGGCGTGCTGTTTGCCAGGGATATGGTTAACCTGCCGGGAAATAAGCTGCGGCCCCTTGATTTTGCGGAGAATATAGAAAAGCTCATGGAGGGTCTGCCTGTAGAGGTGGAGGTTATGAAGCGGGAAACCCTTCATGGGCTTGGGATGAATGGTCTGCTGGCCGTAGGAGAAAGCAGTGATTATGAACCCTGCTTTCTGGTTATGAAATATCTGCCCCTTGGCAGGGAAGAGGAAAAGATCGGGCTGGTAGGCAAGGGGGTCACCTGTGATACAGGAGGGTACTGCCTTAAATCCAGGGATTCCATGTTGGGAATCAAAGGAGATATGGCCGGCGGGGCAGCGGTTGCAGGAGCGGTTTACGCACTGGCAAAGAATCAGGTAAAAAAGAATGTCCTGGGCTTTATCCCCATGTGTGAGAATCGGATATCACCGGGGAGCCTTCTGCCGGGAGATGTTTATACGACCTTTGACAAAACAACGGTGGAGGTTGTGGATACGGATGCGGAAGGACGTCTCATTCTTGCTGACGCAGTTTCTTATGCCGTTAATGTGGAAAAGGTGGGGAAGATATTGGATATCGCTACCTTGACGGGAGCTGTTGTAAATCTTCTGGGCTTTACCATAGCAGGTGCTATATGTGATAATGACTCCCTTTATGGGGAATTCGAAAAAGCCTATGGGATATCCGGCGAGCAGTACTTAAGAATTCCCTTCCTCAGGGAACATGAGAAAATGCTGGAAAGCAGGGTGGCAGACATTAAAAATAGGGGAGAAAATTACTGCGGTACCATTACAGCAGGACTGTTTATCCGCCGGTTTGCGAAAAAAACACCCTGGATTCATCTGGATATTGCCGGTACGGCCTGGGTGGATACACCGGTTTTTGAGTTTCAGTCCCCGGGGGCAACAGGAGCAGCCGTAACTACCTTATATTATTTATGCAATCAGAAAGGATGAAGAGATGGAGCATATTTTATTGGAAGCCTGTGTAGACGGTGTGGATTCCGCCCTGGCAGCAGCCAGAGGAGGGGCGAACCGGATGGAGCTGTGCGGCAATTTGATTATTGGGGGAACCACACCGAGTCCCTTATTATATAAAGAGATCAGAAAATACACGGATATACCCATACATATTTTAATCCGCCCCCGATTCGGCGATTTCTGCTATTCCGATTATGAATATAGCATAATGAAGGAAGAGGTCAAAATGTTTTGTGAGCTGGGGGCGGATGGAATCGTAATTGGTGTGCTGCTTCCGGACGGTACCCTGGATATGGAACGGATGGGAGAGCTAATAGCCCTGTCCGGCGGTATGTCAGTAACCTTAAGCAGGGCCTTTGACGTATGCCGGGATCCCTATGAAGCGTTAGACCGGGCAAAGGAGCTGGAGATCCACACCATACTTACCTCCGGACAGGCAGAGCACTGTCTTAAGGGGAAGCGATTAATCCGGGACCTGGTGCAGAGGTCGGAAGGCAAAATTGATATTTTGGTAGGGGGAGGTGTAGATGCGGGGGCTATTCAGGAGCTCTACCCTGCAACCCTGGCAACCTCCTATCATATGTCAGGCAAAGTAGTAAAGGACAGCAGGATGGTTTTCCGCAAGGAAGGCGTTAACATGGGGCTGCCGTTCATGAGTGAATATGAAATCTGGCAGACGGACGGGGATAAAATAAGGCTGGCAAAGGAAGTTTTAGGGAATTTATCAGGAAAGATGAGGAAGTAAGATGTTTTCATTTGAAATGGAGCAACAGATAGAAGGGGAGTTTGAAAGACTTCTTCCACTTGTGGGGAACCGGAGGGAGGCTATCCTTTGCGGCCTTGGGGAGCTGCCGGCCCAGGAAGCCATCGTAATGAAATTTTTATATACGAAGATGACCCTCAGCGATGCCGGCAACTATTCCTTTGACATCTTCCTGGATTATGCGAGGCATGGGATCTTTTTATGGAACCGGGGGAATTACAAAGATAAGCTTCCCCTGGAGCTGTTTTTGAATTATGTGCTGTACCACAGGGTGAATGAAGAGGAGATTACGCAGTGCAGGAGCTTTTTCTACCAGCAGCTTTCCGGGCGCGTGGAGGGTCTGGGAATGAAGGAGGCCGTACTGGAGGTCAATTACTGGTGTGCGGAAGAAGTAACCTACCATTCCACCGACGAAAGAACCATGGCTCCAATGGCGGTATATAAAACAGGCTATGGAAGATGCGGGGAGGAATCTGCTTTCACGGTTTCGGCACTCCGCAGCATAGGGATTCCTGCCAGGCAGGTATATGTTCCAAGATGGTCCCACTGTGACGATAACCACGCCTGGGTGGAGGCATGGTGTGACGGAACCTGGTATTTTATCGGGGCTTGTGAGCCGGAGCCGGTATTGAACCGGGGCTGGTTTACCAATGCTTCCTCAAGGGCCATGCTGGCCCATTCCAGATGGTTTGGCGGTATTCCTTCCGGTGAGGAGATAACCGAAAGGGATGGGATGGCTGCCGTATTTAATACCCTGTCCCATTATGGGCGCACGAGGGAGGTTGAGGTCCAGATCATTGATAAAGCCGGAAAGCCGGTGGAGGCCGCAGAGGTAGAATTTGAGGTCTTGAATTATGCTGAGTTTTTTCCGGTTGCAGCCCTGCTTACGGATCCAGCCGGAAAGGTGCGGATTACCCTTGGATTGGGAAGCATCCACCTCCATGCCCATAAGGACGGGCAGCTGGCAGACAGGACCATTGATACAAGGGAGAAGGGAGATTTCATAATTTGTCTGGGGGAGGACAGGCGGGAAAATGCCTGGATCGATTTTGATATCATAGCCCCGGAAGAGCAGCCGGTAAATATATCTGCCTTGACGAAGGAGCAGGAGCTCTCAGGGGTAAGAAGGATGAGGGAAGCAATCGGGAAGCGCCTGGCTAAGATGGAGGCGGCCTGTGCCGGCACCAGGGCAAAGGAACGGATTTTGAAGGATCAGGCAGGTAAAGGGCTGGAGGAAATTCTTAAGAAAAGTATAAGTAATTATGGAGAGCTTGGGAAGTTTCTCCTTGAGGAACCGGAAGGGGCAAGGCAGGATAAGGAGGCCTTACTGGGGGTACTGAGTGAAAAGGATTACAGGGATTGTAAGGGCAGCGTCCTTTGGGAGCATTTCAGGGACGCAATAAAGTATGCAGGTCAATTGGAGCGTGGGATATTTATTCATTATGTACTGAATCCCAGGATTTATTTTGAACCCTTAACACAGTACCGGGAATTTATCAATGGATTTTATACGGAAGGGCAAAAACAGTTATTCCGTGAGAAACCGGCCCTGATCTGGGAGGATATCCATGGAAAGATCAAGGAGTACCCGGAGCGGGAATACAGCCATTTGGTCACGACACCAGCGGCATGCTTAAGCATGGGGGCAGGGAGCCTTCTGTCAAAGAAGATATTATTTGTGGCTGTCTGCAGGACCCTCGGGATACCGGCCCGGATAAAGGATGAGGATCTTTCCATTGAATATTACGGGGAAGGACAGTTCAAGCCGGTGGGGAATCCGGACACGGCCACTGCGGCTCTGAAGCTCCAGCCGGCAAAGGAAGGGGAAAGCTGGATTTATTTTACGAATTGGTCCCTTGCAGTCCTGGAAGGGGAAAGCTACAGATCCCTGAAGCTTGCCAAAGAGGAATGGGAGCAGGAGGGCATGGAGCTCCGGCTGATGCCGGGCAATTACCGTATCATAACCACGAAACGGCTGCTGAACGGAAACCTGTTTGCGAAGGAATACTATTTCACATTGCAGGAGGGGGAACGCAAGGAGGTTTGCTTGCAGTCCAGGGATATTAAATTGAGGGATATGCTGACCCGCTATCCATTGCCTGATTTTGAAGTGACGGGAGAGGAAGGAGAGGCCATAGGGGCCAGGGACCTGGTCAGGAGCCGGATGAACCTGTTTATCTGGCTGGAGGAAGGGAAGGAGCCGACGGAGCACATCTTAAATGAGCTGTATGAGCACAAGGAAGCCTTCCAGGAGCTGGACGGCGGTATTTTCTTTATGGTAAGGGACAGGGCCGCCCCGGAAAACCCGACAATCAAAAGAACCTTGTCTGCAATTCCAGGGATACGGACCTGCTATGATGCCACGGATGAAAATGCGGAAAGAATCAGCAGGAGGATGTATGTGGAGCCGGGAAAATTGCCCCTTATCCTGGTAACCGACCAGCTGTCGGGAATCTATGCGGTGAACGGATATAATGTGGGAACTGCAGACCTGCTGCTGCGCATTTTTGCGGAGCACCGGTAGGGGGTGAAGCCGGGCGGTTGAAAGCAGATTGCAGAAATCAGAATATGGGAGGCAAAAAGCAATAAGTAGAATGGATAGCAGGGGGTAGAACAATGGGGCAGGAGACGGATGGCGGTCATAATAAGGGCAAGAAAAAAGGAGAGATCCATCATGGTAAGAGAAGAAAAAGTAAGAATGGAGCATGATTCCATAGGAAGCAAAGAGGTTCCCGTGGATGTATACTATGGAGTACAGACGTTACGGGCGGCGGAAAATTTTTATATTACGGGCATGAGCATGCACCCGGAGCTGATTAAAAGCGTTGCCCAGATAAAGAAGGGGGCAGCGATTACAAATTATGAGGTCGGACACCTGGACAAGAGGAGGACTGACGCGATTGTGAAAGCCTGTGATGAGATTATCAGCGGAAAGATGCATGACCAGTTCATTGTCGACCCCATCCAGGGCGGCGCAGGAACCTCCCTGAACATGAATGCCAACGAAGTAATTGCCAACCGTGCCATTGAAATCCTTGGCGGGGAAAAGGGGAATTACTCCATTGTTAATCCCAACGACCATGTCAATTATGGGCAATCTACAAATGACGTGTTTCCCTCCTGTGGCAGGATGACTGCCTTAAAGCTGTTAAACAGGGCAGGGAGACAGCTGGAACGCCTTTATGATGCACTGGTAAGAAAGGCGGAGGAGTTTGATGGTGTAATCAAAATGGGAAGGACCCAGCTGCAGGATGCGGTTCCCATCCGGCTCGGCCAGGAATTCAAGGCCTATAGTGCGGCGATTAGAAGGGACATGTCGAGGTTTGAAAATGCGAAGCAGGAGATGGGGCACTTAAACCTTGGAGGAACGGCAATTGGCACCGGATTAAATGCAGATGTCCAGTATCTGCAGAAGGTTGTTAAAAATACGGCCTTGATCTCCGGGCTGCCCTTGGTCCAGGCTTATGACCTGATCGATGCAACCCAGAACCTGGACGGCTACTCCTTTGTCTCCGGCGTGGTAAAGGCCTGCGCGGTAAACCTGTCCAAGATGTCCAACGATCTTAGGCTCATGTCCTCAGGACCCAGGACCGGCTTTGGTGAGATCAATCTCCCGGAGAAGCAGAACGGATCCTCCATTATGCCGGGAAAAATAAATCCCGTCATTCCTGAGGTAGTGAACCAGGTGGCCTTTAATATCATTGGAAATGACATGACAATTACGATGGCAACAGAGGCAGGGCAGCTGGAGCTTAATGCATTTGAGCCGATCATATTCTATAACCTGTTCCAATCCATAGAAACCCTTGCCTATGCGGTAAGCACCCTGGTAGATAATTGTGTCACAGGAATTACGGCAAATGAAGAACGGTGCAGGACCATGGTGGAAAACAGTGTAGGCATTATTACGGCTATCTGCCCCCATGTGGGCTATGAAAAGGCTGCAGTTTTAGCCAAGGAAGCAATAAAGACAGGAGCCTCTGTCAGGGAGCTTATCCTGAGGGAGGACTTACTGAAGGCGGACGAGCTTGAGGTCATATTGAATCCTTATTCCATGACGGAGCCTGGCATTTCAGGGAGGGAACTGCTGGGAATATTGTAGAAATGTAAAAAGAAGCTCTGAGGCACCAAAAAAACGGTGGCTTAGAGCTTCTTCCTATATGGAAATACAAATATCCCTGGCTAGTCTTCCAGTTGGAGCTTCAGCTTATTTAAGATGAAATAAAGTGGCTTAAATAAGATAAGGGTAACAGCAAAATTACCGGCACAATGGGCGATGTCAAATGGGATGCCCTGCACCCAGCTGGCCAGGCCGCCCTGGATTCCGCTTGTAATGATGACTACGATGGAATATAGGGCGCCAAAGCTTAATCCGTAGGCGCCCGAGATGATGGCCCAGTGCAGGGGAGACCTGGCCTTATGAAACAGCCTGGTTATAATATATAATATTAACCAGATATACAGGTATGAGAACCACCATAGCCCGAAGCCATAAATAAGGCCTTCTATGATTACAAAGACATAGATGATGTAAAGTGCCCTCCAGCCAAAGACCAGGGTATACATTATGATTAATAAGGATACCAGCTCAATATTGGGAAGAAAGCTTAAACTAAACTGGGCTGCGACCATAATGGCGCTCAGCATTCCAATAATAGCGATATCCTTAACCTTCATCTGAAAACCTCCTGCCGGATCTTCTTTCTTCTAGTAACCAACGGTAAGCGTGATTTCATAATGATCCCCGTCTGCAATTGGTGTTAAATCAACTCCGGTGTAAACATCCTCACCGCCCTTGGTAATACACCACCATTCCTGTTTGGCCTCATCAGCAACACGGCCGTTGACCTCCGTAATGAATAAGCCGTAATCTTCCACGGAGCCTTTGACCAGACTTGCTTCTTCCAACGCCTGGCTTAAGAATTCGGCATCTGTGTGCAGCGTAAATTCCTTAGATTCTTCCTCGGGAATAACCACCTCTACAACGATTTCCTTAGAGCCCTTTGAAGTCCCAGGCTTGAATTGGTTGTAGACCAGGGACATTATTACTACTAAAAGTGCTAATACGATAACCGCAAGCACCGGTTTAAAATATTTGTTGCTTTTCATACTCTCCTCCTAAAAATGTAATAAAAAAATCCTTTACCCATGAAAGAACCGGGAAAAGGACAATAAAGCCATACTGCATATGCAGCTAACAAATCAATTGCGGCCAGTTGGAGAACCGTTAGCAATTGACGGTGCCTATTGTACCCATGCCCAAATCCTCGTGGAATGATTGGTACCAGTAATAAGCAGGTATTCTGACTCTTGGATCACAACTCATTTCGCATCTTCCCAGTATTATCCCAAAACTGCCGATAATCAGTCCTTTAAGAACTAAAACGGCTCCTTTCTCTTGGAATAATATCCAGTGACTGGTACAAGGTATTCCTTGCCTCCATGAATTCCCCAAATACAGCGGCGAGACCGTACAGGCATTTAACCTGTTTCCCTATTACGTTAGTCCGGCACTTCAGGTAGGAATAGAAGTGCAAAGGCTTAACCACTTATTCTGACGTGTTTTAGTATAGCATTGATGTTTTTTGATGTCAATCAAAGAAGGAGAATCCGCCAATAAACCATTTGCTATTTTTAGCCAGTATGTTATAATTATAACTTAAGAATGTTTATATTTTTAGGACGAGGAGTAGGAAAATGAAGATTACGCAAAAATCATTTGGTAAAACAGCAAAGGGTGAGGAAGTAACCTCATACACCTTGACGAATAAGAATGGTATGGAGGTTTCCTTAATTAATTATGGCGCCAATATTACCAGTATCCTGGTTCCGGATGCAAAGGGAAACCTGGCAGATGTTAATTTAGGCTATGAGAAGGTTGCCGGCTATGAAAAAAATGCCCCGGGCTTTGGTTCTTTTATCGGCAGGCATGCAAACAGAATTGGCGGTGCGAAATTTGAAATCAATGGGAAGGTATATGAGCTGGACAAGAATGACGGAGAAAATAACCTGCATGGCGGGTTTACCGGATATAATAAATTTATATATGAGGCGGAATGCTACGAGGATGAAGATATGGCAAGCGTTGAATTTTCAAGGCTGAGCCCCCATATGGAACAGGGCTTCCCCGGCAATCTGGATGTTGCGGTTACCTATAGCCTGACGGAAGCGAATGAATTGGTCATTGAGTATCTGGCAGTGTCCGACCGTGATACGATTGTGAATTTGACGAACCATTCTTACTTTAATCTCTCGGGACATAATGCGGGCTCCGTACTTGACCACAAGGTCTGGATTAAGGCGAATAAGTTTACTCCGACGGACAAGCAGCTGATCCCTACCGGTGAGCTTAGGGATGTAACCGGTACACCAATGGATTTCAGGGTTGCCAAGAAACTGGGACAGGACATTAATTCTGATTATGAGCCTCTGGTTTTTGCCGGTGGATATGACCATAACTATGTACTTGACATCAGCGGCACCGACGTAGAGAAGGTGGCGGAATTAATTGATGAGAAGAGCGGAAGGAAGATGGAGGTGTTTACGGATATGCCCGGCATACAGCTGTATACGGGGAACTTCCTGACACCGGAAGAGGGCTGCAAGGCAGGGGCGGTATACAATAAAAGGGCCGGCGTATGCTTTGAGACACAGTATTTCCCGAATTCCTGCAATATCAGCGGCTTTCCCTCCTGCCTGCTAAAGGCGGGAAAGGAATATGACACCGTAACGATTTATAAGTTTTCCGTAATCTAAACTTATTTCATGGAAACAGAGAACCCCCCGGGCCGTTGGTTTGATTGGATATCAAGCCCGCTGCCCGGGGGTTTTTTAAGTATAATGGGATTTACCTTATTTTTATTTTGTTCCGTAGATCCTGTCACCGGCATCACCAAGACCCGGAAGGATATAGCCTTTTTCATTCAGCCTTTCGTCAAGGCTTCCGATATAAATTTCAACATCAGGATGGATTTTTGTCAAACGTTCCACACCCTCCGGTGCGGCAATCAGACAGAGAAAATGAATTTTACCGATGCCCCTTTTCTTGAGAAGATCAATGGCTGCTACGGCAGAGCCTCCGGTTGCAAGCATCGGATCAACAACAAAGATCTCACGCTCGTCTGCATCCGAGGGGAGTTTGCAGAAATACTCAACAGGCTCTAAGGTCTCCTCATTGCGGTACAGACCGATATGCCCAACCTTTGCACTTGGTATCAGGTTTAAGATGCCGTCGGCCATATGAAGGCCTGCACGAAGAATAGGAACGATACAAAGCTTCTTACCGGCAATTTCTTTTGCAATTGTTTTTACTAAGGGTGTTTCTATTTCAATGTCAGCAAGGGGAAGTTTTCTGGTAGCCTCATAGCAGATGAGCATTGCAACTTCTGAAACCAGGTCACGAAACTCCTTTGTTGTCGTGGTTTTGCGTCTCATAATTCCGAGCTTGTGTTGGATTAGTGGATGATCCATAATTATTACATTTGACATTGTTCTACCTCCTGAATTTATTTTCTACATGGCAATTTTATTTTCGCCAAATTATCCAACGATTATAATAACATATATTAATACCTAAGAAAAGAAAAAAATACTTATTTTATTTGTTATTCTGCGGGATTTATTTCCAGGGGGCCTGTGAGGGGCTGAGAACATATTTGTACTGAAAGAACATATTATAGGAAGCAGATACGGCTTCCTATAATCGCGATGCACGGCGCAAGTACAGCGCCTTTTATGAGAAGTCAAAATACAACTTCTCATAACTTATATTTCGGGAAGACGCATTTAATTACGAAAGAATGTATTTCGTTCCATAGATGCGAACAAAGAAATGAAAGAAACCATATATTATAGTAAGATCTCCTGATGGATTTATCAATGGAGTTGATGCCGGTGTATTTACGGACATTTAAGCATGTTATAAAAGCTATCCCCAAAGCAGGGCAAAAAAATAAGACAGGAATGAACTGTCTTGGCTATGCTTTACCCTGCAAAGGAACTCCTACCGGAACGGGCGTTATAAAAGAGGAGAAGCCCGGTAGAGGGGGGAGGGTAGCTGCCGGGCTTATTTTATGAAAAAAATTATCTTGTAAGCAATATTAAGTTGTGGTACTTTCATCAGTTAATTGATGTAGCTTCTTAACTTATTTTTGATTATAAAGTACATATATGATGATTGTATGGATATATTATGAACAATTTGTTAATAAATCACCGGGTATTAAATTCATGTTTTGGCGTACAAAGGACATTATATTGAAATAAATTTGTCGTTTTATTCGTTATAGGAAGTAACCTTATAAGGTTAATAAAAATTTACGTTGGTATTGGTAATAGAAACAATATTTGCTGAGGTTTATTTTAAGCTGAATGAGAATAATAGTATTATGAAATGTAATAGGAAAGCAGAGTGCGTCTGAAGACACGCATTTCATAGGATAAGAAACTGGACAAAAAGAAAGTATTGTGGTATAAAAGTCAAATAAAAGGATTGCTTGCTAGATTTAGTTCATTGCTGTATAATGGAGGAATTTTATGTCAAACGTATTTAAAAAGTTAATTAGAAAAGAGCTTGGGGAAGCTGAATATCGCCGGTATTCTTCTTATGTAAAACAGAATATGGAAACAAAAATAAGCGACAGTAAGACCATATATGAAGATATGTATGAGAAGTTAAAATATAGAGATATCAAATCCATTGCAAGGATGCATAACAGGTTAAATGATACGATGCTGCTGGCCTTCCGTATCAGCAAAAATTTCTTTTTAGCTTTTCTGTTTTATTTATCTGCCTCCATTTTTCTGATTGCGAAGGATCTGCAGCCCATGCTTACCGTGGCCGCCTTAATTATGATAAGTATTTGCTTCGTATATAAAGCCTACGAATATATAACGAACAAATTCTGCTATATTGATGCACAGATCATCCTGGTATATAAAGCGGTGCTCGATAAAATCATCCTAAATGAACGCAAGGGTGCCAGTGAAAAGTAAAAGGCACTGCCTTTGCGCCTTACATCCTAAATATATGATTAGGGCGGCAAATGAGTGAGATTTAGGCTGTGAGGTGAATGTGAATTAAATAAGGAAAGAAAAGAAGGTATTTTGGAACGCAATGTCTGAGATACCTTCTTTTTCTTGCATTGCAATTAATTTACATCTAAAACCAAAAGAAAACAAACAAAAACAACATAAAAACAACGAATACATGTTGACAAAAGAGTGTAAAGAGGTTAGAATAAAGACAAACCAAAAGAAATCAAACCAAAACAACAAATTTTTAAGTAACACCTAATAGGAGGACATGTATGAAGTCAGAGTACGAAATCAAAAAAGAAATTTGCGAGATAGGTAAAAGAATTTATAATAAGGGAATGGTTGCTTCTAACGACGGTAACATTTCCGTTAAGCTGAATGATAATGAATTCTTATGTACACCTACTGGCGTAAGCAAAGGTTTTATGACACCGGAGTATATCTGCAAGGTTGACAAGGACGGTAAAGTTCTTCAGGCAAACGGTAACTTCAAGCCTTCTTCAGAAATCAAGATGCATATGCGCGTTTACAAAGAAAGACCGGACGTCCAGTCTGTAGTACATGCCCATCCGATGTATGCAACAAGCTTTGCTATTGCGGGTATCCCCTTGACACAGCCCATCATGCCGGAAGCAGTTATCTCCCTTGGCTGCGTACCGATCGCTGAGTATGGCACACCTTCTACAGAAGAGATTCCTGATGCAGTGTCCAAGTACCTTCAGTACTATGATGCAGTATTGTTAGAGAACCATGGTGCGTTAACCTTCTCTGATTCCCTGCTGTCAGCTTATCATAAGATGGAATCCGTAGAATTCTATGCGCAATTATTATATCTTTCCAAGCAGCTGGGCGGTCCCAAGGAATTATCCGATGCCCAGGTACAGAGATTGTACGAGATCCGCAGACAGTTCGGTATGACTGGAAAGCATCCTGCCGATCTTTGCGCTAAAGTAAATAAGGGTGGTACAAGCTGCCATAACTGTGGTGGTCATGGAGCAACAGAAGCAAAGACCGACGACATTGTTTCCGAAATTGCTAAGAAAGTAATTGAGCAGTTAGGTTTAAAATAATCCATCTTCTCACAAGGTTTGAAGAAGACATCAATGAGGAGGTAAAAAGTGATGGAGAATGAAGCACTACTCCAGGATATTGTAAAGCAAGTAGTGAAAAAGCTGCAGGCAGAGACAGCGGGCGCCCCATCCGGCAGTAACGAGCTGGGCATCTTCGAGGATATGACGGAGGCCATTGAGGCTTCAATCAAGGCTCAGAAGGTTATGCAGAAGCTGACAATGGATGCAAGGGAAAGAATTATCAGCAATATCCGCAAGAAGACCATCGAGAATGCTGAAATACTTGCTAAGATGGCAGTAGAAGAGACAGGCATGGGCAATGTCGGGGATAAGATCCTAAAGCACCAGCTTGCAGCAAATAAAACTCCGGGAACCGAGGATATTACGACAACAGCCTGGTCCGGAGACAGGGGTCTGACCCTGGTTGAGATGGGACCCTTTGGTGTAATCGGGGCAATCACCCCATGCACTAACCCGAGTGAGACCATCATCTGCAACACCATTGGTATGATTGCCGGAGGTAATACGGTAGTATTTAATCCCCATCCGGCAGCAATCAGGACTTCCAAATATGCAGTAAGCATGTTGAATGAAGCATCCCTTGAGGTTGGCGGCCCTGCTAACATCGCAGTAACCGTCCAGAAGCCTACCATGGAAACCAGCAACATCATGTTAAAACATAAGGCAATCCAGTTAATCGCAGCAACAGGCGGCCCTGGCGTTGTAACGACAGTCCTCTCTTCCGGCAAGCGTGGAATCGGTGCCGGTGCCGGTAATCCTCCGGTACTTGTGGATGACACGGCGGATATCCAGAAGGCAGCAGCTGATATCGTAAACGGATGTACCTTTGACAACAATCTTCCCTGTATTGCAGAAAAAGAAATTGTAGCCGTTGAAACCATTGTGGATGAATTAATTTACTTCTTAAAAGAGAACGGCTGCTACATGATTAATAAGGAAGAGCAGGAAAAGCTTACAGCTACAGTAATGATAAAAGGTGCGTTAAACAGAAAATGCGTCGGCAAGGATGCAATCACCCTGCTTTCCATGATTGGCATTGATGCACCAAAGGGAACACGCTGCATCATCTTTGAAGGAGAAAAGGAGCATCCTTTGATTGCAGAAGAGCTGATGATGCCGATCCTTGGTATTGTGAGGGCAAAGGATATTGACGATGCAATTGAGAAAGCAGTATGGCTTGAGCATGGCAACCGCCATTCAGCCCACATGCATTCCAAGAATGTGGAAAACCTGACCAAGTTCGGCAAAGCAATCGACACGGCAATCTTTGTAAAGAATGCCCCATCCTATGCAGCCTTAGGCTTTGGCGGGGAAGGCTTCTGTACCTTCACGATTGCCAGCAGGACGGGTGAAGGACTTACTTCCGCAAGGACCTTTACAAAGGCGAGAAGATGTGTAATGTCAGACAGCTTATGCATTCGTTAGATTCGAAGCATTAAGAAGGAGGTAATGATGGACATTAATTCAGAAAAGATAGAAGATATAGTAAAGCAAGTACTCCAGGAGCTGGGACAGACGCCTGCTGGGAAAGAGGGCTGTAGCGGTAACTGCTCCCACAAATCAAATGGTGGGATTCCAAAGACAAGCCGGGTGGCAATGTTAACGGGACTGGAGAAAATCGAGCTTCAGGAATATCCGATTCCAGAGCTTGGTGATGACGATATCCTGGTTAAGGTAGAAGGCTGCGGTGTATGCGGTACGGATGCACATGAGTACAAAAGAGATCCCTTCGGTTTAATTCCTGTTGTATTAGGACATGAAGGTACCGGCGAGATCGTTAAGATGGGCAAGAACGTAAAGAAGGACAGTGCAGGCAAAGACCTTAAGGTTGGCGACAAAGTAGTTTCCTGTATGATCTTTAAGGATAACCCGGACATTACGATGTTCGACTTGAATAAGCAGAACGTTGGCGGCGCAGATGTATACGGACTTTTGCCGGATGACAGCACACATTTAAATGGCTGGTTTGCCGATTATATCGTAATCCGCGGCGGATCAACAATTTTCAATGTCAGCGACCTGGATCTTGAGTCAAGAATCCTCATCGAGCCATGCGCAGTGTTGATCCATGCAGTGGAAAGGGCAAAAACCACTAACATCTTACGTTTCAACAGCAGAGTAGTAGTTCAGGGCTGTGGACCAATCGGTTTAATCTGTATTGCAGTTCTCCGCACCATGGGTATTGAGAATATCGTAGCGGTGGACGGCGAAGAGAAGAGACTTGACTTTGCAAAAGAGATGGGCGCAACAAAAACAGTAAACTTCAAGGAACACAAGGGAATTGAAGCTCTGGCAGCAGCAATTGAAACAGCCTTTGGCGGTAAGCTTGCTGATTTCGCGTTCCAGTGTACAGGATCTCCGGCAGCACATTCCAATATCTATAAATTCATCCGCAGCGGCGGCGGTTTATGTGAACTTGGATTCTTCATCAATGGCGGGGATGCGACGATTAATCCCCACTTTGATATCTGTGCAAAAGAGATTACAACCGTTGGCTCATGGGTATATACCTTAAGGGATTATGCCACAACCTTTGATTTCTTAAAGAGGGCAAAGGGAATCGGATTACCGATGAACAAATTAATTACCCATAAATATCCCTTAGATAAGATCAATGATGCATACGTAACAAACCTGAAGATGGAAGGCTTGAAAGTAACAGTTATAAATGAATGAACCAATTAATTCGAAAATGAATTAGCTTGTTAACTCATTTGGAATAAGGAAAGCAAAACGAAAGTTAATGCTAGAATGGAGTAAATAATGGGAAATGCAGTTGGCATAATTGAAGTTTTCGGACTTGTTACAGCTTTCGTGGCTTGTGATGCCGGATGCAAAGCGGCTAACGTAACGGTGGAAGCCTTTGACCGTAATAAGCCTGCGAATGCTGACAGTCTTCCGGTTCCACTCATTGTTACTGTAAAATTCCGCGGAAGCGTTGTTGATGTAAGGGCAGCAGTTGAAGCAGCACAGGAGGCGGCAAACCAATTGTCCGGAGTTATAACGACCCATGTTATCGCAGCGCCGGATCCGGCAATTGAGAAAATGCTTGCATTAAGTGGACTGGATAAAAGCTAAAAAATAGATTATAATGGATAAATACAAAAACTAGGGGAAAACCCCTTAAGGAAACCCCATCAGGGCGGCAAGGGTCACTTGATGGAAAACATGATCAGGAGGAGAAATCCTCCAAAAAATCAGGAGGAGAAATCCTCCCCCAAAATCAGGAGGATTAGTAAAATGGCTCAGGAAGCATTAGGAATGGTTGAAACTAGAGGTCTTACAGCAGCGATTGAAGCAGCTGATGCAATGGTTAAGGCAGCAGAGGTAACTATGGTAGGAACAGAGAAGATCGGATCAGGCCTCGTAACAGTATTGGTTCGCGGAGATGTAGGTGCGGTTAAGGCAGCTACTGAGGTAGGGGCAGCGGCAGCTTCCAGATTAGGCGAGTTGGTTGCAACACATGTCATTCCCAGACCTCACTCAGATGTTGAGAAAATTCTTCCGAAATTTTAAGTTTCATAAGAACCCAGTTAACAAGTTGAAGGATAGGTAATTCGCTTGTAGAAACAAAGAATTTCCAGAAAACCTGTTAAGGTATATAAATCGAAAGGTATGGGTTACAGATGAAATCATTAGGATTTATTGAAATTCCAAGTGTAACAGCCGCGGTAGATGCACTTGACATCATGTGCAAGACAGCGGATGTGGAATTCGTTACCTGGGAAAGGAAATTAGGCGGACGTCTCGTTACCATCATTATACAAGGAGACGTAGCAGCTGTAAAAGAAGCAGTGGAAGTGGCTGCCAGTAAAGCGATGAAGCCTTGTGTACATGCAGTAATTCCAAATCCCCATGAAGAAACCATGAGAATAGTAAAGCTTAGTGCCAGCAGAATTCATGGGAAAGAATCAACGGATGACCTGATGGAGGTCTAGGATCACGGATATCCGAAGGCACTATAAAATGTCATGGTAATTTGTGCCGCCCTTGGTAGCGGCGGAATGGAGATAATATGGCAGATTCAAGAAAGCGTGGTGCAAAGAATAATTCTGGAACACCTGCAGCAGTATCAGCAAATGAAGCTACAAAAGAGGCAGTACAGGAAGTTAATAATGAAGTAAAAACCAATATAAGCAATGAAGTAAAAACCGACGTAAGTAATGAAGTAAAAACCAGTGTAAGTAAGAAAGCAAAAACCAAAGAAGCGACTAAAAAAGCTACAAAAGAGCAAAGACAGGAAACAAAGGACAGCATAGACGAAGCAAAAAGTGAAGCAGTAACAACTACAAACAAAACCAATAACAAAGAAATAGCAAACGCTATCAAGGAGGAAAAGAAAATGGCTCAGGAAGCATTAGGAATGGTTGAAACAAGAGGTTTAGTAGCAGCAATCGAAGCAGCAGATGCTATGTTAAAGGCTGCAAACGTTACTTTGGTAGGAACAGAGAAAATCGGTTCCGGTCTCGTATCTGTTATGGTCAGAGGAGATGTAGGTGCAGTTAAGGCAGCGGTTGAATCAGGTGCAAACTCCGCATCCAAGCTTGGTGAATTAGTAGCTACACACGTAATCCCAAGACCTCATACTGATGTTGAGAAGATTCTTCCAGCTTTAAAATAATTTAAACGTAGAATCAAATCAAGTGAGTCAACATATTGATTCATCTTGTATACACTAATCGCTATTATAATAGTTATCTTTTATCAGGGCTGTTGCATGATTATCCTTTCCTAACAAGGCAGAGATGGTTGCGTAACAGCCTGAGATAAAAGGTTGAAGGAAAAACACTTTCAACCTACTTATTCAGGTCTGTTCAATTTTTGGATAAGGATCAAAAATTGAAAGACATGGGTATAAAATCTGAAAGAGTGCAGGTGAATCCCTTGGAAGAAAAAACAATAGAAATGGTTACGAAATTAGTTATGGAAGCGATGAAACAGAATGATTCCGTAAAAAAAGAAGGAAGGGCGTCTTCCCTAGAAAAAAAAGAAGGATATGTGGTTCCCATCGGCGTATCAGCAAGACATGTACATGTATCCCAGGCAGATCTTGAGACACTTTTTGGCAGGGGATATACACTCACAAAGAAAAAAGAGCTGATGGGTGGACAATATGCGGCCGAAGAACAGGTTACGATTGTAGGTATTAAACTTAGGGCAATTGAGAATGTCAGAATATTAGGTCCCGTACGTAAGGAAACCCAGGTTGAGATTTCCGCTACGGATGCACTTAAATTAGGAGTAAAAGCGCCGATCAGAGATTCGGGCGATACCAAGGGTTCTGCACCGATTGCTATTGTTGGACCAAAGGGCGCCTTATATTTGAACGAAGGTTGTATTATCGCAAAAAGACACATCCATATGTCTCCGGAAGATGCGAAGGCAGCAGGAGTGAAAAATGGAGATGTAGTTTCCGTAAAAGCAGAAAATGCCAGAGGGACTATCTTCAATCATGTGACAATCCGTGTAGATGAAAGCTTTACAACGGAGATGCATATTGATACGGATGAGGCGAATGCAGCGAGCATAATTACAGGTAATACTGTAACGATTATATAGAAAAATGAGCTGCAGCAAAGGAAGCCTCAGGGCTTTTACCTTTGCTGCAGCCTCACATAGATTCTGTTATACATTGGGAGGTAGAGTATGATTATTGGTAAGGTCGTGGGGACTGTTGTTGCAACAAGGAAAAATGATAAGCTTGTCGGCAGCAAATTGTTGATTGTTGAACCCTTTGACAATATGGATAAGGGAAAAACATCAGGAAGATTTATCGCAATTGATAATGTCGGCGCAGGCGTAGGTGAAAATGTCCTGGTGGTATTAGGCAGCGGTGCCAGAGTCGGCTGCAATATGAAAGACTCGCCCATCGATGCGGCAATTGTAGGAATTGTTGATACAATTACAGAAATGTAGAAAAATACGGAAAAAGTCCGAGCGAAAGCTTACAAAGGCTGGGAGCTTGACAGCCTTTGAAAACTTAAGCGGATGACCGGACTCAAAGTGTTATTAAATTGGAGACTTACATGGATATTCAGGAATTAAGAGATATTGTTAGAGAATGTGGTATCGCAGGTGCAGGCGGGGCGGGTTTTCCAAGCTACGCCAAGCTGGATCAAAAGGCAGATACAATTCTGTTAAACTGTGCAGAGTGTGAGCCGCTGTTAAAAGTTCATAGACAATTACTGCAAAAGTATCCATATGAAATAATGTCTACTTTACAATTGATTGCAGATGTTCTTGAGGTGAAGGAAGTAATCATCGGAGTAAAGGAAGCCTATGAAAAGACAGTAAACGCAGCCAGGACCTATTTATCCTTCTTTTCCAAGCTTAGTTTAAGCCTGCTGAAGGAAATATATCCGATGGGTGATGAAGTCCAGCTGATTTACGAGACCCTGGGAAAAGTGGTGCCACCCGGAAGTATTCCCCTTGAGGTAGGGGTAGTGGTATTTAATGTAGAGACCATTTACAATATTTATTGTGCTGTCAACCAGAAAGCGCCGGTGTCTGCAAAATATCTTACCATAGCAGGAGCGGTAAAGAACCCAATTACTGTTTTGGCTCCAATCGGAATGGCAGTGGAGGATCTGGTGGAGCTTGCCGGCGGGGCAACAGCCGGGGAGCCGGCCTATATCATGGGAGGGCCAATGACCGGTGAAGTTGTTGCGCCTTATGACACGGTTACAAAGACAACGAATGCCATCCTTGTATTTCCAAAGAACCATCCGGTGGTATTGCAGAAGCAGGGAAGCACCTCCATCGATATGAAGAAGGCAATGGCTTCCTGTTGCCAGTGTGAAATGTGTACGGATTTATGTCCAAGAAATCAATTGGGCCATCCGATTACACCACACCTGTTTATGCGGGCGGCAACCAGCGGAACCACCCAGAAACTGGATCCGTTTTTGAGCACAATGTTTTGCTGCTCCTGCGGCCTTTGTGAAATGTATGCCTGTCCCCAGGGTCTGGCACCAAGAAAGCTGATTACGGAATATAAGAATGGTTTACGCAGGAAGGGGATACCGATCCCTAAGGGAGTGCCCCTAAAGCCGGTGAACCAGATGAGGGAATACAGGACAGTTCCGATGGAACGTCTGATTTCCAGATTGGGACTATCAGAGTACAATGTGGATGCGCCATTGACAGAGGAAACAATTCCTGCGAAGCAGGTTCGGATAAAATTAAATATGCACATCGGAGCGGGGGCAGTTCCGGTTGTCCATAAGGGTGATATTGTTCAGCCTGGCGATCTGATTGCCAAGGCCGAGGAGGGAAAGCTGTCTCTTCCGGTTCATGCATCAATCGCTGGTGAAGTTCTTGAGATAAATGACATGGAGATCCTTGTCAGGGCAAGATAAATAAATAGTTTCAGGTAATTGCGCCTATTGTATAACAGGTTTCACTGGCTACTTAAGTTTCTCAATTGCCTAAAGCGACAGTTTAAATGAGAGGATGTTAATTAGGATATGGGTAAAGCAATCGGAATGGTTGAATATAAAACAGTATCTGCCGGAATTCATGCAGCGGATTTGATGGTGAAGACAGCCGACATCGAAATTATCGAAGCGCAGACCGTCTGTCCGGGAAAGTATATCGCTATTTTCTGCGGAGATTTGAGCGCGGTAAATGCCAGTGTAGAGGCTGCACGCAGTACCTGTGGGCAACATCTGATCGATAGCTTTGTTCTTGGCAATCCTCATGAGGGGATCTTTCCGGCGATCTATGGGACCTCTAAGGTAGAAAAGATTAATGCGCTGGGAATCCTCGAAACCTTCTCAGCTCCCTCCATTATTGTTGCGGCTGATGAAGCGGCTAAGTCCTCCCAGGTTGAGCTGATTGAGCTGCGTATGGCCAGGGGAATGTGCGGGAAGTCCTACATGTTCCTGACTGGTGAAATTGCGGCGGTAGAAGCAGCAATTGACAAGGCGAAGAAGGCCGTAGGTGAAAATGCCATGCTGCTGGATTCAACAGTGATTGCAAACCCGGATGATAAATTGTGTAAATGTATTTTATGATTTGCGGGTAAATAGAAAAACTTTTGTTGGGTGAATTGTTTTATGATGAGTTGAATAAAAAAGAATCCTTTGATGTAGGGATTGGGCAGGGGGTCAATATGCTGGCAATTGAAAGAAGAAACAAAATACTGGCAATTTTACAAAAGGAAAACAGAGTACTGGTTAGTGATTTGAGTAAGGCCTTTGATGTTACGGAGGAGACGATCCGACGTGACCTGGAAAAGCTGGAGCAGGAGGGTTTGGCGAAGAAAACCTATGGCGGGGCCATTGCGACGGAGAATGCCTATGCAGACCAGCCCTTTACTGTAAGAAAAACCTCCAACGTATTAAAAAAGCAGGCAATTGCTGAAATTGTGGCTTCCATTATACAGGATGGCGACCATATTATGCTTGATTCAAGCTCCACCTGCGGATATATTGCAAAGCAGCTAAAGAATAAAAAGAACCTGACTATTATTACGAATTCCGTAGAGATTTTAGTAGATGCGACTGAGACTTCCGGTTGGAAGGTTATTTCAACAGGAGGCTTATTACGTGAGGGATCCCTGTCCCTGCTCGGCCATCAGGCGGAACAGGTGGTAAGCAATTACCATGTGGATAAGGCAATTATCTCCTGCAAGGGAGTGGATTTAGAGAGAGGGATTTCGGATTCGACGGAATTGGAAGCGTATATCAAACAGCAGATGATGTCATCGGCTAACACGACCATCCTGGCAGTTGACAGCTCCAAGCTGGAGAAGACGTCCTTTATTAAGATATGCGACCTTAATAAGGTAGATGTTATCGTTACGGACGAGGTTCCGGACGAAAGCTGGAACGAGGTTATGGCCTCAAAGAATGTGGAATTGATTACAAAGGTGAATGCCTAGAACTAATTTATAAACTTAAGCTGATTACCCAGGTTTTTTCAAATCGGTTCCGTGGGTTGAAAAGGAATAAATGGAGGTTGTTATGAACAAGTATTATGATGCTGATATAGTAAAGAGCCCCAGGATAACGAAATTAGTTGATAGTTTGTTTGCAGGCAAGCCCCGTATTGAGGCCGACCGTGCCGTCTTGCTCACCGAAAGCTATATGCAGACGGAGAAGGAGCCGATTATTACAAGACGTGCGAAGGCTTTTGAGCATATTTTAAAGTATATCCCTATTGTGATCCGTGAGGATGAATTGATTGTGGGCAGTTCGACGATTGCACCCAGAAGCTGTCAGGTATTCCCCGAGTATTCCTATGCCTGGCTGGAGCAGGAATTTGAAACGGTTGCAACCCGCAGTGCGGATCCCTTCGAGATTTCTGAGGAAGCCAAGGAGACCTTACATAAGGTATACCGCTATTGGAACGGCAAGACGACAAGTGAATTAGCCTCCTCCTACATGGCTCCGGAAGCGAAGCAGGCGATTGACCATAATATCTTTACCCCGGGTAACTATTTTTATAATGGAATCGGGCATGTAACTGTTAATTATGGCAAGGTGCTTGCCATTGGCTATGAAGGTATTATTAAGGAGGCCCAGGAGGCCTTGGATCAGCTGAAGGTTTCAGATATGGATTACAATAAGCGCAGCAGGTTCCTGGAGGCTGTCATCCTAAGCTGCCAGGCAGTGGTTACTTATGCCCAGCGCTATGCCCAGCTGGCATTGGAAGAGGCAAAGAGGTGTTCTGATCCTGTCCGTAGGGAAGAGCTGGCACAGATTGCAAAGAATTGTGCGAGAGTGCCAAGGTACGGCGCAACCTCCTTTTATGAGGCCTGCCAGTCCTTTTGGTTTATCCAGATGCTTCTCCAGGTAGAATCCAGCGGACATTCCATTTCTCCGGGACGTTTTGACCAGTATATGTATCCTTATTATGCGGCAGATCTGAAGTCAGGGAAGATTACCCGGGAATTTGCCCAGGAATTAATCGATTGCATCTGGATAAAATTAAATGACTTAAATAAGGTCCGTGATGCGGCTTCTGCAGAAGGCTTTGCAGGCTACAGCTTATTCCAGAACCTGATCGTTGGCGGACAGAATGCCCAGGGCATGGACGTGACCAATGACCTGTCCTTTATGTGCATTGAAGCCTCCATGCATGTCATGCTGCCCCAGCCCTCCTTATCGATCCGTATTTGGAACGGGACACCCCATGAATTATTTGTGAAAGCCGCAAAGCTGACACGTACCGGTATTGGCTTACCGGCATACTATAATGACGAAGTAATCATCCCTTCCCTGCAAAACAGGGGCTTATCCTTAGAGGATGCAAGGGATTATAATATTATCGGCTGTGTGGAGCCCCAGAAATCCGGTAAAACCGATGGATGGCATGATGCTGCCTTTTTCAACATGTGCCGGCCATTGGAGCTGGTATTTAGTAACGGCATGGATAAGGGCGTGCAGGTTGGTGCAAAGACCGGGGAGGTAGAGCAGATGGAGAGCTTTGAAGAATTCTTCGGGGCTTACCAAAAGCAGATGAATTACCTGATTGGCTTAATGGTAAATGCCATTAATGCAATCGATGTAGCCCATGGTGAGAGGTGCCCCCTTCCCTTCCAGTCCAGTATGGTTGAAGAATGTATTGGCAGAGGAAAAAGCATGCAGGAGGGCGGTGCCCTATATAATTTCACCGGTCCCCAGGGCTTTGGTATTGCGAACATGGCGGATTCCTTATATGCAATTAAAAAGTTAGTATTTGAAGAAAAAAAGATTACTTTAGCCGAGTTCAAGAAAGCTCTCGAGATGAACTATGGCAAGGGTGTTGATACAGCCCTGGCAGAAAGGATTACAAAGGAAGTGGTCCGCAGCCTTATTGAAGCAGGGCGTAAGGTCACGGAAGATGAAATTGCCGAGGTTTATAAAATAGCATTAGAAAGCGGAGTTTCAGAAGCAGACCGGAAGAAGTATGACGATTTACTTGAGGCCATTAATGAGCTTCCCAAGTTTGGCAATGACATTCCCGAGGTGGATTTATTTGCAAGGGAGGTTGCATACACATATACGAAACCGCTGGAGACCTTTAAAAATCCCCGCGGGGGACGGTATCAGGCCGGGCTGTACCCGGTATCGGCAAATGTGCCCCTGGGCGCTCAGACCGGGGCAACTCCCGATGGCAGGCTGGCGTATAGGCCGGTGGCTGACGGTGTATCCCCTTCCTCAGGAAAGGATACCCACGGACCCACTGCCGCAGCAAATTCCGTTGCTAAGCTGGATCATTACATTGCATCAAATGGAACCTTATTCAATCAGAAGTTCCATCCTTCCGCTCTAAGCGGCGTGAAGGGGCTTGAAAACTTTGTGGCTTTAATCAGAAGCTATTTCGACCAGAAGGGCAGCCATATGCAGTTTAATGTAATCAGCAGGGACACCCTGCTGGATGCCCAGAAGAATCCTGAGAAATATAAGAACCTGGTGGTTCGGGTAGCGGGTTATAGTGCATTATTTACGTCCTTATCAAGATCCTTGCAGGAGGATATTATTGCCAGGACGGAGCAGCATTAAGAGTAACGCAGAACAGCATTAGGGGCTGTGCGGAATAGCATTAGGAATAGCACAGAACAGCATTAGGAAGCAGTACAGAACAGCATTAGGAACAGTACGGAATCAGCATTAGAGGCAGCACAGGCAGGTGGAAAAGGAGAATGACAGAGATGAATATGGAGAAAAAAGCCGTAACAGGCCGCATATTTGACATACAGAGGTTTTCCATCCACGACGGCCCGGGAATCAGGACAATCATTTTCCTAAAGGGCTGTGGGCTAAGATGTAAATGGTGCTGTAACCCGGAATCCCAGAGACCTGAAATACAGAGCATGAAGGTGCAGGGAAAAGAGAAGATCATCGGCCGGGATGTTACGGTCCAGGAAGTGATGGAAGAGATCAAGAAGGATTATAATTATTACCGCAGATCAGGAGGCGGGGTTACCTTATCCGGTGGAGAAGCCTTGTTACAACCGGATTTCGCAGTGGAGCTGCTGAAGGCCTGCCAGGATTTTGGAATAAGTACGGCAATAGAGACAGCGGGCTTTGCCAGCTTTGACGTAATCGGGAGGTATCTGCCCTATGTTGATGTCTTTCTGATGGATATAAAGCATATGGACTGCAAAAAGCATGAGCAGTTTACAGGGCGGCCTAATGAATTGATTTTAGAGAATGCCCGTAAGATAGCGGAGGCTGGTGCGGATCTGATCATAAGGGTGCCGGTTGTTCCCACCTTTAATGAAACCAGGGAAGAAATTATGGATATTGCTAATTTTGCCAAAACCCTTCCGGGAGTAAAGGAGCTTCATCTATTGCCATATCACCGGTTGGGTCAGGATAAATATGAAGGACTTGGAAGAACCTATGATTTAGCGGAGCTTGTACCTCCGGACAACGTGCATATGAGTATGTTGGCAGAAGCAGCAGGCAGGTCAGGCTTGCAATGCCAAATTGGAGGATGATAAATTAATACATTTCTAAAAAATTAAAAATGGAGGTTTTGGCTATGACGATTCTGGATACCAAAATTGTAAAAGATTTTATTCGAATGGCTGATGATGGATTTGCGCAGGGGTGGCATGAGAGGAACGGCGGAAATTTATCCTACCGTATCAAGCCGGAGGAAGTAGAAGCTGTAAGATCCAGGTTGAACTGTCCTGGTGATTGGACTCCGATCGGCACCAGTGTGCCGGGACTTGCAGGTGAATTTTTCCTGGTTACCGGTGGCGGGAAATATTTTAGAAATATTGCAATTGACCCTGAGACCTGTATTACGATTATTGAAATTGACGAATCCGGTGATAATTACAGAATCCGTTGGGGACTTGTGGAGGGAGGAAGGCCTACCAGCGAGCTTCCCACCCATTTAATGAACCATGAGGTGAAAAAACGGGTGTCAAACGGTGTGCACCGGGTCATTTATCATGCCCACACTACCAATGTGATAGCCCTTACCTTCGTGCTCCCCCTCTCGGATGAGGTGTTTACAAGGGAATTATGGGAGATGGCTACGGAATGTCCGGTAGTATTTCCCGCCGGCGTAGGTGTAATCGGCTGGATGGTTCCCGGTGGCAGGGATATTGCGATTGAGACCAGCAAGCTGATGGAGAAATACGATGTTGCCATCTGGGCACATCATGGAATGTTCTGCTCCGGTGCAGATTTTGACCTGACCTTTGGTCTGATGCATACCGTTGAGAAGTCGGCGGAGATTCTGATTAAGGTATTGTCCATGAGACATGGCAAGGAACAGACGATTTCGGATAATAATTTTAGAAGTCTTGCGAAGGATTTCAAATTGACCCTGGATGAAAAGTTCCTTTATACAAAATAGAAATTGATATCAGAAATAAGTGATGAAAATAAATACTCAGCAACAGATATGCTGCAAAGAATAAGAAGGCAGCAAGGCAGAAGGGTTGCCCAGTACAAGGAGTGGTATCGTGGATTTAGAGAAATTGCTACAGAATGAAGGCAAGATGAGAATCATCCAGGAATTGGTTCCTGGTAAACAGGTTACTTTGGCACATGTCATTGCGAACCCGGATCAAATATTATACAAAAAATTAGGACTGAATCCGGAACTGGACTATCATAGTGCGGCAATCGGAATCCTGACCATATCCCCCAGTGAAACTGCTATTATTGCCAGCGACATTGCCATAAAGTCTGCAGGCGTAGATCTTGGGTTCGTTGACCGCTTCAGCGGAACCGTAATTATAACCGGAACCGTGTCCCAGGTAGAAACAGCGCTTTTGGCCATTGTGGAATATGTAGAAGAAAAGCTAGGCTTTGTGGTATGCAGCATTACGAAAACCTGATGTTCTTAAAACCTTTGTTAAATAGTTTAAATATCGAGAAAATCTGCCTTCTGATTTTCTCGGCATAAGCCACATAATAAGCTATATATATGAAAAAGAGCGCGGGTATACTGCGCCCTTTTTCATATATGGATATTCATTTTATTGCATATGGGATGACGGAGATTGGGATGAAGAAAGGCCTGTTTAATTTTCTGGATAGGTCATTGAAAATAGAAAGTCAGGGGTATTAGGATGAAACGAATTATATTGATGGGGCGGACTGGCGCAGGAAAGACAACTTTGACACAGGCTCTGAAAGGGGAAAAAATAAAGTATCATAAGACACAATATACGAACTTTTATAATTCCATTATTGACACACCCGGGGAATATGCGGAGAGCAAGCATCTTGGCAGGGCACTTGCCTTATATTCTTATGAGGCAGATATCGTAGGCTTATTAATCAGCGCTACGGATAATTATTCCCTGATACCTCCGAATGTCACTTGCATGGCTAACAGGGAGGTCATCGGAATTGTCACCCAGATGGAGCATCCGGAGGCAGTACCGAAAAGGGCGGAAGCCTGGCTGCGTCTGGCAGGCTGCGAAAAGATATTCTTTGTAGATTCAAAGTCCGGCGAAGGAGTTGATGAGCTGCTGGATTACCTGCAATATGACAGGAATGAGATTGATAGTAGGGTTTAGGGTTTTATCTGGGGGATAAAGATTTTTTTGTTTTACTATTTCAGATGTTCAAGGACAAAAGAAGGTAGTCATTTAGGAATATTTCTTGCGGTACTCAGCAGGGCTCATAAGATATTCCTTTTTAAACAGGCTATAGAAGCTGCTTTTATCCTTGTAGCCGACCAAATCTACAATTTGCTCGATGCTGTAATCCGTATAGAGCAGATAATTCAAAGCGTTCTGCAGCCTGATGTTTACAATCAGGCTGCGGAAGGTCTGGCCGGTCTGTTTGTGGATCAGGGAGGACAGATATTTTGGATGGTAATTAAAATGCTCTGCTACAAGCTCCAGCGTTACAGAGTGGTAATTCATATAAATGTAGTCGAGGATTTCAGCCATGGCATTGCTGCCATGGCTGGATTTTGCTTTATAATTTCTTAACAAAAGGGAAAAAATCAGTGTCAGTAAGGACTCTATGATTACCTTGCTGTACAGCCGCCGGTCAAGGTATTCCTTCAGCAATAGCTCAATGAGGCGGTCAATATCCTCCAGATGCCCAAAATGCATGAAGGAGGGCTGGTCTTCATTTTCAAGACGGTAGCGGATGAAAAAAGCATTGAGGACATGGTCCCCCAGTAGAATGCGGAAAATTGACTTCTGGAACAGATCCTTCGGCAGCACAATGTTAAGAATGAGATCCTCTGCCTCAAAGTAGCGTTTAAAATAATGCTCCGCATTAGGATTCATAATGCATAAATGACCCTCCTTCAGATCAATCTCCTGATGGTTGATTACTCCGATGGGATGACCCTTACAGACATAGATCAGCTCAAAAAAATCATGGGCATGCAGGTTTTTGTTTGCTTCCTCGTGATGAAATGACATGAAGATGGGCGAGGTGGCATCAGAAAGGAATAATTCTGCCGGTAAAAGGGGTGTGGATTGTTCCCTTAATTTGCGCAGATGCTCCTCTGAATAGGAATCTCTATGATTCCAGGCATTTTTTTCATCTATTTCATCCGTATGCTTCCATAAGCGTTCAATTAAATCTTGCTCCATAATACCTTACCTCACAACACCTTATTTGTTACCTTTGAATATTTCCGGCAACTCAATAATATTATATAATTTATATGGGAAAATAGCTAGTACCTGGAGTGTAGGAAATTCAATGGATCCGGTATTGCTGATTATCGCTGGTTAAGTGAAATTCTGTGCTATAATGTCGTCCCAGAGATTATAACAAGTCCGCTTGCGGACATGGTGCCGCCCCAACGGGAGTGCGCATTGTGGTGCAAAGCGCCATATCATGGTGCTTTTCCCATGATATAATGGATGCCACTATATTGTGTGAAATGGTAAGAATATTTAGAAAATATCTGTAAAATCATGCTAAAGGAGAAGAGGAAATGAAGATTACATCATGTAAAACAAACCATATGGTAAACCCATTGGGCTATGGAATGAAGCATGCAACTGTATCCTGGATTGCGGAGGATACTGTATCAAAGAAGCAGGACGGAGCTCAGGTTGTAGTAGCAAGGGATGCCGGTATGAAAGAGGTTCTCTACGATAGTGGAAAGAGCACAGGGCTTTCCAACCTGGCGGTTGACCTTCCCATCGAACTGGCGCCTTACACCAGATACTACTGGACTGTAAAGGTGTGGGGAGATGCAGGTGATGAGGCAACCTCTGAGGTAAACTGGTTTGAAACAGGAAAAAGAGGGGATGGCTGGCAGGCAAAATGGATCACCCCTGTCTGGGAGGACAAGAATCGCCATCCCTATATGAGAAAAGCATTCTCCATTAACGGTAAGGTCAAGTCCGCAAGAGCTTATGTAACAGGTATGGGGCTTTATGAGCTGGAGATCAACGGTGCACGTATTGGAGAAGAACGGTTGACGCCTTATTGCAATACCTATGACCAGTGGGTGCAGTACCAGGCCTATGATGTGACTGAGGCAATCAAGGAAGGCGGCAACGTGGTCGGGGCAATGCTGGGCAATGGCTGGGCGAAGGGGCCTTTTGGTACCTTTGGTGAAGCAAACCACCCTTATTGCCATGTCTTTGCATTGCTTTGCGAATTGCGCATTACAATGGAGGATGGCAGCGTACAGGTTATTGGTACGGATACGGATTGGAAATGTGCCCCGTCTCCGATTATTGAGGATAGCATCTATGATGGTGAGGTTTATGATGCGGAAAAAGAAATCCCTGGCTGGTCAACGGTCGGTTGTGATGACGCAGGCTGGGATAAGGTAACGGAATATGATGCGAAGGAGCTTGGAAAAGTAGTGGACCGGCTTTCTGTTCCTGTTCTTGTAAAGGAAACCATCAAACCGGCAGAATTGATCCGCACACCGGCAGGAGAGCTGGTGCTTGATATGGGACAGAACATGGTGGGCTGGTTACGGATTAAGGCCCGTGAGAAAAAGGGAACCAGGATTAAGCTATCCCACGGAGAGGTTCTTCAGGAGGATAATTTTTACCGGGATAACCTCCGTACCGCAAAGGCAGAATATCATTATATCTGCGACGGGACGGAGCGCACGGTCGAACCCCATTTTACCTTTTACGGCTTCCGTTATGCCAAGCTGGAGGGCTTCACGGAGCCGGTCAGCTTAGATGATTTTGTTGGCTGCGTGGTTTATTCCGATCTTGAAACCACAGGTCATATTGAGACCTCTGATCCGCTGGTTAACCGTCTGTTCTTAAATGCAATGTGGGGACAGAAGGGCAATTTCCTGGATGTGCCTACGGATTGTCCCCAGCGTGACGAGAGGATGGGATGGACAGGGGATACGGAAGTATTTGCCGGAACCGCATCCTTTAATATGGACACCTATGCCTTCTACACGAAATTCATGCAGGATTTATATGAAGAGCAGAAGCTGGTAGACGGTATGGTGGCAAGTACGATACCGACCTTTACCACAAACCGCAGCCCGGAGTCCGGCTTTATTACCGGCGGTGCCTGTGCCTGGAGTGACTGCGCTACCGTAGTACCCTGGGAGGTTTATTTACATTTTGGCGATAAGACTATCCTTGAGAGACAGTATGCCAGCATGAAGGGCTGGGTGGACTGGATCCGCAGGAAGGATGAGGCAACAGGAAATCGTAAGCTCTGGCTGGAAGGTTTCCAATTTGGTGACTGGCTCGCGCTGGATGGCCCGGTTCCCGGCGGTGTTATGGGCGGAACCGATAACGGACTGCTGGCATCTGCCTATTACAGGCTGTCCACGAATATTCTTTCCAAAACTGCACAGGTTCTTGGGTTTACAGAGGATGCAAAATTCTATGGTGAATTGTCAGAGCAGATTAAAAAGGCAATCCAGGATGAGTTTTTCTCAAAGAATGGCCGTTCCACCGTATTGACCCAGACAGCACATGTAGTTGCATTACAATTTGATCTGGTGGAGCCGGAGGTTAAGGATAGGGTAGTCAGGGACTTACGGGCATTGCTTAGAAAGAATAATATGCATTTGAAGACAGGCTTTATCGGAACCCCGTATTTATGCCGTTCACTGTCAGACCATGGTGACAGCGAAAGCGCTTACCAGCTCTTCTTCCAGGAGGATTATCCAAGCTGGTTATATGAGGTGCTGATGGGTGCAACAACTATCTGGGAGAGATGGAATTCCATTTTACCGGACGGAAAGATCTCAGGCACTGAGATGAATTCCTTGAACCATTATGCATACGGCTCCATCGTGGAATGGATGTACCGCAATATGTGTGGCATCAATCCATTGGAGGAGGCGCCCGGATTTAAGAAATTCCTTCTGAAGCCAGAGGTATACGGTAAGCTGTACCATGCAAATGCCAGGGTGAAATCTGCCATGGGCGTCATTGAGAGCGGTTGGAAACGGGAGGAAGATGGAACCCTTACGATAAAGGCTGTTGTTCCTTTTGATTCTGAGGCAACCGCATACCTGCCGGCTTGTGATTTGAACTCTGTGAAAGGCTTAGAGGGCTTGAAGGCTGAGCAGGCGGGAGATAAGGTGAAGGTTCATCTTGCAGCGGGCAGCTATGTATTTAATTACCTTCCGACAAAGAAATATGACCTGGAATATAATCTGGATTCTCCAATCAGGGAGCTCCTTACTGTGCCGGAGACAAAGGAAATTTTAATGGAGATGGCACCGAAACTGAATGCATCTGCAGAAGGCAATATGGGAATGGAGCTCCCCTATAGCATCACTGATGTACTAAAAGCAGCAGATCCCTTCATGCTTATGAGGATGTTCGGGAAGGTCGATTTCGAGGCGTTGAATGAGAGGTTGAAGGCGGTTCCGGTCAAGGTCAGGAGAATGTAATTAAAGTATTTAAAATAAATTGGCTTTTTTGTATCTGTAGTACAATAACGTCTATAATCATAGATTGAGTATATGGCATAAATGATAGCGACCAGGCTGGGCACATGGGGATGTTCCGGCCTGGTTGCTTGTCTGTTTATTTTGTTCTGCAACCCGTTCGATATAATGCTTTCAAACGTGTCCCTTCTAGTATGCAATTGTAAAAAAGTTTGTAATTTGTGATTCTTCTATTGATGGACAGCTATAATAATGTTAATATTCAATTATGGAAAAAAGGTGACGTTAACGTGTCTTTTATGATAGATTAAAGAAAATTGGCTCATGATTTTTTAAAAGAAAAGTGGGGGTGCAAAATGTTAGACGAAAAAGATTTACAGATGTTACAAGGGATGATGGAGAGGGTCGTAAATGCGAGGGCAGTACAGACAGAACAGTTAATTGAATCGTCCAAAATCAGAAGTATACAGGAACAAAGGATAGAAACAGTGCAAAGAAATATGGATGAGCTGTCACAGTATTACCGGATCACTAAATTGGAAAGCGACAATACAGCCCTCCTGCTCCAGATGATTACCGACTTGAAAAAAGAAGTTGACGAACTGAAGCGGAAAATTGCGTAAAATAAGAAAGTCATTCCAATGCCACCAACACCCAAACAGCTTTCCATAGATATGATACCGCTTCATAGCTTTAATATAATGGTAGCAATAATCTTGAATATAGTCCTAGCCATGCTTATATATTTATAGTAAGACAACATATTGGTGGTAGGCCATGGAATCCAAGGAAAATAAGCATATTAAAAATGATCTTTATAATCTGGAAGAATTAGACCCTGATATGAAAAGGGAGCTGAATGCGAAAAAAAATCCTGGAACAGAACAGGTTACAACTGCAGCTTTGTTTATGAAGGTAGGCATCATGGTACTTGGACTAATTGCAATTGTCGGCTTTGGTGCCAATGTCCTGCCAAATGCGGTAACTGTATCAAATACAATTACAAAAAGCGTGATGCCGATCTATTGCGTCAAAACGGATGAGAAAAAGGTGGCTCTTACCTTCGACTGTGCTTTTGAAAATGATGACACGCAGAAGATTCTGGATATCCTGGATAAATATAATATTAAGGCAACATTTTTCCTGACCGGTGACTGGATTGAAAAATATCCGGAAGAAGTAAAGAAGCTTGCAGCTGCTGGGCATGATATTGGGAACCACAGCGAAAACCATAAGGATATGACCGAGCTGACCAGGGAGGAATGCGTTAATGAAATCATGGGGATACACGATGAAGTGGCAGGGCTTACAGGAATTGAGATGACATTATTCCGCGCACCCTACGGGGATTATAATAAGACGGTGCTGGATACTGCCAAGGAATGCGGATATGATGCGATCCAATGGGATATAGACAGCCAGGACTGGAAGGATCACGGTGTCGACAGCATTTTAAACAGGGTGTTAAAGAATAAAAACCTGGGCAACGGTTCCATCATACTGATGCATAACGGTGCAAAGTTTACACCGGAGGCCCTGGGGCTGGTAATCGCAGGCCTTCAGGATAAAGGCTTTGAGATTGTTCCCGTGTCTAAGCTGATTTATACCGGGGACTATTCGGTGGATAAGACGGGGAGGCAATTTGGGAAATAGCTGTGGAGTGCCAGCCTGATTTGAGAAAAATGCATAAGCTGATAGCTTGCGTATCTAGTGGGATAAATGCCTGGGAGTTTAATAAACCCCCGGGCTTATTTTTATCGCAAGCTTTTGTTTATAAAAATAATAGACTGATTTGAAAAAGTTATGCTATAATAGAGCCAGATTAAAGGCTGCAAAAAATTTTATGGTTGTTAGAAGTTAAAAGTAAAGAGAGGTCATTTTGCCTCTCTTTATCAATATAATTTAAGGCATTTTCCATCATAGGAGCACAAAGGAAGCTGCTTTTGGATAAACGAACATAAAGGATAGAAAAAATGAGAGTAAAAATAGCGGTTATAATATGCATCCTCATAGGAATCATCAATACCATAGGGCTCTACCTGATTAACACGTCACCCAAAGAAAAGGTACGGGAAGCAAAAGCCGGAGTTCTGTCTTTGGAACAATGGGATACGGAAAAATACAATATACAGATAAGCGGGGAATGGGAGTTCTATCCAGGAGTTTTAATTAATCCTGAACAGGAAAGGGATGTATTCCAGGAGTATTCAAAGCAAAAAAGGATTATGTCCCTTTCAAAGGAGAATTTCAAAGAAACAGCTTCCGATCCATCTATAACAACAGGAACCCTCCGAATGATCATCTGTCTGAAGGACGATAACCTCTATGGAATTAATCTGGGAAGCACCCAAGACGGCGTAGTAGCCTATATAAATGGAAACAGGGTTTGGAATAATGGGCAGTCTCCCCATGGGGAGGCAGATAACGGGTCCCTCTATCAGACGCCGGTAGGGTTTGCCCGGTCAGAGAACCGTCAGCTGGAGCTTGTCATACAGCTTCCTGACATCCAGATGGTAGGTAACTGGCTTTCCGGGACAATGGAAGTCCCGTACATTGAATTCGGAAGAGCTGACCATATCATGAAAATGCGTGATTTGTATGTCAGCATTGATATGTTCGTGATCTCGGGTTATCTGATCCTGGGGATTTTCTTTCTCGGGAATTATTTTTTTGAAAATAAGGCGAGGTATGCCCTGTTCTTTAGCCTGTTTTTATTACTGCAGGCAGTCCATGCAGCAGGAGTTGGGGAACGTCTGATATTTCTGGTTCTGCCCTCTCCAAAGGACTTTATGCTGTTCTATGAATATGAGATTCAGCTCCTGTATCTGTATACCTTTTGTTTTCTAATGTTCATATATGACTTCCTGCGGCCTTATACATCGAAAAAGGCGGTGGTTTTTTTAAGCGTCCTCCTGTTAGTAGTTGGCCCGGTCTTTAACTGGGAACTATTTGGGATCGGTGGGCTGCCGGGAATAACCTTCCATTACCATAAGCTGATTATATCAGTGATTGTGGCCGCCAGTAACGGTTATATCCTGTGGGTTATGCTGAAATCCTTGGTTAAGGGAGTGGAGGCGGCAGAATATGTCATGGTGTTTACGGCAACCTTTTTGTATTATGTGCTGACGAATTTCCTGAATTTCTTATTTGGCATCAATATAGGAAAGGTCTCGGCACTCCTGTTCCTGGCCATGGTGGTCAGTCTGACCCTGTATTTGAATTACCGGCTCCGGCTTAGCTATAAGCAGGTCGAAGGGCTATCCAGGCAATTACTGCTGCAGGATCAGGACAAGGATCTGTTTCTTGCCCGGGCTTCCCGGGAGCTGGAGAGTCCCCTCAAGGACATTCTTACAATCTCGAATGAACTGCTCACAGGAGAGGAGATGCCTGTCCAGGAGCAGGAGGCAAAGCTCCGCAGGGTTTCTATGGAGGGGTGGCATGCCTACAGTATTTTGGAGGAACTGATGGAGACCTTTGGAGAACCGCTGAGGAAAGAGGATTTGAACCTGGAGCCTGTGGATGCTGCCCGTTTTACTGAGCTTTTAGAGGAGCTGCAGCATCTGGTTCCAAGGCATGGCATGCCTGTGATAAGCAGAAAGATACCGGAGCAGTTTCCTGTCTTCCTTGCGGACCTAGGCAGGTTAAAGGAAGTTCTCTATCACCTGCTGCATAATGCCGTTAAATATACAGACAATGGGGAGATTACGCTCCGTATCAATTCCGTGGGAACCATGGTACATATCACGGTTGAGGATACGGGAACGGGGATTGGCAATGCACAATTAAGCATGATTTTTGCCGCATTTTACAAAGAGAAAAGACAGGAACCCGGGGTAGAGGGACTTGGGCTGGGTTTGACTGTGGCAAAGAAATTGGTTGAGCTGATGGGAGGCGAGATATGGGCTATATCAGAAGCTGGAAAAGGCAGTGCCTTCAGTTTCAGCCTTCCCTTGGCAGGATCGGCAGACAGAACAAAGGATAGGGAAATCGGTTCTGTTGTAGAGGAAAACAGGGAAATAACCCTGGCTCCGGGGCATAGGGAAGAACTATGTCTGGAAGAAAAAGAAAGCTATAAGCTGAGCAGGACAGGGCCGGAGGTGATCCTTGCAGCAGGGGACATCATTCATGCCAGCGGGGCGCTGGAATGGCTGGGGGAGGCCTTGGATTATATGGTTACGACGGTCGGCAGTGGCCAGGAGGCCTTGGAATATGCCGGGGAGAACCGGGTCGATCTGGTACTTATTGACTTAGATCCCAGCGGCATGTCCGGCTATGAGCTTTGCCAGGAGCTTCGTAAGAGGTATAGCATCTCAGAGCTGCCCATCATTATCCTGGGACGTACAAGGGATCTGGACAGGGCGTTCCAGGCAGGAGCCAGTGATTTTCTTTCAAAGCCCGTTGTCTGGGAGGAGTTAAGGGCAAGGATCGAGATAAGGCTTTTCTTCAAGAAGGCTGCGGAAGAAGCGGTGGTAAAGGAACTGAAAAACCTTCATGCACAGATCATGCCCCATTTCCTGTATAATACCTTAAATACAATTATTGGCCTGAGCTATAAGGATACGGAGAAGACCTGTGAGGCATTACAGCATCTATCCGTCTATTTCAGGGCAAAGCTGGACTTTTCCGGAAATCCGTCCATTGTCGCCCTGGATCAGGAGTTGGAGCTTGTAAAGGCATATCTGGCAATTGAGAAAATGCGGTTTAATGAGCGTCTGGAGCTTGTTTATGAGATTGATGAGACAATTCATTTCATGCTTCCGTCCCTGACGCTGCAGCCCCTTGTAGAAAATGCGGTCCATCACGGAACCATCGGCAACAAGGCCAAGATAACAATCCGGGTAAGCATACAGCGGGATGCGGATAGGGGATATATCATAAAGATATCGGATGACGGACCGGGAATACCGGAGGAAAAGCAACAGGAGCTGTTAACCGGGGAATACCATCGGATTGGCTTCTCCAATGTGCTTAAGAAGATAAGGCTGTTGAAAGGCGCAGATCTGTGGCTGGACAGCGGTGAGGATTTTGGCACCTGCGTTACTATCTACCTTGCAAAGGAATACCAGTACGGAATACCGTGATAAGCGGTTGCGGGACAGTATAGCCAGTACGGTTTTGGGTTTTGCAGCCGATCAAAGAACATTACATAGAAAGAGGTGGGGACGGCAATGAATGTATTGCTGGTAGATGATGAGGAGCTTGCGCTGGAGGTACTGGAGCGGATGCTGATGAAGCTTGAGGATATCCAGATATGCGGTAAATATGTGGATGCAGAGCAGGCATTAAAGCGGTTGGAGTGTGATGATATTGATGTGGTATTTCTCGACCTGGAAATGGGAGGGATGCATGGACTCCGGTTTTCAGAGGAGCTTCTAAACATGGATATTGCCACGGAGATCGTCTTTGTCACGGCACACTCCCAATATGCGGTAGATGCCTTCGGCTTTGGCGCAGTGGATTACCTGCTCAAGCCGGTGGCTATGGACAGGCTTTTGAAGACTGTGAAGAAGCTGAAGGATAGGCAGGAGCTCAAGAAATTGAAGGAAAGCCATGACGGCCACCAGCCATCCTGCCTGCTCCTGCGTTCCTTTGGGACACTGAGAGTATACGAAACAGATGAGGAGGCCGCCCTGCCCATCAAATGGAGGACAAAGAAGGTCAAGGAGCTATTCTGCTATCTATGGCAGAACAGCGCACGCCCCGCGGGCAAGTACCAGATCATGGAGGAATTGTGGCCCGAGACAGAGCCGGACAAGGGTGGAACCTTATTGCACACCACAGTGTATCAATTAAGGAAGGCATTAAAGGAGCTGGGATTCGAAAACGGGATACAGTTTCGCAATGAGCAATACCAATTAGCCGTTCCGATTAAGAGCGACTTGGAGGAGCTGCAAAGGTTACTGGAGGAAAGTGATCCCCTCACCAAGGACATCAAAAGGCTGCTGGAGCTTTACGAGGGCGATTATCTGGAGCAGGAGGAATACCTCTGGAGCATTCACGTGCAGCAGGCGCTTAGGAATACTTATTTGAAATGCTTAAAGAAATATGTGGACAGGAATATGGGGCGGAAATCCAGGAATACTTTGCTGGAGAGCTGCCTGCAAAAGCTGGTGCACCTGGATCCCTACAATGAGGAATATGCCCGCATGCTGATGTCCTATTATTCAGGGGAAGGGAATGCAAGGGAAGCAGTTAAGGTTTATGAAAGATATTACAGGAGTGTAAAGGAGGAGCTTGGATTAAACCCATCCCGGAAAATCGTGGAGCTGTATGGTGAGTTAATTAAAAATAAATAGGATGTAATTAAGGTATCGTAGGTCAATGGCCTTAGAGGGAAGTGGATATGGACATATTCATTGCTCTTCTGTGAGTGGGTCTAGGATACCTTATTAAATTTACCTCAGTTTTTCTCCGCTCTGTGTTGCAGTGGGGCTGCAGGCGGCTTGTATAGGGCATCGAAGTGTTTCGCGCTGTTCAGAATTTGTTCAGTTGAAAGAGGTATAATAAGGAGCCACGGCATAGTCTTTGCCTGCTTATCAGAGGGGTAGTGCAGGATTGTGCGGTAAAATATACAAGATAGGAGGTAAAAAAACATGAGAACCCTAAAAAACATAATGAAATCATTGCTATTAATTGTGTTGATCATCAGTATGGTGCTGGAAGCGCCATTTGCGGCATTCGGTTCCTGGCACGCCGCCAAAGCGGCGGAGAACTTAGGTAATATTCTTACGAATGTTACATTGGTTAAAATGAATGGAATGACGGAAGAACCGCTGGATCTGGGGAACCCCATAGAGATCACGGAAGATACAGTGATAAGACTCAAAATGGATTGGGCAATTGAGGAAAATGTGGAAGTACTGAACGGCTACACAGCAACAATTCCGATACCGAATCTATTTCTTCCGGCAGGAACGCCACCGGTAACCGGACCTTTAAAGTTTGGTGTCGCCGGCACAGAGGTGGGTACTTTTGCTATGGATAGTGCCAATAATCTTATTCTCACCTTTAACAACGAATTAAAATTGGATGGACCTTATGGTGAGGATCGTCATGGTACGGTTGAAATTAATTTCAATATTGATGTGACGAAATTTGACGATGGCTTAACGGAAGTGGTTAAGTTCGGAGATGGCATTGGCCTTACCTTTCCAATCACTGTAAAGCCCAGGAATGCAGGTACGTCCATATCAAAAGATGGAGAGGTCAATGATCCGGCAAATCCAAAATCCATCAACTGGACCATAGATGTGAATGCTGATGAAGCGCATATGGCAAATGCAATTGTATCCGATGTCATACCGACGGGCTTAAAGCTGGATCCGGGCAGCGTGAAAATCTATCATCTTACTATGGGTTATAGCGGCCCGGTGTTAGGAGATGAGACCACCCAAACGGTAAGCGGAGGAGCAATTAGTGTAGCCACCGGCAGTAGTCTTACGGTAACCTTTGGAGAGATTAACACAGCATACCGGATTTCGTATAGTACTGCGATTGAGACATATGGCATAACATATACCAATACGGCAGGCATACAGGATGGGGATACGGGAACTCCGGTAACATCGACTAAGGTACTGGGGTCATATACTAAGGCTTCCCTTCTGGAGAAAAAGGGGGAGGTACAGAAGGATGGCAAGGGAAATGTCAGGACAATCCAGTGGACGATTGATGTTAATAAGCTCCAGGAAGACATTGACAATGCAGTGATTGAAGATGAACTTGGCTCATACCAAAGCATAATTGGAACTTCTGTCGAAATCTATCCACTGAATAAAAGTGGAAGTAACTGGAATCCGGGTAGTGCGATAACATTGCCCTCCGGTGATATGAAGGTTGATACGGCTTCAGGATCTTCGCTCAAGATCACCTTGGGGAAACTGGAAGGAAAGGCATATCGGATTGTATACCAGTCTCAGGTTGATTACCCGAAAGAATTTGTACCAAGCCTAACTTGCACTAATACAGCAACCCTAAAGGATGGCGACAATGAACTGGGTACAGCAACAGCTACGGTTGAAGCTACCCGACAGGTACTGCTTACAAAAGGAGAAGATGCTTTCACTGTCAACTATACGGATAAAAAAATCAAATGGAAGCTGACTGTCAATGCCGGTGAGCATTCGATTACGAATGCAATTTTACACGATACACTTCCGTCTGGATTGACCTTGGATAAGGATTCAATTGTAATTATAGACCATAATGATACTATCATTTATTCAAAGGATGTGACAAATGAAGGGATCACAGCTCCGAACACTAATGTTTCTGGGGCAGGTACCTTTACCATTGAACTTGGTAATATTGATAAAAAGCTGATAATTACATACGAAACGAAAATAGAATCAACACACTGGGGTAAAGATATAGAATTTGAGAATAATGCTTGGCTTTCAGGAACAGGCATAGGATCTGGTAGTGGTCCGGGATATGATGTAGTAAAAGCGCCAGTCACACACACAATTGAAAATACCTTTTTTAAAGATAAATTTTCAGTAACAGAGACAGCTGGTGGTGTGACCTACGGTCCGATCAATTATACGGATAAGACCATGAGCTGGAAGCTGACGATCAAGCCGACGAAGGAGACTATTACCCAGCTTATTATTACCGATACCTTCCCACAGGATGGCTTGTATCTTCTGACAGATTCCATAAGATTTAAGAAGGGAACTGCTAATCTGAACTGGACGGAAGGTAATCAGTACACAATTGCTCCTATTAGTCCATACACTGGAACCGCGTATCAACACGGTTTTGTCTTGACGATAAATGGATCCCTGTCAGATTCAGACTATACTGTGTATTACAAGACCAGCTTTGACCGTGATCAACATCCTGATATTCTGGAGAATAAGTCACCTGATCAACGTCTTTACGAGAATCAAGCAAAGTTCCTCTATTCTAAGGATGGAAATCCCCCTAGTATATCAGGTGGAACGAGTAAAGTATCTTATACAATGAATCAGACCTCTTATAACAATGGCAGGAAGGTAGGAATTAAGGATCTTCAGGGTAGAAAGATTACCTGGCAGATTTATGCTAATGACCAGGCGACAACGGTAAGCAGCGGATCTCTGGCAATTCAGGATCGGCTTAAGTTGGGGAACCATGAACTAAGCGCCGACTTGGCAACGACATTAACCGTTCATGAATATACTGTTAATTCTGGTAATAATAATCCGATTAAAGGAAATAAACTATCATCAGATAAATATGAGTTATCGGTTGATGCGGATAACAAGGGCTTTACCCTAACAATCAAAAATGTTACGAACGGGAGATATCTGATTGAATACACCACAGATATCCTAGGAATATCGGATCAGAAATACAGTAATGAAGCTACGATATTGGGTAAGACGTATACAGCCGAAGTGACGAATAATAACTATAGGAACTTCCTGGAGAAAACTGCAACAAACGCGGGATCAACGGTATCTCCGGATGATGAGATTGAATGGAAGGTCGTGCTAAACAAGAGCTTGTCTAAGATAAATGGTGCAACCTTTAAGGATATAATCAGCGGAGGTCATCAGTACGTAACAGGAAGCTTGCGGGTATATCAGGTAAATGTCAATGTTAATCCTAATACGAGGACAGATGTAGATGCATCAGCCTATACTGCTACGACAGTGAAGGATCCGGTTTCAGGAAACTGGACAATTACAGTGCAATTTAATGAATCTATAACCCGTCAGTATGAGCTGGAATATAATACAGTGGTTACGGGTCCGATAGGCGGGCAGATAAAGAATAATGCCTCCTTTATTGGAGCAGGTGTCTCCGGCACTACAACCGGCAACAAGGAATATAATATTACAGCATATTCTTCTGGAACTGGAAGTGGAACTTCATCCAAAGGCGATTTGGTTATTGAGAAAAGGGATGAGGCAACAGGAGGGTTGATTACCCAGGAGGCAACCTTCGAGCTGTATTATTATTTAAATGGGGATAAGACTGTGGTCGGAGGCGGATCAAAAAAGACCTCCGGCGGTAGGCTGACCTATTCTAATCTATCGGTCAAAAGAGATTATTACTTGAAGGAAATAGCTTCTCCATTAGGTTATATAGTAAAATCTGACGAGTTTAAGATTGAGAAAAACAGCATTCCCGTGAAAGGCAATACTACTAATAAGCTCACCTATCCCGTTACGAATGAAAAACAAAAGAAGACCCTTAAGGTTACTAAGGTTGATTCAACTAACCCTGCGAAGAAGCTTTCCGGTGCAGTCTTTGAGGTGTATCAGGATCAGGATGGTAAACGGGGAGCTAAAGTGGGCGGCTCTTTGACGAGTAATTCGAATGGTGAAGTGACCATAGACCTGGAAAACGGCAAATATATATTAGTTGAGATAACGCCTCCCACAGGATATCAATTGCTGGAAAATCCGGAGATACCCTTTGAGATTAGTCTGGATAAGGCTAAACATGGCAATAGTAATACAATCAGCTTCACAGTTGATAATGCGCCATTAAAGTCCGTTACGGTACAAAAAGTAAGTGATGAGGATAGTACGAAGGGACTGGCAGGAGCAGAATTCGAGGTTCGCTGGGCTTCGAATGGTTCTCTAGTCGGTGCGGGTACTTATACAAGTGATAGTAACGGCGATGTTAAGATGAACTTGGCGGTAGGACGCTATGAGCTTATTGAAATAAAAGCTCCCGATGGTTATGTTTTACCGGACAATCCGGTCACTCCATTCGAGATAACTGATGCAATGGGTGAGAATATAACCCTGGATAATATTACAAATGAAAAGCTTAGATCAGTTAAATTGAAGAAAGTAGATAAGGATGAGCCAACAAAAGGTCTACCAGGGGCAGTTTTTGAACTCCTACAGGGTGATCAAGTAATTCTTGACAATATTATCAGTGGAACTGATGGAACCGTTGAGATCAAAGATCTCCGGAAGGGTACCTATACCCTGGTTGAGAAAACCCCGCCGTTGAATTATCAGTTGCCGGCAAATCCAAGAACCACGATTACTATCACAAAGGATTCACCTGATGTTATCTTGGGACCAGATATTACAAATGAACAGGTACGTTCCTTAATTATCAGGAAGGTAGACAGCCAGGATGCTACAAAAGGTTTAGCTGGTGCCGAATTTAATGTGAAGGCTTCGGACGGGACTGAGAGAACAGTTATAATTGGTGATGACGGAACAATAACTCTAAGCGGACTATCCTACGGAGATTATGTAATTACAGAAACAAAAGCTCCACAGGGATATAATCTGAATAATACGCCGGTAACAGTTACTTTAGATGCATCTGAATTGACTTTCACGGTAGAGATATCGAATACCAAGAGTAGCCCAGGACCCGGACCAGGACCCGGACCAGGACCCGGACCAGGACCAGGACCCGGACCAGGGACACCAACGCCAACACCTGGAACACCAACCCCCACACCAGGGACACCAACGCCAATACCTGGAACACCAACCCCCACACCAGGGACACCAACGCCAACACCTGGAACACCAACCCCCACACCAGGGACACCAACCCCCACACCAGGATCGACTCCAACTACTACTCCGGAGCCTACAGGAAGGCCGACAGTAACATCAACTCCTACACCGGAAGAGGTTACAGAAATTACACCGGAGGATACACCGAAGGGTGGAGACGTGCCTGTACCGGATGGCGGAACTGCCACAAAGGGAAAAGATCCTGGGCATGGAAAGGTTACGGTTGATAAGGATGGCAAGTGGGAATATACACCGAATCCTGGTTATACCGGAAAAGATCAGTTTTCTATTATTGTAACCGGACCGGATGGCGAGGAAACAGAGGTGTTCGTTACCATTGATGTCGAGGAAGTACCTCTGGGAACCGTCACTGGGGATCAAGGCAAGATACCAAAGACAGGAGAAGAGCTAACCTTTATTTATCTCCTGGCAGGAATGTTAATATGCTCAACAGGAATCCTGCTAATAGCGGGACGCCGAAGGAAGAGACAGAATTAACGAATACAGGAACAGATCAATGAAATGATATGATGATCCGTTGATATAAGCCGCAGAGGCATAAAATATCTCGTGGGAACACCCATTTGATAGCTTATGCACTGCGGCTTATCTTTTTGGTAGAATAGCTTAATAGTCTGAAGCGCTCATCGGCTGGTGCATATTCTCTGCCGCCGTATGGCGCAGTGCAGGCCATGGAAACGGATATGTGGCGTAAGATTGTGCCATGCCAGGGGCACACAACAAAATGCGTCTTGCAGCAAAACGCAGCAAGACGCACATAATATTTCTGTTGTTACATAGTTAAGATGTATTATCTCCAAAAACCCGTGTAAACGATCATTTTTTTATCGTGTAGCATCGAAAATTCCGTTCAGGATTAAAACTCAGCAGAAGCGCAGTTATCGCCAGATGCAAAAATCATTTTTTTAATATTGACTTTATCTTTCAAAAGGCTATAGAATACCTCAATCAGATTTTCGCAAGTAGCAACTTTTTTGACAACGACTAAACGACATTCAGGATAAGCTTTCGCCAAATCGTTTTCGAAAGGTTCTCCAACCATGGTATTCGTTTCAGCACCTTTTCGAATACCCTGTGTCTCATAAACTTTAAGAAGTTCTGGCAACAGAGGATCTTCTTCCTGTAAAATCAGAGCATGGTCAAAGTTTTTCAGGAAATCCCAAGCAATCCGTTTGATGCTGTTACATGGATAAACAAATCCGGTTCTGGCATCGACATCACCTTCGACTTCGATGGTAAGTAGCCCGGTATGCCCATGAAGGTACTGTGCTTCCCCTTCATAATTTAAAAAACGATGGGCATACTGGATGTTTAATTTGGTAATTGAACGCATAAAAGTTCCTCCTATTAATAATTTATATTGTCTAAGCAATGGGTTTCCCTTTGCTGTGCGACCTATGTGGTTTCTGGCTTGTGCCCCGGGGAGAGCTATTTCTGTTTACAGTCAGGGCAAACGTAGTGTATTTTTAAGTCATAGTCCAGAATGGGTACTTCCAACTGGGCATTCAATTGTTCTGTTAAATCATGCAGGCAGATATCAGATAGCTTCCCACAATATTTACAAACTAAATGGTCATGCTTTGTTGCCTTATCAAATCTGTCAGGATAGCCTTCTATGGACACCTTTTTAATCAACCCCTCTCTATATAGCAAATTGAGATTATTATAAACCGATGCTAAAACAAGCTTGGCATCACAATTTTTTAGTTGTAAATATATTTGCTCGGCGGTTAAATGCGCGTCGGAATGCTGAATAATATCTAAAATCATCATAGCGTTTTTAGTCATTTCCATACTCCTATATACTTTTTTGAATTAGAATAATTCTAAATTTAATTATAGGTGTTGCGCGGTAAAATGTCAAGTCCCCCATAAGAAATTTTGTTAAATAGTATAATAATTAAATAAACTATTACATTTAATGAACAAATGTTTAGTTTTATTTTGTTAGTAAGCTATTTTTGAGAATTTGTATAAAAATCACAAAGAATTATAGTGAGGTTTCTGTCAAATAAATAGAAGTCGGAGATTAGTGAAAATAAATTTAAAATAGTCCAAATTACTCGTTGTAAATAAAAATAAATATGATAAAATAAAAGCATAAAAAGGAGAATATTAACTTTATATTAAATCAGGTGCTTTCCACCGATAATAGCAAAACCAGCGAAAGCTGGTGACGCAAAGCTAGAGGGTCTTCGCTAATTATATTAGCATGGCAGCCAGTTACCGAAAGGGGAGTTTTTTATGTATCCAAATTTGAAGAAAGGTCTATTGCAGCTGCTTGCCGCGGTTATTCTGATAGGAGCTTCGGGAAATGCTTCCCTAGCCATGGCTAAGGCGGCAGAAGATATAATAGACACCAGTGAGTTGGAGAATGGAATCGTTATAATTGGTAATACGGGCAGTGAAGTAAAGGTTGATAAAGTAAGGGTAATCAAGGGTGGGGTGGTTTATACCTATGATTACGAGAATGCAATGAGGCTTCCACTGCAGTCAGGGAGTGGGGAATATCAGGTTGTGTTATATTCCCTGGTAAAAGGAACTAGCTATAAGCAGGTAGCAAGCAAAACAGTAAATTACACCACAGACGATGAGACAGCGTTATATTTGCAAAGTAACCATATGGTAACCTGGGATACGGGAATGAGGACGATTAAAAAAGCGGCAGAGCTGACAAAAGGCTTAAAGACCGATTCCGAAAAGGCAGACGCTATTTACAATTATATTGTTAATACCTATGAGTACGATAGCGAAAAAGCTAAAACGGTAAGAAGCGGATACATCCCCTCCATTGATAATATCTTCACTAGTAAGAAGGGGATCTGCTATGATTATTCCGTATCCTTTGCGGCAATGCTCAGGAGTGTTGGTATCCCTGCCCAGGTAATTATGGGGCAATCCAAGGACGTGGAAGGTTACCATGCCTGGAACCAGGTCTATTTAAAGGGAAAATGGGTTACAGTGGATACAACCTTTGATGCAGGTGTTGGAGCGCAGGCTGTTGGACTAAAGGAGAAAAAGGAAGCCGGCTTTACGATAGAAAAGCGGTATTAGGATTATTTCAATATACATGGAATCATATGTAATATAGTAATGAAAAAAATTGTGAAGGTATATCAAGAAAGTATTTTTAAAGGATCTGAAAGAGCTGTTGTGCAACTAACAGAAATTAGTAGGCAACAGCTTTTTTGCTGTAAAAATGCTTGATATTATCCTTTATCAAAGCTATAATATTTTCTAAGGGACTGTATTTGAATTGAGGTAAGATTTGTGTTTGTTTTGGGAGAACTCGAAGATTTAGTAGAGAAATATTGTATATAATAAGTCTGTATTTGGAGGTATACCTAATGAGTGAAACTGAATTGTTATTAGCTATATCCGAGATGATGGACAATAAACTACAGCCAATTGATGAAAAAATCACCGAGATAGCTGGAAGATTCGCTGCGATAGATGAAAGATTCAACAAAATGGATAGAATATTTGCTGGAATAGATAGAAAGTTCGTTGAGATGGATGGGAGATTTGCTGGAATAGATAGGGAATTCGTTGCAATGGATGGGAGATTTATAGCAATGGATAAAAGACTCGTCACAATAGATGAAAGATTCAATAAGTTAGAAGAAGGTATGATCAACGGTTTCAATAAAATCGTTTCCATATTAGAGGATGAAATTATACCAACTTTAAAACTTTTAGTGAGGCATATTCAAACAAATTCTTAATATTTAGAGAGGCTTATTTAGCCTCTCTTTATTTAAAGCAACTTCAAACGCTTCAATATGGAAGGAATAGGTATTGGAACTACCGGTTTAAATCAAAGTAGCAGTCTATGAAAGGATGGTAAAAAATGATTGATGAGATATTGAAATACAACAAGGAGTTTGTTGGACAAAAGCAGTATGAGGCCTATGTTTCCAGTAAATATCCTAATAAAAAAATAGCAATTCTATCCTGTATGGATACCCGGCTTACAGAGCTGCTGCCTGCGGCGCTGGGCTTGAAGAACGGTGATGTGAAATTGATAAAAAATGCAGGCGCGGTCATATCCTCCCCCTTTGGAAGTGTTATGCGAAGCCTGGTGGTAGCAATTTATGATTTGAATGTAGACCACATTTTAGTCATTGGCCACCATGATTGTGGGATGCAGAGTCTGGACAGCAAGAGGATCTTGAAAAAAATGAAAGACAGGGGTATTACGGAAGAAACAATCAAACTTATAAAATACTGTGGCATTGATTTTGACAGCTGGCTGAGTGGGTTTGAAAGCGCTGAAGAATCCGTGAAAACTACAGTGGGTATCATAGAAAACCATCCGTTGATCCCTAAGGACGTCAAAATCTATGGGCTTGTTATCGATCCCACAACTGGAAAACTGGAAAGCGTTTAAACGGCGGAATTACGCCATTGGTTAATCCATAAAATTACATCCTGTAATATAAGTTATCACAAGTTGTCTTTTTAACTTCTGATAAAAGGCGCTGCATTTGCGCCGTGCATCTCGATTATCGGAACATGTACTTGGTTCCGATAATATAAGTTATGAGAAGTTGCTTTTTAACTTCTCATAAAAGGCGCTGCATTTGC
>DUNO01000034.1 GCA_012839295.1 Clostridiales bacterium
TGATTGCCTGCACTTGGCAATCATGGGATGTTAAAGGCAAGTCCAGATGGATAGATGGGCACTCATATTCATCTCACAGCCTAAACTCGCCCATTTAATACTCACAGCCTAAACCACATACATACCCTAAGCCCTCTTCTTCGCTATCATCGCCAGCCGCACCGTACAGCTAAGCAATACCACGCTGCCAACCAGAAGCACATAGGGCATCAGCGAAAAGGAAGTGTGTGCGAAGACCTGGCCAAACAAGGGAGGCATCACTGTAGTTGCAGTATACGCAAATGCCATCTGCAGCCCCATTGTCGCCTGTGCATTTTCTTTTCCGAAATACACAGGCGTCTGATGCAGCATGGCCGGATAAATCGGTGCGAGACCCAAGCCGATGATGAGAAATGCGCAGATTGTGACGAAGCTGGGCAGGGGCAGCAGCATAAGGATAATCCCTGCTATGACAAGAATAGCGCCGCCCCGGATTAAGGCCTCATTACTGAATTTGATGGAAATAAATCCGCTCAACATACGTCCCGCCGTGATTCCGAAGAAGAACAGTGATACCCATCCTGCCGCATTCTCCGGGGGGATACCCTTTGTCTGTACAAGGTAGCTGGCGCCCCATAGGATCATCAAGGATTCCACCGTTATATACAGGAAGAAGGTCATCATGGCGACAACGGCTCCCTTAGCCCGCAGGGGCGCAAGCAGCCCATATTTTGCCCTGGAGCCTGATACAGCTTCTGCATGCCCGGCGGAAGGAGCCTCGTACTTCTTCCACATGGGGAGGGAGAACAATAGCAGTGCAACCAGGGTAAACTGTATGATTGATATGCTGGAATATCCGCTCCTCCAGCTATGGCCCCATTGCATTAAGGCCGATACCAGAACAGGACCCAGCATGGCACCAACGCCCCAAAAGCAGTGGAGCCAGTTCATGTGCTTCGCCTCATAATGCTCTGCCACAAATTCATTCAATCCCGAATCCACCGCTCCGGCTCCAAGGCCCAGCGGGATGGCACAGGCCAACAGCCATAGATACGACGGGGACAGTGAGAAGCCCAGCAGTGCGACAGCTGTCATAGCGACGCTTACAACTGTAACCCTGCCGGTACCAAACCTCAGGATCGCCCGATGGGAGAACAGGCTCGAAATAATGGTGCCGGCGGACACAATCATGGAAATAAAGCCGGCATTTCCAACAGGAACCCCAAAATCCACATTCATAACAGGCCATAAGGAGCCGAGCAGGGAATCAGGAAGTCCTAAACTAATAAATGCTAAGTAAATTAATGCTAAGAAAATCATATGAATGCTCCTATATACTAAAAATTTTTATACCCAAAGCATATCCTTCCAGGAAATGCGGCCTTACTTGCTATGGCTTTATACATAGCCCGGCTTGGTAAGCAGAGATTGCCAGTGTAATTAAACCGGTATGAATGCTGGAATCCAGATCATTCCGGTAGACAATGGAGGGGAGGATGTTCCTGATGGCCGGGGTGGGGAATTCCTCCTCAATCGCTTTTCTTAAGGCGGCAGTAAAGAAATCGCCATATAATACAACCTGCTCCGGATTTAGGATGCTGCAGAAAACACTGACCAATTTGGAAATGGCAGCTCCGGCCTCCCGGGGATCTTCATAGTTGATAGAGCACCAGTCAATGTCTAAGGGCAGGATATCCACCTCCCCCGCATATCCGCAGGCGCCCTTTAACAGCTTGCCGTCAATCATAATACCCGCACCGGGGCCAAAATGCCTGGGGAAGTAAATCCCCACAATGACGGAAACCTCCTTCAGGCTTTTGCCGTATCCAAGTACTGCCGCATTAACATCATTTTCTATGAGGACGGGCAGCAGGTATTTCTTTTGGAAGTGCTCTGCAAAGGGAAGCCCTTCCAACTCCCTGTAATCATTGACCTGGATGACTCCGTCCAGCTCCACGCCGGGTAAGGAAAAGGATAGGACCCTAATGGTCGGATATGCCTCCACGGATGCTGCCACCAGGGCTTCAAAGGATGTGAGCTGTATGGTGTCAAAGTATTGCTCTGTTTTCCAGACCTCTTCCCCGTAGAGGTTTCCGACACAGGCGGTGATGACATTTTTTTCTCCCCTTACCCGTGCTGACAGTGCGAGCACATGGGCATATTCCGCATTAAAGCTGTAGGCCTGTGACGGCCTTCCGCCTGTGGAGGAGTGCATTTCACCCAGTAATACCTCACCGCTTTCTACAAAGCTGTTTAATATGTTTCCAACCGTAGCAAAGCTAAGGCCGGTTAGCTGTGCCATATCCTTGATTGTTGAGGTCCTGCAGGAGCGCAGGCTCCAGAGGACAGTCCGGGCATTGCTCTGCCTCAGGTCAAGCATGTTGATTCCTATGATAATCACCTTCCTTAAATTTATTATAAATGACCCAGTTTAATCATTGGTTTTGTTTTGCCGTGAAAATCGCTGCCCCTTGTTACAAAGAGATTATGCCGGCGGGCTTTCATAAAAAACCACTGGGCAGTTTTGGGATCGTGGTAGCTGCTATAGGCCTCTATACCATCCAGTCCCAAGGGGATCAGTTGGTCAAGCATATCATAATTGTCCTTCAGATTGATCCCGGGATGGGCTAAAACAGCCTTGCCATTATTTTGGTGTATGATATCAATAACATCTCTTAGGTCAGGGTACGTCATGCCTGTGTAGCAGGGCTTTCCCTGGGAACAATAGTCCCAATAAAAGTTTACATATGGGTTGTCACTCCGGTTGCCGCCGGTTCTGTAAGGTCTTAGGATATCATTTTCACAATAATAGGGGCTCTTTAACAAGGCCTCTGCAAAAGCCTCCCCAGTCCAATTCCCGCTCCAATAGCCTCCCTCAGTTACCGCATTTAATTCTTCCTTGGTAAGGTGGAAGCCTAACCCGTTCACCAATCGCAGCCTTTCCTTGGAGGCATGGATGCACTGCTTCCTAACATTCTGTTCGATGTCTTCAAAATCCGTACCTTCGAGATTGATATTGTAGCCGAGGACATGGAAATTCACATTCCGGTAAGTGCAGTCAATCTCTATAGCAGGGTAGCAGCTTATGCGCGTACCGGTAGCTTTTTCGATTGTCCCTTTAACGTCAAGCGCTTCCCGGGCTCCTGCTACACAGTTATGGTCCGCTATGGCCATGAGGGAAATGCCTGCATCAATGCACATTTTGACCAGCGCAGAAGGTGCATATTCACCGTCCTCGCTGTAGCTGGAATGTATATGCAGGTCTATGGTATGAGATTCGTGGATATTCATATCCATATGCTCTAACCTCCATTCTTAAGGGATAATGGGCAGGGAGAAATATTTTGCGGGAAGGCCAACAGATCCGGCATAAGGTTTAATGGATGGATACTTGTTAGGGTAAAATATCTGCCAATGGTTATTTTATAACTTATTATAATAGTTAAAATAACTTATGAAATAAATATACCTCACATTCTCAGTAAAGTCAATGGCTAAATTAAATCTGGACTCTGGCAGGCATTCCGATAGCGATACCTGCCACTGGATTGTCCGGCCGGTTGTGGCGGTTAAATGTCATGAAATGAAAATAAAAACTCAAGCAGAGACACTGCGTAAGAATTATAAAATATGCTACAATAACCCACGTCAGAAAATACAGTTTTTGAACCTCTGGATGTACAAAGCTATGAACAAATACTGATTTAGTGGAGATGGAGGGAACAAATGAAGAGAAAGTTTAATGCCCTGTCAGGTAAGGAACATTTCAAAGCATTTGCCAGGAAATTTAAGAAAAACGAGGAAAGTGCAGATAGCAATAAAGCCCTATTATCAAAACGGTACTTCTTTCACAGCATCCGCGGTGAGTTAATAGGATCCTACCTTATTCTGGTTGTTTTAATTGTTTTATTGGAAAAAGGCAGTATTTGTGCTGTAGTTACGCCGGATGGAAGTGAAATCATCAGCCGGACTTATTCCGGGGGCAATCCTGGGGATGAATCAGATCCGGAAGGAAGGCTGCTCTATGATAAAGAGTTTTATAAACAGGCAATTATCAAAGTGACCGCGCAGGATGGTAAAACAAGCAAGGTATATACTTTAAAGGTTACGAAAAAATAAGTATCGGGGTATAGTAAGAAGGTGCAGTAAGCGGGCATAGTAAGAGTATATAGTAAGAAGGTATAGTAAAAAGCTATAATGAAGTAAGCCTTTTCCAGTTTAGTTTGCTATTTGGTAAAAGGCTTACTTTTTATATAGTGTATCAACATACGTTCCCAGACTAATAGCAGCCGTAAATCTGGTAGTAGCCTTGGGGATATCCGCAAATCGGGCAGATCTGGGGAGCACATTCTCCGCTTAATATATTGCCGCATCCCAAACAAATCCACAAATTTTCCTGTGATTTGCAAAAGAGCTGGTTATTTTCCATATTTTCTACAAAGGTCTGTAAAGTACTGTAATGGTGCAGCTTAATATTTGCAATGCCGTTAAATAGGGAGGCTAAGTCATTATAGCCTTCTTCCGTTGCGATATCGGAAAACTGGCTGTATAGACTATTAGCTACATAAAATTCCGTATTGGCCGCATCCACCAGGTTTTGGAAGGTGCTGGTATCCCCCTCATTAAGTATGCGGCGCAATCTTTCGCCTATAAATTGGGCGTTCCTGGAAATTGTTTCAAAAACAATGCTGATTTCCAGCAGCACCTCTTGATCCGAGTGCTTTCTGTAAAGACCATATAATGCATTGGTTCTTAGCTCATTTTCTAATGCAGCCTGAAGGTTAAGGTAAGTTCTGCTGTCCTTAAATTCCAAATTATCTCCTTATGATACTGCTGGATTATTTTGATACATAGTATGTTTTCCGGATACCTTTTATGTCAGTGTACATTTGAAAAAAATCATCATTAAGCCAGATAAGCAGGAGCCCTTTCTCTAATAGGAGCAGGCACATGCTTGGCTGTCTGGTTATGGCCTGGCCGCTTGGCCGCTTTGGATTGGTCGCTTTGGATAGGGAAACTATTGTACTTGGGACATCAATAAAGTATAATTAGAGTAATTGCTTTGGGGAGCCGGAGCATCAACAAGGGAAAAGAGGAAGGCGGAGGATTAAGGTTGAAGAAGGATTTTATTAGTATGGATCAAGTTTCCGTTGACTTTGACCGGCAGCAGGTGCTTAAGGGCGTTAACCTCACGTTGGAACAGGGGATTTCCTACGCTTTAATCGGAAAATCCGGTTCAGGAAAAACGACTATACTGAATTTGGTTGCAGGTTTTTTAAAACCCGATGAGGGAACAGTGAGTATTCATGGGGTAAAAGTCCAAAGACCCCGAAGAGAGACGGCGTTTTTATTCCAGGAGCTGGGCTTGCTGCCTTGGCAGACGGTGGCAGAAGCGGTGGCGATGCCTCTTAAGCTGAGAGGGCAAAAAAAAGGAATAGATATGCTTGTCGCAGAGCTGCTTCATAAGCTGGGACTGGAAAAGCACGGGAATAAATATCCCCAGGAGCTAAGCGGCGGAGAGCAGCAGCGGGTGGCTTTAGCAAGAACCTTGATCGGTGAGCCGGATCTTATTCTGATGGACGAGCCCACTTCCGCGCTGGATGCAACTACCAAGGAGGAGTTACAGGGCTTAATCCGGTGGGAACAACAAAAGAGGCAGGCTACCCTGTTATTTGTTACCCACGATGTAGAAGAGGCCGTGATACTGGGACAGTATATCCTTATTTTAAAAGAGGATGGAAGGATTGTGCAGCTGGAAAATCCCTATTATTTCACGGAGAATGCCAGGGAGCAGCTGGGTTTTTATGAGGAATGCATTAAATTACGGGGAATGATAAAAATGGAGAAGGATGTATGAAAGAGGGTTCATGGCTGGTTTGGACAGGTATTAAGAGAGGAATTCAGGGAGGAATTAAGAGGTTTGCTAAGGGGCAATTTGCAGGATTTATCAGTTTCCTGATTCTTTGGGAGGTATTTCATCTGCTGTTAAATACCCACACGGTGCCTTCTCCCCTGGAAACCCTGGTATATATAGTGAAGGTTCCAGGAGTCTTGCTGCTCCACTGCGGAGCCAGCTTATTAAGAGTGATGGCTGCCATTGGTATCTCCCTGCTGATCGGAGTTCCGGCAGGCATTCTTATGGGAGTAAATGAGACCTGCAAACGCCTGCTGTCCCCCTTATTATATTTTATTTATCCCATGCCTAAGATTGCATTTCTCCCTATTTTTATGCTGCTGTTCGGGCTTGGGAATACCTCAAAAATAATCCTGATGATTTGGATTATCATATTTCAGATGATATTATCCGTGCGGGATGGGGTGGAACAGATCCCGCCGTCATACTTTAAGGTGATGGACAGCTTCTGCGCGACGGCAGGGCAGCGTTACCGGTATTTGATCCTTCCGGCAATCCTTCCGCAGATTTTTTCCGGCTTGAGGATCAGCATCGGAATCACGCTGGCATCCTTATTTTTTGCAGAAAATTATGCTGCTGTCTATGGGATTGGCTATTATATTTTAAGCGCCTGGTCGAAGATGGATTACGTGGAAATGTTCGGTGGAATCCTGGTAATCGGGCTGGTGGGAGTATTATTATTCAACCTGCTGGACCTGCTGGAGCGCCTTAGTGTGCCGCGGGGCACTAATCCAAGAAAGAAAAATCCGTAAGCTCATCATAGGAATAGCTTTTGCTGATCAAGCCCTTATCCTTAGTCCACCCGATGATGTGGTCAAACTGTTCCTGGTCAATGGCACCGGCATGCTGGAAGGTTCCGTTCAGGCCGGTCAGGTAATCCTTGATCGCTTCAGGGAACTGGTAGCTGCTAAGAATGTCACTGTATTCGGAAGCAGCAGTTTCATTCATATAATCAATCGCTTTATTATAAGCCTCATAAAAGGCTTTGACCGCCGCAGGATGCTTGGCGATTGCATCCTCAGTAAACATCAGGGTGCCTCCCTTGATCCCGGCCTCCTTCGAGCTGCCAAGCAGATGGGCTCCCTGAGCCGCCAGCATTCCGGCCTGGGGCTCCGTAAACACAACACCGTCGATCTGATCCGACATCAGCGCCTCCGATCTTCCTGAGAAGGAAGGAATCTCGACGATCTCATAATCAAAGCCATATTCAGCCGCAAACTGATCCATAATATATTCCAGAATAAAATTAGGAACAAGGGAAATCTTCTTCCCGCCCAGCTGCTCCATAGCCGTGATCCCGGAGTTAGGAGAGGAAAGTATCTTAAAATCCTCGCTGATGTCCGAGGTGATCTTCATAGGAAAGCCCTTATCTACAAAGGCAGCACCGGTCATAACATCGCCGATAACCGCATCCAGCTCCTTGGACTGGACCGCAGCATTCCGGTCATTCGGGGAAGAGAAGGCCTGAAGGGTCACTTTCACACCGGCAGCCTCAAAAAACCCCTTCTCCTTTGCCAAGATCAAGGGAATGGCAGATTCTGCCGGCAATATTCCTACATTCAATTCTTCCGGGGCAGGAGTTCCTTCTGTTACTCCAGCTGTAGGGGAAGAAGCAGCTCCTAAATTGCCTCCCTGATCCTGATCTGCCGCCTTTGAACAAGCGGCCAGGAAAAGGAATCCGGTTAATAAGATAAGTAAAGCAAATGTTTTTTTCATAATAGTTTACAATCCTTTCATTTTAAGATTAGCTTGGATAATATCCTGGAACACCGGCATCTCCATAGAGTACGGAACAACGGTACGGTTAAGAAGAAGAGGATCCGTATCCCTGCCATTTGGACCTGCCTTCGTTGTGAAGGCCATGCGGAAGCCTTTCTCTTTGAGAAGGGCAACATTCTGCCCGGTATACAGGCCGAAGGGATAGGCGAAGGTATCCTTAGCTCCAATGACTGGATTAGCGTTACAGCGGTCTAAATCCTCGGAGATCTCCAGACTTCCTTCTTCCATCATCCGGCTGACGGAAGGACTGGATCTGGTATGGAACAAATTTGTATGATTAGCATATTCGAAAACATCCTTCATTCCCTCCAGTTCTTCCCGGGTAAGGCAAATGGAGCTTTCCGGCCGGAAGGGGGAAGGCTGGCGGTTCAGCCATCCTGTGACCACAAAGGCCACCCCATGAAAGCCAAATTTCTTTAAAAGAGGATAAGCATAGTGTGCAATGGACTGGTAGCAGTCATCAAAGGTTAATAATATGGATTTCTCTGGCAGAACACCTTGATTGTAATAGAAATTCCGGAGTTCCTCAAGTGTCAGCGTATGGTAATGGTTCTCATATAAATATTCCATCTGTTTCGTAAAATTCTCTAAAGTCACAAAAAGAATAGAGGGTAGATTATCTTCATAACTCTGTCTTACTTCAATAGGATGAGGCTGATCCGGATGAAACATCGTACTTTCCCGTATTTCGTGATATACTAAAGTCCCAAATGACATTGTCGTATTCTCCAATCTGGTTTCAAATTCATATAATATTCCTAAAACCAATTATCAAGTATATCATATCAGGGTAAAAATTGGTATAAAAAATTAAAAGCAAAAAGAAGCCAAAAAACAAAGCCAAAAAGCAAGGATCAAAAACGAAGGCCTGATAAAATATGGATCCTTCGTTTTCGACCATGTGTGAGGATTTAACTATTTAAGTGGGAGTTAATCGTGTCCTCTGTTTCATCCTGCTGATTATTTTTTTAGACTAATCCTTCCTTAAAGACTCCTCCGGCAGCCGGGCCAAGGCCATAATATTGAAAGCCCATTAATAAAAGGGGATCAATTTTCAGGGGATCGGGGGCATTATCTGCTAAATACTGTTCATCTGCTAAGGTGGATACAATTTCTCCGAAAAATACGATAAAATAATGGCCTATGGCGCAAAAGAAATCATCTGCTATCACGGAGGCATATTCCTGCCATAGGACAAATTATAAATTATAACAAGCATACCTCCCAGCTAAGCTAAAAGGTATGCTTGTTCGCTCACAGTGCTGGAACAGCCTGCTGTCCAGCTTGTATACTAATCATCTAATCCTTTACCCTCGAGAATTTTCTGTGTATATTTTTCAATCCTTGCCACCCGGGTTTTAGATTGCTTGGGTTGGGAAAAATTAAAAAGGTATGCTCTTTGCCGTCCCGGTGTCAGCGCTTCAAAAGCAGTTTTCAAGGCGGGCAGCTCATCAAATTTAGCTTGAAGCTCTTCAGGAACCGGAAATTCAGCAGTCTTTTTAAAATCTATTTGCAGACCGGCTTTTTCAATTTCGATGGCTTCATAAATATAGTCCTTGATTACGGGCTCCAGCTCTTCGATTTCCTGGAGGCTGGTAAACCGTATCTGGCGGCCGGCCTGGACATTCTCCGTCTGCTGGACCAGAAGGCTGTTACTGTCTTTTAAGAGCGCACCCTTGATAAACAGAAGGGCGCAATATTCCTTAAAGCCATGTATTAAAACTATATTTTCGTTCTGCAGCGTGTAGCAGGGCTTTCCCCATTTAAAATCCTCGGTCAGCTGACAGTCAAGAATGATCGTTCTTAATTTCTTATATTCTTCCTTCCACTGTTTGGCTGCATTTAAGAATTCATCAACTTTAGGATTCATTTTATTATCTGCCATCAAGAAACACCTCTTTTCAATTTTTAATCAGCTGGCAGTAGAGGAGCATTCTCAATTTCTCCAATGCTTTCTGCCGCTTTTGGCCTTACTTGAATATGGACTAACTTTAAGGTTATTTTACTTATTGTTATAGTGTAATTCTAGCTTAACGCACTTATTTTGTCAAAGCTGCAATAATAGAGTTGCTCCAAAATACTTTATCTATCCATATATGTGATAAAAATATTTACAAAAAGGATTGTATTCCTACCTTCAGCATGTGTTTATTAAACATGTTAATATAATTAATAATTTGAACAGTAAGCCGTTGTGAATTAATGATTTGGTATTGCTTTAGTGATTGCAACTGATAGTTGGCAACAATCAACTGCAGCTTGGTAGTAAATACTAATATTCATTCTGGTAAGGCGTGGGAGCATAGCTTTCACGCCCATTTTTTATGTAAAAAAACATAGAACTGCCGTAGACAGACCCTGAATTCAAGGTATTGACTCAAGGCATTGCCTCAAGGGATTGACCCAAGGCATCAGCCTGGGGCAACTCTTTTTGTGTCAAAATTTGTATAATAACATAATATTGAAGGGAGAGGTATTGTTGGTATTACAAGAATTATATCGTAACTTGATTTATACCGGCATATATGCCTGAAAAAAGATGGATAGGGAGGTATTTTCTATGAGCTTGGCAATGGATTTATCAAATAGAAGCGAAAGCCTTTCCGTTGTGGGTCTGGGTTATGTTGGAATGCCCTTGGCACTGGCATTTTCAAAAATATATTCTGTTATTGGCTATGATATCAGCCCTGAGGTCATTAAAAAATATAAAAGCGGGATTGACCCAACGAAAGAGGTCGGAGATGATGCGATTAAGGAGGCGGCGATAGAATTTACCAATGAGGAAGAAAGGCTCCGTGGGGCAAAATTTCATATTATAGCGGTTCCCACACCGGTTAATTCCCATAAGACACCGGATTTGAAGCCGGTGGAGACGGCCAGCGAAATTGTGGGCAGAAATCTGGTGAAGGGCTCCATTGTGGTTTATGAATCCACGGTATATCCGGGGGTTACGGAGGATGTGTGCGTACCGATTCTGGAGAGGTGCTCCGGCCTTCTCTGCGGCAGGGATTTTAAGGTGGGATATTCTCCGGAGAGGATCAACCCGGGGGATAAGGTTCATAGGCTGGAGAGTATTACAAAGATTGTCTCAGGCATGGATGAGGACACCCTGGAGGAGGTGGCAGAGGTATATGGACAGATTATAAAGGCCGGGGTATTCAGGGTAAGCAGCATAAGGGTGGCAGAAGCTGCCAAGGTGGTGGAAAACAGCCAAAGGGATATTAATATCGCCTTTATGAACGAGCTTGCCATGGTATTTGACCGGATGCAGATAGATACCAGGGAGGTCATTGAAGCTATGGGCTCGAAATGGAATGCCCTGAATTTTTACCCGGGACTTGTGGGAGGGCACTGCATTGGAGTAGATCCCTATTATTTTATTTATGAGGCGGAGCGGCTCGGCTACCATTCCCAGATCATCCTGTCCGGAAGGAAGATCAATGATGGCATGGGGGGATTTGTAGCGGAAGCCATTATTAAAAAACTAATTTTGACGAACCGGCCTGTCATGGACAGTAAGGTAGTCATCCTTGGCATTACCTTCAAGGAGAATTGCCCCGATATCAGAAATACGAAGGTGGTGGATATTTTTGAAAAGCTAAGGGAATACGGCATCATCCCGGCAGTTGCGGATCCCCTGGCAGACCCGGAGGAGACAAGGAAGCATTATGGGATTAAGCTCATTCCCATGGAGGATATCCAGGAGGCGGACTGCCTGGTCTTTGCAAATGCCCATGAGGAATTCAAGGCTCTATCGGAGGAAAAAATAGAAGCCATGTACCGGAAGGGCAGCCCGGGGGAAAGGGTTCTCATTGATGTTAAGGGAATTCTGGATAAGAAAAGGTGGCTGGCAAAAGGCTATCATTTTTGGAGGCTTTAATATGGAAGGTGATATGGAGGGTGATATGGAGAGCAATGGGAAGAATAATATTGGGAGGAGAAAAGTTCTGGTTATCGGAAAAAGTGGCTTTATAGGAAGTTCCCTGGCACAATGGCTGGGAGAGGAGGGCTATGAGGTGTTTTTGGTATCGGGAAGAAGGGAAGAGTGGAAAAGCTTCGACATGGCAGGGATAGACACCGTGGTATATACCGCCGGTCTTGCCCATACCAAGGAAAAGAAAGGAAGTGAAGAGCTTTTTCTTAAGGCAAATGTCTGGCAGGCGGTGGAATCAGCAAAAAAAGCAAAGCTGTCCGGTGTCCCTCAATATATTTATATCAGCAGCATGAATGTCTATGGCAGTGCAGGAAAGCGGATTGGTGCGGATACGCCTGTCAAGCCGGATAGCCTGTATGGGAGGAGTAAAAGGCAAGGAGAGCAGAGAATACTTGAATTGGAGAGTGAGCAACTTGCAGTTGCCGTCATCAGGCCGCCGGTTGTATCCGGTGCCGGCTGCAAGGGAAGCATCCGTTTATTGGCAAAGGCTTCAAAATATATACCCTTTTTTCCTGACTACCCTAACCAGAGAAGCATGATAGACATTATAAATTTATGCAGCTTCATCAGCTGCCTGATTGATAGTAATGCCCGTGGGATTTACCATCCCCAGAATAAGGAATACATCTCCACCTATCAGCTGCTGTCACTTATGGCTCATTCCAGAGGAAGGACAATACGCCCCGTAAGCTTCCTGAACCCCTTGATAGCCTGGATGATACCAAGGGTTAAGCTCCTTCGTAAGATCTTTGGGGATGACTGTTATGACCGGGCTATGTCAGAATACAATAACTGTTCCTATTGGATCCGTGGGTACAGGGAATCCATACATGATATGGTTTCAAATGTAAGAGAATAAGCCTTCCAGAGTGATTTCATTTAGCTGGAATGCTGTAAAAGCTCATTAAAAGTAGTAGAGTATGAGAAATCATATCCTGCTATTTTTTGTATTGGGTTTTGTATAATCACGTACAGCCTTTATACTAATCTTCCTGTAATCGGGATGCACGGCGTAAATGCAGCGCCTTTTATCAGAAGTTTGAAGGGCAACTTCTGATAACTTATATTATTTTACAAGTAGCAGGTGAACTCCTGGCAAATCCCGATCATAAGATATCTATGACAGAGTAAGAGAAAGTGGATCATCTGGCCGCAGGATTTTATGAAATGAGGTAGCTATGAAGTATTTATTTGTGGTAGCGCATCCCGATGATGAGGTATTAGGTGCAGGCGGAACGATTGGAAAGCTTACGGCGGAAGGGAATAAGGCGGAGGTATGCATTCTCTGCGGGGAAGCCGGAGCCAGAAAGAACAGGCCAAAGGCAGGGAAATTACGTCAGGATATTGTCAGGTGCAACAGGATGCTGGGAGTAAGCCGGGTCTTCCTTGGAAGCTTTCCCAATATCGAATTTAACTGTGTTCCCCATTTGAAAATGGTACGGTTCATAGAAAAAATCATGACGGTAGCGCAGGCGGATATCATATTTACCCACCACCCCAGTGATTTGAATAATGACCACTACCAGACGTCCATAGCCTGCCAGGCGGCAGTCCGGCTCTTCCAGCGGAACCCGGAGGTCAAGCCGGTAAAGGAGCTTAATTTTATGGAAATACCATCCTCCACGGAATGGGGGTTGAACACCTCCCTCCGCCCCTTTACCCCGAACCTATTTATAGAAATTAAAAAAGGTGGAGTGGACAGGAAGCTGGAAGCCCTTTCCCAGTATGAGGGAGTTATGAGGGAATATCCCCATCCCCGCAGTGAGGCTGCAATCAAGGGATGGGCAGCCTACCGGGGATGCCAGGCGGGATTGGATTATGCGGAAAGCTTTGAAACTGCCTTCCGAAGGGAAGCGCTTATTGCAGGCAGAGCTAGCGAAGGCAGAGGCGGCAAAGGCAGGACCAGCCGGAAAAGAGGCAGCGATGCAAGGAATCAATGAGCAAGGAATCTATGAAAGAAGAATAAAGCAGATCTTAGACAGAATAATCAGCGGCGGGCTTCTCTTGCTTCTATGGCCCCTGCTGCTTTTGATCGGTGCCCTGATTAAGCTTGAGGACGGAGGAAAGGTATTATTTACCCAATACCGGCTCGGAAGGGACAGGGTACCCTTTAAGATATATAAATTTAGGACGATGAAAGAAAATCATAAGGCTCCGGATAAAAGAGCACACCGGGGTGATGACCGGATCACCAGGGTAGGGGCTGTACTTCGGAAAACCAGCCTGGATGAACTGCCCCAGCTTTTTAATATATTAAAGGGGGATATGTCCATTATCGGACCCAGACCCATACTGCCTGAGGAAGCACAGCTTCCGGAGGGAGGCTTCCCATACGAGAAAAGGTTCTCCTGCCTCCCGGGACTGTGCTGCACTGTGGATATCAAATACCGGGCAACCGCTGACAGGAAGCTTCAATTTACAATGGACGCCGCCTATGCGGAGGATATTAAATTTACAGAGGATATCTTGATTGCAATGCGGGCGGCAAAAACGGTGCTGACAGGGAAGAATATTTATCCGGAATAGATCATTGTAAAGCGGCCAAGGTGCCGCCCTATGCGGCAGCCTGGGAAAAATCAAAGTGCAGAGAGATGCATATACGCACAGATGGTGCGTAAGGATGGAGGAAAGTGTGAAGAGAAATTCTAAGGTGCCAAAAGACGCGACCTAAGAATTTCTAAAACTTCACAATGGAAGAACGCAAGGGCAGCGTTCTTCCCAATTATGTTTGTACTGCCTACGGCAGCATGTCAGGAAGTTTGAAAGAAAGTCACTTTCAAACTATTTATTAAGGCCTATTCACTTTTTGAATAGGTCATCAAAAAGTGAAA
>DUNO01000078.1 GCA_012839295.1 Clostridiales bacterium
CTATCTTCTTGAACTGCTCCACGTCGCTGCCAGCTTCCACCTTGTCAAACAGCGCCCGCAAGACGTCCCATATGGAATTTCTTATCTTATATTGGGAAAATGTCACAATTCCAGCTACAGCATTGCGGCCGTATTTTTCCTTTAAATCTTCTATGACTTCTTCTCTGCGTTCGTGTTCTATGTCTATGTCTATGTCGGGAAAGCCCTTCCTGCCGGGGTTGATGAAGCGTTCAAAAAGAAGTCCATGGCGGATGGGATCAACAGCAGTTATACCTATGGCCCAGGCTACCAATGACCCTGCGGCAGACCCACGCCCTGGCCCTACGTAGATGTTCTTTTTCTTAGCCGTCTCTATGATGTCCCGCACAAGGAGCATGTAGTCGTCAAAGCCAAGATTGCCGATAATATCTAATTCCTTGTTCAACCTTTCTTCGTATTCTTTCCTGGGAAGGTTATATCTTCTTATTCTTTCTTCAAGCTCGCGCCTGGCTAAGCTTCTTAAGTCCACAGCAGCACTGAGCTTTGGCATCATGTGCTTATCGAAGCCAACCTTGACTTCTTCTATCATACTTGCGATATAAAGGGTATTTTCTGCCGACTGGCCATATTTTTCGATCATGTATTCCGGCGTGGGCAGTGAAAGGTCCATGCTTGCCATGCTTTCTGCCCGGGTGTCGTAGTCTTCCGAAGTATGCCTGTTGGAAGCCCAGAAAGTGGGATACCACCACTTGTCTTCAGCAAAGTAGTGAGCGTCAGGTGTAGCTACCGTCATAAGACCGAAGGCTTCTGCTGCATCTTTAAGTTTTATATTTAATTCGTCCTGTTCCTTCGTTCCTATGTCGATAAGCTCCACGAAAAAGTCCAGCCCCTTCATGAAGTCCACGAAAGCCTTTACCTGAGAATCCCGCCCCATACGAAGCAGCCAGGAAAGCTCTCCCTGCATGCAGGCGGAAAGGAATATCAAGCCATCGCCGTACTCCTTCAACCATTCAGGCTTGATGATGCCGTATTTTCCCGTCCTGTTTTCGAAGGACATGCTGGAGAGCTTATATAAATTCTTAAGCCCCTTTTGATTTCTTACCAAGATGACGAGATGGTGGTATTTCTGTCCCGTTTCGGTGATGGGTTCCACGTAAGCTTCCATGCCAAATATGGGCTTTACCTTACCTTTTGCCTGCTTGTTGAATTCGGGGATGGCGGATAAAAACCCATGGTCGGTCACAGCTATAGCAGGAAGGCCTTGTCTTTCAGCCCACCGGACGTAATCCTTTATCCTTATTGCCCCGTCAAGGGTGCTGTACTCGCTGTGCACATGCAAAGGAACCCAGCTCATGAAAAACCACCTTTCGAAGTAGACAAAGTTATTTTATCACTTACATTTTTGTTGTCAACTAGAACGGATATGATATAATTGTCCCGAAGGGAGATGGTCCATTAACTTTTATTCTTGGGCTGGTTTTGGCGTCTTTTTTAAACGTCGTGGCAGAAAGGACGATCAAAGGTGAAAGGTGGGTGTGGTCAAGGTCTAAATGCGACTTTTGCGGACATGTACTTGCTTGGTATGACCTTTTTCCGGTGCTATCTTGGATCTTTTTAAGGGGAAAGTGTCGTTACTGCGGAAAGCCCATCCCTATAAGGTACTTTTTAAGCGAACTTGCCCTTGGAATTGCCTTGTTTCTTTCGGTGAAATGGTATTACCCGCCGTTTTTTAAGATTTATACCGTAGCTGGCTTTAGCGTCCTTTATCTTTCCGTGCTGACCGATATTTACGACGGCACCATATACGACGTATTCACCCTTCCCTTCGCCGGAGTCTTCCTTTTAGTTAACCTTTTATTCTTTTCTTTAGATGCCTTCATCCTTTCCCTATTCGGCGGCATAACAGGTTTTGTAGCAGCCATACTTTTAGCAAATACTAAAAAAATGGGACAAGGAGATGCCACACTACTTCTTTTTACGGGCACTTGGCTTGGGTTAATAGATATTGTGCGTTCCGGCATTTTTACTGCTTTAGTATTTGGCATGACTTTTGCATTTCTTTTCGTTTCAAAAAAGATGCCCAAAGAAAAGCTTCCTTTAGCGCCCTTTTTGTTCATTGGCGTCATACTGAATTTTTGTTTATAACTTGAAAGGAGACGATCTATTTGATGTTCGTATTCGGGTTGTTTTTAGCTTCTTCTTTGAGCTTGATAGCCGAAAAGGCACTGACTGGGACTGCATACACTAAATGGAAGGAATTAATCCCCGTTCTTTCCTGGTCTATGTATAAGTACCGCACCATAGAACTGGTCTTCGCCGTCTCTTTAGTTTTTGCTACCAAGTGGTATTCCGGGATTCAGCTGGTATGGGTGATATTAGGGCTTTCTGCCGCTTGGCTTTCCGTGCTCACCGACTCCTACGAAGGAACTATATATGACTTGTTCACTCTGCCTTTTGCTATCGCTTTTCTTGTCATCTCTTTGTTTTCGGGCGGATTTACGCTATCGGCGACGGGCGCTGCCTTTGGTTTCATTTTTTCAGCGATACTGGCAAAGACGAACAAAATGGGACAAGGAGATATTACGTTGCTTCTTTTCTACGGTGCCTGGCTTGGACTTTATGGATTAGTTCGAGCACTTTGTTTTGGCTCTTTAGCGGCAGGCGTAATGATACTGATTCTACTGATTACAAAGAAAATAAACATGAAAAGCCAACTTCCCTTTGCGCCAATTATGTTTTTAGGGGCGGTGCTTCATCTATGGGTGTAATGGTAATTCTTTCAGGAAAGGCGGGTTCGGGCAAAGACACCTGTGGGGAATACCTTGTGTCTTTGGGCTTTAAACGATATGCCTTCGCGGATAAGCTCAAAGAAATTGCCCGCTTGATGGGGTGGGACGGCGAAAAGGACGAAAGGGGAAGAGCTTTGCTTCAAGAGCTTGGGATGGCAGGAAGAAAATATGATCCCGATATATGGGTTAAGCTGGTGATAGAAAAAATGGAAAAGGAAAAACCTGAAAATATCGTAATAACCGACTGCAGGTTTAGAAACGAATTCGATGCCTTGGTGAAGTTTGCTGAAGAACATGGATATGAAGTCGTCCCGATATTAATTAAGCGTGCAAGGGCAGGTTTACCCGACAATCTAGGGGAGCATCCAAGCGAAAAGGAATTCGAAAGCTTTCCGTCTATAGTTATCTCTAATGATGGGACAAAAGCTGAACTTTATAGACAAATTCGCTTAAAGGGGAAAATTTACAGAAAAATCGAACTTGACCGCTTACAGTAAATATAACTTTCGCTGAATTTTTGAAAGATCATTATTAAAATCTTTTTAGCCGTTTTCCCAGACCGGCATCCATTTCTTGCACTTGGGACACTTCACTTTCGCAGAAGGTAGGGGCTGAACAGGGCCTAAATCCCTTGATTCGGGATCAACGTATACTGTTTCCACAACATCATCTCCTTAATAATCTTCTCGCGCTGCTACGTGCAGTTTCGGCAACCCCAGCGGTCGCGGTCCCAGCACCCCTTGTAGCAGCCATGGAAAGCGTTGCCATCAATGCAGAAGAAATTACCACTGAAGACATGTTGTCGGCAAGTTTTGGAATATTGAAGGCAGCGTGAACGAAGGCTATGCCGGTAATGAAGACCACCAAAGGTTCTGCAGAGCCCGACTTCGACAGAAAATCCACAATCGACAGACCTATTAAAGCTACAGAAGCAAATACGCCCCAAAATTGGAATTTGAAGAAGTTTTGAAGCCAACCGGAAAGAAAGCCCTTGACGAAATCATTTTGTGTATACAAAGACAAATACCCCATCGCTAAACACAATGGCCCTGTTACAAGAGTTACAGCGAACATGACATCTCTTGAGATAAAAAGCACCTTAATTGCCATATACGCTGCCCATCTCATTATGGCGGTTACGATGCTAGCTAAATCTAGCCACTTGAAAGCCCCGCCCATTTGAGCCGCTTCCACCATAGATTGTTGCATATCCGCCTGCGCACCCCAAGGTGAGATCAAGTAGCCTGCAAAGTTGAATATGTCAAGAAGTAATATCACCCATACCCTGAAAAAATAAATAGCTATTAAAAAAAACATAAAACGGAAAAAGTGAGTGGCATAATGCGTCACCTGCGTTTGAGAAGAAAAATAAGTCGCGATGATTTGAACGACGAATACCACAGAAAGAATTCCTATAGCGACGGGATAGATGACGTCATGCA
>DUNO01000035.1 GCA_012839295.1 Clostridiales bacterium
ATTCACTTTTTGAATAGGTCATCAAAAAGTGAAAGGCACGGGTATAAATTATGTAAAAAAGCATGCGCTAAGAAAAAACAGACGATTCGACATAATTAGTAACAAAATGACTTGTTTCAGCGTATTATACTACAGAAAGACTGTTTTAATATGGAAAGGGGAATGTTTATGGATTTTCTGGATTTTTACCGCTACTTTCTTATTCTCATTGTTCCCGGGTTGATAGGGGCACTGGCTTATAGTATAGTGGCATGCTTGCGTACAGAGATTAGTCTGTTCACCGCGTTGATTATTGATCTACTTACCTTTATCATTATGCTTGCCGGATTATTCCTATTTCACGGAGTTGCTACCATCGAATATTTGATCTATGAGTTTACCTGTTTAAGCTTCACCATAAAATATACGTTATTAAGTATTCTGATCGCAATTATTCTTGGTGTAATCGGGGGCGTTATCCGGAGATTATTTTTCTGGATCAGGCGTTAAGGTATAAGAAAATCAGGTATAGGAATGCCGGGGCGGACTTTGCATAGCAAGGCTTTGCCGGAAAAGATTTTACTGGAGAAGATTTTATAACAGTGGGCTGTACGCCGGCGGATAAAAACCGCCGGTTTACAGCCCACCATTCATGGCTTGTAACCAGGTTTTATGGTATGAGGAGCCGTCTGCCGGTTCCTCATGCTTTTTGATATATGATATATAGGAAAATAAATGGATAACTATGGTCAGTGGCAGTGCATTTTACTTGGCAAATACCATATGGTCAATCCGGGCAGTCTGGGGCTTGGCCCACAGCCAGGAATTCTTACAGGTCTGGTCGAAATAAAAGATGGCACCCCGGCTTGGGTCACTGCCAAATATCGCAAGCCGGGCAGCACGTTTTGATTCGGCGGAAGGGGTATTCTTAATCATACCGTTCTTCACCGGTGTAAATTGATAATAGGAGTCAAATTTCTGGTAAATAACCTTTGTGATAGTAGGAGCCCAATCACCGCTTTGAACCCGGTTTATGACCACGGCACCGACAGCAATTTTGGCCTGCAGGGATTCCCCGGCTGCTTCGGCCTCAATCAGTCTTGCCAATAGGTCAAGCTCGCTGCTGGAATAGGAAATCACGGCATCGGCAATACGGTAAGGCGACACACCGGGAATCAGTAATTTTTCTCCGGGAACAATGGAGGTACCGGTCCGGTAATTAGCCCTCTTCAAAGAGGATAGGGGTATGCCGTACTTGCCTGCGATCTTGAACAGGGATTCCCCGCTTTTCACCTTATGCACGTGGGCAGGAACGAAGATGACGTCTCCCTTTGACAGGCTGTTTACCTTGAAATTGTTAGTTGCCTGCAGGGTGCTTACGCTGGTATTGAATAGCTTGCTAAGGGAAGAGAGTGAGTCGTTACTGGTTACGGTATAATCAGCCGCTTCTACGGTTGACGCTTTGAGCGATAATAGTAATGCCATTGCTATTACTACTACCTTCTGAAATCGTTTCATAGAAACCTCCTTCTGTTGGGTAGATCCTTTAGTAACAAGGGTGTGTCTGAAAGCTTCTTGTGCTGGCCAAAGACTCCTTGCATACCATAAACTGGAGCCTCCGAAGCGGTACAATGAGTTTTCAGGCACACCCTAGGGCACATTTCCAATATTACATGAATCCTGAAGGTTTTTCCATGGAGATTTACTGGTAAAAGAGCTAATGATTGATAGTACAGGCAAGAGTTAGTAAAAATTAATAAATGAAATGGGTAAATATCTGAATTTGGATACATAATATACAAGGATTTTTTTAGAGAATTTTTTGAAGCTGGAAAATGGGATTGAAACCTGTGTACACAGTGGGCACAGGTGATGTGCTACTTGACAAAACATCAGAAGCTGGTATATAAATTAGTTAGAAGTATATGTAGATATTAGTCGAGAAGATGAAATTCTTGCTAATTCCTGAAATCAATAAAAATGAGAGGGGGAGGATTTTGATTTATTCAACACATTATTCATCACCGGTAGGCTCCATCGTATTGGCATGCGACAGCGAAAGCCTCGTTGGCCTGTGGATCGAGGGGCAGAAGTATTTTGGCGGTACCGTGGCGGAGGAAATGACCGAGAATCCCGGACTTCCGGTATTTACCACTGTAAAGAAGTGGCTGGACAAGTATTTTGCCGGTCAAAGACCTGCTATTTCCGAGCTGCCCCTGGCACCTAAGGGAAGCGCTTTTCGCACAGCAGTATGGGATATTCTGTGTGAGATTCCCTATGGTGAGGTTATAACTTATGGCGATATTGCAAAGAAAATGGCCGTGAGAATGAAGAAAGGGAATATGTCCAGTCAGGCAGTCGGCGGGGCTGTAGGCCATAATCCCATCTCCATTATTATCCCATGCCACCGGGTTGTGGGGGCAAATGGAAGCTTGACAGGCTATGCCGGCGGTTTGGATAATAAAATCAAGCTGCTGGAGCATGAAGGTGTCAATATGTCCAGATTATTTAAACCGAAGAAGGGGACGGCGCTTTAGTTTTATTTGGGATAATCAATCCTTCCTCAGCTTAACTACATTAGCGGCACTACGGCGGCGGTTGTCTTCAATCGCTGCGTAGTGCTTTTTTGTAGTGTTAACATCCTTATGTCCAAGCACGTCTGCAACCAGGTAGATATCGCCGGTTTCCCGGTAGAGGCTGGTGCCATAGGTGCTGCGGAGCTTATGGGGTGTTATTTTTTTCAGCTTTGTCACGGTGGAGGCATATTTTTTTACCAGGTTTTCTACGGAGCGGACGTTGAGGCGCTTCATCTGTATGGAGAGGAAGAGGGCATTGGTATGACCCTCGCAGGGAATCATCTTTTTCCGCTCCTTCAGATATTCCTGGAGGGCTTCCCGGACTTCATCCCCGAAATATACGATTACCTCATAACCGCCTTTCCGGCGGATCTTAATCCCGTTATTTTCAAAATCAATATCGTTGATATCCAGCCCGACACATTCCGATACACGGATTCCGGTACCCAGGAGGAGGGTCATGAGGGCGAGGTCACGGATTTTGGTTTTTTCATGGAATTTCTGCTGGGTTTTCGTCATGTTCTGTGCGTGCTCAACCTCATCCAGCAGCTTGACCACCTCATCCACATCCAGGCGGACGATGGATTTTTCATGTAATTTTGGAACACTGATTAAGGCGGCAGGATTTGTCTGGATCATTTCCTTTTTGAAGTAATAGCTGTAGAAGCTTCGGAGGGATACCAGCTTTCGCTTCTTGCCGTTTTCTGCGTTAAGGCGTTCCTTGGAATCGGATTTATAATAGGACAGGTATTCCAGGTATTCCTCGATATCAATGGCGCGGATCTGGTCCAGGATATCGAGCCTGATCTCTGGGATTTCCGTATTCTTTAGGGTTGGGTTGGTATTTTTTAAGAATTCGAAAAAGACTCCCAGGTCATAGGCGTAGGCAATGCGGGTCCTGGAGGAGGTTGTAGGCTCAATGCCGCGGAAAAAGTCCCTGCAGAAGCGGGGCAAGGATTCCAATAATTTTCTGAGCTTTTCTGTGTTATCGATATTTATTTGATCATGGTAATTTCGTTCGGTCATTTTGTGGATCTCCTTATATAACTATAACTTGTGTGAACAGTGGTTTTATGTATTATTTGACATTATAACATAGAAGAGGGGGATTGAAAACATATCCAGGATATGAAAATGAAAGGAGGGGGGCTGTGTTAATGAATGGGAGGCTGTGAGGTAAATCTTGGGGCAGCTATATCCACCTGGGCTTGCCTTTAACATCCCATGA
>DUNO01000036.1 GCA_012839295.1 Clostridiales bacterium
TTCCAAGCAGTGAAAGCCTGATTGTCACGGGGTTGTCCCTATATGGGACTGAACGGGCTAAAAAACCTAATTTCCCGACAGCCCCTTTTATCCGTGAAGCCCTCTGGGCTTGTCTTTATGAAGGTATGTCCAAGAACTGGGATACTACAATTAAATTAAGGCACCCCGCTAGATGTTTGACAGCCCTTCCCTGCGGGCTCTTCTGTCTGCCATGACCTTGCTCCAGTCGGGTACGTAAACAATCAGGTACATTACAATATTGAGTGCAACCGCACCAAAAATATCCAGTACGGAATGCTGCTTTAACAGGACTGTTGACATACAGATTAAAACGGTAAGTATCAGGGCCGAGTTCTGGATCCATTTATATTTTTTCAGTTTTTCACTCTTACTGATGGCCAGGTAGGAGGCAATTGAGTTAAATACATGGATGCTCGGGAATACATTGGTAGCTGTATCCACAGAATAAATATAAGATAACAAATGTGTAAAAATATTGGATCTGCCAAGGGCGCGCAAATCCACCCTGAGATGGTGCCCGTTGGGCCATACGGTATAGATGATGAGGCAAATGGTCATACCGACAAAGATATTCACGCAATATTTGTAAAAATCATGCTTTGAGGCAAACAAAAAGTATATGATGGTTACGGCGATATAAAGGAACCACAAAAAATAAGGAACGATAAATACCTCACAAAAGGGGATATAGTCATCCAATTTTGTATAAATTGTATTAAAATGCGTGGTTACAGTATGCTCCAGTTTAAAAAACCAGATGAGGTATACAAAAAAGTATAATAATATGAAACCATGCTTATATTTGATAATAAAATCTTTAAGGGAACCCAAGGGCTTCATGTCTGCACGACCTTTCCGAAAAACAGTACGTTCTGGTGACGTTTTTAACTCCGTAAATTATATCATGAAACGAATTTGATAACAACATATTTATTTGTACCGGAAGCTATAGGCTACAGTAAATAGTATGTGGATCGTTTCATAAAATATAACGCAGTTCTGGGATAAAGTTCTTCAACTTTTTTCAAATATCATAAAATCCGCTGTAAAAGAAACTTGTATTTTCCACTAATTGATATACAATAAAATAGGTTCCAAATAAAATTAAAATTATATCATTATGAAATTAAAATAATTGATATCATACGTAGTTTCCAAACATGGGATTTGAAGAAAAAGGGGTATTAAATCCTAATACTATTTTAAAAAAGGAGAGCGGGTTCATGAAAAAAACAGGGTATGTTATTTGGGGCGGGGTGTTTACGTTATGATAATTGTTTGTATGGCGATCTTTATAGCCTCCATAGTATATTTGTATAAAAGTAGAGATAAATACATAGAAAAAGAAGAAGCTTGAGAATATCACCGGATGAAGAAGTATAATTTTTCTGAAAAGGGATAACCCTTTTCATATATTATTAAAAAATTCCCTATTTTATAAAGTGGGGAATTTTTTAATTTGTAAGGGTTTAATTTGTAAGGGTTTAATTTGTAAGGGTTTAGGTTGCAAGGATTTAGTTCGCAAGGTTTGATTTACAAGAATTTAATTTACGGGGTTTTAATTCCGGGAATAAGAGAAGGATGGACAATGGAAAGAAAAATAATTATAATATCTTTATCAGCAAGGATGAACAATTATGAGTCGGCAGGCTTAATTTAGATTATGGGAAACCGCTTTTTTAATTTCCCATAAAGGGCGTTGCACTTGCACCGTTCAAAGTGTGCCAGGAGGCGTGCGCGTATCGGAATATACATTTGATTCCGGTAATTCAATAAGGTAATTTGAATTATTTCTTTTAATAACAGAAAATGTTCCCTGAGAGAATAGGAGGAATAAGAATGAAGCGTGTATTTATTGTAGTATTAGACAGCGTTGGGATCGGTGCATTGCCGGATGCAGACCTTTATGGGGATGTGGGCAGCCATACCCTCTATTCAGCCTCAACAAGCGGGTATTTCCATATGCCCAATATGCAGAGGCTGGGACTGTTCCATATTGACGGAGTGAGGGGAAAGGTTTCCCCGGATACATCTATGCAAACCAGGGATGGCCAGCCCTTTGAAGGGGCAGTTGCCCGAATGCTGGAACAATCAAAGGGGAAGGATACTACGACAGGGCACTGGGAGATTGCGGGGATCATATCGGAGCAGCCATTTCCCACCTACCCTGAGGGTTTTCCTGAAGAGGTGCTGAAGCCCTTTGAGGAAAGGACGGGGAGGAAGGTGCTTTGCAACCGGCCCTATTCCGGTACGGATGTGATCCGGGATTATGGAAAGGAGCATGTGGAGACAGGGGCTTTAATTGTCTACACATCCGCGGATAGCGTTTTTCAGGTTGCAGCCCACGAGGATATTATTCCGGTCCAGGAATTATACCGTTACTGTGAGATTGCCCGTGAAATATTGACGGGGAAACATGCGGTGGGACGTGTCATAGCCAGACCCTTTACCGGGGAGTATCCGGATTACAAACGTACCTCTAACCGGCATGACTTTTCCCTGGAGCCCTCTACGACCCTGATGGACCTGTTAAAGGAAAAGGGCTTTGATGTCCTCGGTGTCGGAAAAATTTATGATATCTTTGCAGGAAAGGGTATTACGGATACGGTACGCACCCGTGATAATGCAGAGGGTATCGAGAGGCTGATTGAACGTACGGAACGTGATTTTGAAGGGCTGTGCTTTGTAAATCTGGTGGATACGGACATGATTTACGGCCACAGAAATGATATCGACGGATATGCGAAGGCATTGACCTATTTTGATGAACAATTGCCGAGAGTTCTGGCGGGGCTTAGAAAGGAGGATATCCTGATTGTGACGGCGGACCATGGCTGTGATCCGGCAACACCTTCAACGGACCATTCCAGGGAATATGTCCCCCTTGTGGTTTACGGTGAAGGGATCAGGCCGGGGATTAACCTTGGTACCAGAAGCACCTTTGCGGATATCGCAGCCACAATACTGGATTATTTTAAGGTAGAAAGCAGGGTAGCAGGCAAGTCCTTCCTACCGGAGATTTTGAAATGAGCCGAATAGAGCATCCAATACCACCATTATATGATAAGGATTCCAAAATTCTGGTTTTGGGATCCTTTCCCTCAGTAAAATCCAGGGAAGGCCAGTTCTTTTACCACCATCCCCAAAACCGGTTCTGGAAGGTTATAAGCTCTGTCTATGGTGTGCCTTTGCCGGCGGACATAGAGGAGAAACGGAGCATGCTTAAAAGCTGCCGCATTGCTGTCTGGGATGTTATCCAGAGCTGTGAGATCACCGGATCCTCCGACAGCAGTATTAAAAATGTTATTGCCAATGATCTGTCGGCTATTTTAAATACCGCTGATATCAGGCAAATATTTTGTAACGGCAATACTTCCCATAAGCTTTATATGAAGTATATTTTTCCTGCAACGGGCATAAAAGCGGTTAGGCTGCCCTCTACAAGCCCTGCAAATGCAGGCAGCGGGCTGGAGCAGCTCATAGGGGCCTGGTCTGTTATCAGGGAATATACAGAGGGATAACACAAAGGGATAACAAAAGAATAACAAAGGAATAACACATGGAGCCGGGTTAAATTCTATCGGGCATAAGAACGGAAAGGCAAGGATACAGAAATGAGAATAGTGATACAGAGGGTATCGGAGGCAAAGGTAACTGTTGAAGGCAGGGTTACCGGTGAGATTGGAAAGGGCTTTTTAATTTTGCTGGGAGTCGGAGGGGATGACACGAAGGAAATTGCAGATAAATATATTGATAAAATACTGAAGCTGCGGATATTTGAAGACGAGAAGGGCAAGACAAACCTTTCCCTTCAGGACGTGGGCGGTGAGGTGCTTGTCGTATCCCAATTCACCCTTTATGCTGATTGCAGAAAAGGAAACCGGCCGGCCTTTACCGGTGCCGGAAATCCTGTATTGGCGCAGGAGCTTTATGAATATTTTCTAGATCGGGTCAAGGAGAGCCTGGGCAGTGTACAGGCAGGAGAATTCGGCGCGGACATGAAGGTAGCCCTGGTGAATGATGGTCCCTTTACAATAGTCCTTGATGAAAAATCTTTAGGATAAGTTTGAAAGAAGGTCACTTTCAAACTCTTTATTAAGGCCTGTTCACTTTCTGATATAGGTCATCAAAAAGTGAAAGGCACGGGTGTAGGAATGCAAAGAAAGTCAAATTAAATAATTCTTTGAAATATATGTATAAACTTCCCCATATTACAAACAATATTAACAAATAATATTAAATAATTATTTGCATAACTAAACTACGTAAATGGAGGAAGATCATGTATGAAAGCAACTGGTATTGTAAGAAGAATAGATGACCTGGGACGTGTTGTAGTACCAAAAGAGATTCGACGCACCTTAAGGATTCGCGAAGGAGATCCCTTGGAGATTTTTACAGACCGGGAAGGTGAAATTATATTAAAGAAATACTCACCTATCGGTGAACTGGGACAATTTGCGAAGCAGTATGCAGATTCTTTGGCACAGACAACAGGACACATTGTAGCAATCGCAGACAAGGATCAATTTATAGCTGTAGCGGGACCGACAAAAAAGGATATCATATCAAAAAGCATCAGCCATGATCTGGAGGAAGTGATCAATGAGCGGGAAACCGTCGTTGCTGCAAAAGAAGATAAGAATTTTGTAAGGATCATGAATGAGGATGATTCAGAATTTACATTCCAGGTCGTAACCCCGATTATCAGTGAGGGTGATGCCATTGGTGCCGTTATACTCTTAACCAAGGATGCAAAGACCAAATTTGGTGATGTGGAAGTAAAGCTCGCCAGTACGGCTGCTGCGTTCTTAGGCAGACAGATGGAACAATAGAAAAAAGCATACCCTGAACTGTGTTTTTGCAAGATTAAAATACATCAGGGTACTTTTTTGTATTTTCCCCTATTTTAAGTTGTATGTGGGCAAAAGATCCGATATAATACATGGCATAGGCTTGTAAAGTGGATAAATCTGGTATGCAGAAAAGGCTGAGGATAAAGAGCATTATTGAGAAACGGAGGAAAAACTCCAAAACAGGAGGGAATTCTCCCGGGAAGGAGGATGAATCTTCCAGAACAGGAGGACAATTCCCCTAAAACAGGAGGACAAATCCCCCTAGAAAAGGAGGACAAATCCTCCTAGAAAAGGAGGACAAATCCTCCTAGAAAAGGAGGATTAGGATGGCAGGTTATACTTTTGAGGAATTTATGGATATTATACGGAAGCTCCGCAGTAAGGAGGGCTGTCCCTGGGATAGGGAGCAGACCCATGGGAGCCTGAAAAACTGTTTAATTGAAGAATGCTATGAAACGATTGAGGCGATTAACAATGAGGACAGTGAGAATCTGTGTGAAGAGCTGGGAGATGTTCTCCTGCAGGTAGCCCTTCATAGCGTCATAGCAGAGGAAGCCGGCGAGTTTACCATAGAAGAGGTGGTTTCTGCGGAGGCTGAGAAAATGATCCGGAGGCATCCCCATGTCTTTGGTGACGCGGTGGTGGAGGATTCCGAGGGTGTAATCCAAAGCTGGGAGGAGATCAAACAGGAGGAGAAAAACACCTCCAGTGCAATCGACGACCTGCTCCGTGTGCCGAAAGCCCTACCGGCCAATATCAGGGCAGAGAAAATCCAGAAAAAAGCCGCCAAGGCAGGGCTGGATTTTGAGGGTGTCCCCCAGGTGTTTGACATGGTTAAGGAGGAGCTGGAAAAGCTCTCAGAGGCTGTTAAAATGGGGGATAAAGGCCAAATGGACGAGAAATTTGGTGATGTTATGTTCTTAATCGTTAATTTGTCTCGAGTTTTACAATTAAATGCAGAAAATTCCTTGACAAATGCCACTAATAAGTTTATAAATAGATTTGTAGATGTCTTTGCTCTAGCGGAGAGTAGGGGCCAGAATCTATGTGAACTCCCCCCTACATCGCTGGAAGAATTGTGGCGGGAAGTAAAATATCGTTAGATGAAAAAATTTTTAATACCTTAGAGGAGGAGCAATCCATGAACAAAGCAGAATTAGTAGCAGCTATTGCAGAGAAAACAGAATTTTCAAAGAAGGATTCAGAGAAGGCATTAAAGGCTTTCATTGATGTAGTTACAGAGGAATTAACAAAAGGTGAGAAGGTTCAGTTAGTTGGATTCGGTACTTTCGAAGTATCTGAAAGACCTGCTAGAACAGGAAGAAATCCTTTAACAAAGGAAACCATCACAATCGCTGCTTCTAAAGCACCTAAGTTTAAAGCTGGCAAGGCTTTAAAGGACGTTATCAACGCATAGTAGATTGAAGACGAAGGGCTGTTTTTAATTCCGTAACGCACTAAGGGTTGAGGAATTAAATACAGCCCTTTTTATACGTGGGGTTGTAGGTTTTCAGGCATGTGGAGGTAAAGTTTGAAAGAAAGTCACTTTCGAACTATTTATTAAGGCCTATTCACTTTTTAAACAGGTCATCAAAAATTGAAAGGCATGGGTATAACAATGAGATTAGACAAGTTTTTAAAGGTATCACGGTTAATCAAGCGCCGAACTGTGGCAAATGAGGCCTGTGACGCAGGAAGAGTAACCATAAATGAAAAACCGGCCAAAGCGTCTGCCAATGTAAAGGTTGGGGATGTGATTGAAATTGGCTTTGGTGCAAAGAGCGTTAAGGTGGAGGTCCTGGATGTACAGGAAACCACCAAAAAGGATGATGCAAAAGAGCTTTACAAATATCTATAGGGCAGGGAAGGGAACGCTGGCGGTTCCCGGGAAGCCTTATACAGCTTGTAATAAATGTACGTCATGAAGTGGCAGGTCTCCTCATATACTTAAAAAGATAAAGAATCACCGTTAATGGCGGGAGCTATCTTTGGTAAGGATATGAGGAGGTTTTTTTATGGAAGAGAGACAACCAATTTTAAAAGGGCATAAGCTTAATATTAATGCAAGGAAAACAGCAGCGATTACCGGAGTTAACGATGTGCTGTCCTTTGATGCAGGGGAAGTGCTGCTCCAGACGGAGCAGGGGATCTTGATGATCCGTGGAAGCGAGCTCCATGTTAACCGTCTGACCTTGGAAAAGGGCGAGGTGGACATTGACGGAAAGATTGACAGCCTAACCTACTCCGATTCCTCCAGCTTGGGAAAATCCTCTGAGAATTTGTTTGGCAGGCTTTTTAAATAGGAGTCAAAGTGACTTTCTTTAAAATTTACTTTTCAAATATTGTATCTGCAGTCCTAAGTTTGCAGATACTGGAAAGGCCATGGTCACTTGTATGAATGAAGAAATCATGCTGCAATTACGGTTTTTTGCAATATCTATTTTATGGGGCGCAATTGTGCTGCTTACCTATGATGGCTTTCGCATCCTGCGAAGGTTAAAAAGGCATGGGAATATTATGGTCGCAATTGAGGATATACTATTCTGGATTGCAGCCGGCCTCTTTATCTTCGCCATGATCTATCAGGTAAATGATGGGATCATCCGCGGCTTTTGCGTCATGGGGATGGCGATTGGGATGGTATTGTACCACTTTACCCTCAGTGAGCTCCTTGTAAAATGGATCACGAAGCTAATCCAGCTGCTGCTAAAGCCCATCGGGATAGCAATAGGTGCAATCAGAAAGGTGGCCGGCTTTGTCCTGGGCAAGATTAAGAAAGCTGTAAAGTTCATAATTATACAATTGAAAAAAAAGAAAAAATCAATTAAAATAACTAAAGGGGAAGACAACAAGGAAAGGGCAGGGAAGGGCAGCAAGGAAAGAACAAAAAAGAAGAAATGATTTTCGCGGTTTTGTGGAGGAATGGAGATTATTATGAGGAGAAAAAGACGTAAAAATGGTACAGGCTTTGGGATTATCGCATTGGTAGTATGCATTTTTGCTGCTATTGTTTCATATAGCAGGATTGGACTCCAGGAAAGGTATGACCAGGCTGAGATTAAAATGAAAAGACTCCAAGGACAAATCGATGAACAAAAGGAACGTGCCCTCGATATCAGCAACCTAGAGGCATATGTGCAGACCAAGGCCTATATTGAAAAAGTGGCAAGAGAAAAGCTGGGGCTGGTATACCCGGATGAAATCATCTTCACTCCGGAAGAGGAGCAGTAATAGAGAGCAGAAGCCGGAAATCTTGTTATAAATCCCGTTAATTTTCCTGTTGTAATTTTCCGGGCAATTTTCTGTAGAGAAAGTCGTATCCGGGCAATTTTCTATAGAGAAAGTGATTGACAATCCATCGGAAAGCAGATATAATAAAGTTCGTCACTTTGGCGAAGTAGCTCAGTTGGCGAGAGCACGCGGTTCATACCCGCGGTGTCGGCGGTTCAAATCCGTCCTTCGCTATTAAAGGTTCAACAACGCAAAAAAGGCTGTAGTCCCACGAACAAATTGTTTGTGAAGCTACAGCTTTTTTAATTCCCGGATCCTTCTATTTTAAATCTTAAATTTCTGCACCAAAGCATTTAAGCTGTCCGCAATCTCCGACTGCCTGACGGACATGGCGGAAATCTGATCCACGGCCTGGGTGGTCTTGCCCATGCTGCTTAGGATGGCTTCAGAGCTGTTGGTGGTATTTTGCATATTGCCGGCAATGCTCTGGATTACGCTGCTGATTTCTTCCGTGGAGGCGTTCATTTCCTGTGACATGGAAGCGGTATCCTGTGAGAACTCATTTACAAAGATGGCGTCATGGTCATAGCTTTCACCGGTGCTTACCAACAGGTCGTAATCGGAGAGAACCTGCTGGTCAATAAAATTAAGCAGTTCCGTAGAGCTTACCTCCAAATCCCGGAAGGCTCCCTGGACATCAATGATGACGTGGTTGATTTCGTTTGCATATTCCGTTGATTTTTCTGCCAGCTGGCGGATTTCATTGGCAACCACGGCAAAGCCCCTGCCTGCCTCCCCGGCCCTTGCAGATTCGATGGAGGCATTTAAGGACAGCAGGTTGGTCTGCTCCGCAATATTTGAAATGGCGTTCAATATCATCAGAACCTCGTCTACCACCTTACCCTTATCAATTGCCTTTACCATGCTCTCATGCTTTTCTGAATAGATCTGCTCAGCCCGGGTCCTGGAGGTCATGCCCTGGGATTTAACGCTGTCCGCACGTTTTCTGATCTCATTAGACTGCTCGTGGCCGTTATCAGCGATGGAGGCCAGCTGGGTGATACCGGAATCCACCTGCTCAATTGTGGCGGATAATTCCTCGGTCACGGCATTGATATCCATAACATCCTTGACGATGCTTTCCGTATTGTGGTTGATATTGCTAAAATCCTCTGACAATTCTTCAATCGTCGCAGACAGCTCCTCGCTGGAAGCGGATACCTCCTGTGCCTGGGAGATTATCTGGTTCACTAACTGCTTCAGGTTTTGCTGGGATTGGTTCAGGGCGCTGATTAAGGTACCGAATTCATCCTTGTTCCTGGAGGTAACCTGGAGGGTTAAGTCGCCGTTTCCAATGGACTGTGCTAATAAAATTCCCTTCTTTAAGGAATTTTTGATGTACCTTGACATCAGGATTCCCAGCAGGACCGATAAGACAAAGCTGACAGCAAGTGCGGTATACATAAATAGGATTACCGAATTGGAATAGGCTTCGTTTTGGTCATGTGATTCATCAGCTCTTTGGATATTGCCGCTGATTAAGGAATCTAAGGACTTTTCCATGTCAAACCTTGTGTAGGTTATGTTTGGGAGGATATGGTTAGCGCTTTGAAAATCACCATCAACTGCATATTCAATCAGCTTCTGGGTTCCCTCCCTGTATTTTTCCAGGTTGTTTTGAAAGAGTTCCCAGGTAACAATATCATTTTCGTCAACGATACGGGGAGTTAAGTCGTTTATTGAGGTCAGGATACTACCCATGAGAATGTTGATTTTTTGGGCGTCTGCCTGGACGGTATGGGAATTATCTGAACCGACCAGCTCAATCAGGTAGCCCCTTATTTCCAAAAGATCTTCTTTGATTTCATGGAAATCATTAATATTTTGAAGGTGGACGTTATACATGGTGGAGGTATTGCGTCCCATTTCCTTGATACAGAATATGCCGATGAGGCATACCGCACTTATTATGATACTTGTTGTTAGAAAGCTAAGAATCAATTTGGTTCTAACTGATATTTTTTTTAATAGCATAACTTCTCCATTCCGACCTTACGTTGTAGTTTCTAAATTCAGCTGCCCAAAGATGATATCAGGAAGCATTTTCCAAGTATGGCTTGGCTAAATCTATTTTATGATTATAACAAGTTGTTCGACTTTTTTCTAGATTTATTTCCATAAAATACATTTGTTTAATTAAAAAAAATTCAGTATATTTCCATAATATATGCTTTTGGAAGGTGATTTCCTAGTATTCCCATATAAATACATAAAAACATATATTTTAACAGCCTTATAATGGCTAAATTATAATTTTGAACTGTAGCTTTAGGAAACAATTTAAGGGGGCGCTTTAGGAGGCTAGGGGACAGGCTGATGGTCTTAACGATAATTAGGGCTTTTTTTATGAGGTTTTTCGAGATTGTATGGTTTTCTTGTCAGAAAGTTTTAAGGAAACAGGGATTTGTTTTGACAAAGATTTTAAAAAGCGCTCCCTATAATTACAACACGACCTTTAAGCACAATCTGCTTTGACGGGAATAGTGCTACACGTTTTTATTTTTTATTATTAGAGATTGTATGCATTGTATGTATTTACATCCAGGTGAATCAGGAGGAGAGTATGTAATATGAAAGGTATCAGCAGCAAAGCATTTTTAGTTTATGTGATTGGATTTATGGTAGCCAGGGCATCTTTTTATGGTATTGATCCTTTGGCGATTGCATATTTTATGGCAGTTTGTACGACGGGCCTTAGTAAGGGGCTAAATTGTCTTGTGATTTTTCTTAGCCTTGTTACAATCATGGAGCCTATGCAGGCGGTGAGATATACTTTAGCCATGGTAGCGACAATCATCTTATTGGAATCACCCCTGCTACGGAAACGCAATATACCGAAAATAATCCATTATTCCATGGCTCCCATATTACTTGGGATCATTTCATTAACGGATCTGTTCTCACAGGGGATAACAGGCAGGGGAGCCTGGCTGGCAGCCCTGGAGTGTGTGGTGGCAGTAGTTGCCGTATTCATATTCAAGCATGGCATTGACTATATCCTGCAGGGAGGGAAGGGCTACAAGATGACGAATGAGCAGATGGTCAGTGTAGCAGCCCTCATGGCCATTGTCATTTATGCAATTCCCCAGTATCACAACAGTTATTTTTCGCCCCTGGAAACCGTTGTTTATTTTACAATCTTATTTTTTACGTATAAATACGGGGTGGGCCAGGGAACAATTACAGGTGCGGTTTGTGGTTTTGCCCTATTTTTGCGGGGGGCGGATGTGGCAGATATCGGAGTCTATACGATGATGGGAATTGTAGCAGCCATTTTCCGTGAAATGGGCAGATTCCCGACGGCAATGATCTATATGATAGTGGCGGCAGTCATGGGGGTTGTTAATAAGGAAATGGAATTGACAATACCTCAGATCAGCGCATTAGTTTCCGCCGTCCTTGTATTTCTTTTGATTCCCGGGAGTCTGATCTATAGAACGGATGCCGCCGGCGGCACAGGGCGGCAGGAGCAGCTTGCAGCGCAAAATTTAAAAAAGATAGCAAAGGCGAGAATGAAGATATTTTCCGAATCCTTCCTGAAGCTCTCCAAAACTCTGGATACCATAGCGGAGCAGCAGACAAAGCTAAAGCAGCAGGAGGTTAACCGGATTTTTGAGGATATTTCAGAGAAGCTTTGTAAAAACTGTGACCAGTGCACTGATTGCTGGGAGCATAATTTTAAGCAGACCTATGAGGCAGCCAGCCTGATGTTTGAAAAGGCCCAGGAGAAGGGTGTCCTCAGTGTGGAGGACATTCCCGCCCAGTTCCTGTCGGACTGTATCAGTGCGGAGGAATTTATTGCAGAGACAAACCGGGGCTTTGAGATTGCGAAGCTTAACCGTATCTGGCATAACCGTATCTCGGAGAGCAGGGAGGTAATCGCGGAGCAGCTAAAGGAGGTATCCTCCGTCATCCAGGAGATTACAGGGGATATTTATGAGACAGCCCAGGGAGCAAGATCCGACGAAGAGCGTGTGGTCAGGGCACTTAAGGCAGAGCATATCCATGTAAAGGATATTACTATCTTCGAACGGGGGGAGAACAGGAAGGAAATTTACCTCAGTGCCGCCTGCCAGGGCGGGCGCTGCGTGACGGCGAAGGAGGCGGCCGCTGTTATTTCAGAGGTGCTTTCTAATAAAATGAAGGTATCTGAGGCTTCTAAATCCGTTATCACCAAGGACTATGAGAATTTTGCATTTATGACGGATACCAAATTCAAGGTATTAACGGGGGTCGCCCGTGCGATGAAGGAAAATGTATCCGGTGATAATTTTTCCCTGCTTAAGCTTGACTCAGGGGAATTCATGATTGCGATTTCGGATGGAATGGGGACAGGAAAGGAGGCGGCCCAGGAGAGCGAGACAGTAATGTCACTGCTGGAGCAGATGATCGAAGCGGGCTTTCGGGCAGAGACGGCAATTAAGCTGATTAACTCCAGCCTGGTACTTAAGGCCGACCAACAGATTTTTTCCACCGTTGATTTAAACCTGATCAATTTGTTCTCCGGAATGTGTGAATTTATTAAGATCGGTGCGGCTGCAACCTTTATTAAACGGGATAACTGGGTGGAGACAATCACCTCCACCACACTGCCCATCGGCATGTTTGGCAATGTGGATTATGACACCGTTACGAAGAAGCTGTATGAAGGGGATATCATCATCATGGTGACGGACGGGGTATTGGACTGCATTGAAGAAGAGGACAAGGAGGCTTATATGGAGAAGCTCATCATGGAAATCCGGAGCAATAACGTCCAGGAAATTGCAAACCGAATCCTGGAGGCAACACTTTCAAAGAGTAATTATGTCCCAAGGGACGATATGACGGTAATAACTGCCGGAATATGGTTAAAATAGAAATAGTCCTTGAAAAACCGTTGAAATATCGTAACAAATAGATTATGATACTACAAGATGAACCAGCGGCGGCTTGCCATGGATGCGGCCCCGGCGAGCAGCGTTCTTCCCAATTATGTTTGTGCTGCCTACGGCAGCATGTCGGGAAGGTTGGAAGAAGTAAAATAGGTGAACGAAGGTGGGACCGGGTCCATGCCGGCACGTTCATAGGATTGTGTTGTATAAAGGGCATGGACATTATTATGGTTAAAAAAGTATTCGACTATGTAAAGAAACATCATATGATAAACCAGGGGGATAGGATTGTCGTCGGTGTATCCGGGGGCGCTGATTCTGTCTGCCTTTTGTATGTGTTAAAGGCGCTTTCCCTGGAAATTCCCTGCACCTTATTGGCGGTGCACGTAAACCATGGAATCCGTGGAGAGGCAGCAGCCGGGGATGAACAATATGTGAAGGAAACCTGCCTGGAGCTGGGTATCGATTTTTATGCCTTCCATATTGATGTCAGGGGTATGGCCGCAGTGCAGGGCTTATCGGAAGAGGAAGCAGGAAGAAATGCCAGGTACCAGGCATTTCTGGAAATATGTAAGAGAAATAAGTGTAATAAAATTGCGGTTGCGCATAATATGAATGATAATGCTGAGACAGTTCTTTTCCATCTGCTGCGGGGTGCCGGGATGAAGGGCCTTTCCGGCATTGAACCGGTACGCAGCCTAAAAACGGAGGCAGGAAAGGTGCTGCTGGTACGGCCCCTCCTGCAGGTAGAAAGGTATGAAATAGAAAATTATCTCAGGGAAGAGGGTATCACCTACCGGACGGATGCCACGAACCTTACGGAGGATTATAGCAGAAATAAGATCCGCAATGTGATACTTGCCTATGCGGTAAAGGAAATTAATTCAGGTGCGGTCCGTAATATCAATGAATCTGCCCTGAAAATAGGTGAGGCGCTGGAGTTTATTGATGCCTGTGTGGCAGATAAATATCCGGGGGTTGTAAGTAAAGAGAAGGATAGTTATTTTATTAAGATAGAGGCGCTGGGAAAGGAAGCGGAGGTTATCAGGAAGGGCCTGGTCCGCAAGGTGCTTGGGCAGCTGTCCGGTAATCTGAAAGGACTGGAAGCAAAGCATGTGGAGGCTGTCCTTAAGCTTACAAAGAAGCAGGTGGGGAAATTAGTCCATTTGCCCCGTGGGATCCTGGCCAGCCGTGAATATGGGTCAATCAGACTATTTAAGAAAGAAGAAACCGCCGAAAAGGAGGCGGGGGAGGGGATGTCTCCGATCCGCCCCAGCATCCCGGGAAAGTGTTTTATTCCTCAAAAAGGAAAGTTTTTGGAGACCCAGATATTAAATTACGAAAAAAACATGCCAATCCCGAAAAACAGTTGTATGAAGTGGTTTGATTATGATAAAATAGAGAATGCTGTTGAAATACGAAATCGTAGGGAAGGCGACTATATCCAGATTAATTCGGAAGGTGGAAGAAAAAAGCTAAAGGATTTTTTTATTGACCAAAAAATTCCCAAACACCTAAGGGATAGTCAAATTCTGATCGCAGATGGAAGTCATATTATGTGGATCCCCTTTGGAGGGGAGCGTATGAGTGAAAGATATAAGGTGGATGAAGCCACCGTAAAAGTACTTTCGATGAAATTGATTGATTTGGAGGAAAACAGGAATGACAGGTAAAGTTAAGGAAATGATATCGGAGCTTCAGGTAAACGCGAGAATTAAGGAATTGGCAGAGGAGATCAGCGAGGATTATAAGGGTAAAGGCATCCATCTGATCTGTATCTTAAAGGGCAGTGTATTTTTTACCTGTGAGCTTGCTAAGAGGCTCACGATTCCGGTAACCATGGACTTTATGTCCGTATCCAGCTATGGCAGTGAGACGGTCAGTTCAGGAAGGGTCCGTATTTTGAAGGATTTGGATGAATCTATTCAGGGAAAAGACATATTAATTATAGAAGATATTATTGATTCCGGCAACACCCTGTCTTATTTAAAGGAGTTACTTGGGACCAGGGCGCCAAAGTCAATGGAAATCTGTACCTTACTGGATAAGCCGGACCGCAGGGTTACCAATGTGGATGTTAAATATGTCGGCTTTGTAATTCCGGATGAATTCGTGGTAGGTTATGGACTGGATTATGACCAATACTATAGGAACCTCCCATTTGTCGGGGTAGTCGGGCAGTAAATATTAAGCCTTGTATTTAGTTCCGGTAATATAGTAGAATTAGGATAGAGAGCAGCAAGAGAATGCATTAATAAGGAGGTTGTTTAGTGAGAAAACAGATGAAAGGATATGGTTTCTATATCATCATTCTGCTGATTGTGATAGCTACGGTTTATTTATCCCAAAGCTTTGAGTTTAGCAATTCGGATGAATACTCTTATTCCCAGTTTGTAGATGATATAGACGAGGGGAATGTAAAATCCATTGAGATCAATCCGAATAAGGAGGTGCCGACAGGCAGCGTTACAGTTACCCTAACGAGTGATTCGACAAAAACCTTTTATGTACCGGATGTAAAGGACATTGAAAAGCTTGCAGTGGAGAATGACATCGTTTCCCATATGAATGATGTTCCGCAGGAAAACTGGTTTTTGACCTCAGTACTGCCGTATATTCTGGTATTTATTATTATCATTGTATTATTTTCCTTCCTGTCCAATCAGGCTTCCATGGGAGGCGGTAACAGCAAGGTCATGAATTTTGGCAAAAGCCGTGCCAAGATGACGACAGAGGAAAATAAAACTACAACATTTAAGAATGTGGCGGGTTTAGATGAGGAAAAGGATGAATTAAAGGAAATCGTGGATTTCCTTAAATCGCCTAAAAAATATATCCAGGTAGGGGCAAGGATCCCGAAGGGCGTCCTTTTGGTTGGACCGCCAGGAACCGGTAAGACCTTGCTTGCGAAGGCTGTTGCCGGTGAAGCAGGCGTACCCTTCTTCTCCATCTCAGGCTCTGACTTTGTTGAGATGTTCGTAGGTGTTGGTGCATCCAGGGTCAGGGATCTGTTCGAGGAAGCGAAGAAGAATTCACCCTGTATCGTATTTATTGATGAGATTGATGCTGTAGCAAGGAGAAGAGGCACCGGGCTTGGTGGCGGTCATGATGAGAGGGAGCAGACCTTAAACCAGTTGCTGGTGGAGATGGATGGCTTTGGTGTCAATGAAGGCATTATCGTTATGGCAGCTACAAACCGTGTGGATATCCTGGATCCGGCTATCCTGCGTCCGGGACGCTTTGACCGTAAGGTTACCGTTGGCCGCCCGGATGTTAAGGGCAGGGAAGAGATCCTGGCAGTACATGCAAAGGGAAAGCCCTTAGGGGATGATGTTGACCTAAAGCAGGTTGCACAGACAACGGCGGGCTTTACGGGAGCAGACCTTGAAAACCTGTTAAATGAGGCGGCTATCGGGGCGGCCAGGGAAAACCGGAGCTATATTAATGATGAGGATATTAAGAGGTCTTTCATCAAGGTTGGAATCGGTACCGAGAAAAAGAGCAAGGTTATTACAGATAAAGAAAAAAGAATTACGGCATATCATGAGGCGGGGCACGCAATCTTGTTCCACAAGCTTCCTGATGTGGGTCCGGTATATACTATTTCCATTATTCCTACGGGTAACGGAGCAGCCGGCTTTACCATGCCGCTTCCGGAAAAGGATGAGATGTTCCATACAAAGGGCAGGATGAGACAGGAGATTATCGTAGATCTTGGCGGAAGGGCAGCAGAAGAAATGGTTTTTGATGATGTCACTACGGGAGCTTCCCAGGATATCAAGGTTGCAACCAAGGCGGCAAGGGCGATGATTACCCGTTACGGCTTCTCAGAGGCAATCGGTATGGTGAATTATGAGAACGATGATGATGAAGTATTCATCGGAAGGGATCTGGCCCATACCAGAAGCTATAGTGAAAGCGTGGCGAACCGCATTGATGATGAGGTCCGTAAGATCATTGATGAATGCTATGCAGAGGCTAAGAGGATTCTGCTGGAGAATAAGGATGTCTTAGAAGCTTGTGCCGACCTTTTGATTAAGAAGGAACGGATTACAAGGGAAGAGTTTGAAGCCTTGTTTGAGGATAAGGCTGCTGCTGGCTCTGGTCAGGTATAAGGCATGGATAGATAATTGTGCAATATGACGAAAAAAAGAGCAAAATTTTGTGAAGTTTGTGCACACTTATTTATAGAAGCGTGTTATACTATGTTTGTAAACCCCAATACATTATATAGTTTTTGCTACACCCCCATAAGTAACAAAAATACCTTCTCCGAAAAAGGGCAGTCCCATAACTGCCCTTTTTTACGTTTAAAAAATTGTGGGATTTGAGTGTTAAAAGCTCCTATTCATCTTTTTAAGTATTTGTTGGCTTCTGACACCCAAATCTGGTGTAGTTCCCGCGATGACGTAAAAGAATAAAAATAACGACCGGGGATGATTTGCTTGGCCGGCCGTTAATATAAAATTCTTATTTGTTATTTGCAGTAACGTAGATAGGGTAGTGGTTTACATACTTGCAGTAACGTAGGTAGGATTAGTGGTTTACATACAATTATTATAGCATGGTGATGAGTGTGTGTTTTATGATATATTAGCTACGATACTAGGACACAGTTTTTATCGAGTAGCTGTATGGGGTGGTAGGATAGTTTTGAGGTACGCAGACCAGGGTCACCGACGTCCTCTTCCCGGTTGATGTACTGGATTCCATAGGAATTCATCATGTCGCTGGAGAATTCCTTTACAATTATTTGGTAGGAGCCCTCATATTCCCGGTTTGCTTTTTCGATATGAGTGTATAGTGTATCCTTTACGATTTCTCCAACCGACATGGCGACGATATTACCGTCTACTTCGACAAAGCCGCCGGGGAGACCGAATTTTTCAATAAGGGGAAGCAGCTCCAGGGTTCTAGCCAGCTCTTCCTGTGCAAGAGAGGCTTCCTTTCCATGGTGCTTTTCGAAGTCCATCAGGAAGTCGATAACCCGTGGCAGGTTCTCCTTTGTAATTCGCCTATAGCTGTAATCCGGATAGAGCTTTTTAAACTTATTAATATGGTTTCTTTGTCCGCTGTACCTTCTGCCGGCCATATTTGCCAGGTCGGTGGCATTATACAGATAGTCAGCCCAGTCACGGCTTGGGGGACATGGGATGCTGCCGTTAAAATCATTTACCAGGATCTTGGCCGCTTCCTCAGGAATAGTGCAAAACCACAAAGGGATCTGATGTTCCCGGGTATATTCCTTGAGTGCATCCATGGCTTTTTTCAGGGAGCCTCCGCCAATGGGCAGGGTGAAAGCGGTGTGGTCGATGAACTTTACTTTAAACATGAGCATGTCATCATAGATGGCAAAGTGGGACTGATAAAAATCCCTCCACATATATAAAGCACCGATGGTATAATCGCTGGTGCGGCTGATTTTATATTTAAAAAATTCAGCGGTTTTTAAAATGTTGTCTGCGTTAATTGGTTCAAATGTAAGCATAAGTATCCTCCATAGTGATTGTATTGCAATCACTTTATTCATGTCAGGTGAATCAACTGATTCATCTATTTGGGTCCTTTCGTCCTCCTTGACCCATTTTGTGCGATGCTTTAGTCCTTGCATCCTTTATCATTCAATCTAACGATCATTTGGCCCTTAGGCCACGGGGTGTCGGATGTGAAATGACCTTCATTTCACACTAAGCTCTTGTTCTGACGGGATAGCTGGAATCAATGGAATACCAGAAGGGCTGTTCGACCTTTTTTGATAAAATAATTTGGTTTGCGGCATATAAACTATATTATATCATTTGATTTCTGTCTAGACAACATCAAATTCTTCTTAGTTGATATCATTCCACGCAGGTATCTTGCTTATCCATCCAGGGTAAGGGATATATGAATATAATATTAAATTTTACGAATAGGGTAGCTTGTGAATAATTAATTGTGTTAGAATGAAAAAGTGATGGAAAAGGGTAGGATTTAGGCTGTGAGGTGAATCTGAGTGGATCCATATCCACCTGGGCTTGCCTTTAACCTCCCGTAATTGCCAAGTTCAGGCAATCACGGGAGGCCCGGTCTGCGCCCAGATGGATATGGATCCACTCAGATCACCGCGTTAGTGTAAAGAAGCTTTTTGTCGGGGGAGTTTGTAAATAATAATTTAATCTTGTAAAAAATAATTTAAATTTGGGTATGTGAGTGTATCCTAGGTAGAATTGAGGAATCATGAAAATATTACTTGTAGCTTTGAATGCAAAATACATCCATTCCAATCTGGCAGTATATAGCTTGATGGCATTTGCAAATAAATATAGGGATAGCATTAGTTTGGTAGAATTGACGATTAACCATTCGGAGGAAGAACTGTTGAAGGAAATTTATAAGGAAAAGGCTGATGTAGTGGCATTTTCCTGCTATATCTGGAATATCGGCATCATCCTAAGGATATCCTCGGAATTGAAAAAGGTTGCTCCTGGGTTAAAGATCTGGTTCGGCGGGCCTGAAGTGTCTTACGATGCCAGGCAATGCCTGTTGGAAAATGACCAGCTGGACGGTATTATGTGTGGGGAAGGGGAGCAGACCTTCCTGGAATTGGTGCAGTATTATACGGAAGGAAGGGGAGGGGCAAAGCCTCCTGTCAGGAGGCTTAAGGAGATTCCTGGCCTGGCCTTTAAAGAAAGCGCAAAGCTGGATGGCGGTTTTGGGGAACGGAGAGGAGAGATATGGATAACGCAGCCCAGGGATCCGATGGGGCTGGATGAGATTTCCTTGCCCTATGAGGATATGGAGGCTTTCCGTAACCGGATTATATATTATGAGAGCAGCAGGGGGTGCCCCTTTTCCTGCAGCTACTGTCTGTCCTCCGTTGATAAAAGGGTACGCTTTCGCAGCATTGACCTGGTGAAAAAGGAACTGAAGATATTTCTTGATTACCGGGTGCCCCAGGTGAAGTTTGTGGATAGAACCTTTAATTGCAGCAAGAGGCATGCAATGGATATCTGGGAGTTTATCAAGGAGAATGATAATGGGATAACCAATTTTCATTTTGAAATAGCGGCAGATCTTCTGGAGGAGGACGAGATAGCATTTTTGTCCACCCTAAGACCTGGACAGGTTCAGTTTGAAATCGGGGTTCAGTCAACAAATCCGGATACGGTGGAGGCTATCCGCCGGAAGATGGATTTTGACCGGGTGGCATATAATGTAAGAAGGATAAAGCAGGCGGGAAATATACACCAGCATCTTGACCTGATTGCAGGCTTGCCATTGGAAGGCTATGAATCCTTTGAAAAATCCTTCGGCCAGGTCTATGGGCTGGAGCCGGACCAGCTTCAGCTGGGTTTTTTAAAGGTTCTAAAGGGCTCCCCCATGGAGACGGACAAGGATTGCTATGGCATAGTGTTCCGGAGCACGCCGCCCTATGAGGTGTTATGCACCAACCATCTTAGCTTTGAGGAGGTGCTAAGGCTCAAGGGTGTCTGCGAGATGGTTGAAATCTATTATAACAGCGGACAATTCACCTATTCGATGAAGTTCCTGGAGCATTTTTATGGCGCTCCCATGAGGCTGTACCAGAGCCTCGGTGATTACTATGAGGGCACCGGCATTGCAATGCTGGCACATAATAGGATAAAAAGGTATGAAATACTATTGGATTTCTGGAAGGAAGCCGTGTTAGAATCATTAACTGGGGAGGATAGAACCAGCCTCACGGAGGTATTTGGGGAAATCCTGTTATTGGATCTGTATCTCAGGGAAAATATTAAATCAAGACCGGCTTTTTCCCCCGCAAAGAGTTCAACAAATGAGCTTCGCGGGCTTTATGATAAATACAGGGCAAGGCATAGCCTGATCCACATTGAAAAGTTTACCTTTGACATCCTCCGGTCTGCAGCCACCGGAACAGCAGTCAGGAAGGAGACCACAATCCTTTTTGATTATGGGAACCGTGATATGCTTAGCAGGGCAGCCGATATGACGGTGTTGGAGGATTAGCCTTATGAAAGCTGCGCCGGTTTTTGGAAACGGACTATCATCCGATGAAAAGGAAAGGGGAGCTACATTTGACAAAGAAGAGAATATCAGCAAAAGAGAAAGAACGCACGCAACGGATTATAGAAGCGCTTAATCAGGAATATACCATAGAGTACCGGAGCTTTTTGATAGCTGAGACACCCTGGCAGCTGTTGATTGCTACTATTTTGAGCGCACAGTGTACGGATGAACGGGTGAACCTTGTGACAAAGGATTTATTCCAAAAATACCGGAGTCTTGAGGATTTTGCAAATGCGGACCAAACGGAGCTGGAGCGTGATATCCATTCCACCGGGTTTTACCGCAATAAGGCGAAGAATATCATAGCCTGTGCAAAGCAGCTGATAGAATTACACAATTCCGAGGTGCCAAATGATATTGATGCCCTGACAAAGCTTGCCGGGGTGGGAAGGAAAACGGCGAATGTCATCCGGGGCAATGTCTATAAGGAGCCCAGCATTGTAGTGGACACCCATGTAAAACGGATATCGAAGCGGCTTGGCTTTACCAAGGAAGAGGATCCGGTAAAAATTGAATTTGAATTAATGGACCGGTTGCCCAGGGAACAATGGATTTTGTACAATTTGCAGATCATTACCCATGGAAGGAGCATCTGCACGGCAAGAAACCCGAAGTGTGAGGAATGCTTCTTGAAGGAAGATTGCGTCTATTATAATACACAGAAGAAAAAGATTGAAAGAAAAGCACCTCCCAAGGTTGAAGGAAAAGCACTTTCTAAGGTTGAAAAAAATACATTTTCCAAGGTTGAAAAAAATGCATTTTCCAAGGTTGAAAAAAACGCATTTTCCAAGGTTGAAAAAAACGCATTTTCCAAGGTTGAAAAAAACACATTTTCAACCTAGAAAAAAGTCTTGCCGGAAAGGATAAAGTGTCATAGAATATTCCTTACAGCAAAGGGTCTTTTGTGGCATAATTCCAGTATAGGATAAGGGATAGCGGATATACTATAGAAGCAAATGCGGCTAGAAAAACTTAATTACCTTTAAGTCCTCGATTAGCTTCTCCCGGTCATGTACCGATAATTGGGCTACGGTTTGAATCAGGGTATCAATTTTTTCCGGCATGTCCTGCTTTCTATAAATCTCTGCAAGGAGCTTATAGGTATTTGTTACGTCAGATCCCAGGGTCACGGCATATTCAAGGATGGCCTTGGCGTCTTGTATATCACCGTTATGGTAAAGGCGCTCAGCCCATTTTTGCAGTATGCTCACAAGGATGGTATAATTATTGTCATACTCCGTAAGAAGGGAAATATTGGCGACACCATATTTATTCTTTAAATCCGTATTCGTATACCCGGACAGATTTAATATTTTTTTATCTGCTAAGCCGAGAATGGTATCGCGGTAAGAATTTATGGTTCCGTCCGCCTTATCCTCCATCGGCAGCAGCCCTGGATTGAGGGTAATATAGTCAAGGCCTGAAATATCGGCGCGGCGTACAAGGTTGGATTTGGTTTCCCGGTCCCAGAAGGTGTCGGCAGTAGTTTTTTCCTTTTTGTAAGATTTCTTTATTTCATACTGCAGCCATAGGATAAAGATGATTATGAGAGCCGATATTATTGGAAGAGGCATTGAAAAGCACCACCTTTCTTAGTATGGAAGATTAAATATCACATTATAAAACAACTTATTTAAAAGATGGACCAGCAGTCTGGTCCGCCAAAAATGAACGCTGCCGGTGCGGCAAAAAGGAGGTATCCCATGAATTTTCATAACAGAAAAACCCAGAGAATCATTTCAACCGTAATTGTTGTAGTAATGGTCTTATCCTTTGTAGCTTCCTATGTTTTAAGCGTGATTAATTAGATCACCTGGATCTGTTTATCCCCCGCCATCTGCGATCTTTTAATCAAATATATACAATTGGGGGGCAAAAGTCAATGAAGGAAAGAATATCTTGAATAATCTTAGGTTTATGATAAAATAAAAAGAAGTTACATAAAAATACAACCGATAATTATTTCAAGGAAATATGTATGGCGCAAATGCAGCGCTTTTATCGGAGGTTAATGGACAACTTCTGGTAATCTATATTATTGAATCAAAACCATGATTCAATAATCGGGATGCACGGCGCAAGTGCGGCGCCTTTTATGAGAAGTTAAAGTGCAACTTCTCATAACTTATATTTATTGTTAATAGAAAAGGAGGATGAATATGGGCAGGAATAGAAAGCTATTTTCAGCGATATTATTTTTATCGCTTTCCCTATTTATGGGGAATGCTATGTATGCATCTGCTGAAGAAGAGAAGACGATATGCCAAGGAGTAGTAATAGATGAGGTGGATGTCAGCGGGATGACAAGGGCTCAGGCGGAAGAGGCCGTAAAGGGCTTTGTTGATACCCTGCGGGCAAAAGGGATTGCTGTCAGGGTACACGATAATACGGTATATGCGACCTTGGGCGATCTGGGGTATACATCGGATTACAGCGGTATTGTAGAGGAGGCCCTGGATCTGGGTCAGTCCGGTAACCTGATTAAGCGGTATAAGGATTTAAAGGATATCGAACAGGGAAGCTATACCTACTCCCTGGAATTTACCTATGATGAGGAAAAGATCCGGGAGCTCGTCTCAAAGGAAATCAGTTCCTATAATATAGAACCGGTGAATGCTTCGGTGAAAAGGGAGAGCGGAGATTTTGTCTATACGGATCATGTTATAGGCAGCAAGGTAAATGTGGATAAGACGGTGAAATTAATAGAAGATGCAATTAATAACTGGGACCGTCAGGATATCTTAGTGGATGCAGTTGTAGATGAGGATATGCCAAAGTACACCATGGAGGATGTTAAAAAGTGCAATACCCTGCTTGGTTCCTATACAACAGAGTATACCACCTCTGCGCAGGGCAGGGCAGCGAACCTGGCAAACGGCGCAAGGCTGATTAATAATACAGTGCTTTATCCGGGGGATGTTTTTAACTCCTATGATAAGCTTACACCCTTTACGAAAGAAAATGGATATTTTACTGCAGGCGCATACCTGAATGGAATGGTAGTGGATAGTGTGGGCGGAGGAGCCTGCCAGGTTACCACTACCCTGTATAATGCTGTATTGGAAGCGGAGCTGGAGGTAGTGGAACGCTTTCCCCATTCTATGACCATTGCCTATGTGGATTTATCCAGGGATGCGGCAATTGCCGGAACCTATAAGAATTTCCAGTTTAAGAATAACACGGATGCACCGATTGTGGTTGAGGCAACGACATGGGACCGGAGAATTACCTTTAAGCTCTGGGGGCATGAGACCAGGGATGAAAATAGGAAGATTAAGTATGTAACAGAGATACTTTCCAAAACAAATCCTCCGGCAGACGTTATTAAGAAGGATCCGACCCAGCCTACCACCTTCCGTCAGGTAACACAGACGGCCCATATTGGTTACAAGGCTAAGCTATGGAAGATTGTATATGAGAATGGCAAAGAGGTAAGCAGGGAAGTGGTTAACACCAGCAACTATGCAGCAGCGCCCCAATATGTAACAGTGGGTACGAAGGAGCCGGAAGAGGAGACAGATCCGGATACCCCTCCGACAGGAGATCCAAAGAATCCGACCAAGACACCGACGAAAGCGCCGACTAAGACACCGACAAAGGCGCCAACCGATGATTCAGGAACCGATGATTCAGGGGATGATAATTCAGAGGCCGATAACCCGGGCTGGGACTATACGGAAATAGAAGAATAATATAGGTTGGAAGGCTAAAAGAAACAGAATTAATAAGCGGAAGGAGGGCCGGGTCCATGCCAGAACTTTTATGGTTAGTTGTGCGGTGATGGGCATGGACATAAGCATGAACCTTGGAAAAGTATCTGAAACGGTCCTGAAAAGATCGGTACTCAATCAAATAAAGCATAGGCGCGGGGAGGTTTTAGTAGGCCCGGGTATAGGAGAGGACTGCAGTGTCCTGGCAGTTGCGGAGGACGAGGTCCTTGTAATATCGACGGATCCTATTACGGGGACAGTCCAGGATATCGGTACACTTGCCGTGCATATCACGGCCAACGATATTGCCTCCAATGGGGCAGAGCTGATTGGAATTATGCTGACCATCCTGTTGCCGGAGGGAACCTCAGAGGCGGACCTAAGAGCAATGATGCAGGAAATCGAAGGTGTATGCTGTAAACTCAATATGGATGTTATTGGAGGACATACTGAGATCACGAAAGCAGTCCATCAACCAATTATAACCGTGACCGGCGTGGGGAAGATGAAGCGCCGGGAAGTAATTAAAACTGCCGGTGCAAGGCCGGGACAGGAAATAGTAATGACCAAATGGGCCGGCCTGGAGGGCACGGCAATTATAGCGGCTGCCAAAGAGGAGGAGCTTAAGACAAAATACAGCTCCAGCTTCATCGAAGGGGCGAAAAGACTGATGGATTATCTCAGTGTAGTTCCTGAAGCGATGGTCGCCCGCTCCTACGGTGTGACCTCCATGCATGATGTTACGGAAGGAGGAGTCTTCGGAGCCTTATGGGAAATCGGGGCGGCTTCCAAGGTAGGCTTGGAAGTGGATCTAAAGAAGATTCTTTTAAAGCAGGAAACAGTGGAAATCTGTGAATTCTATGATATTAACCCATACATGCTGATTTCCAGCGGATGTATGCTGATAATAACCGATAAAGCGAATCAGCTGGTGGATCAGCTAAGGGCAGCGGGGATTGCCAGCGCTGTAATCGGACGGATTACGGAAGGAAATGACCGTATTATCATAAATGAGGATGAAAGACGTTACCTGGAGCCGCCAAAGAGCGACGAGCTTTATAAAGTAATGTGATGTTATGGTTAAAAAAGGAGGCCAAAGCCTCCAAAAAAAAAGGAGGCCAAAGCCTCCAAAAAAAAGGAGGCCAAAGCCTCCAAAAAAAAGGAGGCTTGTGATGAGGGAAAAAATCTTGGCAGCGATTGATAAAAACAGCAAAATACCCGCCGCAGACCTGGCTATCATGCTGGGAACGACGGAGGAGGAGGTTGTTTCTACAATCAGGCAATTGGAAGAGGAATCGGTTATCTGCGGATATCCCACGCTGATTAATTGGGATAAGGTAGAGTGTGAAAGGGTTACCGCATTGATTGAATTGAAGGTGACACCACAGCGTGGTCTTGGATTTGATAAAATAGCGGAACGAATTTATCAGTTTGACGAGGTACAGTCGGTTTATCTCATGTCCGGCGGTTTCGACCTGACAGTGATACTGGAGGGAAGAACCATGAGGGAGGTTGCGAGCTTCGTATCGGAAAAGCTGGCTCCAATGGAGGCTATCCTGAGCACGGCAACACATTTTGTATTGAAGAAATATAAGGAGCATGGCCTGCCCCTGGTACAGACCAAGCATGATGAAAGGATGCTGATTACGCCTTGAGAAACCCATTAGCTAAAGTAGTTGTTGATATGCCGCCATCCGGCATACGTAAATTTTTTGATATTGTCAGTGAGATGAAGGATGCGATTTCCCTCGGTGTGGGGGAGCCTGATTTTGATACACCCTGGCACATCCGGGAGGAGGGCATCTATTCCCTGGAAAAGGGAAAGACCTTTTATACCTCGAATGCGGGCCTGAAGGAATTAAAGCAGGAGATCTGCAGCTATTTGAAAAGAAGGTTTGACCTGGATTATGACTATAATACGGAGACGATGGTAACCGTCGGAGGCAGCGAGGCCATTGATATCGCCATGCGCGCCATGCTGGAGCCGGGGGATGAGGTTTTGATACCCCAGCCCTGCTATGTGTCCTATCATCCCTGTGCGGTTCTGGCAGGAGGGAAACCGGTAGTTATTGAGCTAAAGGGTGAAAATGATTTCAAGCTGACAAGGCAGGAATTAATTGCTGCCATCACGGATAAAACAAAGATCCTGGTTCTGGCATTTCCGAATAATCCGACGGGAGCCATTATGGATTATGAGGATTTGAAGGATATCGTTGACGTTATCCTGGAGCATGACCTTATTGTCATTTCAGATGAAATTTACTCTGAGCTTACATATGGCAGGGGGCATGTATCCATTGCATCCTTTCCCGGGATGAAGGAAAGGACCATAGTGATAAACGGCTTTTCCAAGTCCTATGCCATGACTGGCTGGAGGCTGGGATATGCGGCTGGTCCGGCGATGATCATTGAACAAATGGTGAAAATCCATCAATTTGCTATTATGTGCGCCCCTACAGCAAGCCAATATGCAGGCGTTGAAGCCTTAAAGAACGGTGATCCCGATGTGGAAATGATGCGTGATGCTTATGATAAACGCCGCAGGTATGTAATCCACTCCCTGCGGAGTATGGGGTTGGAGTGCTTTGAGCCTTATGGTGCATTCTATGTGTTCCCATGCATTAAGAGCCTGGGCATGACATCGGAGGAATTCGCAACAAAGCTTCTTCAGGAAGAAAAGGTTGCAGTGGTTCCTGGAACCGCATTTGGTGAGTGTGGAGAAGGCTATTTAAGAATATCCTATGCATACTCTATTGAGAATTTAAAGATTGCCCTGGAGAGAATTGAAAAATTTGTGGCACGGCATAAAAAATAGGATACGAATAAAAGTAAAGAATAAAAGGTCAGCCTGCCAGCTGTATTGTAGTTAGCTGCAGGCTGTTTTTATGCGTTTTATCAGAAGCTAAAAAACAACTTCTGATAACCTATATTACAGGAACAAAAAATGTTCCTGTAATCGGGATGCACGGCGCAAAAGCAGCGCCTTTTATCAGAAGTAAAAATCAACTTCTGATAACCTATATTGATGACAATTGTGGGAATAATTCGAAAAAAATGTCGAAATGGGCTCTAATGGTATGATATCTTGACTATAATAGTTGAAATAACGGTGGGATATGTGTTACAATAGGGGACAAAGGGGCATAGAAACCAATACCTATGTCTCCCCGAGACGAAATAGAAAAATCCTTCTTTAAAAGGATTAGGAGGTGTTGTAATGGCCAGTGTTAATGTTGATCATATTAATCCATTCTTAATGGCATCAACAAGAATTTTGAAGGATATGTGCTTTATCGATGTCAAGATTGGTAGGCCATATATTAAAAACCCAGCATTTTTTGAAGATACCTTGATTATTTTGATTGGTTTTACCGGTGAAATGAAGGGGCAGGCGATGATTGCCTTCAGCAATGAGGTTGCCTGTGACATTGCTTCAAAAATGATAATGATGCCTATCACTGTTATGGATGATTTGGCTAAGAGTGCCATAAGCGAATTAGGTAATATGATCATGGGCAATACGGCAACCATATTCTCCACCAAAGGGATTGCAATTGATATCACACCTCCAACAGTAGCAAACGGATCCATGTCCTTTACAACGAATTATGCATCCAATATCTGCGTTCCCTTGAATTATGACGAGAATAAAACAATTGAAATCAATATAGCTATAAAAGGTGATTAGTTCACCTTTTTTCATTGTGTGGTAAAGGACAGGGACATATATAGGGAAAAGGGTGAAGGAAATAAAATTAATAAACGAAGGGGGAACCGGGTTCATGCCAGCACTTTCATGGCATTTTGTGCGGTAAGCGGCATGGACATAATTACGATATAAAAAGGAGCAGGTTAGATTATGAATATTGTATTATTGGAGCCTGAGATACCTGCCAATACAGGTAATATCGGCAGAACCTGTGTGGCTACAGGGACCAGGCTGCATCTCATTGAACCGATGGGGTTCCGCCTGAATGAGAAGGAGATTAAGAGGGCGGGTCTTGATTATTGGAAGGACCTTGACGTTACAGTTTATGATAATTACCAGGACTTTCTGGACAGGAACCCAAATGCCAGGATTTATATGGCTACCACCAAAGCGCAGCATTCCTATACCCATGTGGAGTATGACCCGGACTGTTACATTATGTTTGGCAAGGAGAGTGCCGGGATTCCGGAGGAGCTGCTGCTGGCCAATAAGGAGAACACGATCCGTATACCTATGGTCGGAGACATCAGATCCTTGAATTTGGGGAATTCAGTAGCGATTATTCTATACGAGGCTTTGAGACAGAATAACTTCGAAGGGATGCGTATGGAGGGAAAGCTTCATAGGTATAGCTGGGATGAAGCGTAGCCAGGGTATGCCTGATGGCATACCCTGGTTTTTTACTCTGCTGTTTTTGTCAGTGAAAATGTGAATTCCGTTCCGACCCCTTCGGTGCTGATTACATTGATATTCTCATTATGGGCCTGTAGGATTTCCTTGGTGATGGATAAGCCTAATCCGGTACCCCGTTTATCCTTTCCCCTGGAAGGGTCGGTTTTATAAAACCGTTCCCAGATTTTCTTTATGGATTCCTTTGGAATGCCGACGCCATGGTCTTTGACGGAGATGAATATCTTATCCCCCTTTTCCTCTGTGGAAACCTTGATCTTTGAGTTGGGGTGGCTGAACTTTATGGCATTGTCAATCAGGTTATAAAGCACCTGCTGGATTTTCCCCATGTCTGCATCCACGTACATTTCCTTGGAGGAGAAGATTAGGTTCAGGGTTATTTTTTTATCACGGCAGCGGCCTTCAAAGCTTTCTGCCGTCTTTTTTATGATATTGTTGATGTCAAAGGAGGTTATGTCAAGGAAGGTGCCCTTCGTTTCAAAGCTGTTTAATTCCAGCAGGTTCGAGGTCAGCTTTGTCAGGCGTTCCGTTTCAAACAATATAATATCCAGGTATTTGTCCTGCATTTCGTGGGGAATGGTTCCATCCTTGATGGCTTCCGCAAAGCCCTTGATTGAGGTCAGGGGGGAGCGGAAATCATGGGAGATATTCGCCACGAATTTCTTCTGGTAATCATCCAGCTTGCTTAATTCGCTGGCCATATAAGAGATCGCTGCTCCAAGGTCACGGTATTCGCTTAACCCCTTTTGCTTCAGGGGATAATTATAATTACCGGAGCTGTATTTCATGGCGGCCTTCATCAGGTTCTGCAGCGGTATGGCAGTGATGTAATACAGGTAGAGGAACACCAAAAACATCAGGGGAAGGAAGATTAACAGGCAGATATTTACCACATCGATATATTTCATGGTCTCCCTTGTAATCCCGTTCTGGGAGGTGAACAAAATAATATAGCCCCGGATACGCTGGTTATAATCCAGGGTTTTTGTATAGCTGAGCATGGGTTCGTTGAAAATTCCGGGAAAATAGTTATTTTCCGTAATTACATGGTCCAGGAAATCAGGATTCAAATCAAAAATATTCTTCCCAAGAGCCCGTCCCGTGGAGGAGGAGTCAGCTATGACGGTTCCGTCCGTACTCACTGTCCATACACGGATGCCAAGAAAGGTTTCAATTGATTTTAGCTGGGTTTTCAAATCCTCCAGGGTCAGCCTGCTGTTATAATAATTGGATATATACTCTGCCGAGATGAGCTTGGCTTCCTTTTCAAGCAGAACCAGCTTATCATTCCTTAAGCGATTTTCCAGAAAATTAACACCGTATGTATTCAAAAGCGAAAAAAATATTACCCCTACAAATAAGTAGCATATAATAAGCCTTGACCATAAGGTTCTTTTCATGGAAACACCTGCCCCTTCTATCTCTTTGTAGTCTTTGCTTCGAATTTATAGCCGATTCCCCAGACAGTGGCCAAACTCCACTGCTGGTGGTCCTTAATCTTTTCCCTAAGACGCTTGATGTGGACATCCACGGTTCTGGTATCGCCAAAATATTCATAGCCCCAGATATGGTCAAGCAGCTGCTCCCTGGTAAATACCTGGTTTGGGTTAGAGGCCAGGAAATATAACAGCTCAAGCTCCTTCGGGGGCATTTCTATGGTAGCACCATAATACTGGACGGAATAATTGCTCAAATTTATGATTAAATCAGGGTAGGCCACATAGTTGCCCGTCGGGGCAGGGGCGGAGGTCTCTTCCTCCCTAATCTCAGGCTGGAAGCGCCTTAATACAGCGCGTACCCGTGCCACCAGTTCCTTTGAATCAAAGGGTTTAATCATGTAATCATCCGCACCCAGCTCAAGGCCCAGAACCTTGTCAAAGATTTCACCCTTTGCCGATAGCATGATGATGGGTACCTTTGAGGTCTTGCGGATTTCGCGGCATACCTCATAGCCGTCGATGCCGGGCAGCATCAGGTCCAGCAGGACCAGGTTCGGCTGGTAAACAGCGAACTGTTTGATTGCCGCCTCCCCGTCATTTACGGTTAAGGTATCAAAGCACTCCTTTGTTAAATAGAGTGATATTAGTTCGGCGATATTGACATCATCATCAACAACCATTATTTTTTGCTTTGCGATCATGAAGCTACTCCTTTCAGTTATGAGTTTCCCAACTCCCTATTTGAATTCAACAATCGTAACGCCATGGTCACCTTCCCCGAAGCCGCCAACCCGGTACGATTTTACATAGTTCAGTTTCTTAAGATGGGCATGGACTGCATTTTTTAAGGCTCCTGTGCCCCTGCCGTGGATGATGGTCACCTGGGGCAGATGAGCAAGATATGCGTCATCCAGGTATTTATCCAGCTCCGGAAGGGCTTCGTCTACCGTCTTTCCTATCAGGTTAATATCAGGGTGGATGTTGGCGGACTTGGACATCTTAATCTTTCCGCTTTGGGTCTTATTGTAGTTTTGCTCTGCTATAATCTCTTCCTCAAGAATTTCAATATCCTTTAGGTTCACCTGGGACCGCAGGATACCCATCTGGACATAGAGATCCCCTTTTGCATTGGGAAGGGTGCTGATGGTACCCTTAAGACCCAGGCTGATGACATTGACCGGGGTGCCGATCTTTAAATCCTTAACCGGGGGTTTCTTATTCTGTTTGGCAGCCTTCTTAAACTGGGAGGCCTGCTGGTCATTCAGCTTTTCACGCAGGCTGCCCCGCTCGGATTCCATATCCTTGATATTGCCGCCCTCCTGCAGCCATTTATTATACTTACGGATACTCTGGTCGGCGTATTCCTTTGCATCAAGGAGGATCTTAGCGGCCTGTTCCTTCGCTTCATTTAGCATACGTTCACGGCTTGCATCGAAGGATTCGTTCTTTCGGGCCAGGCTTTTCTTCAGCTGTTCAATCTCGGCCTTATATTTGGCGATGGCATCCTGCTCCCTCTCGATGGTAATCCGGCTGGACTCCAGGTCACTGATGACATCCTCAAAGCTTTTATCCTTAGTTCCGATCAGCTCCTTGGCGTCAGCGATAATATAGTCCGGCAGGCCAAGCTTGGAAGAGATAGCAAAGGCGTTGCTCTTTCCCGGTATACCGATTAATAACCGGTAAGTCGGGCGCAGGGTCTCTAAGTCAAACTCACAGGAGGCATTGGCCACGCCCTCCGTGGACAGTGCATAAATCTTTAATTCACTGTAGTGTGTGGTCGCCAGGGCACGGATATTCCTCTTGTGCAGATGGGAGAGGATGGACATGGCCAGGGCAGCTCCCTCCGTCGGGTCCGTACCGGCACCCAGCTCATCGAATAACACCAGGGAACGGTCATCGGCCTGATCCAGTATTTTAACGATATTAGTCATATGGGAGGAGAAGGTACTAAGGCTCTGCTCAATGCTCTGCTCATCCCCGATATCTGCGTAGACCTCCTCAAATACGGCAAGCTCGGAGCCATCAAAAGCAGGGATATGAAGTCCTGCCTGTCCCATCAGGGTTAGCAGCCCCACGGTTTTTAAGGTGACCGTCTTACCGCCGGTATTGGGGCCGGTGATGATCAGCATGGTAAAATCCCTGCCCAGGTGAATGTCAATCGGCACCACCTTCCTGGAATCAATCAATGGATGGCGGCCCTTCTTGATATTAATAATCCCCTTGGAATTAAACATGGGCTCGGAGCCCTTCATCTGCTTTGAAAGGGATGCCCTTGCAAAGATAAAATCCAGCTCCGACAAGGTTGAAAAATTATACTCCAGGCTCTCCGTGTATTCTGCCGCCACATTACTTAGCTCTGCCAGGACCTTCTCGATTTCCTCCTGCTCCTTAATAGCTAATTCCCTCAATTCATTATTCAGGCGGACAATGGCCATGGGCTCGATAAACAGGGTGGAGCCGGAGGAGGACTGGTCATGGATCATCCCCTGGAACTGGCTCTTAAATTCAGCGCGGACAGGAAGGCAATAACGGCCATTCCTCATGGTAATGAGGTTGTCCTGGAGCATGGTCTTGGAGGAACCCAGTATGGAGGAAAGCTCGGTGTGGATACGGTCGTTCGCGACCCGGATGGACCGGCGGACGGATTTTAGGGCGGGGCTTGCGTCATCTGCAATCTCCTCTTCCGATATGATACAGCGTTTGATCTCATTATTCAGGGGCGTCAGGGGTTCAAGGCCTGAGAAATATTCCGTAAGGGAATCCTCGGTCTGTTCCTCGCCATCCTTGCCGGTATAGCCTCCGTAGGCTTTCAGCCTAAGCGTGGCGTCCAGGTCGGAGCTGATGTGGAGAAGCTCGGCTGCACTCAGGGAAGAACCAACCTTTAAGCGCATAAGGGATGGTCTGATATCATGTATTCCGCCAAAGGATACGCTACCCTTGCGAAGGCTCCTGGAGAGGGCATCAGAGGTTTCCCTCTGGAGGCGCTTGATTTCGCCAAGCTCTGAGGAGGGCAAAAGATTCGCGCATAGCTCCCTGCCAAAGCTTGTCCCGGCCAGGGTGCATAATTTATCTATAATTTTATTGTATTCTAAGGTTCTTAATGCTTTTTCATTCATTACAGTAAAGGCCTTTCCTATATTTTATAATTAATTAAGCTTATTATTGGTGAAACCTATAATTGCTTAAGCCTCCCGTCACTTAAGTTTAGGATTACTTAAGTTTAGGGTAACTTAAGGGGTGAAAACTGGCTGTTTTAAAGAAAATAACAGCTACCTCTATTTTACCTTATGTCGAAGGAAAATAAAACATAAAAATAAGGAAATTATTTGTGTACTTCCTATGGGGCAGGCGGCACGGAATCCCTGATTGCGGCAGATGTTTTTTGTCCAAGAAGTTTCAGTGGATTATTTTATGGTTCTATGGTAATATAGGTTATTAGAAGTTGTTTTAGTACATACCTTAGAACGAGAAGTTATTTGTTTACCATAGTTTACCGCTTAGTGCTTACAATGAATTCTTTACAATTAATTCATAATATGTTCATATGTAAGTTGTATAATAAATCTTACGCATCAGTAGGAATAGTCTCGCAAAAGAAATGCTGGCACATGATCTCGCAAAGAAATGTGGGTAAATAGTCCCGTGAAGAAATGCAAGCACATAGTCTCACAAAGACATGCGAGTAAATAGCACTCGCAAGAGCATGCGGGCATATAGTCTCGCAAAAGCATGCGGGCCATTGGGAAATAACCCGGTTCCATAAGGAGAAAGTAAATGTCTGAGATTGATAAAGACAATAAAAACTTCGAATTTATTAAAGAGCAAGTAATCGAAAATAAGCGCAGGAAATGGAAAAAGCGTCTGTTTCCCCTTGCGATGACTGGTTCCCTGGCAATTCTCTTTGGAGTTATTGCCGCAACTACTTTTGTTTTAGTGGAGCCTGGGCTATATAAGTTGTTAAATAAGAACATCGAGACAAAAACCCCGGTGAATTTTCCGAGCATATCTCCGGAGGCCGGATCGGACAACACCGGCAACGGTACTACGGGTACGGGAAATACAGGGAATACCGGGAATGGAAATACAGGTACCGGCACTGGTAATCCGACGGACAATCCTGGGGAAACATCACAGACAGTCACCAACACGGTAATACAGAAGCTGGATGTGAGTGTCGAGGACTACGTGGCAATGTATGACCAAATCCACGGTATGGTAAACAAGGTGGATAAGTCCATTGTTACGGTCACAAGCAAGTTCCCGGTCAAGGACTGGTTCGGGGATTCTGAAAAGACGGTTAATACGACCGGCGTCATTGTCGCAAGCAATACGTCGGATTATCTGATATTAGTAAGCCTGGACAGGGTAAAGGGTGCGGACAGCATCCGGGTGAAATTCTCGGAAGACAGCTATGTCAATGCAGTGCTGCAGGATTATGAAGCAGATTTGAATATCGGGCTGCTTGCCCTTAAAATTATGGACATCCCGGAACTGTATGTAAATGGTTTGGAGGTGGCAGACCTTGGGGAATCCTATGGGTTATCCGTTGGCAATCCGGTGATTGCGGTCGGCAATCCCAATGGACATATTAATTCCATGGACGTGGGAATTGTGACCAGTAAAGGAAGCTGTGCCTGCATTACGGATAACAGGCTGGAATTGTTCAACACCAATATGATGACAAATGAGAACAGTGACGGAATCATTCTTAACTTTGATGGTAAGATTGTCGGATTAATCACGAGGACCCTGAAAGAGGATCTGAATGACGGCCTAAGCACGGCCATAGGAATTAGCAGGGTAAAGCAGATCATTATCCAGATGGGACTGCAGGAGCCCCGGATTTATTTTGGAGTGAAGGCTGATGATATGACGGAGGATGTGAGGAAGCAGAACTCCATCACCAATGGCATTTATATCAATGAGGTACAGGCTGATTCACCCGCCTTTAAGGCTGGCCTCCGGGACGGTGACATCATACTCTCCATCAATGACCAGACCGTACTGAATACTAATAATTTTTATAATATCATATCTTCTTACGAGCCAGGTGATAAGCTGACAGTAAATGCGAAGCGCACCTCCGGGAATACCGATAAGGAGATGGAGGTTCAGGTTGTACTGACGGAAAAGGTCCAGTGACAGCAGCCGTATAAGGCTTTGTAAATAGCAGGCCTAACGGCTAAAGATCGTTAGTATGCAAATAACATTTATGGAATAAAACATTTAATTGTAAAGCCAAGGAAGACATTCCGATATTACGTGAGGGAATGAGATGCTGCAAACCGAAGGAACAGGTCTGGCATGCCAAAGGGGATACCGGCCGGATGAAACTCGGGTTGCAGTATTTTTATGGCATTTTTTATGCCATATCAGAAGAATAGTCAGATTTTATGGTGCTTATTTTTTAATTTATGCTTTATCTATCTTTCCGTGTGGGTTATAATAAGGTTGCCCAAAGGGTGTAACTATGGCAACGAATCCAGGAAAAGGGTGGAGGTGTTGTATTAGGATAGGCCATTGAGGTTGGAAGATACGGTACAGGTGAGAAAATAAAAAGTAATTTTCACACGCAGGTTTGTGTTTGCGCACCACAAACCGGATAATGCATATTGTCTTGAAAGAGAGATAAAGAAGGTGCGCAAGAATGGGGACTGGAATGAGATTTATACAGGAATTAAGAGAAAATGATTTTATTAAAAATGAGATATATTTATGCAAGTCCAAGCAGGTGCTGACAGGAAAAAGCGGGAAAAGCTATGTTTCCTTGATGCTACAGGACAAGACGGGCATGATTGATGCGAAGATATGGGACCTTAATGCGGAGACCACACAATATGAGGCGATGGACTTCGTACATATTGACGCACGTGTGACCAGCTTCCAGGATGCCTTACAGCTTAATGTCAGCAGGATATATAAGGCAAGGGAAGGGGAATACTATCCGGAGGATTATTTTCCTGTAACGACAAAGAATGTTGATACAATGTACAGCGAGGTCAAGGAATATATTGCTTCCATCAAAGAGCCAAACTTAAAGGCATTGGCGGAGGAATTCTTTATTAACAATCCGGATTTTATTAAAAGCTTCCGTTACCATTCCGCGGCGAAGGCAGTTCACCACAGCTTCGTGGGAGGACTGCTGGAACATACCTTAAGCGTGGTAAAGCTCTGCGACTTCTATGCGGGGCACTATCCGGTCTTGAACCGGGACATACTGATTACCGCCGCATTATTTCATGATATTGGAAAAATGCAGGAGCTGTCCACCTTCCCGGAAAATGATTATACGGATGACGGTCAGCTATTAGGGCATATTTTCATTGGGGCCAATATTGTGAGCAACTATGTTAAGAAGGCAAATAAGTTTCCGGCAAAGCTTGCAAATGAATTGATCCACTGTATCCTGGCGCATCACGGGGAGCTGGAATACGGTTCTCCCAAGAAGCCGGCGACAGCAGAGGCAATGGCCTTACATTTTGCTGATAACCTGGATGCCAAGCTGCAGACAATGACGGAATTATTCGCTTCTGCAGATAAGAAATTGGAGTGGATGGGCTACCAGAAGCTGTTCGAATCGAATATTAGGCGCAGTACGAAGATGAAGGAATAATAAAATATATGCAGACAAGATTGAAGAAAAACGATCAGGTTGAGATATTAATAGAAGACATCGGCTCCGAAGGAGAGGGGATTGGCAGACATGAGGGATATACCCTGTTTGTCAAGGATACGGTAATGGGTGACCGGGCTCTTGTCCAGGTGATGAAGACCGGAAAGACCTATGGCTATGCGAGGCTCATCAAGCTGACCGAGGCCTCAGTATTTCGGGTAGAGCCGAGATGCGGGGTGGCTGCAAAATGCGGCGGCTGCCAGCTAATGCACGTGGATTATCAAAAGCAGCTGGAATATAAGGAGAATAAGGTGCGCAACTGCCTGTCCAGGATAGGCGGTTTTACGCAGATCCCGATGGAGCCCATCAGCGGCATGGAGGAGCCCTATTACTACCGTAATAAATCCCAATATCCGGTGGGACGGAATAAGGATGGCAGCCTGGCAATCGGGTTTTATGCGGGGCGGACGCACTCCATCATCGATACAAGGCATTGCCATATCGGAGCAAGAGTAAATGAAGAAATCCTTGCTTATCTGCGCCCCTTTATCCAGGATAACCAGATCGAGCCCTATGACGAGGCGGAGCATAGGGGATTGCTACGGCATATCTTAATCCGCGTCGGCTACAGCAGCGGTGAGGTTATGGTCTGCCTTGTGGTAAATGGGACGGACATCCCCAACAAGGAGGAACTAGTCCGTGGATTAAGAAAAATACCGGGCATGAAGAGCATTTGCCTGAATGTAAATAAAGAGAAGACCAATGTCATTCTTGGGAGCAGGATTATTCCCCTCTGGGGCGAGCCATATATTACGGACTCCATCGGGGATGTGAAATACCAGATCTCCCCGCTGTCCTTCTATCAGGTTAATCCTGTCCAGACGAAGAAGCTGTACGATATCGCGCTGGAATATGCGGATCTAAGCGGTGATGAAATCGTCTGGGATCTATATTGCGGGATCGGAACCATATCCCTGTTCCTGGCACAGAGGGCAAAGCAGGTGTACGGCGTTGAGATTATCCCCCAGGCAATCCTGGATGCGAAGAAGAATGCGCAGATCAATGGGATCCAGAATGCGGAATTTTTCGTGGGAGCGGCAGAGGAGGTTCTTCCGAAGAAGTATGCCGGGGAAAAGATCAAGGCAGATGTTATTGTGGTAGACCCTCCCAGGAAGGGCTGTGACCAGAGCCTGCTTGAGACGATCCTTGCTATGGCACCGGAGAGGGTAGTGTATGTCTCCTGCGACCCGGCGACCTTGGCTAGGGATCTTAAGGTGCTTTGTGGGAGGGATTATAGGCTGGAGAGGGTGAGGGTCGTAGACCAGTTTTGCCACTCGATTCATGTGGAGACGGTTGTTCTTTTGTCCCGACAAAAACCGAACAATAGGATTTGAGGTTGATTTGGACTTAGAGTTGTTTTTCTTATATATTGGGGTGTATAATTGCCTTATGGCGGATGCTGGGAGGATTTTATGGGTTATAAGACGACCGATGGTCTGATGCGTCATTTGCGTAACAATGGAATTGCAATATCAGGAAGTGCACAAAAACGGTCAATTAATGAATACAGGATATTTTCATGGATATAAAGGCTACCGCTTTTTTAAGAATACACAGAATAGTTTGCCTTTTGAATTGTAAGGTCTAAACAGTTATGGTAAGATATATGGAGATATTAGAAATGGAAATATTAGAAAAGGAAGGGATATCAATTATGGAAAGAGAAATCTTAAATTATGCTGTTGAAAAAACACATAAATTAATAAGTGCGCCATCCTGTAGCAGAGAAGCAAAAATAGCAGCCCAGGCCTGGTTGGATGCTATCGGAAGCGAAAGGGAAGCGGAAGAAACGAAAAGATATATTGATGAGCTGGAAGCAGATATTATGCCAATTGACGGTTTAATTGCTTTTGCAGAATCCGACCATGGAATTCAGGTTTTCGGAGCGGACACTGCTAAGAATATCGCAGCGCATGCGAAGGAAATCAAATCTGCCGGAGGAAAATATTGTGATTGTCCGGCTTGTGCGGCTGCAGCGGAGATTCTCGAAAAGAAGGACATCCTTCTTAAATAAGAAAAAATTAATAGCCAACGCTTCACTGGACATCAGTACATGAGTAAGGAGATACCTTTCCAATGGGGTATCTCCTTTCCAAAATCCGATCAGCTCCTGTGCCACTTTTATCCCCCAAAACAGCTATGCCAAGCGCAACCTGATAGCACAGCGGCAAGAAATTAACAATTATACCGGTTTTGAATTGCCGGGACAAAAAAGGCGTTCGAGCTTTGCGACATTATCCTTTTTTCCTATAACAACAATAACATCACTGGTACTTAACTTCAAATCGGGGTGGACTTCAACAATGGTTTCATTCCCTCTGACAATCGCAATGATGTTTAGGTTAAATTTTTTACGGAAATCCAGCTCCATAATGGATTTCCCATGAACCTTGTCGTTTAGCCGAAGCTCGGATATCACATGTTCACTTGACAGGTCGAGGAAATCCATTGCGCCAGATCTTGACAGCGAGTTCGCAAGGCGGATAGCGCGATCCCGCTCGGGATACACTGCCTCCGCACCAATCTTTTGCAGTACCCTGCCATGCTCGGTACTGATCGCCTTGGCAATAACCCGGGGTACGCCTAACTCAATCACATTGAGCGTTGTCAGAATACTGGCTTCCACCTGCTCACCAATACACACAATAACAGTGGCGCAATTCTGTATCCCGGCTTCCTCAAGGGTCGTTTTATCCAATTGAGATACGACAAAAGCTTGCTGCACCTTGTCTTGGATTTGCTTAATCTTGCTTCCGTTGATATCCAACGCTAAAACTTCTTTTCCGTTTTCCGCAAGCGTCTCTGCAAGCGCGAATCCAAAAAGGCCAAGTCCAATGACACCAAAATCAATACTTGCTTTATATTCCAACATATTTTTCTTCTCCTTATCCAATGGTTACTCTTTCTTCTGCATAAGAAAGGTTCGACGGGGCTTTATATACCCAGATGCTTGCCATAGTGAGTGGGCCAACCCGCCCAATAAACATAGTCAGGCATAAAAGGATTTTACTCATATCTGCCAAATGTGGGGTGATACCTGTTGAAAGGCCAACCGTACCAAATCCCGATACGACTTCAAAAAGAACCTGCATAAACGTAAGCTGGGGCTCGATGATACAAATTACAAGGGTTATGAAGCAAACGACAACTGCTGCCAAAATGGTGACGGTAAACGCCTTCAAGATACTTTCGTGGTGAATCTTGCGCCGAAAAGCCGTGCAATCACGGTTAGTGGAAAACGCAAAAATACTTTTAATAATGGTGAATGCAGTTGTGGTCTTTATACCGCCGCCTGTCGAACCCGGCGAAGCGCCGATGAACATCAGTATAATCAGAACAAACTGTCCTGCTGCGGTGAATTCCCCAATTGAATAAGTACTAAATCCTGCGGTCCTTGCGGAAGTGCTTTGGAAAAAGGCTCCTAACCAAGTTACATCATCCGTAAGCTTTAGTAAGACCGTACCGATTACCAATAATGACACCGTCATTGTTAAAACAATTTTCGTATTCATACTAAGATTTCGCCAGGAGCGTTTATGCAATATCTCCCGGATTACGTAAAACCCTAAACCGCCAAAGATGATCAGGCCGCAGGTCGTCAAATTCAGCAGAACATTATCCCGATAGGGAATCAGGTTCCGGTATCCGCCTAAAATATCAAATCCGGAGTTATTAAAGGCTGCTACGGAATGGAAGGCGCTGATACCCAAGGCCGGCAGCGGCGAATAATCCTGTGAGAATACGGCATAGCTGAGTATCATGCCTACAAATTCAAAGCATAACGTCACAAGCATAATAGATTTTACCAGACGTACTATGCCTTGGAGGGTATGCAGATTCAATGCCTCCCGCACAAGGACGCGCTCCTTTAGCCCTACTTTTTTGCGGGCCAGCAAGATAATAGCGACACCAATAGATGTGATCCCCAATCCTCCGATTTGAATCAAAAATGCAACCACGGTCCGACCAAAAACACTGAAATGATCGGCAGTATCTATGGCAATCAGACCAGTCACGCAAACGGCGCTGGTTGAAGTAAACAATGCGTCCACAGGGCGAATCGTAACGCCCGGGTTCGCGGAAATGGGCAAAAGTAATAATATTGTGCCAAGAAGGATCACGCTTGCAAATCCCAGCGCAAGCACCCTTCCTGGATTTAACCATCTTATATGCATGAGTCCACACACCTTTTTTACATAATTGTACAGGGGTTCTTTGTTTAACCCGTAAACTACCCAATACCTGCATTAAATTGCAGGCTTTGTATTCGTAACCTATTTTTATTAACTAAACCTTCCCGTCTTCATCCGCCCGGAGCATTCGGTGACCGATGCAGGAATGCGTTTGAATATATTTTGTCTGCGAAGGCGTTTTTTCCGGCTTCCTTCTCAGGTCGCCACAAAAAAACGGTCATTTTGCCGAGCCTCCTTTCCTTTGGTATTGGATACGTATGCTGGTAGTATAACATGTGCGATATTATGATAGTATTAAGGTTTACCCCTACAGTATTAAGATAGTATAAAGATTCCAGGGCACTAAAAAACTAACCCATGACTTATAAAAGGAGATGGGTTAGTTTCGTTAAGGTTAATTTGCGTTAAGGTTGGTTTGGTCTGGTAGCGTGTAGCGTGATTTAAGCCTCGTATATTTCCTTAGAGCCGGAGATGGAGGCAGAGATTGCTTTCTCCACGGACGCCACAGCTCCCGCTTTATCATGGTTTTTCAGTGCCTTTAAGATTTCCCTTGCACTGTTGCAGACAACTTCATTACCATATTTTTGAATAAACCGTATCCAGAGGTGGGTAACGGGAACGCGGAAAGAACGATAAATCAAGGGAAGCAAAGTGTTTTGGCTGGTCATGGCCAATTCATGGTAAAAAGAGAAAGCGGCATCGGCAGCTTTTTCACTATTATCGTTTAGACGTTGCATTTTATCTAAATAGCGCTCCAGGGAGGCAATATCCTCATCTGTGTGACGGTCCACAGACAATTCTACGGCCAGTTTATCCACGATCATCTTAATTTCCAGGATAGAGCGGATCTCGTCCCGGCGCAGCTGTCCGCCGTTGTAATTCATGATGGAGAGAAGTGTCTCAACGGTACCATAGCGGCGGTAATCCATTACAAATACTCCGGAACGGGGTTTTACCTTTAAAAAACCTTTCCTGGAAAGCTCAGCAATTCCACTGTTTACCACAGCCCGGCTGACCTGCATCTGCTCAGCCAGGATGCGTTCAGGTGGAAGCTTTTCACCAATTTTCAATTTTCCGGAAAGAATCATAGTCTCGAATTCCCTGACAAAAAGTTCTTTTAATGTAGGGGCTTTTAATTTTGCAAAGTCCATTTGTATTCCTTTCTGAAGTCCAATATTATTCCCCAAACTGGTATAACCAGATATTCAAAAAATATCATAATACAAAATAAAAATCAATAGAATATCCTTAAATAGACAAAATTGTAATAGTTCTTTAAACTATCGCTGGCGGGATGATGGGAAAGTCCCTGACGGAGCAGGCTGAGCTGTCATATAAATCTGGTAAGAAGTTTGATAAATACTTGACAATCTAAACAAAACTTTATAGAATTGAAATATAATTGCACTACTGGTATGACCAGAATGAAAACAGTGCATTTCCTAAAAGGAGGAAAAAATCATGTTTCAGTTTAATTATGAGGAGGGTGCAGGGTTTCTAAGCGTTTGGCTGGTGTGGATTGGTGTATTTCTCATTCTGTTTTTGCTGAACGAGGTTACCCGCAGGTTTAAGGTGGCCGGAATTTTGGGCTTTATGGTATTACCAGCTGTACTTTCGGTACTTTGGTTCACGGTGATGAGGGAAACCACCTACACAGACTGGTTCCATTTGGCAAAGGTATATTCGTCGACGGCCGGCTGTATCGGCTTCTGGTGTATCCGCCATGTACGTGGAACCAACAAGAAGACAGGGAAGGAATGGGCACTGGCTGACAATAAAATAGCGCTTTGCTTTCCTCCGTTAATACTGGCTATCAATATTTTAGAAGCGGTAATACGTGATTTTGAAGTGGGCAGCAGGTATGCTGTAATGGCCCAGGATGCAACCGCTGATGCACCTGTAATGCTGATGGGTGGATCCTGGAACTATATGAATGCAATTGCCGGCATCTTGAATATTGTAATTATTACAGGATGGTTTGGTATTAAGCTTAGGAAAAAGACAGAAAAAGATGGCAGCCGGGATATGCTCTGGCCGGATATGCTGTGGTTTTACATCCTTGCGTACGATTTATGGAACTTTGCGTATACATATAACTGCTTACCCCACCATGCATGGTATTGTGGATTTGCGCTGTTGTTGGCACCGACCCTGTGTGCATTTACAGTCGGTAAGGGAGCATGGCTGCAGCACCGGGCCCAGACATTGGCACTGTGGTGTATGTTTGCCCAGACCTTCCCCTTATTCCAGGATTTTGGAAAATGGCGTGTAGACTCTACCTATAATCCTACCATATATTTCGTAGTAAGCTTTTTAGCATTGGCAGTTAATATTGCTGTGGTTGTTTACATGATTTATAAATGGAAAAAGACAAAACGCAATCCTTATAAGGGTGAACTGTATACAGATCTAAAGGAATACCAGACAATAGCAGCATTGGCAGAATAAAATTTGCACGTGTGCACAGAGGAGCACAGATAGGAGCAGGAAGTGAAAGAAATTCGGATTTTGGAAATCAAGGAAAGCATATTTGAGGATAATAACAGGGACGCACAGCGCCTCAGGGAACAGTTAAAAAGTGAGAATACCTTTTTGCTGAACCTGATGAGTTCTCCGGGAGCAGGGAAGACGACCACATTGGTAAATACGATCAATCGTCTGAAGGACAAACTTAGCATTGCGGTTATGGAGGCAGATATCGATTCTGATGTGGATGCAAGGACTATTTCCGAAACCGGTGTAAAGGTAATCCAGTTACATACAGGCGGAATGTGCCATTTGGATGCAGATATGACCAGGCAGGGACTTAGGGGACTTGATGCCAAGGGAACCGATTTGGTGATCCTGGAAAATGTGGGGAATCTGGTCTGTCCTGCCGAATTCGATACAGGCTCCACAAAAAATGCAATGATCCTAAGTGTTCCCGAGGGAGATGATAAGCCTCTGAAATATCCGCTCATGTTCCAGATATCTGACGCCCTGCTTATTAACAAAATAGATACCATGGAGGTGTTTGATTTTAATCTGGACCTGTGCGTGGAGAGAGTTAAAAAACTGAATCCAGATATGGCCATATTTCCGGTTTCTGCTAAAACAGGCGAGGGTATGGAGGCGTGGACGGAGTGGTTATATAGAGAGGTTAAAGGAGAGTAGAACTGTGGGGCAAGCAATTACAAAGATGTATTTTCCGGAAGGATATGAATGTAAGTACAATGAAAAGGTAATGGCCCTGGCAAATATGCTGGGCCGGAAGGATCCCAAAAAGAACGGATACCAGTGGGATGATCCGGAATATGTTATTTTAGAGGCCGGTGTTGATGATGATATGGCTGAGGTAGGCCTGGCCATGGGATATTATACCAAGAGGACTGCCAAGGAAATGGCCCGGATTATGGGAAAATCCGAGGAATACTGCCATGAGCAGATGATGAAGCTGGCGGTGTACGGTACTTGCTTTGTGAATGCCATCGATGGAGTGGATACCTTCTGGCATGCGGAGAGCTGGATTCCGGGCATTATGGAGATGATTGTAAACAATCTGGAGGTTGTAAAGAAATATCCGGTTGTAGCCTATGCCATGGAGGCATACGGAAGAGTTAGGGGACCTATGAGTGCAGGCATGTTTCCTCCCGGAATCGGCCTGATGAGGGTAATTCCCATTGAGACGGCCATCGAAGGCAACAGCCGCAGGGCCAGCTATGAAGAGGTTTCTAAATATTTAAACGATAATACGGTTTTCTCCTGTTCTCCTTGCTCCTGCCGCACTGACAGAGAGGCCATGGGAGAGGGCTGCGGCCATCTGAAGGAGGATATGTGTATCCAGATGGGACATGCGGCAGAATATTATATCCGTACAGGGCGCGGAAGGGAAATTACCAGGGACGAAGCCTTTGAAATCATTAAGCGGGCAGAGGAAAATGGTCTGATGCACCAGATTCCTAATATTGACGGATCCGGTAAAACCCATGCTATCTGTAACTGCTGCGGATGCTCCTGCCTGTCCCTGCGTTCCGGGACGATGTATAAGAACGTGGATATGGTACGCTCTAACTATGTTTCCAGGGTGGATAAGGAAAAATGCGTGGCCTGTGGCCAGTGCGTGGAAAACTGCCCTATGAATGCCATGAAGCTGGGACAGAAGCTTTGCTCCAGCGGGCCTGTTACAGAGGATATTACAACAAAATATACCCCGAGAAACAATTCCTGGACACAGGAAGACTGGAATCCGGACTACCGGATCAACCGTCAGGAGGTTGTGGATACCGGTACGGCTCCTTGTAAAACCAGCTGCCCCGCCCACATTGCGGTGCAGGGATACATAAAATTGGCAGCCCAGGGCAAGTACACAGAAGCCCTTGAACTGATTAAAATGGAAAATCCATTTCCCGCAGTCTGTGGATATGTCTGTAACAAGCGTTGTGAGGATGCCTGTACCAGAGGGAATTTGGATGAGCCTATCGCAATTGATGATATCAAACGCTTTATTGCGGATCAGGATTTGAACAAAGAGACCCGGTTTATTCCTAAGAAACGCCATAATTATAGTGATAAAAAGATTGCCGTTGTGGGATCCGGCCCGGCGGGCTTGTCCTGCGCATACTATCTGGCTATCGATGGATATGACGTGACGGTATTTGAAAAAGAAAAGGTAGCCGGTGGAATGCTGACCCTTGGGATTCCCTCTTTCGTCCTTGAGAAGAAGATTGTAGAAGCAGAAATCGACATTTTAAGAGAATTGGGTGTTACCTTTAAAACCGGAGTAGAAGTGGGAAAGGATATCACTCTGGACCAGTTAAGGGCAGATGGATATGCAGCCTTCTATTTGGCAATTGGAGCCCAGAAGGGCCGGAAGATAGGCGTAGAGGGAGAAGACTATGAGGGTGTGGTTTCCGGAATAGAATTCCTCTCCCGTGTCAACCAGGACGAAAAAGAAACCATTTCTGGTAACGTAGTAGTCATCGGCGGTGGTAATGTGGCGATCGACGTAGCCCGTGTGGCAGTCCGTGCCGGTGGGGAGAAGGTCAGCATGTTCTGTCTGGAAAGCAGGGAGCAGATGCCTGCCCTTGACGAAGAGATTGAAGTTGCGGAAAGTGAGGACATTACCATCAATAATTCCTGGGGACCTAAGCGCATCCTCGGAGAGAATGGCAAGGTGACAGGAATCGAACTCATGCGCTGCATCAGTGTCTTTGATGAGCACGGACGTTTTGCCCCTAAGTATGATGAAAATGATACGATGGCCGCAGAGGCAGACTATGTCCTGTTATCCGTAGGCCAGTCTATTGACTGGTCTGGTATCTTGGAGGGCAGCCAGGCAGCTTTGAATCCTAATAATACCATCCAGGTAGATGATACCACCTATCAGACGGGCCAGCCCGATGTATTTGCAGGTGGGGATGCGGTGACCGGGCCCCGTTTTGCAATCGACGCCATTGCAGCAGGAAAGCAGGCAGCTATCTCGATCCACCGTTTTGTCCAGGTAGGGCAGGATCTGCTGATCGGCCGCAGCCGCCGCCAGTATATCGAATTAGACAAGAGGGCAGTTATTATCGATAGCTTTGACACGACTCCCAGACAGAGGGCGGCAAAGATTGATGGTCAGGAAGCGAAGAAAACCTTCCGTGACATCCGGGCAGCCCTTACGGAGGAGCAGATGAAAAAGGAAACTGAGAGATGTCTCGGCTGTGGTGCTACCGTAGTGGATGAGTACATGTGTGTAGGCTGTGGAATGTGTGCCACAAAATGTAAGTTTGGAGCTATCACCCTGGAACGTGTTTATGACGGTAAGGGTGTGGAGTTTCTGGGCATAAAAAAGGCAATTTTACCTCATGTAATTAAGCGTAAAGTAAAGATAACCGCCAAAAAAGTACTTGGAGGGAAAGCGTAAAAAATGCAGGCCATCAAAATTTGAAAGGCACGGGTATAAATAAGGGATGCACGAACTAGGTATCATGTACCATATTGTTGAACAGGTGTTGAGAGTGGTGGAAACAAACCAGCTTTCAGAGGTGGAGGCCATTGTCCTGCAGGTGGGAGAATTATCTTCGGTGGTTCCAAGGTATCTTCATGCCTGCTTCCCGGCTGCGGTAGATGGTACCATACTTGAAAATACCAAATTGGAAGTAGAAATACTCACAGCCAATGGAATTTGTGGAGGTTGTGGAAAAGTATATCCATTACTGGAGCACTCGAGAATGTGCCCTGAGTGCCAGGGCGAAGAGCTTGAGATGATTAGTGGAGGAGAGTTTTACCTGAAAGAAATCAGGGCATATTGAGCTAATGAAAGAAAGGGTTTTCGGTTATATTTTAGCCGGAACCCTTTTTTTCGCGTGCCCGGAGGGCGCACGTTCCAAATAAAATGCCTATAGTGGTGGAGGTTCTATTTGTTTATATTGTAAAGAAAGAGGGAAGCATGATATGATAGATTTTAGTAAAATACTTATTTAAAAGCAAAGGAGAATTTCAAAATGCAGAATACACGAGTTTTTAAAATGTCTTTTTCAAGCATCTATCCGCTCCTTGTACAAAAAGCAGAGAAAAAAGGAAGAACGAAAGAGGAAGTAGATGAAATCATTTTCTGGCTTACCGGTTATGATGAAGCTTCATTACAGCAGCAAATAATGAACGAAGTGACCATGGAAACCTTTTTTAAGGAAGCACCTCAGATGAATCCGAATGCGTCACTTATTAAAGGGGTAATCTGCGGATACCGGGTGGAGGAAATAGAAGATGAATTAATGAGACAAATCCGGTATTTAGATAAATTAGTCGATGAGCTGGCGAAAGGCAAAGAAATGCAGAAAATCTTAAGAAAATAGCTAAAAACACAGGAGCAGTGCCAAGCTCTCCTGTGTTTTTTAGTTCCTAAAATGGACCGATAAGTTTTTTGCATCTTTATACCGTTAAAGATATTATGACAATTTTAACGGATACCCTATGGCTCATTCCTGTCCACTGTCCTTATCTCGAAATAATAATGCTCGGTGGTGGGGTCAAGCGTCACCCTGTCAATGCCGTTTGTTAAATCAAAGCCGTAATTCTGGCGCACAATTTCAATCAGTTCCGTGTTAATCAGCTCCGCGGTAAGCTCCCGGAGGGTAAGATTGCTGCCGAGCCTCGTCACCATATCGTAGCCCTGTACGCCCACATTGTCAGAGCCGGTGCAGGTAAAATCAAAACTGGGCTGCTTGTGCATATCGGCCTTTACCGTAACGGCTTCACCGGCAGGGATAGTAACTTCAAAGGACAGGTACATCACACGGTCAAAGCTAAAGGCTTCAGAAATCATATCGTCCATGCGTCCCCACTGATAGCGGTCAGGCCCGGAATCGGAAAGCAGACCGTAAGCGAGCATAAACTCCGAAACGGCGCCCGAGAACATCTCCTGGGACACGGTAAGACTATTATCCTCGCCATACATACGGAAAAAGTCCGCAACCAGCAAGCCCAGCACGTCGGATAGCACCTCTTCCGAACGTATAACAGTGGTGGATACCCCCTCCAACCCATTGCCATCCTCACAGGCACCGTTTTTGTAGCCCTGCAAGGTGTATTCTCCGATGTCATCCCCAATGACAATCAAAACCTTAGTTTCTGTTTCCCGCCTTATATTGTCCGGTACAAAATAGCTGTATCGGCGAAATCCGTTTTCACCAATCTCTCCGCCGTTGAAACCATAGCTTAAAATGGTGGTTTTATTAGGGTCTATGGTAAAGGAAATCGCCTGTGTTGCGGCGGGATATTCTTCAGTAGGTGCTTCAAAATCGGTGAAGGTATAGACAGTTACCGGCACATTCAACACCGGATACTTTGCAAATGCCCCTGCCTGGTAACTGCCATCCTGTAATAGTGCTTTATAACCCTCCCAGCTATCTAGCCTTGCAGGGTTAAGGCTGCCCTGCTCTTCACCCATTGCACCGGCAAAGCCGCCGGAATAGCCGCCAGCATACAGGCTTGGTACAATTTCCTGTCCGCCCACTGTAACGGTTGGCATCAATTTTTCCAGGTCTTGAAAGCTGCTGGCAAATGGATAGATGGCAGTAACTGTTTTTTCCACGGCAGAATCATTGTAAAGGGTATAGCTGTCCTCCACCTCTGAGCCCCAAACACGCAGATCATCTTCGTTTGCCAAAGCAAAATCATAGGCAATGTTGCGGGTGGCCGAAATATCATGATCAGCTTGGGCAAGGGTGAGAGGAAATAATGGCCCTGCATAAGACATGAAGATACTGCCCTCTCCGTGCCCGGATCCACCTGCTCCCGAATTACCACCCAAGGGCAGCATATTTTGCAGCAGTGCCACACTGCCTAGGCCTAACATAAGCACAGCGCAGGCGGCAATAGCCGTCCATTTTTTCCAGGCAATAGATTGTCTTTTTAGGGGAGTGGTGGCGGCTTCCTCTATATATTCCTGCCGGACATCTGTGATGGCATCAAAAACCTTTTTTTCTTTCATAGGGAAATCCCCTCCTTTTCCAAGAACATTTTCAAACTCTGGCGCAGGCGAAATAAACGCCCTGCCAGTTTGTTGGAGGCTGTTCCGCATTCTTTGGCGAGTACATTCACTGCATCTGAAAACCAGTACCGGCGCAGGAAAAGAACACGGTCATCCACAGATAAACTGCTTAGCCAGCGGTCAATGGCAAGGGCAAGCTCTTTCCTTTCCAATTCACTCTCCACATTGTTGTTTGCCGGGATGCAGTCGGTCAACTCAGAAAGCAGCAGCTCTGCACCGTTATAGCGTTTTTTTGCCCGCTGCTTATGCCAGCGGTTGATAGAAAGATTGCGCGTGATGCGCCCAAGATATGCCCGCAGGGAGTTAGGCTGCTGAGGCGGTATGGTGTTCCAGGCACTATTGTAGGTGTCGCTTACGATCTCCTCACTATCCTCACGGTTTGATAGAATGTTAAAGGCAATCCTGTGAAGCAACCTCCCGTATTTTGAATCGGTTTCACTAATTGCCGTTTCTACTCTGGAATTGTATAGAGCAATAATATCCATGTCCTCCATGCTCATCCCCCTTTCTTTCTAAAAATGAAGTCCTTCACCTATATAGACAGAATTTTTTGAAGAATATTCGCAGGTTTGTTATATTTATTATATCATTTGTTTATAAATATTCCCATGACGTATCGTGGATACCCATTTTGGGACTTGTTTATGCGCTATGAGGTTTGGGAGCCCTGAGGAATTTATCACGGTTTTTGTCCATTGACTTTATTGCGATCGATAACATATAATATTACTATATTTTGGTAATCAAATGTGTGTATCTGCATTGTTTATACGATGCTTGATCCTAGGGGGAACTATAATATGTTTATTCAGTGTAAAAACAGAAAGAAACCAAAGATCATCTCATTAATTCTATGCCTATTCCTGCTATGCCTGCTTCCTGGATGCGAGTTAAGGAAAACTGCCAACGAGTCCAATAGTGACCAAGTTACTTTGACGCCAGAACCGACAAGTACTGACAAGGTTTCCGACAAAAAGGAGGAAGCAGATCCAAATAAAAATAAAGTAACGGTTGCCCCGTCTGATGTCCCTAAAGCCACTGAGGATCCTAAGCTTGAAGATTTTTCAGAACTGGATAAGTATTTTAAAGATTATACCTTTGATATTTCATATGACGAGAAATTAGAATATTATGAACGTACTTATAGTGTTCATGGTGAATACGACCTGGATGGGGATGGAAAAGCAGACCGGATCAATGCTGTATTAAAAGCCAACTATGAGGAGGATGACATTTATATTGAAGTAAATGATAGAAAGGTCGCGTTAAATCGGGGCAATCCATCCGGTGAAGTAAGGGTTATTGACTTAGATAGCAGGGACAGCTATGTGGAAGTTGCTATTTTTGATGACGGGCCAAGCGGTGATCCTAATTTTGTCTTCTTTCGCTATGATGGGAAGGAGCTCTCTCTGATAGGATCAATCGATCGGTATGCATTGATGGATGGACAGGGGAAATTTATCTCATGGTTTCATTTGGCAAATAATTTTAAGCCCCAATTTTTTTCTGCATGGGGAGAATTTAAGAACGGACAATATGTTATAACAAATCATGATGTGGAACAAAACATAGGGAAAACCTATGAGGTTGATGGCAGCGGCTACTTTATACCCTTGGATGAAAATCCGGAAAGCTATTTTGAGCATACGGTGTGGGATTCCGAAAGTATGAGGGAATTTAAAGCAACGAAGATAAAGATCTTAGATATCCATATTGAGGAGGATGACCGGATCCTAAACTGGTTTTATGTTGAGCTGCCGGATGGGGAGAGAGGGTTGCTGTATTTTTGGATAGGGGATTAGAGTATTCAGAAGAAACAAAAGTTTTGCAGGGTTTAGAAATTTTTGCTATCTACTTTATTTGTATTAGATTATGATATAAGTATTAGAGTTTGTATAGCATTGTATTGGAGGTAGAGAGATACTGTTTGAAGAAATAAAAAAAGGTGAATCAATTCACATGGAGTTAAAAGCTGGATTACCCCAAAAGAGAAGTTCACCGGAAAGTTCACTAAAAGATTTAAATACTACACAGCAAAGTATTTTAGAAATCGTTGCACAAAATCCGGCAGCAACGCAAATGTTTATGGCGGAAAAACTTGGATTAACGATAAGGGCAGTAAAAAAGAGTATAAAAGATTTAACTGACAAAGATATTTTAAATCGTGAAGGCTCTGCGAGAAATGGGCGTTGGGTAATTATGAATAAGAATGATCGGACAGTGTAGTCTGCTTTTTGAAAATCAATTTCACCAAAATAATAACAGAAGAAAAGGTTCTAAACTATATGAATAAAGGTGGCGTTTGAATGAAAAGCTTTGAACAGCAAATCTATGAACTTGCGGAGGTAATTAAAAAAGCCCGGAACATCTGTGTCTTTTCCGGGGCAGGCATCAGCGTACCATCCGGGATTCCGGATTTTCGGTCAACGGGCGGCCTTTACAGTGCCCGGGATGAAAGCGGTTATTCACCGGAGGAGATGATTTCCCATACCTTTTTTGTCCAAAAGCCTGGGATTTTCTATCGTTTTTATAAGGAAAAGATGATTTATAAGGATGCACGGCCCAACATTGCCCATCGTTTCTTTCCCCTGCTTGAGCAAGCCGGCAAGCAGGTTCCTATCGTAACGCAGAATATTGACGGCCTTCACACCCTGGCAGGGAGCAAGGAGGTATTTGAGCTGCACGGCAGCATTTACCGGAACTATTGTACAACCTGCGGCACGTTTTACGGCCTGGATGAAGTCCTGTCCCAGCAGGGCGTTCCATATTGCAAAAAGGACAGTGGCATAATCAAGCCGGATGTGGTGTTGTATGAGGAGCCGCTGGACGGTGATACGATACAAAAGGCAGTTTCGGCCATTGCTAATGCAGAGGTGCTGATTGTGGTCGGAACCTCGCTTACAGTATATCCGGCAGCCTCCTTTGTGGAGTACTTCCGCGGGAAGCACATTGCGGTGATGAATAAATCAACCACGCATTTAGACCATTCTGCAGAATTTGTGTTTGACTGTGGAGCGGAGGTATGTACCCAGAGGCTGGGGGAGATACTTGGGCTGCTGTAGGTAGTATAAGGAGCAAACGGGATAATGGCAGTGTATTAGGAGGTGATGGAAGATAAGGTTTGAGGTCAAACAAAAGTGGCCTACGGATTTTTGTTTTCTATAGGCCTGAGCGGCTCCTTCATTATAAAATTTGTCTGATTAATCTATAAGCTGTTCAATCTCCAGGATAAAATCACTTGGTTTGACGTCAAGGGCGTCGCACATTTTGAATACAATATTTATGGTAGGCTTTCTCTTCTTTCTTTCCAGCATACTGATATAGGTTCTGTCAATATTGCAGCGATGGGCAAGCTCCTCCTGGGAAAAACCGGCCAGGCGCCTTTTATTGCGTAATACGGTTGCTAATGCAGCTTCTAATTCCAAAATTCATCACCTCTTCACCATACTCGTGCATATTCGACAAATAGTCCACGGACTATAGTCAACAAAAAAATATTGTGTTATAATGTAAATACTAATTTTGCGCAATATTTACCAATTTATTCATTATCTAAGTTTTATCGTCACTTGTAAAAAAAATCCTGGATATGTTGCTGATGGCGAAGGCAGGTAAAGGGGATGGAACAAGGCTTTGTTATATTCTAGCCGATAGGGTGGAATGTAACAATAGCTCTGAATTGGAGGAAAAGGTATGGCGTTTAGAAGGAAAGTAGAGCAAGGCAATGAGCAAGTAAAGGATGCAAAGCAACTGATCCAACCGTATTTGCAGCTGGTAGAGGAAAAGGAGGTCTGTATTCTTGGAACTCTGGGCACTGTAAATGAGTTACTGCAGTTTATGACAAATCTTGATTATGTCAAAGAAATGATTCAGGATGCCAATAGCCAGGCAGAAATGATAGAAACAGTAGCATCAAGCAGTGAAGAAATGGCAGCGACAACAGAGGAGATTTCAAGCTATGTGCATGAATCCAACGCGAAGATGCAGCAGGCGACGGATGAGGCGGGCAAGAGTCTTAACCAGGTAGACAAAACCTTTGAAAGAATTGAAAATAATATTAATGAAATTGATACCGTCAAGGGAATCATGGCAGAGGTAACAGCCGAAACAGTTAAGATTAATGAGCTGGTTAATGTGATTAAAGCAGTTGCAGACCAAACGAACCTATTATCCTTAAACGCATCAATTGAAGCAGCAAGGGCTGGCGAGCATGGCCGAGGCTTTGCAATAGTGGCGGGAGAGATTAAGAAGCTGGCTGAAAATACCACAGAGCAGGTAGATGTAATCAGGAGAATTGTGGAAGGGCTTAATGAAAAGATTGGAAAGGCTTCCGGGGAAATCGACAGGGTTGTGAATACCTTTAGCAGCTCCAGGGCAGCTATTGATGAAGCAACCGGAGGGATTAAGGGAATTAATGTTACCATGGGCAATGTAGAGGCCAGCTTTACATCAATTTCAGCAAATGTGGAGGAGCAGGCGGCAACAACCCAGGAGATGTCGGCCCATTTACAGATTATTAATGAAAAATCAGCAAAGCTGAGATCTGAAGCGGATAGGACGGGACAGGCCTTTTTTGACATTTCGCAAAAGGTGGATGGCATCAGGCTTAAAGCTTTGAATTGTTGTTCCGGCAAGGTCGACGCCGGTACAATGATTGAATTAAGCATCACAGACCATTTAATGTGGAAATGGCGGGTTTATAATATGATCCTTGGGTATATCCAGTTGGACGTTACGGCTGTGGGCGACCATCATGGCTGCAGACTGGGCAAGTGGATTGCAACCTTGGATCAAACGGGTAGTGGAATTAAGAACGTGATTATGAAAATGGAGCAGCCCCATTCTGAGGTCCACAAAACTGCGAAAAAGGCAATCCAGGAATATAATAACGGAAACAAGGTCTCTGCAGAACATCTGTTATTAGAGATTGAGAAGAATTCACAAATGGTAGTTGATGCCCTTACGGAGCTAAAAAAATATATATAAAAATTCGCAGGGTTTCAGCGGGAAATATGGGAGAATAAATTGTATCGGATAAAGTCTTCGAATAAGTGGTTGGGAAGGTTTTATTCGATACAATCTATTCACGGCTACCATGCTTACAGACGTCCTGCTATATTGATTATGGCATTCTTTAGAAGTCTTTCGGAGGAATGCTCTTCTTTTTCATACTCAAACAGCTCACAGCTTTTAAGAAGCCTGGAGCTTTTGAGCGCAATCTCAAAAGGAATCATCTCATCATCCCGGCTGTGGTAAATATATATTTTCTTTTGGAGTAAGCTGGCTGCAAAGCCCCAGTTTTTATACTGCAGATTAGTCGATTGCCCGAGGCCGTACCAGTTGGGGTAAACGTATTTCTGGAAGATGCTATCCATGCTTTCCCCATCCTCCGTATCTTTCCATCCCTTTTTTCTTTCCCCAGCCTCTATGGCCTTTACACCGTACTTTCCAATGACATATGGGGGCAAATGTCTGGATAGGAAAAATAAAAACCTTTCCTGCCGGGCATTCATCCGGTAAATTTCTTTATTATTTACCAGCGGAATTCCAGCACATATATTAACCCCATCCACAAGCTGGGGATAGGCGGCTGCAAGGGCATAGCAATAAGGAGAACCGGCGGAAAGTCCCAGTACATCAAAGCGCTTTAGCTGAAGATGTGAGATGAACTCCTCCAGCTTCAAGGTATATCCGTATACACTTCTATGGTTTAAGCGGGAGGATGATCCGTAGCCGGGGCGCAGGATAGTGATGAGGTATAGATTATGTTTTTGTACAATTGCCAGCAGGCTCTTTGAAAAGGGCATGGGAACAGCTCCATGCATATATAGCACCGGATAACCGTTTTCAGGGCCATAGGTATAATATTCAAATCTATTACCCTGGCTGTCCCGGAAGATAAAATGTCTGTATTCCATAGTTAAATTCCTTTCCTTCCTACCATTAATTTCCCTGTCCTTTTAGAAATTGCTTCACAAATTCAACATCCTCCTGATCCCCTGATCCGCTGATTTTCCGGATTACAGGAATATGATAAAGCTTATTTATCTTATCAGCAGCCTTGCAGTAAAAGGGGCCAAATTTTTTATTGCCGTTTACTACAACCCCGGTTACAAGCTCTTTATGCCGGTCTAAAAATAAGCTGGTCGTATCCGGGATTTTACCTAAACCAACATTCCGGGTGACAAGGAGGCAGGCCTCATTAAGATCCATATCAACAGATTGTGCCGGGTATCCCAAAGCCTCAGCAAATTCCTTACCCAGGCCGGTTAAGCTATCATAAACAACTATCATAAAAACCTCCGCAATAATATTCTCTTAAGGTGATATTCAGGAAAAACAAATTGGTTAGTTAATGCTAACTAACAGAGCTTATTATATACGAAAAGCAAGAAAAACACAAGCTGGAAAACAGAATCTTTTTTTCCATAGATTAAACCCGGGTAGGCTATTTATAATAACGGAGCTATTCTTTGGATTGACAGCATGGGCTATGCCACTGACAGTATTGGGCTTAGGCCGGTAAAGCAATTGCGGTAATTGCTGCAAGGTAAAATTCAACAAATCCATGGAAAAGGGATTGACACAAAATGGGGAATCTGGTATATTGGTCTTTGGAGTTAGCCTAGGCTAACCATATTTTGCATATTAGGACATTAAAAAGTCAGGGAACGCTTCTTGATACCCTGAAAGTAAAGAGGTGGTTTGCAATGGCAGGTTAGTTTTGGCTAACCATAATAAAAAAGCAGGTACTTAAATTAGCTGCGAACATAGCTAAGAACGAAAGTATAATGCGAAAGATCCTTTAATGAGAACATATTTATTCATAAAAAATAGGAGAAATGACCATGAAGCAGAAAAATAATCCTAAAACCGGTATAGCGCGTCTTCTTGAGCTGGCTGCTACGAAAAAGCCCTTAATGATCGGTTCCGTTATTCTGTCATCGCTGGCTTCCGTTGCCAGCTTTATTCCTTACATTGCCATATATTTTATGGTAAGGGAGATCCTAAGTGTTTGGCCTGATGTGGGGGAGCTTAACGCTGCGCTTGCCATCCGTTATGGGGGGCTTGCCTTCGGAGGTGTTGTACTTAATATCCTGCTCTATTTTGGCGCCCTGGTGTGCTCCCATCTGGCAGCCTTTGGCACCCTATATGAGCTGAAGGTGAATTTCGCCACACACCTTGCAAAGGTGCCACTGGGCTTTCATGTCCTTGTTGGGAGCGGGAAATTAAGGAAGATCATGGATGAGAACATTGAAAAGATAGAGGAATTCATTGCACACCAGCTCCCTGATATTGTGGCGGCCTTTGTTGCTCCCGTAGTGATGGTGGTAATATTGCTGGCGGTAGACTGGCGTTTCGGTCTGGCAGCTATGGCAGGAGTGGTTATTTCCTTTGTGCTGCAGATATCCATATATGGCAATGAGGGAGCAAAGAGGATGATGGACCAGTACCAGGTATCCTTGGAGAACATGAATAATGCTTCCGTAGAATACATAAGGGGTATTGCAGTGGTAAAGGCCTTTAAGCAGACGGTATATTCCTTCCGGCGGCTGCACGATACCATTAAGGAATATACCAGCATGGTAATCCCCTACACCCTCAGCTGGCAAAATGGTTTCTCCGCCTTTATAACACTAATCAATAATATTTACCTGTTTATCCTGCCGGTGGGCATTTTGGTCGGGATGAAAACTACGGATTATGCTACTTTCGCCGCAACGCTGATCTTTTACCTGATTTTTGTGCCGGCTATCGCAGGTATTTTGATGAGGGTCATGTATGTTAATTCCAACAGCATGCGTATTTTAAATGGGGTGGAAGCCATGGACAGCCTGCTGGCAGAGCCGGTGATGCCCCAGCCAGCCCAGTCTAAGAAGGTTGAAAGCTATGATGTAGAATTCCAGAATGTATCCTTTGCCTATGACAAAGCGAAGGATACGAGGGCACTGAACGGTGTATCCTTTACAGCCAAACAGGGGCAGGTTACCGCCATCGTGGGGGCTTCCGGCAGCGGTAAAAGCACCGTCGCCCATCTGATTCCCCGCTTTTTCGATGTTACAGACGGAGCGATCCTTCTGGGCGGAGTGGATGTGAGGAAAATGAGTACCTCCTATTTAATGGAGCAGGTAAGCTTTGTATTCCAGGATGTGTTCCTGTTTAAGCAGAGCATCAGGGATAATATCCGGTTGGGCAACCCGGAAGCCAGTGATGAGGAGATCGTAAGGGCAGCCAAGGCTGCCCAGTGCCATGAATTTATCATGAAGCTGCCGAAGGGCTATGATACGGTCATCGGAACCAAAGGGGTGCATCTGAGCGGAGGAGAAAAACAGCGGGTAGCCATAGCCAGGGCCATTGTGAAGGATGCGCCGGTCATTGTGCTGGATGAGGCCACTGCCTTTGCGGATCCTGAGAACGAGCACCTGATTCAGAAGGCTTTTGAGAAGCTGATGAATAATAAGACTGTAGTTATCATTGCACACCGCCTGTCCACCATTCGCAGTGCCAATAAAATTGTAGTGATGGATTCTGGAAAAGTGCTGGAGGAAGGCACCCACGGGGAGCTGCTGGCCCGGAAGGGAAAATATGCCCTCATGTGGCAGACCTATAATGAGACTGCCAGCTGGACGATGAAGGGGAAGGGGGGAACTGTAAATGCCTAAGAAGACAAATTTACCGCGGCTGCAGGATGCCCTGATGCTGACGGACAAAGGCTATAAGGATTTAAAGAAAGCGATTGCCGCTTGTACTCTTACTAATTTTGCTATGATGCTCCCCACAATCGTGATGCTGCAGGTAATTATGGAGCTTATCAAGCCTTTTACAGGAGGGGAAATCTCCTGGAACAAGCTGTGGCTTCTCTTCGGGTCAGGCATTGTGGCAGCTCTTCTTGTGTTTCTATGCAGCAAAAACGATTATAAGAAGACCTATATTGTGTCCTACCTGGAGAGTGAGAATGCCCGTACCTCACTGGCAGAGCATATCCGCAAGCTCCCTATGAGCGTATTCAACTCGAAGGACATTTCAGAGCTGACCACCAACCTTATGGGCGATGTGGCAACTACGGAGCACGTATTAAGCCATATTTATCCCCAGCTGTTTTCCAACGCTATAACGGTGACTGTGATCTGCATTATGATTGCATTTTTTGATTGGCGTATCGCCTTGGCAATCTTTGTCTCGGTGCCGGTGGCGTTCCTGATTATTGTCGGCAGCCGGGGATTGCAGAGGAAGCTGGGGAAAAAGCATGCTGCTGCAAAGCTTTCCGCCTCGGAGCAGGTGCAGGAATATATTGAGGGCCTAAAGGTGATTAAGGCCTGCAATATGGACGGTGAGAGGTTTAAAACCTTGGAAAATGCCCTGCGGACTATGCGCAACCTGGCAATTAAGTTTGAATTTGGCACCGGTGTCTTTATTACAGGGGCACAGGTCGTGTTACAGGCAGGCGTGGGAATTACGGTATTTGTCGGCATCACCTTGCTGGTGGGCCGGCAGATCGAACTGATCCCCGTTCTGATGTGCCTTCTGATCGTTACCCGTATTTACGGGCCGATCCAAACGGAGCTTACTTTATTGCCCGAGCTTCTGTATCACCAGATTGCCATAAAACGTATGCGTGGGTTGATGAATATTGCACCAATGGATGGCAGCGAAACACCCGTTGGACAATTTGATATTGAATTCGATAATGTGAGCTTCCGTTATAATGCAGGAGGGGAGGAGACCTTGAAGGATGTGAGCGTGTCCATTCCATCAGGAGGTATTACAGCTCTGGTAGGTCCCTCCGGCAGCGGCAAAAGTACCATGTCCCGGTTGATTGCGAGATTTTGGGATGTGGATAAGGGAAGTATTGCCATTGGAGGGGTTAATGTCAAAACCTTGGATCCGGAGCACCTGATGGGCTATATGTCCTTCGTTTTCCAGGACGTAGTGCTGTTTAATGATACGATTTACAACAATATCCGTATCGGTAATATGGATGCAAGCTATGAGCAGGTAATTGCAGCCGCCAAGGCAGCGCGCTGTGATGAATTTGCCAGCAAGCTGCCCGATGGATATGATACCCTGCTTGGCGAAAACGGAAGTACGCTGTCCGGCGGTGAGCGGCAGCGGCTGTCCATCGCACGGGCGCTTTTGAAGGACGCCCCCATCGTGCTGTTAGATGAAGCAACAGCTTCCCTTGACCCGGAAAGTGAAGCCTATATCCAGCAGGCGATTAGCGCCTTAATCGAAAAAAAGACAGTAATCGTGATAGCCCATCGTCTACGTACCATTGTGGACGCGGATAAAATTATTGTAATGGATGAGGGAAGTGTAGCGGAGCAAGGCACCCACCAGGAGTTAATGAATAAAAAGGGATTATACAATAAGCTATATACGATCCAGCAGGAAAGCCTTGGCTGGAGCATCTAAAATCTAAATACCCAAAACAAGTGGCTGCCGCAAAGCTATTTTGCGGCAGCCACTTGCTGGCTAAGGGAAGGAAATCTGTCCCTGCAATCGTAGGATAGCAACGGATTGGCCGGTATCCTCACAATCCGAAACTCTTACGGAATTCACTTGGTGTGATCCCGTGGATTGCTTTAAATGCGGCGCTGAATTTTGCCGCATTTTCATAGCCGCACCGGTGGGCAATGTTTTTAATATTTAATTCGTCGTCGGCTAGCATCTGCATGGCACGCTTCATAATGGATTCCCTGATATAGGAATTCAGCGTAACGCCGTACAGGCTTTTAAATGCAATGCGCAGTTTACTTTCACTCATTTCGGCAAGATGGCATAACTCTTCTGTGGCAGGAAGCGAAAGAGGACTTTGGTCTATCCGCTCCTTTACCCGGTAGAGTTTTTTTTCGTCATTCCAGGTAACATAGCTGCGGCGGCTGCGTTTTTGCTTTTCCCTGTCCAAATTGTGGGCAAAGAGGCAAAGAAGCTCGATTGCCTTGCATGGATAGGCAGGGGGAGGGAGGCGGTTGCCGCGTACACCCCATCGGAGCTGTTCCATAACCAGCATTACGTTTGGGGTATCAATGTGCTGGGGTCTCCAGCAGGCTGCATCCTTGATCCTGATCGGGTAGGAGTAGCCGGTGGCATTCAAAAAGGCTTCAATGCAGGAATCAAAGATCAGCATACTGGTGAAGCAGGCATGCATTCCGGCAGGAATTGTAAGGCGTACCGGACTCCCGGGATTGATCCATAGATGTGTGAAGGGAGTAAGGGTGCGGGAGGCCTTCCCCTTCTGTGTCAGGGTAATTTCTCCCGTATCAATACACAGGATTAAAAGGCAGGGCTGCTTGATATGCATGGTATAATCCAGCGCTTTCTGGGTTGTAAGCCAGGCACTGGCTACAAATAGACCGTCACAGGGATGGACCTCATGAATCCAGCCGTTTTCCCAGGTGCCCGGAAGGGTGTAAAAGGCATAATGGTCCTGGTATTTTGTATCAAAATTAAAATGCTTTGCCAGGGCGCCAAGACCCAGCTCATATTCCTTGGTATAATCCATAAGCATCCCCTCCTCATGTCAGTTTAGTCAGATTATAGCATGCAAACAGAAAATGATTCAAGTGATTATAATCCAAAATGTGATAAAAGTAATCCGAAATAGGAGTATAAAATATTAGAAAATACATAGCAACACCCTATAGTTAAAGAGTTTTATGAAAAACAACAGGCAAAGTAACCTTGAAGGATATACTCCAATCTGGATTGACACAGAAAAAAGGGCATGATAGAATAGCTCCATAAGTTAGTGGTATCTAACTTAGTCTGGCGGCGCGCACCAGGTTTTTATCATTGGCTCAACAATATTGAATCAACAATAAGGAGATAATAGGTTATTATGAAAAAATCAGATAAAAAGTTTCTCGCGGTCCTGCTAGGGATTTCTTTCATATTAATGGCTTCGGGTTGCCAGAAGGCTAAGCCGGCAGGAACGGATGCCGTATCGTCAACTCCAAAACCCACACAGGCAGCAGTATCCGGGGAAACCCAGGATACACAGGAAGAGACCGGCAAAACACGTACGGTCAGTACGGTAATGGGAGATATTGAAGTTCCTGTGGATCCTCAAAGAGTAGTCGTTAACTGGTATATTGGTGATGTGCTCGCACTTGACCTTAATGTGGTAGGCTATTATTGCTGGTCGCATGAAGCAATGCCGTTTTACGATAGGATGATGTCTACTACAGCAATTGAAAATTGGGATCAGGAAGAGGTTATGTCACTTGATCCGGATTTGATTATTACATACAGTGAAGATGATTATAACACCTTTAAAAGTATTGCACCTGTGCTTGTTGTACCGGAAGGGGATATGACCTCCCTCGAACGGGTGCTCTTTATCGGGGAAGCGACGGGAAGAAGCTCAGTGGCCGGGGACGTGGTAAATACCTTTGGAACAAAGCTTGCAGCTGCAAAAGAAACCCTGCAGGGAGAGGCCTTCCAGGGAAAATCATTTAGCATTAATGAGGACTGGGGTTCTGCTTCCTACGGTGTGTATTATGAAACAGGCTCCAGAGGGGGTACTTTGGTATATGAGTACCTTGGGCTGAAGAAGCCGGAGAAGCTGGTGGAGCTCGTTGAAAAGACCGGAGAAGGAAGGGGCGGATTAAGCTATGAGGTAGCGGCGGACTATTTCGGAGATTATATGATTTGGTTCCGCCCTTATGATGCAGTGGAGGATGCCCCTTCCGAATATGAGAAAACTCCGATTTGGGAAAGCCTCCCGGCAGTACAGGCGGGACGGGTAATTACAGTCCCGGGAAATATGAGCGGCTTATTCTACTATTCCGATATATTGAGTCTGACAGCACAGCTTGATTATATTGTAGGCAAGTTAGATGAGACCGTTAAATAAGGAGCCTGCGACACGGCATAAGCAATATCAGCAATATTGGAAGAGAAAGGATCTAAATATTATGCAACAAAACTCCAACAAGCGCCGGGGCGGGGCACGCTTTGCGTTATATATGCTTGCGGGAGCAGGGCTTTTGGTTCTGATGTCGGCGTCGTCGATTTCCTTCGGCGCCGCCGATATGGACTTATCCACCGCCTGGGGGGCGATTTTTCGTTTTAACCCAGGACTGACGGAGCACCAGATTATTAAAACCCTGCGGTTTCCCAGAACCATAGCGGATATTATGGTCGGTTGCAGTCTTGCTATTTGCGGTGCATTGATGCAGGGAACAACGAGAAATCCTTTGGCGGATTCCGGCCTGATGGGCATCAGCAGCGGTGCAACCTTCGCTATTGCGCTGGCAATGGCATTTGTACCGGGCCGCAGCTATGGGCAGACCATGATTTTTGCCTGTCTTGGCGCAGCTGTGACTACAGGAATGACTTACTTTATTGCCTCTTTTGGAAAGCGTGGCATGACACCGCAAAGATTGGTGCTTGCGGGTATTTCAATCTCCATGCTTTTTGGTGCGTTCAGTCAATATATTTCCATTAAATATAATCTGGGGCAGGCGCTGGCCTATTGGACTGCCGGCGGAACCGCAGGGGCTAAGTGGAGTGAGCTTGCAATTGTGGCTCCCTTTTTTCTGGCTTCGGTGTTGGCTGCCCTGGCACTTTCTCCTTCCGTTACTGTTATGAGCCTGGGAGAAGAGGTTGCGGTCGGTCTTGGTATGAAAACCAGCCTTGTAAAGGGGGGCTCAACGCTGATTGTATTAATGCTTACAGGTCTTTCGGTCATTGTGGTCGGACCTGTTGGCTTTGTGGGGTTAATTACACCCCATATTGTACGGTATCTGGTCGGGGTGGATTACCGGTATATCATTCCGGCCTCCGGCCTATACGGTGCGCTTTTAACCGTATTTGCAGATTTGGCCGGAAGATTGATTAATAGACCATACGAAACACCCATCAGCGTCATTTTTGCGGTAATCGGTGTTCCGTATTTCCTCTACCTTGCGAGAAAGCAAAGGAGGGAGTTTGAATGAAAAAGCAGCGTTTTACAATAAAACGGGGAATTATGGTTTTACTTCTGATGATCTTTCTGATGGTTATGATTGCTATTATTAGCGTCAATTCAGGAAAGATGGATTTATCTGTTTCCCAGGTAGTTCAGGTGCTTCTCGGCAATGGTACAGAAAAAGAGAACCTGATCGTGTTTGAATTCCGGCTCCCCCGCATTATCCTTGCTGTGCTGGTAGGCTTTGGGATGGGAGCATCAGGCTGTATTATGCAGAGCCTTTTAAGAAATGATATGGCAAGTCCTGGTACTCTGGGTATCAGCTCCGGTTCCGGGTTGTTTGTGTTAGTTTTTGTGGTGATGTTTGCTTCAAAAGGAGTTTCCTCCGCATTAACCCTTCCGCTTCTGGCCTTTGTAGGAGGAATGACGGCTGCGGCATTAATCTTTTTATTATCCTACCGAAGGGGGAGGGACATATCGCCAACGGGGCTGATCCTTACCGGTGTTGCCCTGTCAAGCGGTTATGGAGCAGTGACGACGCTTTTGACACTGAAGCTGGACCAGAACCAGATGGATTTCATGCAGCGCTGGAGCGCAGGAAGCCTTTGGGGGGATGAATGGACATATCTGGCCATATTGGCACCCTGGATACTTATTTTGCTGGTGTATGCCGTATATAAATCAAGAATACTCAATACCTTGCATCTGGGGAATCAGACAGCGGCTGGTCTTGGTGTTGCAGTGAAGAGAGAATTCCTGGGATTATCCGTTGCATCGGTGGCGTTATCCTCCGGAAGCGTAGCCCTTGGCGGAAACTTCTTTTTTGTGGGGATGATATCCCCCCATATGGCAAGAAAGCTGGTCGGCCCAAATCACAAGCTGCTGCTTCCCGCTTCCTGCTTATCGGGAGCGATTCTTGTCTTGTTAGCGGATACCATTACCCGTACCATCAGCCTTGGAACGGATGTGCCGGCGGGGATTGTAATTACCGTGCTTAGTACACCGTATTTCTTATATTTGTTGGCGAAGGCAAACTAATGTGCTGTCCCATCCATGATTAGATAAACAGCACACTGGGATTTTACAGGCAGGAACCTGGGAAGGGGAGGAAGTGTGAAGAGAAATTCTAAGGTGCCAAAAGACGCCACCTAAGAATTTCTAAAACTTCACACTGGAAGAACGCAAGAACAGCGTTCTTCTCACTTATGTTTGTGCTGCCTACGGCAGCATGTCGGGAAGTGTGAAGAAAAATTCTAAGGCGCCAAAGTACGCCGCCTAAGAATTTCTATGCTTCACACTTGGAAGAACGCAAATACAGCGTTCTTCGCCCTATGTTTGTGCTGCCTGTGGCAGCATGTCGGGAAGTTTGAAAGAAAGTCACTTTCAAACTATTTATTAAGGCCTATTCACTTTTTGAATAGGTCATCAAA
>DUNO01000037.1 GCA_012839295.1 Clostridiales bacterium
ATCCACCTGGGCGCAGACCGGGCCTCCCGTGCTTGCCTGCACTTGGCAAGTACGGGATGTTAAAGGCAAGCCCAGGTGGATCTATCTGCACCCCGCTTCACCTCACTCCCTACATCTCTCACACCTCCAACAAAAGAATATCCCCCGGCGCAACCGTCAAATACCGTGGCATACTCTCCTGGAATCCGCTATTCATCTGATTCTTCCCGACCTTCCACCAGATAAGCGTCTTATCCGTATCCGCCGAACTCTCCTGGTCCAGAACCACCTTAAGATAACCGGATCCCGATTTATGTTCATTTTCTCTATTTTCCTCATCATTCCCTGTCCGTACCAGCATATTCCATTCAAAGGGTGCCTCCGTTATCCTTAGAATATCACAGGGCAGGACATTTTCCCCCTGTTCCGGCTCATTGCACGCTTTAAAATCATGTGCCCGGATTCCAATATGGGATAAAGTCTCCGGGATAGGAGCCTGGACCGTGAGGACCTGTCCCCAATCCAGCGCCTCCACCTGGTTTTCTGATACCTTCACTGCCCGGGAGAAGTTTTTACAGCCAGTCAGCCTTGCGGCCTGAACCTTTTTCGGTTTTGCAAAGACCCTTTTTGTCTCGCCGGCCTCAAGTATCCTTCCATTATCGAGTATAATTAAATCTTTACACAGGCGGTAGGCTTCATCCCGGCTGTGCGTAACCAGGATCGAATCACCCTGGTATTCCCTTAATAAATTCTGCAATTGAAACTGTAATTCTTCTTTTAAGTAGCTATCCAGGGCTGAAAAAGGCTCGTCCAGCAGCAAAACATCCGGCTCATAGGCAAGGATCCTCGCCAATGCAGCCCTCTGCTGCTGTCCCCCGGAAAGCTGGCCGGGATAACGGTCCTCCAGTCCATTTAGATGGAAATTTTTTATCATCTCCGCAACCTGTCTTGCTTTTTCCGCCTTGGTTCCCTTGATGCCGATTCCAATATTGCCGGAGACCGTCATATTCGGAAATAATGCGTAATTCTGAAACAGATAGCCTACACGCCTCTGCTGTGGAATGACATTAATATTATCCTCCGAATCGAATAAAACCTTGCCATTCAGCTCAATATATCCCTCGTCCGGGGTTACGATCCCTGCAATACATTTGAGGGTCATGCTTTTACCGCATCCAGAGGCTCCAAGGATCCCCAAGGAGGAATCCTTCGTTTCAAAATCAGCTGTCAAAGTGAAATTTTTTATTTTTTTTCGGATGTGAACAACTAAACTCATCTGATTCTGCCCCTTTTCCCAACATCTGTCGCATAATTCATAAATGCTATTATGATAAAAGAAATCAAGACCAAAATAATCACATAACGGTACGCAAGGCTCATGTCCCCTGCTGCGACCGCGGAATATACTGCGATGGGAAGCGTACGTGTCTTCCCCGCAATATTTCCCGCTATCATTGCAGTAGCGCCAAACTCACCCAGCCCCCTTGCAAATGCCAGGATAGCCCCGGATAATATTCCGGGCATCGCATTCGGCATTAATACCTTACGGAATATCTTCCATTCCGACATCCCCAGAGTCCGTCCCGCATAAATTAAATTCATGTCCACCTGTTCAAAGGCGCCCCTTGCAGAACGGTACATCAAGGGAAATGATATGACAACCGCTGCTAAAACCGTAGCCCACCAGGAAAAGGCAATTTTAACAGCAAAGAAATGCAGAAAAAATTCACCAATCGGGCGCTTCACCCCAAATATATACAGAAGGAAGAAGCCTGCAACCGTAGGCGGCAATACCATTGGGAGTGTAAAGACCCCATCAATCAGGACCTTTAGTTTTTCGCTTCTCATTTCGTTTACAAATCTTGCAGCAGCTAACCCAAGAAAAAAGGTTACAACAATACTAACGGATGCTGTTCTTAATGATATTATAATAGGGGAATAATCCATAATAGTGTCCTCTTTATTTTACTACAAATCCGTATCTCTCCAATACAGCTGCCGCTTCCGCACTTTGAAGGAAACCAACATATAGCTTAGCAGCCTCCTTCTTCGTAGAAGCGCTTACAATTCCAACCGGATAAATTACTGGCTGCTTTAAGGTTCCCTCCGGTGCCTCTGCAATTACGGTTACCTGATCCGTGGTTGCCGCATCCGTAGCATATACAACGCCGGCATCCGCACTTCCTTCTGCAACCCAGTTTAAAACCTCCGTTACATTCGTACCAAGGCTTGCCTTCTTCTCTACCTCACCAAAAATGCCGAGGCTTTCAAAAACTTCCTTTGCATACTGGCCTGCAGGCACGCTCGCCGGGTCACCGATTGCAATTTTCTCCGCGTTCAGTATATCATCAAAGCTTGTAACCTTTCCATTTCCCCCTACCGGCGTAATCAGGACAACCTTATTCTCCAACAATTCCACGATGGAATCTGCATCCATCAGATTTTCATCCTTCAAGGCATTCATCTGCTTCATTGCGGCGGAAAGGAACACATCAGCATCCATTCCCTCTTCAATCTGGGTCTGCAGCTTACCTGAACTGTCATAAGTACCCTCTACAGTAATCCAAGGATATTTCTCCTGAAACACCGGATTCAATTCCTCCAGGGACTTCTGCATACTGGCCGCTGCCGCTATAAGGATCGTTACCGGCTCCTGCTCCTGTGCACTATTCCCCTCATCCGTTGTAGCATCCGTATCCTCCGGGGCATTCGTTGCCCCCGTATTCGTATCCTCCGTGCCCGCATTGCTCGCGTTATCATTCGCCTTATCATTGTTCTTCGTTCCACACCCAATGAGCGAAACCATAAGCCCAATTACCAAAAATACACTAACCATTCTTCTCATCATCTTCTTCATCACAATCTCCTTCCTAACTCTCTTTCCTACCTTGCACATTCCGAAGCAGACCCTTTCAGTATCCCAAGCCCATGGTCCAGCTCCGATAAAATAATCTCCAGGCTTTCCTTTACTGCCTTCGGGCTTCCGGGCAGGTTGATAATCAATGTATTATTGCGCAGGACCGATACCCCCCGGCTCAGCATCGCCCTCTTTGTAATCTGCATGGAATAGGCACGGATCGCCTCAGCAATCCCCGGCACATTCCTCGTTGCAACCGCAAGGGTTGCTTCCGGCGTGACATCCCGGACTGATAATCCGGTTCCGCCCGTCGTCAGGATCAAATCTACCTGTCTTCCATCGGATAACCGTATCAGCTCCTTTTCAATCAGACTCTGCTCGTCCGGCAGAACCATGGTCTCCACTACCTCATAGCCCTGCTCCTCCATCATGGATACGATGGCGGGACCGCTCTTATCCTCCCGTTCTCCCTTAGAGCCCTTGTCACTCAAGGTAATAACCGCTACCCGAAATGGCCGTCCTTCACCTGCCTCTATTATTTCCATCCTGTCGCCGACACGGATCGTTCCTCCCTTGATCACTTTGGCAAAGACTCCCTCCCTCGGCATAATGCAGTCCCCCATCCTGTGGTAAATCTGGCAATGGGTGTGGCATTCCTTCCCGATCTGGGTCATTTCTATGATTGCAGCATTGCACTGAAGCCTCGTCCCAACAGGCAGCTTGCGAAAATCAAAGCCCTCCACCACCAGGTTTTCCCCGAAGGCCCCAAAATCAATGTCGGCTCCCTTTTCCTTAAATTCTTCTATTCTATCATAGGATAATAGGCTGATCTGCCGGTGCCAGGTTCCACCATGGGCATCGCCTTCAATTCCCCATTCCTCTTTTAATTTGGCCTCTTCTATCCCGTATTTTTGGGTACCCCGGCGGTCACTGATACAAATTGCTTTCACTATGCCCATTTGCTATCCCCCTATCTTATACATTTCATTTTTTTCCAGATCTTCTTGATTATGATCCCCAAGCCTATGCTCCAATGGCTTACTCCTGATTGCCCCGGTGATCAATTCCGTAATCTCCTGGTTCGACGCACCATGCCGGATCGCTGCCATTAAATCTATACCGTTGCCATAGCATAAGCAGGGCTTTAGAAATCCCCTGGAGGTGAGACGGATCCGGTTGCAGGAAGAACAGAATTTGTGGCTGATCGGGCTAATAAACCCAATATTTCCTTTCCAATCATCAGCAGTGATATAGACTGCCGGCCCAAACCCTCTCCTGTTGCTTGTACTAACTGCGCCGGGATATCTCCCACGGATCATTTCATGGATTTCTTCCCCGCGGATTCCCGTGGATTCCCGGCCATGGCCGATTGGCATCATTTCTATAAACCGTACATCAATCTGCTGCTTCACCGCCAGCTCCGCTATGTCCATCAGCTCCTGGTCATTTACACCTCTTTGGGGAACGCAGTTTATTTTTGCAGGAATACCGCTTTCTATTAATTTCTGTATGGAATTCCATACCTTAAAATAATCATCCCGCCCTGTAATCTGTTCAAAGGTTTCCGGATTTAAGGTATCCAGGCTGACATTAATGCCATCAACCGGTATCTCCTTCAGCTCATCGATATACTGTTCCAAAAGAACCCCGTTGGTGGTTAATGTAACATGCTCTATTTTGGGAAGTGCTTTTATCCAGCTTATTAATTTCACTGCATCCTTGCGTACCAATGGCTCCCCGCCGGTAATTTTAATATTCCTGATTCCAACCTCGGAGGCACAGCTGCAAATGCGAAGAATCTCTTCGTAGGTCAATATGGATTCATGCTCCAGCTTTTCTATGCCATCGGGCATACAATAGGAGCATCTTAAATTACATCGGTCTGTAATTGAAATCCTCATATAATCAATCAGTCTTGAATAATGATCTATCATCTTTTAAAACACCCGCTTTTACCACCTGTTTTTTCGGCCAGATAGATGGAGCCAATCTCCATTGTCTTATCAATGGCCTTACACATGTCATATATGGTCAACAAAGCAATGGACACTCCCGTCATTGCTTCCATCTCTACCCCTGTTCTTCCTAAAACCTTTGCAGTACATACCGCTTCTATCTCTAAGGCCTCTTCATGCATTTGGAAATCGATGCTTACCTTTGTAAGATTTAAAATATGGCATAAGGGAATCAGCTCGGAGGTCTTCTTTGCCCCCATAATTCCTGCAATCCTGGCCACCCCAAGAACATCACCCTTTTTTGCGCTGCCATTTTTAACCGCTTCAAAGCATTCCTTGCTGACTTTAATGGTGCCCCTGGCAACAGCCTCCCGTTCGGTCACATTTTTATCGCTTACATCCACCATAAGGGCATTCCCATCCCCATCAAAATGAGTGAACTCCATTGTCCTTCTCCTTCTACATCCCCTTGCCGAAACCACAGTTAGGATAAGTGCATACCTTACAGGAAAGGCACAGTCCGCCGTGCCCTAATTTTGATATCTCTTCCCTGGTGATGATTTCACCGGCCATAATCCGTGGCAGCATTAAATCAAAAATGGTCCTCTTAGAATACATTACACAGCCCGGCAATCCAACCACCGGAATATTTTCCTTATAATATGACAATAAAAACATGGCTCCTGGCAATACGGGCGCCCCATAGGTAACAATTCTTGCTCCCGTATTTTTTATTGCCAGGGGTGTTTTATCATCCGGGTCAACACTCATGCCGCCGGTGCATAGGATCAGATCCGCACCTGCCTTAATCAGATTAAGAATTGCTTCCGTGATCTTTCCCGGATCATCATTTACCGTTACATGCTCCAGGATTTCCGCATCATATTCACCTAATTTATCCACGATGACCGGAGTAAATTCATCCTTAATCCTGCCATAATAAACTTCATTTCCAGTTGTCACAATCCCGGCCTTTTTATGGAGGAAGGGCTTTACTTCAAGAACCTTCCCATCCCCTGCCAGATCCCTTGCAGCCTGCATCTTTTCCTCTTCGATAACCAGGGGTATGATCCTTGTGCCTGCCAGCTTGTCCCCCTGCTTTACCGGAAAATTGCCATGCCTGGTTGCTATCATCATCTCCTCAAGGGCATTAATCTTATTAAGAACCTCCAGGTTCACCTTAAACAGACCATCGCACTCCGCATACAGATCTATCTTTCCTTCCTTTACATCGGATCTCTTAATATTCTCTCCCTTGCATATAGAGCATAATATCTCCGCTCCTTCATTTTCATGGAGCATGCCCTCTTCTTTTTCCCATATATATAAATGATCTTTTCCAATGGATAATAATACTGGTATATCCTCTTCTGTTACAATATGACCCTTACGGAATATGGCATCCTTTGTAACACCCTTGATAATCTGTGTCATGTCATGACATAAAACATGTCCAACTGCATCCTCTGTTTTAATCAATTTCATTGGCTGCTTTCCTTCTTCCTGGCTTTCATAGGCAATTATTTCATTATAAGTTACATTTGTGGAAAAGCGAATTTCTACACAGTGTTTGCTTCCGTACAAAACCATATATTACTAATTTAAGATTAACATAGAAGGCAAAAGTCTGCAAGGAAAATACAAACTTTTTTAGGTGCTCTGATTTTTTTTGTATTTCTTTTTTTGCCCTTTATTATTGATAGAACTGGCTGCAAAATTCAATGAATTTCTTTTCCAGCCGGTCAAGCCTCATACGTTTTGCAAACACAATATATAAGCTACGGGTAATCTGTTCGTCTTCCGGTTCATATAGCAGTATTTTTCCGTCCTCCACAAAATCCAAGGCCGCCTTTTTTGACATAACCGATATCCCCATTCCCTTGCTTACCGACCTTTTTATTATTTCCTGGTCATTCATTTGCGCTACAACATTTAGTTTTCTTATATCCACATTTCTTGCTTCCAGAAATCTTTCTGCCGCTTTCTTGGTACCGGATCCGTTCTCCCGCAATATAATAGGCTCCATAATCAGTTCCCCCAAGGTGCATTTTCCATCCAGAAGTTCCCGGTAATGCTTCTCGTTGGGTGTCACCACCACCAATTTATCCTGATAGAAGGGTATATAGTGCAATCTCTCATCATTATCCTTCATACCCACAAAGCCAATGGCAACCCTGTTTTTCAGGATTTCATCAATAACAAACTGGCTGTCCCCCTGGTTAACAGAAAAATAAATGTTCTCATTCTGTTTTTGGAATGCAGGTATCATTTCCGGCAATATATACTGGGAAGGAATGGTAGAGCCTGCAATTTCTATCCGCAGCTCTTTCTTGCGTTTCATATCAAATTCCTGGTACATTTCTTCCCTAATCCCCAATATCTCTTTGGCATATCCATAGAACCTCTCGCCGGCATCCGTAGTCTGCACTGTCTTCGTCGTACGGTTCAAAAGCTTAATGTTAAATTCCTTTTCCAAGGATACAATATGTGCACTAATTGTAGGCTGTGTAATATATAATGCTTCCGCTGCCCTGGAAAAGCTTCGTAACTCCACAACCTTGGCAAATGCTTCAAGCTGCTTCAATTCCATATTATCCACCTTCTTTCCGTAGCTTATCCTCTACTTTCAAACATAATTCCCCCAACAAGAGGCTTCTTTATACTAGCGCGGTGAGTGCGAGTGTATATAGATTCATCTGGGCGCAGACCGGGCTTCCCATGGTTGCCTGCATTTGGTAATCATGGGATGTTAAAGGCAAGCCCAGATGGATCTATATACATTCACACTCACCTCACAACCTAAATCCAGCCTATTTATAGGTTTTGTCTATAAATATATTTTATTCATTCAGATTATTAATTTTACCCTACTCCTGTCCCATGCTAGAATTTAAGTGATGAATTTTATCAAATACATATTGGGGGTAACATAAAATGAACGATACGAAACAACAATATCTGGGTAGCATCCGGCAAACCGCAGAAGATTATTTCCGCAAAGGCGAATTCTTCTGTTCTGAGGCAGTGGTAAAAACCATCAATGACGCTCTGGGACAACCATTCACTGATGATGTTGTAAAATTAGCTTCCGGGTTTCCAATCGGCTTAGGTAAAGCGCAGTGCCTGTGCGGTGCAGTTTCAGGAGGTGAAATGGCATTGGGAATGGTATACGGAAGAGTTCATGGGGAAGCAATGCATCCGCAAATGTTTGAAAAATCCAAGGCTCTTCATGATTATGTGCAGGATGAATATAAGTCTTTATGCTGCCGCGTCATTACCCGTAAATGGGCGGGTGACAATTTCATGTCTCCTGAAAGAAAAGAACACTGTATTACGATTACCGGAAAAGTTGCCGAATGGGTTGCCCTCCAGTTCGTTGAGGACGGCATATTAAAGATCCAAGAATAATTATATGGAGGAAACCCAATGAACCGTTTCTTAAAAAATATACCTATGCCTGCCGTGGGACTCATGCTTAGCTTTGCCGCCTTAGGCAATTTACTACAATCCTACGCTGATATATATAAAAATATATTAGGAATTATTTCAGCAGCACTTTTCATCCTTATGACGCTTAAATTCCTGTGTAATTTTCCGGGATTGAAAAATGATTTGTCAACCCCTATCGGCGCTTCCGTTTTTCCCACTTATTCCATGTGCATCATGCTTCTGGCCTCCTATGTGAAGCCGTATTATGGCGGAGCCGCATATGGTATATGGATTGCAGGAATCCTTCTTCACATTGTATTAATCCTATATTTTACAAACAAATTTATCCGGGGCTTTAAGATCATGCAGGTGTTCCCAAGCTGGTTTATCGTTTATGTGGGAATTGCAGTAGCCGCAGTTACCGGAAAGCTATTTCATCCAATGATAGGACAGCTGGCTTTCGGTTTTGGCCTCATCAGCTATTTCATCTTATTAGTAATCGTGGGCAGGCGTATATTTATAGTGAAAGAAATTCCAGAACCAGCAATGCCGACCTTAATCATCTGCTCTGCCCCAGGTTCTTTATGTCTGGCCGGTTACATAAATTCCTTTGATGAAAAAAATATGATGCTCTTCTGGTTTTTATTAATTATATCACAAGGCATTTATATTTTCGCCATCATAAAATTATTTGCATTGCTTAAATTAAAATTCTACCCCAGCTATTCAGGCTTTACCTTTCCGCTCGTAATATCTGCAATGGCATTAAAGCTAAGCAATGGTTTTCTGATCAACCAGGGTATTCCGGTAACGGCTTTTTCTATCTTAGTCAAAATAGAAGAGATAATTGCGATAGCCATTGTCTTCTATGTATTTATCCGATACCTTATGTTTTTAATAAAAGCAAAACCCAGCAAGAGTTAGTCCCCACTTCCTATAAGGTATGCCTAAGGGAGATATCCTGCTTGTATATCTCCCTTAGTAGTACCATATCTATATAATATCCTGTCTTTACTTTGCCGGCTTTGGCTTACGGTAGAAGGTATCCTCCAAAGGATATTTATAACGGAATACCCCATCCTTCTTATAATAAGCATTCTGACAGGCCGGAGCACCCATAACAGCCACAATTTCACCGATACCCTTTGCACCGTATGCTACCTCTGACTGATTTTTCTCCACCAGACGCACATCAACAGGAGGCATCTGGGTCGACTTAAAGAGGCCTAAGGTACCTAATTTTGCCTGGGGGATTCCGTCCTTTAACGGGAAGTCTTCCGTCAAAGCATACCCAAGCCCCATAGCCACTCCACCTTCTACCTGTCCTTCTGCGGAAAGTGGATTGATTGCTTTACCGATGTCATGGGCTGCAATTACGTTTACTACCTTACCTTCCTTGTCAAGGACAAACAGCTGGGTTGCATAGCCATAAGCGATATGGCTTACGGGATTTGGCTTATCCGATCCCATCGGATCTGTCTTATAATCAAATTCACCGATATACTCCCTGCCTTCCAGGTCTTCTAAGGAGTTCCCCTCTTCCATATCCGCCTTTAGCTGCCTGGAGGCGATATTTGCCGCTTCTCCCGCAAATACCGTCTGTCTTGATGCAGTTGTCGTTCCCGAATCCGGCGTATACCTGGTATCCGGATTCTCCACAACGATTTTGTCCGGTCCAAATCCCGTAGTTTCACATACCATCTGCATTAATACAGTCTGGAGTCCCTGGCCGATTGGACCGGCAGAGGATCTTACATGAACCTTTCCATCAATGACTTTCAGGTTACAGCGGCCCGTATCCGGTATACCTACACCGATTCCCGCATTTTTCATCGCTGAAGCGATTCCTACAAAGTAGTTGGGATCCGCTTCATATCTCTCAAAGTCTTCTTTTACCGCCTCCAGTGTTTCTGCCATAGCGGTACCTTCGTCTGCAATCTGTCCATTTGGAAGTGACTGGCCAGGCCTTATGGCATTGCGGTAACGGATTTCCCATCCGGAAATGCCGACCTTTTCGGCTAACTGGTTGACCAGACATTCTACAACCGCACAGGACTGGGTTACTCCAAATCCACGGAATGCACCGGCAGGCGGGTTATTGGTATAGTACGCATTTCCTTCTATGTCCACGTTCTGGTAATTATACGGTCCCCCGGCATGGGTACAGGCTCTTTGCAGTACCGGACCGCCCAGGGAGGCATATGCACCGGTATCAGAGAGAAGCCTTGCTTTCATTCCCTGAAGGATTCCGTTTTCATCACAGCCAAGCCTACAATAGATTTCCATAGCATGACGCTTTGGATGGTAATTAATGCTTTCCTGGCGGGTAAAGGATACATTTACAGGCCGTTTCGTCAGATAAGCGCAAAGAGCCGCCTGGTGCTGGACACTCATATCTTCCTTGCCGCCGAACCCTCCGCCGACGATGGCGCTCTGAATTCTGACCTTCTCCAGCGGGATTCCCAGGTATAGGCTTAGCTCACGGTATTCATCATAAATACCCTGGGCTCCGGTAATCACCGTAACACCGTCCCCGTCAGGAAGTCCGATTGCTGTTTCCGTCTCCATAAAGGCATGCTCTGTGGGAGGGACAAAAAAGGTTCCTTCCACCACATATTTGGAGTTAGCAAGTGCCGCTTCCGCATCACCGCGCTTTACTTCCTCATGGGCAAGCAGATTATTCTCCGGAATGCGGAACTTCCCAAAGTGCTTAAAGCCCTCCCCGTGTACCTGATGGGCTCCCGGAACCATGGCTTCCCTTGGTGAACGGATCGGCTCTAATTCTTCATATTCTATTTCCACTGCTTTTACGGCTGCTTCCGCCTGTTCCCGCGTCTCTGCCACAACCATTGCCAGAGTATCACCGCAGCATTTTGTTTCCTCACCTACATCTATCATGCCGGGCCAGTCATGGGCCAGGTGGCCAATGTATCTTTCTCCCGGAATATCCTTTGCCGTATAGACAGCAACAACTCCGGGCATTTCAAGCGCCTTGCTTATATCGATGGCATGAATCTTCGCACGGGCATATTTACTGAATACATTTTTCCCGTAAAGCATCCCGTCAAATTTGTAATCGTCTGCATACATGGCTGTTCCAAGGGTTTTGGGCACAGCATCCACGCGGCAGGTTCTCTCTCCCACCTTGCCGGTCTGCTTTAATTCAGGCACTTCAAGGTTTTCCCTCAGCATTTTTGCTGCCAGGAGAATCCCATCCTCAATCTTTACATATCCGGTACAGCGGCAGATATTGGTGCGGATGGATTGCTTTACATCCTCCCTCGTAGGATCAGGGTTCTGGTCAATCAGGCATTTGCCGGCGATTACCATCCCTGGGATACAAAAGCCGCATTGTACTGCCCCTGCCGCTGCAAAAGCATATCCAAACACTTCTCTTTCCCTATCGGTGAACCCTTCTATGGTCTGTATCTTTTTTCCTTCCAGCCTGGACAGCTTTTGCACACAGGCCCTTGCTGTCTTACCATCAATAATAACCGTACAGGTTCCGCAGGCACCCTCTTTACAGCCATTTTTAACTGATGTTATCCCCAGCTCATCACGAAGAAAATCCATTAATACTATGTCCTTTTCGTGCTGATACTCTTTCCCATTAATATTAACCTTAAACATGTCATACCTTCCTCTCTGATGCATTTTAAGACAGGCATAGCAGGAAAGCATGCCTGTCTTGAAACGGCTTCAATCTCTTATTCTATTCTTCCGTTTTTACCACAACGGCCTCAATTTCAAATGAGCCTCCCTTTGGAAGAGCTGCCACCGCAACACAGGAGCGGGCAGGTGTTTCACCCTTAAAATAATCTGCATAAATGCTGTTAATTGCGGCAAAGTCTCCCATGTTTGTTAAGAAAACCGTAGTCTTTACTACATTTGCAAGGGTCATACCAGCTTCTTCTACAATGGCTTTTAAGTTCTCCAGAGCCTGTACCGCCTGCGCTTCAACGCCTTCTGCCATATTGCCCGTAACCGGGTCAAGACCCAGCTGTCCCGATGTATAAAGGGTATCTCCCACTTTTACTGCATGTGAATACGGTCCTACTGCTGCCGGTGCTTTTTCTGATGTAATTGTTGTTCTTTTCAATCTAAATTTCCTCTCTTTCTTGAAATATATTTCCCATGATTTTCTTTTATTACTTTGCCATCCTCCACGCTAAGGACGCCCCTCAGGAATACCTTCTCGGCACGCCCCTTCACGGAAAGTCCTTCAAAGGGTGCATAGTCCATATTCTGCAATTGGTCCTTTGCCGTGATCCTGCTTTCATAATTCGGATCCCATATAACCAGATCCGCATCGCTTCCCGGTTCAAGGCAGCCCTTCTGTGGATACATTCCATAAAGTTTGGCCGGGTTTTCCGCCATTAACTTGCACATTTGAGTTAAGGAAATACGGTCTTCCAACACGCCGAAGGTATACATAAGAACTGCTCTGGTCTCAACCCCTGGCATGCCATTGGGTATCTTTGTGAAGTCGTCCTTTCCCATTTCCTTTTGTCCGGTCGTAAAGCTGCAGTGATCTGTTGCGACGGTATCAATCTGCTCCTCCTTTAGCGCCTTCCATAAGCATTCATTATCCGCTTTTGTACGGAGGGGAGGTGAAATCACATATTTTGCGCTTTCAAAGCCGGGAAGGTAATATCTGCCCTCATCCATCAACAAATACTGGGGACAGGTTTCTACATAGACCCTCTGGCCATTTTCCCTTGCCTGCTCAATCTCCCGGAAACCCTCCTTAGAGCTTAAATGGACTACGATAACGGGTACATCCACTAATTTTGCTATGGTAAGAAAACGGTTAACCGCCTCTGCTTCAATGCTGGAGGGCCTTGATACCGGGTGCGCACTCGGAGAAAGATTTCCTGCTTTCTTTTGCTCCTTAATCAGCTCATCGATCAATTCGCCATTTTCACAATGGACCCCCGCAACTCCTCCATACTCTTTTATCCTTTTCAAAATCTGATAGATTTCCCAGTCCCTCACTCTGGAGGAATAGGTCATATACATTTTAAAGGAAGTAATACCCGCTTCAAACATCTCAGGAATCTCATCACTGACCTGGGGCGTCCATTCCGAAATCGCCATATGGAAGCCATAATCGCAGGAGGAGCGTCCATCTGCCTTCTTATGCCAGTTTGCAAGCCCCTCCTGTAAGGTTTCACCCTTATTCTGGGTAGCAAAATCAATAATACAGGTAGTACCGCCAGCAATAGCCGCCTTGGTACCCGTATCAAAATTATCCGCTGTTACAGTACCGGAGACCTCCAAATCAAAATGGGTATGGGCATCAATGAAGCCAGGAAACAATAGCTTCCCCGTAACATCTATCAAAGCGGCATCATCCTGTATCATGTCATCCGAAACAGCTACAATCTTCTCATCTTCGATCAAAACATCCGCTTTTCTTACATCCGTACCACTAACAACAGTTCCGCCCTTTAATAAATACTTCATGATTGCATCCTCCATTTTTATTTCTCTCTCCACTAAGGATTTTATCCAAGCCTCTTCCTAAAGACTCTCCCCAAAGATTCTCCTAAGGATTCTCCCATACCTAACGCGGTGAATATGAGTGCAGCTATGTCCACCTGGGCGCAGACCGGGCCTCCCGTGCTTGCCTGCA
>DUNO01000038.1 GCA_012839295.1 Clostridiales bacterium
CGGAGAAAAGGTGGCAGTTTTTTTGCCATCCTTTTCTTTTTTTGACGAAAAGCAGGGCCTCATAACTCAAACGAGTTATGAAGCCCTGCTTCCTTTAAGGGCTATCTATTTCCCGATAGCCCCTTTATTCACGTAAATTCAACTTACGAAAAGTTAATTTCTAACACACTGCTCAGATCCTTCCCATCTACATGAAGCCTCAATGCTCCGGCTTCGCTTTTTCTCACGGCGGCAAGGGCTTTTCCCATATAAGTGGTATATGTTCCGCTCGTGAAACGTTCTTCGGTGCAAGGTTCTGCGCTTCCGAATCCCAGTAGCTCACCTCCCTCAACCTGCGCAGTCAAGGTTTGATCGTAATTTGATTCCACGACTCCATTTTCGCCGATAAGGGATATGTTAATAAATACAATTTCACCGGCCTTGGGCTTTCGGGTTTCTGAAGCAAGAGAAATGCTTAAATTATCCATAGCAGAGGAAAGCATGGTTTGAGACAGGGAATTGCCGTTCTTGTCAAATACCATAGCTCTTATTGTACCGGATTGATACAGGGTCTTAAATTTAGCCTTGTAGTTTCGCAACTTCTTTTTGCCAATAGTTTTTCCGTTCACTTCAAGCTGAATACTGTCGCCTGAGGCATAGACCTCCACAGTCGTCGGATTCCCATCACAGCCTCTCCAGCTCCAGCTGGAAACCGCATTGGTTCCGCGCCAATAGGCTTTGTTCAGTTTCTCACCAGGATGATCCGGCGGCGTTATGGCTATGTAGGGTTTCGTACGCGTTCCCCAGACGAATCCTGCGTAAGCTGCCTCGGCACCTATATTGCCAAGGATGTCAATAGCGCCTGCTTCGGAAAGCTTCCAAGGATATTTCTTGTTGAATCCAGCGGCTTCGTTTCTGTAAGACCAGGAACCGAGTCCCGCTTCGCCAAGGTAATCCCAGGCTGTCCAGAAGAAGTCGCCGCAGACATGGTCATACTGTTGGACTTTTGACCAGTTATCCGCGATTTGGTACGGCATAGTTTCACTGCCGTATAAAAGGCGGCCAGGATGATTCTTACCGTCCTTTTGGTATCGCCCCGAAGCATAGTTGTATCCTACGACGTCAAGAAGCTCGGCGCAAGGGGAAATGATTTTATCAATCGCTTTGCTGCCTACCAGCTTCTGGACAAGAACTCCGGCGAGCATCATAATCATATTAAAAAGTGTACTGCCGGAAGCCTTTGCGTTTTCGCCCTCAATTGGATCCTTGTATAAACCCTTGCCTTTTGAAGCTCCGAATAGCATTCCTGGGTTCAGTCCCATCGTAATAGGCCTAGTTTGATCGTGCAGCCGGAAGGTTTCTACGATTTCCTGTAAGACTGATAAGCCTTTTTCATTGAAGGGCTCCAAATTCTCATTGCCTACGGAATACATGATTACTGACGGATGGTTGTAGTCCCGGAAGACGACATACATGACATCATTTTTAAAGTTATTTATAAAATCCACCCCATAATCATAGCGGTTCTTGCGCTCATACCACATATCCCACATTTCATCAATGAGGTAAATTCCATATTTGTCGCAAGCCCTCATGAACGCTTCAGAGCAGGGGTTGTGCGCGCTACGGATTGCATTAAATCCCGCCTCTTTCATAATCAGAACCCGCCGTTCCTCGGCCTCTTCATATGCACAAGCGCCCAGGATTCCATTATCATGATGTACGCATCCGCCGCGCAGCTTGACGCTCTTGCCGTTGATGAACAAGCCCTTTGAACTGTATTCGATTTTACGGATGCCGAAAATTTCTGAAACTGAATCAACAATATTACCTTCAGAAAGCAATGAAACTCGGCACTCATATAATTCCGGGCTTTCTTCAGACCAAAGAAAAGCATCCGGGATATCAAGTTCAGTTTCCCTGCCGGTTCCCCTTGCGGCAATGACGCCGTCCCGTAGGATTTCAACCTGCACATCCGCTTCCCCTGTGAATTCGGTTTCCACCTTAACCCTTGCAGGAGAATAGGAAATTGTAGAGATTTTTACACCGTGGAAAGGGATATGTGTTTTCTCGGCGACATAGAGCCAGACAGGGCGGTAGATACCGCTTCCTGAATACCATCTGCTGTTAGGCAGCATGGTATTATCTGCTTCGACAGTAATTGTATTGCTTTCCCCGTACTTTAAAAAGCCATCGCATTCGACAAAGAAATTGACATAGCCATATGCGTTGAACTTCACCTTTTGTCCGTTTATATAAACGGTAGCATTTCGGTAAACACCCTCGAACTCAAGGCATACATATTTGTCCCGCCACTCAGCAGGAACGTAGGTAGTTTTCTCATAGATATATTTGCCGCCATGGTAAAATGCCCCACCTGTACTTCCCGGGCTATCTGCATTGCGCTTTTCGTAAAGCATTGCATCATGGGGAAGGATGACAGATACAGGCGGCTCCGTGCTGCCTTCCTTCCGAAACGTCCATTTGTCATTAAAATACACTCTATTCATTTTGCACCTCTATTCTGCCAAAACTGGCTCTGTAACCTTTCTCATTAAACTCTAGAAGCACTATAACAGATTCCCATATGAATACGTTATAATAAATTCTACAATAATCTCATAAATTCGTTGTAGAATAAAAATTTTAAAAATTAAAGTTAAAATATGATAGAAATAATTAATATACGTTAATAGGATGGTTCGTTCATGTGTTAAACTAAAAGCGAATCAATACTTGAGTTGTAGAGTTTGAAGAACGGCAAAACAATAACGATAGAAAGGTGAGGAGAAATATGGAACATCAGAATGACAAACAAATCTTTAACCCAATTTTCCCTATAAATGAGTATATTCCGGACGGAGAACCACATGTGTTCGGTGACCGGGTATATCTATTCGGATCACATGACAAAGAAGGCGGCGAAACATTTTGTATGCTGGACTATGTGGTATATTCAGCGCCTGTAGACAATCTGAAAGAGTGGAGATGCGAGGGTACCACATATAGCGTGAAGCAGGATCCGGAACATTCCGACCGTAATAAATATATGTATGCTCCGGATGTTGTCAAAGGCACTGACGGTCGGTTTTACCTGTACTACGCTATGGCAGGCGGCCGGTTTACCGGTCCCATCCATGTTGCGGTCTGCGATACCCCAGCAGGTAAGTACGAATATTACGGTTGTGTCCGCAATCCGGACGGTACGCCCTATACCCGCCATATCACCTTCGATCCGGCGGTACTTAATGATAACGGAGAAATCTGGCTGTATTACGGCTGGTCATTGGCGGTGGATGAGTCCATGCTGCCTGGCGGAAATACTGCGGAAGTGGCCGAAGCCATGAAGGAAAAGCTGCTTCAGGTGCAGGTGCAGATGTTTGAAAAGACGATGGAGGAGATTATCGCCGAGCCAGAGGGTATTATGGGCGCCAATGTGGTGAAGCTCTCAGATGATATGCTGACGGTGATTACCGAACCGAACCGCATCGTACCAGGTCAGTTTGACGCCTTTGGAACCGGTTTTGAAGGGCATGCCTTTTTTGAGGCCAGCTCCATACGCAGGATCGGAGATATCTATTACTTTATCTATTCATCCCAGTTAAACCACGAGCTTTGCTATGCCGCCAGCAGGTATCCCGATAAAGACTTTGTGTATGGCGGCACTATTATTTCAAATGGAGACGTGGGTTACCAGGGGCGCAAAGCAGAGGATCGGCTGAACCAAACTGGTAACAATCACGGCAGCATTGAATGCATCAACGGAGAATGGTATGTATTCTATCATCGTCATACCCATAAATCGCTTTACAGCCGGCAGGCATGTGCGGAGCCAATTACCATCACGCATGACGGAAAAATCCCCCAGGTGGAAGTCACCACACAGGGACTAAATGATAAACCCCTTGCTGCAAATGGGTGCTATCCAGCAGTAATCGCCTGCAACCTGACAAAGCCCGGAATGCCCCACATGATAGATGGCATTTATAAGGAGCCTGTGCCCCATATTACCCACAGCGGGGAGGAGCGTTTCATATCGGAAATCAGTGATGGAACGCTGATTGGGTACAAATATTTTGCATTTAACGGCGCGACACAGTTACGGTTACATATGCGAGGAGATGCGGAAGGTACGCTGCAGATTCTGGCTGATGAGGAGTTGTTGGCGGAAATGCCTGTGAGACCCTCAAATAGCTGGACGGTATTGGAAACGCCTGTGGAAGCCTATGGCATGAAGGCTTTGTATATCAAGTTTTCGGGCACAGGAAATCTGGACTTCATCAGTTTTGAATTCGTAAATTAGAATAGGAGGATTTCACAATGAAGGTGAAAAAGCAATACCCTTACGATTTTAAGACAATATTCGGAATCAGCATTCAAGGGCTGATAAGCGTAGCAGGGGCGGCACTTATGTCGTCTATGTTTATGGTGTACCTGACAGACTATTCAGGGATAGGCGCATGGGGTGCGGTGCTTGCGACAACCGTGTTGTTTGTGGGACGTATTTTCGATGCGGTAAACGACCCGATACAGGGGTGGATTATGGACAACTATAAGGGAGGCAAGTGGGGAAAATACAAGCCCTTCGTGTTTGCATCCGTTATCGGTTCCACAGTTGCACTCATTTTTCTATATAACCTTCCCGACTCTTTTGCGAAAATTCCGCTGCTTGCGGGGATATGGGTGTTTTTCTTTTACTTCGCTTTTGATGTAGCCACGTCGTTCAATGCTTTTATCCCTTTTACGAGGTCGATTACTGATGACGATGTTCTGCGCTCCAAGTTCTTCACAGTGAGCCGTATTGTTGGAACCTGTGGAGCAATTCCGCTTGGCATGATAACGACGATTGCTCTTGCGGTGGGGGATAAGCTTGGCGGTATCAAGAACGCCATCGGTATATTAACCGTTGCCATGCTGATACCCGTAGGTGCGATTTCCCTGGTCGGCGTAGCCTGTGTGAAAGAAGGAAAGCACCGTGAGGAAGGTGAAAACCATGAACGTATAAAATTCCGTGACATAGGCCGGATGCTGACGCAAAACAAAGCAATGCTCACCCACGTTCTGGCCAGCCTGTTCTCAGGATTTATGTGGACACTGATGACTACAGTGGAAATCTATTATTTAAAATGGGCGTATTGTGCGGATCTTACGACCGGCGCAGTAGACAATGGCAAACTGGCTATGCTGACCATAGTTTTAGGGATGGCTTCTATTGTGCCGATACTGTTTGCTACACCGTTCTCACCGATTCTTATTAAGAAGCTTGGTTCCAATATTAAGGTGCAGATACTAAGTATAGGTTTATCCGCTATTCCTTGCGCACTTATAACCGTTTTTCAGTATATGGGTATACTGCAAAAAAACCTGCCCTTATTCCTGGTGCTTGTTTTCGCAGGTGGAATGATTTCTGGGCTCGGATATGTCCCTGCAACCGGTATTTGGGCTGAATGTATCGACTACAACCGCTACAAGACGGGCAAAGAAATGGGTGCTTTGGTACAGGCTGTTCGCGGGATACTGGAAAAAGGCCAATCAGCTTTGGCTGGTGGCATTGTAGGTTCACTGCTGATTGCCATTGGTTATAGTGTGGATGCGAAAACAGGCGATTATTTAGGCAATTTATCAAAAATGCCAGGTATCCTCAATAATTTCGGTGTCATTATGGGGATCATTCCTGCGGTTCTTGCGGTTGTTGCCGTCATCGTCTATAAGAAGATGTGGCCCATAACACCGGAAATCAAGCAGGCAATGAAGGAGCAGTTTGAGAAAGACCAGGAGGAACGATAAGATCACGCAACAGCGAAAGGAGATATTTTAATGAATCTGTCAAAAGAAGTATTTGAAACCGCACCCACGTATAGAAGAAATCCTTGGAAGCCAAAAAAAGGCTTGATATTGTCCGGCAGCGGGCAAAATTCTATTGAAAGCGTACTTGCCGCAAGTCTCGCTTTGGGAGATGAAAGGAAACCGGCATTAGTCGCTTTTTATGAGGGTGTCTCTGATGGAGAGTATATAAAAAATTGGATGATACGTGAAGTCCCGGCTCTGTTTCCCGGTGCAGTCCTGCAAATCGGCTTTGGCCTTCCGAATCAAAGTGAAGAAAAGATGCAGGCGGTAGCCCGTGGCGAGTGGAACGATGTCCTGAAAGAAGCTGCTATATTCTACCGTGACCTCGGACTGACTATATTATTGCGCATAGGATTTGAGTTTGACAGTACGATCTGGAACCATTATAAGCCGGAGACCTATATAGGGGCATATAGACAATTTGTGAATGTGATCGAGGCTGTAGGCGCTAAAAATGTGGCAACGGTCTGGGATGCTTATTCTATAGGAACGGACATAACGCCTGATTTCTATCCGGGCGATGACTGTGTCGATTGGTTTGGCTTCAATTCCCTCGCACCTAATTTCTTCCGTGAAAACCACATGGCGCAGATGGCGCATGCCCATGACAAGCCCATAATGAGTGGTGAGGCGGCTTATGCGTTGGGAGTCGAGGATATGTCGTTCCACGATTGGATTCACGGGTATTTTGATTCATTTCGCCGCGACGGAGTGCAGGCGGCTCAGTATATCAATTGGGAGTGGGAGAAGAGCCGTAGAGCAAAGGGTTGGAACCATTGGGTCAACAGCAGATTTACGGAAGACGCAGAGCGTACCAAGGATTATATAGAGGCGATGCACGGTGACGATATGGTATACCGGGATGCAAATTATTTACAGCCTGTCTGCGTTTACGTTGATCCGACGATGAACTGCTATGAGGGAAAGGCGCCTGATGCCTGGAGCAAGGATGCTGACAGATACTGTCTGGTTGATGGCTTTGATTATCATCTGGAGGGGGTCATTCCTAAGTTTGAGGAGCCGATACGCGCGGGGTGGGAAATTCAGGATGTTGGCAAGCTGCATTTTGATACCCCAGGTGATTTTTATGGTGAGTGCATAATATGGCCCTCTGAAAACGAAGAGTCTTTCACATTCTATGTCAATGATGAGGAGATCTTTTGGAACAAGCGTCTTGGCTGGCTGCATATACCAGTGGAGGGAGCCGGACAGGTAGACTTAACATTGAAACGCGTTGATGGCAAACCTCTACATATAAAGGGTGTCGCCCTTGTTAAGAAAGATGGCTCTCTTGAGGATCCGAAGCCTATACGCATTGGCAAAGGGATTAAATGGGATGCTCTGCCTAATGCGTTGCATTACCGTGTCTATAGGGGGCATCAGCTTATTGGCGTAACCGCTGACACACAGTATCCTTTATCGGAGGAAACGGGTAGCTCCTATAGTGTAGACGCAGTCTATAGATATCATGGAGCATCGGGTAGGGGACTTGCGATCTAATATAGAAAGGGATGGTCATATGAAAACACTTATCAAACATTTATCGAATGATGATGCGAAACTAACTTGTTATATCCATGATTACAGCGAGGAAATGCCCACCATAAAGCGACGTCCGGCAGTGCTCATCTTTCCCGGAGGCGGCTATATGATGTGTTCGGACAGGGAGGCCGATCCCGTTGCGCTTTCCTATCTTTCGCTTGGGTACAATGCCTTTGTCCTTCGCTATACCGTCGGAGCAAAGGCCTCCTGTCAAAAGGCCTTTGACGATGCGGACGAGGCGATGAAATATCTGCGTGGGAACGACTGGGAACTCCGCATTGACAAAGACAAAATAGCGGTCGTGGGTTTTTCCGCCGGCGGACACTTGGCAGCATGGGTGTCTGTTCTTGGGGAAGAAAAACCTAATGCAGCCATCTTAGGATATCCTTGCACCATCGCAGAGAGTGGGAAAATGCTGGGCAAGGAATTTCCAGAGCTTATTGCGAATGTGGATAGTGCCACACCTCCAACGTTTCTTTTTGCTGCATGTGATGACAAGGTCGTACCTATTGAGCATTCGATTAAATATATGGAGGCTCTTGATAAGGCAAAGGTGAGCTTTGAGGCACATATTTTTGCGGGTGGAGGACATGGGTTCTCTTTGGCCAAGCCCCTCACGGCAGCAGGATATTCTTCCTATGTTAACCGCGACACAGCCAGGTGGTTTGACCTTAGCGCCGCATGGTTAACGAATCAATTTGGTGATTTTGAGGTAAGTAATGAGGCGCCGCCTGTAAAGATACTAGACAGCAATACACCTCTTGGACAGGTGATGGACAACAGCGAAGTTTACGCAAAATTCTTAGAATTTTTCCCGGCTTTGGACATAATGGTGAAGCAGGCTGTAGAAAAGGGCCAGGGGGATTTGGTGATGAGCATGTCTCTGCGATCCGCAGCCTCGGTTCAGCCACAGATGTTTGCAAAGAGTCAATTGGATGCACTTGATGAGGCACTGGCGAATTGAAGCGGCGAAATACAATATCTGTTGAAGCTCTTATAGTTCATCAAATTGGGGGTATTTATGAACACATTTACGAAGAAAGAACTGCTTATTTCATATGGCGGAGCTAGCATTTTTGGAGAGCTGTATTTGCCGGAAGCTTTGCAGGCCGAAAAAAAGGCAGTTGGAGTTATGATAAGCCTGTCCTGATATTGCACGGTGACAGTGATAAGCTTGTCCCGGTACAATATGGCGAGCTTGCGCATAATGCGTTCACGAATTCGGTATATATTGTTGTTCCTGGTGGTGAGCATGGATTTGCGCCTAATGAGGAAACAGCAGCCGTTGTGGATAATTTCTATCAGAAAAGAGAGGTATACTATGTCTATGCACTCCTTCATTCTCAAACGAATAATTAACAATAAGCCCAATAATGCCGGAACATCGTCCGGCATTATAAGGTATGACAACATTCTGTACGGGAGAAATCGTAAATGGAATCTGCTGGATCTCTATGTTCCAGACGACAGGCCACGCCCACTTCCGATTATTGTGAATATCCACGGCGGTGCCTGGGTTACCGGAAAGAAAGAGCAATCTGAGTTCTACTGCCTGGATATGGCAAGGCGTGGCTTTGCTGTAGTCAACTTCACTTATCGCCTTGCACCGCGATGGAAGCATCCTGCGCCGATGGAAGACTGTAATAATGTCGTATTGTGGTTGTTGGAGCATGCGAAAGAGTATGATCTTGATACGAATTCAGTTTTCTTAATCGGCGACTCTGCCGGAGCCCACAACGCGGCGATGTACGCCTGTATGATTACAAGTCCGAAGTATGCCAAAAAGTTTGACATTAAACTCGCCGAATTCAGACCATCTGCAATATGTCTTAACTGCGGTGTTTATGACATACAGTTAGAGCTTAACAATGACCCTAAAAAGATGATGAAAAACCTTATGGGGGATTTTCTCGGTAGGGGCTATGGTGAAGATGAGGTACAAAATGCATCACCGATATATCATATCACCTCGTCATTCCCACGTACGTTCCTAATGTCTGCAACGGGGGATTTTCTCCTGCGTCAAGTTGAGCCCTTTGACCGGAGGCTGACGGAACTTGGAGTGGAACATATAACGAAAGTATATGGCGACGAAACAAACAAGCTCGACCACGTTTTTCACTGTCTGGATGTAAATGCGGAGCCGGCAATATTAGCAAACGACGAACAGGCGGACTTTTTGAGGAAATACATTAAATAGATAATGGGAGGAAAAATCAATGGAAGCAACTCAAAAGACCGCACGCCGGAAGATGCGTGAAGTCAGAGAAATCGAACGCCTTGAAAAAGAACGCAGCAGGCCGAAAGGTCATGGATACGCATACTATCTGCTGCTAATTTTGTGCGTGGTATATATTACTGACGAAATAGCAACCGCCATTGGTGGACAAATGCAGAGCGTTATTGCGCAAGCAATATTTGCCCCGGTTTTTGGAGCGGAAATGGCAGTTGCCCGAATGAGCGCTCTTACTATGATATCACTACTTGGCGCGGGTTTAGCCTTTTTATATAAACCGCTGTCTGACCGCTTTGGGCGGAAGTTCTTTCTCGTAACGAATACCTTTGGAATGGGACTTTCCTTGCTGCTTATCAGTCTCTCCACAAATATACCCGTATATCTTCTTGGTGGATTCTTCACTACGTTCTTTGTTCAGCATGATATGCAGGTGGTTTATATTATTGAAACAGCACCTGCCAAGCATCGCGGAAAGGTATATTCCATGATTAAGGCAGTTGCTACAATGGGGATAATGCTAATTCCGGTGCTAAGAAATATATTTATTAGTACTGATATTTCCGGATGGCGAATGGTTTACATGATACCGGCTATTGTGGGTATGATTGTATCAGGCCTCGCTTTGATGTTTGCACGTGAGACAGATGCTTTTATTATGGCACGTCTCGCATATCTTCGCATGTCAGATGAAGAGAGGGCAGCGGCGAAAAAGGGAAAATCAGAAAGGGCATCCCAGGGAGGCTTGATTTCCGGGATTAAATTCTGCTTCCGTCATAAACAGCTGCGCTGGATTTTGCTTAGCGGTGCTTTTGTTATGTGGGGAATGATGCTGACTAGCTACTATGAAACTACAATGACCTACGGCTATGCTTCAAAGTTTCTTTCACAGGGAATGGCCCTGGAAGAAGCGAAACAAAGGGCTTTGCCATTTGTAACAAGCGCTTTATTCCTTTTCCCTGTTGGCAGCGCATTACTCCAGTTCGTGCAAGGCTTCATCTCGGATAAATGGGGGCGTAAAGCGGCTGCCGTAATCTTAAGTGCTTCTGCACTTTGTTCATTTCTCCTATTTTTCTTTGGTGCGAATAATAATTGGGCACCATATCTTGTTGGATTTTTAAGCGGTGCTGCAGTTGGAAGCTTTTGGGGGGCGATGGATGCCTGCTCGGTTATTACAACTGAATCTACACCGACAAATCTACGAACGTCCGTACTGACGGTTACACCTATGATAAGTGGCGTCTTGTATGGCTTTGTCATGAATTTGGCTCTGATTTTAATTAATGCGTATGGTGACGCATATGTTGGCATAATCAGCGTTGCTATTGCTGCGCCGGGCTTGTTTATTGGCTTGATGATCCTGATATTCAAAGTGAAGGAAACCAGAGGGACAGACATTAATACAGTTGGTGAGTAAAAGTAATAAATCTTAGGTCATCTTAAGGAGGTATCAGATTATGGGATTAATTCTCAAAGTTAGCAATGGGCAAATTAGGGGCGTTGAAACAGAGAACGCATTTGTCTATAAAGGAATTCCGTATGCAAAGCCTCCTGTCGGTAAACTACGTTTCAATGCTCCTCAAGCCTGTGAGCCGTGGGAAGGGATCTATGAGGCAGATACATTTCCGAATAGGTGTGTGCAGGGCAGTCAATCCCCTGACAGCATGTACGGTAAAGAATTCTATGCTGATTCTGAGTGGATACCGCCGGAAAGTGAAGATTGCCTATATTTGAATGTGTGGATCCCGAAGTTTGTAAAAGAACCATGTCCTGTTGCTATTTGGATACACGGAGGCGGTTTTCTCAGTGGGTTTAGCTCTGAGGTGGAATTCGACGGAGAGGAATATGCCAAGCGAGGTGTTATTCTTGTCACTATTAACTATCGACTTGGGATGTTAGGGTTTTTCTGCCATCCGGAACTTACGGCGCGTGATGGACGAAGTGGAAATTATGGACTATTAGACCAAATTGCCGCAATCGATTGGGTTCGTGAAAATATCGGAGCCTTCGGTGGCGATATAAACAATATTACATTATTTGGACAATCTGCGGGAGGCATTAGTGTTCTTTCTCTGGTATCCTCTCCGTTAATGGAAGGGAAAATTCACAGAGCTATTATTCAAAGTGCCGGAGGGTATAAAGGTTTAATTAAGCAAATGATTGCCTTGAACAGGCATGAAAAAGTGTTTGCAGGCTTTCTTAAGAAAAAGCGGCTTTCACTGGATTCATTGTACGATATCCCGGCAGAGCAGTTGTTATCCTTGGCAGATAAGTTCTTGAGATACGCTCCATTACGCACTGGGTTGTTTCTGAATTTTGTGCCGGTTATTGACGGATATGTAATACCGATGAATGTTTCCTTGGCTGCAGAGCAGGGGAAAACTATGCGAATACCTTATATGCTCGGCTGCACAAAAAATGACATTACCGTCGGAAAATCCGGTGTGAAAGACAAAGCAAAGAATAATATGCTAACCAGTGCCTCTGATTGGTGTCGTATCCATGCCGCTCAAGGCATAAATGGCTATGTATATTATTTTACACATGACCTTCCTGGTGATGGTAATGGAGCATTTCACTCTTCCGAGCTTTGGTATATGTTTGGGACGTTAGACAGATGCTGGCGTCCGATGGGTAAAACTGATTATGTGCTGTCTGAAAGGATGATTGACCATTGGGTAGCTTTTATGAAAAACGATGACCCCGGATGGCAAGCTTATAGCAAGGAGAATCCATATATAGAGGAATTTTAGTAGAGAAGGCATTTGAAAGTGCTAATCTTTACAACAAGAGAGGTAATTATGAATTTTAAAGTTAAAAAGCTGATAAATGATAAAGGGGATAATTATATTTTCCCGTTTCTATGGCTGCACGGCGAAGAGGAAGATGTCTTAAGAAGATATATGCAGGCAATCGATGAAAATAATATTAAAGCAGTCTGCATTGAAAGCAGGCCGCACCCGGATTACTGCGGACCTAAATGGTGGCAGGACATGGATGTAATACTTGATGAGGCCAAAAAACTTAATATGAAGGTTTGGATTTTAGATGACAGCCATTTTCCTACCGGATATGCCAATGGTGCTATGGCAGGCCAACCAGATGAGAGATGCCGTCAAAGCATCTGCTGCCGGATATATGAATGTGCCGGGGGCGAAAAATTACGGGTCGAAAAGGAGGAGCTGCTGCATCCGGAGCCTTTTCAACCATCTTATATCGAAAATTATATGATTGATCAAATTGTATCACGGGTATTTGACGATGATAAACTGTTGGGTATCGTTGCAGTGCGCATCGATGAGGATAAGAATGGCTTCGCTAATGAACCATATCGTATTGATCTGTCAGATAAAGTCAGGGATGATACCTTGACTTGGGAAGCACCAGAGGGGGAATGGCGGATCTATGCCTTGCATTTGTCCCGGAACCTTGGATTTCATCGTAACTATATCAACATGATGGATAAGGAATCCTGCAAAGTTTTAATTGACGCCGTTTATGAGCCCCATTATGCACATTATAAAGAGGAGTTCGGTAAAACAATCGCCGGGTTCTTTTCCGATGAGCCAGAGCTTGGAAACGGGCACCTTTATGAACAAGGTAACGTTTTTGGATTAAAGGGTGATTTTCCATGGAGCTTGGAATTGGAGGAGGTACTACGGAAGCAATATGGGGATGAGCTGATATTCAAACTGCCTTTATTATGGGAAGAAGAAGCTGATGACGATAAAAAGGCAGAAGTCCGCTATTCTTATATGAACTCTGTAACCAGATTGGTAGAAGAGGATTTTTCATTTCAAATTGGTATCTGGTGCAGGGGACATGGTGTGCAGTACGTTGGCCATGTGATAGAAGATAATAACCAGCATGCCAGAACCGGTTCCTCCTTAGGACATTATTACCGTGGTCTCGCCGGTCAGGATATGGCTGGAATCGATGACATTGGTGGCCAAGTATTGCCCCAAGGTGAAGAGTTGGATAAAAATGACGGAATTTTTGACAGAAGGATAGGTGAATTTTATCATTACATGCTGGGAAAACTGGCAAATTCAGCTGCTGCGATAGAACCACTGAAAAAGGGCAACTCCATGTGTGAAATCTTTGGTGCTTATGGCTGGTCGGAAGGACTGAGACTCGAAAAATACCTCCTGGATCATTTTCTTGTGAGAGGAATTAATCATTACGTGCCACATGCATATAGCGCAAAAGCCTATCCTGACCCGGATTGCCCTCCTCACTTTTATGCGGACGGTAATAATCCACAACACCGTCATTTTGGAAAACTGATGGCATACACCAACCGTGTCTGCGAGCTGATCAGCGGTGGAAGACATATTGCACCGGTTGCTGTATTGTATCATGGTGAAGGTGAATGGACTGGAACATGCATGTATTCCCACAAGGTTGGGCATGTGCTGGCAGATGCCCAGATTGATTATGACTATATTCCACAGGATGTATTTGATCAGGTTGAAGGATTTAAAACAGTCGTAACGAAGGGGCTTCTGAAAGTGAACACACAGGAATATAAAACTGTTATTGTTCCGAATGTCCAATACATCACAAAGGCTTTTGCCGAATATACAGTTAAGATGGTCAAGAACGGTATTGAAGTATTATTTGTGGACGGCTTACCCAAAGGCATCTGTAATGTGGAGAATGCTTCCGAAAGTGCGGAATTAATTTCACGGATCCAAACCTGTCCGGTGGTTAAACTGAATGAAACAGTACGGATTCTAAAGAATAATAATTGTGCAGATATCACGATTGAACCGGCGGATAATAGAATCCGCTATTATCACTATGTACATCAGGATGGATCGTCTGTTTACCTTTTTGTAAATGAAGGCTCAAAACCGTATCAGGGCTTTGTTAAATTCAATGATGCGCCCGGAGGCTATATCTATAATGCCTGGGATAATTGTCTTGAAGAAGCCGTTTTCAACGGCAGTGAATTGTCTGTCTATATCGAACCTTATAAGAGCCTGATTTTGGTTATGGATTCCTCGATTGAAGATTTAAATGAGGTAAAAGACTTTGTAAGACAGCCGGTAACCATGACCGGAGAGAAGCTTGCTTTTGCCGGTGAATGGAAACGCAGTCTTTGCAGAAGTATTGATTATCCGAATTTTAGGGATGAGAAGATCATAAGGATACCGGATCATTTGGCAGAGGAGGAACCGGAGTTTTCCGGCTTTGTTCGTTATGAGAATAATTTTATAGCAGAAGCAGGCAAAAAAACCATAATTGAGATTACGGATGCACATGAAGGAGTAGAAATCTTTGTAAATGGACAAAGCTTCGACATTCAGATTGTACCAGACTACTTGTTTGACATAACTGCTGCAATTAAGGATGGCGATAATATGCTGGTCATCGAAGTTGCTACTACTCCTGAAAGAGAAATGGCTAAAGTCCCTAATGCATTTATGCAGATTGTGGAAGCTACTGGATATACGGGTATTACCGGCGATATAAATATATATCAGGGATAATAGAAATGTAATTTTTATAGAACCATCTAATCAGTGGAATAAATCTGATGCAGTACGGAAAAGGTAGAGAACTTCCTCGGGGTTCCGGGATTGAAGTTTGGAAAGTGTTTCTTCGTCGATGCTATGGGATGCGATACCGGCAGTTGGAGCTACAATAAGCTGAATACATAATATAGAACTCCTGGAAATACAGTCAAGACAGGGACGCTTTGGCTGCATTTCCAGGAGTTTTTAAATTCTAGGTCATAAAATAAAAAGTACTAATTAGATTACGGGATTGTGATTGCTTCCAGACCTGGATTCACTGTATCAAATATATTAAGAAAGGTATAATTGACAAAAAACTTCTGCTTGTGCAGTATATTTGTAATAATGGCTAAAAATCTATGTGTTTTGTGCAATATTTTAAACATTATAGAGCAAGGAAGCTGCTTTTTGTTTATTGTGTCTTGATATATGATAGTAATATCGGATAATTGTACAGGCTTGATGAATTTTATTCCAGGTAAGGGGGGAGAACAAATGAAGAAAGATAAAAGCAGAATAGAGGAAAATATGACCAAGGGAATATTCCAAGATCGATTAAAAAGAGCAAATCAAAGAGTAACAAAGAAGAAAGAAATATCCGCATTTTTGGAAAGAAAACTTCGTAGCAGCCGTGGGATCCGGAGTAAGATTTTATTTACAACATTTATCCCCATTCTCTTGATGATACTTTTTGGTATCGTTTGTTATGTTAGGACTGCCAGGGCAATCACTGCCAACTACGAAAAAAGTACTGTTGATACTATTAATGCTGTTGGCGACTATCTTGGACTGGGTCTGGAAAGTGTTCAAAATAAGTCAATAGAATTGGTTTTTAGTAACTCGGTTACGGACTATTATAATCGGAATAATGCTACGGTTACCCTGGATGATATAAAAAAATATAATAAATTAAAAGATGAAGTAGTTGTAATGCAAACGATGAATCCGTTTATTGGAAATATTACCTTATTCGGAAAATATGGTAAAACTATATCTACAGCAGCTTCAAATAATATGAATGACCAAATGTACTTGGATTTTAATAATTCTATAGCTGCAAATAAAATGGAGGAGGTTAAGAATGGCGGTTTATGGATGGGAAAGCATTCTAACCTCGATGAATTACTAGGGACAGATGGAGAGAATTATTCGGCTTCCTATCTTGCCTGTATGGGTTCAGGTGAGGGGTATATTGTGATTGATATTTCCAAGGATACCATAAAGGAAAGCCTGTCAAAGATTAATTACGGTAAGGGCAGTGTTCTTGGATTTGTATCTGCAGATGGGAAAGAAACACTGTCTAATACGGACAATGCGACAGTGTTTTCTAATTTGAAATATTATCTGGAGGCAGCTTCTGGAGATAAATTAGTAGGACAATCCTACCAGGCCTATAATGGGACAGAATATTTATATGTATTTACCAAAGTGGGGGAAACTGGATGTATGATATGTGCGTTGATTCCGAAGTCAACGATATTAAAGCAGACAGATAGTATAAAGTTATTGATTGTTCTGTTTATCATTATCGCAGCCGTTATTGCATTCATCCTCGGAACGATAATAGCAAGGGGAATTGGTAATGCAATAGTGACATTGGTGCAGAACATTTCCAGGGTAGCTAAGGGTGATTTGACCGTTAAGTTTGAAACAAAGCGCAAAGATGAATTTCTTATGCTATCAAAGAGTCTTAATGAAATGATCGGCAGCATGGAAAGTTTAATAAGAGAGGTGGCGGTAGTTGGGTATAAAGTTAACGGTTCTGCCATACTCCTTTCTTCGGTATCAGAAACTATTTTAGCAGGTGCTAAGGACATTGGTTTAACGATTGATGAAATTGGGAAAGGGATCGTACAGCAGGCTGATGATACACAAAACTGTTCTGACCAGATGTGTCAGCTTTCAGATAAAATAAGTCAGTTAGATTCAAGTACTGGTGAAATTGATCTGATTGCAAAAGATACAAAGATGATTGTTGGTAATGGTATTCTTATCGTTGACGAATTAAAGAATAAAACTCAGGATACATGTGATATTACAGAAGCGGTCATAAAAAACATTGAAGAGTTGGAAGAACAGTCCAATGGGATTGCAAAGTTTGTAGGCATCATTAATGAAATTGCAGTGCAAACCAATTTACTGTCCTTAAATGCTTCAATCGAAGCCTCAAGAGCAGGGCATGCCGGACGGGGATTTGCGGTGGTAGCTGCAGAAATACGGAAATTGGCAGATGAATCAGTGAAAGCGGCGAAAGAAATTAAAAGCATCGTTACTAATATTGAAGAGAAAACGCAGAACACGGTTGATACTACCAAAAAGGCTAAGAATATTGTTTTGTCACAGACACAGGCACTTAACAGGTCAGTGGATCTCTTTGAAAACATTGATCAGCACGTTGTTGAACTAATAAGAAATCTTCAAACCATAACCACTGGAATAAAGGGGATTGATTCGGCGAAACAAGGTACGATGGAAGCCATAAGTAATATTTCAGCAATATCCCAGGAAACTGCGGCATCCTCCGAGGAGGTAAATGAAACCGTCAATAACCAAGTCCTGCTTGTGGAAAGACTCAGCCAATCCGCTGGTGAGTTGGCTGGAGATGCGGTGAGGCTGAAGGTTGCAATTCAGGTATTCCGAATTAGCGAATAATGAAATGGACATATTCTACTATCAAGGTGAAGAAATGTTGATAAAGAAAACGAATTTGCAATAACGTGATCTCGGATTTGTTTGGTACAATGTAGTAAGATTTTAGAATATTGGCTTAGATTACCTACGAAATAAGAATATTAAACAAGGATTGGCCAAAGGACGTTTCGATACGGTTTAAGAAAAATAGTACCAAAAGAATTAAGAGGAGGTAGCTCCAGAAAGGTGTCTGAAGCCATGTCAACCTTAGAATATAGAATGCAGGAAATCTTAACTGTTTCATAAAATCTTACAACAAGATGAAAGGTATGATCACAATTCTCTTGTTTAATAACCTATAGTGGCAGAATGGTTCCGCAGATTATTTGATTGTAAGTTGCCTGATTGGAGCCCTTGGTGTTATTAGGATATATACAGGTAGAGTGGAGAATAGTATGAAGAAAATTTTTGCATGGATAGAAAAAGTGAAAAAAACATTTCAACTCTTTGGTATAATGGGTGAAGTGTATATTTTTAATATGCTGCTGCTATTTCTGGCTTTTCTGGTTATGGCTTTGATTGTTAGCTATAATTTTTCCCGTCAGGGAAGAACGTATCAGATGAATTATAATTATGCAGCGCTTAAAGGAATTGAGAATCTGATGCATGAGCAGGAAAATCAGTTTATGGAAGTACTGAAAAGCAGCTATTATGAATCATTAAACGGCGGCAATATTTTTGGTAATCCGGAAATGGATTCATCTCAGGAAGAAGAACAGAAACAAAGAAAATCGCGTATCAGTGATTTTCTGCATAATTCTTTTAATACAGGTTATGGGAGCCTGTCCGTTTATAGTGCAAAGGATGACTGTGCTTATACCTATATGAACCGGAGAATTTATACATACACAGATGATACTGTAAATGAAATGCGTAATGTTTATAAGGACAAGCATGCACATTTGGTTATGACATCGTCGACGATTTCAGGAAGACATGGTAAAGACAGAACCTATGGGATGATTTACAGCATTCGCAGTGTGGATACCTATGAAAATATAGGCGCATTACAGTTAGAATATAAAACAGGCCTCATTGATTACCTGCTGGAAAAATCGTATCCCTCTGTCATGGGGGATTTTCTGATTATCGGTGCCAATGGAGAAGTTTTTTATGATTCTACAGGACAGTGGTATGAGAAGATTTATCCATATGCCGCACAACTTTTGGAAAGTAAAGGAGAAACCAGGACGATTAAGTTCGGAGAGGGGAAATACTATTTTAATTCTCTGCAGGCTGAAACTGAATTATATCATGGACTGCATTACTTTGGATTCCTTGCCTATGATGAAGTATACCAGAATATCAGAATCACGTTAAATTATATGATTGGTGTTATGGGTATCATGATTATTATTTCTGGTATTGCCATGTTTATCAATGTCCAGGCAAAGTCCCGGATTTTGCGGAAAATATATGCGGCGATGAAAAATGTCAGACAGGGTAATCTCGATGTGCAGGTGGAGCTTTCTGGAGGACGGCAGGGGGAACTGACAGAAATAGCTTATTCTTTTAACAAAATGACTGTGGATTTAAAGGGATATATAAAGCGGGAATATCAGCTGAAGCTAGAGCAGCAGCAATATTTGCTGATGGCACTTCAGGCACAGATAAATCCGCATTTTCTTGCCAATTCCTTTGAAGCAATCCGGATGAAAGCCATGCTGGATGGAGAAAAGGAAATTGAGCAGATGGTCATGATTCTCTCAAAAATATTCCGGAATGCGGCAAAGGGTGACACTGTTCTTACAATAGGTACTGAGGTGGATAACTGTGAAAGCTATTTGTGGTTACATAAAATCAGGTTTCAGAATCAGCTGTCCTATCACTTGGAGGTACCGGAAGAAGTTCGTCAATATGTCATCGTCCGTCATGCACTGCAGGTTATCGTAGAAAACTATATGGTTTACAGCTTTGACGGTAGTAGAGAAGATAATGAAATATCAATCCGCGGTGAAAAGGCGGGAGACTGGATCATACTGACGATCCAGGATAACAGCGAAGGGGTATCTGAGGAAAAACTGGAAGAGATGAGAGGATATATTCGGGATCCACAGAGTACGGATCAAAGAAAACATATAGGACTTGGCAATGTAAGCCGGAGAATGCGAATTGTTTTTGGTGACGACTTTCAATTTACGATAGATTCTGCGCAGGATGGTGGACTTATTGAAAAACTGAAATTTCGTGCATGTATAGAAGAGGAGGTAGGCCATGCTGTACAAAGTGATACTGGTAGAAGATGATCCATTGATACGGGAAGGTTTAAGCAAGATTATTTCCTGGAATGAATTTGGTCTGGAAGTTGTGGGCTGCGCAGCGGATGGAGAAAAGGCTCTGAGGCTTCTTGAAGATATCTCCGCAGATGTCTGTATTACGGATATCAAGATGCCCCATATGGACGGTCTTACGTTGATGAAAAAGTGTAATGGGACAAATCGGAGAATGAAGTATGTCGTACTCAGTGGGTATACGGATTTTGAACTGGTCAAGGAAGCGGCTCAAATCGGGATTGAGAATTATCTGGTTAAACCCGTGAATAAGGAGGAACTTGTCCAGACTTTGGTAACGATTGTGGAGAAGCTGGATGCGGAGCAGAGAAGACAGGAAGCGGTGAATGAAGGTATCCAGGTTTTTCGGGATAATCTGCTGTATCGTTGGATTACAGGTGGAATTACCTATGAGGAACTTCTGGATAGAAAATCTTACCTTGGATTCCCTATTCTAAATAATTATATGGTAGGGATCATTAGGCTTTCATCAGCCACAGGGGAGAGCCAAGTGCAGAAAATGTATAAGAGTGAAAAAGAAAAACGTTTAAAGGGACTTTTATTCATGCAGAATAATTTTGCGGACAGTAGTGCTGGCATGATTGATTTGGAAGGTAATCTGCTACTGTTGTTTCCAGATGCAGATGTAAATTATGAGCGTATTGATGCACATATACAGAAAATGGTAAGGTACGCAGCAACAGATCAGATGTTTTATGCATTTGCAGCTATGGGAACAGTAGTAAAGTCTCCGGGAGAACTGGAAAAAAGTTATTATGAAGCCAGATTTATACTGGATAATTATGCAATATGTTCGGAAAAAAATGTGGTATGGTATGAAGAAATCAGCCAGTATATCAGGAACATACCCTCAGATTATTATGAAAAGATGCTAATGCTGACCAGTAAGTTTAATCCGGATGATAAAGGGGAGATTTTTCAGCTTCTTGAGGAAGTGATGGGAGATATCAGCAGAACTCCCGGTATCCGATGGGAGACTCTGCAGGCTTTTGGTGTTATTTTTTTGGGTAATATTTTACAGAATATAAAACGATATAAACCCCATATTGCCACAGAGATGGAACAGCTGCAGTTGCAGATTGCGGAAATATACCAATGCAATTCTTTGAAAGAAATGATACATTGGATGAAAGAACTGATAGAGAAGGCTCTGATTGTATCAAGACAGGATTCAGGAAAGTACAGCCAGGTGATTAATGGGCTGATTCAATATATGAAATTCAATTATGATAAAGATATTTGTATTAAAAATATTGCCGATCTCTTTCATATGAGTCCCGTGTATCTAGGCAGGCTTTTTTTTCAGGAGACAGGAAAATCTTTTACGGAATATCTGAATAGTCTGAGGTTAAATCAGGCGAAAGATTTACTGGCGAATACAGATATTCAGATTCAGCAGATAGCAGAAAAAGTCGGTTATCAGAATTCCAATTATTTTTATACCGTCTTCAAAAAAAAAGCGGGCATGACACCGGCGGAATTCCGCTGCAGGAGCAAAAAGAGTATCCCTGTACAATAGAAAATTGTTTATAAGTTAAGTATGTATGATTTCTATAAGCAAACTTGTATGATTTTATTTTAAAAAGTAAAATTATACAAGTTTATTTTTTGTAGTCACATGTAAAGTATTTAAAGTTTAATTAAAAAAAGGCGGCTGTTACAATATATCTATAAGAAATGCACAAGGAACAAAAGAAGGAGATATAAAATGGAGGTTGCAAAACGTTCTAAAAAAAGGAGATATTTGACTAAAGGCCAGCTTGTATTGCTGGGCATGACATTGCCGTCAATCCTGCTTATTACCGTGTTCTGCTATTTGCCAATGTCTGGCTGGATTTATTCTTTTTTTGATTATCGGATTGGATATAAATTAAGCAATAGTGAATTTGTAGGGCTGGCAAACTTTAGGTATGCTTTTGGAGATACCTATGTTTTAAAGGTGATTGGTAATACACTGATTATCAGTTTTCTGGGAATGCTGAATCTGCCGATTGCCTGTGCAATCGCGATTCTTTTGTCGGAGGTGCGGTTTAGCAAGTTTCGAAGGGCAGTACAGACGGTGATCACTCTGCCGAATTTTATCAGCTGGGTCATCGTTTACTCAATTGCCTTTGCCCTGTTTTCGACAGATGGGTTGATTACATCCTTGATTGCATCTATTACCGGGCAGGCACCGACAGCTACACTTTTATCGAATCCGGCAACAGCAAAATTATTTATGGTGGGATTGAATATTTGGAAATCAGCAGGATACAGCTCGATTATTTTCTTTGCTTCGATTACAGGAATTGATCCGGAACTCTATGATGCAGCGAAGGTAGATGGGGCTGGCAGATGGCATCAGATTAAATTCATTACTGTTCCAAGCCTGCTCCCTACCCTGATGGTATTGGCGATCATACAGGTTGGTTTTATACTGAATAATGGATTTGAACAGTTTTACTGTTTTGTAAATCCGGTTATCCGGGATCAGATTGAGGTTCTTGATTACTATGTATACCGTTTGGGCATGCTGCAGAATGATGTTCCGTTATCTACGGCGGTCAGCATGTGTAAAACATTTGTCAGCGTAGTCCTGGTATTCAGCGTTAACAAACTGGCAAAGAAGATTAATGGACAATCTGTAATATAGGAAGGTGAGAACATGACGAAGAAAAAAATATCAGGCAGGGAAATGCTTTTTCAGATATGTATGATAATTCTATTTGTGGTGCTGTTTATCATATGTTTTTATCCGTTTTATTACATTTTTATTGCATCCATCAGTAATCCGCAATCTGTTACTTCAACCAGTATACGGTTTTTGCCGATTCAGCCTACTCTGAGTAATTTCAGGAAAGTGCTTGAACTGAACGGAATTTGGAGATCTTTTATTGTATCTTTAGCACGAACGGTAATTGGTACGATGGTGACGTTATTATTTACCAGTATGCTGGCATTTACACTGACGCAGAAAGAATTGCCGTGCAGAAAATTTTTCTACCGGTTTGCGGTGGTGTCCATGTATATCAATGCAGGACTGATTCCTTGGTATCTGACAATGCGCAGCCTTCATCTGAAAGATAGTTTTCTGGTTTATATATTGCCAACAGCGTTATCCGCTTATTGCCTTGTGCTGGTGAAAACTTATATAGAATCCATCCCCACGGCATTGGAAGAATCAGCTAGAATCGACGGCGCAGGTTACTTCAGCATATACTGGAAAATCATTTTGCCGGTATGCATGCCGATCCTGGCAGCCGTAATCGTCTTCACTGCGGTAGGGCAGTGGAACTCATGGACAGATAACCTGCTTTTGGTAGATGATAATAACTTGAGGACATTACAGCTGACTCTGCTGGAGTATTTAAACCGGGCTAATAATATTGCATCACAAGCCAGAACTGGAGGTGCGGTAGTCGATGGTTCCAATATTACACCATTTACGCTGCGAATGACAATAACGATGGTCGTTACGCTGCCGATTCTGATTGTATATCCCTTTATGCAGAAGTATTTTATTAAAGGTATTATGATCGGTGCTGTAAAAGGATAAGGTGCGACAGAATGGAAATGCCTGTAAAAAGGTTTTTCATAAATAAAAAAGAGAGAGGGTAAAGAACATGAAAAGAAAAGTAATTGCAATTGTACTGGTAGTGGCGATGATTATGTCCCTGACAGCCTGCAGAAGCAGTTCAAACCAGTCAAAAGGAAGCTCCGGCAATGTGGCACCGACAACTTCCGAAGGGGAGGAGCTTGAAGATGTCACTCTGAATGTCTTTATGGATTTGGGATCTACTTTAAGTAGTGGGATTCAAAGTGACCCTGTCGCTGAGTACATCAAAGAGAAAACGGGGGTAACGCTGAATTTAGAGGGTTTTGATAATCAAAAAGAATCTGTTATGGTTGCGAGCGGCGATTTGTATGATGTAACTATTATTGACCAGCCAGCTTATATACCACCATTGATATCTTCAGGATCGGTGGCTGATTTGTCAGACTGGATACAGTATGCACCGAACGTAACAGAGAGTTCCCAAGCGTCGCTTAAATACAGCAAAGAGTTTCTGAGTGATGAATCGGGCAAGCTTTTCGTACTTCCTATGCGCACCAAGGCTGAGGCTGTTCCTTCGGCAAGAGATATGGATGGTAACTTTGTGCGCTGGGATCATTATGTGGAAGCGGGTTCTCCGGCAATAAATTCTATTGACGATTTGCTTGATTTGCTGGAAACAATTCAAAAGAACCATCCGGAAACAGATAGTGGGCAGAAAACCTATGCAGTATCACAGTGGTCGGATTGGGGAAGAGGATCTTTCGAATCACAACTTAGTAAGTATCTTGGAAAAACGGGAATACCGCTCTTTAGTTCCTATGATACGGATGACTTGGAGTATCACGATCTTTTTGACGATGAAAACCTTTATCTGGCTTATGCAAAGTATATGTTTAATGCAAATCAGAGAGGTATCCTGGATCCTGAGGCCTTTATTCAGAGACATGAGGATTATAATGCGAAGCTGCAGGATGGCCGGGTGTTATCAACAATGTACCAGTGGGAAATTAACGGCATAAATAATGAACTGGTGAACTCTGGGAAAGCAGGTTTTGTAGATATACCTTTTGCAGATACAAAAGAATATCCGGCAAAGATCAAATGTGTCGCACCATTCGGTTATCGGCAGCGTCTGCTGGTTGTATCTTCAAAATGCGATGATAAAAAGATGAGAGCAATTATGCGTTTAATTGATTTTGTATATTCAGAAAAGGGTGCAAGAACAATAGTCAATGGTCCGGAGGGTATCACCTGGGAAATTGATGACAAAGGGGTGGCAAACTTTACAGAAGAGACATTAAAGGCACAGAGGGCAGATCCCACTTACCTCTCCACCCAGGGCGCTAAATATTATCAGGGAATTATAGGACTAGATTATGATTTGTATGATTCTACCGGAAAAAGGTTTTATGACCTGACTTTAAACAGTGATTATATTAAAGATGCACTTAATGATTATGAGAAAGAATACTGTAAGTTCTACGGTATTGATGTACCGTTGGATGTAATGACAGAAAGAAAAAACCAGTCTGTTGATAATCGCGCATATGAGATGTTGATGCCTTCGGAACATCCTACAGATATTTCCAGAAGCACGACAAGTATCGAAGCTTATATGGAACAGCAACTTCCGGGTCTGATCATGTCAAAGAATCAGGAAGAATATGACGTCAAACTTGCTGAAATCAGGGAAAAACTGAAAAGTATGGATTATGATACCACAAATGCTTACTACAGGGAAGCATTTAAAAACGCAGTTGTAACATATGACAAATTAATGAAATAAAAGTTAAAGTCCTCACAGGTTGTTCATTTTATCGGAAACGGATAAATGGCAGCCTGTGAATGGTATCTGGAAGACAGTACCGGTTTAAAGAAAATCATCATTTGAATCCGGATGGCAGATTTTATGGAGGAAAGGGAGGCACAATGAATAAACGAGTAATAGAGGTCATGCAGGGAAGAGGAGAAAATTATATTCTCCCATTTTTATGGCTGCATGGTGCTGAGGAAGAAATGCTTCGCCACTGCATGGAAAAAATAGACAACTGTGGTATTAAGGCGGTATGCCTGGAGTCACGGCCGCATCCGGATTTCGCTGGACCGCGTTGGTGGCATGACCTGGATATACTGATTGATGAAGCCAAAAAAAGGAATATGCGGATCTGGATACTGGACGATTCCCATTTTCCTACCGGCTATGCTAATGGAGCAGCAGCGCAAGCTCCGGAACATCTAAAGAGATGGGCGCTGACAGAGCGGGTGCTCCCTGTGGACGGGCCAGTGAAAGGCTGCAGGTTTGCTGTAGCGACCCGGATGGGATATACTTATATCGATAAAGGTCAGGATATACACAGTGAACCTTTCCGGGAAGAGCTGGTGGCGGTGATTGCGGGACGGCGTATCGAAACAGATGGAAAGGTGCAATATACCCAGCTGGAGGATGTTACCGGTCAGGTTACGGAGGAGGGCTGGCTTCAGAAAGATTTTCCTGAGGGGACATACAGTCTGTTTACATATACCAAAAGACTGGGTGCAGCAGCCGGGCAGAATGATTATATTTCCATGCTGGAGAAGGATTCGGTAAAGATTCTGCTGGATACGGTATATGAGCCGCATTATCAAAGATATAAGGAAGAGTTTGGAAAGACTATAGCCGGTTTTTTCTCGGATGAGCCGGGTTTTTATAATTTACCAGATACTTTATACGGCTTGGGGCGGATTGGGGATGACATGCCACTTCCCTGGACGGATGATGTGACGGTAAAATTTAAAAAACAAACGGCTGACGGGCGGGATTTAGCCATGTTGCCGGGGTTGTTCCACCAATTGGAGGGTCAGGAAAGGCAGGCATGCTATGCCTATATGGATATTATCACAAAAAAATATCAAGCCAATTTTTCGGATCAGATAGGAAACTGGTGCCGAGAGCACGAGGTAGAATATATTGGGCATGTGCTGGAGGACGGTCTCTACTCGCAGAACCTTGGTGCCGGGACAGGCCACTACTTCAGGGCTCTTCATGGACAGCATATGGGAGGCATTGATATTGTGCTGAATTACCTTCTTCCGGGCAGGGATTATGATAATGGCATATTTACTCATTACGAATTACCGGTTCTCGGTGCCTCCGTTGCCCAGCAGAATGTGTGGATGAAAGGCAGGAGCATGTGTGAGATATTCGGTGCCTTTGGCTGGTCCGAGGGACTCTCACTGATGAAATGGATGGCCGATCATATGATGGTAAACGGCATTAATTGGTTTGTTCCACATGCTTTTACGGATAAGGCGTTTCCGGATCCGGATAATCCGCCGCAGTTTTATGCACAGGGTAATGATCCCCAATACAGATACATGCATGTGCTGTTTCACTATATGAACCGTATCTGCCATCTGTTTAACGGCGGACAGGCGGCAGTTGATGTGGCGGTTTTCTTCCCGGCGGAGGGAAGCTGGATGGGAAAAAGCAGAAGCCCCGCATATATTGGCCGGATGTGCCTGCAGCATCAGATTCCCTACCAGATTCTATGCATGGATAATCTGAAACTGGCGGAAGTAAAAGGTGGAAGGATCTGCATTGGCAATGCGGCCTACCGGTGTCTGGTCGTGGACAGTATAGAATACCTGCCCGCGGAATATCTCGAAATTTTCAAAAACCTGATAGAAAAAGGTGCCTGCATCCGGTTTGTCAATGTAGTACCTGCAGGAACGGACGGTAGCCGTATGGAAAGTTGGAGCGCGGTTATGGAGGAGGAGCTATTGACACTGTTTCATGACTACCGGATATGCAGACCGGCGGCATTCAGTAAATGGCTGAGATGCTATCGGTATGAGCAGGAGGATGTGACAATTTTGATGTTTGCCAATTCCTCCATGACGCAGGAGATAGACGTGGCTGTTACACTGCCGGAAGCGGAAAAAACAATCGGTTACGATGCTTTAAATGATGTGATGTTCGTGCCGGATATGCAGGAGGATGACAGGATGTATCTGCAACTGGATAAGGGAGAATCATTCCTGCTGTTTATGGGCAAAGAAGCGGATCTGACAGCGCTGTCGGAGTGTGGTAAAGAAATGAAAAGCTGCACGGTGAAGATGACCTGGACAGATATGGAGGGGGAGTACCGGATTTCTCTGGCACCGTATTATGCACAAGAGACATTTGAGCCGTTCGGTACGAAGAAAGTACTGGATGATGTAATAAACTGGAGGAAGGATTTTGCCGGTATCATACGATATGAGACAACCTTTACCGGAAAAGCAGAGGTATTGAAGTTGGAGCACTGTTACGGACCGGCAGAAGTGTGTGTCAACGGACAGTCTTGCGGCGTGCGTATTGCGTATCCGTATATCTTTGATATTAGCAGTTGTACATCAGATGGAGAAAACCGGTTGCGGATCGAGGTGGCAACGACACTTGGTGAAGTGCTAAAGGATCCCATGTCTCTGGAGCGTGCCATGGAACCAGTAGGTATCCTGGGAACATTGAAGTTGGGAAAAAGGCAGAGTAACTAAGGCTGGATTTACACAAGATTGCACAGAAAGAGGGTGGTTACTATTTTGATATCATTCTTATATTTAGGTTGAATTATCCATCCCATAGGGTGCAAAATCCATATTAGATATTAAGGTGATATATTATAATGACTATGCACCTACATTAAACCTAATATTAAGGAGGAGTCATAGTATGAGAAGAAAAGTAATATCAATTATTTTGCTTGCCACTTTAGTTTTTAATATGGTGGGATGCGGAAAGGCGGAACCTGCTAAGCCGCAAGAACCAGGGCAGCAGCAAAACACTGGAAACGAAGCACGGGAAGATTTGGATTCAGGAAACGGAGCAGATACAGAAGATACAAAGCCATTTGAAGGTGTAACGCTATCGTTGATGTTGACGAACACATCTGGAATGGAGGGCCTGCAGGCGGTTATTGAAAAAGCAGAAGAAAAATTCGGATTCAAGATTGAATTAGATAACACCGGCAGCGGAGGGACTGAGTATAACTCTTTAGTAAGGACACGGCTGATTTCAGGAGAGATGGCTGATATACTGTATTATAATGCCGGTGCAGTATTGAAGAAGCAGCATCCTGAAGACTATTTTATGGATTTATCAGGAAACAAGGCAATAATGGAGCGGTTGGATGAAACCTTTATAAAAACTGTTTCCGTAGGTAAAGAAACATACGGCGTTCCGGTTTCATCATCTCAAGCAGGAGGGATACTCTATAATAAAGCTAAATATAAAGAATTAGGTCTTGAAGTGCCGCACACATGGGCAGATTTTTTGGCTAACTGTGAAAAAGCAAAAGAAGCAGGCGAGACCGCCGTTATAAGCTCCTTTGGGTCAGGGTGGTGCCAAATCGTCCCGAGTCTTGGCAATTATTATAATGTTCATTCCGCATACCCGGACTTTGCGGAGCGGTTGGAGGCTGGTAAAGCAAAATTTGCCGAATTGCCGGAAGCGACTAAAAGTATCTCAAAGTGTGCAGATTTAATCCCGTATATCAACGAAGATTTTATGGCGACTACATATGACGATGCTTGTGACAGATTCGCCCAAGGAGAAGGCGTACATTTCATTATGTTGACACAGGCGCTTTCCAATATTTACTCACTGTATGGAAAAGAAGTTACAGATAATATTGGTGTATTCGGTGTCCCTGGGGATAATCCCGATGACCATGGACTGACAATTTGGATGCCAAACTGCTTATATGGAAATAAGGATTCGAAGAATAAAGATGCTATTATGGCATTCTTTGAATTCTACATCTCTGATGAAGCGCTTGATACATATGCATCATTTTCACCGCCTGATGGTCCGTATTTGGTGAAAGGCTTTGAAATGCCGGAGAATGTATATCCTTTAGTCAAGGAAGATATGCAGGCGTATTTTGATGCCGGAAAAGTTTATCCCGCCATGGAATTTGAAGTATCCTTAGAAGACGGCCAATTTGCAGCGTTGATATCAGAGCTGACATTAGGGGTCATATCTACAGAAAAAGCAGCACAAACATATGATGAAAACCTTAAACAAAGCGCGATTCAATTGGGCTACCAGTGGGACTAGAGTAGATTAAATATCCGATACTGTGTTGGGCGAAGGCTGCTGTAGAGACAGAAATTATTTTACAGCAGCTTTCGCAGCATCAGAGACAACGGATGGGAGAAGAAAATGAATAAGAGTAAAATGTATCACAATGGATTTGTTTTTCCGGTAATCCTGATTTTTAGCATATTTTTTATCATACCGATGGTAATATCGTTTTATTTTAGCTTGACGGTATGGAACTTAGATTCAGTCAGGTTCATTGGGCTGGATAATTTTAAGACTCTTTTACACAGCGGACCATTAATTACAGGGTTTAAAAATACTTTTATTTATATAATTTTTGGTTCAGGCGGCGTTACGGTTATTTCGTTTATGATAGCTGTTTTTTTGACTAGCAGAATAAGGACTAAGAACCTGCTTCGCTCGGTTGTTTTTTTCCCTAATTTGGTTTCTTCTGTTGCTGTTGGCATAACGTTTATAGCCCTGATGCACCCTAGCAAAGGTATGATTAATGCCCTTATAAAAGCATTGGGAGGTTCCAGTATAAGTTTTCTTGGTGATCCCAAAATTGCCATTTTTTCCACAATAGCGGTTATGTTATGGAAAGGATTTAGTATAGCAACGGTTATTTATATTGCGGGTATTACATCAATTGACCCCGGCTATTTCGAAGCAGCAGCCATTGATGGTGCACATGGATGGAAGAAATTAAGATACATTACAATCCCTTTAACCAAAGATTCAATTAATACTGTACTCATGCTAAGTGTTATTGGAAGTTTTAGAAATTTCGATTTGATATGGGCATTAACAGGAGGCGGCCCAGGATATGCTACAGATAATGTCGCTTCCAGTATATATAAGCAATACACGTTGGGCTTTTATGGATTATCTACTGCGGGCAATGTTATATTGCTGATTACCACTGCCCTTTTGATATTTCCGCTGCAGAGGTTACTTAGAGGGAAGGGGGACGAGTGATATGAACAGGAAGAGAATGTTAATATGGATTGGAGACATTATAGGATGCGTAGTTGCTTTTGTGGTATTCATTGTGCCCTTTTTGTTTATGTTTATAAATTCCCTTAAGGATAGGAAGGAAGCGAATGCCCTCAATATGAAGCTGCCCGAGGTTTTCCATTGGGAAAACTATTGGAAGGTAATTAAAGAAAGTGATTTTTTAATTCTCAGAGCCTTTAAAAATTCTTTGCTGTTAAGCTTTTTTGCAGTAATTATTCTGGTTATCATATGTTCAATGGGCGGCTATTACCTGCAGCGAAGGAAGGATCGTTTATCGAAAGCACTGAATATTTACATTATGCTGGGATTGATGATACCTTCTGCCATATTACCAACCATTTGGGTGTTGCAGCGTTTAGGGATTTTTAAAACCTTGTTCAGCATGGTTTTGGTAGAAGTAGCCCTTACCATCCCGTTTACCATTATGCTGTATATCGGCTATATGTCAGGAATTCCATCTGAATTGGAAGAATCTGCGTATATTGACGGATGTGGTCCGGGTAAAACTTTTTGGTTAGTGATTTTCCCCTTATTAAAGTCAATACATGCTACTTCAATAATACTTAATGCTGTTTCAATATTTAATGATTTTACGAATCCACTGTATTTTTTACCTGGTCAGAAGAATGTGACAGTGCAGCAGACAATCTATAATTTTATGGGAAGATATCAGACCTCGTATAATTTGCTTTTCGCCGATGTCATATTAATCACATTACCTATGCTTATCTTGTTCTTGATCTTTAACAAAAAGATAGTAGAGGGTATAGTTGCGGGAGCAGTTAAGGGATAGTTTAGGAGGCGGGATATGAATTGGAAGGCTAAATGGATAACGGCACATGATGGGAACAGCGATATTTGCCCGGTATTTCGCTGCAGATGGGATACATTAAAACCGATAGCAAAAGCGGAACTGGTATTGACTGCCCTCGGGGTCTACGAGGCGTGCCTGAATGGAAAGCGGGTTAGCAATTATGTTCTGGCACCTGGCTGGACTGCTTATGAAAAAAGACTGCAGTACCAAAGCTATGATATTACCGGTTTGCTGGCTGCTGAAAATGAACTGTTAGTTACAGTAGGAAAGGGATGGTACTCTTCCCGTATGCCAGGTGAGACAAATATTAAAGATATGGAGCGCCGGATGGCAAGGCCGAGAGGGCTGCTTGGGGAAATCAGATTATTATTTGCAGATGGCACACAAAAAACGATAGCTACTGGCACCGGATGGGAATATGGTGAAAGTCCTGTAAGATTTAGTGAAATTTATGACGGCGAGGCATATGATGCTTCCTTTATAACACAAGAATGGAAAGCTTGCAAACTTTTAAAGCAATCAAATGAAATTCTTATACCCCAGGAGGGTGAAATAATCCGTGAGCATGAGATCGTATATGCAAAGTCGGTATTTACCACACCTGCAGGGGAAACCGTGGTAGATTTTGGTCAGGAAGTAACCGGATATGCAGAGTTTACCATTGATGCCAAGTTCGGTGACAAGGTAAAGATATTGCACGGCGAAGTCCTTGATAAGGATGGGAATTTCTATAATGCAAACTATCGGAGTGCAAAGGCTGAGATAAATTATATATGCTGTGATGGGATACAGACTTGGCATCCGAGACTGACGTTTTTTGGTTTCCGGTATTTAAAGCTTGTGGAATTTCCGGGCATTGCTTTGCCTGAGCAATTCAAAGCAATCGCGGTGTATTCAGACATATTAAAAACAGGCCAATTAAAGTGCTCCGATGATGGTTTAAACCAGCTTTTTTCTAATATTTTCTGGAGCCAAAAGGGTAATTTTTTGGACGTTCCTACAGATTGCCCTCAAAGAGATGAGCGGCTGGGCTGGACAGGGGATGCGCAGGTTTTTGCCAAGGCTGCTTGTTATAACTACGATGTGGAAACATTTTATATAAAATGGTTAAATGATTTGCGTATGTCACAAAGGGAAAACGGTGGAATACCTACGGTTATTCCGGATTATCTGCCGGAATTTGAGCCCAGTGCGGCTTGGGGGGATGCCTCTGCTATCATGCCCTGGCAATTGTATATGACATATGGGAATGTCCAAATTTTACGAAACCAATTTGACAGCATGAAAAAATGGGTGGACTACATAACAAACTGTACCAATCATCCCTTTCTTTGGACAGGAGGCGTGCACCTTGGGGATTGGCTGGGATTAGACGCACCTTCCGGCAGCTTTAAAGGTTCCAGTAGGGACGACTTCATTGCAACCGTGTATTATGCCAATTCTACCAGATTATTGGCTAAGACAGGTCGAATTTTAAATGAAGATATTACGGAATATGAAGAACTCTATCAAAATATAGTAAAGACCTTTAGAAAAACATATACTGAATATCAAACAGAAACAGAGTATGTATTAGCGATATGGTTTGGTCTGGAAGCTAACCCCGAAGAGGCGGCAGATAAACTGGCAAAGATAATCAAAGAAGATGGGTACAAGCTGCGCACGGGATTCCTCGGGACTGCTTATGTGTTACATGTACTAAGTAAATATGGACATACAAAACTGGCATATACATTGCTGCTGCGAAAGGAATATCCGTCTTGGCTTTTTTCTGTAGGTAAAGGCGCAACGACCATTTGGGAGCATTGGGATGGCATCATGGAGGATGGGAGTTTTTGGAGTACGGATATGAATTCATTTAACCATTACGCTTATGGGGCTGTAGCTGATTGGGTATACGAACAGGCAGCGGGAATACAGCCGGTTGAAGATGCACCCGGATTTGTCAAAGTGCGGATTGCACCCAAACCTGACACGAGGCTTCATTGGTTGAAAGCATCCTTTCGGACCCGCCATGGACGAATTGTTTCCAAATGGGAATGCAAAGAGGATGCCATAAAGTACGAGCTGACAACCCCTGTTCCAGCATATGTGATAATTGATGGCAAGGAGGCTGAAGTTGGACCGGGTTCTTATATCTTTTGGGGGAATATTTAATGAGGAGGGAAAATATGTTACCCATAAAAAAATATCCATTCGAGGTTCCGAAAAACAAAATAGTGCGTGTTATAATAGATACGGATGCCGCATGTGAGGCTGACGACCAATTCGCCATAGTGCATGCATTGTTATCACCGAAGCTGGACGTAAGAGGGATTACGGCAGAGCACTTCCATGCATTTTTTGGGGAAGTCAATACCATGGAAAAAAGCTACAGTGAGATTTTAAAGGTATTGGATATTCTGAAGCTTAACGGGAAATACCCTGTATATAGGGGCGTAGCAGATGGATTGAGGGATGAAATAACACCTGCAGGGTCTGATGCGGCACATTTTATTATTGAAGAGGCAAGGCGTGAAAATGAAACTCAACCACTGTTTGTAGTATGCCAGGGCGCGCTTACCAATGTGGCGGATGCCCTCCTGGTTGACCCGGATATTGCACAAAAATTAACGGTAATATGGATTGGCGGCGGTAAGTACCCGGAGGGCGGGAGTGAGTTTAACTGCATGGGTGACCCGAACGCTGTTAACGTAGTTATGGACTCAAAAGTTGCCCTGTGGCAGGTTCCGGATAATGTTTATTCCATGATGACGGTTGGTTTTTCGGAGCTTTATCATTATGTTTATCCTTGCGGCGAGATAGGGAAATACCTGGTGGAAAACCTGTTTCGGTTTAGCGTACAGGCGTGTACCAATGAAATTATGAATGAGGCAACCTCATACCCTGTGGGGGAGAGCTGGAGACTAGGGGATTCACCTATACTTGGATTATTATTATCAGAAAATGCGGATTATATAGAAATGCCTGCTCCTCGTGTGGAGAAAAACGGAGAATACAGATTGAGACCTTCCAATTGCAGAAAAATAAGGGTATACCAGTCTATAGATTCACATTTTATATTCAATGATATGTATTCAAAGCTAGCGTATAATTACGCTAACTTATAAAAAGCAACTATATGCTCTGTCTTTTTCGATGGGAGTGGTTTATCAATGAAGACCATGGTATTGCAAAAAAGAATGATATTGGTTTTTTCTATTCTGGTCTCTATTTCGTCAATTGCCTTTGGATCAATTTATTATTTAATTGTTTGGAATAACTATATAAAATTAGAAAAAAAGAATCTGCAGGTTGCTGCAGATAACTACGCACAGCAATATATCTTTACTACCGAACAAATGGAACAAGTGATTCAAAACCTCTTATCCGATCAGGAAGTCCTAAATTCCATCGGCATATTGTCTTATACTAATAAAGAAGAGATAAATAAGCGCTCTTATTATGTTGACGCAAAAAACATAATCCAGACGGCGCTCAATACGCACTTTTTGAAAAAGAATTTCAGCAGAGTGACACTATTTATGCAAAATGGCATCGTAATAAGTGGAACAAGTTATCAGAGCAACCCTACGGATAGTGCTAAAGATATTTCGGATTTAGACTGGCTTTTTTTGCTGGAAGGGAAAAGAGGACAATATGTACTCTTACCTGAGCATGCTGATAATTGGACAAAGCTAGAAGATAAGCAGGTGGTTTCTGTTGTAAAGCAAATATTAGGAAAAGACCTGGGATATTTTGAAGTTCAAAAAAGTGTTGAGTCTTTAAACAGCATGTTTGTTCCGGAAAACCCAATGTGGAATCTGTTCGTATATCAAAATGACGAATTGCTTTATAGCAGCAAAAGGGATAACTATCAAGAGGATGCTGGTTTTATTAACTCTGTTTTAGGTAATGTGGAGATGACAGACAGGGCGCAAATCCATAATACGAATGGCTATCTGATGGCAATCAGTCGAATGCAAAACCATAATATTCGAGTGGTGATAATAGACCATACCCCTTTATTGAAAGAAACAATGAAAACCGTCCTGCCTCTTACATTACTTATCATTATCGGAATGTTAAGCGTTTCAACCACCTATGTATATGTATCGTCCAGGTATATATTGCAGCCGATCAGGCAGTTAAAGTTTCTGATGGAACGTACAGATATAGAACACCTGAAGGTTTCGGAAGAAAAAACGATAATTAAGGATGCAGATATAAAGGAATTATATGATACTTATGCGGAAGTTTTATTAAAACTTAAGCGGAGCATACAAAAAGAAAGGTGGCTGTCCGAGCTTCAAAAACAAGCGCAATTCGACCTTTTACAGGCACAGGTAAACCCGCATTTTCTTTTTAATATCTTAAATGTGATATCAAGCCGTGGTTTGGAAAATGGTGATGAAGCCATATGCGAAATCTGTGCAGATTTGGCTCAAATGCTCCGGTATTCGACTAATGTAATAGAAAAACAGGGTACTGTGGCAAGTGAAATACAGTATTTGGAAATGTACCTTGCGCTTTTACGTTTTCGTTATCAGGATAAACTAAAATATGAGATACATGTAGAGGAACAATTAAATGATTTTGAAATCCCTAAGCTATCATTACAGCAGATAGTGGAAAATTCCATATTACATGCTTTTAAGACACTGGACTGTGTAAAAAAGATAATAATTACCGGAAAAAGTTCAAAAGACACATGGGAAATAAGTATTTGTGATAATGGTACAGGCATGTCGGAGGAAACCATTAAGAGCATAAATGAGCGGTGCGAACAAATAAGGGAAGCGCTCACCGAGAAAAGAGAGCATATCGAAATGGAGATAGGCGGAATGGGGATAGTCAATACTTATGCCAGGATGTATCAAATATATGAAAATCGGTTCAGCATGAATATAAATTCTGACGAGTCTGGAACACAAGTTTTATTCACTGTGGAACGGGGGGATTAGCGAATGTATAAAGTTTTAGTGGTTGATGATGAAGTAAGCTCCCTGAATCATCTTTGCAATATTATAAAACAGAAAAGCCAAGGCTTCGTTATCATTGACACTGCTACAAACGGAGCACAGGCACTGGAAAAAATTGAGTCTGCAAAGCCGGATGTTTTGTTTACTGATGTTTTAATGCCGATTATAAATGGAATAGAACTGGCGGCGAAAGTCAAAGAAACCGATTTGGATATTTTAACTGTAATTGTAAGCGGCCACAGTGATTTCGAGTATGCAAGGGGCGCTATTCAATCAGAGGTCTGTGAATATATATTAAAACCTGTCAGACCCTCTGAAATAGAGAAGCTTATGGTTCGGTTAAGGGATAAGCTGGATGTTAAGTATTATGAAAAAAGAAAATTGTTCTTAAAAAGAATAGCTGGCGGCAATCCTGGTGGAGATGAAAAACGGCTGAAAAACCTTTTTCCGGATGAGAACTATTATGCTGCGATATATCGTAAAAATGGGCTTCCGGCAAGATTTTCGGAGAAAGGTTTTATAGATATATATTCCCTGCCTGACGAAAAAGTCATTATGTATGGCAGGGATGAGAATGAAATCTTAAGCATATGCCCGGCTGATCTGATTTATCAAAAAAGCTGGTGGGAATATTTTCAGACATTATATAAGAGGATGCTGGATGAGGCTTCTTTTCTCACGGCGATAGTGCGCAAGGATGCATTTGAGTCATGCGAATTGCCAAGAATAATTAGAACGCTCTATAACAATTTGGATGAGAGCATAGTTATAGGGCAAAATCAATTACTATTGCAAAATAATATTAAACCTCTGGCAGGTTTTAAGGATGATGGATTTAATATTACCATGTTGGAGCATTATATAAAGATTAACGATTCCGCCCAGTTAAAGAAAAGTATTTTACAGAAATTAAAAAAATGGGAGGAAGATAAATACCCACAGATTTTGGTTGAAGAAAAGATTCGGTTTTTACTGATGTACTTTAGTAATAGGGGATATATTGAAAGTATTAATGAAATCTTATTAGACGATATATTCTCGGAAACGATTTCTATGGGGAACCTTTCTAATAGCATATGTTCACTGCTTTTTGCGGATCAGAAGGCAGATTTGATAGCATATGATAAAGAGCATGATTATAGGATGATCATACAATACCTGGAGGGACATCTGAATGAAACTATTTCCGCACAGAGCATTTGCAAACGATTTGCGATGTCCCAAAATACTTTAAGCCGCATATTCAATAAATATGCAGGATGTTCTTTTTCTAAATTATTAACCCAAATGCGTATGGAAAGGGCAAAGAAATACATGATGGAAAACCCCAGACAATTGATTAGGGATATCGCTGACAGTATTGGTATTTCTGACCAGTTTTATTTTAGCAGGGTATTCCGTTCCTATTATGGGGTAAGTCCGACGGAGTATATGGAAGGATTAATGGTCAAGATCCCGGAATAATCAACCCGCTCCTGTTTATATTCATCATAGAAATGAACATAATGGGTTAAATGGATATCTCAGATTAAGCGAGATATCCATTTTGTATATATCTTCAGTCTTATAATCAAATTTGAAAAATAAATAAAACGAATTGCTAATAATAACAGTGAATTTTTCATAACTGATTTTGGGAGTTGTTTGCTAAAATGAACATAAAAGGAGGATGCAATATATCAGATTTCACAAAAAAAGAACTTAGATGTCCATATCAGGACTTACATAGGGTATGGCAAAGAAAAGGGTATGTGGTGATTCTCTGAAGTAATCAGGACTTCTAGCATATCCTGAAATATTATTTAGTTAGGAGGGAGCCGTTTCAATGCAGAGTAAGACTAAAAATAGGATTACCATGGAACAAATTAAAGAGCTGGTATCTGAAAAGTTTGACGGTGTTGAACTTGCAGAGCTATATGAATTGAAGGAAGGGCTGTTTAATTCGGCCTATTTTCTTAAGGGGAATGGTGTTTTCCAGAATGGAGCAGTTCTCAAAATTGGACCGTCCCCCAATACCTATACTCTTACATATGAACAAGAGATAATGAAAGCAGAGATAGAAGTCTATAATCTTTTGAAGAATAAGAATATACCGGTACCGACAATACTCGCATCCGATACTTCGAAAGAGAAATATCCATTTGATTATTTTTTCATGAGCTTTATGGAGGGAAAAACATGGAGGACATCGAGAAAAGCCGTGAAAGAAAATAGAGATAAACTAATGCATGAGTTAGGAAGATATAACGCAGTAGTTCATAGCATCCAGGGTGAATACTTTGGCTATATAAAGGAGGCACCACGCTTTAGGCATAAAACATGGGATAAAGCCTTCATTGGTATGATAGAAGATATTTTAAACGACGGAAAGCATTTGGGATGTAAATTACCATACGATCAGATATTAATGACAGTGAAGGAATATAGAGATGTTCTGGCTGAGGTGTTAGAACCAACCTTAGTTATTTATGATATGTGGGCAGGTAATATATTCATATCAGAAAATAATGTCAATACATCAATCACTGGGTTTATTGATTTTGAGAGAGCTTTTTGGGGGGATCCTTTAGCTGATTTTACGTCAGCTACAATGATATTTGATGATGTAGAACAAGAAAGAGAATTTATTAAGGGATATGAGGAGCAGCAGCAACGACCTTTATCTATTGGTAAATCTGAGCGCATTCGAATGAATTTATACAAGCTTTATTTAGCTTTAATTATACATATTGAGACTTATCGCTATCCCATGTTAATTGCGAAAGCAATCCAATCGAATTCTCGAAAAACAATAACCAAATTACTAAATGTCATTATGTAAAATGGTCTGGATGGTTGGGAGGCTTATGTCATCAAGAAAGCGGAGAAATATAACCAATATGCAGTCTGCGAAATCTTGCAGAAATATATCAATTAGGAGGAAAATTTATGATAAACTATACACTTGACTATAAGTCATCGGTGAAACCCTTGCCGCATTTCTGGGAAACCTGTGTCGGGAGCAGTTTTGCGGTGTCGGCTCTACATGAAGATTACAGAACGCACTTGACAAAATGCGTGAGAGAACTCGGCTTCAAGTATGTACGTTTTCACGGCATATTTGACGATGATATGGGATTGCTTTGTATCGCCGATGAAAATGAAATTGACTTTGATAAGAAATTTATGTTATCTTTCGAGAAAGTTGATTCGGTTTTTGATTTTCTTCTGTCAATTGGAGTTCGTCCATATGTTGAATTCTGTTTTATGCCGGAAGTCCTGGCCTCGGGTACGACAACGATTTTCGATAACAGAAAGACTTCGCCGCCAAAAGATTATGACGCTTGGCAGTGGCTTTGCGAACGTTTTACGTCGCACTGCGTAGAGCGTTATGGTTTAGGCGAAGTCCGGCAGTGGTTTTTCGAGGTGTGGAACGAGCCGAATATTGGCGGGGTGGGTCAGCCGATGGGCTTCTGGGGCGGAACACAAGAAGAATACTTTAAGTTATATAAGTATGCTACACTCGGTGTAAAAAATGTTGATAGCCGCCTTCGAACCGGTGGTCCGGCGACATCAACAAACGCCTGGATTCCGGAGTTCGTCGGTTATAGCAGGGAGAACAGCGTGCCTGTTGATTTTGTCGCGACGCATCATTATCCAACTGATGATGTTATCGGGCTTGCGTTGGAAAAGCTGATAAGCGTGGGTGAGCAGGTAAAAGCGGGTAAAACAGATCCGGAACTTATGGCACAGTATATGCAAGAGTTTCAGGATACAAAAGAGAATGCTTGGGAACGTGTTCCGCGAGGCGCACTGACGGAAATGACAAAACGGGCGATCAAAGAAGCCGACGGGCTGCCTGTGTATTATACCGAGTGGAACAGTTGGGCCGGACTGTCATCTGATGGTCCCTTCGGAGCGTCTTTTGCTGCAAAAACGATTATGGACACTGTCGGGCTTGTTGACCTTTATTGCTACTGGCATTTTTCCGATGTCACGGAGGACTCACAGGAGAAAGAATTTTACGGCGGAATGGGTTTACTAACAAAGCATGGCGTACCGAAAGCAACGTATCGTGGGTTTGAGCTATTGCACGAACTTGGCAGTGAAATGTACGCTGAAGTTTTTAATCAAAATACAATAGATATCTATTCCGTCAAAAAGCCTGAAGCACACGCAGTACAACTCCTCGTAATCAATCACCAATCGCTGAATCAGGAGATTAATGACGAGACGATAGACATTGAAATTACAGGCCTGCCGTCGTTTACAAAAGCCGAGATAAAGCGGATAGACGAGAACAATGGCAATGCTTTGAAATTCTTTGAAAATAATGATGCTTGCGAAATTAGTGAACTCATTGAGATTAGCAAACTTAAAACAGAGCCAGTAAATGTTAAGTTCAGCAATGGCAATGCAAAGTTTGTGCTTGATTTACCGAAACAGGGAATTGCGCTTGTAACGATATATTATTAATGAGGATTTTGTCAAATTAATAAAGCCTGCAGCCACAGACAGTTACGGCTGCATATGCGGGGAGACGAGGACATTATTATCGTGGTATCGCTGGTCAGGATATGGCTGGAATCGATGACATTGGTGACCGGGTATTGCTCCTACCGGCAATGTAAATACATATCAGGAATAGTTATAAGTCCTATCCAAAATATATAGCAAGAAAGATTTAAGGGGAGACAGCTCCAGAAAGGTGGTTTTTATGAAACAACAAGCATTTAATCCATATTTGCCAAGCTATGAATACATTCCAGACGGAGAGCCTTATGTCTTTGGGGGTCGGGTTTATGTCTTTGGGAGCCATGATAAGTTTAATGGAACAGAGTTTTGCATGAATGATTATGTATGCTGGTCCGCTCCTATTGATGATTTGGGCAACTGGACAAATGAAGGGGTGATCTATCGGAGGTCACAGGATCCTCTGAATAAGAAAGGGAATCAGTTCCTCTATGCCCCAGATATGCAGCAGGGGCCGGACGGTAGATATTACCTCTACTATGCTTTGAACCGGGAATCTGTTATGTCAGTAGCAGTCAGTGATAAAATAACGGGACCCTATCAATTCTACGGGCATGTGAAATATCCCGATGGCCGGATTTTTGGAAAGCAAAAGGGTGATGTTAATAATTTTGATCCCGGCGTATTCGTTGATGATGATGGGGAAATATATCTGTATACAGGTTTTGCACCTGTCGGTATGATAAAGACAATGATGAAGTTGAGAGGGTGCAAACTAGACGGAGCATATTGCGTCCAGCTTGAACCTGATATGTTGACAATTAAAAAAGATCCTGTAATAGTGGCACCAGGAGCTGATATATCCAAGGGAACAGGGTTTGAGGGGCATGAATTCTTTGAAGCCAGCAGTATGAGAAAAATAGGAAAACGGTATTATTTCATATATTCCTCCATATTAAGCCATGAGCTTTGCTATGCGGTAAGTGACAGACCCGATGGAGGCTTTCAGTATGGGGGCACGATTGTGAGCAACGGCGATGTGGGGATATATAGTTGTGAACATGCGGTTAACTATTTGGGCAATACCCATGGAAGTATCGTTGAAATAGCAGGCGAATGGTATGTGTTCTATCATCGCGTGACAAATGCGCACCATTATTCAAGACAAGGGTGTGCGGAGCGGATAAGGATAAAGAAGGATGGCAGGATCTTGCAGGCAGAGATAACCAGCTGTGGGTTGAATGGAGATCCTTTATCGGGGACGGGTACTTATGAAGCGCGAATTGCCTGCAACCTTTCCAGCAAAATTGGCACTTATCAGTGTGGTCTTAAATTGGCAAATAAAAAAGCATTGGAAAGCCATCCTTATTTTACTCAGAGCGGAGGAGACCGGGAAGCGAATGGAGATCAGTATATCGCCAATATGAGAGATGGTGCTTGGGCAGGGTATAAATATTTTAAATTTAACGGGGAAAAGGAAATTTCCATCCGTGCCAGGGGGACAGCAAAAGGGGCATTTCAGGTCTATACTAAGCGAGGGGGAAAACCTATAGCTAGGTTTGAGATACAGCCGACAACAGACTGGGATACATATATTTCTGACTTCAATATACCAGCGGGAGAGCATGCATTATATTTTGAGTTTTCAGGAACAGGGGCACTGGATTTTTCATCCTTTACGATGAAATGAAAGGGGCGAAATGAAAAAAGAATTTTATGAATTCATTTTTGCATTGCGTTCGAGTGGTTTCAAGCATCATACACCTGAAGCTATGTCAACCTTAGAATATAGGTCGGAGGAAATCTTTCATGGTTTTACTGATGCTTTAAGTATCGGTTGACGGTGATGTAGGTAACTTTTCTCCTAATCAAGTTCGGGATTTACGTTATCTACTCGTAGGAGTTAATTTTACCTGCTGTTACTCCCTGGTAAAGCTTAATGTTGATGCGGAATATGTTTATAGCCTTAGCGATTATTATATCAACAAGGCGGATAATATGTCGTCTGTATCTGAATTGAAGGAATTGTTTATAGAGATGGGAAATGCTTACCTTTCTCTCATAGTTGAAAAGCAACAAGCCGTATATGGACATCCATTAGATAAATGTATCCATTTTATTAACCAGCAGTTATATAGTAACCTTACTGCGCATCAAGTGGCAGAGCATATGCATATGAATTTAACGTATCTGACAACTTTATTTAAAGAAAAAACTAGCTACTCTTTATACGAATATATCCAATTTCGTAAAATTGAAGAGGCAAAACAAATGCTTAAACATACTTCAGCTTCAGTTACGGATATCGCTTATGCCCTAGGGTATAGCAGCACACCCCATTTCTCAAAAGCATTTAAAAATTTTGTAGGTAAAACACCACAAAAATACCGAATAGAAAACTAAGTGTTTTAAATAATACCCTTGATTTTATAGCTGAAATCGAGGGTAATATTTTGCATTAATTTAACTTTTTATGGATTAAGTTGCAAAAAATTTGCCTTATATATAAAAAACCAAAATATGTATAAAACTAGATGTTGTTTATATGCTATAGTTCATTTACAAAGAATGTTAATCTCTTTGAAATAAGTGGCAAAGATTAAGTGCAATACTGGCATTTATTTGAGCCGTAATTCAGAAGAAAGGAGAGAGCATGAATATTCAGTTCTGAATATATCGATGCCGAAGGATATAGTAATGTTTAATGAAAATTCAAAAATTGGAGATCTATTAAAAAATGAGGCTGCAAAGGCAGTTATAGAAAAACATTTGCCCAAACTAGCAACAACTCCACGGTTAAGCATGGCTAAAATGTTTACCCTGAAAGACCTAGTATCGTTTCCGCAGGTAGGAATATCCCAGGAGCAGTTGGAGATTTGTTGTAATGCTTTAGCCGAAATACAGGAATAGTCCTATGTAAAAATTTATTCAGTAGTTGGTTAATTATACATTTATAGTTTTATGAATAAAAATTGTCCATCCAGGAGGTAAAGATGAAATTTAATATTGCAAAAAACACTCTATTAAAAGCTTTTAATAAACACCAGCAATTTTGTGTTGGTAGTTGTCACGCATTTATGGCGCTGCGTACAGATTATATACACCAGTTAAAAACGGTGCATGACGAACTCGGTATAAAATATGTTCGTTTTCACGGTATATTTAATGATGATATGAATACTATTTGTGATTTTACGAATATTTTCCCTATTCCAGGTGGAGAACGTTTTAGGGAGATATCTTTTCACCGGTGTGGAATAGCCTTTGATAATATACTGTCTATCGGTATGAAACCGTTTATAGAGCTAGGGTTTATGCCATCGCAACTTGCGAATGCTCCTGTCCAGGGAAATATGACGTTTTATGGGAGCAATGTCAATTTACCGAAAGATTATGATGAATGGGCAGGATATATTCAAGAGTTTATCAGATATTTAATTCATCGTTATGGTGAAAAAGAAGTATTAGAATGGTATTTTGAAGTTTGGAATGAACCAGACTTAAAGGGAGTATTTTTTAATGATACAAAACAAGATTATTTTAAGCTGTATGAGGCTACAGTGAATGCAATTAAGAGAGTACATAGCGGTTTGCGTGTAGGAGGGCCGTCTACAAGCGGAAGTAAGTGGATACAATCCTTTATTACCTATTGTAAGGAGAATAAATTACCACTAGATTTCGTTTCCACTCATCAGTATGCTGGAGATCCCCTTATTGGGGTAACTGATGCTGGTGATCCTGATTTGGAAGGAGCAGAAGTCAGTTTTGATAAATCGGGTTTTTTAAAAATTGGTGAGCTATTTGAAAAATTGCCCGAAGATACAAAATGTCTTGACATATTAAGGATGATATTCTCTGACCCTACGGAGACAAAGGATTTACATGAAAATCTGTTTAGGAAAAATGCAATGATTGCAAAAAAGCAGAGCGATGGTCTGCCGCTTTTATACACGGAATGGAATTTATGCGCGTCTTTCTCGGCAATATCCAACGATACACGTAAAGCTGCCGCTTATCTCATTAAAACATCACTTGATATCGAGGATTATGTAGATGGTTCTGCGGTTTGGTGTTTTAGTGATATATTTGAGGAACTGCATCAATTTACACAGGAATTTCATGGAGGGTTTGGGTTACAAACGCTGAATGGAATCCCGAAGCCCAGCTTCTATGCACTTAAAATGCTAGCTATGGTTGGCGGTAATCGACTGGATCTAGGGGCTGAAAGTACAGATGGAGAAATTGGAATCGCCGCATTTTCTGACGAAAATACAAAGCAAGTGCTGTTGTTCCGACATAAAATGAAGCAACTCAGCTTGCCTAAGGTGACTGCGACAGTATCTTTTGAGCTTAATAAAAGACCAGCCGGTGTTACTTTATATCGTATTGATGATACTCATTGCAATCCATACCAGCTCTGGCTAGATGAGGGGAGTCCATCAGATTTGACACCGTCAGAAATAGAGGAATATAAAGAAAAGACTTCGATGAAGAAGGAAAAGATAGAATTTAGCTATGAAAATGGTGTTATGGCTTTCGATGCTATGCTAGGAGTAAATGATATCTGGCTAATATGTATTGAATAAATATGCTGATTAATATCCTCAGCTTTTAGCGTTATTAACAATCACGAATAAAAAGAAAGGAAAAGTATGAGTATTGGTTTTCATCTGTCATACAGGGGGATTTATGGAATTCAATGAGAACTCAAAGATAAGTGAATTGATAAGTAACGAAGCAGCAAAAAGCGTTATGAATAAGCATTTCTCTGGATTGATGTTGAACCCAAGGTTCAGTATGGCAAAAGCATTGACTTTGAAAGAGCTGGCGGCTTATCCGCGAGCGCATATTTCTGGGGAGCAACTAAAGGCCTGTTGTGAAGATTTGGAAAAAATTCATCAATAATATGTGGTATTAAGCGGATAAAGCACTCATTGTGGATGGAATATCTTGGCTTGGGAGGTAATTATATGATTAATTTTACAATTGATACAAATGATAAGACAGAATTTCCTCATTATTGGGAAAACTGCGTAGGTAGTTGCCATGCATATACAGCTCTGAGGGAGGATTACAGGAAACAGCTGAAAAAGGCACATGAAGAATTGGGCTTCCGGTCAGTTAGATTCCATGGATTATTCAATGATAATATGAGTGTTTGCTCCCAGCAAAGTTCATCTGATCCTTCTTCTGTGGATAATTTGGCCTATAATTTTGCGAATATTGATAATATTTTTGATTTTTTGCTTAGTATAGGGATGAAACCATTTGTAGAGATTGGAGACATGCCCGGATGTCTGGCCTCAGGGGATGAAACATTTTTTAATTATAAAATGAATATAACACCTCCGACTGATTATGGTAAATGGAATGATTTTATTTATACTTTTATTGAGCATTTGGGTGACCGATATGGAAGGCAAGAGATAACAAGCTGGCTTTTTGAAGTTTGGAACGAACCAAACATGGCTATTTTCTGGACAGGAACAAAGGATCAATACTTTGAGTTGTATAAAAATACTGTTAAAGCAATTAAGGCATACGACAGCCAGCTGAAAGTTGGGGGGCCGGCCACTTCATGTAATGCCTGGATTCCAGACCTGATTCAGTTTTGCAAGGAGAATAAACTCCCTTTAGATTTTATTACAACGCATCATTATCCTTCGGACGAACAGCTATGGGAAAAAGGAGAGTTTGATTTCAGTGATGTAATGGCAATTGTGCTCAGCGGGGAAAAAAGTAAATTTGGTCGGGATATTATGAAAAAAATGGCGTTTAAGGCACATGAGCAAGCTGGGAATTATCCTTTGTATTATACAGAGTGGAATCCATCGTCCATGATAATTGATGATATACATGATGAATGTTATTCTGCGTCTATGACAGCGAAAATATTATCGGATAATGACGGTTTGGTAGATGGGTATTCGTTTTGGACCTTCAGCGATATCTTCGAGGAATGCGGCCAAAAGGCTGGGGTATTTTACGGTGGGTTATGTGGGCATTGGGATTGTATAGAAACTGGCGAAGAAGCAGAAAAGAATACCTTGTCTTCAAAATCATGGTTAAATGCATATGAGAAATATAAAAACAAGGGAGTTCCAAGCCTTAGTAAGTATTAGGATACCAAAAGTGATAAAAGGATCAACAGACGGTAAGAACTATTTTATTATTGAAAATAAAACAAAAGTATCGAGTGATTATGCTCATGACTGGGTATTAGGGTGTTAGTAATGGATATACACCCCAGAAAGTAATCGATATTGCAGTACAAAAAGAAGGAGAACTGGATATGAGGGTATCCTGGAAGAATACAGGTGCAGTTGGTTACAATATCATCTCAACTGTCTACCGAAAGGGGGGAGCATATCAGGATTACGGGCTTTATCCGCAAATTACTTATGAGAATTTGAGTTCTAACACGCTGTCCAAATCCTTCCCGGATACATAAACTTTTTTATATATTTCTGAAATAAAACTCAAACAAAACTCAAACAATTGAATTGTAAAATAAGCGTGTCAAATGGATGAGCAGTTCATCCAAAACACAATAAAACAATAACGGAGGAATTTATCATGGCGTTACAAGGAAAAGAACTGAGAGAGGCAATCAAAAACACGCTTGAAACCATGAAAACAGGAACTTTTGCAGTCAACAATCCATCGAAAATTGATACAAATTTTGAAGAACAAATCAGAGATCGTTTGATGACAGGGTTTGAAAACTGGAACAAGGGATATGACGTTTGGGAAGAATGGTGTAATACGCTTTATGAGCCAGATGCTTATTATAACGTGCACGGGAAGCGTATGACTCTGACCGAGTATAAGGCTTCTATGAAGCAAATAATGGCAGCGGTCGACATTCAAATGGGCGATTTCGAGAACATTATCATCAGAGATGATTGGTGCTCAATCCGCTATTCAATTACTACAAGAAACCTGCAAACGGGCGAAATCAGCAATGCTCAAACTATGGAATTCGTCCATTTCAAAGATAACGGCGGCGATATCGGTGCAAGAGTTATCGAAGGTTGGGCGCAATAGAAGGTAATTACGCGAAGTGCTGAGCAGCATATAATCAAGTTCGTACCTACGGATGACCCGCTCTCAAACACCATCAAAGCGATACGTACATCAACTTGCTAAATAAAAAAACTATCGGAGATTTGTGAGAGGAGGCGGCTAGTCACCGCCTCCTACTCGATTATAAGGGATTTTTTTCTGATAGGTAAGTTTTGATTCAATATCTGAAATCGCATATTTGCTAAGTTTATTTTATAAAAATCATCTATTTCCCGATAACCCCTCTGAGTTTAAGGAATCATTCGGCTATATCTAAAATTGAAGCATGTTTTTCTCCGTTTTCTTTTCTGATTTGCGGCATTAATTTATCAAGATTATAGAATTTCGCCGTAATTGCAGAAAGAATATATAAAGCGAGCGGAATAAAGCTGACTAATAAACGGAGCATTAAAATAGCAGAAGCTGGTTGGTCTACAGTAACGCCCTCTACAGTGCTTATATAACCGGCCCCATTTAGGAATACGCCGAGAAGGAATGCTCCAAATGCGCTGCCGAGGTTGCTTGTGAGGTTTGGTATTACGCTGAGTGTTGCCTCAAGGCGGTGCATACCCTTCCATTCGTTGTATTCGGCACAATCGATAATCATCAGGCCAGCTAACATGCTGAGCGGAACAGCTCCGATACCAACAAAGATACTTGCAAGGATAATTATCATTAAGTTTGCACCAGCGAACCAGTAAATGACACAGCCGATACATTGAATTATTATTCCGGCCAAAATGACGTCCCTGATAGCAAATTTTTTGAGCAAGGGAGGGAAAATAAACATAATAGGAACCATAAGAAGCTGGACAGCGGCGGTCAAGCCCATGGCCTCAACATTTTTAACTACATAAGTAAAATAGAATACTGATACCCCCATATTTGCAACTATACTTGAAATAAGAGTTATAAAAGCGATTTGGTAAATGTATTTATTTGATTTTAATACCTTAAACATTCCCTTAAGATCCAAATGCTCCGTCGTAGCATCAACATTATATTTTTCAGGAATAAAGAAGAAGCGGAGCAAGCCAATTAATGTTGCTGGTACTGCAAAAATTGTGATTAAGGTTGTCCAACCCTTTGCCGATGTGGCCATTGTGCCCATTAAAATCGGAAACCCAATATTTACGACAACTGCGCCAAGCATTGTAATTAAGCCGCCGTATGAGGTCAAGGCAACATATTTTTCCTGGTTGTTAAAGGCACGTACGATATACGGGGTTTGTGCGGCAGCCATAATGGAATTAAAGCCTGAATTAACTAAAATATAAACGGATAGTACCCAGATACATTTCGCTACCATACTAAAGCTTGGAGGGCAGGAGAAAAGCAAAACGGTGCTTGCCCAAGTGCCGATGATGCAAAGCTCGTATGGACGTCCCCTACCAAGCTTTGTATTCGTTTTGTCTACAACATACCCGATTATCATATCCGTAAAAATGTCAAGCACGCGGCTGGCAAGCATTAAGGTACCGACGAGCGCAATGTTCATGCCCAGGATATTTGTGCAATAAATTGTTAAAAAGCCTAAAATCATTACATTCATGCTTGTGCTAAAACCCTTTAGCGACCATGTCCACAGCTCTTTTTGCGTAAGCTTGTTAGGATTTTTTTGTTTTTTTACCTTCTCCATAGTAATCTCCCTCACCTTAATTATTTTACAATGATTCTTACCCTGCAAATGTTTTTCACTTGTGTAAAAATATCCTCCTTATCCCCGTTGCGGTTAGCATATACGCGTACGACTGCAAAATATGTACCAGGAGCCTGATAAGAAAAATTGATTTTGCAGGTTGCTTTTTCCCCATTATCTCTAATATTTGATAATTCACAGGGAACCGGATAATTTTCTTCACCCTCAAAGCTGAATTCAGCCTTAACGATTTTGCCCGTTCCTTCTGGAAGCTCTATTTCTGCTATAAATTCAATGCCCTCGTTAACAGAAGCTTCGACATGATCCTTACCATTTGCCGTCAATACAACCGTGGGCTGGATGCCATGCCTGTCGTTTGCCTTTTCGGGTACTGAAAGCTGCCCGTCACGGATTGAATATTCGGTGGTTTTGCTCGGGGCAATACCGCGCTCAACCCAATCACTTAGATCGAGGAGGGCTTGGTGTAAACCGCCCAGATAGCTGATTAGATGCAATTCATCAACTGTTTTTGATTGATCGTCATGTAAGGCGTGGTCAAAATACCAAAGCCGAAACCTGTCGTCAATTTTATCTCCCAGATGTGTCTTTATTAAGCTTCTGTACCAATCGGGCTGCCAGGGAAAAGCGCTTTCGTCCATAAGCGTTGCTACCACAATCATTTTGCAGTTAAAATCGCCGCTTTGAATTGACCCTGCGCCACCATGTGAAATAATAGGACCGACAAGCATTGCCCTTTGAGGGTATTTTGGTGTTCCATCCCCATTCCTGAATTGGTCAAAGCCTATATAAGTTTCATCGGGTAATTGGTGCCTGTGGTAGGTTTGAATGGCAATATAGCGGGAATTATCTATCATAATTTCATCGCCCATTTTCACCTTTGCTAATTGTCCAAGCATGTCATTTATTCCAAACCCGTCGGCAATTGTGATCCGTGTTCCGTCAATAAGCTTTTCAAGCGGAACCTTATATCCCGCGATTTCTCCGGTCATAAATTCAATTGTGGTGGAAGCTAGATATAAATCGCCTGTGAGTGGCGTATCGATTTCGATAAATGGGCGGTTTTCTGTATTTATAACTGTTTTTCCTGCCGTCCATGCATCGTCTGCGCCTGATTTATATTTTATATCCTCATCATTTTTCTCATTAGGTATAAATACATTTGTGACTTTTGCTCTGTGCTGTATCCTGTCCCTTCTTGCACTGCCGTTTTCTTCGGCACCTAAGTAACCGGGCAGCGTCCAAAAATCCTCATAGTACTGTGCGTCAAGTACGTCGACAAGCGGCTGTAAAACAGGTAAAGCACCGTCATCAATTGTTTTATATTGAAACCAAACCCGTGGGGGAAAGCCCATTTTTGTCACTTCTTCAAAAGCGGAGAGCTCTTCCCCGTTAAGCTCCTTTTTTAAATCGACTGCACTGCCAGGCTCAATATAATCTGCAATAAGCGGCAGCTTGTGCCTTAAAACCCTTTTTGCGTGTGCACGGACAGAAAACATATTTGGGATAGAGATAGGGCTCCCTATGATATAGGGTACCGCACCGTCCCATGTGTCGGTGTTTTCAACGCAGCTCATTGTTTTATAACCGCCACCGCTGCCGCCGTAAATGTATCCGAAGGGGCGGTACCCGCCATATAGCTTTATGGCAATTTCCCTTGAATACTCCGCTGCTGCCGCACTTGCCCGATATATGATGGTCGGGTCTGCAAGTGGCCCAAAAGCAGTGGGAACGCCCATATTGCTTTCCACAAAATAAGCTCCGTGGGTTATTGCAAACGCAATTTTATCTTCTTCGCCCCTGCGCTCTATTGATGCATTTTCACTGCCTTGGACAGGAGGCATGAATTGGAAAAATCTTCCTGTATAGCTTTGTTTTTCAGGAAAGAAGAAGGAAAATTTTAAATCAGTGCCTTCAAAGCCTCCGTGGATATATTGGTAATTGACGCTGGTTTCCCGCCATTCATCAATATCAATATAGGGCTTTTGAAAAACAAGGTCATTTTTGGAATTATATTTTTCCATATGATGTTCCTTTCAGAAGTTATTGAGAGTCGTTGAGACGTTGATTTCATTGTATCGGTTATAGCAAAAAATAATATATTTATTTTGGTTTTTGAATATAAAAAGTGGTGTATTTAATTGATTTTGGCCAAAAAATATATAATAAAGCTATTTTTTAAAAATGAAATGCGCTATAATAATCTATAAAATAGATCTGTGGGGTAATTAGAATGCTGTTTGAAAACTTTCCTGAGAGATTGTACCTTTTTTCGGGACAATTAGAAGCTGCCTGTGGGCTTTCCCTTTGGTGTTTCAGTGAGACTAAAAAGCTCTTAGCTTCAACTTGTAAATATGAACAGGTATTTTTATTTTTGCTTGAAACTGGCGGTTGCTTGGACTATGCCGTAAGCAAGGCACGGATATATTCAAGACCGCTGATGCTTAGTGATTCTATGGGACTGATGTGGATAGCTGATTATATAGGAAATGATGAAGATGACCCGCATGTTATTGTTATGGGCCCAATTTTTAGTACAGCATCCCCAATAAGAAATATCGAGGCCTCGCTCAAAAAAATGAATATATCAGTTTCTTTGACAAGTGAGCTCCTTAAAAATATTGAAACGATACCAATTCTTTCGCATTATTCAATAGAGCTTTTTACAAAGATGCTTCACTTTACTATAAAGGGAGAGAGCATATCCTCAGGGCAATTTCATATTCAAGAATTAAGAGGTGAAATTGTGAATGAAAAAATGGAAGAAACAATTAATAAAGCAATACACGCAAGAGAAACCGAAAGCATAATGCTGGAGCAAATAAGAAAAGGCAATATTTATTTTGAAGATATAACAAATAAAGCGACTTCGTATGAAAATAATCAATATTTTGACACAGGTTCGCCGGGCAGGGATACTAAAAATATGATAATTATTTTTATAGGTTGCTGCGCAAGGGCGGCAATGGACGGTGGGTTATCTTACGAGATCGCCATGGATTTAGAAAAAATCTATGTGACAAAAGTGGAAAATGCTATTACTATAACTGACTTAATAAATATTACCCAAACGATGCATGGTGATTTTGTACGCAGAGTCCATAAAATGAAAGAATCTCCTAACTTATCAAGAGCGACTAAAAATTGCATTGCATACATCCAAGCGAATCTTTTAAAAAGGTTTACCCTTGAGGACCTGGCGAACTTTGTAGGATACACAGAGTATTATCTCACAAAGAAGTTTAAAAAAGAGATTGGCGTAAAATTAATAGATTATATTAGGGATGCAAGGCTTGAATATGCAAAAAATATTTTAGAAAGCACAAATAAAAGCATCGATAAAATCAGTGAAAGCTTATTTTTTTCATCAAGATATTATTTCAGTAAGGTTTTTGCCCAAAAATATGGTGTCCCGCCTGGGGAATATAGAAAGTTATATGATAATGGGGAAAAAGAGGAGAAATGAAAAAAAACCGTGTTGAAGTCACTACAGGATTTTAACACGGTTTTTTTGGTCATGGTGGGTCAACCCAGCTTATGCGAAAGGATTCTCAGTCTTATACAGCATCCCCTCAGGCTGGTTAAATCCGATATCAGTTACGCCGAGATAGCGGAACAGGTTGAATAAGGATTTCCCAAAATGGCCGAAGGCAACAGCACCATGGTGTGGATAATTCTTCTCAATTAATACATGGCGGTAGAAGCGTCCCATTTCTGGAATTGCAAATACGCCAATGGAACCAAAGGAGCGGGTTGCAACGGGAAGGACCTCGCCCTCCGCAACATAAGCCTTCAGCTGTGCATCAGCAGTGCTCTGGAGACGGAAGAAGGTGATCTCACCGGGGATGATATCACCCTCTAAGGTGCCGCGGGTGATGTTAGGCTCCTGGTCAGGCTCTAACGCCCTTGCCATAATCTTCTGGTATTTCATGGAGGAGCTGCCCAGCTTACAGGCTGCTGTATTGCCGCAGTGGAAGCCCATGAAGGTATCCTTGAGGGTATAATTGAACTTGCCCTTAATTTCGGATGCATACATATCGGCAGGAACCGTATTGTTAATATCAAGCAGGGTAACGGTATCCTCGCTGATGCAGGTTCCGATGTACTCGCTTAAGGCACCGTAGATATCTACCTCACAGGAAACCGGGATTCCCCGGGCTGCCAAACGGCCATTGACATAGCATGGGACGAAGCCGAACTGTGTCTGGAAGGCAGGCCAGCATTTATTGGCGAAGGTTACAAACTCACGGGAACCTTTATGGTCTCTCGCCCAATCAAGCAGGGTAAGCTCATACTGGGCCAGCTTAGGAAGAATGCCGGGCATCTTATTTCCCTCCCCCAGCTCCTCCTCCATGTCCTTGATAACCTCAGGGATACGGGGGTCATTTACATGGTCGTTAAAGGCTGCGAATAAATCAAGCTCTGAATTCTCCTCGATCTCAACGCCTAAATTGTAAAGCTGCTTGATCGGGGCGTTGCAGGCAAGGAAGTCCTGGGGACGTGGTCCGAAGGAGATGATCTTTAGGTTATTCAGGGCAATCACGGTTCTTGCAAGGGGAAGGAACTCCTGGATCATATCAGCGACTTCCGTTGCAGTACCGACCGGGTATTCCGGGATATAAGCCTTGATTTCACGGAGCTTCAGGTTATAGCTTGCGTTGAGCATGCCGCAGTAGGCATCGCCCCTGCCGTCCATCAGGTCATCGCCGCTTTCTTCGGCAGCAGCTACAAACATGGCCGGGCCGTCAAATAATTTTGCCAGCAGGGTCTCTGAGGTTTCAGGACCAAAGTTTCCAAGATATACGACAAGGGCGTTACATCCGGCTTCCTTTACATCTGCTAAAGCCTTGGTCATATGTATCTCATTTTCCACAGTTACGGGACATTCATAAATCTCCCCGTAGCTTTTCTTATAGGCAGCTACGACGGCATGTCTTCTTCTTTCTGACAGCTCCATCGGGAAGCAGTCACGGCTTACGGCAACGATGCCGAGCTTTACGGTAGGCATATTCATTTTTGTTTCCTCCTGATTTCTGGATAAAGTTTATTAAGTGTACTAACTATTATATAGCCTTTCCGGCGTACAGTCAAATAACTTTTAAACCATCTTATTTCCCGGGGCCGGTACCACCTCTATACGCGGTGGGAGTAGCGCCGGTCCTGCTTTTAAAGAGATTGATAAAATTAACCTCGTTCATAAAGCCGGACAGCTCGCTTATCTTATAGATAGGAAGGGAGGAATTTGATAAAAGAAGCTTTGCCTTACTGATCCTTAGCTCGATGAGGTAGGCATTGGGCGAATAACCGGTATATTTTTTGAATTCCCTGGATAGATGAAACTTGCTGACCCCGGCGAAGGACGATAGGCCGTCGAGGGTTAATTGGTTTGTGAAATTGCTTTCCATATATCTTTGCAGATATTTGATATAGTCCGGTATTGCTTGGGAATCCTTGTTCTTGTCCTTTAAAAGCTTCATAAGGAGGCTCTCCAGCTTCATGGATACCTCAAATTCACGGTATGGGCTGATCTCTTGGTAGCCCTTAAGGAGCTGCTCTAATTCGGACTGATAAAATCCGTCAATGGGGCAGTAAAAGTTAACGCTGCCGGATTCATTGAATCTCTTATAGAACCAGGAGGCGGTTTTTCCGTTGAAATGCAGGACGCTATGGAACCAGGCAGCTCCGTTAGTATAATAGGAATGTGGCTTCCTGCAGTCAATAAAAAAGCCCATGCCCTTAGACATCTCATATTTCTTATTCTCATATTCAAGAATTCCATTTCCTTCATAGGTGTATAGAAGAAGGTAGGAGGAATAATTCTTTCGCCGTGTGTTGAAGTGCTTTCCTGTATTCATAAGGCTGAATACCTGGATATACAGAAGATGGCTTTCCGCAAAGCTGCTGATTGGGACAAGGCCGATGGTCCGGCTCTCGCCCTCTAAGGTAAAGGTAACGTTTTTTCTGTCATTCTTCAAATAGGCGGAATAGTCGTCCATATTCTGATAGATTGGGCGAAGCCTCTCTTTATTCTTTTCTAGCTCCTCAAAGGTTGTGGGAATACTAAAATCAAAATCCATGAAATGGATATGGTCAAACATAATGTCCCTCCATATAAAATAAATATTGGCAAGATAAATATTGGCAAGATAAATATTAGTAAGATAGATATTAGTAAGATAAATATTAGTAAGATAAATATTAGTAAGATAGATACTAGCAAAATAAATATTAGCAAGAAACTTTAATTTTACAGCAAGATACATCATTGATAAAGAATTAAAATGCATACTATAATTAATATAATATATGTTTTGCAGGAGAGCAAGATTATTTTGTAATAGATGGAGGCGGATATGATGAAATTAATAAAATTGCAATGCCAAAACCGCAGCATGCCCATAGGAATCGGGGCGCAGCCCTATTTCTCCTGGGTGCTGGAAAGTGATGACTCCGAGGTTATCCAAGTAACCTATCATATTGTGGTAAAGGAAGCCCAGGCAGTAGTGTGGGATTCCGGCCTTGTACATAGCCCTAAGTCGGCCTATGTTGAATATGCCGGTGAGGCCTTAAAGAGCTGCACCTCCTACACCTGGCAGGTTACTGTCCAGGATAACCATCAAAATACAAGCACAGAAGCTTCCGTATTTGAGACGGGAATCCTATCTCCTAGGGATTGGAAGGCCCGGTGGGTGATCTCGCCGCTGTATAAGAAGCCTGTAAAAAAAGTGAAGCCTGCAGTGCAGTTTCGTAAAGCGTTCCAATTAGAAAGGAGGGTTATCAGAGCCCGTGTTTATGCTACCTGCCATGGTATCTACCGGCTGTCTGTTAACGGGGCACGTCCGGATGACAGGGAGATGGCTCCGGAATTTACCGTATATGAAAAAAGCCTGTGCGTACAGGCCTATGATGTAACATCCCTGCTGCAAACCGGTGATAATGTATTAGGTATGGAGGTGGCTGACGGCTGGTACAGGGGAGGAACGACGAAGCAGACCTATCCTGGCTGGGATCCAAGCCTTGCCTGCTTATGGCAGCTCGTAGTTACCTATGAGGATGATACACAGGAAATTATATGCTCTGATGCTGATATAAAGGTTGGAACTGGCGCAATTACCTCCTCCGATCTGTTTCACGGAGAAAGCTATGATGACAACCTGGCTCAAAAGGGCTGGGATACTCCTGACTTTAATGCTTCCTCATGGCAGCAGGCCGAGCTCGGCAGCTTTGGTTATGAAGCGCTTATCCCACAAGAGGGAGAACCGGTCCGCCCGGTGCTGATCTTGCCGGTAAAGAAAATCATTACCACTCCAAAGGGTGAGACGGTGCTGGATTTTGGGCAGAATATGGCCGGAAGGCTGAGGGCAGCGATCAACCTGCCAAAAGGTGCAACGGCTACCTTTGAGCACAGCGAGACCTTGGATAAGGAGGGCAACTATTTCAATAATATCCAGGGCATTAACCAGAAGGACAGCTTCACCTCCTCAGGCCGGCCGGCCTTGTTTGAGCCTGCATTTACCTTCCATGGCTTTCGCTACGTACGTGTAACCGGAATCCCACAGGTTCATAAAGAGGATTTTACTGCGGTGGTGCTGTCTACGGATGAGGCCTGGATTAGTACCTTCGAGTGCTCTGATGCGAGGATTAACCGTCTTGTAGAAAATACGCGCTGGAGCCAGCGCTCCAATATGCTCTCCGTCCCGACGGATTGTCCCCAGCGTGAAAAAATGGGCTGGACAGGTGACATGACCGTATATGCAAGGACAGCTTTTATGAACCAGAACCTGACGGGTCTAGTGACCCGTTGGCTGGAAAGCGTGGCCTATGTACAGCTGCCCGACGGCCAGGTTCCCAACGTTGCTCCATGGCCGGATTTCTATAAGATGGTTTCCAAGCTCACCAACGTCCTGCTGGGAGGCTCCTTTAAGGATATCGGCTCCAGCGGCTGGGGGGATGCTTCCGCCGCCGTTCCTTGGGAACTATATGTGGCGACGGGGAATACAGCAATTTTGAGAAAGCAGTATGAGTCCATGAAGGCATGGGTTGAATATATGCGCCGTCAGGCCGCTGCTAAGCGTCCGAAAAAGGGAGCGCTACCGGAGGATATGGAGCAGTATCTATGGGATACGGGCTTCCATTTTGGGGAGTGGCTGATTCCAAGCGCCACCAAGCACGGAAGCATGTCCGCCGCTGTGCGCAAGAGCGCAAAGGCAGGCCGCTATTACATTGCGCCGGTATATTTTTATACCTCTTGTAGGACATTAGCGGATACAGCCCACATACTTGGTAAGGTGGAGGATGCAAAAGCTTATGGTGAACTGGCGGTAAAGATCAAGGCCGCTTACCAGGCGAGCATGGTACTGCCGGATGGGCGACTAAAGATAGATGTACAGGGGGCATATGCTTTAGCCCTTGGAGCAGGCCTGATCCCGGAGCATCTCCGTAAAAAGGCAGCGGCAAGGCTAGCCAAGCTGATCCACCAGAATGATGACAGGCTTGATACAGGCTTCCTGCCTACCCCCTTCCTCTTGGATGCGCTATCTGACAATGGCTATGCTTCTCTTGCCTATACCCTGCTGCGGCAGGATCAGCGGCCCAGCTGGATGTTCGAGGTGGAGAAGGGGGCAACTACCATTTGGGAGAATTGGAATTGCGAGGATGCAAAAGGAAATGTGCAGACGATTTCTATGAACCACTATGCCTTTGGCTGTGTGGCAGACTGGATTTACCGAAAGATTGGCGGCATTGTGCGCACCGGCGTCGGCTATAGCGAGTTCCGTATCCAGCCCCAGCCAGATAGTGGGCTGGCCTGGGGAAAGCAAAGCTATAATTCTCCGAATGGCAGGATTGTGAGCGAGTGGCGCCAGGAAAATGGCAGGTTTTACTTACATGCTGAAATACCCTGCAATACTAGGGCAGTAATCATTCTCCCGGATGGGCAAACCTATCCTGTTGGAAGCGGAGCCTATGACTATAGCTGCGACATACTCTAGGGAGAAACAATTAAAGGAGCTCAGGATGCCCTATATTTCCAGGGATTATGAAACCGGAGGGCATGGTCTGGAAATCGGGGAGGATAGCGACGCGGAAGGCTGGGTAGATGAGGCGGTCAGCTTTTGGAAAAGTATAGGCGAGGATGGAGGTGGAAGATAACAGAGGGCTTAATTTGAAGGGGTTTCATTAAAACTAGAAAATGAGGAGGTACTTTGGATTATGAAGGAAAATGCAGAAAAAGTCGGTGGATTGGAGAAGCTTGCTTTTGCGTTGGCAAATGTGGGGAATATACCTATAATGACATTGATTAATTCGTTTTTACTGATCTTTTACACTGATGTGGCAGGTATTAATCCTGCCGTAGTGGGCACACTTTTTATTATTTCACGTGTGGTGGACGGAATTAACGATCCGATTATGGGATTTATTATTGATCATTTACCAAAGACAAAAATGGGACGTTTCCGGCCTTATATCATCATTGGGGCATTTTTATGCTCGATTAACTATCTATTACTATGGTTTGGGCCAATAATGTTTCCTGGAATTAAAGTTGTAATAATTTACATATCTTATCTGCTTATCGGCATAACCTTTGATTTAATGGATATCCCGTTAAATAGTATGATTCCGGTCATGACGGAGGATATGAAGCAAAGAAGCTCCTTAAGCTCAATCAAGGGAACATCATATATTATTGGCGGAGTGGTATTAAGTGTAATTGCTCCGATGATACTGCAGAGGTATCAAAGCTCGCTGCAGGGATATATCATTATTGTAATGGTAGCTGTACTGATTGTGATCTGCTTTTCAACCATTGGTGCTTTAGGTACGAAAGAACGTGTACAACCAGTGAAAGACGAGAAGTATAAATTCAAAGACTTATTCCCGATGCTCAGGCAAAGGCCGGTATTAGCTCTTTTTATTGCTACACTTTCCAGCGGTATTTCATCGGCTGTTGTAGCGGGAACCAATGTCTTTTTTGCAACGTATATTTTAGATAATAGGCTTGAGGTATTGAGTGTAGGGGGCTTGCTTTCTTTGCTCGGAATGATTCCCGGTGTTATTGCTGCAGCAGCTTTTGCGAATAAATTTGGTAAGGCCAAGATATTTACGATTAGCCTCCTGATTCCGGTTGTATTCACATTATTAAGATTGGTCAATATAACCAGCATTCCGCTATACTATGCTTGCAGCCTGGTAAATGCCTTTGGACAGGGTATCATGATTTCATTAATGTACAGCATTCAGGCAGATAATGTGGACTATATTGAATATAAATTAAATAATCGTGCAGAAGGTGCTTTGGCGTCTTTGAATTCTTTTGTTACAAAAGCGGGCCAGGGATTAGGTGGTGCTATTCCGAGTTATATTTTAGCCGCTACCGGTTATGTTGCCCATACGAAACAGACCGGTATGGCATATACAGGAATGGTTCTAATTACAATTATAATACCGCCTATATTTATGCTGATTTCGGCATTGGTATTCGGAATTGGTTATAACTTAAATAATAAGTCGATGCAGGAAGTCATTAATACACTGCATGCAAAAAGAGAGAGTAAATAATTACGTTGCGATATAATCTAAATTTTTTGTAAAGAGTTCAGTTGAAATATTTAATAAACAGGCTAAACGGAACATTTATAATCCCGGATCTAACCAATATCGGGAGCTATAAAGGATCTGTTTAGCCTGTTCATTAGCAAAACGGTTACTATGCTTCCGGAGGGATCCAAGGATATCAAGCCGGAGTTCGTATGGAAGGGTGATAGCATTAAGGTTCTATTGATATTCCTATTATGGATTCGTTTATGACTCCGGTTGAACTGTACCAGCCTTTGATTTTTTCTTTTTATGTATGCTTTCCGTTCCGGCCTCCAGCGCAGTCTGGTAATACCAGCATTTATGATTTATCACTTCCATCGTCTTTTTCAGGTCCTCCATCTGCTTCTCAACAAAGGCCATCCGTTCCATGAACATATCATAACGCTGCTGCAGGGATGAATCTCCTTGGGAACACCAGTCAAAAAATTTCTTGATGTCTTTGATGGGCATACCGGTAGCCTTCAGGCATTCGATCATTTTTAAAGAATCCAAATCGGTATCCTTGAAAATGCGTATACCGCTCGCAGTGCGCTCTATAAATGGCATTAATCCCTCTTTATCGTAATATCGCAGGGTATATACTGTGAGATTTAATTTCTTGGCAACTTCACCAATTGAATAAGTCATGATCTTTCCCCTTCCTATAAAAATAGAGCCTCAAGCCAGCTCTAGGTTTTGCGGCAAATGTATCATAAATTTTGGGTTATGTCAATGCTATTGATGAACTATCTGCCACTTAAATGCTGACATTTTGAAGTGTGGGCTTCTTGCTTCAATGGCCACTGTACTTTACTTCCAAGAAAAAGCTTGCGGCTGGTATGCTTTCCACAGCTTGATTTCCCCCAGCTCCTACAATCTGGAATTACTGTAAGCCCTCAAGGTATTGACAAAGAGAATACGTTTCTTTGTTATGAGTCTGGTGAAACAGGAAAAGGATTATTATGCATTTTTGATATAAAGATTGAAATATTTTGTGATTTTAACGAATGGAAATCACTGGATTTTACAATGATATCCTGCTATAATAGCATCATCTGATTTAATTTCTAGGCTGTCATTTGCAGCTCCCGGCATTTCTGCCGATTTGTTACTCACAGACATTACATCAAGTAAGGAACTCGTCAGCAACCAACAGGAAAGCCAACAAAGAATACATTTTGGATGGTATTGCGTCGACTGCCGGCATTTGCTATAATCTTATCAGAAGAGCAGAATCGGAGCTGGAATAGGCGTGGTACCCCTGGTCTGTCGGCGGGATACACAGGAGGGAATCATGCAATTATTATTTGAAGAAACAAAAGATAGCTATATTGTTAAGAACAAAGGAGGGCGGCTGAATCCCCTCAACGACTACCTTTTTAAGCAGTACATGGGGACGGAGGAGTGTAAGGTATGTCTGATTTCGTTCTTGAATGCAGTACTGGGGGAGAAGCTTGTGGATGTGGAGATTATAGAAAATCTGGAATTGCCGCAGGAAACGCCGGAAGGGAAGTTTGGAAGACTTGACGTAAGGGCAAAATTACCGGATGGCACGCAGGTTAACATCGAGGTACAATTGCTGAATGAAGATAATATCGTAAAACGGAGCCAATATTATAACGGAAGACTGTTTGTCTCAGGAATCGGCAGGGGGGATGACTACAAGGAGTTAGGGAAGGTAATCTCGATAAATATACTTAACTTTAACTATCTGGCTTACCCGGAATTTCACATCAGCAGCCACTTCCGGGTAGACCAGCATCCGGAGGATGTGTTGTCCTATGACCAGGAGATACACTTTCTGGAACTTAAGAAGTTCTATGGCAGGGGACAGTATGACCGGAACAATTCCCTGCACCGTTGGATGAAGTATTTTGACCGTAACCTTAAGGAAGATGAATTAAAGGAGTTGGTGAGGATGGACGGAGCAATTGCAGCAGCAGAGGAGAGAAACAAAAGGGCAGCAGCCAGTGAGAAAGAGATGCGTTATTACGAAGCGATGGAGGACGCCCGGAGGAATATGATTAGCTCTATGAATTACCAGTGGGAGCGAGGCAAAGAAGAGGGTAGAGAAGAAGGAAGAGAAGAAGGCGAGTTAAGACTCGCTGCTTTGATGGAACGGTTGCTGCAGGACAAGCGAATAGAAGATCTGCAGCAATGTATAAAGGATCCAGAGCTTAGAGAAAAATTGTACCAGGAATATGATTTGTAGAAATTTCCCGACAAATACAGATCAGATGATAAAGAGAGCTGTCTAACGGTAATTACCGGATGGACGGCTTTTCTTTATGTCCTGCCATACCATATTTTGCATTTAGGTATTTAGAGATAACATACTCTATGCAGGACTAAAATTGTCAATGGTGAAAATGAATTAGTCCTACGATCGTGAATTTAGAATTACATTTTATAATTTACTTTAATATTTTACGGTAAAATCAACAGTAAAATCAACCAACGGGGTTGACCTAGAGTGAACTATAGGTATTACAATAATTAGTGCTAAGCTTTAGAGAATAATAGTTTGTTTAGGAGTATGAAAATGAAGAATAGTACGAAAAAACTTGTTTTTGCAGCTGTATTTTTGGCACTCTGCCTGGTGCTTCCATTCCTGACTGGAAACAACCGACAGTTAGGCACTTTACTTTCCCTGATGCACATTCCTGTGCTGCTGTGCGGATTTATCTGTGGATGGCAATACGGTCTTGTAGTAGGCTTGATTGCTCCAATCTTGCGGTCTGTTTTGTTTGGGATGCCTCCGATGCCGGTCGTAGCAATTCCAATGGCATTCGAGCTGGCTGCTTATGGCTTTTTAGCAGGATTGCTTAATAAATACCTGCCGAAGGGGAACCGGTTTGTTTTTATAAGTATGGTTATTGCCATGATAGGCGGGAGATTGATTAATCTTGCGGCGTCTTTCCTGTTCGGGACCCCTGCGATTTTGTCTTCCTTACATAGTCTTTTTATTGGAACCCTTCCCGGTATTGTGATCCAGATGCTTCTAATACCGGCTGTGGTAGGTGCACTTAACAAAGCGAGGTTGATGCAGGATGTTTAAAATACCGGAATTATTACAAAATGAGAAGAGAATAATCGTCGCCATTGATGGCAGGTGTGCCGCCGGCAAGTCTACCCTTGCTGATGAATTAGCTTTAAAGTTTGACGGCACTGTTATACGGATGGATCATTTTTTTCTTCCTGCTGCCCTGCGGGACGGGGAAAGAGTAAACCTGCATTATGAACGTTTTGAGGCAGAGGTTATCAAAGGATTGAAGAGCGGTGGGCCATTTACTTATCAGGTATTCAACTGCAAAACACAATGCTGTGATGAAATTGTCCCCGTTCCTTATAAGCGGTTGGTTATTGTTGAAGGAGCGTATTCCATGCTGCCGCAGTTTGAGCAGATATATGACTATAAAATATTTGCAGACATATCAGGGCAGGAGCAGATACGCCGGATTGTCAACCGTAATGGGCCGGAAGCCTATAAAGATTTCCGCGATAAATGGATACCGGCAGAAGAGCGGTATCTCGAACAGTATAAAATAAAGCAAAAATGTGACGAGATATTCCGCAATGATATTTAACAATGAAATTGATATTTTAATCATAAATTAAGGAGGATTTTTTTAAATGGAAAAGTCAAAAGTGTATTTTACTGATTTTAGAACAAAATTAGGTGAGGGATTACCTTCAAAATTAAAAAGATTAATATGGAAAGCTGGAATTGACCAGATTGATATGGACAAAAAGTTCGTAGCGATTAAGCTGCATTTTGGGGAGCTGGGTAATCTCGGTTTTTTGAGGCCTAATTACGCGAAAGCGGTAGCGGATGTGGTAAAAGAGCTGGGTGGTATGCCATTCCTGACAGACTGCAACACCCTGTACCCGGGAAGCAGAAAAAATGCATTAGAGCATCTCCAATGTGCCTGGGAAAACGGATTTACGCCATTAACAGTTGGATGTCCTGTTATCATTGGCGATGGGTTAAAAGGAACCGACGATATTGCGGTTCCGGTGGAAGATGGAGAATATATTAAGGAAGCAAAAATTGGCCACGCCATCATGGACGCGGATGTCTTTATCAGCCTGACGCATTTTAAAGGGCATGAAATGACGGGCTTTGGAGGAGCCATAAAAAACATTGGAATGGGATGTGGTTCAAGGGCAGGCAAGAAGGACCAGCATATCAATGGAAAACCGGTGATTGTCGAAGAGGCCTGCCGGGGATGTCTCAGATGTCAGCGGGAATGTGCAAATGACGCTTTGGAATATAATCCGGAGACGAAAAAAATGACAATTAATATGGACAACTGCGTTGGATGCGGACGCTGTATCGGAGCCTGTAATTTTGATGCCATCGTCTTTTCTAATTATGCGGTACCAAAGGAGTTAAACTGCCGTATGGCGGAATATACGAAAGCAGTGCTGGATGGACGGCCTAATTTCCATATTTCATTGGTAGTTGATGTATCACCAAACTGTGACTGCCATAGCGAAAATGATGCTCCGATCCTGCCTAATCTTGGTATGTTCGCATCCTTTGACCCATTGGCCTTGGATCAGGCTTGCGTGGATGCCTGTCTGAAAGCAAAGCCGCTTCCGAACAGCCAGCTGGGTGATAATATGTCAAAGGGTAATTTTCATGACCATCATGATCATTTTGTCAATTCCACTCCGGATTCAGAGTATAAGACCTGCCTCTCCCATGCTGAAAAGATAGGAATCGGGAAAAGGGAATATGATTTAGTTTATCTGGACCGGGCGTGATGATATCAATTGGTTGACCCAAAGCCGGGAGACCCGGAGCCTATCTGGTATAATATTACTATGCCGGAGCGAATCCAAGCGTTTGAAGACAATTAAATCGTTAACAAGAGGGTGTTGCAGAATGGAGAAAAGTACCATATATTGCAGATATCAGAGGATAATCCTGCAATATATGGTATGGAATTTTCTTTTTGCAACACCCTATTTACTTTATTGCCAATGAGCCTTGCCCGGTTTGTATCCCGGGATAGTTGTGTATAATGCCTCTTGACAAATTAAGGGAAGAGATATAGAATGGTAATATTATGTAATATTGTGTTATTTGAGGCTGAGGAGTTGTTTTGTAACAAATGACTCCATATATTTTGTTAAATGGTTAGCAATAACTAACTTTGAGGCGAAAATAATGAGAGTAATAGTTATAGTAAAAAAAAATTATTTTTTAGCATGGGGTTAGTTACGCCTAACTTGAAATAAAGGAAGGATTTATGTCAAGCATGAATGTGGAAGCTACATAAAGAAAAGCTTGGCTGGGACAGAAGGCAGGCGTTTTTTTAGGAGCTTAAAATTTTAAGGGAGGAATTAATATGAGTGGAACATTAGCAGACAAAGAACAGCAAAAACAATTTATCTTAACCGGGGAGCTATGGAGAGTCATGGCACAGCTTTCGTGGCCAGCCATAGTGGCAATGGTACTGTATGGTTTTAATTCTGTACTGGATGCTATCTTTGTGGGACAGTTTGTCGGTGATATTGCCCTTGCAGGGGTCTCACTTGCCTATCCCCTCCGCCTGAACGGACAGCGTCACGGTCCCAGGCTCCATACCGGAGCGGAGGATGGCAAGTAATCTGCCCTGGTAGGAGGTGAATTCACCCCTGGTATAGTTCTCCGTAGTCTTTGGCTTACCGGTTCCAAAGGCTGCCAGGGTTCCTGCACCCTCTACCCTTGTAGTAGCCTTAACCTCGGCGGTCGGAACCAGGTTGCCCTCGCCATCGACAATTTCAACAGCCACGTAGCATAAGGACTGGCCACCTGCGATCAATTCCGTGCTCTCCGGGACAAGGCGGATGGCAGCAGCCTTACCAGCAGTTTTTAATACATCGGAGGAAATCCGTTGGCCGCCTGTATAGCTGACTGCCTCCAGGGTTCCCGGCTCGTAGGTGATGTCAAAGGTGGACTTAAAGCTGTTAGGCTTTCCGGCGGACTGCCTGCCGAGGCTGTGCCCATTTAAGAAAAGCTCCACCTCCTCAGCGCCGGAATAGACATCGATCTGCACCGGGCGTCCCTCGTAGCCGGGCCAGCTCCAGGAGTTGGCGCATTCCGGCCATCCCCATCTGCCCAGAATTTCTCGCTTTGCACGGTTGGCTGGGTTGTGGGAGGCAATATAGGTTTGCCCGGAACCCCATACGATCTTCCGGTATGCCAGCTGGGGGCGGGGGAAGCCGCATATATCAAAATCCGCATCAAAGGACAATCTCCAAGGATATTCAGAACGGTAAGAGGACATGGAGTTAATAGGCTCCTCTGGATCCACATATTCGGATTTTCCAAGCCCCGCCTCTCCCAGGTAATCAAAGCTGGTCCAGGTAAAATCTCCGATGACATGGGGATTTCTCTCTACGCTGTCCCAGTACTCCGCTGTGTCCAGGGGCTTGCTTTCCGTGCCGCAGATAACACGGTTTGGATAAGCGACGGCATCCTCCTCATAGCGGTGGGCCAGATAGTTATAGCCTGCCACATCAATGGGAGCCAGGAAGGCCTCAGTGTAGCCGCTCCAGATTTCCATACTGTATTTTGTATCGAGGTTAATCAGTGTACCGTGCTTTTGGTATTCCTTCATCATCTCCTCGGCGCATTTTGCGATATCTTCATCCTCCAGGCCGTTAAAGAAGCTGCAGACGGAATTAATCAGAGGCCGTGTCGGATCAAGCTGCCTGGCCTTGGAAGCCAGCTTGGCAGCCCATTTATATCCGTTTGACAAGCCTCCCCGTTCGGTAATCTCATTGCCTGTCGACCACATGATGATGCAGGGATGGTTGCGGTCACGGAGCATGAAGGCCTCCATATCGGCTTCCCAGTCCTGCTCGAAATAAAGGCTGTAATCGCCGGCGTTCTTTCCCATGGTCCAGACATCAAAGGCTTCATCGATTACCAGGAGCCCCAGACGGTCGCAGGCCTCCAGCATATCCCGGGAAGGAGGATTGTGTGCGCTTCGGATGGCATTGTAGCTGTTATCCTTGTGCAGCTTCATTTTGCGGTATTCGCTGTCCTTGAAGGAGGCAGCCCCCAGGATGCCCTGGTCGTGGTGGACACAGCCGCCCTTTAGCTTTAAGGTACGTCCGTTTAAGCGGAAGCCGTTTTTGGTATCTACAGAGATGGTGCGGATGCCAAAGAGGCTGGATGAGCAGTCAAGGGTTTCCTCCTGATCCACAAGCTGGGCAGCGACCTGATAGAGGCTCGGGGAGTCGATATCCCAAAGCTCCGCCTTTTCTACCGCAACCATGACCTGGGCCACGGATTTTTCCCCAGCCGGCATGTGGACTGCAATCTTGCTTTCTCCTGCAACCGAGCCGTCTGAGTCCTTTGTGATACTTATATTGATCTGCAGATTACGATCCCTGGAGCCATGGTTTTCCACGGTAGTTTCTACGATGACAAAAGCGGTGCCGTCGATGATATGTGAGGTGTGGGCATAGATTCCCCAGGGAGCGATGTGGAGCTTTGGGGCAACGAGGAGGTCTACATGGCGGTAGATGCCCGCGCCGGTGTACCAGCGTGCATTTGGCTGGTTGGCGTTGTTTACGGTTACGGTGATACGGTTTTGTTTCCCGTATTTCACATAGGGGGTAATATCCGCATGGAAGGGGGTATAGCCGTAGTGGTGCTTCGTGACCAGGTGCCCATTGATTCCGACGCTGGTATTCATAAAGGCCCCGTCAAATTCCAGCAGGATGCGCCTGCCCTCATATTCTGCCGGGATATGGACAGTCTTGGTGTAGGTTCCGATTCCTCCACCGTAATAACCGGTCCCGGAGCCGCCGGGCGCCTCGGCAAAGGTATCCGTTTCGATTAAGAAGTCGTGGGGCAGGTTCACGGGTCTGCCGGGCTTCTCATACATTGCTGCAGCTACAATCCCGGAAGGCTGGCCTTCGGAAAATAGCCAGGAATGGTCAATGTTTTCTCTTTGCATAATTAACTCTCCTTTAATCGTTATATTGGTTGGAATACTTACTCTATTGGTGTACAGGCTTCTTGCATACCCCTATTGTAAGTGTACGGAGTAAAAAAAGTAATTCAAAATATTGTGGAGTATGATATAATATATTGCGATACATGGTGAAAACCGATAACTGGATTTTATTTGGACGAAAGAACGGTGAAAAGACGGTGCTGAGAAAATATGAAGTGCTGCTGAGGTAAAGGGGAATACAGAAATGCCGCAATATAATGGAGAAGAACAAAAGGCCGGAACCGATAAGCCTGTGAAAAAATATAAAAAGGAATCCTACTATACGCCGGAGGATATATTGGAGAAGGAATCCAAGGATATAATTTTAGCTAATTTCCTGCTGTCCTGGGCGGGCTGCTACATCAAGGCCAGGGGTCATGCAGTCTATAACCGGACATTGAAGGATTATGTGCTGATTTATTGCATAGAGGGTCGGGGCTGGCTGGAGCTGTGCGGCAAACGGCATGAGATCTGTAGCGGGGATATTTTTGTATGCCCTCCAGGGATAGCCCATTCCTACGGGTCAGATGAGAAAGAGCCCTGGACAAAATATTGGGTGCATTTCCGAGGGATATACGGTAAGGAATATATAGGACGGATGGGCATATCGGAGGCATCCCCGGTACTGCATTTGGGGGAGAATATGAGGCTGGTCTACATGTTCCAGGAGATACTTAAGGTTCTTAAGATGGGGTATACCAACAGCAACCTGGTGCTCGCTACGGCTTATCTGACAACCCTCCTTGGCTATATCAGCCACCGGCGGATCAATAACGAACGGATCAAGACAGATGGAATGAATATTGATAAGGTGATCCGTTATATGCTGGATAATCTGGGCGGAAATCTGGATTTGGATCAACTGGCGGAGTATTCAAATGTATCAAAATATCATTTTACAAAGTTGTTCAAAGATAAGACAGGCTACACCCCGGTGGATTATTATATCCGCTTAAAGATACAGAAGGCCTGCGAGCTGTTGGAATTGTCAAATACAAAAGTAATTGATATCAGTATAGTATTGGGGTATGCCAGCCCATATTATTTTTCACTGACCTTTAAAAGGATTATTGGCCAGTCACCGCAATATTATAGGAAGTTGCATTTGAAGCAAGAGGAAGTAACTGTATGATTTATGTCATTTATAGCCTGTCAGTATATCCGTACAGCTATCACTCGGTAATATATGTATATCATTTGTGTAGTAATTATAATGTATTTGTGGCATAATTGATCTAAAGATTGGAGGAATGAAATATGGCAAAAACACTGATACAAATCCGCACGGATGAAGAAATTAAAACAAAAGCAACGGAATTATTCGAACAGCTGGGACTGAATGTTTCAGATGCAGTAAACCTATTCCTTCGTCAAGTAATTTTTGCGAAGGGACTACCATTTGAAGTGAAGCTGCCGGAAAAAATAATAGTGAACGGTAAAGCTTCTGAGTATAGCAAAGATGAGCTCATTAGTGAAGTAAAGGCCTCTATGGCAATGGAAGGCATGCCTCTGACAAAAGAAAACATTGGATGGCTGGAAGCATTGGAAACTGGTAATATGACAAGTGATGAACTGCGTACAGTATTGGCGAAAAGATATGGATCGAAAAGCGAGGGGCACATATCTTAGGAAACTATGACCTAAAACACCTTCAGGCTATTCATGAGTACATCTTCCAGGATATCTATGAATGGGCTGGAAAACTCAGGACAGTGGACATTGCAAAAGGAAACATGTTCTGTAATTCCATGTTCTTACAGTCACAGGCTGATGAAGTTTTTGATAAACTTTTCAAAGAGAATTGTCTTAGAAAAAGGGGCTAACAGGATGACCGGTGAAAGCTGAATTAGGCGCGGAATGCGTCCAGGTCAGCTTTTTTCTTGATAAATAATATCACTTCAATATCATTGACATGGAAAAGCCGGGAATGGTAAAGTTAGTTATGACTTGCTATGATTTTTATTTAAAAGAGCAGAAGGAGAGGTATGAGAATGGAACAAAAGAATCTGGTAATGAAGGATATCATTTTTCTGGCAATTCTATCAGCGGCCCTGCTGTTGGTCTCCGGCCTGGCAATGCCCTTAGTAATGTTTACGGATATCTTTGGCCTGAGACAGATGGCATCGGCATTGTTTTTCGGACTATTCCTCGTGATTGGGTTGACAAAGGTACCAAAGAAGGGGGCACTGCTGTTCATTGGGCTGTTCACCGGGGTTGTCCTGTTGTTTATGTCCCCGGTTATGTTTTGGAATAATGTTATCGGTGCACTTGCGGCGGAGCTGGTCTGCTTTCTTATCTTCAGGGGCTACGAAAGCAAAGCGTCCAAATTTGTGGCTGCAACACTTTTTACCCCTCTGACTCTTCCGGTTACGTTGGTTTCCTCGGCTATTATTAAGAATGAGACTATTTCCTCCGTATGGGGAGAGGGGATACTGCCGGCTTTTATGTGTGTTGGGACGGTTCTGGTAAGTGCCTTTAGCTCCTGGCTGGGCTTTAAGATCTGTGCAGAACTAAAGAGAACAGGAAAGCTTAAGCTATGATGGACAGGATCAGAGGAAAATATGCGGCTTTTCCCCTGCTGGCTTTGGCAGAAGCCTATATTATCTTTTTCGTGGGAATGCTGCTGGCAACAAAGCCTTGTTTTTGGGGATTCCTGCTGGCGGTGCTTTTTGTAGACATCCTCTTTGGATACTGGAAGACGGCGGTATTCGTGCTGGCTATATTTCTTCCCATCAGCGGCCTTGCCGGGCTGATCGCCTTGCCGGGAGCGGGCGGCGTCAAGGCCTTACAATTGGCAGGCAGGTTCCTGTGCCTTGCCATCGCTGCAATTCCGACTGCGGTTATGGAGCCGGTAGGGCTGGTGAGGGTCATGAACCGTATGGGTTTTCCCAGGTATCTTACCCTCGGAATGCTGGTGACGATACGTTTTGTACCCTATATGGCGGAGGAGATGATGCAGATCAGGACAGCCATGAAATCCCGGGGAATCCGTACGGGCTGGTATAATCCGAAGTTTTTATACAGGGCATTGATAATCCCGGTGATCATCCGGATCATTAATATCTCCGACCTGTTGACGGTGTCAATTGAGACCAGGGGCTTTGTCATGAAGGACGTTAAGGCTACGGTTTACCAGGTTCCGTCCTGGAGCTTTAAGGATACTCTTTATGCCGTGCTGCTGGTACTGGTTGTTGTAGTATTTTCAGGGATGGGGGTATGGCATGGGACAGGATAAGGATATGGAAAGAAACAAGGAACAGGAGAAAAAAGGTAGGGGCTCTGGCCTGTTATTAGAAGTAGACAGCATGTCTTACCGGTACAATGAAGAGGGTGAATGGGTGCTCCAGGATATATCCTTTGACGTATTGCCGGGGGAATTTGTCCTGGTATCCGGACCGTCCGGCCAGGGGAAGTCTACGCTCTTAAGCTGCTGCAACGGTGTTATTCCCCAGATCCAGGGTAATGGTATCCTAAAAGGGGATATCAGGGTTTGCGGGCAGGCTGTAAAGGAATTGAAAATATGCGAGATTTCAAGACTATTAGGCTCCGTGCTGCAGAATGCACAGGAGCAGATCATATTTGATTTAGTAAAGGATGAGATAGCATTCCCCTGTGAGAACCTGCATCTGGAATGCAGTGAGATTGACCGGCGTATCGAGGAGGCAACCCGTATGATGGAGCTGGATCCGGAGGACAGGACGAGAAAGCTGTCAGGAGGGCAGATGCAGCGTCTGATCACGGCGGCTACCCTCAGTATGGAGCCTCAGGTATTGGTGTTGGATGAGCCCTTGGCCAACCTGGATCTGGCCTTTGGAAAAAAGTTATTACAGGTATTAAAGGAAATGTGTGGCCAAGGCAAGGGCGTGATCTTCATGGAACACCGCCTGGACCTGGTTCTGCCTTATGTGGACAAGGTACTGTGGCTTGAGGATAAGAAGGGAAGCCTATTTACTGAGATATCCGCCTTCCAGGAGTTTCTTAAGGAACGCGGGCAGAGGCAGGAAAGCCAGAGGGATCAAAAAGCCCTGAAAGCAATCACCACGGAGCGGGAAGGGGAGGGGAGATTCCTTTTAACGCTGGACGACCTGGGGTTTCACATCCGGGGCAGGCATATCCTCCGATCCATCGACCTGGACATACGGGAAGGGGACAAATGGCTTATTATCGGTGACAATGGTTCCGGGAAAACCACCCTGCTAAAATTAATGGCGAGGCTTTTAAAGGAAACGGAAGGAAGCATGACTCAGAGCCTGGTGAAGCGCCAGGGATTAGTGGGAAAGCCGGAATGGTACCGGAAGCTGGGGTATGTCTTCCAAAATCCGAATTATCAGCTCTACATGCCCAGCGTCATCCAGGAGGTGCTGGCACAGGCTAAGGATAAAGAGCTGGGAAGACAGCTGCTGGAGCATTTTGAGTTAACCGGTTTAGGGGAAAGCCACCCCCACAGCTTATCGGAGGGACAGAAGAGAAAGCTGGGGATAGCGGCTATCCTTGCGATGGAACCGGAGGTCCTGCTGCTGGATGAGCCGACGGTGGGGCAGGACCTAAGGAGCCTTGGACTGCTGCGCAGCTGCCTTTTAGACCCGGGCCTGAACAAGGCAAAAACAATGATCACAATTACCCATGACCCAAGATGCGCCCCCTTACTGGGTGACAAGGTATGCTGGCTGGAAAAAGGAAGGATCAGGGCAACCGGAGGGCTGGAGCTTTTGGAGCAGTATTTTGACAAAGACAAGGTCTGCCTGTAGGTAGAGGATATATTTTAAGAAAAGCTTATCCGGCAATGGTGAAAATGAAGACGGATAAGCTTTTTCATTTGGAGTTGTTAACTGTGAATGGCGGCTGAAAGTATGATGTGTGCCATAAATAATGAGATAAGGGGAAGCGAGCTGCCCCACAATAATTCAGTTATGGAATGGCGTTTCATTTTCAGGCTCGACCAATAGACCAATAAAAGGATGAGAACTCCGGGGATGAGGCCTTTAAAACCGGTGAAGTAGATACCCAGGGCAACCGGGCCGACAATACCGCAGGCATGGCCGCTCGCCTTAATCTTGATTAATTTATTAAATATGATGATTAGGATACCGGAAAAGAAGTAAACCAGATAGATCGTCCATAGGATCTTAGTGGAATCAAAAAATGAGATGGATATAATGCCAAGCAAATATCCCATATTAGCCATGAGGATAGCAAGGTTTCTTTGTCCATCCCGTCCCTGCTTCTTAAACCCGGGCAAAAAAGCCTGTAACGGATAGGCCAGGACTGGAAGAATTACCAGATAAATGATCGACAGCAGATAGGAAACCGGATTGCCGAAAGCCTTTCCCTGGCTTATAAATAATAAGGTTAATATGGCAAGGGCACCGATGGGGGCAATCGTAAGAACGCGAATAATTTTCGCAAGCTTTAGCTCAAAATGCATGTTGAATCACTCCTTAATGTAATTTTTATTTTATAGGGCTGGCAGTCCCGTGGACTATATTGATTACTATATAATGTGGTTTTAATAACTACATTATAGAATATAATAATAATGCCGGATTGTCAAGAATGGATTCTAGTAAAATCCTTTTTAGGAATATCTTCCCATGGAAGCGGAGGCAAGAGGATAAAGGATAAACTGTGTAACGCGTTCGTACCGCGTCGGTGAAAAGATATGGACATATTTATAAAATTATGGCATTATATATTCAAAATCATGGCTAATAGCATATAAAGGAGCATAAGTTTGAAAGAAAGGCACTTTCAAACTATTTATTAAGGCCTATTCACTTTTTGAATAGGTCATCAAAAAGTGAAAGGCA
>DUNO01000039.1 GCA_012839295.1 Clostridiales bacterium
ATGCAGCAAAAATAAAAATGTTTGCCGCGCATAGTGAAATCCTCCATGATGAAGAACTGGTAGAGGAAATTGAAAATACAATTATGGAACAATCAAAAAAAACGGACTATGCAGTCATGGAAGTATATGAGGAATTTATTAATATTATAAAAAAGGCAAAGGATGAGTTAATTGCGGCACGTGCAGCTGATTTTTGTGATGTGCGCGATCGCTTGTTACAGGTACTGCAAGGAGATAAACGAAAAGATCTTTCTCATATGGAATGTCCAGTCATCATTGTGGCGCATGATCTGTTGCCCAGTGATACTGCAACGTTGGACCGCGTCAATGTTCTGGGAATTATTACGGAGCTGGGTAGTGCTACCTCCCATACCGCTATTATAGCAAATAGTTATCGAATTCCAGCCATATCAGGGGTGGACAATTGCACAAATATACTGCAAGATGCTAAATGTGTCGGGGTGGATGCCTTGCTAGGAGAAGTGTATATTGAGCCCGATACGATCACTTTGAATATATTGGAAGAAAAAAAGAGTGATTATCAGAGAAAATTGCTTGATGAAGAAAAGTACCTTGACAAACCGCTGCAGACGCTGGATGGAATACAGTTGCAAATTGGTCTGAATATTGGTGGTGTCGAAGATCTAACAGTATATGGTTACAGTGATTTTATCGGTCTTTTTCGAACGGAATTCCTATATATGGCGAATGATCATATGCCCACTGAGGAAGAACAATTTACTGCGTACAGTACCGTACTAAAGCGTGCGGCCGGAAAACCAGTCACTCTTCGTACCCTTGATATTGGGGGGGACAAAAGCTTGCCATACCTGCCGTTACCCAAAGAGGAAAATCCCTTTCTCGGTAACAGGGCACTTCGTTTGTGTTTATTGAAACCTGATATTTTTCGTACACAATTACGTGCTGCATTGAGAGCTTCCGCTTTTGGTGAACTATGGCTTATGTTGCCAATGGTAGGCAGCATTGATGACATCAGGCGTGCACGTGCGGTTTATGACGATGTTAAAGTCCAATTGGAAAAAGAGGGTGTGCCCATTGGTAAGAATGTCAAGTTCGGGATCATGATTGAGATTCCAGCCATTGCTGTTATTGCAGACCTTGTAGCTCCTTTAGTAGATTTTGCAAGCGTTGGAACTAATGATTTGTGTCAGTATTTATGTGCTGTTGACCGTATGGAGGCTGAAGTGATTGATTATTATCAACCATTATCTCCAGCCATGATTCGTATTCTTTCCGGCATTTCGGAGGCATTTCATGCACACGGTAAACCCGTCTCCGTGTGTGGAGAATTGGCTGGTAGTAAACACGGTGCCTTACTACTTGCAGGGCTTGGTTATGAAAAATTAAGTATGAGTGAATCTAATATGACCGGCGTAAAATGGGCAATGGCGAAGGTCACAATGATTCAACTGCAAAATGCGGTTAAAGAAGCTGGTAATATGTTAACACAAAGCGACGTGATTTCTTTGTTTAATGCAATACTAGGATAATTTATGGACAAGCAAATGTAATTGTAAGATACTGGGGACATACGTAATCCAGTCGACTGGATAAATAATTTTTAATTAGAGGTCAGCGCATCCTCTTTTTATAATCATTTGGCGACAAATTATATTTTTTCTTAAATACGGTGATAAAATAGCCCGAGCTGTTGTACCCGACGGCCTGGGCTATTTCTGCGACCTTATGGTCGCCCTGCCCGAGCATTTTCACGGCCTGGTTCATCCGCACCGAGGTCAGGTAATCCACAAAGCTGCTGTTGGCATATTGCTTGAAGCAGCTGCTCAAATAATTATAGCTGACGCCTAAGGCATTAGCGATGTCTAATAAAGACAGATTCGGGTCACTATAATGGCTTTCAACGATGTTCTTCGACTTCCTGACGGCCTGTCTGCCCCCGTTATCCTGTACGCTGTTTAATAAGGCAAATATGCGGAGGAGGTTGTCAATGAACGTAGTCCGGAAGGCGATGTACAAATTATCCTCATTACAGAATAAATCAAAGCGGTATTTAATCTGATAATCCTCATAAGTATCCAATCCAAAATGCTCTAAAATGGTACGGAGCATCTCAATACAAATATTGAAGGCCGTATTGTGGTCCATCTGATTAACCTTTTCGAATAATCTTGGCAAAATCTCAGGAAAACGGGAAAAGTCCTTTTGATCCAAAGCCTCAATCAATTCCTGGCAAATAGAGATCCAGAACCGGTCTCCCGTACCGTTTAGGAGACGCTTGGGCGTAAAAATGTCCTTACGGAAGCTGTTGACCCGGTACTTTGCATTGCTCCGTCCGATTGCGTCAAGAGCCTCGGAATATATGATAGAAAAATAGCTTACATCATTAAAGGGGCTGCCGATTCCGATATAATAGTCCGCCCGCTTTTCTTCGCACAGTTCAATCAGGGTATCAATAAAAATATCAATTACACTATATCGAATGAAAAAAACAACATAATTGTTATGGAAGCTTTCTGTATAATCATAGAGCTTATGGCGTCTTAAAGCCATTTCCGACAGAATACCCGAAATCACTGCAGAATCCTTAGAAAGCATTTTCCCTTCCTCCACGATCCGCAGAATCAGCAGGCCCTTCATTTCACCCGGTGCGCCATCAAGCACATTCCAGATGCGGCAATATTCATCTCTTCCGGCTAGGTCATTCAAAATTAAATGGCTTAACGCGTCATTTTTTTTCATATTAGCAATTGAAACCCTGCCCATATCTCCACGCCCTTTCGATATGCAACCATCCACAAGATATTAAAATATTAACATATTGGGAATAGGTTGACCATAAAAAATTAGAATTTAAGTAAAATGTTAAAATAGACAAAGAATGAACTAAAAGCTTATACTTATTTATACAAAATGTCAATATGCATTTGAAAAAAATGCGGAAAAACATTTTACGCGCGCGGATCAGTATTAAGGAGGATAAGGCATTAAATGAAAAAAAGAAGAGTTAAGGTCGGAGTTATTGGGTGTGGCGGCATATGTAAATCCACATACATGGAAAACATGGTCCATAAATTCGATATCATTGAAGTGATGGGAGCAGCAGACCTGATCGATTCCAGGGCACAGTGGATGGCGGACCGCTATGGGATCAGGAAGATGTCTGTAGATGAAATCATGGAGGATCCAGAAATCGAGGTTGTTGTCAACCTCACCTATCCTGAATCCCATGTGGAGATTACAAAAAAAGCGTTGGAGCACGGAAAGCATGTGTTCTGTGAAAAAATGATGGCACCTACCTTTGAAGAGGCAACCCGGCTGTATGATCTGGCAAAGGAAAAAGGGCTCCATTATACCACGGCGCCGGATACCTTTTTAGGAGCCTGGGAACAGTCTGCCAGGAAGTACCTGGATGAAGGCATCATAGGTGAGCCAAGAACGGTGCATGCCCAGATAACCATGCATTATGATTTGGAAACGCCGTTTTTTGACACGGAGCCGAAGCATTTCTTCTTCCCCTTGCATTATGGCGGAGGCTTTCCCTTTGACCTGGGCGGGTATTATCTTCATGAAATGATCAACCTGTTAGGCAGTGTGAAGCGTGTCACAGGCTTTGGAGGAAACCTCTACCCGGAAAGAACCTATCTGAATCCAAAGCATCCGAACTACGGCGAGCGGTTTGAGGTCAATACCCCAACTACCCTGATGGCTGCGTTGGAATTTGAGAATGGAGTATTAGGTACCTTCCATATCTCATCCGACAGCTCCATGAGCCGCCACTTTGACATAACGGGCACGGACGGAACCTTACATCTGGGGGATCCGAATGCATTCTGTGACACCATCAGCGTCACCAGGCCAGGGGCAAGGCCACCGGTAGAGCAATTGCAGCCAGGACAGCAGCCGGGCAGGAGGTTATTCATGGAACAGGGTACCCAGGTCGATGACGATGTACAGCAGCTGGTAGAAATGGTGCCTATCGCAACAGTAGAGCTTCCATTGCTCCATGGCTTTTATGATTCCAGCAGGGGCGTGGGACTGGCAGATATGTGCTATGCGATCCGAAACAACAGGAGGCCAAGATGCCATGTGGATATCGGCTACCATGCCATAGAGATAATCCATGGCATACAGGAATCCTGTAAGACGGGCAGGATCTATGAGATGACCTCCCGTTGCGGCAGGCCGGCACCCATCGCACCATCTGCTTATCCGGCTACATGCCAGGAAAGAACGTTAGATGATTAATTGAAAAGGGAGGGTTTACAATGAAAAGGAGAATTTTGGTATTTTTATTATGTGTTATGATGGCAGCAGGATTTCTTGCTGGTTGTAGCAAAGATAAAGTGGATACGTCAACAACGGATGGAACAAAGGGGACGACGGAGACAGGTTCAAAGGAGGAGGCAACTCCAAGCACAGAAGCGGATCCAAAGGCAGGGACTGATGAGGCAGCCAATAAGGATAAGATAACCATCGGTGTCTCCATGAACGCATTAGACGAGGCACAGACCGTCTGGTACAACCTGTTAAAGGAAAGGGCTGACCAATTAGGCTATGAAATTATCATGTACAATGCAAACAGTGATGTACAGACCCAGATCAGTGATGTTGAAACCCTATGCCAGCTAAAGCCGGATGTTATCATCATCAAGGCAGTGGATACGGAGGGCAGCGTTGCGGCATTTGAAGCTTGCGATGAGGCGGGGATACCTACAATGGCAGTGCATTTTGATGTTAATTATGACAAGACCTTGAAGCTGACCCTGAGCCAATATACGGCGGCATCAAAGTCGGCAGACTACTTGATAGATTACCTGGATAAGAACCCGGAGGCTACATTAAAGGTTGGATATATCTGGGGTGCACAGTCCCAGCCTGCGACGCAGATGCGCTATAAGGGCTTTAAGGAGCCATTGCTGGAGAAATATCCTGACCGTGTGGAAATTATCGCCGAAAAGGAATGCGGCTGGGATACGACCAATGCACAGAATACGGTAGAGGACTGGATCCAGGCATATCCTGAGATCAACTGCGTGGTCTGCCAGTCCGATGAGATGGCTACCGGAGCCATCAATGCACTGCAATCAGCAAACATTGGTATCGATGAATGCATGGTATTAGGCTTTAATTCATCAAAGGCAGCATTAGAGGCCATCCGTGAAGGGACGATGACCGGCTCGGTACTGTTCGTTATTTATAAGGACCAGGTTGACATTACCATGGCATATGTAGAGGCCGTCGCAAGCGGTGAGAATCTGGCTGGACAGTCAGTGGACATGGGAATTGGAGCTACTACCTTTACTACCATCGACAATGTGGACGAGGTAGAAAAAATGCTGGAATACTAATCTAGTGCTGTTTAGCTAAGACAAATGGCACAGCACACTAGTCTCAGGTTACAGGGAAGCTGGGAAGGCCCCGCCTGCGTGAGGTGAAAATGACACAAGAAATGAGTAAGGATTACATATTGGAAATGAAAGGCATCAGCAAAAGCTTTCCTGGCGTGAAAGCGTTATCGAATGCAAATCTCCGGGTAAAGCCCGGAGAGGTGCATGCGTTAGTAGGAGAAAACGGAGCTGGAAAATCCACCCTGATGAATGTTCTCCTGGGTTCCATTGAACCAAATGACGGTGAAATCATCTATATGGGCAAAAAGGTATTATTCCATTCTCCCCATGAAGCATTATTGAACGGGATCAGCATGGTCCATCAGGAAATGAGCCTGATCCCCTCCGTCAGCGTTGCGGAGAATATCTGGATGGGTAGGGAGCCGGAATTTACCAGGCTCGGCCTGATTAGCGAGAAGAAAAGGCTTGGGCGTACCCGGGCGCTCCTGGATAAATACCACATTAATGTCGACCCAAAAAGCATCGTGAGGACCTTAAGCATAGCGAATATGCAGCTGGTTGAGATAGCCAGGGCCATCAGCTATAACCCCAGGATCCTCATTATGGACGAGCCCACAAGCTCGCTATCGGACAGGGAAATCCTTCTGCTTTACGATATTATAAAGGATCTGGCGAAGGAAGGAACCACCGTGATGTTTATTTCGCATAAGCTGGATGAGGTATTTAAGCTCTGCGACCGTATCACGGTTATGAGGGATGGCTCCTATATTAATGATTTTGCTGCTGATGAGATTACGAAGGAAGAGTTAATCGCCCAGATTGCCGGGCGTAAGATATCAGAAATGTATCCCAAGATCCCCTGTGAAATCAGGGATACGGTGTTGGAGGTAAGGAACCTTTCACACAAGGGTCTATTTAAAGACATCAGCTTCCGGGTCAGGTCCGGTGAGATCTTAGGCCTATTCGGCCTGGTCGGTGCCGGAAGGACAGAGACCATGGAAGGAATCTTCGGCATCCGCTCCCTGGATGGAGGGGAGATCTATCTGGATGGAAACAAGGTGACGATACGTTCCCCGAAGGAGGCGATCCGCCACGGCCTTGCCATGGTAACAGAAGACCGCAGAAGGAATGGGATTATCAGCAACATCAGCGTGAAATACAATATTTCCCTGGCGAACCTGAGTAGAATCAGCAGGGGAAATATCTGGATAAGAAAGACGAAGGAGAACGGGGACACAAAAGCACTGGCCGAGAAATTGGCAGTTAAAACCCCTTCCTTAAACCAGCCAATCGGTGCCCTGTCTGGCGGAAACCAGCAGAAAGCGATTATAGCCCGTTGGCTGTACACGAATCCCAAGGTATTGATCCTGGATGAGCCGACGAGAGGCATTGATGTAGGTTCTAAATCGGAGATACACCGGATGATTAGCGCATTGGCAGGGCAGGGTCTGGCGGTCGTCATGATTTCCTCCGAATGTGAAGAGATTATGGGGATCAGTGACCATGTCATCGTGTTCAACAACGGACACATCTCGGGAGAGTTTGACCGTTCGGAGTTTAATGCAAAAAGGCTGGTACAAAGCGCTTTTGATGTCAATTTTAAGGAGGTTCATGAAGGTATCAATGAAGAAAATGAGTAATACAAACAAGCTAAACATATTACTGGATAACAAGGCGATTTTAATATTCCTGCTGCTGTTTATTATAAGCTGCTTCGTATCACCGGTGTTTTTATCATCCAGGAATCTGTTGAATGTTATCCGGCAAATATCGGTAAGTGCCATTGTCGGAATTGGTTTTACCTGCATTATAGCGAGTGCCAATCTCGACCTGTCCGTTGGTGACATGATCGGCCTGCTGGGTGCCGAGATGGCACTATTGAGCAGGGCAGGCCTGCCCTTTGGCCTGGTTATCTTAATCGGCGTGTTAACGGGAGCCTTCTGCGGCTTTATGAACGGAATGATCGGCGTCTCCATCGGCCTGCCCCTGTTTATTGTCACGCTGGCTACAGGGCAGATTTATAATGGTATTACCCTTTTGATTACGCATAATTCGGCCGTAACGGGGATTTCTCCTGAGTTTAAGGCATTGGGGCAGGGGTATTTGTTTAACATTCCGACCCCGATCTATATTATGGTGGGCGTTGGAATCGTGATCTATCTGGTTTTAAATAAGACTACCTTTGGGCGCCATATCATTGCCATCGGAGGAAACAAGGAAGCCGCACATGTGTCTGGAATTGATACGAAGAAGGTGACCGTTGGCGTATACATGCTGCTAGGGGTCTGCGCTTCTGTGGCAGCAGTAGTATTAACCGGAAGGGCAAATTCCGCCCAGCCGTCAGCAGGGGCGGGAATGGCGCTGGATTCGGTGGCAGCGGTAGTGATCGGTGGAACTCCTCTTTCCGGCGGATCAGGAAAGGTGATGGGAACTGTTATTGGCTGCCTGATTGTAGGAACCATCAATAATATGCTGAATTTATTGGGCGTAGATTCAAACTGGCAATCAGTGGCAAAGGGCTTATTAATCCTTATTGCGGTGTCACTGGACGTTTTATCAGACAGATATTTTAAGAAGAGGATGGAAAAAGCATGATGAAAGAACTCCACAATGAAATCCATTGAAATTTCATTGTGAAATTCTTTCAGGTATTGTACTGACTAGTAGCAGAATGGAGGATTAATTATGAAGAAGCTTTTCGTAGGAATCCAGTTGTATGGACTCCGTGACCTGCTGGAAAATATGCCGGATCATTTTGAGGAGGTCATGAGGCAGGTAAAGCAGTTAGGCTATGATGGCGTTGAGCTGGCTGGCCTTTACGGATTAAAGCCGGAATTCGTGAAGGAGGTTCTGGATAGAGTGGGATTGGTGCCTATCTGCGCCCATGTCCCTTTGCCGGCTATGCTGGCGGATGCTGAGAAGGTGGCTAGGGATTATGAAGCCATAGGCTGCAAATATATTGGAGTTCCATATTTGCCTGAGGAATACCGTCCGTTGGCGGATGGATTTGAGACAATCCTATCGGAAATTGAACGGATCGGAAGGGTTATGCAAGCGCATGGAATGACCCTTCTGTATCACAACCACGACTTTGAATTTGTAAAGCTGGAGGACGGCACCTATGGATTAGATGAAATCTATCGGAGGCTTCCGAAGGATTTATTGCAGGCGGAGCCGGATACCTGTTGGATAGAGGTAGCCGGGGAAAGGCCTGCAGAATTCGTGAGAAGATATACGGGCCGCTGCCCCCTTGTCCACTTAAAGGATTACATAAAGACTGGGAAGCCGGCTAACCTGTATAAGTTAATTGGCATTGATACAGAAGAAAAGCAGGCTGACGAGGGTTATTTTGGATTCCGTGCGGTGGGCTTTGGGCAGCAGATTTGGGAACCTATTCTACAAGCCGCCTCGGATGCGAATGCGGAGTGGGTTATCGTGGAACAGGATGAGCATTATGAGCTGCATCCAATGGAATGCGCAAGAAGGAGCCGTGAATATTTACGGATTTTAGGCTGCTAGGAAGGATATAAGGAGTATAGCCATGAAAAAAGAAATGCAGGTAGGTATTATTGGATATGGCTTCATGGGACACTGGCATGCAGAGCATATGCCACAGACAAAGGGCATTACGGTGGCTGCTGTCTGTGATGTCGATGAAAATAAAAGGGAAGAAGCTTCCCAAAAGGGATACCGTTCCTATAAGGATTACCGCGAATTGTTACAGGACAATTCAGTGGACACGGTTCTGGTTTCAGCTCCGAACCATTTGCACAAGGAAATGGTAATTGAAGCTGCAAAAGCAGGAAAAAACATTATATGTGAAAAGCCGGCAGCATTAAATGTCCAGGAGTTTGACGAGATGGTCCGAGTGGCAGGGGAATGCAAGGTCCAGCTTGAGGTTCACCAGAACCGCCGGTTTGATGCTGATTTCAGATGTGTAAAGGAGGCCTTAAATAACCGGACGCTGGGCAAGGTATTTACTATCGGTTCACGCTTCTTTGGGGCAAACGGCTTGGTACACGACTGGCACCGTTTTCCGGAATACGGAGGTGGAATGATTTATGACTGGGGCGTGCATTTGATAGACCAAATGCTGGATTTAAATCTGGGTAAGGTTGTCTCTGTATCTGCCAATGTCCATAATGTCATTAACCCGGAGGTTGATGATTACTTTAATGCCATGTTTCAATTTGATAACGGATTGTCATATGTGATAGAGACAGGGACTTACCTGCTATATCCCCTCCCACGCTGGTATGTGGCTGGCGATACGGGCACATTAATCATTAAATCGATGCTCGATGACGCTGAGCTATACCGGAGCGGCTCCCATGTGGAAAAGCTGCCTGATTCTGTACTGGAGACAAAAGCCGGACCCACAAGGGCGATGGCAAAACGGGCAGAAGAGGAGCTTGTAAAACAGGTCCTGCCTACGGGAAAGCCAGAATGGCAGATGTTTTACGAAAATTATTCAGCCGCTTTAAATGGAGGGGCTGACCTGGCGGTAACAAATGCCCAGGTGCGTGAAGTATTGCAATTGATGGAAGCAGTGCGCCTTTCGGGAAGAAAACATGCATCAGTGGATTTAAAATAAAACAGAAGGAGATGGAATATAATGAGTGTTGAGCTACGAATACCGACGGGCGGCTCCTATGCATTAACGGAGCAGTTCCGTGAACTTGGGGAGCGCGTTGCCTTTCCCGACTTAAACTTACATAAGGTGGAAATGGACGGGATGAAGGGGTATGAATTCAAGCTCCGGAATCCATGGTATACAGAATTTCCGGTATCCTGTGCGGAAGATATGGAAGTGGGCATTAATGGATATGCTGTCCAGAAGGGCAAGATTTTCTTTGTTATCCGGGATCAGGCCGTTCCTTTCAAATATGCAAAGAATTTATATGAGCTGCAATGGGGATTGGGCGAAGTGGCCCAGGTCCGGATGCTGGATGGGCAATTGCAGGCGGTAGTGAAAGAGGCGAATGACGTGGAAATTAAATTTTTACTGCGGACAGCCTTTGAAGGATACCATTTGCCGAATAACAGGATAGAATACGAATTTAAGAGAAATATGGGGGTGATATAAGTGAAATTAGGTGTTAGTTTATATAGCTTTGCCGGAGATCTCCAAACCGGTGCATTGACAGTTGACGATGCCCTAAGATACTGTGCAGCCCTTGGATGTGAGGGCGTGGAATTGATCGGAGAGCAGCATATACCGAATTGGCCTAATACAAAAATAAGTGACTTAGACCATATCAATGACCTTTGCAAGGAGCTGGGGCTGGAGATATTCTGCTTCAGCTATTATATGAATGCGCTAAGCCATTATGACAGGCGTGCCACCATGGAGGAGCACTTGGAAATGGTAAGGCTGGGTGCCGCTACAGCCTCCTATCTGGGCACCAGGATAATGCGTCCCGCATTTTATGGCGTGCCCGTAGAAAATATGATAGAGATGATTAAGGCAGGGCTTCCCATCGCTGAAAAATACGAAATTATCTGGGGTGTGGAGCTTCATGCGCCATTTCCTCCCGTATATTACATTGATGCCTTGGAAAAAATAAATTCACCTTGGTTCAGGTTAATCCCGGACTTCTCCTGCTGGCAGACGGCTGGTGCAGCCGGACACTTCCAGGCAAATGATGTGGAAACATTAAGACCGCTATTAAAATGGACAGTTCACTGCCATGGAAAAGGGCATGTATTTGATGAACACGGAGAAGAACCTAATACGCCATATAAGGATCTTATGAATATTTTAAAAGAATATGGGTATGAGGGCGCTGTAGTTGCTGAAAGCGAGGGATGGATTACAAATTATAAACCGACCCTAGATGTTGTGAAAACCCACTTTAAACTCTTGGAGAAGTATGGGAGATAAAGATATGAGATAAAGATATGAGATAAAGATATGAGATAAAGATATGAGATAAAGACAGAAGGACGGCTTGAAAAAATTAAATTTGATTTTTGTTCGGGATCGGCCCCGTAAAATTTACGGGGTCGTTTTTCTTTTTTGATGAAAAAGGTGAGGGAGTTATAAAGGAGATACATAGCAGATTAAAAATGCCGTTACATGGCCTTGGGTTATGTAGTGGCTTTTTTGATTTTCAGTCAGAACCATCAAAAATGATATATCATTTTTGTTACATAAGGAGAAATGACAAAATACCCTTGTAAAACTGATATTATCCCACTATAATAAGCTTATAAATGATAACGTTAACATTACATTTATCGTGCAGCTAAATACATGCACAATTTTTTAAAAGTAATTATGATAACGCTAACATTTCTGCAGAAAGGATCTAAATTATGTCGACGTTAAATGATGTTGCGCGTGAAGCGAAGGTTTCAACAATTACCGTATCAAGAGTAATCAATAACCCCGAAAAGGTAAAGCCTATAACCAGGGAACGTGTACAGCGTGCGATGGACAAGATTAATTATGTACAGAATCCGGTTGCAAAGGCGCTGGTAAGCAAGCGGGTCGGTATCATTGATGTTTATGTCCCTGAATCAATCGATTTGAGCAACCCGTTCATCATGCATCTGCTGGTAGGTATCAGCGAAGAGTTAAGTAAGCAGATGTATTCCTTTTTAATCATCCGGGACAGGAAGCACGAGCACCGGTGTGACGGCTATATTGTGACAGGGTTGTTAAAGGATGAAATCCATGAAATGTATCAATATGCCTTGGAACGAAAGCGCCCGATCGCATTATTCGGGCACACGGATAACGAAGAAATTGATTGCATTGATGTGGATAACATTGAGGGAGTGCGCATGATAACCGAGTATGTTTTACAAAATGGGCACAAAAACCTGGCGATGATAAATGTCAATGAAGAAAAAGACTATACGCTGGATCGTTATGAGGGCTATTGCAGGGCGTTGCAGGAGGCAGGTAATCCCTCCGGGGAGCATGTCATGTATGCCGAAAACAGTGTACAGGGCGGATATGAAGCAGCACTCAGGATATTACGGGAAAATAATGAAACAACAGCAATGATATGTGCTACCGATATTATGGCCATAGGAGCCATAAGGGCGGTTACCGAGCTTGGTCTCAAAGTACCGCAGGATATTTCCGTTACAGGATACGATGGTCTGGGTCATCATTTATTATCAAGCCCGGCGATTACGACCGTATGTCAGCCGGTTTATGAAATTGGAAGACTGCTGGCCCAGACTTTATTAAAGCGAATCAGAGGGGAAGAAAGAGGAGTGAAGCAATCTCTTGTTCCGGCCTTGTTTTTGGAGCATTCCGTAGCGGGAATAAATAAATCAAAGGAGGATAAGATATGAAAAAGAAAGCATTGGCACTATTACTGACGGCGGCCATGGCGGTGTCTTTACTGACAGGGTGCGGCTCTGCTGCTGACAAGCAGGGAACGGATACGCAGGAGGGTACAACGGCAGAAAATACAAATACACCGGAGGACAATTCAGGTACTACAGATGGGGAGGACAGTGGAAAGGAGCTTTCAGGGACACTGACCATCTGGTCATCGGGAGAGGAATTGGGACGTTTTGTTGAAGGCTTTAATGCCATTTATCCTAATATAAAGGTAGACATTACCGTAGTTCCGAATGCGGATTTTTTGGCTAAATTAACACCCACGCTTTCCAGCGGCCAGGGTGCTCCTGATATTTTCACCGGAGAAAGCGATTATGTGCGTTATCTGGTAGAGAGTCCTTACTGGGAAGACTTGAAACAAGAGCCCTATAATGTGACACAGTATACGAATGATATCTGGAAATATATCGTGAGTGTAGGTACGGACAGCAACGGAGCAATCAAAGCATTAAGCTGGCAGGCATCCCCAGGATCCATCATGTACCGCAGGGACATGGCACAGGAATACCTGGGCGTATCTGAGCCGGAGGATGTTGCGAAGCTTCTGGGAAGTAATGCGGATATGTTAAAGGTAGCAGCAACCTTACAGGAAAATGGCATTAAAATGTTTGCCAGCTGGCAGGATATCTGGAACATGAGCTTTTCAAACAGGGATAGCTCCTGGATCGAGAATAATACCTTAATGATTGGTGATGATGTCCTGGGATTCATGGATATGGCAAAGGAAATTACGGATAAAGGTTATAGCTTAAATGTAGACCCATGGTCACCTGAATGGACGGCGGCAGTTGAGAGTACGGATACCTTCTGCTATGTTCTTCCTACCTGGGGGTATCAATTCGTGGTTAAGCCGGCGGCAGATACCACAAAGGGAAAATGGGGGCTTACAACAGGACCGGTTCCGTATGTAAAAGGCGGTACCTGGCTGGGAATTTACAAGGACAGCCCGAACAAAGAGCTTGCCTGGGAATTCATGAAATATGTCACCTGTAATTCAGAGGCACAGAAGGCATATGCACAGCAGTATGGAGAGTATGTTTCCTCTGCGTCAGCAGACGAGGCACTTGCCGCAGGCGAAGGAGAAGAGGTGCTGGGCGGACAAAATCTCTACGAGTTTTATAACAGCCAGATGTTACAGATTCCTGACAATAAAATGTCCCCTTATGACGGTGTGATCAATAATGCATTTTTATCGGCTGCAAAGGCATATACGACCGGAGCCCTAAGCAAGGATGAGGCAATCCAGCAGTTTAAAGACGATGTCGCTTCCAGTTATCCTGATTTAACGATTGAATAGAAGAGGCGCGGCGGATAGGATACTTATCCGCCGCCTTTTAAGAGAGGAAAAACCTGTATGAAAAACAGACAACATTATGGCTATTTTTTTATTTTACCGTACTTTTTAATATTTGCCGTGTTTGGGCTGTTTCCGATTTTGTATACCTTTTTCCTGAGCGTATACAAATGGGACGGCATGATGCCTAAGGTGTTTATCGGTTTTGACAATTTCAAAAGATTGCTGACAGATAAATATTTTTATCTGGCAACCGGAAATACCATAAAAATTTGGTTGTTTAACTTCATACCGCAGATTGCGGCGGCTCTGTTGTTGTCCTGTATTTTCACCTTTAACCGCATCCGCGGTATGAAATTTTTCCGGGCTGCTTACTATCTGCCAAATCTGATTACTGCGGCATCGGTGGGGCTTTTATTTAACCTGCTGTTTAACGGGGATAAATCAGCCGTAAATTATATCCTGGTGCAGAGCGGTATTCTTAAGGAGCCTTTTGCTTTTTTCAGCAGTCCTGAATTTACATCGGGACTGGTCTCCTACATCCAGTGGTGGATGTGGTTTGGCTATACAACAGTAATTGTCATGGCAGGTATGACAACGGTGGATAACAGCTTATATGAGGCCGCGATGTCCGATGGAGCGACTAAAATGCAGACCTTTCGAAAGATTACCGTTCCGCTGATCAAGCCAACCCTGATTTACCTTACGATTACCTCGATTATCGGTGGAATGCAGCTGTTTGATGTGCCGGCTACCTTGACCAATGCAAACGGCGATCCCCAGAAAAGTATTTTGACGACGACCATGTATATCTATAACCAGGGCTTTAAGAGCTATAATTACGGCTATGCCTGCGCGGTTTCCGTAGGCCTGTTCGCCATAATCGCGGTACTGAGCGTGTTTTCATTTCGGGCAATGCGAAGGAGGGGGGATATGTACGATGAATAGAATAAAATGGAGATTGGTACCGGTTTATGTTCTGCTTGTGCTTTTACTGGTGATATCTATTGTGCCCTTCTACCTGGTAATTGTGAACAGCACCCACTCCAGCTTTGATATTGTAACAAAATTGAATTTGTGGATAGGCGGCAGCTTAAGGGACAATTATGAGAAAATGCAAAGCAATGTGAATATATGGAACGGCTTTAAAAACAGCCTGCTGATCGCGGTCCCCTTTACCTTTTTTACCGGATACTTTGGAGCCATGACGGCATACGGCTTTGCAAAATATCGTTTTAAAGGAAAGAAAGGACTGTACTGGCTTGTCCTGTGTTCCATGATGATACCGGCACAGCTGAGTATTGTGGGCTTCTATCAATTGAACCTGAAGTTGAATTTATTGAATTCCTATATCCCATTTATTTTCCCGGGTATTGCCAATGCCAGTGCCGTGTTTTTCCTGAGGGGCATTGTGGAACAGAGCATTCCGGATTCCATGCTGGAAGCGGCAAGAATGGAAGGAGCCACGGAATTCAGGATTTTCAACCGGATGATACTGCCCTGTATCATGCCGGGAGTCGCCACCATGTGTATTTTTAACTTTGTAACCTGCTGGAATAATTATATGGGACCGTTGATTCTCATTACCGACAATAAAAAATATACAATGCCGGTAATGATTGCGATGATTAAGGGTTTGTATTTATCAAACTATGGGGCAATGTATCTTGCCATTGCTATTGCAGTGGTGCCCATCATCATTGTCTATCTGTTCCTTTCCAAATATATCATCAATGGTCTGACAATAGGTTCAGATAAGTAGGAGGTAATTATGAAAATAAAAAAATGGGTTTATTCCAATGAAGACAGACAATGGTCGGAGGGGAAGCCGGAGACGGGTGCCGGACGTCAAGCCTTCGTCCGGCCTAATGGACAGCGCCATCAAAAAATGAACGGCTTTGGCGGATGCTTTAATGAGCAGGGCTATGGGGCACTGGACTGCCTGGAGCAGGCAGAGCAGGAGAAGCTGTTAGAGGAGCTGTTTGCACCGGGAGAGAATGGCTGCAATCTTACCCTATGCCGTATGCCCATTGGTGCCAATGATTACAGCTTTGACTGGTACAGCTTAAATGAAACGCCCGGTGATTATGAAATGAAGCATTTTTCCCTGGAGCGGGATAGGAAAGCGCTGATTCCCTATATTCGCAGGGCACAGGCATACCAGCCCGGTTTAAAATTATTTGCTTCTCCCTGGAGCCCGCCGGTATGGATGAAAAATCCACCGGTATACAACTGGGGCAAATTAATTAAAACAGAAGAAAATCTGGGAGCCTATGCCCTATATTTCCGCAGGTTCATCGAGGAATATGAAAAGGAAAACATCCATATTGACCAGGTACATGTACAAAA
>DUNO01000070.1 GCA_012839295.1 Clostridiales bacterium
CGTATTCGTCTCATTGGCTTTCCTCCTATCCGAAGGGCTCGTATTGTTTTCTCCCTTCACCTTCCCCTTGGACAGGAGGAGCCGTTTTGAGTAATCGAATTTGAAAAATCTTTTTATTTTCGAGTTCTCAAAAATAAAGCTTTAATAATCGAAGAAATTATTGAAGATGCAAATCAAAAATGATATAATTAACGCACCTAATGCGAAGGAGGCGGGCAATGGGCGTTTGTTATAAAAAACTGTGGAAGAGAATGATAGACCTCGAGTTAGATGCCCCTGCGGTCCAATCTCGAACGAAAATCGCACCGAGTACATTTTCCAAAATGAGAAAAAATGAATATGTTTCTATGGATGTGCTTGTTCGGTTGTGCGAAAGTCTCGATTGTCAAATAAGCGATATCGTGGAAGTTGAAGGCATAGGCACAAAAAAAGATCCCTCCAGTAATGGAAGAACCGCAGAAAGTAAAAATAATATACAGGAGTAATTTGAGGATATGGCAGTGAAGAAATCAGAATTATATTCAATCCTTTGGGAAGCTTGTAATAAATTAAGAGGTGGCGTAGAGCCATCAAGATACAAAGACTACGTACTTGTTTTGCTTTTCTTTAAATATGTGTCTGACAGGTACAAGGGTAAAAGATTCGCTGAATTTAAAGTCAACGAAGGAGCCTCTTTTGACGATCTGGTCAAAGCAAAAGGAAAAAGTGATGTTGGCGAAAGAGTCGACGTTATTATTCAGCAATTTCTGGAAGATAACAGATTAAAAGGTCTTCTTCCTGATGTCAGCTTCAATAATCCGGATGAACTTGGTAAAGGCAAGGAACTAGTCGATAAGGTATCCGGACTTATTGCAGTTTTTGAAAATCCTGCAATTGATTTCAAGAGCAACGTAGCAAGTGGCGATGACATTATCGGCGATGCCTACGAGTATTTCATGATGAAGTTTGCTCAGGAATCAGGGAAAAGCAAAGGCCAATTCTATACGCCAAGTGAAGTTTCTCGAACCATTGCCAGACTTATTGGAATTGGAAATATTAAACAAGAAACAGGCAAGCGCTGGACTCTACATGACCCGGCAGCCGGAAGTGGTTCACTTCTTATTCGGGCAGCCGACGAGGCTCCTCTGGATGACAACGGTGCCTCCATCGTAGATATATTCGGGCAAGAAAAATACTCAGATACGGCCGGTCTTGCTAAGATGAATTTTATTCTTCATAACAAGGGTACCAGCGAGATTATCAGCGGCAATACACTTTCAGATCCGCAATATACTGACGACTTTGGCGAACTTCGAAAATTTGACTTTATTGTTATGAATCCACCTTTTTCTGATAAGGATTGGAGCGATGGTATCAAGCCGAGTGAAGATAAATTCCGTCGGTTTGATGGCTATGGTATCCCGCCTGAAAAGAATGGTGATTATGCTTGGTTTTTACATGTGTTAAAAGCTTTGAATAGTACTGGCAAAGCAGGAATTATTCTGCCGCACGGCATTTTGTTTAGAGGTAATGCAGAAGAAACCATTCGTAAAGAAATCTTGAAAAGAAAATATATTAAAGGGATTGTGAGTCTTCCTGGGAACCTCTTCTATGGAACGGGAATACCCGCTTGTATTATTGTTATCGACAAAGAAAAGGCCGAAGAAAGAGAAGGCATCTTTTTCATCGATGCCAGTCAGGGCTTTAAAAAAGATGGCAGTAAAAACAGACTGAGAGAGCAGGATATTGAGAAAATCATTCAAACTTTTAACAATCGTATTGAGATTGAAGGTTATTCGAGATTTGTAAGTAACGAAGAAATTAAAAAGAATGACGGAAATTTAAATGTGCCCAGGTACATTCAAAAAGTTGACAAATCTCTTCCTCAAAATATTGCTTCTCACCTTAAAGGTGGCATACCGGAACGGGATATTGAGTCTCTTACAAAATTATGGAGTGTTTCTCCGGAGTTAAAGGACAAGATTTTCAGGCTTGTTGATGCTGATCATAATGTCTACGAATTAGCTATGCACCCAGAGGCGGTCGAGGAAGCTATCTATAATGATGCGAATATCGTCAAAGAATCTGAGTATGAAAAGCATACGGTTTTTGACGGATGGAAGAATAAGATTCAAACAGACTTGCTTACTATCGATGGAGATACAAGTCCTAAAGTGCTGATACGGGAAATATCTCATAAACTCCTGACCGCTTATGAAGATGTAGTCGTCTTGGATAATTACGATGTCTATGATTGCCTGCTTAACTATTGGAATGAGAAACTCCAAGATGATGTGTATGTTATCAAAGCTTTAGGCTACGAAGCAGGACGGGAAATCGAATATGAATATAGGCAAAAAAAGGTAAAAGACGATAGCGGTGAAACAATTCAAGTTGACGACAAGACCAAGGTAAAGTCCTTTGACGGGGCTCTTATTCCTCGAGAAATTATAGAGAGGGAATATTTTTCAGATGCGCTAAAAGTGCTTGAAGAAATGAAGGACAAAGCTGAAACGATTCGTGCAGAACTTCAAGAACGAATTGAAGAGGAATCCGGTGAAGATAGCATTTACCAAGAAGTTCTTAATGAAGCTGGAGACAATATTACAAAAACCGAACTTAACAAGAGAATCAAGGAACTGGATGAAAAACGAATTTCAGAAGATGCTGATCTCCTAGAAGAACTCTTTGTCCTGTTTACGGAAGACATAGATAAGGCAGAAAAATTTGTTTTGACAGATGACCTTTTTAAGAAATATGATCTTCGCAATAAAAACGGAAAACTCGGCAAGGCGAAAATCCAAAATGCTATCAAAGAAGCAAAAGGACAAGCTGAGCTCCCTGAGAAATATCTGGATGAGTACGAAGCTTTAATTTCTTACAAAGAACGTTCTGATGAATTGGATGCTCAAGAGAAAAGTATCAAGGAAGTGGAAGCAGACCTCGATGAGAAGGTAACTAATAAATATGGTGACCTCTCTGTTGATGAAATCAAGAGATTGCTTTTTGATGAAAAGTGGATGACAAGACTTGCATCAGATATCGCGGAAGAAATGGATCTGGTTCTAAATGAAACTATAAGCAGGGTGATAACCATTGCTAAACGTTATGACAAGACTTTATCCGAGATTGAAAAAGAAACGGAAGAATCTAGGGAGAAAGTCCGCCTTGCCTTGGAAAGGATGGGATACCAATGGTAACTTATCCGAAAGATTGGGAAGAGAAAAAACTAAATAATTATGTGCATATTTATCAAGGAGGAACCCCTTCGACAGCAAACAAATCCTATTGGGATGGAAACATTGTGTGGGTGACTCCCAGTGATGTAACAAAGCAAGCTGGAATGTATATTTATAATTCAGAGCGAAAAATCACTGAGAAAGGATTATGCAACTCTTCGGCAAAATTATTGCCAGAGGGAACAATCTTACTTTGCACAAGAGCAACTATAGGGGAACTAGTCATTGCTGGGCGACCATTAGCTACGAATCAAGGATTTAAGAATTTAGTGTGCAAAGAAAATGCAGATAGTTTATTTTTAGCCTATTTATTGGGAACGCTTAAAGATGAGATGTTGCAAAAAGCTTCTGGAACAACATTTTTAGAATTGTCATCGAGAGAGCTTTCCAAAATAAATATAACCATGCCACCGTTACCTGAACAACAAGGAATCGCCGATACACTATCCACTTTCGATGAACATATAGAAAACCTGACTAAACTGATTGAGAAAAAAAGAGCCATTCGAGATGGGGCGTTAGAGGATTTAGTTACGGGAAAGGTAAGACTTGATGGCTTTCAGAGCAGCTGGAAACAGATTCAATTTAGCGATGTCATTGTTCCAAAAGCAAGAATTGGATGGCAGGGATTAAAAAAAGATGAGTATTTACCTCAGGGATACAGTTATTTAATTGGTGGTACAGATTTTGAAAAAGGAAAAATTTCTTTAGAGAACATCAGTTATGTAAGTAAGCAAAGATACGAGATGGATGTGAATATTCAAGTTAGTGCCGGAGATGTGTTGGTAACGAAAGATGGGACAATCGGCAAAGTTGCGGTTGTTCCGGAAATGAATAAACCGGCAACTCTTAGTAGTGGAGTCTTTGTATTCCGAGTAAAACGTGGTTTAGAGTCAAGTTATTTATATTGGGTACTTATGTCGTCACTCTTCTCAAAATTCATTGAGGAACTGTCTGCTGGTTCAACGATTAAGCATTTGTATCAAAAAGATCTAAAGAAATTTGAATTTGAAATGCCTTCTGATGTTGAAGAACAACAAGCGATTGCTTCCATTCTCACAGCAATGGACGATGAATTAATTAAGCTTGAGCATGAAAGAGAAAAAATCCAGCAAATCAAAGCAGGAGCAATGGATGACTTGTTAACCGGGAAAATTCGATTGGTATAAAGGAGAGGTCAAAATGGCTAATGTTGATAAAGAGCGAAAATTACAAAACAAGGTCAAGTCCTGGCTGATTAATGATCTCGGCTACACTTTTTTAGGAAATTTAGAAGATCAGAACAATAGATGCATCAAGCCCGGACTTCTTAGAGAGAACCTTGAAAAAAGAGGTTATAAGAAAGAGCAGATTGATTTTGCTGTTTCTGAACTTACCAATCTTACCGGGAATCAAGTTGATAGCCTGTACAAGGTCAATAAAGAGATTTATTCCTTACTCCGATATGGAAGACAAGGTGCAAAAGACGACGAGAATAATCGTCAAACAGTTCACTATATTGATTGGGAAGACATCGAAAACAATGATTTTTATTTAGCTGAAGAAGTGACAGCACTATGTTTTGATGGGCACTCTAGAAAGAGACCCGACCTTGTTATTTATGTTAACGGGATAGCCTTAGCTGTCTTTGAACTAAAAAGGTCTTGTGTAAGTATTGGTGAAGGTATTCGGCAAAGTTTAACTAATCAGAATAAAGAATATATTCAAGAATTTTTTCACACCGTTCAATTGGTGTTTGCCGGCAATGAAGCGGAAGGCTTGAAATATGGCACTGTCGGAACAAAGGAGAAATATTTTCTGGAATGGCGTGAAGACGTTAATGCAAAAGATGAACTCTCAAAAACGATAAAAAATCTTCAAACCGATAATAAATTGCGAAATGGGATTGTTTCTTTGTGTCATAAAGAGCGCTTTTTATCTATTATTCATGATTTCGTTATCTTTGATGCAGGAACTAAAAAAATTGCTAGACATAATCAATATTTTGCCAATATTGCTGCCAGAGCATACATTAAGGAAAAGGAAGGCGGCATCATATGGAATACTCAAGGCTCGGGTAAGTCTCTCATCATGGTTTGGCTTACCAAATGGATTATTGAAAATATTGATGACAGTCGAGTAGTCATTATAACCGATCGTGAGGAACTGGATGATCAAATTGAAAGCCTCTTTTTAGATGTAGAAGAGAATGTAACTCGTGCTAAAAGCACAAAGCATTTACACAGTCTGCTCAACAATAAAGAGGCAAATATCATCTGTTCTCTTATTCATAAATATGGCCATAATGCAGGCGGTCAAGCTGATGTCGATAAGTACCTAAAAGAGCTATTAAGAAACTTACCTCAGGATTTCCAAGCTAAGGGTAATATCATTGCTTTCATTGATGAGTGCCATAGAACAAACTCCGGGAAACTGCACGAAGCCGTTAAAACTATTATGCCCGATGCTGTCCTGATAGGCTTTACAGGCACGCCTCTTCTTAAAAAAGATAAAAAGACAAGCCTTGAAATATTCGGTCCTTATATTCATACCTATAAATTTGACGAAGGTGTAGCTGATGGTGTCGTGCTTGATCTTCGATATGAAGCACGGGACATCGATCAGGATTTATCCAGTAAAGAAAAAGTAGACCTGTGGTTTGAAAGCAAAACAACAGGCCTTACTGATCAAGCAAAAACACAGTTAAAACAAAGCTGGACTTCGATGAATAAACTCTATAGTTCAAGGCAACGATTGGAAAAGATAGCAAGCGATATCATTTTTGATATGAGTCTAAAATCTCGTTTGAAAAATGATCGAGGCACTGCCTTACTGGTCGCAAATAGTATTTATGAGGCTTGCAGATATTGGGATATTTTCAACAGTCTAGGCTTTACAAAATGTGCTGTAATAACGTCGTTTGAACCTAATGCGGCAAGCGTAAGGACGGCGACTAGCGACCCACATCAGGCAGGTGAAGATGAGTATAAGAAGTCTGTTTATGATCGCATGCTCAAAGGAAAAAGTGTTGTGGAATTTGAGAAGGATGCTAAGAAAAAATTTATTGATGAACCCGCTTCCATGAAATTGCTAATTGTAGTTGACAAGCTTCTCACAGGTTTTGACGCACCCTCTGCTACCTATATTTATATCGACAAATCAATGCGTGATCATGATTTGTTTCAAGCAATATGCCGGGTAAACAGGCCGGACGGTGACGATAAAGACTACGGCTATATTGTGGACTATATGGACTTGTTTAGGAATCTTCAGCTTGCTATTGCTGATTACACAGGCGGAGCCTTTGAAGACTATGACAAGGAAGATGTAGAAGGTTTACTTAAGAGCCGTTACGACGAAGCAAAAGCGGAAATGGTGGGTGCAATGGCATCTCTTGACGACTTTCTTCAGAATGTCGGTGATAATCCGGAGGATTTAGACTATATAAGATATTTCTGTGGCGATGGTAGTGAAAGTGATGCTGATGAGCTTGTTGGTAAAAGGGATATCCTTTATTCCCTAACTTCTTCTCTCACCAGATCTTTCGCAAACTGCTGTGATAGGTTGGTTAGTGATTACAAGTATTCTGAAAAAGATGTTGATAAGATTCGAAAAAACATCTATGGATATAACCGCATTAAGGACATGATTCGCTTGGCCAGTAATGATTATATAGACCTTAAACCTTATGAATCTGACATGCGCTACATTCTTGATACTTACATTAAGGCAGAAGATTCGAGGGTAATCAGCAAATTGAATGATATGAGTTTAGTGGAAGCTTTGATTGATAAGGACACTACTACACCTGTGGAGGCAATCATTGATGGTCTGCCTGGAGATGACAGCGCAAAAGCCGAAACAATTGATAACAACATGAGGCACGAAATTGTTAAAAAGATGTCTTCTAATCCAAAATACTACGGAAAGCTATCCGAAATGTTAGAAGAAATTATCGAACAAAGGCGAATCGAAGCTTTGAGCTATGAAGAATACCTGCGTCAAGTTGTGGAGCTGGCAAATTCTATTTTACATCCTGAGGAAAGCGGTGAGTATCCGGATTCCCTCAAAGACAGTGCGGCTAAACGGGCTCTTTATGACTTTTTTGATGATGAAGCGTTAGCAATTTCTATGGATCAGGCAATTCGTACCTCGCTACGCTCTGATTGGAAGAGAAATTTTCAAAAGCAGAGGAATATTCAACTTGCTATATACGAAAATTTACGGGAACATTCCTATGACGAAGCTCAAGCGACAAATTATGTCAAAGAGATCTTCGAAATCATAGAAAGGCAGGAAGAATATGACATTTAGTAATCACCTTATAGGAGGTATTCCCGTTGAGGTTACAAAAAAGAAGAATTTAAAAAATTTATATATAAGAGTCCTTCCACCTGAAGGTAAAGTAACGGTAAGTTCACCGACCACTTATCCGGATGATGAGATAAAACTTTTTGTCTTGAAAAAACTTCCGGAAATAACAGCGGTAAGAGAACGCATGCTGGCACAAGTTCGACAAAGCCAGAGAGAATATGTGTCCGGCGAATCTCATTATTTATGGGGTAAACCGTACATGCTGGAAGTAGTCAAAGGGGGAAATAAATACAGGATTAAAAAAGTTCCCAACAAGATTATTTTTACAGTTCCTGAAGGTGCTACGAGAGAATCAAAAGAACGAGCGTTTAATGAGTGGTATAGAAAAGATTTAAAGAGAGTTCTTGTCAATATTACTAAGCCTATTGAACAAAGAATGGGCATTTCTGCAAATGAATACCGTGTGAAAAATATGAAAACAAAGTGGGGCACTTGCAACATTGAAAAGCGCAGAATATGGATTAATCTTCAACTTGCAAAGAAACCCATTGAATGCCTTGAGTATATTGTTACTCATGAGCTGGTTCATCTTATAGAAAAGAATCATACACATAGATTTCATGCTTTAGTAGAAAAGTACTATCCTGCATGGAAAGACGCTCAGAAGAAACTAGAAAAGATGCCTCTGGATTACTTAGAAAGTGAGGAGCGGCTATTTAATGAAGAGGAAAGCAACTAGTGATGTTTTTGATATTAATAAAAACACCGGAGCACTTATCCTAGGTTCTAACCGACTTGATGATTATGCTTCTAAATTTTTGACAAAATATTGTAAAGAGGCATTGCTTGAACCGATGCCTCTTCCTGTTGAAGATATTATTCAAAAGATGCAATTAACTGTTCAGGAAATAGAGCTATCTGAGAACCTGGATATTTTTGGCTGTTGCTTACTTTTAGATAGCGATGTAAAAGTCTACGATAGAAATAAGAACGAATATAAAGATGTTTTTTTCAAAGCTGGCACAATACTTATTGATCCTTATTCATCAGCATATTACGGAAAAGGTGCTAAGCGTAATACACTTGTTCACGAAATGCTTCACTGGGAAAAAGATAAGAGATATTTTGAAATACTGAAAATTAAAAACAAACGTGTATCCGAAAAGCTCTATCCGATTATGTGTAGGCAATCGAAGACTTTTTTTAGACCAGCTGAAGGAAAGAAGACCAAGGAAAACGAGGTTCATTGGTTGGAATGGCAGGCGCATCGCCTTGCACCTCGTATATTGATGCCGCGTAATCCTTTTAAGAAGAAAGCATTATCTTTAATTGAAGAAAATTCAAATATCTCCTGCGCTGAGTTAGTAGAAGCATTGTCCGATTTTTTTATCGTTTCAAAAAGCTCGGTTAAATATCGACTGTTAGAAGTTCAGTTGAAAGAAACAGTAAAGAAATTTCCGGATTATTATGATGTCTATTTTGACGTTGAAGCACCTAGGGAATTTATCCCTCTGACACTGATTGATGCTTTCAAAATGATGGAAGACAATCCGGTTTTCAAGTCTTGGATAAGAACCGGTAATTTTATTTATGTAGATGGGTATTTTATTCTGCCTGAGAGCAAGAATATTAGCGTCGATGCTGAAGGAAATCTGCGTCTTAGTGATTCGGTTAGAAAAAATCTATCCAGATCTGTCATTAATATTAGGGAATTTCGATTTACCGACTATGCCTATAGCGACACCAGGATTTCAAAATTTGCCTTTTTAAAGAAAATTGTCGAGACGGATAAGAGGCTATATGCTTTCCATCCGCATTTTCAATCCAATTTAAACATAAAAGAAGAAGAACAAATTTATTCTTATGCACTTGCAGAAATCTCAAGCAATAATTATGAAGAAGAAAAAGATTTGATAAGGCTGATTAGTGACCCTGATACTACGTTATGCCAGTGTCTTTGGTATATGTTTGAACAAAGGAACTGGGAGACTCCGGAAGATTTTGAGAACGAAACGGAACTTCATAAAAACTATTTCGGATTGATTAGAAATAATCAAAAAAATAACATGACGAAGAACCAGCTATTAACCATTGCTATTGCTCTTAAACTGCGATTAAGAATAATTGACCGCTTACTTAGTAAAGCTAATCATAAACTTGATGATTATCACGAACCTGATAAGACATATATTCAAATACTGGAAAATTTTCCTAAAATTTCTCTAGCAGATTTTAATATTCTTCTTGAGACTAAAAATATGGAGCCTTTAGGAACAAAACCTAGAAATTAAAAAATATTTTCAACTCGCTAAGTTGGTTTAGGGTCCCTCCGGGGGCTCTTTTTTTATGCCCAAATTCTAAAAACGTTGGAAATAGAGACTTTTTCGACCAACTCGGCAAGTTGGTCGTGCTTTTTCAAGATCAGAAATAATAGGACTAGGTGCTGATACAGCATCAATAAATCTCACAGCCTGAGATGGCCATTAAGGCGGTGGGATGCATATCAAGCAGACGTTCGACAAATGTTGAATATGTTTGATGCATCCGCCGTTATTTGCCATGCCCATTTTTAGGCATTTAAAAGATCGGCTTTGCATCAAGCAAGTCGGCTTTTTATGTGTCCTTTCCGCCTTACCAAAGCAGGCGGAAAGGACAATCTATGAAAAAGCATGACAATCAGAAGTCAAGAAAGTATTACTACCCTTTGAGAAGGGAGAATGACCCCGACAGCGTTGATTTGGTTCCGGTAACGGAGGAGCAGTATCGTGAGCTAACACGGTGTATCAACAGAAAACGAAAACGAGAACAACGAGCAGGACGTTGTCTCTGCCCAAAACAATATTTTTGGAAATGCGATGCGGATTGCGATAATTGTCAGTATCACAAGAACGACTTGATATCTCTGGATCAAGTATTGAACGACTGTGCTGGTTTTGGAAGTAGTCTTCTCGATTATCTTGCAGATGATTCTTGTTTAGCTGAAACAGTTGAAGAGCGTGCTTTGTCAGAAGCTTTGCACTTATTACTTGACAATCTCTCTGAAGAGGAACAGGAAATCATAAGACTGTTTTCTGAAGACAATTCTGAACGAGAAATTGCAAACAAAATCGGATGTTCGCAAAAAACAGTCAATAATAGAAAGAAAGCCATTTTTTCAATGCTCCTTAAACATCTGAAAGACTGGTTATAAAAAACATTTTTTAATTACTCAAAACTGAATAATTTGTCCAAGGGGATAGTGAGAGGATCATTAACCCTTTTGTTTGCTCCTCTCGAGAATAATCGAAAGGAGTTTTTTTATATGAATAAGCTCATTTATGTCTGCTCTCCTTATCGGGGAGATATCGAGACGAACACGAACAATGCCAGGGAGTACTGCCGGAGGATTGTAGCAGAAGGCAATATTCCCATCGCTCCGCATCTTCTTTTCCCTCAGTTCATGGATGACAACATTGATGCTGAACGAGAACGAGCTATGGAGATGAACCTTGAAATCATGCGCCACTCTGATGAAGTCCGTGTCTTTGGCGACCAAATCAGCATCGGTATGTGGCAAGAGATGAA
>DUNO01000040.1 GCA_012839295.1 Clostridiales bacterium
AATGTCGGAGACATTATACCATGGAAAAATCACCATGGCATGGCGCTTTGCGCCAGGATGCGCACTCCCGTTGGTCGGCGCCGGTATAATGTCGGAGACATTATACCATGGAAAAATCACCATGGCATGGCGCTTTGCGCCAGGATGCGCACTCCCGTTGGTCGGCGCCGGTATAATGTCGGAGACATTATACCGTATTACTTTTCATAATACAACACAATATCGCTGCCTTTATCGATATTTTCTCCCGGGAGTGGAAATTGTGCCGTAATTTTATCCCCCTCGCCTGAAGAAAAAGCTTCTCCAAACTCATATAATTTCATCATCTTCTTTACTTCCTCCCTGGTCTTTCCAATGAAATCAGGCATTTCGAATTTTCCAATGTTGTATTGCTCTATCTCTGCCTCCGTATACTTTTCCTCAATACCCATATAAGGAAGGATGTTATCAAATAATTCGGAAATCACCGGTGCCGCTACCGTACCTCCATAATAGATTCCCGTCGGTTCATCAATTAATACCAGTGCCATAACCTGTGGGTTATCCGCAGGTGCAAAGCCGATGAAAGAAGATATGTATTTATTGCTGCTTCTCGGTAATTTTTCCGAGGTAGCCGTCTTACCCCCGATACGGAAGCCCGGGAGATAAGCCCTTTTTCCTGTTCCTTCTGCTACTACTGCCTCAAGCAGCTCCTTCATTGTATCAGAAGTCTCCTTCGATACCACATTATCCGTGGTATTATAGTCTAAGGCACGTATATAGGTGCCGTCTGCCGTTCTCACCTGGGTGCCCAGATGTGGAGTAACCAAGGTTCCTCCATTTACAACCGCGCTGGAGGCAACCATTAACTGTAAGGGGGTGATCTGGAAGGACTGCCCGAAGGACATGGTCGCAAGCTCTACCGCTCCTATATTATCAATCTTATGCATAATGGAATTGGCTTCCCCCGGAAGATCAATTCCCGTCTTGTTAAAAAGGCCAAGCCTTTTATAATAGGTATACATTTTTTCGACCCCTACCCTTGCCCCAAGCTCCATAAATACCGGGTTGCAGGAGTTCTTTATCCCGTCGACAAAGGTCTGGCTGCCATGTCCGCCTGCCTTATGGCATCGGATGAGCCGGTCCTCTACACGCTTATAGCCCGGACAAAAGAAGGTATCTGATAATTTTACTACCCCTTCCTCCAAGGCGGCAGTGGCCGTAATGATCTTAAAGGTGGAGCCTGGCTCATAGGTGTCACTGATGCAGGCATTTCTCCACATTCCATTTAACAGCTCATTCATTTTCTCGGAAGAGAGGGTCTGCCCCTCATAATCCTTTGCAATTTCATCAATTAAGGTATAGGGATCATTTAAATCAAATTCCGGGGCGTTAACCATGGCATAAATTTCCCCGTTTTGCGGGTTCATAACGATAAGCTTTACATTGTTGGCGATTTTGGATTCCATCACCTTCTCTGCCGCCTGCTCCGCATACTTTTGGATGTTGACATCCAGGCTGATGTACAAATCGCTTCCGGCCTGGGGCTCTATCCGGCTCTCCGCCGCATTCTCTATCTCCACACCATAGGCCGTGGTCAGGGTCAGAATTGTTCCGTCAATCCCCTTTAAATATTTGTCATACTTTACCTCCAGCCCGATAATCCCCTGATTATCGCTGCCGGTAAAGCCAATCACCTTGGATGCAAGGCTTCCGTAAGGATAGTATCTTTTATAATCTTCATCTACCATTACCCCGTTTAAGTCATATTCCCTGATTTTATCAGCAATTTCCTTATCTACATTAGATTTTATCCTTTCAATGGAGGACACCTTTTCCACTCTTTTACGGACCTTTTCCTCCGAAAGGCCAAGGAGCTCAGATAACACCTCTACAACCCGGTCCGGGTCGGTTATCTGGGCGTGGATCACGGATATGGTGCATACCGGCTTATTGGTTGCCAGCAGGGTTCCATTCGCATCATAGATGGAGCCGCGCTTCGCTTTAATGGACCGTTCCCTTTCATGCAGGGCCTGCGCCCGCTCAGCATAGTCCTCGGACTTAAATATCATCAGGTATCCCAAACGGGCTACCAGGCTGACTGCAACAATAAGAACCACCACAACTACGGTTAAAATGTTTCTTCTATTATAAGTTCTGCTTTTCGACATGGCTTCATAACCTTAAAACTCTTATCGATTCATTTTATTACAGTAGTTGCCGCTTTATTCACGGTGGTGGGACTTAGTTTTTCCCGGAAGCGGTATTTACACTTTCTAGGAACCCTTTTCCGGGAAATCCTTCTCCCCGAAATTTCTTTTTGGTTTACTCAATTGCATCCCCATTAAACTCATCCTCTGAGGAATTATTTTCAGCTCCTGCGCCTTCATTGCCCTCTTCTCCTGATGCTGAACCTGACGCATTGCTTGAATTTGTATCGCCTGAAGCCGTATCATCCCCAGCTTCTCCATTTGCTGTATTATTCCCGGGCGTAGTCCCTCCGTTTTCCTCATTATTTCCAGTTCCCGCATTATCCCCAGCCTGGGCTGTTCCACCCGCATTATTTCCGGCGGAAGCTGCCCCCTGGGTCTCATTATTTGCCGCATTATTTCCGGCACCGGTTCCCTGGCCTTGTTGTCCTGTAGTATTCGCATCCCCGGAGGTTCCATCCTCCAGCAGGTAGTCGATATCGCCCTTTGGATAGATATCAAGGGCCGGAAGGATCTCCTTTAATATTTTACTTGCGAAGGTGGTGGCAATGGAGCTGTCGGCCTGCTTCACCACATTCTGGGGCTCATCGATCATCACGTAGATTACGATCTCCGGATTAATGGCCGGAACACAGCCTAAGAAGGATACCACATAGGTCTTCGCCTCACGGGGCAGCTTCTGTGCCGTACCGGTCTTGCCTCCAATAGCATAGCCCTCTACCTTGGCTCCCTGGGCAGTTCCTGCCTCAACAGTCTGGTATAACGCCTGCTGGATAAAATCCGAGGTCTGCGCCGACACCGTCTGCCTGACCACAATTCCCGTATTCTCTTTTACCGTAGCACCGTTGTCATTTACAATTTTCTTCATCACATGGGGCTGGTAATAGCTTCCCCCATTTACGAGGGAGGAAAAAGCGGAAACCATCTGGAGCATGGTGGTGGTAAAGGATTGACCGAAGCTGCTGGTTGCCAGCTCCGTCGCATTTAAACTGTTCTTGGCAATGATGAGGCCTCCCTCTTCTCCCGGAAGATCTACTCCTGTTTTTTTGCCAAATCCAAAATTATTCTCATACCGGTAGAAAATATCCTTCCCTTCCTTTGCAACGATCTGCATCAGGGCATCGTTACAGGAAAGCATAAGGCTCTGTGTCAAAGTAATCTCCCCATGACCTGACCTTTTGCTACAATGGATGGGCTTCTGCCCTGCTACTACCACTTCACTGCCGTCACAGTAATAGGTTGAATCCTTTCCAACTACACCCTCCTCCAAGGCAGCTGCAATGGTAACCGGCTTAAAGGTTGAGCCCGGTTCGAAGCCGCTGCTGATGACATCATTTTTCCATAATGCATTTAACGCTTCTGTCTTCTGCTCATCCGTCATTGCCTCAATTTCCTTCTTGGTATAAATCCCTTTCAGGCTCTGGGGATTATTGAGGTCATATTCCTGGTTAGAGGCCATGGCAAGTATTTCCCCGTTGTTCGGGTTCATTACCAATATCCCTATTCCCTTGCTGCCGATTTCCTTATTAAATTCAACAATTTTCTCCTGGATGATTCTTTGTACATTTGCATCAATGGTGCTGATAACGGAATTTCCATTGACTGCTTTCTTTACGATCCGCTCCAGGTCAAGCTCGGAATCGTAATAACCGTATTCCCTTCCGTTCGTTCCATTAAGCTCATTGCTGTAGTATTCTTCAATTCCCCAAAATCCGTTATTATCAGCTGAGGTAAAGCCAATGATATCACAGGCAAGCGTATTATAAGGATAAGTTCTTACATACTGTTCCTCAAACCATATGCCAATGATGGAATTCTCTTTATCCTCCATCAGCTTCTTGAAGCTCTGGACCACATCATATTTTAATTCCTTGAGTAAAATGGTGTATTGGCTCTCCGGCTTTGAATCTAAGATTTCCTGGACCGCGGCATTCTCCACCCCAAAGGTGTCCTTTAATGCCTTCATGGTAGGTTCGATGCATTTCTCGTTTTCCAGCAAACGCTTAGGGTCAAGAATCAGGCGGTATTGTAATTCACTGGTGGCCAGCACTGTCCCATTCCGGTCCAGGATATCCCCACGCTTATATGGCAGCACGGAGCTGACATAGGATTGTCTGGACAATACCTTTTTCGCATACCGGTCCCCGTCCGTTTGGACAATATAAACCAGCCTGACCATCAGTGCCACTAAAACAAGCGCAACAACACAAAATACAAGCAAGAGTCTTGCTTGCATCCGTGAATTAAAGCTCCGGTTCGTTTTCCCTGATAATTGTCTCATTGTATTTTCACCTCATAGCCTTTCCCTTTTCACCTGCGTACCTTTTTACTCCGGTATATCCTCATATTGCCTTACATAGCCATCATCCTGGCTCTTATAAGTGATTACCTCATTTTTATTCGGATATACCATGCCTAACTCTTCTACGGCCACCTTATAAATATAGCCCAAATCAGGCTGCGTATCAATAGTAGCATAGGCTGCGTTATTCTCATTTGTCAGGGCCTTGAGATTCTTTTCCATGGAAACAATCGATTTTTCCATGGAGCTTACCTTCCACTGAAGCTGTAAATACTGGGCACATACCAATACAGAAATTACCGTTGCCACCGTAAGCACCGTTAAGGATGCCAGGTTGATTCCTGAGAAAGCCCTTGTCTTTCTGTGGGGTCGTCTCTGCGGCGCTGGCATCTCCCGGATCCGTTCTTCTCTTCTTCTCTCCGGTACCGCATTCAGCTTTCGTACTGTACTTCCATCCACATAGCTTGTCCTGGAATCTTCCGGTTCATATCTTCTCCTCTTTGCCTCCATGCAAGATCTCCCTCCCTATTGTTCCGAAGAATCAGGCTCTTGCGCTGTTTACAATCACCCGCTTCTTAACTGTTGTCCTTTTTTATGTCCATGCCCTTTTCCGCTCAAAATGCCATAAAAGTGCTGGCATGGACCTGGTCCCACTTCGTTCACTAATTTTATTCTTTCAACCTTTCAAACACTCTTAATTTTGCGCTTTTTGATCTTGAATTATTCTCCAGTTCCTCCTCCGACGGAAGAATCGGTTTTCTGGAGATTACCTTTCCCCTGGGTAGCTTACCGCATACACACACCGGAAAATCCGGCGGACATGTACATGGGTTCTCATTTTGTCTAAAGGAAGCCTTTACGATTCTGTCCTCCAGCGAATGGAAGGTGATAATGCAAAGCCTCCCTCCCGGCGCCAGTAAATCAATCATATCCTGAAGCGTGTCCCTAAGCACCTCAAGCTCCCTGTTTAGCTCAATCCGGATTGCCTGGAATGTCCTTTTTGCCGGGTGTCCGGAATTCATCCTTATCTTCATCGGTATTGCCGCTTTGATTACCTCAGTCAATTCAAAGGTTGTCCCAATGGGCTTTTCCGCTCTTCTACGGACAATATGCTTGGCTATATTTTTAGCAAAATTGTCTTCCCCATAATCCCGGATGATGCGGAACAGCTCCATTTCACTGTAATTATTTATAATATCCTTTGCAGTAAGCTCCCCTCTTGTATCCATCCTCATGTCAAGGGGTGCATCCTCCTTATAAGAAAATCCTCTCTCCGGCGTATCAAGCTGATAGGAGGAAACTCCAAGGTCCAGCAGGATCCCGTCCACACTCTCTATGGATAAATCCTTTAAGACCTGCTTCATATCACAATAGTTGCTTCTTACAACCGTAACCCGGTCTTTAAATTCCGAAAGCCGTTCACTGGCTGCAGCAATCGCGGCCTCATCCTGGTCAATCCCGATTAACCTTCCGGTTGTCAACCTCTTCGCAATCTCATAGGAATGCCCTCCGCCGCCCAGGGTTCCATCCACATAGATACCCTCCGGCTTAATATTCAGATGCTCTATCGTTTCTTCCAACAACACTGATATATGCTTAAACGCCATTACCAAATCCTCCCATTGAAGGCTTTTGCCTCCGTATTATGGAGGATTCCCCTCCATCTTACTTACCGTAGGATTTTCCTCCAGTAATTTTCATGCAAGAATCCGCCCCAGCGTCCTCCTGCACTCTTATGTATATAAACCCAGCTCTGTGGTTCATCCGCTGACAGCTAAAAGCTAATCCCATACTGTGACATATGCTCTGCAATAGCATCCACATCTTCATAATCATTATTGTTCTCCCAGCGTTCCTTACTCCAGATCTCTATCTTGTTCAGTACACCGACAAATACAATATCCTTATCAAGTCCTGCGCATTCCCGGAGCTTCATTGGTATCAAAGCCCTACCCTGCTTGTCCACCTCACAGGCAGCGGCCTTTGCTAAAAAGTAACGCTGTAATTGACGGGCTTCCTTGGTGCCTGGCAGCTTTGCCAGCTCCTCCGAAAAGGTCTGCCATTCTGTTTTTGGGTATACAAAGAGACAACCATCCAGACCCGCGGTGATAACAAATTCCTCACCAAGGCCTTCACGGAATTTAGATGGTATGATAATCCTTCCCTTTGAATCGATCGAGTGGTCGAATTCACCCATGAACATCCGGCTTCACCTTCTTCCAGCGTGAAATAGGGAGGCTTGTCTTGTGGAAAGCTTCGCTTTCACTCCACTTCCATGGTCCTTTACTCCACTTCACTCCACTTTGCTCCACTAATAGGTTCATTTTATCTTAAAAATGGGAATATATCAAGGGAAAAACACAAAAAAATAATGCGGAAAGCCTTATAACTATAGGCTTTCCGCATGTATGCGATTCTATGTACTAGATATAGTATTTTTTATTTTTTTTTATCTATATATGCCCTTTTCCTATAAAAAATAAGGAATAAGAAATTAGTCCTATTCCTTATTTTTACATTTACATAAGTACCCTCAAATCATTTCACTGCTACAACCTTCTTCTTATAAACCCATATCCCAACCGCAAAAACAATAATCAAAGCCGACAAAAGCTGGGATACCGCCAGAGGAGTTCCCCACAGGAACAGCTGGTCCGTGCGCAGCCCTTCCATCCAAACCCTGCCAAGACCGTAGCCCACCAGGTAGAACAGCATGACTTCCCCGTCAAACTTCTTATGCTTTGTATATATCAACAGCAGGATGAGCAGGCATAAATTCCAGAGGGACTCATACAGAAAAGTCGGATGGACCTGGATATATTCCACTCCATTGACACTCACAATATGGTCCCGGATCTCCAGGATCCGGTTCAAGGCCTCAGGCTTTCCGGTATAAAGCTCCTGCAGCCGCGCCACCGATACAGAATCATGGTATATATTTGAAACTGCGTTGCGCCCAACCTGCATGGCAAAAAGTCCGTCCGTATATTTCCCAAAGGCTTCCCTGTTGAAAAAATTACCCCAGCGCCCGATCATCTGACCCGCTACCAGACCAATACAGCTGGTATCCGCCAACAGCCAGAAGGAGTACCTTTTCACCTTGGAATAGATAACCGCCGCTGCTACGGCCGCAATGATTCCTCCGTAAATTGCCAGGCCTCCCGTCCTTAGGTTAAATATGGACAAGGGGCGGTCAGCAAATTCCTCCCAGGCAAAGATCACATAATAGGCCCTGGCACCAATAACCGCGCAGACAATTGCAATCAGCGCAAAATCCAGGTACAGCTCCGGGTTTTGCCCTGTCCTCCTTGCCACCCCTTCGGCAATCAGCCAGCCAACCAGCATGCCAAGCCCAATCACGACACCGTAATACGCAATATGGTACCCGAAGATGTCAAAGCCGGAACCAACATTCTCAAACTCGATTCCAAGATGGGGAAAAATAATATTTGAACTCAATATCGCCTGCAAAGCATCACCGCCTTTAATTTGTTTTCAACCCTATACGTTAAAACGGAATAATACAACATCCCCGTCCTGTACCACGTATTCCTTTCCTTCGGAGCGTACCAATCCCTTTTCCTTTGCCGCATTAAAATTACCGCATTCCACCAGGGTATCGTAATTCACAATCTCTGCCCGGATAAAGCCTCTTTCAAAATCGGAATGGATCTTCCCGGCTGCCTGGGGCGCCTTCGTCCCAACCTTGATGGTCCAGGCCCTAGTTTCCTTCGGACCTGCAGTCAGGAAGGAAATCAGCCCAAGAATATGGTAGCTGGCCTTTATTAGTTTTTCCAGTCCCGATTCATTTAAACCAAGCTCCTCAAGAAACATCTTCTTCTCGTCCTCTTCCAGCTCTGCAATCTCCTGCTCGATCTGGGCACAGATTACGAATACCTCGGAATTCTCCTGCTCCGCAAATTTACGGACTACCTGGACATATTCATTGCCTGCCCCATCATCCGCCAGATCGCTGTCCACTACATTCGCTGCATAAATTACCGGCTTTGCTGTCAGCAGGTTATACTCCGAAAGGAGCGCCGCTTCTTCCTCATCCTCTGTCTGGAAGACCTTTGCAAGCTTTCCATCCTCCAGATGGGCCTTTAAGCGTTCCTGCAGGCTAAGCTCCTTGGCAAGGGCCTTATCATTCTTCGCCCCCTTGGCAGTCCTTGATATCCTCCGCTCGATCATCTCCAGATCCGAGAACACCAGCTCAAGATTGATGGTTTCAATATCCCTTAAGGGATCCACCGAACCGTCCACATGGATGACATTAGTGTCCTCAAAGCACCGTACAACATGAACGATGGCATCCACCTCCCTGATATGGGAAAGGAACTGGTTTCCCAGGCCTTCTCCCTTGGAGGCACCCCGGACCAGTCCGGCAATATCAACAAACTCAATTGCTGCCGGGACTATTTTCTCCGTATGGTACAGCTCCCCCAGAACCTTTAACCTCTGGTCCGGGACTGCTACAATACCAACATTAGGGTCTATGGTACAGAAGGGGTAGTTTGCCGATTCCGCTCCTGCCTTAGTCAGTGAATTAAAAAGTGTGCTCTTGCCTACATTGGGCAAGCCTACGATACCTAATTTCATCCGTGTATACCTTCCTTATTTATTAATCTCTAGTTTCCATTACCAGCAGAATTCCCTCTAAGAACTCAACCTCTCCCAGCTCCCCTGATATTTCATTGCTGATACCAAGGCTGCTTCCTGCCTCCAGGATAATATGGTCAAGGGGATATTTAAACCCCTTTAAGGTAAGCCCCTTTACTCTTTCCGTAAAAGGCATCAGGGAGACATAGTCCCCAAACTGCCCGGCTCTTTCTATGGTAAAGCTTTTATTTTTCAAATAGATTTTATTATTGGCATCAACCATGGCTGCCGGAATCCCCAGCTGCATGGGCAGCAATAAAAGATGGATGTTTGCCAGGACATGGTCCAGTCTTGACCCGGTTCCCCCCACGATCGTTATGGAGGTGGGCTTCTGCATTAGAGCCAGCTCCAGCGCAATATGGGTATCGGTCTTGTCTTTTTCCCTTGGAAACCTGTGGGTAGGGATCTCTTTCCCTCCATACCGGTCCAGTATCTCTTCCGGGACTGAATCAAAATCCCCGACGATATCATCCAGCTTAAGCTTTAACCGGTCTGCGACGGAAAGGCCGCTGTCTGCGGCTATGACCACATGGAACCTTTCCCGCTCCAGGAGCAGGGACAGGAATTCCTCCTCCGCCCGTCCGCCTGTTATGATTAATACCTTATTTTCCTTCTCCATGTCTGCCTTCCTTAAATTCTTCGAACTTCCTCTTAAAGCCGGCAACATTTTCTTCAATATCACCCCGGAATATACAGGTGCCTGCAACGATAACATTGGCACCGGCACTCATGACACGCCCTACATTATCTACACTGATGCCTCCGTCTACCTGGATATCGATTTCCTTCCCGGTTTTTTGTATCATTTCCTTCAATGCCACAATTTTAGGAAGTGTCGCCTCAATAAAGGACTGGCCCCCAAAGCCGGGATTTACAGTCATAACCAAAACCATGTCAAGCTCCCCGAGGACATACTCTAAGACATTTGCCGGCGTTGCAGGATTTAAGGAAACTCCCGCCTTTAACCCAAGCTCCTTGATCCTCATGACCGTCCGGTGAAGATGCTTGCAGGCCTCCGCATGGATCGTAATCAGGTCTGCTCCCGCCTCCTTGAAGGCTTCCACATAGCGGATCGGCTCCTCCACCATCAGATGCACATCAAAAACCAGCTTTGAATTTTTACGGATGGAGGCTATGACAGGCATACCAAAGCTGATGCTGGGTACGAACATGCCGTCCATAACATCAATATGGAGATACTCTACGCCTGCCTTTTCCAGGCGGCTGATCTGCTCTCCCAGAACAGTAAAGTCTGCTGCTAAAATCGATGGGGCAAGTTTCATCATCTCAAATCCCTTTCCTTTCCCAGGGCGCATCAAACCACACCCTTAACAGTCTGCCATATATAATACATGAATAATCCTCCGCCTTAAGCGGAGGTAATATATACCCTATTTCTTTTTTATACCGTAAGTTCTTTATACCGTATCTTGGCAGATAATTGGGAAATTCGCAATTATCTTCTATCACTTACGGCTTAATAACGCTTTTTATCCTTCAATTCATTATACAGGACGACATAATTCCCATAACGGATTTTACTGATTTTTTCATCCGCCAGCGCCTGCTTCACGGCACAGCCAGGTTCATTCAGATGGCTGCAGCCGCCAAAGCGGCAGCCTTCCTCATATTCCTTAAATTCCGTGAAATAAGATTTCAGCTCCTCCTTCTCTATCTCATTAATATATAAGGAGCTAAAGCCGGGGGTATCCATCACATAGGTATCCTGTTCCACATAAATCAGCTCTGAATGCCTTGTCGTATGCTTCCCCCTCTTGATCTTACTGCTGACATTTCCTGTTTCCATCCTTGCTTCCGGCTGGAGCAGGTTGATAAAGGTTGATTTGCCGACGCCGGAAGGTCCTGCCAGCACGGTAGTTTTTCCCTTCAGCATTTCCCTGAGCCCTAAGATTCCATCCTGGCGCCGCAGGCTGGTAAAAACCACCTGGTACCCGCACAGCCGGTAGGTCTCCTCTAATAGGGCAAGCTCCTTCTCATCCGCAATATCCATCTTATTGAAGCATACCACCGTATCCAGCTTTTGCTTCTGCATCATGATCAAAAAACGGTCCAAAAGGTTCAGGTTCGGATCAGGCTCCGCTGCCGCAAATATAACCATGGCCTGGTCCACATTCGCAACAGCCGGTCTGATCAGTTCATTCTTCCTCGGTAAAATCCCGGAGATGGTGCCACAGCCTTCGGGTTGATTATCGGTATCAATCAGGACATCATCACCCACCAGGGGCTTAATATTCTGATTACGGAAAATCCCTTTTGCCTTACATTCATAAATATTGTCATCCATTGGTACATGAACATAATAAAATCCAGCAATTCCCTTGATAATCTTCCCTTTCAAGCTAACCCTCCACAGGCACAAATTTCACGCTCCAGGTCGCTTCATTGGACTCACCCGGAACAATATATACTTCACCGTCAACATACATTTTCACAATACCCGTACCTCCACTATTACTGTCAACGGGGATCGAGAACGGAAAATCATCCGATGTCAGGAAATCACTATAGATCTCATATCCTGGCTCCCCGTCCTTCTCTAATTCAAGGGTGATCTCAGCCGTCTGACCCGGGCCATAGCCCTCCAGGGGATTTACATCAATAGTAACCTGCCCGACATAACTCCTCGCATTCGTAGCGCCCTGGTTAATCGTAATATCAATGGCAGTACCGCTTGCAATCTTTTCACCTACGGAATAATTCTGGTAAATTACCTGGCCTACCGCATAGATATCTGAGGAATCATAGGATACGGAGCCTTTTTTAAGACCTGCACCCTTTAAAGCAGCTTCTGCCTCTTTCTCTGTCATTCCGAGCAAACTGGGTACCGTAACATTCTGGGGTCCATTGCTGACATATACCGTAACTGAATCCCCGGCGGTAACCATGGTTCCACGCTCAGGTAAGGTATTGATTACCTTGCCGGCCTCTACCTCGTCATTGTATGGATATTCATGTGTAAGGTTTAATCCTTTTTCCACCAGCTTTTTATCTGCCTGTGCCTCTGTCAAGCCATAGACATCCGGCACCGGAATGGATTCTTTGCCGGTGCTGATGGTCAGTATGACACTTTCACCCGGCAGCATATTGTTCCCTGCGTCCGGATACTGCTTCATAACAACCCCTGCCTCATAGGTATCGGAAAAGTCCTCGTCAAATTCGATGAACACATCCCTATCCTTTGATTCCAGAATCGCCTTTGCATCCTCTTTTTTATATCCGAGTACCGACGGCATAGCATAGGTTTCTCCGGTACCGGTGACGGTAGGTGATACCCCATCGGTAGGCATTACAGTTACTGTCGGAGTAGGTGCTGCTCCTCCATCTCCCCTGGCATTATTCGATATAAACCAGATGATGGCCGCAATAATTGCGATAACAATTAAGGCACTGACACCAACCGTCAGCCATACGAATACCTTTTCCACCTTTGCGTCCACCGTATCCAGCTCTTCGTCCTCATCCTCATCAAACTTTCCTGGGGTAAGGTTCCTCGTGGCACGCAGGTCATCCTGAGGATAAGCGCCGCTCTTTATTTTACTTAAATCATCGGAGATATTAATAGTTGGTGAATCCGTGGCAGAAAATGCCGGAATCTGGACGAAATCTCCGTCCGGATTGGTAATCGCCTTCTTTAAGTCAGAAATCAGCTCAGAAGCAGTATGGTATCTGCGCTCCGGCCTCTTCTGCATACATTTCTGGACAATTTTATCCACACTGACAGGAATCTCCGGATCCAGTTCGCGCAGCGGCATAGCCTCTCCCTGTATATGGAGCAGGGCGACGGAAACCGTATTGTCACCGGCAAAGGGTACCTTTCCCGATAACATTTCATACAGGGTCACACCCAGGGAATAGATATCACTTTTTTCATCGCTGTAGCCGCCCCTGGCCTGTTCCGGGGACAGATAATGCACGGAGCCCATTGCATTAGAAGTAATCGTATTCGAGGTTGTAGCCTTCGCAATACCAAAATCTGTAACTTTCACTTTTCCATCTCTGGAAATAATTATGTTCTGGGGCTTTATATCCCTATGAATAATATGGTTGTCATGGGCAGCTTCCATACCCTGGGCAATCTGGATTGCAATTCCCACTGCCTCCTTGATCTCAAGCTTACCCTTTCTTTCAATGAAACGCTTTAGGGTGATACCCTCCACTAACTCCATTACAATATAATGTAAACCATTGTCATCCCCAACATCATAGACATTTACGATATTCGGATGGGATAATCCGGCTGCCGACTGAGCTTCCCCCCTGAACTTATTGACAAAACTCTTATCACTGGAATATTCCGGCTTTAGTACCTTTATCGCCACAAAACGATTCAGTCTCTGGTCTCTGGCCTTGTATACATCAGCCATACCGCCTGAACCCACTTTATCAATAACTTCATAGCGATCGCTGATAATCATACCTGGTTTCAACATTTTTTTGTTCACCTCTTTTTCATAGTTAACTTACCTGATGCCGCCCGGCAGCGGGGGCCATATCCGGAGAATAATTTCACACTTTAACAATAATTATGGCGATATTGTCCTTTCCGCCATTCTGGTTCGCATATTTAACTAAGGTTGCTGCCGCAGTCTCCAGGTCTTCGTTCTCCCTGATGATCTGCTCAATCGTCTCGTCCTCCAACATATTTGTCAGACCGTCCGAGCACATAAGTACAATGTCCCCCTCTTCCAAGCCGACTTCAAAAAAGTCCGGCTCGACTTCCTCATTCGCCCCCAAGGCTCTGGTAATAATATTCTTATTTGGATGAACCCGCGCTTCGCTGCGCTCTATCTCACCGGTCTTTACCATCGCTTCAACCAGGCTGTGGTCCTCCGTAATCTGCTTCATATCTTTACCAATGACATAAAGCCTGCTGTCACCAATATTGGCAACATACATTTCGTGTCCAAATATAGTAGCCACCACAAAAGTGGTCCCCATACCCTCTAAATCAATTTGCTCCTGCGCTTTACTCAGCAGTGCTTCATTTGTTTTGGCCAAGGCATATTTGATAGCCGAGACCGGTGTAGTCATATCGCTCTCTTCTATCTTTTGTCTAAAAAATTCCACACAGAATCTTGAAGCATAGTCACCCGCATTATGTCCGCCCATGCCGTCCGCCACAACAAATAAATTCGGCAATATTCCAACGGCCGTCTCACTGCAATAAACATAATCCTGGTTTATCCTCCGTCGCTCTCCAATATCAGTTATTGAAAATGCTTTCAAGCCTGCACCTCCTAGTTTTCGCAACCGTTAAAGACCTGTTTTATCAATATAGCTCTTCCTCAGTTGCCCACAGGCAGCGTCAATATCCGCGCCCATTTCTCTTCTTATAGTAACATTAATTCTGTATTTTTCAAGTATAAATTTAAATTTTTGTATATTTTCGCTCCCCGATTTCCTGTAATTCCGCTCTTTTATTGGGTTGACAGGAATCAGATTTATGTGGCAATTGATACCCTTTACCAGCCTTGCCAGCTCCTTCGCATGCTCTTCCTTATCATTTACTCCATCCACTAAGCTGTATTCAAAGGTAAGCCTCCTGCCCGTCCTTTCATAGTAGTGCCGGAAGGCCTCCATTACTTCCTCAAGGCCGTATTTTGCCGCTACCGGCATCATGGATTTTCTGATCTCATTATTTGGTGCATGTAAGGAAAGTGCCAGGGTTACCGGAAGCCTCTCCTCGGCAAAGGCACGGATTTTATCCGGTATCCCGCAGGTTGATACCGTAATGTTCCTTGCGCTGATATTCAAACCCTTGGGATCTGTGGCCAGCCTGAGGAAGCGGATTAAATGATCATAATTATCCAAGGGTTCACCGGTTCCCATTACCACGATATTGGATACCCTCTCCCCCGACAAGGTCTGGATCCGGTAAATCTGGTCCAGCATCTCAGAAGGCAGGAGGTCCCGCTCCTTACCGCCTATGGCAGATGCGCAGAACTTACATCCCATTCTGCATCCGACCTGGGAGGAAATACAGACGCTGTTCCCATGATGATATTTCATAAGGACGCTTTCTATCACCCTGTCATCCATTAGACGGAATAAATATTTTATGGTTCCATCCGAAGCAGAATGCAGGGAATCGACCTCCTCAAGTGCGGTTAGAAAATACCTTTCCCTCAAGCTTTCCCTTAGCTCCTTTGACAGGTTGGTCATCTCCCCAAAGCCGGCTGCCAGCTTAACATGGAGCCATTCATATACCTGCTTGGCGCGGAAGGCGGGAAGGCCAAGGCTTTTTAATTCACTTTCCAGTTCTTCAAAATACAAGGATTTGATATCTATTTTATCCATACTTATTACATTGCCTTTCCTGCCGGCTTAATGTCTGATCTGCCAAGCTTCTAACTTTATCTTACGGAATTTTGAAATAAAGAAGCCGTCCGTATCATGGATTCCCGGAATCAGCTGCAGGTATCCTTCTTTCGTAGTTTCACTGCACAGCTTGTCCGGAAGATAATCATCCAGGCTTTCCGGACGCAGCTTGAGGCTTTCCATGATCCATTCCCTGTTTCCCTGGTTTTCTTCCTTGTTGACGGTACAGGTGCTGAAGATCAATACTCCATCTTCCTTCACATAATTTTGCGCGGTCTCTAAAATACTTCTTTGTAACCCCACTAGCTCCTTAAGCTGGCTTTCATTTAATTTATATTTTATATCCGACTTCTTACCAAGGACTCCCAGGCCGCTGCAGGGCAGGTCACAGATCACAACATCCGCCTTACCTGTAACCGATTCATCGGGCAGGGTTGCATCCCATACCTTTGTTTCAACATTATCAAAGCCCATCCGCCGGATATTATCCTCGATCAGCTTTGTTTTATAAGCAGTAAGATCCCTTGCGGATACCCTGTTCGCCGATTCAGCCGCATGCAGGGCTTTACCGCCCGGTGCAGCACAGACATCCACAACAAAATCCGTGTTTTTTATTCCTGCAACCTGGCAAACCAGCATTGAACTCACATCCTGGACCGTAAAGCTGCCGTCCTGGAAGGAGGCCAACTTCTCCAGATAATCAAAATCCGTGATTTTAAAGGCATAGTCCAGATATTCATTTTCATGGACGGTAACTCCCTCCATTAATAAAAGCTGCCTTAATTGCTGCGGACTGACCTTTTTTCTATTACAACGGATTGTCAGCTCATTTTCCTTCAGGGATGCCTTTAGCATGCCCTGGACCTGGGAAAACTCATATTGCTTTAGCAGCTCTTCCACCAGCCATTTGGGGAAGGAATATACCACCTCAAGATATTTTGTCGGGTTATCCGCCTGATCCGGGTATTCCACCTGGTCCAGGCTCCTATTAATACTGCGCAGCACCCCGTTAACAAAGCCGGACAAACCGGAGAAGCCACGCTTTTTTGCTATCTTAACTGCTTCATTGCAAACCGCGCTGGCGGGAACCTGGTCCATGGACTGCAGCTGGTATACGCTCAGCCGGAGCAGGTTACGGATCAGGGGCTTCATCCTTTTTACAGGAACCTTTGAAAATTGGTTGATAATATAGTCCAGCTTCAAGTAGCTTTTAACAGTCCCCTGGAACAATCTTGAGATGAATGCCCGCTGCTGCTTATCCAAGTTCTGATTCATCTTTAAGGTCCGGTTCAAGACCCTATGGCTGTACTCATCCCCTTCAATCACTTCCAGAAGCATATCCAGGACGATTTCCCTTTCCATTTTCCCTGCCTGATCAGTCACGCCGCCTTCCTCCAAATAATAGGATTAATCTCAGCAGCTGTAATATCATGGCTGCTGCAGACGCAACATAGGTCAAAGCCGCCGCATCAAGGACCTTTTTCGACTGGCCAAGCTCATCACCATATAAAATTCCGGTTTCACTCAGCCTGGCAATCGCCCTTTTCGAGGCGTTGAACTCCACTGGGAGCGTAATCAGCTGGAACAACACCGCCACTGAAAACAGTATAATGCCAAGATTCACCAGGAACTCATTATAGCCCATCAAGACACCGAGAATGATCACCGGCCAGGCCGCCATAGAACCGATATTGGCGACGGGCACCAGGGTACTCCGCAGCGCTAAGGGGGCATAGGCATTCTGGTGCTGGATTGCATGTCCGCATTCATGGGCTGCTACGCCTACCGCCGCCAGGGAGCTGCTCCCATAGACTGATTCCGACAGCCTGAGCACCTTACTTCTGGGATCATAATGATCCGTCAGATTTCCTGTGACCGCCTGGACCTGCACATCATAGATGCCCGATTCCTGCAGGATCCTCTCCGCCGCCTGGGCACCTGTAATCCCCATCCGGTTCCTTACCTTCGAATATTTTGCAAAGGTAGACTTCACTTTAGCGGACGCCGCCAGGGTAATAACAATACCAATTAAAACCAACAGATAGGTCTTATCAAAATAAGGATAATAACCATAACCGTAACCCATAACTAACCTCCATTCTGTCAAAACGCCATAATTTCTGGCACTAGCAAAACAGTTGCAAAGCGGACTGTAAATCAATCCACTCATCACCTGATAACACCAAGGTTATCCAAGCATTGTACCGGCTGTAACAGAAAACCCGCGCAAAAACGCGTCTGCCGGCATTCGTTTTTTTCCTTCCAGCTGCAGCTCCTTAACTACCAGCAGCCCATCCCCCGTCAGGATCACAAGTGCATCCTTTCGCACCTCCACTACGGTACCTGGAAGGCTGTCCTTTAACATAACCTCCCTGGTTTCCCGGGCGGCCTTGCTTTCGTCTGTATTCTCTACCTCAGCCTTCCAAAACTTCAGGGTTTTACCCTCTAAAAATGTATATGCGCTTGGCCAAGGATTTAATCCACGGATCAGCCGCTCCAATTGAACCGCCGGTTTTGTAAAATCCAGCCTCCCCATTTCCTTATCAATCATCTTAACATAGGTGGCCTTCTCGTTCTCCTGGGGCGTTCTCCTTGCCTCCCCCAGCTCTATCTGACCTAAGGCCTTGATAATGGAAGCCGCCCCTTGCTCTGCCATCTTCTCAAACAGGCTCCCGCCCGTTTCCGACCGGGTGATAGGAACCACATCCTGTAAAATAATATCGCCCGTATCCAAGCCAACGTCCATATACATAATGGTTATTCCTGTCTCTTCTTCGCCATCAATAATGGAATATTGGATCGGAGCCGCCCCCCTGTATTTTGGAAGCAATGAAGCATGCACATTAATACAGCCCTGCTCCGGTATATCCAGAAGCTCCTTAGGCAATAGCTGCCCAAAGGCCGCAACCACAATAACATCCGGCCGCAGCTCCCTGACCTGCCCTAAAAATTCCGGCTCCCTCACCTTCCTCGGCTGATACACCGGCAAGCCATGCCGTATCGCCAATTCCTTCACCGGTGAAAATGCCAGCTCCTTCCCCCTGCCTTTTTCCTTATCCGGCTGTGTCACAACCCCTATAACCTGATAAACCGCCAAAAGCTCCTCCAAAATCGTAGCAGCAAAATCCGGAGTCCCCATAAACAAAACCGTCATAGCCTTCTTATTCCTATTATCTTCCTTATCCCTATTATCTTCTATATCCTTATTATCTTCTATATCCTTATTATCTTTCATACTCAAATCCACGCCTCCTTTCAGATACGTCACAACTGCCTCCGCACTTTAAAAAGCCCTACACCATGCTTCTCCCGAACCAGCCCGCCTTATTGAACTTCTTCCGTCGTATAAGAATTCCGCAGCTCGCCCTCCGTCTTCTCAATATAAAGAACCCCATTCAGATGGTCAATTTCGTGGCACAACGCCCTAGCCTTTAATTCTGTACCCTCGACCGTGATTTCCTCCATCTTCTCGTTAAAGGCCTTCACCTTAACATAATTCGGCCTGGTGACTGTACCAACCTTTCCCGGAACGCTCAGGCAGCCCTCGTCGCCGGTCTGCTCGCCATCCGTTTCAAGAATAACCGGGTTAATCAGGATAATCGGATCATCCCCCTCCGGTGATACGTCAATGACAATGACACGCTTCAAAACCCCCACCTGGGGAGCCGCAAGGCCAACGCCGGCTGCATCGTACATAGTATCCAGCATATCTTCAATTAATGTAAGAAGCTTATTATCAACTTCCTTAACCTCTTTACTCACCTTTAATAAGACCTTATCTCCTACTTCCCTGATATTGCGTATTGCCATACTCATCATTCCTCTCTATTTTTTATAGCCTGTTTTGCATAAGATAGAATCCATCATCAAACTACATAAGGTATCCCACAACCTACCCATACACTATCTATTGTGTTATTTTGTACCATAACATTTATGGTGCCTCCAATTATCATATCATATCCACCCCTGTTTAAGCAACAATATCTTGTATTACCTGCCAAGGTACCCCCTATATATTCCTGCATTGCACAGATATTTACAGACCCTCTTATCAATAACCGCTCAGCGGGTTAAAGTCAAACTGGAGGCCGCTTTTTGCAAATTGCTCGGAAAAATTAAAATAGCCTTCCAGATAGTCCTTGATTTCCACCAGCCTATCGTAATCCCTGTGCTTTAGATAAATAACCTGACGGAAAATATCATTTACCTTCGATATGCTTGCCGGAGCCGGACCGATCATGCTTATCTCTTCCGGCCCATCTTCAGGCTTCTCCCCAAGGCTTCCTCCCGGATTCTCCCCAAGGCTTCCTCCTGGCCTCTCTCCAGAGTTTCCTCCCGGATTCTCTCCAAGGCTTCCTCCTGGCCTCTCTCCAGAGTTTCCTCCCGGATTCTCTCCAAGGCTCCCCCCCAGATTCTCTCCGGCGCTTTGTCCTGGTGCTTCCACAATGCCCTGCTTTAGATTTTCAATATAATGCTTAACAGCGGCAGCAAGCCTGGAAGCCGATTTTGCCGCTTCCTCTTCCTCCTTTGACGTAACCAGCAGGAGTAAAATATGCGCCGCAGGAGGATACTGCATCAGCCTGCGGTACAGCATTTCCTGCTCATAGAAGGCCTCATAGTTACCCTCTGCTGCCGTAAGGATGCTGTAATGGTCCGGATGGTAGGTCTGAATGACCACCTCCCCCGGCAGCACATCCCTGCCTGCCCTTCCTGCGGCCTGGCACAGGAGCTGGAAGGTCCGTTCGCTGGCGCGGAAATCCCCCGTATATAAGGAAAGATCCGCTGCAATAATCCCTACCAGCGTCACCTTGGGAAAATCATGTCCCTTCACGATCATCTGGGTCCCGACTAAAATATCCGCCTGATGTCCTGAAAATGCTGATAAAACCGCTTCATGCCCCCCCTTATTCCTGGTCGTGTCCGCATCCATACGGAGCACCCTGGCTTCCGGAAATTCCTTTTTCACCAATTCCTCAACCTTCTGGGTGCCGGTACCAAAGGCCGCAATGTACTTTGAACCGCATTCCGGGCAGATATCAGGCTGCTTTTCTTCATGGCCGCAATAATGGCAAACCAGGCTTCTGTTATTATGGGCCGTAAGGGAAATGTCACAGTGGGGACATTTAACCACATAGCCGCAGCTCCGGCAGGATACAAAGCCGGCATAGCCCCGCCGGTTCAAAAAGAGCATGATCTGTTCCTTCTTATTCAAGCGGTCCCTGATCAGCTCCTTCAACTTCCCGCTGAAGATGGACTTATTCTTTCTTTTTAATTCTTCACGCAAATCCGCAATCCATACCATGGGCGGCTCCGCTTCCTTCGCCCGTTTTGTCAGGGTATATAGCTTCATTTCCCCCTGCTTTGCCTTTAAATAAGCCTCCAGGGAAGGAGTTGCCGACCCGAGGACCACGCAAGCCCCCGTAAGCCTCGCCCGTTCCACCGCCACCGGGGTAGCGTGATATTTGGGAACGGATTCACTCTTATAACTATATTCATGTTCCTCGTCAATAATGATCAGCCCAAGCCTTTGGAAGGGGGTAAACAAGGCTGACCTTGGACCGATCATGATATCAATCTCACCATTTTTTGCACGGAGGCTCTGATCATATCGTTCCCCCTGGGACATTTTTGAATTCATAATACTGATACGGTTTCCAAACCGCTTGTAAAAACGCATAACCGTCTGATAGGTTAATGCGATTTCCGGTATCAGCAGGATCACCTGCTTCCCCATTGCAATGACGGAAGCGATCATTTCCATATATACCTCCGTCTTACCGCTCCCCGTGATCCCGTGTATCAGATAAGTCCGCCGTATCCCCTGCCGGTAATCTTCCAGAAAATCCTCCACGATATAGCTTTGTTCTTCATTCAGGCTGACCGGCTGGTATGCTTCTTCCTGTGCTTTGATCGGGTTCCGGTAGATCTGCTGCGAGGAAGTCCTGGTAACACCCTGCTTCTCCATTCCAAGTAAGGTTGCCCTCGGAATGCCCAGCTTGTTGATGACGACATCATAATCCAAGGTTGGCTCCCTGAGAAGCGCTTCCAGAAGCCGTAGCTTTGCCTTGCTGTTTTTCTTCTGGTACTCAAAATATAGCCTGTGGGCCTCTTCGGTCCCAACGGCCAGCTGGACACTTCTTTGCTCCTTTATTTTAACCGCCTTCCGGACAGGAATAACGGTTTTCAGGGCATCATTCATTGTGCCGCCAAACTTCTCCTTGATATAGTAGGCAAGGTAGATCAGATGGCTTTCAATGACTGGTGCCCCTTCGACCACTTCATAAACAGGCTTGATACGTTCCGCGCCAATTTTGGGCTCTGTCGATATTCCAACGATATATCCGTTGATCCTGCGGTTGCCCTTCCCCAGGGGAACTACTACAAGAGAACCTATGACTGCCTTTTCCTCCATCTCTTCCTGGATGGCATATTGGTATGTCTTGTCTAGATTTTCATGTGATATGTCTATAATGATATCTGCATAGTAACGAAAAGACATCTCATCCTCCTTTGTAGCCCTCTCCACTTTACCTTCCAGCCAAAATGTCAGCGATGAGCTCACGTTCATCCATATGGTGCTTCACACCATCTATTTCCTGGTAATCCTCATGGCCCTTACCAGCCAATACGATGACATCGCCTTCCTGGGCATTGTCGATACAATACTTGATTGCCTGTTTACGGTCAATGATTTCGACATAGTTACCGGAGGCTTTTTTAACCCCCACAATAATATCATCAATGATGTCCTGGGGATTCTCGGTTCTTGGGTTATCTGAGGTCACTACCGTAAGGTCTGCCAGCCTTGATGACACCTCGCCCATCTCAAACCTTCTGCTTCTGGAACGGTCTCCACCGCATCCAAAGAGGCACACCAGGCGTCTTGGATGGTATTCCTTCAATGTCGTAAGTAAGCTTTCCAGGCTCATTGCATTGTGTGCGTAATCGATCATCAGGGTATAATGTCCGGGAACCGGAACAAGCTCCACACGTCCCCTTACATTAACATGCTTCAGCGCCCCTGCTATTTCCTCCTTGACCTTCTCCTCCGTAAGATCAGGACCTACAGCCAAATGCCTGCAAAGTGCAATGGCGCACAGGGAATTATATACGTTAAATTTTCCGGGTACGTTCATGGTTACATCCATATTGATTAGACCCTCTACTTTATAGGCAATTCCAAGGTAGCCGGGCCTTTCCACCAAATCAACCTCCGACGCACGGACGTCCGCTTCCTTCGAGAAGCCGAAGGTCTCTACCTGGCAGGTATGCCCCTCAAGAATCTCCTGGGCATGGGAATCATCAATATTAATCAGGCCAAGCCTGCACTGCTTAAAGAGCTTGCTCTTACAACGGAGATAATCCTCAAAATCCTTATGCTCTGCCCCGCCGATATGGTCCGGCTCCAGGTTCGTAAAGATTCCATAGTCAAAGGTAAAGCCAGCCATCCGGTGGAGCATCAGTCCCTGGGAGGAGGCTTCCATCACCACGCATTCACAGCCCTCCTCCACCATTTCCGCAAAATATTTCTGCACCATATAGGACTCCGGTGTGGTATTATTTGCCGGTATTACTTTATTTCCGATGATTACTTCGATGGTTCCGATGAGACCCACCTTTTTTCCGGTATTTTCAAGGATTGATTTAATCATATAGGTGGTGGTGGTCTTTCCCTTCGTGCCTGTGATGCCTATGGTGGTCAGCTTCTCCGCCGGATGCCCGAAATAAGCTGCCGACAGATAGGCCAAAGCCAGGCGGCTGTCTTTCACCTTAATGATTGTAACGCCTTCCGGGTAGCCACCCTCCCGGAATACGGCTTCCCTTTCTACGATAATTGCCGCCGCTCCCTTAAGAGCAACCTCGTAGGCGAATTCATGCCCGTCCTTTACCGCTCCGGCAATGCATACAAATACAGAGTTATCCACTACCTTCCTCGAATCATACACCAGCTCCGTAATTCCAATATGGGTTTCTCCCTGCAAACAGGTATATTCTAACCGTTCCAACATTTTGTCTAAAAACATGCTTCGTCTCCTTCTCTTTTGGAGGCCTTGGCTTCCTATATAATATATGACCGTTTTATATTTTGTTTATTCAAATATTATTATAGGCAAATCAAGCTATTTGTAAAGGAAAAGATGGATTTCACTCCAGATGCCCTGACACCTCCATCAGCCTTCCGTCGGTCTCAATCTGTATAGCACCGGCCTCATAGGTTATCCTGATGCTGCTTCCTGCTTCCTGCAGCCGCTCTAATAAATCCTGGTGGGGATGCATCCCTTCCACAACAAAAGCCGGCCCAGTTTCCCAAGTCGACTCTGTTGTAAACACCATTTAATAAACATAACGTTTGTACATAATCAAAAAATAATAGGCACCGATGGAGAGCATAGGATATGGTTTCCATCGTCCCCTTTTGCGTTTGATTTCATAACTACCTTTACATACTTTATAAAGTCAAACAAATTTTCTGCTTTTATCTTAGAATGCTTTGATAACCTTTGAGCCAGAAAACGGCTCTTGGTATTGATTCCCCTCGGTATTTCCTGTCTTCCCGGGCTGACAATGAAAGCATTCACTATTTTCTGGCCTTTTATTAAGAAAACCAATTCCTGCTCCTCTTCTAAATTCTTTAAAGTCTCTTCCAGCTGTATGAGTGCTTTGTCAATAATTGCTCCCTTAAGCTCAATTAAATGCGTTTCTTCCTTTATCTCATCATAGATTATAAAATCACATTTATTAATTCCTGCCGTCACATCAGCTATGATTCCTTTATCCACCTTAACCTTCCATATGGCATTTCCATTGGCCTGCAGATATAATTTTGTTTTCTCATCGGCCAGAGTAAACCTTTTTCCAGCCTCCTGTACCTCAAAATATGGTTCATATTTTTTCTCGATCTTCATCTTCCTCCTCCAGATAAAACAACTCCGTATAAGCTTTGTTTACTGTATCAGAGATCTCATCTATAGACTCCGTAATAATTTCGTGACTTTCTTTATCGATCAAATTTATAAAAACCGTTTGTTCCTTTGACTTTATCAATTTGCAAGCGAACAATTCCCCTTCTTTCACCAGCTTTCCCTTTCCGATGATTTTCTCCACCCTGTCCTTTGTTTTATCGCTTTGCAGCCTTCCCGCATATAGCAAATTATTCATACAGGTCAGAACATAGGGGCTATGTGTGGTTATGATAACACTGCTGCCTGTAACATTTGCAAATTGTATGATAAATTCAATCACCTGCTTTTGCAGTGTAGGATACAAATGCGCTTCCGGCTCTTCAATTACAATAAACGCTTTTTCATCACGGAGCATTAAAATATATAATTGATTTAATAACCATAGCACTTCCTGTTGCCCCGATGAGGTAAAATTGATCGGAATCTTCTCATTGGAATTGTTAAGCTGTAAAAATTCCTTTCCCGGGGCATATAAATAATCTCCCTTCAAACCATTTACAAGGGATTCGACTACTTTACTTATATCAAATTTTCGTTCTGCAACAGGATAGTATTTATACGCCTGCGAAATTCCCATATCGAATTTTGACTGTATGCTCTCAATAAACTGCATGAATTTCCGGTTAATCAAGTCCATTGTATTATAGTCTAATTTGGTTTTTTGATTTGTCATCAAGGTCATCAAACTTCTTCCAGCCGGAATATAATAGCACTGCATGTCATCATTTAGCATCCCGGATATTTTTCGGAAGAGCTCCTGATGCATACGCAGTCTTTCTGTTGTAGCAAAAGAAAAATTGGTTGAGGATTCTTTATTGGATAAATAAAAATCATATGCTTGTCCCTCATAAGCTTTCATATCCTTTTCAAATTCGGCACTAAAGTTAATCGACAAATAATTTTTACCATTTCGCTTCTGTAAAGCAACCACAGTCCAATAGCCTTCCTTATATTCATAGCGCAGCTCTAAGGTTTCCGGCAGATTCCAGCGGTATCCAAATAAATCTATGAAATAGTTTTCAATTTCCTGCCTGGTGGTTTTGGGAAATGTATCATCCATATCCGTTTTACCATCCAAAGAAATATTATATAAATACTCTACCAATATATCCCTCAAGGTTCTGAAAAAGAAAACCGCCTTGCTTATCGTACTTTTTCCAGTGGCCTGTTCCCCGATGAATAAGTTTATCTTCTTAACTTCCATTTCAAACTTTTTAATCGGTCCCAGGGATGTTATATATATTTTTGCCATGCCTCTATCCCCCTTAATTTTTTAGTTCATGCAATTAATTTTTACACCTGTTTATCCCAATTATATAATATACAAATTTATTAAGCAATGAAGATTTCACAATGAAGATTCCCAACATCAGTAAAATCATAACATCATTTCCCAATATTCTGCCCGGCATTCCCATCAATTTTAATTTCACTCCAGATACCCTGATACCTCCATCAGCCTTCCATCGGTCTCAATCTGTATAGCACCGGCCTCATAGGTTATCCTGGTATCACTTCCCGCCTCCTGCAGCCGCTCCAATAATTCCTGGTGGGGATGCCCATAGCGGTTATTGGAGCCACAGGAAATAAAGGCATACCTTGGCTGCAATGAAGATAGAAATTCATCGGAGGTAGAGTTCTTTGACCCATGATGGGCGACCTTCAGGATATCATATTCCATCCGGGGCTTAAATCCACTGGGCCCATCATCTCCCCACAAGGCCTCATCTGTCAAATTCCTAAGAAGGGCTGGTTCCTGTTCCTTTCCTATATCCCCGGTGAGAAGCAGATCAAATTCACCATATCTCACGCTAAAGACAGCGGAATAGGAGTTGGTATCAGGAGCCTCAACCCCTTCGGAGGGATGCAGGCAGAACAGGGTCAGATCCCCATCCACAATCTTATCCCCTGCCTTACAATAGCTGACTGCTATCTTCTTCTCCTTGGCTAAGGCTTCCATCTCCAAGTACCCTTGATCCTTATTCGATATCTCCGGCAAGACCAGATTCCTGATCCTAGTCTGCCCGTCCTCCATCAGCTCCTTTAACCCGTTAATATGATCCGCATCAGCATGGGTCATGATGACATAGGTAAGCTCATCGGTTCCCTGTGACAAGAGGAATGGCTTGATCCGATACTTTCCCACATTCATTACATCCGTACTACCACCGTCGATTAAAGCCGTCATCCCACCCTCATGCTCTAAGTAGATGGAATCTCCCTGCCCTACATCCAGGATGGTAACCCTAAGGCCTGCATGGCTTTGAGGCAGGATCAGCAATATGGAGGCCAGCAAGGGCAGCAAGAGGCATAGCTTCTTATTACAATGCTGCGTTGCCCAATGCTTCATTGTCGCATTATCCTCAGTTTCATTCTTTGCCGATTCATCCTTTGCTGCCTCATCCCTTGCCGCCCAACGATTGCTTGTCCAACAAAAGAGGACAAGGAGTATTATATACAGCACCATTTGCAACGCCCCCGGCTTCCCAACCGTGACCAAATTGCCCGGCAGGGCGCTGCCCACCCTGCAGACCCATTCGTAGAATTTCAAAATATAATTAGCCCCTCCCACACAGAAAATGCCAAGGGGAAGATAAACCACTCCCAGGATTCCCGCAAAGATAGAGGTCAGGGTCAATATGGTAACAAAGGGGAGAATGATTAAATTTACAAGAATTCCATAGAGGGGAAGCTGATAATAGAAATAAATGACGATCGGTGCCGTAGCCAGCTGGGCGCTGGTGCTGACATAAATACTCTCCAGAATAATATGCTTTTTTTGGAATAACTGCCTAAAGCAGGGCTGGATTAGGGCAATGCCCAGCACAGCGCCGTAGGATAACAAAAAACCGGCACTAAACACCTGCAGCGGATTTTGCAGCAGGATGAGGAAGGCACTGAGGGACAATGCGCTCAGCATGTCATAGGTTTTGCCTGCCGGGGAAGCCAGCAGCATAATTGTCATCATCACAACTGCCCGGTTTGTAGATACACTGAAATTCGTAAGTACCCCGTAGCAATACAGAATAAAGATTGTGACAAAGGTTGAAATGAATATCGGGACCTTCAGACCTTTTAGCACCGCAAATACAAACATGCCGATCAGGGAAACATGCAGGCCGGAAATCGCAAGGATATGGGATATCCCATTCTGCTGATACAGGGTCTTGACCTCATCCCCCAGCAGATACTTTTCTCCCAGCAGCATTGCAACCAATGCCCCGGACTCCTTTTCCGAAAGGATGGTATCATATACCTTAATGAGTCTTTCTTTTATGTGGTCCAGTACGGAATGAAACTCGGAATAACGGCCGTCTGTCATGGTTATGGCTTTGGCCTTAAGCTTAAAGTCGATATTCTCAATTTCATAATAGAATTGTTCATTGAATTGGCCTGGATTTGTGGCCTGAGAAAATTTCTGGAGTGTCCCCTTTACGGCGATTTCATTGCCGACCCGGTAATTCGTTTGGTGATCGAATGGGCCAGCAGGGGATGCGGGACTGGCCGTTGTATCCTCATTGCAAAATACAAGGATTGCTTCACACCGGTAGGTATCCCCCTCCGGCAGGGTTACTTTATTTTTCTTTAGATAAACCGCCTTTCCCGAGGGCTTTTGTACTATCAGGCTTATCTTCCCGGACACCTCACAGTAGGTTTTCTGGTCAAAGGCATCATAGAGCGCAGGCTTCACCAGCCGCCCTCCCATGGCCAGAAATCCCAGAAGCAGGATAAAAGGCAGTGACCACAGGAATTTATCCTTCGGGCTTACCACTTTCCATTTGGCCCTGTACATACCTAGATAGATGCAGAGCAAAAGTGATAATACCAGAAGGCTTACTATAGAAACCGAAAAATGCCGCCAAGCCAGATACATCCCAAGCAAAAAGGAGGCCAGTATCCATATGAGTGGACGCTTGATCAATTACTCACCCCCTTACTTTGGCGCCTCTATAATATTTAAGTTCCGTTCAAAGGGAGTATCAAAATCTATACTCTCTAAATAAGTTTCCTGCACCTCTCCATTAATACGGAATTGTACCTTGCTGATGCCCGGAAGCTCAACCAGGGTATTAACCACGCTGTAAATGGAAACATCTGCCGTAACATCCGGGAGCTTTTCCAGGAATTTCTCATTGAAATCCACAAAGCAGGTTCCGTCGGTCTTGTATAAATCCAGCAGTACCGTATCCTTTGGGATTGTATCGTACAGCCCCATCTTCGTCGGGCCATTGATTAACTGCTTTATCGCCAGCTCTTCAATGGTTTCCACGCCGGAATAGTTGATATCCGTATCGTATTCGATTAAAGCGTCGCCCTTCTCATTTGCAAAGTACAGCTTCACCCTGTAATTTGTATTCGTATCCGTATCATCAATGAAATCCTCCGCCGTAAGGGGTCCCACCGCATTACCGTTGGAATCAATGAGCGGGTTCCCGTTGACATTAATCTGGACATACTCAATTTTCGGAAGCTGGGTCAGCGTCTTAACAATTGCTGCACGTGCCAGGATTTCATCCACCCCCGTAAGATTGCTGTAGACGGCATCAAAATTCACCGCCAGGCTCCCGTCCTCATTTAACGCAAACTCCGATTTAATGTCACCGGGAAGCACGCTTTTGTAGGCCAGGTTCTCCGGGCTCTTCTTTAGCATATACAGCAGTTCATTGATTTGTTCGGAAAGCTCCGTGCTGATTAATTCATAGCTTTCACTGATTAAGCCCTTCGTCTCCGTACTAATATAGTAGACGGACACCTTTGCTTCCCCGTCATCATTATCCTGCCGGCGGCTGCAGGAGGTAAGAACAATTGCCGCCATGATCAGGACAGTTAATACTAATTGTCTTTTCATATCCATCTCCGTTCTATTCTGTGGCCGAAAATACCTGGCAGCGTCAGCTTTTGGCTAGTAGGATACATAGTTTAAAGGAATCCGGACATTAAAGGTAGTGCCCTCCCCTTCCTTACTATAAACCTTGATCGCCCCATGGTGCATCAAAATTACATTTTTCGTAATTGCAAGTCCCAGTCCCGTTCCACCCGTTCCCCTGGACCTTGCCTTATCCACGCGGTAAAAACGCTCAAAAATAGAATCCAGGGCCTCTTCCGGTATACCGATACCAGAGTCCGACACCTTAATGAAGAAATACTTATGGTCAGCATTTAAGGATACCCTGACCCAGCCATCCTCCACATTGTATTTAATTGCATTCTCAATTAAATTGGAGATACCCAGGGACAGCTTTACCTCATCAATTTCAGCAACCACCGGACGGAAGCTCTCATAAATCATCTCAATATTCTGCTTCTTGGCGATGGGCCTTAACCTTTTGAGTATCAGCTCCAGCAGCTCATTGATATTAACCGCCGTGATATTCATATCCCCTGCGGTCTTATCCAGCTTTACCAGGGAAAGAAGATCCGTAATAATCTTATTCTCACGTTCAATTTCATCCGTAATATCGGTCAAAAATTCCCGGTAAAGCTCCACCGGTGCATCCTCCTGCATCAGCAGGGAATCCGCGAGCACCTTGATCGACGTAATCGGCGTCTTCAGCTCGTGGGATACGTTGGATACAAATTCCTGCCTGGTGCTCTCCAGCTTTTTCATCTGGTTAATCATATGGTTAAAGGAATCCGATATCCTCTCAATCTCGTTGTAGCCCTTAATGGACACCTCTCCCTCCAGATATCCGTCCGTAATCCGGTCAATGGAATTAACTATGCTGGTCAGGGGCTTTGTCAGGTTTCCAGAAAAATAGATCGCAAAGGCAACGATTAAGATCGACAGGGTTACCGCAAAAACAGCCGCGCGCTGGTTTAAGCTCCCCCGGATGCTCTGGATGTCCTTTGTAGAAAAGCTCATAACAATAGCACCCATAATTTCCTTTGTTTCATTATGGGTGATTGGGTAAGTAAACTTAAGATAATGCGTGCTTCTGTCATGAACCGGAACAGGGGTGGTCCCCTTTAAGCACTGGGCAACACTGGCGGAAACCAAATACTTCCCTTCTTCCAGGGAATAGGTATCCTTTACAATGCTCATATTCTTGTTGACAATAATAATTCGCCCATTATAGATATCCGCAAGCCGGTTAATCTCCTGGTCCATCCCGGAATCATCACCGGCGGTCAGATATAGGCTTACCGCTAATTTATTTGATAAAATGCTTCCCTGGTTCTCCAGCACTGTGACTTTATTTGAAATCGCATTTTTTTCATAGGTATTTAAAACCACCAGGGAGAAAAGCAATAGAGGAACAACTCCCAGCACAATATAGGCCAGGAGCAGGTAGATCCTCATGCTGTTTAAACGTTTGAGATTACTCTTGATTCTGGAAAAAATATCCGACACCCCATTTTGTATGTATATATTTTGGCTCACTTGGATTGCTTTCAATCTTTTCCCTTAATCTTCGGATATGGACATCTACAGTTCTGACATCACCCGGATAATCATAGCCCCATACAATATTCAATAAATTCTCGCGGCTATATACCTTATTGGGATTGAATACCAGTAATTCAAGCAAATCAAATTCCTTCGCAGTTAAATTAACCTCTTTCCCTGCGATATAGACCCTCTTATTTTCACAGTCAATCTTCATATCCCCGAAGCTGACGGTTTTCTTATCCGCATTCCCCAGGGAGGCCGACTTGCTGCTGCGGCGTATAATGGCCTTAATACGGGCCTTAACCTCAAGGATGTTGAAGGGCTTTGTAATATAGTCATCAGCCCCATATTCCAGGCCGAGAATTTTATCCATATCATCGCCCTTAGCCGTTAGCATGATAATAGGCATTGTTGAAAACTCCCTAATCTGCTGGCATACCTCAAAGCCTGTCAGCTTGGGCAGCATCACGTCAAGGAGCACCACATCATATTCCTTATTCTTTGCAGCCTCCAAGGCCTCCTCCCCATCATAAGCGCAGTCCACCTCCATGCCATCCTGCTCAAGACTAAAGCGAATTCCCTTTACGATTAATTTTTCGTCGTCTACAACGAGTACCTTCTTTGCCATATTATCACCTCATAATTAATTTCCATACTGTTTATAGTCACAAAACCATGTTCCGGCTGTTAATCTACCGATATTTTTGACGAGATCTGGCGAAAGGAGCCTTCCTTGATTCCCGGCACCTTCATCAGATCCTCGATTGTCTTAAATTTACCATTTGTACTGCGGTATTCTATAATCCTGTCCGCCTTCGACTGGCCGATCCCCGGTAAGGTCATAAGCCGGGCGGCATCCGCCGTGTTAATATTGACCAGGGAGGCATCCCCGCCCTCCTGTATGGCAGCTTCCCCGCCGGTGACGAATTCGCCGGCTGTCAGGCTGCCCACCTCAGACTTTGTAGGGACATATACCCTTTGGCCGTCCAAAATCTGCTGGGCCTGGTTCAAATGTTCCCCCGCCGCTTCCTCTGTCAGCCCTCCTGCAAGCTCCAGCGCGTCCACTACCCTGGCATCCGCAGTCGCGGCATAAACTCCCGGGTGGACAACAGCACCACAGACATGTACATAAATAACCTTTTCTTCCGGAATTTCCGTTGGCATAGACTCCAGGTTGTCCCTTTCGGTTTTATCAGCTGGCCCTGAGCCATTCTGGCCCGCGGCTTGCTGGCTGGTACCTTGCTGGCTGCTATCCTGACAGCCATCAGCTTGTTGTCTGCCATCCTGCTGGCCAGTAAAGTCTGCTTCTTCCTGCGCTGCAAAACCGGTACCGCCTTCCGGGGTACCCGTTACCAAGGCTGCCTGCTGCCTCTGCTGGTAGGAACAGCTGTAGCAGATTCCCGATACCAGTAAAAAAACACAGGTGAGCCCTGTTATTATTAATTTTCTTTTCATCCTTAGTCTTCCTTTCCCAGTGTGTCCGAAAACGGCACAGGCCGTTTTCAGGCATTCCCTTAAAGAAGACTTAAAAAGTACCCTCTATACTTTTATGATAAGACACTCTCATTTTACATAAGTTGCACCTTATTTACAATAGCTTATTAAATTTATTTTAAATTTATCCTGCACAATTCCCCTTGTTCCACTGGAAAATAACGATCCCAGCGATAATGAAGAGGACACCCACAAGCTTTTTCCACTCAAAGGGAACCTTTTCCGCCCCGCAGAGCCCGAACACCTCGATCAGGTAGGCGACAATCATCTGCGCCGTAATAATAAACATATTGGCCATAGCCGGCCCCAGGGAATCGACGCTTTTAATTACGGTAAAGGTGATGAATGCACCCAACATACCACCAACCAGAAGATATTTAGGTTCTACCTTAAATAAGGCACCGAAGCTGCCCTGCCTTCCGGTTACAAACCATGCCACCAGGCATACCAGCAATGCGCTAAACTGGACAAAGCCTGCTGATACCCAGATACTGGTCTGCTTTGTCACCCCGGTATTTAATACTCCCTGCGTACTCATTAATGCCCCTGATATGATTGCGATAAGAAAACCCCACATGCCTTCCACCCAGCCTTTCCAAGTTATGAAGCTATTGATCAGTCATTCACGCTAACGATCATTTGGCCGCCAGGCCACTCAATGTCGGATGTGAAATATTCTGCATTTCACACTGTCTATCGTGATTACCTTTTTAATTTTGCCAATTCTATGGAAGACTATACAGAATAAATACTAATTCCTCATAGAAAGCTTACAAAAAACGGGTAAATCCCCAGCCATAAGGCTTTTAGAATTTACCCGTCCATAGTTTGATTATTTGCTTAATAATAATCCCATTATTCACTTAATATCTGGTCCAGGACCGTTGTCATGGCATCAATATGCTCCTTCTCCACAATCAGCGGAGGAACAAAGCGCAGCACATTCGCTCCGGCGGAAATCAGTACCAGCCCTTTGTCCAAAGCCTTAGGAACAATATCCTTTACAGGCATTTTAAATTCCAGCCCCTGCATGAATCCCATACCGCGCCGTTCCACGATACAAGCATGCTTTCCTGCCAACATATCTAACTTTTCCTCCAGATATGGAGCCACCTGGTTCACATGTTCCAGCAGCCGCTCTTGTTCAAACAGCTCTATTACCTTTGCCACAGCCGCCGTCGCAAAGGGATTTCCGCCATAGGTGGTTCCATGGTCTCCCGGTTCAAAGGCTGCTGCAACCCTTTCTACCGCTGCAAAGGCTCCAACCGGAACTCCGCAGCCGAGGGCTTTTGCACTTGTCACGATATCCGGCTTTATCCCAAACTGTTCATAGGCAAACATGGTTCCGGTACGTCCCATACCACATTGGATCTCATCCAGGATTAAAAGGATATCCCTTTCGTCACACAGGGCTCTTACTCCCTGGATAAATTCTTTTGTGGCAGGATAGAGGCCGCCCTCTCCCTGCACCGGCTCCATAATGATTGCCGCCGTATTTTGCTGGAGCAGCTCCTTTACGCTGTCCAGATTATTAAACTCGGCAAATACCACCCCGCCGATCAGGGGCTCAAAGGCCTCACGGTATTTGGAAGTGCCTGTAACGCTTAAAGCTCCCATGCTCCTTCCATGGAAGGAATGGTCCATGGAGATAATCTGGCTGTTAGCAATTCCATACTTTTTAAAATAATATTTACGCGCCAGCTTTATTGCTCCTTCGATTGCCTCCGTACCGCTGCTCGTAAAGAACACCCGGTCCATACCGGAGATCCGGTTAAATTTCCTTGCCGCCTCTATGGCCGGTACCGTATAGAACAGATTGGAGGTATGGAGTATTTTATCAATCTGTACCTTTAAGGCCTCATTATAATCCTTACAATTGTAGCCAAGGGCAAAAACCGCTATTCCTGCCGCAAAATCAAGGTATTTCTTGCCTTCCACATCGTACAGGTACATTCCGTCCCCATGGTCAAATACGATCTGGTAACGGCTATAGGTATGCATCAGTTCCTGCTCAGCTTCTTCAATATAATGCTTCATATTCATGTCCATGCCCCCATATGGATCAAACGCCATAAAAGAATGCATGGCTCCCGGCCCCCCTTTTCCTGTTTTTTACTTTCTTCTAACCTTTTCTGCTATTATGCTTCATTTTCAAAAATGCCGGCCTTATCAATAATAGCTGTTCCGATACCCCGATTGGTGAAGAACTCCAATAAGAGGCAGTGCTCAATCCTGCCATCCAGGATATGTACCCTGGATACGCCGTTGCGGACAGCATCAACACAGTTCTTTAGCTTCGGAAGCATGCCGCCGCCAATAAATCCGCTGTCTAAGAGCTTATCCGCCTCGTCAAGGGTCAGCACCGAAATCAAGCTGCCTTTATCCTCGGGATCAGCATATACGCCCTCGATATCCGTTAAGAATACCAGCTTCTCCGCACCGATTGCCGTAGCCACCGCACAGGCCGCATCGTCCGCGTTAATATTATAGTTCTGATAATCCCCGTCAATTCCAATGGGGGCAATCACCGGAACAAAATCATTCTCAATTAAGGTATCGATAAGATCCGTGTTTACTTCCGTGATATTTCCTACGAAGCCGATGTCCTGTCCGTTTACAGTCCTTTTCTCCACCCTTAGGGTGCTGCCGTCCTTGCCGCTGATGCCTGCCGCCTTTACACCCAGCTTTTCTACCAGCTGGACCAGGTTCTTATTCACCTTTCCGAGTACCATTTCTGCTACCTCCATAGTCGGCGCATCGGTAACACGTAAGCCCTCCACGAATCTTGATTCGTGGCCCATCAGCCCCAGCCACTTGCTGATTTCCTTTCCTCCGCCGTGTACAATGATCGGCTGCATTCCTACAAGCTTTAGTAATGCCACATCCTTGATTACATTTAACTGCAGGTTTTCATCCAGCATTGCGCTTCCGCCATATTTTACGACTACCTTTTTGTTGTTGAATTTCTGGATGTATGGCAGAGCCTCAATCAGGGTCTGTGCCTTTAGTAATATCTGGTCCATATGTTCCATTTCATGTTTCCTTTCTAAGTTCGCACATATAAGTTATCGTTCTAATCCATAGATCGTTTCAATCCACATCCCGTGGCTTTTCTCTTGATCTAAAGTATCATGATCTATAATCTGCGTTTATTTTCACGTAGTCATAGGTTAAGTCACAGCCCCAGGCGGTTGCCGTGGCCGTGCCTGCTTTTAGGTCGGCGGTTGCTTTTACTTCTTTCCCCGAGAGGATTTCCGTTGCGAATTCCTCGGAATAATCCGTTGCCATGCCATTTTCTACAAGCTTCAGCTTTCCGGCTCCGCTCTCAATAAACAGGTCTACTTTATCCGGGTCAAAATTCACGCCGGAATAACCAAGGGCGCAGATGATCCTTCCCCAGTTTGCGTCATTGCCAAATACAGCTGATTTTACCAGGTTGGAGGTAATGACCGACTTGCTTAATACCACTGCCTCCTCCTCGCTTGGGGCATTGATAACCTGCACCTCAAATAATTTGGTGGCACCCTCACCGTCAGCCGCCATTTTCTTGGAAAGCTCCGTTGTTACATAATTTAAGGCGGCGCAGAAGTTTTCGTAGTCCGTACCCTTTTCCGTGACCGGCTTATTGCCTGCCAGGCCATTTGCCAGCAGCAATAAGGAATCGTTTGTCGAGGTGTCACGGTCGACGCTGATCATATTAAAGGATTTCTTAACGTCCGCACTTAAGGCTTCCTGTAACAGTTCCCTGCTGATTGCAAGATCCGTCGTAATGACGCCCAGCATTGTAGCCATATTTGGATGGATCATGCCGGAGCCCTTTGCCATGCCGCCGATTTTAACTTCCTTGCCATCTACCAGAAAGGTCACGGCACATTCCTTGGAATAGGTATCCGTGGTCATAATCGCTTCAGCAGCCTGCAAGGCGGCCTCCCTGCCTTCCTTAAGTTCCGACGCCAGCAGCTTAACACCCTCCTGGATTACGGCAATCGGCAGCTGCTTGCCGATAACACCCGTTGAAGCGGTATATACGGCATTTACCGGAATGTCCATCGCTTGTGCTACCGCCTTCGCCATCAGTTCGTTATTTAAGTCTCCTTCCGCACCGGTACATGCATTTGCAACTCCGCTGTTTAGGACCACCGCCTGAATAAATGGACTTTCCTTTGTTAATTTCATATCCCATTTTACAGGCGCTGCTTTTACTACATTTGTCGTAAAGGTTCCGGCCTGTACTGCCGGTACGGTTGAATATACCAAGGCCATATCTTTTCTGGCCTTCTTAATGCCTGCATATACACCGGCTGCCAAAAATCCCTGCGCTGCGGTAACACCGCCATCAATTATCTTCATCTTAACACCTGTGCCTTTCAATTTTTTTGATGACCTATTCAAAAAAATTGAATAGGCCTGAATGAAAAGGTTGAAAATGTTCTTTTTTCAACCTAACCTCCCAAAGTGCCAAACCCATATCCCAAACAGAAGGATAGCACCTTTGCTTCTTTATTTATAAAATCTCAAACGAATAAAAATTCAGTTCTTCCCGTTTTGTCCAGCCAAGGGCTTCCCAGAACCTGTTTCCCGGTTCATTCTCCGAAAAGCAGACCAGGGATAGCTTTATAATCCCTTCCTGCCCCATTGCCTCCGTTACCTTCCCTACAAGCTCCCCTCCAATGGATCTTCGCCGGCAGGAAGGCTTAACACAGGCATGGTATAAAAAACCGCGCCTGCCGTCATGCCCGCTTAGTATGGCTCCTATGATGCTTCCGCCATCAACTGCTACAAAATTCGTATTTGGGTTCCTTCTGACAAACCTTGCAATCCCCTCCCTGGAATCATCCAGGCTCCGCAATCCCATACCTGGTGTTGCTTTCCACAATTGATAAACCTCGTCGTAATCCTCCATTGTGAAATTACGTATCAAGAAACCTCACCTCCGGCCCTGCTGGAGAATAACCTCCGTCAGAAAATATTTATAATTATACATCTTAATTTAATTTTATGCAATACCTATTTTAATTTTTTTATATCAATGCCTTTTTGCAGTAAAACCTCATATATTTTAGAAATCGGAAAACCTACAATATTATAATAATCACCTACGATTTCTTTGATATGGATTCCGAATTTTCCTTGGATTGCATAAGCACCGGCCTTATCCATCGGTTCCCCTGTGGCAATATAGTCATTGATCTGTTCCAGGGTGAGGGGCTGCACCCTTACCTTTGTACTGACCGCAAAGGAAACCTGCTCTTCAAAACCATATTTATTCTTTATAATAATGCTAACTCCTGTAATTACCTCATGGGCATCATCTGACAGCATACTCAGCATCCTGACGGCATCCTGCACATTTCCCGGTTTTCCAAGGGCATGCTCCTTATAAAACACCATGGTATCTGCCCCAATGATAATCACATCCTGGTACTGGGGAAACTGTAGCTGCTGCTTTTTCAGCACCTCAGCTGTCTTTAACCTGGCAAGGGCCTGTACCATTTCTTCCGGTACTGTCTCCTCCACTACCTCCATCACATTTGCCGGTATTACCTGATAGCTGATTCCCATTGTTTCCATGATTTCTTTCCTTCTTGGTGATTCTGATGCCAATATAATCTGATACATAATGACTGTTCCTTTCTTCCTTAACATTCTTTTGATAATTGCAACCTTATATAACTAATTCATTTTTTTATGCAACCGGTGCTGGTTCCTGGATTTCTCAATTACTATTAAGGTTTTTTATTTTTACACCAAAGTCTTATTTCATTTTTGCTTCCAGTATTCCCGGCCTTTACTTTTATTATAATAATCCTGGACTACATGTAAATAGCCGTTTCCAATTTACGGCGGCATAATTTTTGTTTTCTCTTTTCATTCAGAAGAAAAACCGGATGAATCTTTTCCAGTTTTGCTTGTATCTTTTTCCAGTCCGATATAGAATAGCAGTATAAGCAAACGTTAACAGTCCATGGAGGTACTATGATGAGAATTCCTAAAATAATTACGGCATTACTGTATTTCATTTCTGCAGCCATGCTCATCCTTTCTTCAATATTAAGTAAAAACTTTGTATTTATCCTTCTCGGAGGCTGCTGTCTTTGTATTGGAATTGTTAGTATCACCTCCAGTAAAAAGAAGAATGCTTCCAGAAAAAAGCAAGGGCAGAGATATGGAAGGGCAAGGATGACAGACAAGAGTTCAACCCAAAAATGAACCCTCCTTCATCCCTTTTTACATTTTTCATACTTTATGCATTTTCCTCTTGCATAATAATTAATTATGTTGTATATTTAAACACATATTAATAAAAACAACTTCTGGATATCTTACGGGGACTAAAACCAGCCTCCCGTAAAAAACAGAATCATAAATTTTAGGAGGTATCATATATGAAAGAAAAGGTTATTCTCGCTTATTCCGGCGGTCTTGACACCACTGCCATTATCCCCTGGTTAAAGGAAAATTACGATTATGACGTAGTATGTGTGTGCATTGATGTGGGCCAGGGCAACGAGCTTGACGGCTTGGAGGAAAGGGCTGCATTATCAGGGGCAACAAAGCTGTACATCGAGGATGTTGTTGATGAATTTGTAAATGACTACGTTCTTCCCTGCGTAAAAGCAAATGCGGTATATGAAAACAAATACTTATTGGGCACTTCCATGGCACGCCCCGTAATCGCAAAAAGACTTGTAGAAATTGCCCGGCAGGAAGGCGCTACTGCCATCTGCCACGGTGCTACCGGTAAGGGAAATGACCAGGTACGCTTTGAATTGACCATCAAGGCTCTTGCCCCGGATCTTAAAATCATCGCTCCCTGGAGGACCTGGACCATGTCCTCCCGTGAAGAGGAAATCGAATACTGCGGGAAGCACGGCATCCATCTGCCCTTCTCTGCTGACAACAGCTATTCCCGTGACCGTAACCTATGGCATATCAGCCATGAAGGCCTCGAGCTTGAGGATCCGGCAAATGCGCCGAACTATGATCATCTGCTGGTACTCGGTGTAGCCCCGGAAAAAGCTCCTGAGGAAGGAGCAACCCTCAGCCTGTCCTTTGAAAAGGGTATCCCTACCGCATTAAACGGCAAGAAAATGTCTGCAACGGATATCATCAAGGAATTAAATGCAATTGGCGGAAAGCATGGCATTGGTATCGTGGATATCGTAGAAAACCGCGTCGTAGGCATGAAATCCCGCGGTGTATATGAGACCCCCGGCGGCACTATCCTAATGGAAGCGCATACGCAGCTGGAGGAATTAATCCTTGACCGGGCTACCCTTAGTGCAAAGAAAGAGGTTGCCAACCGTTTTGCAGATATCGTATATGAAGGAAAATGGTTCACACCCCTAAGAGAGGCATACCAGGCCTTCGTAGATGTTACACAGGAATATGTAACCGGTGAAGTTAAGCTAAAGCTGTATAAGGGCAACATCATTAAGCAGGGTACTACCTCACCCTATTCCTTATATAACGAGAGCATTGCATCCTTTACTACCGGTGATCTTTATAACCATCATGATGCAGAGGGCTTTATCAATCTCTTTGGATTGTCCTTAAAAGTACGTGCGATGAAGATGGCTTCCATAGATAATAAGGATAAATAGGTTTACTCCTTCTTTGATATAATATAAACGGGTCCGTATCACATCCTGATACGGATCCGTTTATATTATATCCCCTGGCTATTTCCATTGATACACACGTTTAGGAGTGTGTATTTTTTCTACCCTTTTTCAACCACAGTATGCAGCCGGGCTTTCAAAGGCTCCACATCAAAGGCTGCTTCTGCAATAAAAGCGGCGATTGAAGCCGGTGAACTGGCCCAGGAACGCCGGAACAGCTATATTTCACTAAAAAGTGAAGCAAATACTCCGATGACAAGGTTAGCTATTTACGGCAGAGACAACAATGGGGCAAGGAAATAGCAAAATGGAGCAAACAGAAAATGAAAGAACGCTGGTAACAGGCGGGGAGTTGTAAAAAAGACCCGGTATCTTGCAGAGCTATCCTGGCTTCTGCAAGATCTACCGGGCCTTCTTTCTATTTTGCATCTCTTTTTTACATCGGGCAGATGTATGCTGTCCATTGGGCTCCAGAGTACTTTTCCCTCTAAACATACTTGTTTAGGAAGTCCTCCACCCTTCTTTCATACCCCTCCCGATTCGTAATATAGCTGGCCGCATGACGAGCCTTCGCGACCAGGTAAATTGCTTTTTTATTCTTCTTCGCCCGGTACATCTCCTTTGACATCCTGCAGGGCACCATATTATCTATCTTTCCATGGATAAAGAGAACCGGGGTTTCCACCTCGCTTACTATCTTAATCGGCGATACCTGCCGGTAGCGGAAGCCGGCGCGCAGATAAGTCAAATGGCCTACCACAGGGATTAACCAGCTGGGCAGATGATAATACTGCTTCAACTGATGCTTAAGCAGCTCGGTCAGATCCGAATAAGCACAGTCTGCAATTGCACACTTTACCCTGCTGTCAATCCCAAGGTGCAACAGTACGGTCGCTGCGCCCATGGATTCGCCATGGGTTATAACCTTGCAGTCAGGTCCATAATTTTGATAGCACCAATCCACAACCCTCAGCAAATCATACCGCTCATAAAATCCCATGGAGGTATGGGCCTTTCCGCTTTCACCATGGTTACGGTGGTCATACATCAAAACCGAATATCCAAGCCTTAAGAAGAAATCGGTATATTTAATACAGCCATACTTTGCATAGCCAAAGCCGTGGCAGAAGATAGCAATTTTTTTACCAGGGCTTTCCGGGCTATTTTCAGGACATTCCACCAATTCACAGGACAGCTGGTAGCCATAATCTGATTTTACCCGGAAGGACTTTTTCTTCCTGTTATGGTAGGCCGCAGCATCAATGTTCCGGTTGGCAAGCTCCCGCCGCAGCCCCTTTTGGTAGGTTACTCCCCTGGGCTTAATAATTAAGTTTGACAAACACCACAAGCATTCAAATAAACAAACAACAAAAAACCTTATCATTGCTTTACATCCCCATCATATTCTTATGAAGTAATCATCCCCAAACAATCCTTTCTTATTCATCTGTTAATTAGCGTAAAAACTTATTTTATTACGTTATTTGTATTTACAGTATTAAACAAGTTGATTTATAATATGACTATATATCTTATCAAAATAGCAATATTATTTTAACAGGAGGGTCATATTCATGGGAAAAGACAATCTTCAAGAGCTTTTGCAAGCGATATGTGCCAATACCAATAAAATATTTGGGAATAAACTTGTTAGTCTATAAGCAATGCGGTATACTTTCTATCATTCCACCTTTGGTATAAAGCTATCAAAAATAAACAGCTCATAATATTCCCTGCAGCTGTCCAGCTCCGCCTGTGACTGAATTGTCCAGGCTGCTGTTTTGACATGGTACAGCTTTCTGCAGATGGTAAATGACAGCCCTGTTTTATAAACATGATGGTATGCGATAAAATCCGGCTTGGTCAGGAAATTCAAAAGCAAATGCTTTAACATAAAATACTGAAACCTATTCCCGTCAATCTTTTCCTTAATAAAATCCGTTGACAGCTGCCCCCGGACCACCTCCGGATAGTGCTGCTTATACCAGATCAACCCAAAGGGGTTAAAGGATTCAATACAATATACCCCCTTATAATCCTTCAGCAGCTCCGATACCACCGTACACAATGCAGCCGCCGTCCAGGGGATCTTAAACTCTATAATCAGGGGTACCTTTCCATCAACCAGCTCCAATACCTCCTCTAAGGTAGGTATCTTCTCCTGCGATTGAAATAATGTATACTGCTTAAGTTCCCCGTAAGTATGCTCCGAAATCTTAATATCCACTCCACAGGCACGCCTCAAATTATAATCATGCATCACTACCGGAACCAGATCCTTCGTCAGCTGTACATCCAGTTCAATCCCATACCCCTTCTCCACCGCCCTGTGAAAAGCCTTCAAAGAGTTCTCCGGTGCCTCCCCATTATTATCATGCAGCCCCCGGTGGGCATATAACCACCCATCCAACTGTTTCCCCGCCGGATTACGCCTAAGCTTTGGCATAACCGCCAGCAAATAAACCGCTACCACAACAAATATAATAATCAGCAAAATTTCTAACATCCCAGCAAAACGCCCCTCTCAATCTTCCACATCAAAATTCTCCATAACATCCTTTTTCTTCGGAGGCCTTGAATCCCCATGCTTCACCACCAACATTGTACATAAGGAAGCAAAGGAAAAAATAACAGCATAAGGAAATAAGGTACGGTAAGAAACATATTCCAGCAGCGCACCGGACACAACCGGTGTCAGGATCTGGGAAGCCATAGAAAAGGTATAGTACATACCTGTATATTTTCCAATATCAGAGCCCTTACACATCTCAACTACCATTGGATAGGAGTTTACATTGATCGCTGCCCAGCCAATTCCCGTGAAGGCAAACACCACATTAATTAAGGGTGAATACTGTGTGAATAATGCCCCGCACAAATATGAGCCGGTCATCAGAACAATACCTGCAAGGATTGTTTTCTTTCTTCCGATCAGGCTGGCGATAATACCAATCGGTATGTAGCTTAAGATAGCTACAATCATGGCTATCATAAGGGAATCCGTAAATCCCGCCTTGTGTAACCCCCACACCTCCTGCGTATATCTGGAGTAGGCTGTCGTAACGGCATTATAGGCAAAAAACCACAGGAAAATGGATGCCAGTATAAAGATAAAGCTTTTTCTGACCTCCTTTGGCATCCCATGATCCGAGGAAGGCTCCATGCCCATTTCCCGTGCCCCTTCTTTCTCCCGGGATCCTTCCCTGCTCCCAGGTCCTTCCTGTTTCCCAGCCTCTCCTTGTTTCTCAAGCCCTTCCTCCAGGTCGATGGTGCCGGACAGCTTCTTTTCCGGAATAGTGAGGATCAGCAGGATGACAGCGAATACCATGATTGCCGATATGGATAAGAATAAAGGTGTATAGCTGCTAGAATCTTCCTTTACTAATACCTTAATCATAGCCAGCGTATATACCCCGCCGATTGCCCCCATCAGGTTAATGACGGCATTCGCCTTGCTCCTTAAAGGCTTGGGAGTAAAATCCGGCATTAAAGCCACCGCCGGAGAGCGGTAGGAGGCCATGGCAAGCAATACTATGGCAAGAAATATGAGAAACAGCGCCATATTCCTAAGCCTGTCTGCAATTGGCAGCAGGGTCATTGATATTACTGCGGCAATCGTCCCGAACAGAATAAAGGGTGTCCTTTTTCCCAGGGGAGTATCTACCCGGTCTGAGAATGCCCCAAATATCGGAAGCAAAAATAACGCCAGTACATTATCCAGGGCCATTACAACTCCTGTAACAGTCTCCCCCAAGTGGAAGGTATTCTTTAGCATCAGTGGAATGATGTTGTCATACATCTGCCAAAAAGCACAGATTGACATAAATGCAAGCCCAATAAAGAAAGTACGTTTGTAACTCAGTTTCATACGCATGTCCTCCATTCTGCCCTCAGGCCTTACCGGTTCATAAATGCATACGCCCCTATCCCAACCGCAATCGTCAGATTCAAGGAATCCACCTCAGGGGATTGGGGAATAAATATACTGGTCCCGACCCTTAAGAAGGAGTCATCAAGACCCGTGGCCTCATTTCCAAAGACCAGCGTAAAGAGCTCCGCTTTCGGACACTCCTTAAGTGTCAGGGTTTTTTCCCCGTTTAGCATGAAGGTAAATATCTCATGCCCGGGAAACTCTTTTTGGTATTCTTCAAAGGATTCATATAGGTGAAAATTCAATTTAAACAAGGCTCCCATGGATGCACGGACTGTCTTTGGATGGTAAATATCCGCTCCCGGCAGGATAACTGCGAGGTTAAAAATTCCAAAGCCCACGGCAGTCCGAAGAATCGTTCCCAGGTTACCCATATTGCTTGGATTTACTAATACGATATGCGGCTTATCCGCCCTCATAGTACAGCTATATTTTTCAAATACTCCGGCCACATAGCAGTTTTCCTTGTCGCTCAGCTTCATGATCAGCTTATTGTTATATTCTAAGGGTATCTGCTGCTCCCGGCACAGGCTCTTTAAATGCTCCTGGTCCGTAAAGCTTGTGTCTACCAATACCTTTCGCACCATCTGCGGCCTTGACTTGATTAATTCATAGGTTGGAAATGCGCCCAAGGTATAGGAATAGTCCCCATCCTTTTTATAAGGCTTTATCTGCTGCTCCTGGTTGCCAGAGCTTATTCTGTCCTGTTTCATAGCATTCTCCGCGCCTTTCAACTTTCTTCTCCCACAGCATGCTCCATGCCTTTCAGCTTTCTTCTTTCACAGCGGCTCCCATGTCCGTCCATATTCTTCCTGCATGTCGGTCCCATGGCTTTATGCCTCTTCTCCCATAAAGACCAGTGCCAGCATTCCAGGGCCTGTATGGGTTCCGATGATCGGCCCGATTTTAGAAATGATAATATCCTTTACCACCTTTTTCTCACGCAGGATTCGCTCCAGCTCCCTGGCCTGCTCCAAATCATCCCCATGTCCTACAATGACGGTCTGTCCAGCCAGGTCAATTCCTTCCTTCTCCAGCTTCGTAACCAGAAAATCAAGCTCCGCCCGTGATCCGCGTATCTTGGAATTCACGGCCAGCTTTCCTGCCTCATCCGTAGTCAGCACCGGCTTTATTTTTAAGGCCGTACCGACAAAGGCTTCAATGGAGGTCAGCCTTCCACCCCGTTTCAGATAGTAGAGGTCCTTTACTGTAAACCAATGGCGGGATTTCCTCTTATTTTGCTCTACCCAGTCCCTTAATTCCTCAATACTAAGCCCATTTTTCTTCTGTACGGCGGCATGGAGCACCAGCAGCCCTTCCCCGATGGAGGCACATAAGGAATCCACCCCATAGATTTTTCTGTCCGGGTATTCCTCTGTCAGATCCCTGATGACTAACCGGGAGGTATTATATGTTCCGCTAAGCCCTGAGGAAAAGGCTATATATAAAATATCCTTTCCCTGCTTTAATATGTCCTCAAAAAACTCCATAAACATGATCGGCGTAATCTGCGAGGTGCGGGATACCGCCCCAGCCTTTAGCCTGGCATAAAACTCCTCTACCGGGAGCTCCCTCTCATCGGGATAGTGCAGGTAATCTACATCATCCACATTAAAGCCCATTGGTATTATTCTTATATCATATTCCCTGATAACCTCTGCAGGTAAATCAAGGGTTGCATCACTTACAATTACATAATCCTTCATACAAAAACTCCTTTTCCATTTCTATTCCCGTGCCTTTCACTTTTTGATGACCTATTCAAAAAGTGAATAGGCCTTAATAAAT